>NZ_JBZYDN010000001.1:0-1128674 GCF_058933135.1 Halomicrobium sp. HArcel3 | reverse complement strand
GATCTTTCCCCATAAGTTTTGGAACCATGTCCACCAAGGCTTTGGATGTTCATGATGAATCTGAATCTCGTCATAATGGACTTCAAAATGAATTGAGCCCTTTCGTGGGCTGTAAGTCCTGCAGCCAATTTTATAATCCAGAGTGTAGTTCTGAAAACGCTCTAACTCAACAGTTGTTGAAAAGATACGGAATTTTGTATCCTCATACAGAATATCATCTACAAAAATCTGGTTTATCTCACCTGGCGCGCCAATATAATGTCTATCATCGTGCCTCGTCTTTAGGACTGAGTCCTCAAAAACCAACTCTCCCGTTGATACTTCATCATCAACATCGTCTTGTTCAGCGTCTTTTTCCAAGGATTCGATTAGATATTGATGAAGGGCCGTAAAGAAACCGGGAGCTGAATCTTCTTTTCCCTCATCATCACTGCCATGTATAGACACATCAACGTCAATTGACACGGCTTTCTGACCCTCTCCGAAGTTCCATGTGGGGAGTGATATCTCGATATACGTGTCCTCTGCATAACGCGTTCCTTCATTCACTAAATAAAAGACAGGATGGGATGTAACAATGCCCTCTTCATGGACAAAACCATCATGACTCAACTCTGCCATCAGCTTGATATTTGGTCGATGTAGAAAAAACCTGTAAGCGACAATGATAGCAGCGATAGCCGAAAGGATAGCGCCGAACCACTTGAGGCTGTTTGGGATACTTGGAGCCACTGTCATCAAACTTATCGCATCCATAAATCCTAACTCTTGTAAACCGAATCTTGTGCACATATATTTATTATCATATTTGAGTCAACGGGCAAAGTTCGTCATTAGGCACTATCAGTAACCGGTTTACAAGCTGGTGTCTAAATCCCCTATATGACCAAGGAGGAAGCTGGGACGGGCTGGTTCGCGGGATTAGACCCAGGCGACAGTGAAGGCGCCCGGAATGCCATTACATTTGGATCCGCTGAGTCCCCAGAAGAGTGGCCAACTATAGCTATTGAACAAGGCTTCGTCAACGGCAAAGAGGAATACTACGACTTCCTGCATGAAGCTGCTACGGAGGCTGCACGGGAAGTTGCTCGCGAACATGAACGGGCTGACGATAAACAATTACAACATAGTATTCGTGCTATGGACGACTGTCGGCGCACAGCCAACGAACTCGCCGAGCGAGTGGCCGAGTGGGCCGCCAGCCGGTACGACGACGCGGAATCCGGCGTGGAGTACGCGCGAACGGTCGCCACGAGGTCGCCCGAAGACGCCGCCGACGAGCGACTGATCTCGCTCGCGAACCGCGTCGCGGGACTGGCCGACGAGGCCGACGCGCACCGGGCGTTCGTCGAGCGCACGGCGCCGGACGTCGTCCCGAACCTCGCCGCTCTCGCCGGCCCGGTACTGGCCGCGCGCCTCCTCGACCTGGCCGGCGGGCTCGAATCGCTGGCGAAGAAGCCCAGCGGGACCGTCCAGGTCCTCGGCGCGGAGGACGCGCTGTTCGCCCACCTCCGGGGCCGGGCGCCCTCGCCCAAACACGGCGTCATCTACACCCACGGGGCAGTCCAGGGCACCCACCCCGAACACCGGGGGTCGGCGGCCCGGGCCCTCGCCGGCAAACTCACCATCGCCGCCAGGATCGACCACTACAGCGGCGACCTGCGGCCGGAACTGGAAGCCCAGCTCGCGGACCGCATCGACACTATCCAGGCCCGCTCCACCGGGGGTGAGGACCAGTGACGCTCCCAGACGGCGTCGAGTACCACGTATTCGGTGATTCCGGCGACGACGAGGGCGACGAGTCCGAAGGCGACGGCACGGGTGACGACGGCCCCGGGTCACTGGCGACACGTGGGGAACCGGTGTACGGGGAACCCACGGACGGGGAGTACCGGCGCTGGGATCCCCACCGCTCGAAACTCGGCGCGATGCTGGCGCTGGGGATGGACACCGGCCTCGACGGCGGCGAGACGACGCTGTACCTGGGCGCCGCCGCCGGGACGACGGTGAGTCACGTCGCCGACTTCGCCGGCCCGACCTACGCCGTCGAGTTCGCCGCACGACCGATGGGTGACCTGCTCGACGCGACCGAGTCGCGCCCGAACCTGGTCCCCCTGCTGAAGGACGCCCGGAAGCCCGCGACGTACGCCCACGTCGTCGAACCCGTGGACGTCCTCGTCCAGGACGTCGCCACGCGCGGACAGGCTCGCGTCGCCCGCCTCAACAGTCAGTTCCTCCGCGAGGACGGACGGCTCCTGCTGGCGATCAAGGCCCGGAGCGAGGACGTCACGCGCGCGCCGGCGGACGTGTTCGACGACGCCCTCGACGACCTGCGAGGGGGGTACGAGGTCCTCGAAACCGAGCGGCTCTCACCGTACCACGACGACCACCTGGGCGTCGTCGCGCGGCCGACCGCTGACGGAACGCTTTAAGCCCAGGGGACCGACCACCCGTTCGATGGAGGAGACGGGCGCAGCGGACGCGTTCACCCGGATGGGAACGCTCGGGATCGAAGAAGAGTTCTACGTCGTCGACGAGCACGGTCGGCCGACGTCGGGCACCGACGAACTCGTCTATGAGCACGACCCGCCAGCACTCCTCGAGGGACGCCTCGACCACGAACTGTTCAAGTGCGTCATCGAGACGCAGACGCCCGTCATCGAGTCGCTGGGCGATGCGCGCGAGCACCTCGACGCGGTCCGCACGGCGCTCGTCGACCACGCCACGGCCCACGGGTTCGGTATCGCCGCCGCAGGTCTCCACCCGCTGGCGAAGTGGCGCGAGCTCGAACACGCCGAGAAGCCGCGCTACCAGTCCCAGCTCGACCGGATCCAGTATCCGCAACACCGCAACGTCACCGCCGGCCTCCACGTCCACGTCGGCGTCGACGACGCGGACAAGGCCACCTGGGTCGCCAACGAACTCCGCTGGCATCTCCCGGTCATGCTGGCCCTGTCGGCGAACTCCCCGTTCTGGAACGGCTTCGACACGGGGCTGGCGTCGGCGCGCGCGAAGATATTCGAGGGGTTGCCGAACACCGGGATGCCCACGGCCTTCGACTCCTTCGAGACCTTCCAGGAGTTCGAGCGGCGGATGGTGGAGACCGGCCGCATCGACGACCGCGGCGAACTCTGGTTCGACGTGCGGCCCCACTCCGGCCACGGGACCGTCGAGGTGCGAACGCCGGACGCCCACCACGACCCCGACGTCGTGATGGCGTTCGTCGAGTACGTCCACGCCCTCGTCGAGGACCTGGCGGCCCGATACGCGGACGGCGAGTCGGCCACCGACGCCCGCCGGGAGTTCCTCGACGAGAACAAGTGGCGCGCGCTCCGGTACGGCCACGACGCCGACCTCCTCGGGCGCGACTTCACGACGACGCGGGCGCTCGGCGAGATCGTCGACCGCGAGTGTGAACGGCTCGGAATCAGTGGTATTCGGTCGCTGTACGACGCGGAAAGCGGCGCCGCGGTGCAGCGACGAGTCCGGCGCGAGCGCGGAACTGCGGCGCTCGCCGACCTCGTACGGCTGTAGATATAAAAACGGAAACTGGATGCCACCCCTGGCGTCCACCCGTCTGAGTCAGCTTCCCTGCCGATAGCCCACCGTCGTCTGAGTGCCCCAAGCAGCGGTGTCTGCCCTTGCTACACCGCTACGATTCCATTACACGTTTCCTTGTAAATAGATACCGAGCCGTTTCACCGACGATAACAGGCGGCCGATTCGAGGTGGCTTTAAGTCAGATCGGGCGTGAAACGGGTCGGAGACGGATGGTCACGAGTCCGGTCACGCTGCCGGACAGTGATCACGAACGGATCTGGTACGGGCGCCACCCCGACGTCGCCACTCGTTCGACCTCCTGGACGAGTTCTTCGAACAGTTCCCGGGCCTGGTCCTCGTCGTACTCGGTGTGATACTCTTTCGGGACGCCCTCGGCAGCGAGGTTGACGTGCGCGTCCGGCGTGACGTCGTGTTTCGCGAGGCTCTGTTTCGCGCATTCGAGGGGCCATCCGTCTATCACGACGGTGGGTCGGCCAGACGTCGCCGTGTTCACCAGGGGTGGGACGTTCCCGCCGACGCCCGCGATACACGACATCTCCGCCAGTCACTCCCGGTCCAGCCTGACGGCGAGATCGTTTGCCATCTGCGCCGCGCTCGAACAGCCCGAACACGAGTACACCAGCGGCAGTTCGTCGTACTCCGTGGTCATCACGGAGAGGTGCTCGTGGTTTCTGTGAAAAGATTCCCCCGAAGTCGTTCGTCTCCGACGCCGTCCGAAGCCGAACGACGATGTCCTGCCGAGCCAAGCTTTTTGGTCCGGACCGGCTTTTGTCCTCCTAGAAACGACGTATGTCTACCGACGAGACTCCGGACGACGACCCGGGCGAGAGCGACGAGACGGGCGGCGAGGGGGCCGAGGACGACCTCGACGAGTCCGACGTCCGCGAACGGATCGAACAGGAAGCCGACCGCGCCGTCGAGCAGTTCGACGAGGGGATCGTCGACCTGCTCGCGTGGGTACTCGACACCGAGACGCGTGCGCGCATCTACGTCCACCTCCGCCAGCGACCACACAGCACGAGCGAGGAGATCGCCGAAGGGACCGGGCTCTATCCGAGTACAGTCCGCGAAGCACTCGCCGAACTCCACGAGGAGGGGACGGTCCTGCGCCAGAAACGCCAGAACGACGGCGCGGGCAACAACCCCTACGAGTACGCGACGATCCCGCCGAGCGAACTGGTCGGTGACGTCGTCGACGACGTCCAGCAGGAACTCAACACCGTCTTCAACCTCGACCGGTACCTCGACACCGACGTCGACGACGGTGACGACGGCGTCAACGGGAGCGGCTCCGACCCGGTGACGATCAACGTCGAGGACGAGACCGGCGACGACGAGACCGACGACGACGAGCCCGGCGACGGCGACGACGACTGATTTCGGTACCGTGGCCTTCGTCGGTGGGCCTGAACTCGACGAAGCCGTGGCGCCCGGAGGCCGACGTTCCACCAGTTGCCCGAGTCGAAGCCACTAAACCGTGAGCCGTCCTCCCGTGGTGTATGAAGGTCGCGTTGGGTGGGACGTTCGATCCCCTCCACGACGGACACCGCGCGCTGTTCGAGCGCGCGTTCGAACTCGGCGACGTGACGGTCGGATTGACCAGCGACGACCTCGCGCCGAAGACGCGCCGCGCCGACCGCCACGTTCGGTCGTTCGAGGACCGAAAGCGCGACATCGAGAACGAACTGCGGAGTTTCGCGGCGGAGTACGACCGCGAGTTCGAGGTCCGTCGCCTCGACGAACCGACCGGCATCGCGACCGAGGCCCAGTTCGACGCCCTCGTCGTCTCGCCCGAAACCGAGACCGGCGGCAAGCGAATCAACGAGATCCGACGTGAGCGAGGCCACGACCCGCTCGAAATCGAGGTCGTTCCGCACGTCCACGCCGACGACGGCGACATCATCTCCAGTACGCGCATCGTCCGCGGCGAAATCGACGAACACGGCAATCTCACCCCCGAAAGCGACGGTCGCTCACAGCCCTCGGACGAGTAATTTCCACGTCCGCATTCAGATCGCCTCCCAGGTGTCTCGCCGCCCAGGAGCCTACCAGTCCGGCGCGTCGAGTCCGACGTCTTCGAGCAGGTCCTTCCAGCGCTGCTGGACAGTCAGCCGCGAGACGTCCGCCGCGTCCGCAACGCTGGTCTGTGTCCGTTGCTGGCCGCTGACCAGTGCGCCGACGTAGAGACACGCCGCCATCGTCGCTCGCTTGGACCGCTCTTCTTCCGGCACGTTCGAGAGAAAGAGGTCCCCCGCCCGCGAGCGCGCCTGCTCCTCCAGTCCGAGTTCGTCCGCCGCGGCCTCGAGTTCGTTCAGCCACTCCGCGTGCTCGAACTGGTCGCTCGCTCTGTACATGTCTTGTGCGGCGTTGGTCGCCCTGGTATTTGAATGGTGGGCTCGGAGTGAAACGAACCGTGCGAGGAATCGCTCCAGCGACGCGGGTGCTTTCGGGAGGCTGAACGATGGGACGGTTCGGCGGCCCGAGAGCGATACCTTCATGCCCGGGTCGTGGATACGATGGAGTGCGCGCGGGTAGCCAAGCCAGGAAAAGGCGCAGCGCTTAGGACGCTGTTCCGTAGGGATCCGCCGGTTCAAATCCGGTCCCGCGCATGAGCGAACGAAGTGAGCGAAGAGCAGGACCGGATTCTGAACCCTGCCACGAGCGACCAACGGGAGCGAAGTGGCTCCGGTTCAAATCCGGTCCCGCGCACTGAACGAGTTTCGAGCGTAGCGAGAAACGAGTGAGGGAGCAGGCGGGATTTGAGCCCTGCAAGTCACAGCCCGGGAAGCGAGCGGAGCGAGCGACCCGGAATGTCTTGCTTCGGTTCAAATCCGGTCCCGCGCACTTCTCCGCGAACATCTCGTGAGCGGAGAGTGCGCGGTCAGGAAGGATTTGAGCCCTGCCACGAGTGACCGGAGGGAACGAAGTGGCTCCGGTTCAAATCCGGTCCCGCGCATGAGCGAACGAAGTGAGCGAGCATTTCTCGGTCCGGTTCAAATCCGGTCCCGCGCACTGAGCGCGTTTTCGAGCGGTTATCCCAACGCTCGGGAATCCTCGCCCTTGGGGGCGGGGAGGATGTCAGGGCTTGTGCGTGAACAGGACGACGCGGTCGTCGTCGGTGGTCGTACACAGGTCGAGTTCGACGTCGAGGTTCAGCGACGTGAACTCCTGCTTGCAGACGACCATGTCGTCGAAGGGTTGCTCGCAGGCCGGGCAGGTGACGGCGGTCGTGTTCTGGTACGACGAGATGGCGTCGTTGTCCTCGCGCGGCGTGAGCGACGAGACGAGTTCCTCGAAGTCGTCCATAGGGGAACGGGGTAGCCGGGACGGTATAAATCATGCGCAGGCATACCACGCGTCGGCGTTTCGGCTGCCTCGCGGATCTGCCGGGGGCGACCGCTGGTGTTAAAGGTGACTTGCGCTAATCCAATCAGCAATGACCAACGACCGGACTCGGTTCGTGTTGACGGCGGGGACGACCCGCACTGCGGCCATCGACGGGATCAGCGCGGCGGGCGCCGACCCCGACGCGATGGTGCACACGCCAGCCGCGGACGCGGAGATTCTGACCTACGGAACGACTGTGCGAGCGCCGGAAGTGCCCCGGAGTCCGACGGGCTGTCTCACGCCGGCGGTGGTGACCCGGGCCGTGCGGGATCTGGTCGGGTTCGAGGCGACGGTGGTCGACGGTGGACTCGCCGAACCGACCGGCGCGCCGACGGTGACGGTCGGGGCGCGCCCGGGTGACGACGTCCGCGAGCAGGACCCCGTCTCCAGCGCGCCCGGCGCGTTCGAGGCGGCGCGGCAGTTCGGGCACGCGCTCCCGGAAGAAGAAGTGTTTCTCGCGGAGACGATTCCAGGGGGAACGACAACCTCGCTGGGCGTGCTTCGCGCGCTGGGCGAGCGCGCCGCCGTCTCCTCCTCGCTCCCGGAGAATCCCATCGAGACGAAGCGCGACGTGGTCGAGGAGGGACTGGCGACGAGCTCCATGTCGGCGGGCGACGCGAGCGGCGAGCCGAAGCGGGCCGTCCGACGGATGGGTGATCCGGTGCTCGCGGTGGTCGCTGGTATCGCGCTGGGGGCCATCGAGTCCGACACTGCGGTGACGCTCGCCGGCGGGACGCAGATGGTCGCGGTCGCGGCGCTCCTTCGGCACGCCGGCGTCGAGCAGTCGCTCCCGCTGGCGACGACGTCGTACGTCGCCGACGACGAGACGGCGGCCGTCGAGTCGGCCGCCGACGAACTGGACCTCGACCTGCAAGTGACCGACCCCGGGTTCGGTCAGAGCGGCCACCCGGCGATGGCGACCTACGCCGCCGGCGAGGCCAAAGAGGGCGTCGGGATGGGCGGCGCCCTCGCGCTCGCCGACCGGGCGGGTATTCCGATGGCAGATGTCCGGGAGCGGGTCGCCGCCATCGCCGACGAACTCGCGGAGGACTGACCATGGAAGGTCTCGTCGTCGGCGGCACGGCCTCCGGCGTGGGCAAAACGGTGGCGACGCTGGCGATGATCGAGGCGTTCCAGCGGGAGGGCCTGTCCGTCCAGCCCGCCAAGGCCGGCCCGGACTTCATCGACCCGAGCCACCACGAGGCCGTCGCCGGAGTGCCGTCGCGCACCCTCGACGTCTGGCTCCAGGGCGAGGACGGCCTCCGGCGGAACTACTGGCGCGGCGACGGCGACATCTGCGTCGTCGAGGGGGTGATGGGGATGTACGACGGCGACGGGTCGAGTACGGCGATGGTCGCCGAGGCGCTGGACCTGCCCGTCGTCCTGGTCGTCGACGCCAAGGCGGGGATGGAGAGCGTCGCGGCGACGGCGCTGGGATTCAGGGAGTACGCTGCCACTGCCGACCGGGACGTCGACGTCGCCGGCGTCGTCGCCCAGCGGTGTCACGGCGGGCGCCACGAACAGGGCATCCGCGACGCGCTGCCGGACGACATCGAGTTCCTGGGCAGGATACCGCCACAGTCCGACCTCGAGATTCCGGACCGACATCTGGGTCTGGAGATGGGGTCCGAGTCGCCGGTCGACGCCGATGCGCTGGCGACTGCCGCGGAATCCCTGGACGTGCGTGCGCTCCTCGACGTCGCTCGTGAACCGCCAGAACCCGACGCGAATCGACCGCGACCGTCGACTGACGCGCGCGTGGCGGTCGCGCAGGACGAGGCCTTCTGCTTCACGTACGCCGCCACCCTCGAACGCCTCCGCGAGCGCGCGGAGGTGGTCACCTTCTCACCCGTCGCCGGCGACGACCTGCCCGATGCAGACGGGGTCTACTTCCCCGGCGGCTATCCCGAACTCCACGCCGGGGCCCTCGAAGAATCGTCGGCGCTCGACACGCTCGCGGACCGGGCCGCCGACGGGCTCCCGGTGTACGGCGAGTGCGGCGGGATGATGGCCCTGGCCGAATCGCTGACGACGGCCGAGGGCGACACCTTCGAGATGGCCGGCGTCCTCCCGGCGGCCGTCGAGATGGCCGACCGGTACCAGGCGCTGGACCACGTCGAACTGGCCGGGACACAGGCCAGTCCCGTCGCGTCGCCGGGCGACCGACTCCGGGGCCACGAGTTCCACTACTCACGGGCCGACGTCGGGTCGGACGCGACGTTCGCCTTCGACGTCGAGCGGGGGTCGGGCATCGACGGGGACCGCGATGGACTCCTCGAGTACCGGACGCTGGGGACGTACTGCCACTGCCACCCGGCCAGCGGCGCGTTCGACCAGTTTCTCGGACAGGTGTGAGCCCGTTCGACGCGCGGATAACGGAGTTCGAGCGGTGGCTGACGGGCGTCAGACGGCCCGCAAAGCTTTTTCCCGTCGGTACGATTGGTTCTGACGATGAGCGAGTTGCGTGACCTGCTCGACGACGTAGTAGCCGACGCCGACGCACTCTTCCTCTTCTCCCCGAGCGGGTCGTTCTACGAGCGGTTCGACGACCTGGACGACGCCGAACTCGTGGTCGTCGCCCCGGAGAACGCGGTCGATTCGGACGCATTCGTGGAGCTTCCGATCGACTTCACCGACCTCCAGGGACGCGTCCGATTCGGCATCGAGGGCGCCGTCGATCAGGGGTTCGTCGAGGAGGAAGCGGAGGTCGTCTGCGTCGCCGACGTCTTCGGCGAACAGGCCGACACGATCACCCGGGTACAGGCCAGCGAGTTCTCCCGGTCCGGCGTCTACGATCTGTTCGTCAACAGCCGGGCCGAACCTGCCGTCATCCGCGACGTGCTTGAGGTGGCCATCGGACTCGGCAAGAAGGGCCAGAAGGGCAAGCCCGTCGGCGCGCTGTTCGTCGTCGGCGACGCCGGAAAGGTGATGAACAAGTCTCGCCCGCTGTCGTACAACCCCTTCGAGAAGTCCCACGTCCACGTCGGTGACCCCATCGTGAACGTGATGCTCAAGGAGTTCTCCCGGCTCGACGGTGCGTTCGTGATCAGCGACGCGGGCAAGATCGTCTCTGCGTACCGCTACCTCGAACCCTCCGCCGAGGGCGTGGACATCCCCAAGGGACTGGGTGCCCGTCACATGGCGGCCGGCGCCATCACCCGCGACACCAACGCCATCGCCATCGTCCTCTCCGAGAGCGACGGGCTGGTCAGGGGCTTCAAGGGCGGCGAGCTGATCCTGGAGTTGGATCCGGAGGAGTACTGATGCAGTTCGACTGGCCGGAGATCATCCGAACGATCTTCTCGGAACAGGGGGCGTTCGTCATCTCCCTGCTGATTCTGGTCACAGGCGCCGTACTCGGCTACGCCGTCTGGCGTGCGACACGTCGCTTGCTGTACGAAGCCGGTGTCGACGAGGCCGTGGAAGGCACCCCGTTCGAACGGACGACCAGGAGCCTCGGCACGTCGACGATCGGTCTGGTCTCGAATCTCGCCGCCCTGTTCGTCTACGTCGGCTCGGTACTCCTGGCGCTCAACGTCTCGCAGCTGTTCAACACCGCTATCTTCTGGTCGCGCCTGACCAGCTTCCTGCCGAACCTGTTCGTCGCTATCTTCGCCCTCATCGTCGGCCTCATCGCCGGCGACAAGGCCAAGCTGGTCGTCAGCGAGCGCCTCCGGAGCGTCAAGGTCCCCGAGGTCGGCCTGCTCCCGGAACTCGTCAAGTACAGTATCTTCTACCTCGCCGCGCTCGTCGCGCTCGGCCAGCTCAACGTCGCCATCGAGGCACTGTTGATCCTGCTCGCCGCCTACACGTTCGGGCTGGTGTTCTTCAGCGGCCTGGCGTTCTGGAAACTCCTCGCGGCGGCCGGAGCGGGTTTCTACCTCGTTCTCACGCAACCGTACGGCATCGGGGACGAAGTCGAGATCGACGACCGCCGCGGCATCGTCCAGGAGGTCGGCGTGTTCGTCACCCACATCGAGAACGACGGAGAGGAGTACATCGTCCCGAACCAGCGCGTGTTCCAGTCCGGCATCGTCCGCGTCCGGGAGTGAGTTCGTTTCCGGAACGACCGGCTGGATGTCCGAAACCGGTAGTATTTTCAACGAATCGCGGAGTACCTCGCGGTCTAATGTCCCCAGGAGACCCCATCTCCGAGGACGCATACGACGCCATTGCCGACGAGTACGCGAGGGACGTCGTAACGAACGCCTACAACGCGGACCTGGAGATGCCGGCGACCAGGGGACTGATACCGGACGTCGAGGGCGACCGGATCCTCGACGCTGGTTGCGGAACCGGCATCTACACCGAGTGGTTGGCCGACCAAGGTGCCGAAGTCGTGGGGGTCGACGTCAGCGAGGCGATGCTTGAGCACGCCAGAGAGCGGCTCGGGGACCGTGCCGACTTGCACCGCGGGAACCTGGCGGAGACCCTGAACTTCGCGACAGACGAGTCATTCGACGGGGTCGTCAGTGCACTCGTCCTCGGCTACGTCGAGAACTGGCGGGTGACGTTTTCCGAGTTCGCCCGGATCTTGCGTCCCGGTGGCTTTCTCGTGTTCTCGGTGATGCATCCGATGGACACGCTGGACGAGGACGTGAACTACTTCGAGACCGAGCGCCGGACGAAGGACTGGTCGACCGAGGTTCCGTACTATCGCCGCCCGCTCTCCGAGATGCTCAATCCACTAATCGAGGCCGGGTTTCGGATCGACGAACTCGTCGAACCACAGCCCACTGAAGAATTCAGAGAGAAACGGCCGGAACGCTACGAGAAGGAGTCGAGACGCCCGGTATTCCTCTGCCTGCGAGCTGTGACGCCGTAGTCAGTCACCGAGACGCGGCCACGACCCGGTCACTCGTCGATCGGTTCGGCCGGAATCCCGGCAACCGTCGTCTCTGGCGGAACGTCCCGCGTCACGACGGAGTTGGCCCCGACCTGCGCGCCGTCGCCGATCTCCACGCCCGGGAGCACGACGGCGCCGGCGCCGATCATCACGCGCTCGCCGACGACGATTTCCCCGGTGCGGTACTCGTCCTGGAGGAACTCGTGGCACAGCAGCGTCGCGTCGTAGCCGATGATCGCGTGGTCGCCGACGGTGACGAGTTCGGGCCAGAACACGTCAGGCGTCGCGGTCAGGGCGAAGGCGACGCCCTCTCCGACGTCGGCGCCCAGCCTGCGGAGGAGCCAATTTTTCAGTCGCAGACTCGGCGAGTACCGGACGGTCCAGACGACGAGGAAGTTCAGCACGAGTCGGAGGGGGTGTTTCGCGTCGGGCCAGTGCAGCAGCGAGTTGTGCGGCCCGGTCGTCGGATGGCGGTCGATGCGGCCGTGACGCGCCGGCGGGTCCCGCTCGGCGTCGCTCCCGCTCTCGTCCGATGCCGACTCTCGCGGGGTCGTCGCCCCTGCCTGGCCGTCTTCGGTCACGGTGACATCTACCGCGGCGGTGGACTTGAACCCCGCGACCCACTGTGGCGCAGAAAAGGCGTTCGAACCGGTGGCTCTCCCAGCTACTCGCTCTGTAGTTCTTCGACGTGGTCGATGCGCTGCTGGACGAGGTCGGGCTTGCCGATGTCGTGGCGCATCCGCAGGCCCTCCTCGCCGGCGGCGTCGAGGGCGTCCTCAGCTATCTGTTCGGCCTCGGAGATGGTGTCGGCGACGCCGACGACGGCGAACGAGCGGGACGTGGTCGTGTAGATGCCGTCGTCGCGCTCGTCGACGCTGGCGTAGAAGAGGATGGCCTCGCCCGCGTTCTCCTCGTTTATCTGGACCTTCGCGCCCGCTTCGGGTTCCGTCGGGTAGCCGTCGGGGACGGCGTACTTGCAGACGGTGGCCTGCGGGGCGAAGGAGAGCTGGGGCAGTTCCTCGCCCTCGCGCGCGGCGACGAGGACGTCGAGGAAGTCCGTGTTGAGCACCGGGAGCGTGTTCATCGCCTCGGGGTCGCCGAAGCGAGCGTTGAACTCGACGACCTTGATTCCCTCGGCGGTGAGCATGAACTGGCCGTAGAGGACGCCCTTGAACCCCTCCAGGGCGTCGACGGTGGCCTCCAGCACCTCGACGGCGTCCACGAACTCGTCCTCGGTCATGAACGGCAGTTCCAGGCTGGCGTCGGAGTAGGATCCCATCCCGCCGGTGTTGGGGCCCTCGTCGCCCTCGTAGGCGCGCTTGTGGTCCTGGACCGCCGGGCTGACGCGAACGTCACCGTTGGCGACGAGCGCCTGGACGGTGAACTCCTCGCCGACGAGGCGCTCCTCGAGGACGACGCGGTCGTAGTCTGAGCTGCGGAGGTACTCCTTGGCCTCTTCCTTCGTCACCTGGTCGCCGGTGACCTTGACGCCCTTGCCGCCGGTGAGGCCGGCAGGTTTGACGGCCAGATCGCCGTCGTACTCGTCGATGTACTCGCAGGCGGCGTCCGTGTCGTCGAACGTCGCGAAGTCCGGACAGCCCGGGATGTCGTTTTCCCGCATGAAACGTCGCTGGAAGGCCTTGTCCGTCTCGATACGGGCCTCCGACTCCTGTGGGCCGAAGGCGTAGACGCCGGCTTCGTCCAGCGCGTCGGCGACGCCGGCCGCCAGCGGCGCCTCGGGGCCCACGACGGCGAGCGTCGCGCCGACTTCTTTCGCGTAGGTCGTCACCGCGGTTGGATTGGTCGTGTCGAGCGATTCGAATCCTTCCGCGACGGCCGCGATTCCCGGATTTCGATTCCCTGCACAGGCGTACAGGTCCGCCTCGGAGTCGGCCAGCGCGCGTGCGATGGCGTGTTCCCGGCCGCCGCCGCCGACGAGCAGCACTGTCTCTGTCATACGCGCAACCCCACCCGGTGGACGCCTAAACCTTACCTTTCGTCCGACTGGTTCGACCCCGCTGGCTCGTCGGCGGAGCGATGCACCCCGGCGTCGGCGGGTGGTCTCGGCCTCAGCCCGTCGTCTCTGGCTGCGCGCACGGCAGGTACTGCTCGCGCAAATACGTAATCACAATTCGTATATGGTCGATATGAAAATCGTGGATAAGTTATTTACTCCTGTCCACCATCTTCGTCGATATGACGGCAGGACCGCCGATCGAAGAGCTACACTACGCCAGCGCCCCCGACGTCGACGACGTCCCGGGACCGAACACGCGGGCGCTGCTTGAGCGACAGCGCGAGATGGACAGCAGCGCGGTCGCGTACCCGAACGACATCCCGATCGCGTTCGAAGAGGGCCGCGGCGCGACCGTCCACGACGCCGACGGGAACACGTACATCGACCTGTTCGCCGGGATCGGGGTGCTCAACGTCGGTCACTCGAACCCCTACGTCCTGGAGGCGGTCCACGAGCAGGCGGACAAGTTCGTGCACACGGTGGACTTCCCGACCGAGGCGCGACTCGAACTGATCGAGAAACTCGACGAGATAGCTCCCGAGGGTCTCCGGGGCCGCAACCGCGTGGTGTTCGGCGGCCCGACCGGGAGCGACGCCATCGAGGCCGCGATCAAGCTCGCGAAGTACAACACGGGCGGCGACGGACTCATCGCCTTCCGCGGCGCGTACCACGGTGCGACCTCGGGCGCGATGAGCGTCACGTCGAACAAGAAGTTCAAGGGCCACTACACGCCGCTGCTCCCGGACGTGGTCCACGCTCCCTACCCGTACCCGTTCCACCTGGAGAAGTCGCCCGACGAGGCCGTCGACCACGCCCTGGAGGAGGTTCGTGCCATCGTCGAGGATCCCTACGGCGGTCTCGCTAACCCGGCCGGGATGATCGTCGAGCCGATGCTGGGCGAAGGCGGCGTCGTCGCGCCGCCCGAGGGGTTTTTGCAGGGGCTCCGCGACGTCGCGGACGACAACGACCTCCTGCTCATCTTCGACGAGATCCAGAGTGGACTCGGGCGGACCGGCGAGTGGTGGGCCTGTGACTGGGACGGCGTCGCCCCGGACGCGATGACCTCCGCGAAGGCGCTCGGCGGCACCGGCTTCCCGCTTTCAGCCACTATCTACCACGAGGACCTGGACACGTGGGGCCCGGGCGACCACGCCGGCACGTACCGCGGCCACGTCGTCGGGATGCGCGCAGGCACCCGTGCGATCGAGTACGTTCAGGAGCACGATCTCCTCGCTCACGCCCGGGACCTGGGCGAGTACATCCAGGGACGCCTCCGGGACGTGGCCGCCGACAACGACCGACTGGCAGTCGTTCGCGGGAGGGGCCTGTTCGTCGGCGCGGAGTTCGTCGACGCCGACGGAAACCCGGACGGTGACCTCGTCGACGCGATCCAGCAGTACTGTTTCGAGCGCGGCGTCCTCGTCTGGACGGCGGGTCGGTACGGCAGCGTGGTCCGGTTCCTGCCGCCGCTCGTCCTGACCCGCGCCCTCGCCGAGACGGCGCTCGACGTCGTCGTCGAAGCCATCGAGGCGACGACCGCCGAGGCGAAACGGACGGCCTGACCGGGTGAACCGATGTCCGATCCAGCGCAGATTTCAACGGCGGACGCCCCACGCAACGACAACCCGTACTCGCAGGGAGTCAGGGCCGACGACACGCTCTACGTCTCCGGGTTCGGCCCGGTCGACCCCGACACGGGAGCGGACGTCGACGGCGACGTTCGGGCCCAGACCGACCAGGTGCTCGACAATATCGCCGCGGTCGTCGACGAGGCTGGCGGCGACGGGCTCTCGGACGTCGTCAGGGTCACCGTCTACCTGACCGACCTCGACGACTACGAGCGCGTCAACGAGGCCTACGGGAAGCGATTCGAGGAACCGCTGCCGGCCAGAGCCTGCGTCGAGGTGTCGCGCCTGCCCGGGGACGTCCGCGTCGAACTGGACGCGGTCGCGTTTCTCGGTGAGGAGTGACGCAGTCGCGGTTCTCGGGTGACTATCGGCCTGGCGACACGGCCGGAACCCGCTGAGTGTGCAAACCCTGCCCGAAACGCGCGTAAACAGTACGTGTTTGCTGCGTATCGTTAAGTGTCTCCGCGCCGTCTCTTCGGTAAACAATGTCACGCACGGACAGACACAGACTGAGCGAGTTGCGACGCGCGTTCCACCGCCACCCCGAGCCGGGGTGGCGCGAATTCTGGACGACGGCCCGGGTCGTCGAGGAACTCGAACGCATCGGCGTCGACGAGATAGCCGTCGGCCGCGAGGCGCTCGCGACCGACGAACGCATGGCGGTGCCGCCGGACTCGGAACTGGCCGACTGGCGGGAGCGGGCCCGCGCGACGGGCGTCCGGTCCGACATCCTCGAACGGACCGACGACGGCCACACGGGCGTCGTCGCGGTCCTCGACCAGGGCGACGGGCCGTGCCTCGGGCTGCGAGTCGACCTCGACGCCATCTCGATGGAGGAATCGACCGAGAGCGACCACAGGCCCGCCGCGGAAGGGTTCCGGTCCGAACACGACGGCTACATGCACGCCTGCGGGCACGACGCTCACCTCGCCATCGCGCTGGGAACGATCGAGGCGGTCAGCGAGAGCGACTTCGAGGGGACGCTGAAAGTGTTCTTCCAGCCCGCCGAGGAGATATCCGGCGGTGGGAAGGCGATGGCCGAGAGCGGCTACCTCGACGACGTCGACTACCTGCTGGCGGTCCACGTCGGCCTCGACCATCCGACCGGCGAGATAGTTGCGGGCAGTGACAAGCCACTGGCCATGGCCCACGTGACGGCGACGTTCGAGGGGGCGAGCGCCCACGCCGGGAAAGCCCCGAACGAGGGGGCCAACGCCATGCAGGCGGCGGCGACCGCCATCCAGAACGCGTACGCCATTCCCCGTCACAGCGACGGGATGACGCGCGTCAACGTCGGCCGGATCGAGGGTGGATGCGCGAGCAACGTCATCGCCGAGGAGGTGACGATCGAGGCCGAAGTCCGCGGCGAGACGACCGGGCTGATGGAGTACGCGCGCACGGAACTCGAGCGCGTGCTGTACGCCGCCGCCGAGATGCACGACTGCGACGTCTCGCCGCGGGTCATCAGCGCCTCGCCCAGCGTCGACAGCCACCCTGCGCTCCGTGACCTCATCGGCAACGTGGCCTGGACGGTGGAGGGCGTCGAGCGAGTCGTTCCGTCCTACGACCTCGGGGTCAGCGAGGACGCGACGTACCTGATGCAGCGGGTGCAAGACGACGGCGGGCTGGCATCGTACGTCCTCGTCGGCACGGACCACCCGACGAATCACCACACGCCGACGTTCGACGTCGACGAACGCAGCCTCGACATCGGCGTGTCGCTGCTGACCGAGACCGCGCTCCAGCTCTCTCGCCAGCAGCCGTGACGTGGTCGTGGCGTCCGCACCCCGTCGGCCCGGCAGTTCGGGCCTGTTCCGTTCGGGTCCGCCCGTCCCCGGGTCCGGAGCGTCCGGTTCCGGCCCGACTTGCCGAGGCAGAAGCGTTATTTCTCGGGCTTGCCGTACGTTCCCTATGAGCCAGGACGACGTGCCGGAGTCGTTGCAGACTGCGGCGGATTCGGACCGTCCGCGCGGTATCCTCACGCCCTCCGACCGTGACTTCCTCATCGGCCGGAAGACGGACTACACCGAGCACTCGAAGAAACAGAAGCGCAACCGTATCCGACGACGAGTCCGCAACGCGGTCCTCGATTTCAGTATCCTCTTCGAGTACATGGAAGACCGTGACCGGGAGACGGTTTTCGACCCCGACGCCGAGGATCGTGACGCCTACACCCAGGGCATCACGGACGTGCTCGCGTACCTCCACCTCGGCACGATGGGGTATCACACGCCGTTCAAGGACATGCTTTCCGAGGGCGTCGGCAAAGCCGAACAGCGCCTCGCGGGGTCGAACTACCGCATGGTCGACGTGGAGTTCAACGTCGAGCCGGTGGGCCAGATAGACGTCGACGACGTCGTCGAGAAACTCGAAAACGAGGAGTTCGCACAGCTTACCGACGAGGAACTGCGCGCCTTCGTCCGGCTGTTGACGATGTCCGACGGGTTCTCACCGGAGGACACCCGCGAGGAGATCAAAGACCACGTCGAGGAGTTCGCCGAACTGGTCTCCGAGAGCGAGGAGGCCCGCGAACAGAAGCTAGAAGAGCTGACGGGCTAAGCTGACCGGTGAAACGTCCGGTAGTCGGTGACTACCGTCTGGGTCCCGGTTTCGTCGGTAGGGTTCGGCGCCTGCGCGACCGCCCGATTCAATTTTCGGTTACTGTTCACGAGAGCCATCGCTGACGGATCGAAGTCAGCACGTAGTCTGGGTCGTTCGAACGACGTGGAACGCACGAGCCGTTCCAGCGTAAATTGCGTTTCTCACGTGTTAGTGGCTCCCTAACGGTGTCGTGGAACCGGCGACGAACAGAGAGGTGGGCCAGGACAGGGAATTACGAGTACCGCAATTCGCAGTTATCTGGCCAGTCTGGGAAACGTTTATTGTTTACGCCGTCAATGACATTGGTATGCCATTACTCGCCATGGCAACGGGTCGGTGGTGTCACGCACGACCAGTACGCAGTGGTCGGTCGACGGAGGTGCAACGCGATGAGTGACGCCGAGGAGGGGATGTTCGACAAGTTCCTCGACGAGATCGATCCGGCAGTGTTCCTGTTCGGCGCGGTGATTACGATCGGTGTCATCGTCGCGTTCTTCGTCAGCCCGACCGCCGTCGAGAACGGCATCTCGACGCTGAACGACCAGATGCTCGGGATGTTCAACTGGGCGATGTTGCTGATCGTGTTCCTCATCGTCGTGTTCCTCCTGTTCCTGATCGTGGGTCCGTGGGGGTCGATCAAACTGGGGGACGAATCGCCAGAGTACAGCTTCCTGTCCTTCTTCGCGATGCTGTACTCGGCAGGGTTCGCCGCCGGCGTCGTCTTTTGGGGACCGACGGAGGCGCTGTTCTACTACGACAGCGTGCCGCCGCTGTTCGGTGGCGTGGAGAGCGGTTCGGCCGGAGCGATGACTGTCGCCATCCAGCAGACGCTGTTCCACTGGGCGCTCCCACAGCTCGCCGTGTTCACGATCATGGGTATCGCCATCGGCTACTTCGCCTACAATTACGAGAACGTCCCCCTCAGGGTGTCTTCGGCGCTGACGCCGATACTGGGGGCCGACAACCTCGACGGCCCGGCCGCGAAGGTCATCGACATCCTCGCCGTCTTCGCGACCATCGGCGGCGTCGCGACGTCGCTCGGCTTCATCGGGAGCCAGTTCATCACCGGCCTCGACTACCAGTGGGGGATCGAGATGGGGAACCTCGGTATCCTCCTCGTGGTGACGGTGATGACGCTGTTGTTCACGACCACGATGGTCCTCGGGGTCGACAAGGGGATCCGCCGCCTGTCGAACTTCAACATGATCCTGTTCGTGATCCTCATGGTAGCGACCTTCGTCGTCGGTCCGACGCTGTTCCTGATCCTGCTGGGAACGCAAGCGATCGGTGGCATGATGACCGACTTCGTCTCGATGAGCCTCTACACCGGTGCCGGCCTCTTCGGTTCAGGGAACCCCGACGCGACCGGCTGGATGAACGCCTGGACGGTATTCTACTGGGCGTGGGCCCTCTCGTGGTCCCCGTTCGCGGGCCTGTTCATCGCTCGAATCTCCAAGGGACGGACCGTCCGCGAAGTCGCGTTCACCGGTATCGTCGCGACGTCTGCCGCCACCATCCCGTGGTTCACCGTCGTCGGTGGGACCGCCGTCTGGTCCCAGCACAACGGTATCGCCGACTTCGGCGCGGTGATGGCCGGCGAGATGGGAGCGGAGGTCTCCGGCTTCATCCTGTTCGAGACCTTCCCCCTGGGTTCGGTGTTCATGTTGGCCTTCATGGTCCTGGTGACGACGTTCTTCGTCACGTCCGCGGACTCGTCGACGCTGGCGGTCTCGATGATGACGACCGGCGGGAAGGCCCGTCCGTCGACGTTCAATCGAATCTTCTGGGGCGTCGTGCTCGGGATGACTGCTGCTATCCTGATGATCCTCGGCGGTACCGGTAGCGCGAACACGCTACAGCAGGCGGCCATCATCACCGGGACGCCCTTCGCCTTCGTCTGCTTCTTCGCCATGCTCTCGCTGATACGAGACTTCGGAAAGACATCCGGCAAGGTTCTCCTCCAGGACGAGACAGTGCTGTACGGTCCGGGCCAGGAAACCGAGCGGGACTCCTCGTCCGGCCCCGGTCCCGGTGGGCCCATGGAGGCGGACGACGACTAAGTCACTCCGCGCCACCCCGAGGTCGAAACGACCCCCTCGATCGGTCCGCAGTCGTCCCGTTACGCAGCGCACCCTTCGCCCCGTTTTCGCCGCACTGCGCGCCAACCGACACCAAGATTTAATGTACAACGTACACAAAAACTGTTTATGGATAGGGACACGGCGGAGCCCGACGTCGGCGCGTTTCCCGGCCCGAACGCCCGGAAGTGGGTGACCTTCCACCAGACGCACTCGGCACCCAGCGAGTACTCCCACGAGTTCGTCTGGGACGTGACGGAAGCGGCCGACGGTCCCTTCGTCACGGACGTCGACGGGAACGTCCTGCTCGATTTCACCTGCCACATCGGGGCCGCTCCGCTCGGATACGACAACGAGAAGGTCCTCTCGAAGGTCCGCGAGTTCGATCTGGTCGAGCCGATGAAGATCGCGGGCCAGGACCTCTACTTCGGCTTCGGTTCGGACCCCGCGACCTCGGAATTTCCCGGCTCCAGTCACCTGATGGAGCGACTCGTCGACGTCTCGGCCCACTACGGGATGGACACTGTCTTCCTCTCGAACTCCGGGGCCGAGGCCATGGAGAACGCGATGAAGATAGCCCACGACCACCGCGCGCCCGCCAAGTACGGCGTCGTGTTCACCGGCAGCTTCCACGGCCGGACGCTCGGCACCCTCTCGCTGACGAAGTCCAAGGAGGTGTACACGCGCCACTACCCCGAGATAAGCGGGATCGAGACCGTGCCGTTCTGTGAGGACCGGCGCTGCGACGCCAGGAGCTGTGACTGCGGGTTCTTCACCGGCGCGGGGTCCCAGCTCCGCGGCTCACTGTCACCCGAGGGCGGATACCTCGACCCCGACGAGATAGCCTTCGTCGCGCTCGAACCGATCCAGGGCGTCGGTGGCTATCGCTTCCCCAGCGAGGCGTTCATGCAGGAGATCGCGGACGTCACAGCGGAGTACGACATCCCGCTCATCGTCGACGAGATCCAGTCGGGCGTGGGTCGCACCGGCGAGATCTGGGCGTCGGACCACTACCCGATCGAACCGGACGTTATCGCCAGCGCGAAGGGACTCCGCGTCGGTGCGACCGTCTCGCGCTCGGAGATCTTCCCGGACGAGAAGAACCGCCTGGGGTCGACGTTCGGCGGCGGCGACCTGCTCGGGTCGATGATGGGCGCGTTCACGCTCGAAGCCATCGACGAACACGACCTGCTCGACAACGCCACGGTCAGGGGCCAGCAGGCGAAGGAACTGCTTCGAGACGACGCACCCGGCCACGTCGAGGACGTCCGCGGCAAGGGCCTGATGCTGGCGGTGACGTTCGACACTGCCGACCGTCGGGACGCCGTCGTCCGCGAGTCGCTCCAGCGCGGCCTGCTGACCCTCGGCTGCGGGAAGCGGACGATCCGACTTCTGCCGCCGCTGGACTCCACGCCCCGGGAGGTCGACCTCGGGGTCGGCATCTTCGTCGACGCCGTCGAGGCCGCCAGCGCGGTCGCGAAAGGTATCTAGCGCGCCCCCAGCTCTCGATCGTTCGGCCCGTCTATTCGAGCGAGTGTTCGACGACGGACACCCCGTCCAGGCTGGCGAGGTCCGCCAGCACGCCTCTGAGATGGTCGGCGCCGCTCCCCTCCACACCGACCGCGACCGGCGTTCGGTTCGGTCGGTCGCCCCCGCCGGGGCAGACCCGGTTCACGTGGTCGAGTTCGGCCCCCTGGGACTCGATGGCGTCGACGACGTCGGCGAGGGTCGCGGGCCACCGATCGAGTGCCAGCCTGGCGTCTGCGTAACGACCGAGGTCGTGGAGGCCGGTCCGGCAGAGTTCGCCGTGCTCGGTGAGGTCGACGTTCCCGCCCGAGACCACGACCCCGACGTCGTCGCCGGCGACGTCGGTCTTCGCCGACAGGAGGCCCGCGAGCGGCGCGGCGCCCGCGCTCTCGGCGACGGTCTTCGCACGCTCGGCTAGCAGCGTGACCGCCGTGGCTATCTCCCGGTCGGTGACGCGCACGACGTCGTCTACCACCTCGCGAGCGACCGAGAACGTGGTCTCGAGCATGCGCGTGTCGGCTATCCCGTCGGCGACTGTGTCGACGTCCGCGAGTTCGCGTATCTCGCCGGCGTCGAGCGAGGGCTTCGCGTGGAACGCGCCCTCGGGCTGGACGCCGACGACCCGGACGGCCGGGTCGTGGGCCTTCACTGCGGTCCCGATACCGGATATCAGCCCGCCGCCGCCGATGGCGACGAAGACCGCGTCGAGGTCGGGGTACTGGTCCAGTAGCTCCAGGCCGACGGTTCCCTGCCCGGCGACGACTGATTCGTCGTCGAACGGGTGGACGAACGTCTCGCCGGTCTCGCTTGCGCGCTCGCGGGCGTACTCGTAGGACCGCTCGTAGATGTCGCCCTCGACGACGACCTCGGCGCCGTAGCCGCGGGTCGCCGCGATCTTCGCCGCCGGGGTTATCTCGGGGACGACGACGGTCGCGTCGATATCGAGCAGATCCCCCGCGAGCGCGACGCCCTGGGCGTGGTTGCCGGCGCTGGCTGTGACGACGCCGCGTTCCCGTTCCTCACCCGAGAGCTGGCTCATCGCGTTGTACGCTCCGCGGATCTTGAACGACCCAGTTCGCTGGACGTTCTCGAATTTGAGCCCGACCGAGGCCGCCCCTGACAGCTCGGCGAAGGTCCGGGACGTGTCGAGCGGCGTCCGGTGAACGACGCCATCGAGGCGCTCCTGGGCGTCCTCGACGTCGGTGACTGTCACTGGTCGCTCACTCGGCGACTGGTCGCTCGCTGGCCGTTCGCTCTCCGGTCGGTCGTTCTCAGGTCGGTCACTCTCTGACGGCTCCCTTTCTGGTCGGTCGCTCACTGGTCTCCGCCGTCCCGCGGCAGTGGGTGACGGCGCTCAAGTTCCCGTATCGTCTCGACGAGGACGTCGACGCCGTGTTCGAGGCTCCGCTCGTCGACGTCGAACGTCGGCGTGTGGTGGCTCGTCGGGTGGTCGGTGCCGACGATCAGGTACCCCGCGAGCCCACCATCCTCCTGGACGCGCTCCATCAGGAAGGTCGCGTCCTCGCTCGCGCCGAAGTCGGCAGTGGGGACGACGCGGTCGACGCCAGCAACGCCCTCTGCCACCGCCGAGACGACGTCCACGAGCTCCGGGTCGCTGTCGGCCCGCGGGCACTCGCTGATCACGTCGAACTCCATCTCGCAGCCGTGCATCCGGGCGGCACTCCGGCTCACCCGTTCGAGTCTCGCCTTCACGTACTCCATCAGTTCGGTCGTCTCCCCGCGGACCTCGGCCTCCATGAGGGCCCGTTCGGCGATGACGTTGCTCGCCGTCCCCGCTTCGGCGCGGCCGACGTTGACGCGCGTCATCCCGTCGCCGTGGCGGGGGATGCCGTAGGCGTTCTCGATGGCCGTGCCCATCGCGTGCATGGCGTTGTCGCCCTCGTTGGGCGCCTTGCCTGCGTGTGCGGAGGTACCCTCGATGGTCACGTCGACGTGGGCCATGGCCAGCGGCTTCTCGATGCCGGCGACGACCTCCCCCGTCGGGTGGTCCAGCCCCACGTGGGCAGCCAGCAGGTAGTCCAGGTCGGCGACGTAGTCGCTGTTCGCCATCGCGTGGGCGCCACCGCCGAGCTCCTCGGCGGGCTGGAAGAAGACGACGAGCCGGCCGGCGAACTCGCTCGACGCGATGGCGTCGAGGACCGCCAGCCCCCAGGTCATGTGGGTGTCGTGCCCGCAGGCGTGCATCGTGCCGTCCCCCTCCGACCGAAACCCCTCGTCGGCAGGGACGTGGCCTTCCTCTGTCGACTCGTCGACGAACAGTCCGTCGATGTCGACGCGGAGCCCGATGGCCGGTCCGTCGCCGCTGTCGAGGACGGCCACCGCGCCCGTGTTGCCGCCGGCCATCTGTTCGAGGAGGTCCGGGTCCGCGCCCCGCTCACGTGCCCGCTCGAACCACGGCTGGATGACGTCGTCGTCGAGAACGGCCATCCGGTCGGCCGGGTCGTACGCGTCGGGGCCGACCGCCAGTTCGTCGACGCCGATGGCCCGTATCTCCTCGACCAGCCTCGCGGTGGTGTGGAACTCGCGCCATCCCGGTTCGGGGTACCGGTGGAGGCTCCGGCGCAGCGAGACGAGGCGGTCCCGTACGGGTTCGCTCATGTGGGCAGATATCACACTCCACGGACATAAATATACACAGTATACGTGTACACTGGGTACATTAAGAGATAAGTCGGCGGCGGCCGACTCTCCGCCAACGCTCACATGACTCTACCGGACGTCGTCGTCCTCCGCGAGGGGACGGAAGGCCTGTCGATGGAATCGTACGCCGAAACCCTCCGGGAGCGGCTTCCGGACCTCACGGTCGCACTCGCGCGGACTCCCCGCGAGGAACGCGAACTCGTTCCCCAGGCGAGAGTCGTGACCGGGATAACGATCGATGCGGACCTCCTCGACGCGGCCGAACGCCTCGAACTGTTCGCCTGTACGTTCGCCGGGACGGACCACGTTCCGATGGACGCCCTCGCCGACCACGGCGTCACGGTCACGAACGCGGGCGGAATCCACGCGCCCGGCATCGCCGAGCAGTCAATCGGGAACATGCTCGTGTTCGCGCGGAACCTCCACGAGGCGTGGCGTCGGAAGCAAACCAACGAGTGGCGCCACTTCCAGTCTCACGAGTTCACCGGATCGACCGTCACCATCGTCGGCCTGGGATCCATCGGACAGGCGATAGCCGGCCGCCTCGACAGCTTCGAGGTGGAGACTATCGGTATCCGGTATTCGCCGGAGAAGGGCGGCCCGACCGACGAGGTGCTGGGCTTCGACGAGGACGACGTCCACGAGGCGTTCGCCCGCAGCGACTACGTCGTGCTCGCGTGTCCGCTGAACGACCTCACTCGGGGACTCGTCGGCGAGTCCGAGTTCGCGACGCTGCCGCCGAACGCCGTCCTCGTCAACGCCGCCCGCGGCGGCATCGTCGACACCGACGCACTCGTCGCGGCCCTGCAGTCGAACGCGATCCGGGGCGCTGCCCTCGACGTCACCGACCCGGAACCGCTGCCGAACGACCATCCCCTCTGGGACCTGGAGAACTGTCTCATCACGCCCCACACGGGCGGCCACACGCCGAAACACTGGGATCGGCTGGCGGACATCGTCGCCGAAAACGTCGCGGCGCTCGATAGCGGTGGAGCCCTCGAAAACGTCGTCCTCGACCCGGCGGCCGACTGAGTCGCCCCCGAGCAGAGAATCCGGCGGGAAAACCGCCGCCGACCGCCGAATCAGGCCGAGAAGAGTCGCCGGGGGAAGTCGGCCAGCGTCTCGGCGCCGTCGCCGGTTACGTGGAACGTCTCGCTTATCTCGACGCCGACGTCGCCCGTCCAGATGCCCGGAATCATGTGGAACGTCATGTCCTCCTCTAGCACCGTCTCGTCGCCGGGGCGCAGGCTCGCGGTGTGTTCGCCCCAGTCCGGCGGGTAGCCCAGCCCCATCGAGTAGCCGATGCGGTCTTCCTTCTCGATGTCGTGTTCCGCTATCGTCTCGCGCCAGGCTCTCTCGACGGCTTCGCAGGTGACGCCGGGTTCGGCGGCGTCGAGTGCCGCGTCGATCCCTTCCACGACTATCTCGGCGGTCCGTCGCATCTTCTCGGGCGGGTCGCCGACGAACGTCGTCCGGGCGAGCGGCGAGTGGTACCGGTGGCGACAGCCCGAGAGTTCGATGATGACTGGATCCCCCTCGGCGAACTCTCTGTCGGCCCAGGTGAGGTGTGGCGTGTCGGTGTGTTCGCCGGAGGGCATCAGCGGGACGATGGCCGGGTAGTCGCCGCCGTACTCGTCCGTGCCCCGGATCAGCGCGTCGTATATCTCGGCGGCCACCTCGTACTCCGGGACGCCCGCCTCGATAGCGTCGAGGCCCGCCCGCATCGCGTTCTCGGAGATCCGGGCGGCCTGGCGCATGTACTCGAGTTCGCGCTCGGACTTCTTCACCCGGACCCAGTTGACCAGCAGGTCGGCATCGACAAGTTCGGCGTCTGGTAGCTGCTGTTCGAGACGGACGTAGGACTTTGCGGTGAAGTAGCTCGCGTCCATCTCGAGGCCGACGCGGCCCTCGTCGACGTCGAGGTCAGCGAGGACGCCGGCGACGTAATCCATCGGGTGGAGGTCGTGGGGCGAGTGGACGTGGTCGTCGCTGTAGGACCGGATGCTCTCCTCGGAGAGGTACGCGGTGGCCCGGGCGCCGTTGGCGTCCATCGCGCGGCCGATCCAGACCGGTTCGTCCCGTCGCGTCGAGACGATCACGGCCTGGTGGACGTAGAACGACCACCCGTCGTAGCCCGTCAGGTAGTTCATGTTCGCGGGGTCGGCGACGACGACCGCGTCGAGGTCTTCGGCGCGCATCCGCTCTTTGGCTCGCTCGACCCGGCGCTCGTACTCCCGTTCACTGAAGATTTCCTGTGGCATGATCCCGACACCGGTGTGTGGTACCTCGGCACGTGGTGTCAAAAAGTTTCTGTGGACGTTAGAAACGAATATTGTATACTAACGAGAAGACCTAAGTCCTCGGGCTCCGACATGTAGACCATTATGGAGGCTGTCAACCCGGCCACTGGCGAACGCATCGACACGTACGAGGAGGCCGACCTGGCGGACGTCGAACGGTCGCTCGACGACGGCTGGGATGCCTTTCAGGACTGGCGCGACCGGCCCCTCGCCGACCGCGAGGAACTGATCGAGGCAGCCGGCGAGGTGCTCCGGGAGAACAAGCGCGAGTACGCCGAACTGATGACCGAGGAGATGGGCAAACCAGTCACCCAGGCCATCGCAGAGGTCGAGAAGTGCGCCTGGGCGTGTGACCACTACGCCCAGAACGCGCACGCCTACCTCGAAGACGAACACTACCCGAGTCCGGCCGGCACCGAGGTGAAGACCGTCTACGAACCGCTGGGCATCGTCCTCGCCGTCATGCCGTGGAACTTCCCGTTCTGGCAGGTGTTCCGGTTCATCGCCCCGTACATCACTGCGGGCAACGTCGGCGTCCTGAAACACGCCTCGAACGTGCCCGGCTGTGCGGAGGCCATCGAGGACGTTCTCCGCGAGGCGGGCTACCCGGAGGGCGTCTTCCAGTCGCTGCTGGCGCCGTCGGACCTCGTCGACGACGTCGTCGACGACGACCGCGTCAAGGCGGCGACGCTGACCGGGAGCGGTCCCGCGGGACGCGCCGTCGCCTCGGCCGCCGGTGACCGGCTGAAGAAGACCGTCCTCGAACTCGGCGGCAGCGACCCGTTCGTCGTCCTCGACGACGCCGACCTGGACGCCGCCGCGGAGACGGGCGCCCTGGCCCGGAACCAGAACGGCGGCCAGTCCTGCATCGCCGCCAAGCGGTTCGTCGTCCACACCGACGTGTACGACGAGTACACCGACCGGCTCGTCGACGAGTTCGAGTCGCTGACCATCGGCGACCCCTTCGACGAGGACACCGACGTCGGGCCCCAGGCGCGCCAGGACCTCCTGGACGACCTCCACGACCAGGTCCAGGCGAGTGTCGATGCGGGGGCGGACGTCGTCACCGGCGGCGAGCCCATGGACCGCGAGGGCGCGTACTACCCGCCGACGGTCCTCACCGACGTGCCGGCCGGCTGCCCGGCGGACACCGAGGAGCTGTTCGGCCCGGTCGCGACGCTGTACGAGGTCGAGAACGCCGACGCCGCGGTGACGACGGCGAACGAGACGGAGTTCGGACTGGGCGCGAGTGTCTGGACGGAGGACCGGGACCGCGGCGAACGGATCGCCAGGCGCATCGACGCCGGTTGCGTCTACGTCAACCAGCTCACCAAGTCGGATCCCCGCGTCCCCTTCGGCGGCGTCAAGGAGTCCGGCTACGGCCGGGAACTCTCCGAAATCGGGATGAAGGAGTTCGTCAACCGGAAGACCGTCTGGATCGAGTGACGAACCGGGTAGCGACGCGACGGCTGCTGGACGACAGTTTCGTCGCGATACCTCGCTTCACTGTTCTGGTACCGTGCGCCGAACGTCAGATCACCGACGGTCTCGATTCGCCACCTCTCGGAGGTGAAGTTGCGAACATCTAGTAAACTACTAGATAAACGTTATCCACAGAGTGAAACTGATACTCGGCTCACGGGTCACCGCAGTTTTGCGCCACGCACCGGCAGACAGGGGGTGCCGACGTCTCGGGAAGTACCCGTTCCCGCCATCGTGATCGTTAGTCAGCGGAGAATGAGGTCGGACGCCGACGACCCGTTCTTCGACTGAAGGCTGCCGGAGACGACGGCCCGTCCGATCGCGACGAGCGCGACGACGAGAGCGATAGCGAACCAGTCGTCAACAGCGGTGGAAGCGGGATGGGGGACGAGGCCGGTTCCCAGGAGACCATATGCCACGATCGCCGCCATCGATGCGGTTGCCGCGATCACTTCGTTCGGGAAACGTGGTAATTCGACGGACCAGTTCACAACCGTTCCGACGGCAAGGAGTCCCGTGACGAGGTACAGGCCGCCCGCTGGGAGAACGAGAAAGATGGAGAGACGTCCGGGTGTCGGTACTGCGTGGACGAGGCCGGATCCGTGGATAGGGACGGTCCCAGCCCAGAGGCCGGCCCAGAGAATCTGCCAGGAGAGGTACAACACGACGGTCTGACCGACGAGACTGCGCCATGGGAACGCACTGGGGCCCGTGGTGTGAGATTGGAATCTGACGACTGCGGCCAACAGCTGCCCACCGATCAGAACCAGTGGGATCATCCCGTCGAAGAGGTCGGTCTCTGTCACCACGATCAGAACGAGAGCCACGCTAGTCGTCGCAGAGAACGCACCCCACTCGGCGGCCAGCCGTAGTTTCCACCGGTCATCGTGCCACGAATTTCCACGAAGCACGAGCAGTACGGCGGCCAGCGGGGTCGGATCGTCGAGCGCCATCGCTCGCTGGTAGACGAGGGCCGCGGCGGCCAGCACGAACGCGACGAGACACGCGGGCAGTACCACGTTGATAAGCAGCTCCGATATCCCCGCGCCAGTCATACATTCGACAACTACCGTTCCGGAAGTAAATCTCCCGGAGCGAAAGTGTCGTTCGGGCCGCGACGTATCTGGGCCGTTCGCGCTCTCCTGTCCCAGAGTCGGGCTTTCTAAAGGCGTCGCTCGCCTACGTCGTGGTATGACTGACGTCGACACCGACCCGACGGCGCGGAACCGCCTCGACGAGGAGGAGAGCCCCTACCTCCGCCAGCACGCGGACAATCCCGTCAACTGGCAGCCGTGGGACGAGGCGGCCCTCGAAAAAGCCCGCGAGGAGGAGAAACCCATCTTCCTCTCCATCGGCTACTCGGCGTGTCACTGGTGTCACGTCATGGCCGACGAGAGCTTCGCCGACGAGGACGTCGCCGAACTCCTCAACGAGCATTTCGTCCCCGTCAAGGTCGACCGGGAGGAGCGCCCGGACCTCGATTCGGTGTACATGAGCATCTGCCAGCAGGTGACCGGCCACGGCGGGTGGCCGCTGTCGGCCTGGCTCACCCCTGACGGGAAGCCGTTCTACGTCGGGACCTACTTCCCGAACGAGGAGAAGCGCGGGATGCCGGCGTTCCCCGACCTCCTCGAACGAATCGCCCACTCCTGGGAGGAACAGCGCGAGGACATGGAGGAACGCGCCGAGCAGTGGACCGACGCTATCGAGAACGACCTCGCGTCGACGCCCGACCAGCCCGGCGACGCGCCCGACGAGAGCGCGCTCGAACTCGCCGCCGACACCGCCGTCCGCGGCGCCGACCGCGAGTACGGCGGCTGGGGCGGGGGCGGCAGCGGTCCCAAGTTCCCACAGCCGGGGCGGCTTCACGCGCTCATGCGTGCGTCCGATCGCCGTGGAACGGGCGACGGCACGGATCCCTATCGCGAGGTCGCGACGGAGACGCTGGACGCGATGGCCAGCGGCGGCCTGTTCGACCACGTCGGCGGCGGGTTCCACCGCTACTGCACCGACCGCGAGTGGGTGGTGCCCCACTTCGAGAAGATGCTGTACGACAACGCCGAGATCCCCCGCGCGTTCCTCGCCGGCTACCAGTTGACGGGCGAGGAGCGGTATGCGGACGTCTCCCGCTGGACACTGGAGTTCGTCGAACGCGAACTGACCCACGACGAGGGCGGTTTCTTCAGCACGCTCGACGCCCAGAGTGAGGGGGAGTCGGGCGAGGACGAGGAGGGCGCCTTCTTCGTCTGGACGCCCGAGGAGGTACGCGAGGCGGTCGAGGACGAGACGGCGGCGGACCTGTTCTGCGACCGCTACGGCGTCACCGACCGGGGTAACTTCGAAGGGGCGACGGTGCTGACGCTCGCGGCGTCCGTCGAGGACCTGGCCGAGGAGTACGGGATGAGCGGGAGCGAGGCCGAATCGATGCTGGAGACTGCCCGGGAGCAAGTCTTCGTCGCGCGCGAGGGGCGTCCCCGGCCGGCCAGGGACGAGAAGGTCCTCGCGGGCTGGAACGGGCTGATGATCTCCGCGTTCGCGGACGGGGCCATCGTTCTGGACGAGGCGTACGTCGAACCGGCCGCGGACGCGCTCGCCATCGTTCGTGATCGCCTCTGGGACGAAGGGAGTCGATCGCTCAGTCGGCGGTACAAAGACGACGACGTGAGCATCCGGGGCTACCTGGAGGACTACGCCTTCCTCGGCCGCGGCGCGCTGGACCTGTTCCAGGCGACGGGCGACGTCGACCACCTCGCGTTCGCGCTCGACCTGGCCCGGGCCATCGAGCGGGAGTTCTGGGACGAGGACGCCGGGACGCTCTACTTCACGCCGTCCAGCGGCGAGTCGCTCGTGGCGCGGCCCCAGGAGCTCACCGACCGGTCCACGCCGTCGAGCGCGGGCGTCGCGGTGCAGTTACTGCTCTCGGCCGACCACTTCGTCGCCCACGACCGCTTCGAGACGGTGGCCGAGCGCGTACTGGAGACGCACTCGAACCGCATCGAGGCCAATCCGATGGAGCACGCATCGCTCGTCCTCGCGGCGGACCAGTACTCGCGCGGCGCGCTGGAACTGACGCTCGCGGCAGACGAAACGCCCGAACCGTGGCGCGAAACGCTCGCCGAGACGTACCTCCCCGACCGGTTGCTGGCCTGGCGGCCCGCGACGGCCGACGGGCTCGAACGCTGGCTGGAGACGCTGGGGCTGGACGAGGCGCCCCCTATCTGGGCCGACCGGAGCCAGCGCGACGGCGAGCCGACCGTGTACGCGTGTCGGAACTTCGCCTGCTCGCCGCCGCGCCACGACCTGGGGGCGGCGCTGTCGTGGTCGCCGGGCGAGGAGTAGCGGCGTCCCTCTCACTCGGCGCTGAGGACCCAGACGACGAGCCCGGCAGTGATCAGACCGATGCCGAGCATCGACGTCGCGGGTTCGGGAAACAGGAACAGGGCGAACCCGGCCAGGAGGAGCGCCCACGCGAGCCCGCGGGTGAGCCAGGAGTCGGTCGTCTCTCGGCCACCGGCGTACACCATCTCGTCGTCGGACTGGGCCGTCGCGCGCGCTACGTCGTCTCCAGCGCGCGCGTCGTCGAACGCTCCCTCGTTCACGTCGCTGCTGGCGGAGCGGTCGTCGGAGTACTCGTCGTTGCGAGCCATGCCTGCAGCAACGGCCCGCGAAGAGTTAGGCGGTCGACTTGACAATGCAGGGACGACGGCCGTCCGGCGACAGCCGTTCAGGCGAGTGCCGCCTCGATCTCGTTGGCGAGGTAGATGGCGATGGCGACGGGTTCTTCCTCGACGAACCGGGCGATCTCCTGGCCGTCGTGTTCTACTACGACCGTCGGAATGAGTTCGACGTCGTACTCCTCGACCTTCGGCCCAACCTTGCTGCCGTCGTCTGCCTTCTCGACGGCGTAGTGTTCGACGTTCTCGTCAGGGACGTCGGCGGCGTCGAGCGCAGCCCCGAAGTCGGGAAGCTGTGATCGGCAGTCCTTGCACCAGTCGCCGCCCCAGACTTTGTAGACGAGTTCGTCGGAATGTTCCGCGAGGGTGTCGACGGTGTCCGAGTAGGCGTCGGCCACCCACACGGGGTTCGGTTCCATGGTTTCGAGGGTCATGCCCCACGTTTTGGCACCCTCCGATATTAAGCTCCCGCCCGGATCGGTGCCGTTTCGCGACGAATGCTGGGCGACTGTCACCGCTCACGGCACACGCTGCCGGTGGCCGACATCGTATAGTGGGTGAGGGCGTATCCCGACGCAGTGAACTCCAGTATCCTCGAGACTATCGGTTCGCCCCTCGTCGAGGTCAACTCGCCAGCGGGCGCGACCGTCGCGGCGAAGGTGGAGTCGTTCAACCCCGGCGGGTCCGCGAAGGACCGACCGGCACGGTTCATGGTCGAATCCGCTGAGGCCGAGGGCCGACTCGACCCGGACGACACCCTCGTCGAACCGACGAGCGGCAACACCGGCATCGGCCTGGCGATGGTCGGCGCCGCGAAGGGGTACGACGTCCGCCTGATCATGCCGTCCTCGAAGTCGCCCGAGCGACGCCAGATCATGAAGGCCTACGGGGCGGAGATAGACCTCGTCGATGGTGACATCTCGGCCGCGCGCGAGCGTGCGGACGAACTCGAAGCGACCGGCGAGTTCGTCCAGCTGCGCCAGTTCGAGAACCCCGCCAACCCGGAGGCCCACTACGAGACGACCGGACCGGAAATCGTCGACCAGGTCGGCGACCGGACCGTCGACGCGTTCGTAGCGGGCGTCGGCACAGGCGGCACCGTCACCGGTATCGGCCGGCGACTCCGCGAGGTGTTCCCCGACGTCGACATCGTCGCGGTCGAACCCGCCGACAACGCTGTCCTCTCGGGGATGGAGCCCGGCACTGGCGAGGATAGTTTCCAGGGGATGGGCCCCGGATTCGTCAGCGACAACCTCGACGTGGACCTGCTCGACGACGTGGCGACGGTGACGCTTCCCGACGCCGAGGACGAGTGCCGTCGCCTCGCCGAGGAAGGGGGGATTCTGGTCGGCCAGTCGTCGGGCGCGTCGAACCTCGCTGCCAGAGACGTGGCCGAGCGACTCGTCGAGGACGGCGTCGAGGACCCGCTCGTCGTGACGGTGTTCTGGGACAGCGGCGAACGGTACATGTCCACCGGCCTGTTCGACTGACGACCTCCCGGAGACAGCTGGACTTTCTGCTGAAACAGCGCGATCGCTCCGGTCAGAACTGCGCGGCCTGGTGGGCCATCTGGATTGTCTGGTACGGGTTCGACTCCACGCTCGGGCCGTGGCCAGTGTGCATCCCGCGGAGGTCCTCGTCGACGACGTCGAGCGCGTGCTCGATGCTCTCGATCAAAGTGGGTCGGTCACCCTCGTCCAGGTCGGTGCGGCCGAAACTGCCGCCGGCGAAGACGAGGTCTCCTGCGAAGAGCACGTCGGCGTCCTCACTGTACAGACAGAGGTGGTCGTCCTTGTGCCCAGGTGTGTGGAGCGCGACGTACTCGTGATCGCCGATCTGGACCGTCTCTCCGTCGCCGAGGGTCTGGGAGACACCGTTCGCCGACCCGTCGAAGGCCACGACGTCGACGTCGAACGCGTCGAGGACGGACTCCAGGTTCGCGACGTGGTCGTAGTGGGTGTGGGTCAGGACGACGACGTCGAGATCGTCCACGTGGCTCCTGATAGCTTCGACGACGTCGAACTCGTTGCCCACGTCGACGAGCGCGGTCCGCTCGCCGGTCACGAGGAAGACGTTACTCGTGAAGGCGTCGCGGTCCAGCGCGAGGTTTGCGATCATCGTCACATTCTGGTCGTGCCAGGCTATTGGCTATTGCCGTTCGCTGGCCGACGGATCGCCCGCCGCGACTACCCACAGGGCTATGTATGATGCTGATTAAATCAGCCGATAGAGAATAGAATGTCAGACTCGGACCGACCCGTGGTGCTCATCGTCGAGGACGAACCCGACGTAGCGGAGACTTACAGGCTCTGGCTACGCGAGGATTACGAGGTCGAGATGGCACACGATGGCGACGAGGGACTGTCGAAACTCGACGCCGACGTGGACGTCGTGTTGTTGGACCGAATGATGCCGGGACTTTCGGGTGACGAAGTCCTCGAACAGATCCGCGAGCGTGACCTTGACTGCCGCGTCTCGATGGTCACCGCGGTCGAACCCGACTTCGACATCCTGGAGATGGGCTTCGACGCCTACCTCTCGAAACCGATCAGGAGCGAGGAACTCCACGAGACGGTGGAGAATCTCCTCGACCGATCGGCGTACGACGGGCTCTTGCAGGACTACTACTCACTGGTCGAGAAGCGCGCGACGCTCGAGGCGACCAAGAGCAACGCGGAACTCGCCGAGAGCGAGGAATACGACGAACTTAAGGAGGAGATTGCCGAACTTCAAGACGACCTGTCAGATAGCCTTGGAGGTATCGAAGATGACGCAGACTTTATCGCTACCCTTCGCGGGTTGAGCAATGACGAAGCGGAGTGAGCCCCAAGAGACAATGTACGATCTCTCACGAGTACTCGACTTCGACGCGCTCTCGTCGGTCCGGCCCGGCACCAGTCTCCTCGTCGCCGGACCCGCGATGACTGGCAAGGACGAACTCGCCCTGGAGCTGCTCAGGGACGGCGCCCGCGAGGGCGAAGGCGCCGTCGTCGTCACGACGAACGACGACGCCGCCGACATCGCCGCGGACTTCCGCGAATCGGTGCCGGACCTGGAGGACTCCCAGCTGGGCGTCATCGACTGCCGGGGCGATTCCGGGGGCGACGGCGAAGGGACCGAGGGCGTCTACGTCCACCACGTCTCTTCACCGGGCGACCTGACCGGCATCGGTATCGGCATCACGAAGGCGCTCGAAGGGCTCCACAACAGCGGCCGCGACCAGGGTCGACTCGCCCTGTTCTCGCTCTCGACGATGCTCACCTACACGGACAAGAAGACCGTCTTCAAACTCTGTCACATCCTCTCCTCGCGCCTGGACGCCGCGGGCTACGTCGGCGTGTTCACCATCGACTCCGGGGCTCACGACGACCAGACGCTCCAGGTCATCAAGCAGGCCTTCGACGGCCTCGTCGAGGTCCGGGAAGACGACGGCACCCGACAGGCCCGCGTCCTCGGCCTCTCCAGCGACCCGAGCGACTGGCAGGACCTGTAGTCGAACACCGGCTCACTTCGTCCACTTTCCGTTCTAACCGCTGATTGTCCCTTCGCCTATTGAGTAGAATTATCACGCTCCGCGTGGGTCAACAGATATGGAAGTCCGGCTACTCGAGGCGACCGAGGACCCCGAGGAACTCATCTGCACCGGCGCGCGAAACGACTACAGCGAACCCTTCGTCGGCGACCAGACCTTCGAGGAGACGATGGAGACGGTCGAGGGTGACTCCCTCGAGGAGAAGAAGGAGACGCTCATCGGCCACCTGCTGAGCCACGGCCACTACGGCCCCTTCGAACACCCGCAGGTTACCTTCGCCGTCGAGGGCGTCAGCCGGTCCTGCATGGCCCAGATCACCCGTCACCGCCACGTCTCCTTCGACGTCCAGAGCATGCGCTACGTCTCCTTCGACGACGTCGACCCGGCGGACGTGCGCGAGGGCGAGATGGTCGTCGTCCCGCCGTCGGCCACCGACCCCGACTGGGTCGGGCGCAACCAGAAGACCGGCCAGGTCGACGAAGAGACCGTCGCCGAGCGCGACGAGATCTTCCGGGACGCCGTCGCCGACGCCGTCGAATCCTACCAGGATCTACTCGACCTCGGCATGCCCCCGGAGGACGCCCGGTTCGTCCTCCCCATCGGGACGGAGGTCAACATGGTCATGTCGATGAATGTCAGAATGTTGATGCATATAGCAGATATGCGCGCGGCGGCGGACAGTCAGTGGGAGATACGGCAAATGACGGAGGAACTGCTCGATCTCGCCGCGGAGTGGTGTCCGATCACGTTCGAGTACTACGAAGAGAACATGAAGAACCGGAAGAACAGACTCGCTCCCTGAGACGGGTTCTCTGCTCACGACTGAACGCTTCGACTACTCCATCGAGTACCGAGCCACCAGCTCCCGAGCGCCGGTGTTTTAATCCACTCGCCCGCCGAACAGTGGGCTATGGGAACGAGTACGGAGGGACCGGCCGGCGGCCCCGAGAACGACGAACGGGCCGACTACGACTACCAGGCCGGCCACGTCGAACGGCCCGGCTTCGTCAGGGACCTCCGGGAGCGAGTCGACGGCGACGTCCGGTTCGACGACCTCACGCGACAGCTGTACGCGACAGACGCCAGTGCCTACGAGGTGACGCCCATCGGCGTCGTCTTCCCGCGGTCGACGGCTGACGTCTCGGCGGTCGTCTCCTACTGCGCCGAGCGCGGGACGCCGGTCCTCCCACGTGGCGGCGGGACGAGCCTCGCCGGACAGGCGGTCAACGAGGCGGTAGTCATCGACTTCTCGCGGTACATGGACTCGGTCCAGGCAGTCGACCCCGAGGGCCGGACCGCTCGCGCGGAGCCAGGCGTCATCCTCGCGGACCTGAACCAGCGCCTCGCCGAGCACGACCTGAAGTTCGCGCCGGACCCCGCCTGGGGCGCAAAGAGCGTTCTCGGCGGCGCTATCGGCAACAACTCCACGGGCTCGCACTCGCTGAAGTACGGGAAGACCGACGCCTACGTCGAGGAGTGCGAGGTCGTCCTCGCCGACGGCACGGTCACCAGCTTCGGTGAGGTGACGCTCGACGAACTCCGGGAGCGTGCCGCGGACGTTCCCGGAGAGTCCGACGACTCCGTCGAATCCGACGATTCTGTGGAATCCACAGACCTGGAGGCGCGAATCTACGCCGCGGTCGCCCGAATCGTCGACGAGGAAGCGGACGCCGTCGCCGAGGCGTTCCCGGACCTGAAGCGCAACGTCTCGGGCTACAACCTCGACCGCCTGGTCGAGGAGGCCGAGTCGGGCAGCGTCAACCTGGCGCGTTTGCTCGCGGGCAGCGAGGGGACGCTGGCCGTCGTCACCGAGGCGACCGTCTCGCTGGAACCCGTCCCCGAGACGAAGGCACTCGCCCTGCTGGCCTACGAGGACCTCGTGGACGCCATGCGGGACGTGCCTCCGATCCTCGAACACGACCCGTCGGCACTCGAGGTGCTCGACGACGTCCTGCTCGACCTCGCTCGACCGACCGAGGAGTTCGGCAAGCTCGTCAACGAAATCGTGCCCGAGCAGGCGGGCGCGCTACTCCTCGTCGAGTTCTACGCGGAGACCGACAACGAGGGGAAAGAGTACGTGGCCGACCTACTCGCGGACCGCGTCGGCGACGTCTCGCCGGAGGCGGTTCCGCAGGAACGCGCCGAGGAACTGACGGCGGAGCCGCTGCACGCCTTCGCGGGACGGGAGGCCCACAGCGACGCGGAACGGGGCCGGTTCTGGAAGCTTCGCAAGAGCGGCCTCCCCATCCTCCTGGGCCGGACCTCCGACGAGAAACACGTCAGCTTCATCGAGGACACGGCGGTCCCGCCGGCGAATCTGGCCGAGTACGTCGCCGACTTCCGGGCGGTCCTCGAGGAAAACGGCACGTTCGCGAGTTTCTACGCCCACGCCGGCCCGGGGTGTCTCCACATCCGGCCGCTCATCGATACGAAGTCCCTCGACGGCGTCGAGCAGATGGAAGCCATCGCCGACGCGGCCACGGACCTGGTCCTCGAGTACGGCGGCAGCGTCTCCGGCGAGCACGGCGACGGCCGCGCCCGCACGCAGTGGAACCGGAAGCTGTACGGCGATCACGTCTGGGACCTGTTCGGCGATCTCAAGACAGCGTTCGACCCGGACTGGCTACTGAACCCGGGGCAGGTCTGTGGCGACGTGGACATGACCGAGAACCTGCGATACGACGCGGACTACGAGTTCGACGCCGGCTTCGACCCGGAACTTCGATGGGACAACGACAACGGCTTCCAGGGCATGGTCGAACTCTGCCACGGCTGTGGCGGCTGTCGCGGCCACCAGGAGACGACCGGCGGCGTGATGTGTCCGACGTATCGCGCGAGCGAGGAGGAGTCGACGGCGACGCGCGGGCGAGCCAACGCGCTCCGGCAGGCGATGAGCGGCGACCTCCCGGAGGACCCGACCAGTGAGGCCTTCACGACCGAGATTATGGACCTGTGTATCGGCTGCAAGGGCTGTGCCCGCGACTGTCCGAGCGAGGTCGACATGGCCAAACTCAAGGCAGAGGTGCAACACGCCGAGCACCAGGAGAACGGCGCCGGCCTGCGGGACCGGCTGTTCGCCGACGTCGAGCGACTCAGCAAGCTCGGGAGCGCGCTGGCGCCCGTCTCCAACTGGCTCGCCTCGCTCCCGGGGAGCGACGTCGTCGCCGAGAAGGTCGTCGGCATCGCCCGCGAGCGGGACTTGCCGACGTTCCAGCGGGAGTCCTTCGTCGAGTGGTACGCCGACCGCGGCCCGGCGGTTTCGGCCGACGAGGCGGCCCGGAAGGTCGTCCTGTTCCCCGATACGTACCACAACTACAGCGACCCGGCGGTGTTGAAAGCAGCCGTGGACGTGCTGGAAGCGGCCGGCGTCCACGTTCGCGTGCCGGCGAACCTGCGAGCCAGCGGGCGCGCCGCCCACTCGAAAGGGTTCCTCGACACGTCCCGGGAGCGCGCACGGCACAACACGAACGCGCTCGCGCCACTCGTCGCGGAGGGGTGGGACGTCGTCGCCGTCGAGCCGTCCGACGCGGTGATGTTCCAGTCGGACTCCCTCGACCTGCTGGCCACGCCCGCGGCCGAGACGGTCGCTGCGAACGCCTACGGGCTGTGTGAGTACCTCAGCTGGTTCGGCCTCGACGAGCACGTCGACTGGAACTCGCCCTCGGAGTCGCTGACGTATCACGGCCACTGTCATCAGAAGGCGACCAGGAAGGACCACTACGCCGTAGGGGTGCTCCGACGGGCCGGCTACGACGTCGACGCGCTCGATTCGGGCTGTTGCGGCATGGCCGGGAGCTTCGGCTACGAAGCCGAACACTACTCCATGAGCCAGTCTATCGCCCGGATACTCTTCGAGCAGGTCGACGACAGCGCCGGCGACCGCGTCGTCGCACCAGGCGCGTCCTGTCGGACGCAACTCGAGGGTCGACCCGGCGGGCAACCCTCGTTCCACCCGGTCGAACGACTCGCCGCTGCCGTGCCGGTGCGATGAGTCTGTTCCCCTCTGTTAGTCATAGCGCTTTTATTCCATCCTCGGCTGATATACCCTAGATGACTCGCTCGGTCGCCGTCGGTCTCGCCGTTCTCCTGTTTGCCAGCGTCGCTGTGGCTCCTGCACTCGGTGCGTCGGACGCGGGCCCCACGCGCCTCGGGGCGCCGGAGGGGTTCTCCCAGACCGTGTTCAACATCCAGATGTACGAAAACGGGAGCGCACAGTGGACGTTCGAGTACTCTCGCCCGCTTGCGAATCAATCCGAACGCGAGCAGTTCGAGACCTTCGCCGCGGAGTTCGAGGCGAACGAGTCCGGGATGTACCGTGACTTCGTCAACCGGTCGAGGAAACTGACGACGGCGGGCTCGGAGGTCACCGGTCGGGAGATGAACGCCTCGTCGTTCTCGCGGAGTGCGTCGGTGGACGAGACGACGCTGGCGGACGAGCGGGGCGTCGTGACGATGTCGTTCACGTGGTCGAACTTCGGCGTGACCGACGGTGACACCGTCCGGGCCGGCGACGTGTTCGAGGGTGGACTCTACATCGGACAGAACCAGCGGCTCGTGTTCGAGGCGGGGCCGTCGCTCGCCTTCAGGAACGCCGACCCGGACTCCTACTCGCAGTCGGGCGACACCCTGGAATCGAGCGACACCGTCACCTGGGTCGGCGAGAAGCAGTTCACCGACAGGCGCCCGCGCGTGGAACTCGTCGACGAGTCCGCGCTCGGTGGCGGAAACGGTGACTCCGCTGGCGAGACGACCGATTCGTCGACGGATCCCGGCAACGCGAGCAGCGGCGATATGCTCGTCCTCGTCGGCGCGCTCGTCGTCGTCATCGGGCTGGCCGGCGCCGCGGTGTGGCAGTCCGGCGCGTTCTCCAGCCGTGACGACACACCCCCCGACGACGCGGCCGAGGCCGCCGGCGCCGCTGCCGAGCCTGCGACGACCGACACCGAACCGGCCCCGATTCCGGACGAGGAACTCCTCTCCGATAACGACCGCGTCCTCAAGCTACTGGAGGACAACGGCGGTCGGATGAAACAGGTCAACATCGTCGACGAGACCGAGTGGTCGAAGTCCAAGGTCAGCATGCTCCTCTCGGAGATGGAGGACGAGGGCGACATCAGCAAACTCCGCGTCGGCCGTGAGAACATCATCAGCCTCTCGGGTCACGAACCCGAGGCCGCCGGATCGCCGTTCGACGACGAGGAGTGAGAACCACACCCAGGGAGCCGCTAAAGCGCAACCGTTATACCTTACTCTGGGGTACAAATTAGTACGCTCCGTTGGTGTAGTCCGGCCAATCATCTTGCCCTCTCACGGCAAGGACCAGGGTTCGAATCCCTGACGGAGCATACTTACTAATGGTTCAGTTCTCTGGGCTATTTCTCAATTACGTACCATTCTATAGCATGACTTCTGACATTGTTTGATTTATGTTCTCTTCTGTCGGTGCTGCTAGATAAGGTTCGATAGCGTCGTAACTCGACCACCCGCCAAGCGCCATGACGATCCTCGGACTAACGTTCTCCTCTACCAGTAGATGATTCGCCCAGCAACGCCGGAGGTCGTGACTACTCACACGTTCGTAATCTGAGTCGCCTGTAGCCTCTGACGCGCTTTCGCTCGCTCGGTCTACCCAATCCTGCACCGTCCGCTTCGCTTTGTCTACTAGCCTCTCATCGTCTCCTATGCCCTTCTCCTGAGTGTAGCGGTTGATCAACGCCTCGAAGTCTCGCGGGAGCCACGTTTCCCGGTGCTTGCCCCCGGAGTATTCGCCCGTCGTATCCTTTCCAGCGACTACCTCAAGCTCCCAGTTGTGTCCGTCCGACCGGCGCGAGATATGCTTAGGCTTCACGTCGAGAACTTCAGCCACGCGTAAGCCACAGTCGCCCATGAGCCTGAGCGCAATTTCCTGCTGAAAGGTATCTGCCGCCCCTGGCAGTTCGCTGTATTCGTCGCGCGTCATCCAAACGTTCCAGGTGCCGTCCTTGTTCCGCTCTGTTCGCATACGCGTTTGTACGGACGAACACGCAATAATGAATCCGACCAGCCCCCTGTTTCACACCGATATAGCACTCTGCCAGCGGCATTCTTGCACGTTTGTGTTCAAACGCGCAATCCAAACGTTCGGACTGACGCGCGGCTAAGGACAGAAAGGGAAGTTCCTATAGTTTCTCTGGCGCGTGCTCTTCGAGCACACGGAAGAGGAAGTTCGCCAATTCATCTCCGCCGCTTTCTCTAGAACGCTCTGCAACTGTCTTTGCCGCCTCTGGATATTTCTTTACCGCTTTTTCTGTGTGCGTAAGGTCGTCTGTGGATTCCATCATTGCTGTTATCGGTGTCACCTGATATGAAAACTAGTGGAATTTCGGTAGTCGACTACGCGTTCATGAGTTCGAGGTGTTCTCTCGTCGGTTCGCCGCCCGGAAGGCTCACCTGTCCCAGGTCCGGATCGGCCAGCCACACAGTCAACAGACCCTCGCTCTTCTCTCGCTTCGCCACGCCAGCGGTGAGTGTGAGTGGACCGACGTTCACCCCCACTGCGACATCCTCAACAGCCGTGGGGTCGGTCTTCGCCGTGGGAAAGACCAGAACGAGTGCGTCCGTCCCTTCGACGTTCTCCGCGTAGCAGTCCGCCACAGGGAACGTCTCTGGTTCGTCGCCGTCCGTGAGTTCCACAGAGTAGCAACCCTGAACGTCGCTCTCCGTCGCGCGGATTCGCTCTGCGATCAGATCCCAGAACGCGGCTTCAATTGATTCGTTGTCGGTGCTCGTTTTCGTTGAGGTTTTACCCTCGGATTGAGTTGCATTCATTGCTGTGTCAGCACGGTCGAGGGCGCTCCAACACCCCGGCCACTTTCTGACGGGCCGTTTCCATGCATAGTAGCCACTCTATACCCCATTGCAATAAGGTTGGTGGTTACTTGCAACGTTGCAGATAATCACATCCCTATTTGTAGCCAGACTGGCCAGGGCCTAACATGACGAGAGCAATGCTGACAGACGGAGAACGGCGACACATTTCAGGCGAGAGCGACGAAGAGCAACGTGCCTATGAAGCCGCCTCTCGGGTTAGAACACGCATCCGAGAGGAGTTGACCACCGACGTTGAAATACTCAAAGAGCATCACCCGGAACTTCTAAGCGAACTCCGGGAGGTAGTTTGTGAGAATGAGTGAAGATCCACTACCATCATCGGATGAGTATAAGTCCAATATCAATAGTTTTTCACCATCACCAGAACGGTACGTTCTGGATGAAGTAGGGCAAACTATCCTTGAGTCTGAGGTTCCGGAATTCGAATTTGGCCCGGCAAAATTAGAACGCCCGTTGTTCGTATGCCCGGATTGTAACGAGGAGGGAGATGTAGAACTTCATGCTCACTTCGGGTCAGACGTAGAAAATGACGAAGCCACAATCCGTTGTCCAAACTGTGATTTCTCACGAACACAGACCATTAGAGAGAGCGTCGATGAGTAGCGACTAATTCGGGTTCTTACTAACCCAGTCGTTCAAACAGTCCTTGTCGCAAAATATCAACGTGTACCGCTTGGTTCGATCCGCTTTCTGAACTCTCACCCAGGCTCTGGCGTGTACTTCGAGCGGTGGAACCGGACCACCGCACTCCTGGCAGGTTCTATCAGGAGATGATCGACTCAGTCCGACTGTGTTGTGATAGAACGGTTCGACTTTGCGTATTTCACCCTCTCCGTCGTTCGGTGGCTTCTCCAGACCATTGTAGACGCTCATAGTTGCCGTCCGACTGGATGCACAGAAAACGCCAGCCTAGTCCTTGGCGAAAGTCGAACCACAAGACAGTGGCAACTTCACCTATTTCAGGCATTTGTCTCGGCTCTCACGCGCGACTTGCGCACGCACAGGACACGCGCAAGACTTCACACAAACCACTGAAATAGCTTAAATTGCTTCCGTCATGCGATTATAGACACTGCTACAGGTGGGTTTAAATACAGTAATGTTGGTACGCCGACTAGAAAAGAGGGGGTTGTGACTACAGCCGGGTTTGCCCGCCACTGTTGCTTTCGTAACTGTGGCTGGGTATGTCCGCCTGGATCTTCGCGAAGAAGTCTTCATTCAGTTTCGCCCCTTTGAACACGTCCTTCGTTTTACCGTCGTCACTGACACGCGAACTCTGCCCGTCAGTGATTCCACCGTGTTCCTTCAGGTCTTTCGTGAATTTCGTTTGCGTCGGTGTGTCCGCATTCAAGAAGTCGCAATAGCGTGTGAACGCAGCGTAAAGCTCCTTTTTGTGAATAACGTGTTCGTTCTCGTTAGTCGCCTGTAGCGCGTTATGGGCGAATTGATCGATAGTCGAACCGAACGCTTTGGTGAGGCTCTTCTTATCGTCAATCGACCGTTCGTTAGTGAATGTGCCATCTTCACGGAGGCTATCCAGCCCATCGAGCATCCAGTTGAGAATTGCACTCTGCTCCTCTCTGAGGTCGTCTTTCAGGTCTTCGTCCTTGTCGTCGCTGAATGAGTTGGGAAACTCGACGAACAGCAGACGATTGAAAAACGCTTCGTCAGCGTTCTCAACCTCAGGAAACTCGTTAGTGGCGAAGAGGAACTTCTGAGTTACCGTGAAACGGTATTTGCTTACGCCCTTGTCCTCTGCTGGCACCTTGTCTTCACCGCCAGTGAGCATTTTGAACTGGCCGACGTTGCTCACTCCCTTTGGTGAAACCTCGTTGCTGACGTTTGCCATTTTTCCGTAGATGCTGTGAGTACCCCAACGAGTGTTTACGAGGTTGTGCAAGGTTTCACTGGCAACGTTCTCGTCACCTAGGATGGACTCAATGGTTTTCAGGAACGTACCTTTGCCCGAATCCGTAGGTCCGACTAAGAACAGGGCCTTCTTGTAGGGCTGTGCGTTTTTCAGCAGGCAATAGCCAGCGTATTCTTGGAGTTTGTCCCGATCCTCTGGATTCACCGACTGTAGAAGGAACTCTTCAAACCGTGTTCCCTCAATCGTTGCATCCGGATCGTATTCGACTGGGAGACGGCCTAGGAGGTAATCCTCGGGCCGTGCCTTACGATCCTCACGCGTCCCTAAGTCTAACACACGATCCTTGAGAGCCACCTTCCCCACTTCTACGCCTAACTCGTCACGGTCCATAATCCAGTAACTGTCAGGGTTTGACCGTAGCGCGTTCGCTAGTTCGCTTTGGATCTTCTTTCGGTTCTGGAAACCGAGAATCGTTCGTGCGAGTTGCGCTAACCGCGTCTCTCCTTTGTTTTCCCAAACCTTCGTTTCCTCATCCATCGCGTAGATGGGCTGGTTTTTGCTGTCAACGGTATCGAGCAAATGAAGGTTCACGTCGTCACGTGACTGAAGGATGTGCTCGATACCATTTGCCAGCTCGTGAGTCGTAATGTCTTTGAGTCTGGTTTCTTCAGGATCGTAGTCCAACAGTGCGATTAGTTCGGGAGCCGTCAGATTGTATTCCGGTTCCGTGTGCTTGGGGCCATTGTCCGTAGTCTGAGGCGTAGGAGTCGCTACTGTTGCACCACCGTCCGTCTCCGCTTTACCGTCGTCTAATTCCTTCGTTTGCTCACGCCCTGGATTAAGACCGTCCGTCTCTCGAATGGTCGTCAGCGCAAGGTCGTAAGCATAGTCCGGGATTGTCTCACCGTTCTCCGGATCGTAGGTCTCCGGTAGTTCCGTGACGGCGCAGAGGTCGCGCGTTCGGCACAGATGCTTCAACGCACGGTATGGAACGGGATCGCCGTCGGGGATGTATCCGTTCTCCTTTGCGAATTTCCAGGCGTGCCATATGGCCGAGTCGTCGCCTGTGATACAACTGCTACCAGCATTGCTATTCTTATGCGCAGTCCCAACGGCCTGGCAACCTTGGGAGTAGTCTGACAGTGCAACAAGCGCCTGTAGGCCACCGTGAGCCACACCGTGACGCCAGCACTGTATACGCCCCTCGTTCGAGAGGGACATGTTCTCGCCGGTTGTGCTTCCGTGAAAGGCACTCTCCCATCGGTCGGACGGATCAGTTGATGCGCCCTCCTTGTGGGCTACGTCACTCGCCGTAACGTCGAAGAGTGCGCTCTTCCCCTTCACGTCGGGCACTTCGTAATCGGCGGGTTCCTCGCTTTGTTCCTGCTGAGCCTTCCGAAGTTGCTGCTGAAAGACATCGGGAAGCTCGTCTAGAGTAATCTTCGCCGGAGAGCGTTCAACCTCTACGGTGTAGAATCCGGCGTATTCCTCCTGTCCGTCTGGCACTTCCTCATTGCCTGTAGGGACGTAGGAGCCTGGGGCAAGAACGTATTCGCCTTGTGCTCGAACCTCTCCCTTGTCGTTAGTGGGAATATTCGGTATGTCTTCGCCCTCTGCCTCAAAGTAACACCCATGTCGACCGTACCGCGTGCGGCTACGGTTTCGCAGGGTCGGCTTCATGTCGTCGGGGTTCGTGGCGTCGTCGTCGTCAATGTCGACTGGAACGAACCTGTCGTCTTCCATGCCAGCGATACCGATGTTATACCCCTGCTGGATGGCTTCTACGGCCTCCTCTGGCGTGAGTCGGTTGGACTCGTCTTTCCACGATCCGAACTCCGTAGCGGGGGCTTTGCTCTCCTCTGCGCACCGGAATAGCCACGGTTCGTAGCCCTCTGGGGCACCTTCGAGTAGCAGATCGATGAACCGTTTGAACTCGTCGGGACATGGCCCAACACCGTGTCCCTGACAGAGTGGACAATTCCGGGTCACTTGTCGTCACCCCGACAGAACAAGCAGCCATCGTCTGAGAGCAGGCTAGCGGACCGCTCGCTAATGCTCCGCTCGCAATTGGGACACTCCTGCGACTCATTCATCGTGTTCGGCCCGGAGATCATCGGCTTGCCTCCGTCGCCAGCAGTTCGAGGGCGGCTAGTCCATCGTCGGTAATCTCGACGTGTCGGTGGCTACGAGCGAATACGAACCCCTTGTCTTCTAACCGAGAAATTGACCGATACAGGTCCTCTTGTTCGGTGTTAATACACTCGCGGAGGCTTTCGATGGACTCGGTGCCACTCTCGCGCAACTGACGGAGAACCGTCCGCTCTTGGCCGGTCGGACGAACGCGGGCCATGATTTGCTGGCTGAGTCTCCAACCAGCACTGGGGCTGCGTTCGATCATGGATTTTGGCCCTCTTCTTCGAGGATGCGCAGCAGATGCTCGCGCACCGAGTCGTCTCGCATCTCTGCGACGGAACGGACTGCCTCGGGATCTTCGCGGGCGAGTTCTCGAAGCTCGCTCATTGCTCCACCTCGCCAACAGACCGACCGAGATCGCGCGACCAGCGGAGCCACGGTTCCCAGGCGTCCCCAATTGTCGAGACTGGTTCGCCGTCCGCTAACTGAACCTCTCTAAGAAAGAGAGCGTGGGGATCAGCCAGTTTGTCCCCAGAACTCTGGCGACTGAACGTGAATCGCTCGCCACCAGAGTTCAGGACAGATTGGCGGCTAGCGGCCATGAGAACCCCCTTCGTCGGAAGATTCGTTACGCTTACAATGCCGTGGGTCGTTGGCCCACATAAGGGCCTGGAGTGCTTCGAGCATGTACCTTAAACCGCGTTAATGGAGCGTCACACCGCTCCATACCGCACGAGCACGACAGCGCCCTTGTCTCAGACCCTTAGCCGTAGGTCTGGTCAAAGCCTTAATGCCCTACGCGGGAGAATACACAATTGCATTCCACCGCTCGGACTTGGCCTCCGGGCGTACATTCCTTCCTCGCACCGACCGACTAGATTCATCGCCGCTCGTTCAAATACATGTAGGACCGGACCCTATATAGGAATTTTTTACCCATCTCCTTACACTTACCGAGATGGTAGAAACCCCTTATCGAAAGTAACGTCCTCCTAATGGCCGGATTCCGGCTTCTGGAAGGTTCTGCAAGGAAGTTAGTAATATGTGGTGTGTAGAACGCAACTAATAGAAGCATAGTCTAGATTCTGACCATTCCCGCGTTCGGAGCATATAATGCTGGAATCTCAACAGGGGGTCTGGTCGTTTTGGTTAAGTGGATAGTAGTGTAATTCCTAAGCATAGATGGAGGGGAAAACCACCCTAAACGTTCGACATGGGACGAAAGAGAGGTTCGAGGAGGCACATAATCTGATTGAAAGTGACGTACAGGGACGGGTCACTCAGGATGAGGTCGTCTCTGAATTGCTTGAGGCCTACCTCGGCGGGGACTGCATTGCGCTCCAAAAGAGAGCCGACTAATGGCCACGTGTCAGAACTGCGGCGGACACGTCACCGAAGACTACGTCCGGGTGTTCGTACCTGATGGAATTGAGGCTCCGCGCTGCTGTCCGAACTGTCCCGACCTGCTACGGGAACCAGACAACACAATTAGGGAACGACGGACATGACGGGGAGAAACGGTGACTTCGGAACCTACCTCCTTACAGGCTCAGTAATTGGTATTGCAGTCGTCGTGTGCGCTATCGTGTGGGTTCTACTGGGGCCAAACTCTCCTCTCCGCAGCGGGCCAGTGGCCATGGAACCAGGGATACTCACCTATGCGCTCTTTGCTGTGCCGGTAATAGTGATCGTGGTTCTTGTTGGTTGGTTGGCTTACGAGTCGAAGTCAGGCAGGTGAGCAAAGTCACATATAAAGAAAGACTGCGAATCGCATGACGTAGGCGGTATGAATGGGTAGACACACAGCCCCCCACACATAGTCTATGTACTGTACGTTACTAACGCGCGAAGACAAAGTCAAACGCCAATTCTACTTTGGATTGCTAAGTCTGGATGGGCGGATACTTTGACTCATTCATTACCACCCATACACTACCATTATTACTAAACACGGGAAGGGAGATCTCGACTGCTTTTGATAACACACCGGTCCTGGTCTATGCCGTCGCTTGTGCCCTATATAAAAGAGAGAAGCAGATCGCAAGACGTGGTGAGGTTGGCCGTTCGTTCGTATAGATACGGTTCGAGGGAATACAATTAGATTAGAAACGTGCGCAAGGCCAGAAATCCAAAGTCAAAGATGAGTGTGGCCTTGGAATGCAAAGTGATCGGTGGTGTATTCATTCGCCTGCTAATCATACAACGTCTCTGTTTGCTCTCTCGTCAGCAACATAGGAACAGATGCCACTATCTACCTAGTTGAGAAAAGAATCGCTCCTGGCACCACTCACGCGCGTTCTAGACTACGCCATTGACGACTAGCATCAAGGCGAACCAGAACAGCAGAAAGCAGATCACAATTATTCCGACTATGGTTTTCGCTCGCTCCGGTAGGCCTCGAAGCAGGTCAATCATTGATCATCGGTTTGTGCTCATCGACACGTAAAGCGAAGGGGTGGGTACACACACGGGTGTAGTGATCTAACGTACTATGGAAAGGATCAAAAATCCGATTCAGACAATCGGTATCGGTACCTCAAAGAGCACTTCGAGAAGCTTCAGCACTACGTAGATACCAACGATAGCGACAAACACAGTCCGTACAAGTTCCTCGATGGGCATCTAGAGCAAGCCTCCTCCACCGAACAACCCGCCACCGCCACCACGGAGGTCGTCAGGATCCTTGCCGTAGTTCTCCTTTTTCTTGTGGACAAATGCAACTTCTCCACCCTCGAAGCCGAGACCATTGTTTCCTTGATATTTGTTCTTGAGCCTACGCCATCCGTCCATGTCGTCAATCCCACACGCACAAGCGATGACGTAAGGATAGCTATCTAGGTATTCCTCAATCTGGCCACGGAGCTTCTTTGTTTGACTATTCGAGAGATCGCGCTTCATTTCTATCCCCACGATTTCATCAATTGCAACGTCAGCTTTGGCCGTCCCATGTTCTCTTGAAACGGAATTTTCATCGCCGCCATCCATGTCCATTCCCAGAGGATCGTTTCCACCTGTTTCGTTGAGTTGGTAGTCTAGAAATTCCTGCAACTCGGATTGGAACTTTCGTTCATCACCGTATGCCTTCTCAGGCACCCAGTATTCTACCAAGTCCAATACTTCCTCGAACAACTGTCTGTTTCCACCCATCATGGAGAAACCCTGAACGTATCTGGTAATCAAACGTTACCAACTTATGTGTTTTCTAGGTTGTGAAACAAGTTTGCTCTGGGCTATGTGCTTTCTACGATATACGCCAGAAGAGACAGGCGAGCAACCCGATCCTTGTCCGTCAAAGGTAGGGTGCGAGCGGAGAGAATGCTACTCCAGAACCGCGCCAGTGTGGTTTTCTACGTCGTTGGGGAGGTCGACAGTCGTTCCGTCAAGGCTGGCCAGCTTCTGGAAGTATGCAGCGAGCACACGCGCGCTTGGGAAGGCCTCTGGTTGTATCGTATCCAGGTAGATGATCAGCTCGTCTGTGCCCTTGGACTCTCGCTTGTGCACCTGCCAACTGTCCGCTTCGGCCGTCAGAAATAGATCCCCGGCCCACGTTTCGGTTTCAATTTCTCCCTCGATCAACGCGCTTGCCGTCAGTAGGTATTGGTTCGCGTTCTCTTGTTCTGTGTTCACCATTGAGGCTAAACCCGATTCCTCTGATACACTCCTACGATTACGACGCCGAAGGTAGCCACAAAGAGAAATATGAGCGGCGTGTACTCTACCCACTCCTGAAACCACATGGTCGCCTGGTTCGTCTTTTCGTGGTCCGTCGCATTCATTGAGTCATTCAGTAGTGGCGTAGCAACGGGCGTCAGAACGGCCATGACAAGAATGGCACCAACCAGGAGCGACAGAAAGTATCTCCCGATACCGATTGGTTGGCCGCGCGTGTCTTCGGTAAATTCGTTGAACATTAGTCGAAGCTCCGCATGATAGGCTGCGGTGGGTGTCCGCCGCTTTCGGTCGTTCCATCCTGGAACTCATAACACGCCTCGCCGTCAAACGAATCTTGATCTACCGAATCAAGATCCTGTTCTGTGAACAGGCTCGCACTTTCGTGAATATACGCTTTACCGGGCGGGCGGTGGCTTCCATCAAGTCGCTCACCCGCCTCGAACTTCCATACTCCAGTGTAGACCGAACCACACACGGGACAGTTCCCCGTCATCATTACCAGGGGAAAGGTGAGCCACCGTCGTTGCTTGAACCGCCGGAGGTCTGCCGATGGTCGCCAGTAAGCGGATCAGCAAAGTCCGTGAATATGTCCGTCGTGGCAACTCCAAACGGAGGGAGTTCCTCTTCTTTGTCCTTCCCGTTGGAGTCGTCAGGCTGTGGCCAAAGAGAGGGGTCGGGGTCAGGGTCGGGATCGGGGCCAGGATCAGGATCTGGATCCGGATCTGGGTCCGGGTCGGGAGTGAGCCACGGCCTGCCGGTTTGTTCGGGCGTAGCAGTCGGGTCGGGCGTCAAACGCTGTTCGGGCGTGGTGGTAACGTCGGTGTCCGTCTCCGTGTCCGTTCGTCCGCCAGTGAACAGGCCCGTGCCGGTATCCACGTCCGTCCGAGTGTCGTCCATCGTCCCGGTCCTGGTGTCGCTGTCGGTGCGCGTCCCCGGCCCTAGCATGTCGTCAGTCCCGAACGTCGGTGCCGTTTGCTGGCCAGTCGGGAGGCCAGTCCCACCGCCTAGCATTTCATCCATTACCGACGTGTCCGAAGCGCCGTCGCTCACCGTGCCGAACAGTCCGCCGGTCCCACTCGGGCCTGATGTGTCTGCCGTGGCCTGTGGCGTTTGTGCTTGTTGCTGTCGCTCTGTTACGCCACCAACGATGCCACCACCGATAGCGCCACTCGCACCGGTCGGGCCTGACGTGCCTGCCGTCCCTGTCCCGGTCGACGGCCTCGAACTCGCGTCGAACGTGTCGCTAGATCCGAAGCCTACTGGTTGTGCCGAACCACCGCCACCGAAGCCAGTCGGCCCACCCGAACCACCTTCGCCTGTCCCGTCGCGTCCAGGGACGTACTGCATGGGGCTGTCCTGTGCTTCTGCGAGGTCCGAACCAGTGATCAGGTTCGACTGTTCGCCTTCGCCACCGAGGAGCTGTTGATCGCTACCGAAAGAAGTTGAGTCCGGGGAGTCACCTTCACGGCCCGTTCGGAACTGATCCGGTGCGCCAGTCGCGCTCGCATCGGCTTCGGCCTCGCCGGAGCCACGTCGAAGTCTATTGCGAACGGCCCCACCTGCACGCTTCGCGCCATGGGCAACGCGCGTAGGGTCTGGGTCAGTCACACGCATCGCTTTGCCCGTCGCGCCTTGTCCAAGGCGCGTGGTCCCTGCGAGTCGTCCAAGCCCACCACCGAGGATAGCACCGCCCGCCGCTCCGCCTGCGAACGTCCCGGCTTCGGCGGGGTTCTCACTGTAGTATTCGGCAGCCGCCACAGTCCGCTCAATTCCAGCAGTGGCCAACTCTTCGGCAGGCGTCGGCCCGTCCGGATCGTCGGTGATCTGTTCGTCGGTGTACTGCTGCGCGTAGCCTCCGCGTTCGTAGGTCCCTCCGAGGTAGCCGAGAAGTTCGCTCCCTTCGATAGTCGCCGTGCCAAGGTCGGAGACGACCATAGCGGGCGACCCTGCTAGACCAACAGCGGCGTTTGCTGAGGCTTCCTGTTCAACAGTAGGCTCAAAGTCCTCATCAACCGTATAGTTCTCAGCGCCGTACTTTCGCGCGTAGGCGTCGTAGGTGACTCGGCTTTGAAGCTCGCTCTCTGTGTCGGTCCAAATGTCCTCAAAGAACAACTCGGCGTCCTTCACAAGACCAGTAGACTCACCAAACTCTTCTCGCGGGTCGCCGCGCGTATCGCTCGTTGCCTGATCGCGTAGACTGTCGGAGAGGGTAGCAGTCGTGAATGTGCTTTCTCTCGTAGCCTGATCGAGGTAGTCAGTTGCAACGTCGCCAAGCCCTGCCTGTCGGAGTTGCCGGGCACGCTGTCGCTGTCGTGCCGAGGGTGCGAAGCCTCCAAACGTGTTCTCCGTAGTCGTGAAGTCCTCGCCCGCCTCTACCTCCGTCCCCAACTGCTCTTCGAGTTGCTGTTCTAGTTGCCGTTCAGCCTCCGAAGGCTGGTTGGCCACACGCTCACGTTCACGCGGGCCAGGAGAACCAACGGTTCGTTCCGGTTCGCTATCTTCAATCTGTTCCTCTGCCTCCTGTCGTGCCTGTTCGCGTTCTCTCGGTCCCGGTGAGCCAATCGGGTCAGACACACCATTCAGATCGTCAATGGCTCGCTGCTCGCCTGGGGAGGGTTCGGGGCTTGGCTCAGGCTCATCATCCATTTGCTCTTGGGCCTCTCGACGCGCCTGTTCCCTCTCACGCGGGCCGGGCGAACCAATGATACCTTCACTAGGAGAACTGTCGTCAGTGCCGCTAGAGCCACTGTCCGAACTACCGTTATTGTCTGCCTCTTCGCGTAGTCGTTGGGCTTCACGCCTCGCACGTGCTCGTTCTCTCGGTCCGGGGACGGGGGACATTGTCTAGTTCTAGATACGTCATGGACTAGCATAAAAGAGACGACCAACCCCCTAATCTGAGACTCTACCCGTCCAGCATGTCGCCGGGGTTCTCCCTGATTTGCTTGAGCATAGCCTGAACTACTCTCGCTTCTTGCTCGTTTTCGATTTCTGGGATCCTCTCCTCGGCCTCTTGTTGCGTGACTTCAACGTCACTGGCCGCATCTGTGTCGAGTGCAAATCCACACCGGGAACAGAACTTGTCGTCTTTCTCGTTAAGCTCCTCACACCGCCCACACTTCCTAACAGGCTCTTCATCCTCCTCCTCTTCCTCCGGCTCTAACCCATGCAGTTGCTCATAGGTCTTGTCCAGGTCACGGCCCGACAGGTGGACGTACTTGCCCGGCACACTCGAACCCTGAACCCATCCGAACCACTGACACAGTTGCGCTTCTTTGAACTCCGTGGCAAGGTCCGTAGCCCGCGAGTGTCTGAAATGGTGGGGATTGATCGGTTTGTCTATGTCCGCGCGTTCTCTCGCCCGGTCTAAGAGCTTCTGACGGATGTAATTGTAACTCAACTGTTCGTCCGCGTTCTGAAGCTGGCACCACAGGGGATCGTCGGACTGTCCACTCGGATGCTGATTGAGCCACGTATTGATAGCAGGCGTGGACTCGACTAAGGGCAACCGCCGTTGCCCGGTCTTTCCGTCTACGACCACCTTCTTGCCGTGCTTGTGGTCTTCAATGTCGCCCACAGTCAGGTCGATCACTTCACCGATACGCGCTCCCGTCTCATACAGCAATGCAATGAACGCCCGATCACGCGGGTTTCGACAGCCTGCCTTGAGGTCGTCTATGTCGTCTCGCGTCAGCAGATCCTTGGGGAGAGTGCCGTTACTGTTCGGGGCAGTGGTCGTTATCCAGTCAACGCTATCAGGGTATTCTCCCTCCTCGCCATCGAGCCATTTGAAAAACTGCTTAATGACTTTCTTGTAATCAACTTCAGTCGCTTCGGCAATGTCCCGCCCGTATACCCATTCTACGAGGTCTTTCACGTCCGCCTTGTCCATGTCCGAAAACGGCTGGTCCACTTCCTCAGCGATAACCTTCAGGTGCGACGTGAGTTTCTGAACGCGAGCATCTGACTTTCCCTCAAGCGTCAGGTCGCGTTTGAAGTCCTCCAGTAGCTCCTTGTTCTCGTCGTGAATGTCCTCCGACTCCTCGATCCTTTCCATCGTACTTTCGACACGTCGCCCAAAATCTGCTGTCGGCATATGTACCAGTACAGGACCCCTTTATCAATAAGTGCTTTGAACCATATGGTATGATGCTCTGACGGAGCACTTCTCCCAACTCGAACCCGTGAGCGACAGCGAGCGGTGTTCGAACTACGCGAAGCGCGCACCGAGGGGATTCGAATGAGAGGAGTCGCAGCGGCCGAACGGAGTGAGGCCGTCGTCTCCGCGTCGTTCGAGTCCCTGGTAGAGCACTCCCACCCTGCCGCCTCCTAGCAGTTTCTCTCGTGCACACAGATGAACTCAAACAATGTAGGAGGGCGAGCCGAGTCAGTCGGCCTGCGGAGCTAACGGGTTACGGGTGGAATATATCCAGCGTCCAGTTACCGTCTGCCTCGACGTTGATCCAGACGGGGCCGCCGGCCTTGTACGACCGCGAATTCGAGAACTCGCCGTTGCGGCGGACGATAATCTCGTGACTGCCGTCAGCACCGTAGCCGTCGACGATGAACGTCCCGTCGCCGTCGTGTGTCCCGACGATCCTGACGGTACCTTCCGTCCACAGCGGGCCGATGAATTCCGAGCCCGTACCGGACGCCTCGACGGGGAGGTCCTCGAGGTCGTCGGCGTGGACTGCGGGCTGGGAGAGGTCGATCGACCACGCGCCGTCGGCCTCGACCTCGAGCCGGTAGGTGTCGTCGTCGACGGCCATGATCGATTCGCCGTTCGCGTTCCCGGACGTGGTCAGCAGGTTCTCGTTCCGTCCGAGTCCATCGGGTTTCGTCACGTCGACGGTGATATCCTCGCCGTCGTGGGAGACGGTCGCGACGACGACGCCGTCGTCGAGCTCGAACGTCGACGACTCGCCCGAGCCAGTCCCTTCGAACGTGTGGGACTGGCCCTCCTCGAGGATGGTTCCGCTCGGCCGGTTTCCGACCGGGGGTTCGTCGCCATCGAGGTCGAGCGTATCGTCGACGAGGTCGGAGGGGGTGACGACGTCGAGGTTGCGGTGTTCGATGTGATCGAGCAACAGTCCGAAGTCGTCGAGCGACATCCTGTTCCCGCTCTCCACGTCGTCCGCGTCGACGATCCGCGGAATCCGCAACACGGTGAGCAGTTCGTACTGGTCGGAGTGGTTGAGGTAGCGGCGAACGCCGTCGTCGATCGCGGGCCCCCAGATGTACGGGATCATGTGCATATCGGTCGGTGGCACGCTGGTCGTCCCGGAACTGTAGAGGAACGTCGACTCGTGGACGTCCCTGGCGACGTCGTAGGTCGTCGAATCCATTCCCCCGTCGGGAACGAACAGGTGGCGCGCCCCGTCCTCGAAGCCGTCGCTCGCGAGCGTGTCGCGGGCGGTCTCGAGGACCGATCGCTGCTGGTCTTCGGACTGCTCCGGCAAGGGTGTCGACACCGCCGGGAGCGAACAGACGTCCCAGCCGCGGTCGCTGACCTCGCGGAGTTCGTCGAGCCCCATGTGGCCGCTGTCGCCGATTTGCTCGGGGCTGACCGGGACCGCCCCGCTCCAGTCGCGTTCCGCGAGCATCTCGGCGGCGATCTCGTAGTGCGAGTCGTGGCCTCCGTAGAACGCGAGGACCACCGCGCCGTTGCTTCCCGATTCGGTTCGCCGGAGGTCGTCGACCAGCAGTTTGCTCGGCCCGCCCTCTGGCCCGTCCACGACGATGTTGATGCCGGTGACGTTCGAGAGATCCGGCTCGCCACCGGGTTTTTGCTGGTAGCCACAGTCCAACCGGAACCAGCCGTCGTACTCGTCCGGCACCACGCGTATGCTCGAGAGGCGCTCGTCCCGCGTCGGGGCGAGGAACTCCACTTTGATCCGATCGGCAGACTCCGGCTTGACTGCCATCGAGACGTCCCACCCCTCGAGATCGAGCCCGTCCGGGAAGCGGAGCTCCACGCCGGCCGTTCCCTCGTCGCTCTCGATAACCGCCGCCTGCGATCCGAATCGCGCCTCGTCGGGGGCGGCCGAGATTTCACCGGTCTGGGCGGTCAAATCCTCGAGCGACTCGAAGTCGAAGAGGACCTCGCCGGTCTCGATGGCAGGCCAGTTCGTGGGGCCAGTGGTCACGTCCTCCGTGGCGGTACCAGTTTCCGTGGCGGTACCAGTTTGGTTCTCGCCGGCTGCGCCGTCCGCAATTTCCTCCCCGCTGGGGGTGCCGTCCGAAAATACGCCCATACAGCCCGCGAGCGTCGTCGATACAGCGCCTGCACCGAGTGCGGCCAGTAGTTGTCGGCGAGACGAGCCGTCGTCCGAATCGCGTTCGGATACCATTCACCCGGACAGTGTCGCGGTAGGGCCCTCATTATTGAGTGGATAAACGGGGCCAGAGATTTGCTGACTCGGCAAATCGGAGTCAGGCATTTCGACCATCACTGCAACTTTTCAGCCTGATGGTTCCGCGTGACGCGACCAGGGAGGAGTGCGACGCCTCCCTCACGACGGTCTATCGACGCGCCTCGACACTTCAGAACCTCGACCTCCTCGAAGAACGGGATACAGTCGACGATGACGGCGCCCACCGGAGCGAGTTCGAAACGACACTCGAGGGGCTCACGGTCGACCTCACTGATGGCGAACTGTCGCTGACGCTCGAGACGCGCGACGAACTCGCTGACAATTTCACGTCGCTCTGGGACGATATTCGGGGTGAGGACTGATGGAACCCTCGTTCGTCGTCGCCAAACTGATCACGCTCGTGTTGAGCCTCGTCGTGGCGTATCTGGCGTATCACGGCTACCGGCGAGACGGCCAGACGACGATGCTGTACGTCGCCGCGGGCTTCGTATTTATCGGCGTCGGGGCGATCTGTGAGGGCCTGATCTATCTCGTGTTTCGGACGACGATCGTGTCCGCCGCGCTCGTCCAGGCGGCAGTCGTCTCGAGTGGAACGGTGCTCATCCTCGTCTCGCTGACGAAGTGAGCTATTCCTGCCGAACTCGCTCTTTCACGTCCGAGATGGCGCTCCCGGCGCTGGCTCGCGTCTCGGCCACGACGGCGCCGGCCAGGCCGCCGATGGCGCCGCCGGTGCTCGCGGCGTTTCGGCTGAACAGGCCGCCGATGGCGGCGCCGACGGCGGCACCGATGGCTGCGTACTTCGCGCGGTTGACGAGGAAGAGGATCCGTGATTTCACGTGTAGGGAGACGCACAGAACGCCCATAAAAGTATGCGGTCGGTCCACCGACGAGCTCACGAGGGACGGCTGGCCGAGCACGTGCCGGGACACGATGAAACTGAGTCGATTGGCGAACACGTTCGGCCACGGACCCGGTGACTGAGAACTGGCCCCCGTTTCTTTTGTCAGGGTGTAGAATGGTTGGCTGATGGAGTTACGACGCAAAACTATCGCGAAGGTGATCGCCGTCGCGTTCGTGTTCAACCTCGTCGTCATGGGCGCTGGTGCGTGGTTCGCCTACCAGGAAGCGCCGCCGATACCCGATCAGGTGGTCGGGCCCGACGGCGAGACGGTGGTCACCGACGAACAGATCAGGGACGGGAAGAAGGCGTTCCAGAAGAACGGACTGATGAACCACGGGTCGATCCTGGGCAACGGCGCGTACTACGGCGCGGACTACACGGCCGACGCGCTGGAGTTGAAGACCCGGTACATGCGCTCGTACTACGCCGAGGATCGGTACGGCGGGGAGTACGATAGCCTGGCGTCCGAGGAGCGGGCGGCGGTGGACGACGTCGTGAAGCAGGACCTCGACGACCAGTACGAGGGCGGTGACATCCAGTACTCGGCGGCCGAACTGTACGCCCACCAGCAGGTGCGCGAGGAGTACGTCGAGCGGTACCACGAGGGAAGTCACGAGCGCGGCGTCCCCGAGGGGATGATCGGCTCCGAGGCCGAGGCCGAGGAGTTCGCCGACTTCGCCATGTGGACGGCGTGGTTCTCCCACACCGACCGACCCGACGGTGACCACTCGTACACGAACGAGTGGCCGTACGCGCCGGGTGCGGGCAACGACGCCACTGGAGCGGCGATGACCTGGAGCGTCGTCGCGATGGTGTTGCTCGTCGCCGGTGCGGGCTTCGGCATCTGGCTCTACAGGTCCGTCGAACTGCCGGAGCCGTCCGCGGACGGACTCTCCGTGCCAGAACCTGGTGACGTGAGCGTGTTTCCGAGCCAACGGTCCGCGCTGCGCTTCGTCCCGGTCGCCGCGGGACTGTTCCTCGCACAGGTGTTGCTCGGCGGACTGCTCGCCCACTTCTACATAGAGCGAGCCGGCTTCTTCGGCATCGAGGAGATATTCGGGGTGCACATCCTGCAGATCCTCCCCTTCGCGATGGCCAAGACCTGGCACATCGACCTGGGGATCCTCTGGATCGCCGCGACGTGGCTGGGGGCTGGGCTCTTCCTCCCGCCGCTGCTGACCGGTCACGAACCGAAGCGCCAGTCGACGTACATCGACGGGCTGCTGGCCGCCATCGTGGTCGTCACCGTCGGCGGTCTCGGTGGCATCTGGCTCGGCTCGAACGGCTACTTCGGCGATCTCTGGTGGCTCGTCGGGAACGAGGGCCTGGAGTACCTCGAAGTCGGCAAGCTCTGGCAGTTCGGCCTGCTCGCCGGGTTCGGCCTCTGGGCCGTCCTCTCGATCCGCGGGCTGAAGCCGCTGCTCGACCGTGAGCCGGTGTACGGCCTCGCGCACATGATCCTGTACGCCGGCGGCTCTATCGCGCTGCTGTTCACCGCCGGCTTTTTCTTCACCCCGGAGACGAACATCGCCGTCACGGAGTTCTGGCGCTGGTGGGTCGTCCACATGTGGGTCGAGGGCGCCTTCGAGTTCTTCATCGTCGCCATCGTCGGGCTGACGCTGGTGTCGATGAACCTGCTCAAACGGCGCAGCGCGGAGAAGGCGGTCATGCTCCAGGCCCTGCTGGTGATGAGCACGGGCGTCATCGGCGTCTCCCACCACTACTGGTGGGTCGGGATGCCGGATATGTGGATTCCCATCGGGAGCGTCTTCTCGACGCTGGAACTGATCCCGCTGGTTTTCATCCTCTACGAGGCGCTCGGGCAGTACACGGCGATGTCCGAGACGGCGGACTTCCCGTACAAGCTCCCGTTCATGTTCATCGTGGCCAGCGGCGTCTGGAACTTCGTCGGCGCCGGCGTGCTCGGGTTCTTCATCAACCTGCCGCTGATCAACTACTACGAGCACGGCACCTACCTCACCGTCGGCCACGCCCACGCCGCGATGTTCGGCGCCTTCGGCTTCCTCGCGCTGGGGATGGTGACCTACATGCTCCAGATAGCCATCGAACCGGACCGCTGGGACGGTCGCTGGCTCCGGGCGGCGTTCTGGTGCTGGAACGTCGGCCTGGCGCTGATGGTGTTCGTCTCCGTCCTCCCGGTCGGCTTCCTCCAGCTTGAGGCGGCCTTCACCGAGAGCTACGCCGCGGCCAGAAGCGTGGCGTTCTACAACCAGCCGATCGTCCAGAATCTGTTCTGGGCCCGGCTCCCGGGTGACACGCTCATCATCCTCGGCACGGTCATCTACGCCGCCGACCTCGTCAGGAAGCGCTTCGTCCTCCGGGCGTCCGAGGAGGACCCGGGCGTCGACGACGTCGCGGTGGCGGAAGGCGTGCTGAGCGACGACTGACGGCCGTCGCTGTTTTTTGTTCGGACGGCGGATACCGTTCCGGTTCCGACCTCACCCGGTGACCGGAACGTACACAACGCGCCCCGTTCACACTGCTGTCAATGTCACCGACAGTCGACGCCCTCCGGAACGAAATCCGCGTCTCGGTCGGGCGGTACGAGCGAGAGTATTCCACTGCGTTCACGAAGGAGGCGCTGGCCGCTATCTGCGAGGCCGTGGGCTACGACGTCGACGCGAACCGCCTCCCGTCGAAGCCACGGATGCGGGCGGGAATCCTCTGGAAGATCGGTGAAATGGACGACGACGATCCGTCGGAGACGGAGAACGCGTTCAGGAAAGGCGAACTGCAGGCGGTCGCGGAGGCGCTTCGCGACGAAGCGTGAGCGTGGCAGACGGACGAGGCTCGTCGATTCAGCGCGACTCGACCGCCGCGGGAACGTCGTCGCCCGCGTGCTCGCCTGCCGCGTCAACGTGCTCGGCGACCTGCCGCCGGTTCTCCTCGCCGATGCGGTCGGCGACGGTGTCGACCATGTCGAACAGGTCCTCCTGAACTGGACTCTCGTCGTCCCGGACCGTCGGGCCGTCGCCGCCCTGGCTGTCGAAGTCGGGGTGGATGGGCAGACGTGACAGGACCGGGACGTCGTAGTCCTCGCGTATCTCGTCGCCACCGCCCTCGCCGAACACCGAGTGGTCGTCGCCGCAGCCGGGACACCGGAAGGTGCTCATGTTCTCGACGACGCCGAGGACGGGGGCGTCGTGGTCCGCGAACAGGCGCAGTCCCTTGCGAGCGTCCGCGACCGCCATCTCCTGGGGCGTCGTGACGATGACGACGCCGGCGACGGGCAGCGTCTGCAGGAGGTTCAGCGAGGCGTCGCCGGTCCCCGGCGGCAGGTCGACGACGAGGTAGTCTAGCCGGCCCCACTGGACCTCGTTGACGAACTTCATCATCACGTTGTTCACCATCGGCCCGCGCATGACCGCCGGCTCGTCCTCGTCGTCGGGCATCATGTGGTGGGTGCTCATCACCATGACGCCGTCCGACCGGGGCGGGACGATCTCCTCGTCCGGCGTAATGCCCGGTTCGTTCTCCGTGGGCAGGATTCGGGGGACGTTCGGTCCGTGCACGTCGGCGTCGAGGATACCGACGCGCGCACCCATGTCCTTGAGTCCGGCCGCGAGGTTCGCGGCGACGGTGGTCTTGCCGACGCCGCCCTTGCCGGAGGCGACGGCGACGACGTTGCGGACGCCCGGCAGGACGTCCTCGTCGAAGCCGTGTTCCTCGCCGACGTTCGCCCGGAGGTCCGGTTCGAGGCCGGCCTCCTCGATTTCGTCCCTGATGGCGTTACCTATCTCTATCTCTTCGGGCGCGTAGGGCGCGTTGAACGCCAGCGACACCTCCGCAGTCCCGTCGCGGACGGTGACGTCGTTCACCAGGCCCATCGAGACGATGTCCTCGTCGTTCGCCGGGTCCTGGACGGTCTCGAGTCGCTCGGTCAGTTCGCTTTCGGTTTCGGTCATGAGGTTCGTTGAGTTCGTAGTCGCGGGTCGCGGTCAGCGTCGGTTCGCCGGAAGCGGTCGGCGGGCGATACCGGCGGGGCGTCGCTCTCAGAAGAACGCGAACTCGATGACCATCGTCACCACGAACAGGCCGCCCCAGATGGCCGTCGTCAGCCCGGCGACGTAGCCGACGCCGAGCAGCGCCGACTGCCGGTCGCTCGGTTCGCCGAGGAACCACGCGACGAGCATCAGGTACACCGGCGCGAGGACGATGCCGAAGATGAGGTACGTCCCGGGGCCGACGAACGGCAGCGTATGCGGCACCGACGAGGCGAGCGGGATCATCACTGGTTCACCTCCTCGTGGTCCGCCTCGATGGCGTGGAGTTCGACCACCGGGATGACCTTCGAGACGACCAGGAAGAACAGCACCGCGATGCCGGCGGTGCCGAGCAACGCCGATAGTTCGACCGCCGAGGGAACGTACGCGCCCGGGACCCCGTCGTACAGCTGGAAGTGGGCGTGCTGGAGCCCCTCGACGACGAAGAGCGTCTTCTCGACGAGCGTGCCGACCAGCACAGCGAAGGAGGCCACGACCAACGCGGGGATGCTGAACAGCGCCGGCTTCAGCGCCGAGGCGAAGACGTACGCCAGCGTCACGCCGACGAGCCCGATGGCGACCCAGTACACCGGCGTCGAGAGCTTCACCTCGGTCGCGTGCTGGAGCGTGGTCGGCGCGGCGAAGATGCCGGTCACGACCTGCTGGAGCTGGAGCCAGAGGAAGAGCAGGCTGAAAAAGCCCAGCCACTTCGCCAGGCCCCGGAACACGGCGTCCGGGATGAGTTCCTTCCAGTCGTAGGCCCACCGGAAGGCCGCGGCGATGATGATGATGCCGCTGACGGCCGAGGTGAGCGCGATGGAGAGGAAGGATGGTCCCTGGACGCCGCCACTCCAGCCGGCCATCGACGGCAGCAACGCGAACAGCCACGGGATGACGCCCCCGTGGAGCAACAGCGGCGCCATGATGATGATGGCGAAAGCCACCCACCAGACCATCCGCTCGACGACCGCGTCTTCCTTCTCCGTGTACCCGATCATCAGGGCCTTGTAGACCGGTTCCAGGACGTCCGGGAGCTGGTCCCTGAGTCGGTGGATGTCGTACCTGATGGTCAACATGAGGTACGTCGCCGTCAGCACGAAGTACGCGGTGATGACGGTGACGTCCCACATCAGCGGTGACCACTGGACGCGCGTCGGCCACGCGGGCAGGACGCTCGTCACCAGCCTGTCCGGCCGGCCGACGTGGATGAGGATGAACAGCCCAGCGCAGGTCAGCGCGGCGATGGTCAGCAGTTCCGCCATCCGCGCGACCGGCTGGTAGGTGTCGAGTCCGATGAGCCGGACGGCCGCAGACAGGATGATCCCGCCGTGGGCGATGCCGACCCACCAGATGAACGCGCCGATGTACAGCCCCCACGGGACGCCACCGCCGGAGCCCCAGTCGGCGAGGCTGGTGACGATCATTCCGTGTTCGAGTTGCTGCGTGTAGAAGAACACCCAGACGCCGATGGCGCCCAGCGACGCCGCCAGCGCGAGGAGGTACCCCTTCGACCGTGACTGGATCGGCCGGACGAGCACCTCGCGACTGACGCCCGAGACGTCGGCGCTCACGCCTCTTCACCTCCGTCGGTTGCCATGGCGCCGTTGTCCAGTACCTCCTGCTTGCGGTCGTCGACCAGGCCCATGTCCTCGTAGGCGACGGGCCCCTCGACCTGGCGGGCGTGCTCGGACGGTTCGTTACCGATGTACTGGACGTTGGGGTTCGTGCCCCGTTCCTCCATCAGCTCGAACGTCGACACGATGTCGTCCGTGCGGTTCTCCCACTCGGAGTGGTCGTTCTGGTGGGCCTGTTTGTACGCCTCAAGATGCTGGTTCGGCGCGCTCTCCTCGTCGTTGAGGTCGCCGAAGTGGATGGCGTCCATCGCACAGGCCTCCTCGCAAGCGGTGGTACCGATCTTCTCCTCGCCCATCTGGCCGTCCTGGCGGTCGACGCAGAACGTGCACTTGCCCATCACGCCCTTCGGCGGGCGCGAGCCGACCCACCGGCCGCGCTCGTCGATCTGGTGGTCGTCGTCGATCTCCGCGTCCGGCACGTCGGGCTCGCCCCACTGGAAGTAGTTGACCCCGTAGGGACAGGACACCTCGCAGTACCGACAGCCGATACAGATGTCGTAGTCCGTCAGCACGAGCCCGTCCTGCTCGCGGGTGTGGCGCGCGCCGATGGGGCACACCTTCGTACACGGCGAGTCGGTGCAGTGCTGGCAGGGCCGGACGAGGAAGTTCTCGCCGTCCTGGTTCTCGTCCTCGTACGTGAAGACGTACATCCAGTTAGCGCCCCGCGAGGTGCCGTGTTCCTGCTCGCAGGCCTTCACGCAGGCGAGGCAGCCGTCGCAGTTGTTCAGGTTGATGACCATCCCGTAGCGCGTTCCGTCGTAGGACTCGTCGTCTTCGCCGGTCGCCGCCGCGCCGCCGCCCCCGGCAAAGACGCTCAGGGCCATCGCGGCCGCGCCGCCCTTCTTCATCACCTCTCGCCGGGAGACGCCCTCGTCGTCGGCGATGGCCGCGAGACTCTCGCGGATCCCGTCGGGGTCGTCGGCGTCGGCGACGACCTCGCCGTCGACGTCGTCGCGGAGTTCCGGCAGTTCGCGCGCGTCCCGGCCGAACTCGTCGAGGACGTCTTCGTGGTACCGGTCGAAGAAGGCGGCCTCGGACAGTTCGCCCGCCGCGACGCGCTGGGCGTCTTTCGCCATCTCCATGCCGAGTTCGGTGTCGTACCCGGCCTCCGCCAGCGCGCGTTCCATCCGGGCTTCCTCGTCGTCGTCGAACGAGACTGGCCCATCGTCGGTCACGGACGATTCCCCTCCGTTACTACGGTGCGATTTCGCCGATAGCTATCCTCCATCATCGTCACGTTCGGGCGAAATTGCTGCTCACAACCCCTTCACTCGGTCACCCGCCTCTCAGGCCCTGAGAACGTGGGTGAAGATGTTCACTCGCCCTTTTAAGTGATCGAGAGCCGCATCTGCTCCGGCCAGGGGACTGTTCGAATCGTTGTTCTCCCGCACATGCGCCCGTCACTGGATACACGCGAGCACCCTACACGCGAGGATCCCTCGATTCACGCTCGTCGAAACGCGAACAAAAGGACCGTCAAAATACGGGGATCCGGCGCTGAAATATAAACGAACGACCGAACATCTGCGTCGGACGTCCCGGGCCACGGGAACAGTTCTCACGAATCTGGAACCCGCTCGGCCATTGAATGGAACCTCCATCGTTCTCTCGGTCTGTAGACAGATGAAAGAAATACCATTCACGGACCGACGCGCGTTCCTCTCGACGATCGGTGTGGGCGGGGCGGCGTTCGTCGCTGGCTGTACCGGAGACGGTGAGGAGGAGGCGGCCACCAGCACGAACCAGGACGAGACCGAACCGGCGACGGAGGACGGACTCGACCCGGCCAAGGACGTCGACGTCGACCGGATCGCGGCGGATCCGCGAGACATTCCGGATCCGGTCGACTGGGACGAGCCGCGCCACCACGAGATCGAGATGACGACCCAGGAGGTGACGGCGGAGATAGAGCCCGGCGTCACGTTCGACTACATGACCTTCGACGGCCGGGTTCCGGGGCCGATGGTCCGCGTGCGCCGCGGCGACACAGTCACGTTCCAGTTGAACAATCCAGAGGACAGTCAGCTGCCTCACAACATCGACTTCCACGCCGTCTACGGGCCGGGCGGCGGTGCGAGCGACACGACCATCGCACCTGGAGAGAGCGCCGAAATCGAGTACAGAGCGACGTACCCCGGCGTCTTCATCTACCACTGTGCGGTCCCGAACATGGACCACCACATCAGCGCGGGGATGTTCGGTGCCATCCTGGTCGAACCCGAGGAGGGGCTCCCGGAGGTGGACCACGAACTGTTCTTCGGCCAGCACGAGATCTACACGAACGGCGCGCCCGGCGAGAAAGGCCACCACGAGTTCGACCTCGGGGCGGCGAAGTCCCAGGACTCCACGTACGTCTGTATCAACGGCGAGGCGTACGCGTTCACCGAGGACGGCTACGGACCGGTCACGGTCGAGAAAGGGGACCGCGTCCGCATCTTCCACTCCAACGGCGGTCCGAACCACATCAGTTCCTGGCACGGCATCGGGAACGTCTGGGAGACGTTCTACCGCGACGGTGACCTGGTCTCCGAGCCCGACCGGTTCGTCGAGACGGCACCGGTCGCCCCCGGGACCGTCGCCGCCGCGGAGATAGACACGCCGGTTCCGGGGCCGATCAAACTCGTCGACCACGCGCTGACGCGGGTCGTCCGCAAGGGCATGCTGGGCGTCGTGCAGGTCGAGGGCGAGGGCGAACCGGATATCTACAACCCCAACCCGTAGCGGTCCCGTCGTCGCGACGCGGGGGCCCAGCGCTCCCTTTTCTTGCGTTCCATTACGTGGGAACACTCCGGACGTAACGACGCAACGGCTGGCCCGATCCGTCCCGGACTTCAGTCCGCGGTACCGGACCGTCCTTACTCGTAGTACGCCTTGCGTTCGACGACTTCCGCGAACCCGAGGTTCTCCTTCACGTCCGTTATCTCGATGGTGACGCGTTCGCCCTGTTCCGTGTCGGGGACGATGACGACGTAGCCGCGTTCGACCCGGGCGATGCCGTCGCCCTTCTCGCCGATGTCCTCGATGTCGACAGTGCGCCGCTCGCCCTCGTCGACTGGCGGTCCCTGGTGAGCCCGCGACCCGTTCCGGGACCTGGACTGGTCAGGTGACCCAGAGCGGGAGTTGGACTGCGAGGACGTCCCCTCGTCGTCTTCCGCCTCGTCGGTGGCGAGTAACGCGATACGATACACGTCCCCGGGCGCGACGTCGCCGACTGATACCTCGGTTTCAGGCACTTCGATGACGTAACTGCCGTCACGCCGCTCCACCTGTCCGCTGTAGAGACAGGCAAGATTGTCTGAAATCTCCATGGTTTCGCTAGTCCCGACAAAATCGGGGGAACCGTACCATGAATCTACCGACTATCAGACCGCCAACGAGACAGTCCTGCGACAGGTGTGGACTGCGATTTTCGTGGGCGGGGGCGAGTGCGCCGACGCGGTGACGGACTCACCCGCGGAGTTTTGCGTGTCCGGCCGCTACGGTGGGGACATGATCGACCTGCGGAGCGACACAGTCACCCGGCCGAGCGAGGCGATGCGGGACGCCGCCCGGGACGCGAGCGTGGGCGACGACGTCTACGGTGAAGACCCCTCGGTCAACGAACTGCAGCAGCGCGCCGCCGAGATACTCGGCACCGAGGCGGCGCTGTTCGTCCCCTCGGGGACGATGGGCAACCAGGTGGCCGCCCGGACCCACACCGAACGGGGCCAGGAACTGCTCTGCGAGCGCGAGAGCCATATCTACAAGTGGGAACTCGCCGGCCTGGCCCAGCACGCAGCCCTCCAGCCACGCACGCTCGAAGGCGGCGAGCGGGGCGTGATAACCTCGACGCAGGTGCACGCCGGCTACGTCGAGGCCGACGGTCACCGGCCCGGGACGGGGCTCCTCTCGCTCGAGAACACCCACAACAGCAAGGGCGGGGCGGCCCACTCCCCCGACGACGTCGCCGCGGCCGCCGCGGCCGCACACGACCTGGGGATCCCGGTCCACCTCGACGGGGCGCGGCTGTTCAACGCGGCGACGGCCCACGACGTCGGGGCGTCGGTCTTCGTCGACCACGTCGACTCGGTGATGTGCTGTCTCTCGAAGGGGCTCGGCGCGCCCGTGGGATCGATTCTCGCCGGCTCGTCGTCGTTCGTCGACGCGGCGCGACGCAACCGGAAACTCCTGGGCGGCGGGATGCGCCAGGCGGGGATGATAGCCGCGCCGGGACTGCGCGCGCTGGAGAATCGGGACCGACTCGACGAGGACCACCGGCGCGCGGCGCGACTCGCCGACGGTATCGACCGGGTCGACGGTCTCTCCGTCACCCCGCCAGAGACGAACATCGTCCTCGTCGAGACGGACCGGTCGGCCGAGGCGTTCCTCGACGACTGCGAGTCCGAAGGGCTCCTCGGCGTTCCCTTCGACGACCACGTCGTGCGCTTTTGCACCCACTGGGACGTCGACGACGGGGACGTCGACCGGGCCATCGACGCCGTGACGCGCGCGACGTAGCGACTCCCGGCTTGGACGAATCGCCGGCGCACGCGTGGCGACTATCGATGGGGTGACTCAATCGATTGCGTCGTCACACCGAACAGTCGGCCAGTTACTCCCGGGTGACCCGCCTGAACCGCTCCTGTTGCGATATGAGTCGGATTATGTCGACGTTATCGGGGAATCCGGCTTCATCTCAGTAACTCGGCGACAGTAGGCCACTCGTGACAGCGGAGTACCCCCCGTAGATTACCGGTTGGGCGCGGGTGTGAGGGGTCGCTGCCCCCGAACAGGGGCGGGTCGACGTGAGAGTATGGCCGTTGTTACTCCGAGAAACCGTATCTATAGTCCAGTAAACCCACTCTTACTTGCGATTGCCCTTCTAGAACTGACGTGATAGTTATCCGGAGTTCGTCCCAAACGGTTGACAGGGACAGGGACCGAGCCCACCCCGACCGTTCGACGACGCGGTGGTCGGCCGGCTCGCCACCGCGTCCAGATCAAAACTATGGTTGCATCAGAATGGGACGACGTCAGCTACGTCATCAGTTCACGGTACAGGATCGCGACGCTCAAACGCCTCAGTGACAGCCCCGCCACGCCCTCACGGATCGCCGAAGACACGGACCTGAGCGTGGCTCACGTCTCGCGCGCGCTGCAGGAACTCCGCGACCACGAACTCACGGAGCTCCTCGTATCGGAGGACCGGAAGAAGGGCCGCGTCTACGGTATCACAGACCACGGCGGGGCCGTCTGGGAGACGATCGAGGCGGAGAACATGATCTAGACCGGGACGCTGGCACTGCTGTACGTCGACTGCCCGTCCGACTGCCGGGACACGTTCGCCTGGCGGTTCGCCACAGCCGGGTGGATCGAGAACCCATTCTGTCGGTCGAATCCATCGATCGATTCGCCGGTCGGCTCGTGGACCGAGTCGCCGACCGTCAGCCCGTGGACGGATCGAACGGTCCGTCGCTCACCCGTCGAGTTCCGCGAACAGGTTCGTGCCGGCGACGAGTTCGAGGACGGAGGCGGCGTCGCCCTCGTCGAACAGCAGCTCGTCCGTCCTGATGACGTGGTCCAGGACGTCCCGTGAGGCGTGTTTGGGAGCCGCGGCGAGTCCCGCCTCCTGTTCTTCGAGCCACCGCATCACGCGAAGGTCGCTCTTGCTGTCGCCCATAACCAGCGCGAAGGGGTCCTCGACGCCGAGCACGTCGAACGCCGCCTCGACGCCGGCCGCCTTGTCGAGTTCGAGACTGACGATCTCGGCGGCGTCGGCCTCGTAGTACGCGACGTCGATCCGTTCGAGGATCGCCGCGAGGTCCGCCGGTGCGTCGTCGGCGTCGACTTCGGGGAGCGCGTCCCGCGATCGCAGCACCTGTTCTATCTCGGGGTCCCTGCTGTAGAGCGCTCTCGCCCACGACGCGGGGTCAGTCTCCGCCTCATTCGACCCGCCGACGTCCCCGATCTGTTCGCCGACGGCGTCGGCCAGCAAGTCGATGACGTACACCAGCGCGTGGTCGATGACGTCCCGTGCGGCCGGCGTCCCGGTCTCGGCGTTGGGCTTCAGCGTCACGTTGAACTCGTTGCCCTGGAGGTGACAGCCCCGGCGGATCTCGTCGGGGGCCTCGGTGACGATACGCGAGCGCACGGCCGCGAACACGTCAGTGATCTCGTCGTCGAGATCCTCGTAGAGGAGTCGCTTGGTGTCCGGACCGTGTCCTGGCGTGAACACGCCGTTGCCCGACTCGTAGACGATGCTCAGATCGCCGGAGTGGACGAGTTCGTTCCCCAGCCCCTGGATGAGGAAGCCCTTGACGTTCTCCAGCGTCTGGCCAGTACAGACGACGATGGGCACGCCGTCCTCGTGTAACTGGTGGAGGCGGTGGAGTACGTCCCGTGGAATCTCGTTGTCCGTCCGGCCGGCGGTCCGCAACGTCTCGTCGACGTCGAGGACGAGCGCGTTGACCGGTCGCTCGTACTCGGTGGCCAGGTCGAGCGCCGTAAAGGCCTGGTCGCGACTCAGCGTGGCCGCGAGTTCGGCGTACACGTCCCCTTCCTCGTCGAACCCGTCACGAATCTCCGCCTTGCGCCGCTCACGTTCGTCGGTCGCCTCCTCCCAGTGGTCCAGCGCTACCCGCGAATCGACGGGGGGAAACAGGTCGACGAAGTCCTGGTACGCCTCCAGGGTCTCCGTGTCGTAGTCCCGGTAGAGCCGGTAGATCTGGTCGTACCGTTCCATACCTGCCGCGTAGGGACGCTGGGTGATAACGGTGGGGTCACGCGGCCGCGTCCGTCTCGTCCGCGTCGGGCGTCTCCGGCGTCACGCGCGAGAGCCGCATCGCGTTGCCCGTCACGCCCAGCGTCATCCCGGCGTCGCCGAGCAGCACGGCGATGGCGAGGTTCACCACGCCGAGTGGGACGCCGACGGCCAGCATCGCCTTCAGCCCGAGACTCGCCCAGATGTTTTGCCGGATCACGCCGTTGCCCTGGTGGGCCACGTCGTAGAGGTAGGGAAGCTTCGAGAGGTCGTCGCTCATCAGCGCGACGTCGGCCGTCTCGATAGCGGTGTCGGTCCCCGCGGCACCCATCGCCACGCCCACGGTCGCCGTCGCAAGCGCTGGTGCGTCGTTGATGCCGTCACCCACCATGGCGACGCCCCCCTCGTACTCGGCGTCGAGTTCCTCGATGGCTTCGACTTTCTCCTCGGGGAGCAGTCCCGCCCTGACGTCGTCGACGCCGACGCGGTCGGCGATGGCGCGTGCCGTCCGCTCGTTGTCGCCGGTGAGCATCACCACCTCGACGCCCAGATTCTGGAGACGCTCGACGGTCCAGGCGGCCTCGGGCCGGACGTCGTCGGCGACGGCGACGACCCCTTCCAGGTCGTCCTCCGTTCCGACGAGGACGACGGTCTTCCCTTCGCTCTGGAGTCGCGGGATGGTGTCCTCGGCGAGGTTGAGACAGCCCTGGCGGTCACAGAGGTCGCGGACCTCGTCCGCGACGCCGTCGTCGCTCTCGACGACGTGGACGTGTTCGAGGTCGAAGCCCAGCGAGTCGAACAGGCCGGGCTTGCCGGCGTAGTGGGCCTCTCCGCCGAGGGTCGCCTGGACGCCCTTGCCGGTGAGGCTCTCGAACTCGCTGACCTCGACGGTTTCGACGCCGGCGTCGCTCGCGTGGGCGACGATGGCCTCGCCGATGGGGTGCTCGGAGCGCTGTTCGAGCCCGCGTGCGCACGCGAGGACGTCGTCTTCGGTGCGGTTGCCGATGGGTACGACGTCGGTGACGGCCAGTTCACCGCGCGTGAGCGTGCCGGTCTTGTCCATCGCGACGGCGTCGACCTGCCCCATCGATTCGAGGTACCTTCCGCCCTTGATGAGGACGCCGTTTTTCGCGGCGCTGGTGATACCCGAGACCACAGTCACCGGCGTCGAGATGACGAACGCGCAGGGGCAGGCCAGCACGAGCAAGGTGATGCCGTTGACGAACCAGGGCATCCACCCTGCCGGGAACGTGACTGCGTAACCGGCGACGCCGGCGGTCACCGGCCCCTCCAGCACCAGCGGCGGGACTGTCGCGACCAGAATCGCGAGTGCGACCATCACGGGCGTGTAGTAGCCGGCGAAGCGGTCGACGAACTGCTCGCGCTCTGTCCTGTTGGCCTGGGCGTCCTCGACGAGCTCGACGATGCGCGAGAGGGTGTCCTCGCCCGCCGCGGCGGTGACCTCGACTTCCAGGAAGCCGGCCTGGTTGATCGTGCCGGCGTACACCTCGTCGCCGTCTGCCTTGTCGACGGGGACGCTCTCGCCGGTGATCGGCGCCTCGTTGACGGCACTTTCTCCCTTCAGGACGACGCCGTCGAGGGGAATCTTCTCGCCCGGCTGGACGAGTACGCTGTCGCCGATGCGAACCTCCTCGACCGGGACGGTCACCTCCGAACCGTCGCGACGGACGGTCGCCTCGTCGGGCGAGAGGTCCATCAGTTCGCGCAAGGAGGACCTGGCCTGGTCCATCGAGTACCGCTCCAGCAGTTCTGCGACGCTAAAGAGCACCGCGAGCGTCGCCGCCTCGAAGTAGAAGTTAGCCGAAGCCGAGATGACCGACGCGGCGACGGCGCTCACCATCGCGACGCTCATCAGGAAGTCGATGTCGAGTGCGGTGTTCTTCGCCGAGTAGTAGCCGCCCCGCAGGATCTCCTGTCCCGCCGTGGCGACGGCGCCGAGGAAGAGCACGTCCGCGAGCGAGAACTCGGTCGCGAGGACGGTCGCGACGACGGGGTCGTCGGCGAGTCCGAGGAGTGCGGGCTCGAAGACGATGCCCACGGCGAGGAGCACCGCACCGACCCAGGTCTTGATCGCGCGCGGACTCGTCCAGACGTTCCGGGTTCCGTCCCCATCCTGCGCGTCTTCGTCGGCGCCGTCACCGCTCGTGCCGGTCACCTCGTAGCCGGCCGACTCGACGGCCCGCGTGAGGTCGTCTCCTTCGGCACGCCCGTCGTCGTACGCGACGCTGACGGTGCCGGTGGCTGGGCGGGCGTCGATGCCCTCCACACCCTCGGTCCCTTCGAGGGCGCTCGTCACCTTGCCCGCACAGGACGCACAGTCCATGTCGGGCACGTCCATGTCGAAGACCGCCTCGTCGGACGAACCGGTCGCTTCGACGGTATCGTCCGGTGGGACGGCGTCACCCGTTCCGTCGGCGTTCGCATCTGTCATTGTCGGGACTAGGCAGCCACGGGTTATTAATTCGGCTGTTAGCGAAAGCGGCCCAAACAACAGAAATTGGCATTGTTGCTATGATGAATTATTAACTCGAAGGTAACTCGGCGCGATCGGTCCGGTGCCGAACGGCACCCTCACACGTCGAAGACGACGTAGGCCTGCCAGCCGTCGGCCGTCTCAGAGAGGTCCATCTCGGAGTACGTCACAGCCTTCACCTCGCGCGCCGTGACGGCGGAGAGCGGGACGCCGCGAGCGCTCGCGTCGACGTGCCAGCGGTCACCCTCACGCTCCACCGTGGCCTCGTGGTCGGTCGGCAGGACGCTCTCGACGTCGCGAACGTAGATGAGTTCGTCGAGGAAGTCGAACAGGAGCGCCTCGCGATTCTCCGCGTCGACGGACAGGTCGAACCGCTCCCCGCGATCGGGCACGTTCTCACACATTGCGGCCGTCAGGCCGTCGGCGACGGCGGCGAAGACGTCACCGAGCGTCTCGCCCGTCGCCGCGACGGCGACGTCCGCGGTGTGGTCACGGAGTTCGAAACCCACGTTCTTCCTCCGTTCCCGTCGGTGTGTCCATATCCAGACCTGCGTGGACGAACGCCAAAAGGCTGCGTCATCTCCGTCGCGACCCGCCCTGCTCCGGCCGAAGCGTGTGGTACGTTCACATTCGTGAAAAAGGTTTAATATATTGCCACCTGTCGACCTGTGTAACGAGGTGCTCCACGAAATGATCATGACAGTTCCGTCACCGACGGCCATTCGCCACGCGATCGGCGGAGGGCCCGCGGCACGCCACGGTATTCTCGACACCGTGGCGGGTCGCGCACTCGGTGACGGCTGGAATGGTCTGGTGGACACCAGCTATCGCCGGTTCGCGTCCCTCGCCGCGTAGACAGCTTCGGGACGCGGGCCGCCGGCGATTTCTCACGTCGTCTCCCACTGGTGGCCACGGTGCGGTCCGTCCGTCACCGGGTCGCTCACGTCACGACGCGCCAGCATTCGGCGCGTGCGTGGCGTGACCGGTCCAGGCCCGTTCTCCCGAACAGTCCCACGGTGTAACTGGCTAGCACGCGGGGCGTCCGCCCCGAGGCCCGGGTTCGATTCCCGGTGGGACGGTCGAATCCACGGCACCGAGCCGTGGTGGCACCCCTTCGGGTGTCCGCAGCGCCCGGTCGTCGGGCATCTACCGCGGTCCAGCCGGACCGCGGCGCTGACAGCCGCGGGTCTCCCGCTCGCCAGAGGCATCACTGGCGCTCGCGGGGGACTCGCGGCGGCACACTCCCGCGTGACAGGCACGACGCGGCCTCGCAGGCCGCGCCCGCGTTCGACTCGCGGCGGGAACCTATGTCGCTACAAGCGACAACCCCTGTCGACGCATCGGTCGACGTCTCGCTGCGCGTTCCGCGCGGCGAGGCCGGCAACCTCGAATCGGGCGTCGCCGACGTCCTCGCGAACGTCGACGGCGTCACCGCGGTGACCGTCGAGCGCGTCACGTCGGTCCGGCCGACGTGGACGGACATCCGCGTCGACGCCGACGCCCGACTCACGGCCGAGGTCTCCACCGACGCGGACGACCGGCCGGCCACCGTCGAGGCCCGTCTGGAAGACGGCTTCGGCATCACCGACGTGAACGGCCTCGTCGTCGACGGGGGCGAATGACCGGCGCATCGCTCGCAAACTCCCACCATCCGTTATCGACTCCGCGCCGTCTTCCGGGTTCGACTCCCGGCGTGGAGCATCCACTCTCGACTCAGGGACTGCCTTCCGGGTGCAGAGAGCGCGCAGGCATCGCCTGCGAGCCGACTGGCGGGCAGTAGCGACCGCTGACAGTGCCGGTATCGAGGGAGTAACAATACCCACGTCGCGCCTCTCCCGAACTGGAGCGGACGTGCATCCGACGCGGAATCGTGCCCGCCCGTCGACACCGCGTCCCGTCGACGAGCGGAACGGATGCCGTCCGGTCCGAGTGTCCGAACCCCACCCGCTCCCGCGGCCGGTCCCCCCGGCCGTTCACAAGCAAGTCAACCCGTATCGGCGGATACCCCTCACACCGGACCCGGCGGGCGCGTGACGACCCGCGCCGTTCCCCAGCAATCGTCCAGTCGTGGTATCCGCGGACCGTCGCGCTTGCCACGCGACGGACCGTCTGTCCTCTTTCGGCGCCGCGTGCCACGCGACGCCGAAAACCCCTTTCCTGGGCCAAGCGAACGATAGCAACTGAGAGTTACCTCGCCGCGAGAAAACCGCTCACTCGCCGGTCCAGCGCGCGTCCGAGAGCGTCCGCTGGACGGCCTCCTCGCCGACGGCCTGGGCCAGCGTCTCGAAGCCGGACCGCTCGGTCGGGTCCGCGGCGTTGGCGACCAGCCGCGAGACGATGAACTCCGGCGTCGACTTGCCGACGGTCCGGAAGCGCGGCTGGTAGTCCACCTGTAGTTCCAGGTCCTGGCTCAGCCCCTCGGCGAAGATGCCGTCGGTGCGGGCCGCCTCGGGAAGGGGCTCCAGGTCGTCGGCGAGGTGCGTGACGAACACGCCCAGCGCGTCGCGTTCGACCGTGAGCGTGACGAGGCCGTGGAGCAGATTCGCGGCGCTGCCGGGCTCGGTGATGGCCTCGAACTCGTCGACGAGCATCAGCGTGCGCCCGCCGCTGGTCACCGGCGGGACGACCGATCGGAGCGTCGACTCCAGGACCCCCGCGTTGAAACTCGCGTGGCGGCGGTGGAAGACGACGGTGTCGACGACGCTAACCTCTGCCTGATCGGCCGGCACGGGCAGCCCCATCTGGGCGAGCAACTGGACCTGGCAGAGCGTCTCCAGCAGCGTCGTCTTCCCGCCGGAGTTCGCCCCGGTGAGGACGGCGACGCGGTCGCCCGAGGGCAGGTCCCGGCCCGCGTCGAGCCGGTGGTCGCCGACGGCGTAGCTGATCGGCTGCACCGACAGGCCGCCGTCGACGAGGAAGAGGTTCGTCGCGTTCTGGATGGCGACGACCTGTCGGTCCGCGACGAACGTCGGCCGCGTGAGGTCGAAGTCGACGGCGAAGCGCGCCAGCGAGACGTACAGCGCGACGTCGTCGACCGCCGTCACAGCGGCGTCGACCGATTTGCGCGCGTCGGCGAGGTCGTCCTCCAGCGTCGCGGCGACCGTCTCCTCGCGCTCCTCGACGGCCGAGCGGAGGTTCTGGACGAGCGAGCGAAGCGCGGCGTCGACGAAGTCCTGCGCGTCGGTCGCTTCCGTCGGTGTGGCCTCACGGACGCGGCCGACGTCCACCTCGCTCTCGTCGGTGACGTGGCGGACGAACGCGTCCTGGAACTCGTCGGGTCGGCGCGCGCTCTCCTGAAGTTCCTCGACCACGGTCATCGAGTCCGCCGCCAGGTCTTCGACGCGGCCCAGTTGCTCCCGGAGCCGGTCCAGTTCGTCGTCGGCGCCCTCGCCCACTCGGTCGCTCTCGCCACGCAGTCCGGCGAGCGCGCGGGCTGCGTCCGCCAGCGCCTCGGCGTCAAGTTCGGCCAGTGGCGCGAACACGCCCGACTCGACGCCCGTTTCCTTCAGCGCGATGGCGGTCCGGACGGCGGCGAGTTCGCCGCCACCGCTGTCGTACTTCGTGAAGGCCGCCAGCACGGTTCGCTGGGTCTCGTCGTCGAGCGCGACCCAGGCCTCGCAGGCCGCCTCGACCTCGTCCAGGCGCTCCTCCATCGCTTCCTGCGTCGGGAGCGGCGTGAGGACGCGGATGTCGTCCGCGGCCCGTTCGGTGACGGCGTGTTCCTCGGCCATCTGGAGCAACTCCTTGTACACGTCGCGGGTGTCACGCGTCGCCAGGAGGTCCATCGCCTCCTTCCCCGTCGCTCGCCGGAGGATCCTGGTCGCCCGCCCGCGTGAGAGGCCAGCCTCGGTCAGCGCGCGCGTGTCCGTCGACTCGATGGCGTCGACGGCCCGCTCTATCCCCAGCTCCTCGGTCAGCAGATCGGACGTCTTCGGGCCGATGCCCCAGTACTCCTCCAGTCGCATGTACGCACCCTGACCGTCGGCCGGTTTAGGCGTTTCTCAACCGCTGTCGGGGCGCCGCTGGTCATCGTCAACTTAATTACAGTCCATCGAAATTCGGAGATATGCGCCGCCGGTCGTTCATTCGCGCTAGCGCTGGTGGGATAGTGGCACTCGGGTTCCTCGCGGGCTGTTCGAGCGGTCAACAGCAGTCGCCGCCGCGACAGTCGAAAGTCTTCGGTGAACTGGCCGTCTCCGGTGAGGCCATCGAGATTCCCCTCGTCGCGGACCCGACGGTCGAATCCCGGGCCGACATCTCACCGAACCAGGCACAGATCAGTGCGAGCCAGGCGGACACGAGTCCGTCGGTCGGACTCGACGACGTCGCACCGGTCGGTAACGCCCGTGCCGGCGGCCGCGGCGGCCGCGGCGGGCGGGGAGCCGGTGCGCAAGGCCGAGGGGCCGGCGGCTACAGTTCGGCGCCGAAGGGCCGACACGGCCGCGCCATCTATCACGGCCACCCCGACGATGACGACGACGAGTGGCGCGCGGACCACGTTGACGACCTCGACAGATACCAGGCCACCCACCGGACGGCCGCCATCGCGTTCCTCGGGCCGACGGCGTCGTACTCGGAGGACCCGCCCGGCCCCGGCCCCGTCGAGTGGGACGAGACCTGGGAGAATCCCGACCCGAAGACGTTGACGTACAGTAACCTCCAGAGAGGCTGGTATCGCGCCGGTTCGCACCTGACGGCCGAGAACGCGTCGCACGACTTCGGGTGGGAGGTCGTCGACTTCGAGGTCACCGGGTCCGAGGGGAACTACCGGATAGAGAACCCCTGGAAGGTCTCCCCGCGCCTGTAAGTGGCCGTGTCCGATCTTCGCGTCCCGTCGCTGCGGTCAGATCGGGTACTCCTGCTGGGGCTGACGCTCGTCGTCGCCTTCTGTAGCATCGTCTACGAACTCATCTACTCGGAGATGCTGCGGGTCATCTTCGGCGGGACGGTGCTCCGGTACTCGATCACGATCGGACTGTTCCTGTTCTCGCTGGGTATCGGCGCCTTCCTCTACAACTACGTCGACGACGTGGCGCCGAACTTCTTCCGTATCGAGGTTCTGCTGGCGCTCGCGGGACCGTTCGGGCTCGTCGGGATGATACTCGTCAACAGCGCGCCCGGCGTCGAGTTCCCGTTCAAATCGTCCGTCCTGCTGGTGGCCTCGCACCTCCCGATCGTCGTCGTCGGCGTGCTGTCCGGCCTGGAGATACCGTTCCTCTCCGAACTCGTCGAGACCGAGCGCTCGGCGTTCAGCGAGGTCCTCGGCGTGGATTACTTCGGGAGTCTCGTCGGGACGGTGGTGTACGCGCTCGTCCTCTATCCGACCCTGGGACTCGTCTCGGCTATCTTCACGCTGGGATTACTGAACGCCGTGGCGGCGCTGGCGTTCTCGGTCAAATTTCCGAGCGGGAGTCGGGCGCTGTTCGCGGTGGCGCTCCTCGTGACGGGTCTCTACGGCGGCGTCCTCGTCCAGGCGGACGCGGTCGAACGTGAACTGACGACGACGTACGTCGAGGCCCAGATCGAGAGCGAATATCCGCCGGGCGCCGCCTCGGCCACGGTGACCGACCAGTTCACGACCCGACACCAGGACGCCGTCGTGTACGAACGCCGCCTCGACGACGTTCCCGGCCAGGAGACGTGCCTCCGGCTCGACATGGCGCTCCAGCTGTGCGACCGGTGGGTGGACTCGTACCACGAGGGGCTCGTCGACGTGCCGATGACGATGTATCCCAACGGGTCGGAGACGAAGGTGCTCCTGATCGGTGGCGGCGACTGGATAGCGGTCGACCACCTCCGGAAGTACGGCGTGACGGTGGATCAGGTCGACGTGGACCGGGAGTTCATGAACCGGACGAAGAACCACTCGTTCTTCGAGCAGTACCACGACGACGCCTACGAGTACGACCGCCTCGACACGACCGTCGGCGACGCCGCTTCCTACCTCCGCACGACGGACGAACGGTACGACCTGATACTGGTCGACCTGCCGGGCGCCCGTTCCGACGAGATGCTGCCGCTGTACTCGACGGAGTTCTACTCGCAGTTGCGCCAGCACCTGACCGACGACGGCGTCGTCGTCGCCTGGTCGTACTCGAAGTACGCGTTCCCCGACCACCACAAGGCCTATCTCAGCACCGTCCGTGCGGCCGGCTTCGAGAGCTACCTACCCTACCACTCGTACGACGACCTGGACGGCGACGCAGGCCTCGAGCGAGCCGAGGGGTTCTACGTCCTCGCCCCGGAGCCGACTCGCCCGGTCCAGTTCGAGAGCGCCCCGGTCATCGACAGCCAGCGCGAACGGACGGCCTACGAGTCCCGTGAGTGGCGCCCGATCCCCGAGTACCGCGGCGTCGAACCGAACAGCGTCTTCGACCCGAACTACGACGTCATCGTCGACTTCTGACATGAACTACGACGTACTCTGCTTCGGCCACGACGTCCCGGACCCCGACGCGCTACAGGTCTACGCTCGCGGGACGGTCCCGATTGCGGGCCACGAGTTCCGGTTCCGGATAATCGGCAGTTCACACTACGTCCGTGCGCCGAGTCTCGGCTTCGAGGAGATCGCCTCTTGCGAGGAAGCGACCGTCGCCGACGCCCGGACCGTCGCGCTCGACGAGTTCGGATCGACGGCGTTCGACTACGAATCGGACGCCGTTTCCTGCAGGACGGAGATAGACGTCCGACCGATCGACGCGTTCCCGGACGCCTCGTACGACCTCGAACACGCGTTCGAACCGGGTGCCGTCACGGCCATCGACGTCGGCGACCGGTCGTTCGAGACCTGGCACACCTACACCGAGCACGACTGCGCCGTCTACACGGTGACCGAGTTCGACCGACTCCGCTGATCACCCGTAGATGTCGCGTCGCTCGGCGTCCGACAGTGTCACGTCGGCGTCGGGGACCTGGAGGGTGCAGTACTCGCACTCGTCGGCCGTCGTCGACTCGCCGACGGACACCGAGAGGCCGAGCACCGTGAGCACGCGCTCGCTGTGGCGCTGGACGACGGCGTCTGTCTCCCGGCCGCAGTTCTGGCAGAACTCCTGCTCTGTGGCCTTCGTCTGGTAGGAGACCAGCGAGTAGCCGAACCAGCCCAGCGACGCGTATGCTTCCTCCCGGTCCTGGCGGATCAGTTCAGCGGCGGCGCCGTCCTCGTCGGTTTCGAACGACTGCCGTGCGATGGAGTTCGCCGAGCCGTCGTCCCGCTCGACGACGAGTTCCAGTGCCTCGGCGACCGTGATGGAGTTGCGCTGGCCGTCGATGCGGAGCGTCACCGTTCCACCGGATCCGCCGACGACGACGGAGTTCCGGTCGCCTTCCACGGCGAGCACGAGGCTGTCGGAGGCGTCGGTGACGTCGACGGAACCGCGGGTGCTCGCGACCGCGACGCTCTCGACTGGTTCGTCGATGGTCCGTGACTTCTGGTCGCCGACGACGCGGACGTCGTACTCGTCCATCGCTCAGAGCAGACTACCGTCGTCCTCGACGACGTCCTGTGCGTTCTCGACGGTGACGTCGCCGCTCTCGACGGCGCCGGACTCGACGTTGACGTCTTCGGATTGCTCGACGGTGACGGCGCCGCCCTTCACCACGACGTCCTGGGCGCTCTCGATGACGAGTTTTCCACCGACTGCGTCCGCCTCGACGACCACGTCCTCCGCTCCCTCGACGACGACGTCCTCGGTCGCGTTCTCGACGTACACGTCTCCACCGCTGACACGTTCGGTCATGCTGGTGACGTGTTCCACCGGGTGAATAGGCGTTTCGGGTCTGCGGTCTCATAGTGGTGGTTGTACTTCTTTCCCGGTGGTTCTCCGCCGACGGTCGGTTCAGCCCGGATACACGCTCGATAGCGTGTGCCCGACGAAAATGGTTACAACCACCACTATCAGATCTCCGAGCGCTTGATCAGGCAGTAGAGCACGAGGCCGGACAGGACGACGCTGCCGTACACTTCCAGGCCCGCGAGCATGCGTGCGAGCGCGCCCTGGGGCCCGATACCGCCGTATCCGATGGTGAGGAAGGTGATGTAGCTGAAGTGGAGATTCTCGTAGAAGATGGCCTGTCCCACCGGCGTCGCCAGCGCGGCAACCGACTCGGGTTGACCGGCGCCGGTGAGAAACCGCTGGCCACCGAACGAGTAGAGGAGTGCCGGGATCAGCGGCGCGAGCAGGAAGACGACGGCGATGCGATAGAGACGCATCCCGTAGCCGCAGGTGACACCGAGGAAGGCGTTCTCGGCGGCGCGGCCGAGGTTTTTCAGCCGCGTGCGAAGGTCGGTCGACCCGTCGCGCGCGATGTCGACGTACTTCTTCCTGGCGAACTGCTGGCGTTTCACCCGGAACTCCCCGGCCGCTTTCATCTGGCCGGCGGCCGACGCCGCGGTCTTGGCCTTGAGGTAGGTTCGTTCGATGGTCTCCGGCGTCATCGCCGTCGCGTGCGACGCGTCGGCGAAGTTCTCGTCGAACTCGTGGAGGTTCCAGTCGTTGCGGTCGAGGTAGTCCGTGTGCGCGGAGAAGTCGAACTTGTATCCGTCGAACTCGTTGAACTCCGTGTTACAGAACCGGAAGTAGTCGAGCAACTGGCGGTGGTCGTCGTCGACGTCCGCGTCCAGGGTGACGTCGCCGACGCTCGCCGTCGTGAGGTCGTACCGGACCCAGCCCGAATCGGGCTGGCGGACGCGACCCGATTTGAGGACGGCGTCGGTCAGGTCTACGTACGTCTCGTTCGTCACCGGGAGCACGTAGAAGGTGACGTGGTCGAACGACGCCCCCGAGAAGTCGGCGCGTGTCGCGAACTCGCTCCCGTCGAACGACGCGGACGTGAAGGTGGCGTCGTCGAAGTCGACTTCGTTCTCGAACCGGACGTTTGCGAACGAGGCCGCCTCACCGAGGTGGTTGGAGTCGCCGCTGAACTCCGCACCCCGGAACACCGCGGCCGATTCGAATCGGGCGTCGGCGAAGGTCGAATCGCCGACGAAGCGCGCCTCGTCGAAGTCGGCCTCCCCGCCGAACGTGACGGCCGTGAACGCGCTGTCCCCGGTGAACTGCACGCGTTCGAACATCGCCCGGCCGTCGATCTCGGCCTCCTCGAAGTTGGCGTCCCTGAACTTCGCGTCCCGGAAGTTCACGTCGTCGCGGAACTGGACGGCCGCGAACCGCGCGTCGTCCTCTAGCGACCTGGCGCCGCCCTCGAACTCCGCACCCCGGAACACGGCGACGGCTTCGAAGGTGGCGCCGTCGAACGCGACGTCCCGCAGGAAATCGGCCTCGTCGAAGACAGCCTCGCCGGCGAACTGCGCGCCGTCGAACGCGGCATCTCGTTCGAACGCGGTGGACTGGAATCGGACCTGGCTCTCGAACGCGACGTTCGTGAACGCCGCGCTCTGGAAGGTCGACTGACGAAAGTCAGTCTCGCCGGCGAATGTCGTATCAGTGAAACTCGCGTTGTCGTCGAGCTCGTTCGACGTGCCCGCGAAGGTCGCCCCGCGAACCGACACGGTCGATTCGAACTTCGCGTCGTCGAAGTACGTGTCGTCACCGAACGCCGTCTCGTCGAACCGGACCGGTGCGTCCACGGTCGTCCCCGTGAAGTCGACGTCGCTGTCGAACTGGGCCTCGAAGGTGTCCACGTCGCCAGTTATCTCGGAGTCGCTGACGGTCAGGTTCGTCTCGAACCAGCACTCCTCCAGGTCGAGGCCCGCGATCGTACACTCCTCGAAACGCAGCGGCAGCTTCACGTGGGCGTGGACGGCGCTGATACCGCCTTCGAACGTGCAGTTCCGGAAGACAACCGGATGATTGTTCTCGCTCGACAGGGTTTCGTAATCGAACTCGAGGGCGGGGAACTCACACCCCTCGAGGACTTTCTCGTCGGCGTCGCCGCGCTCGACGACCGCCACGAGCGCCGCCGTCACGTCGTCGTCGGACACTCCCGCTTCCTCGCGTTCCCGCCGCGTCAACTCGAGTATCGACCCGTCGCTCGACACCACCGAATCTGACATAGACTGGTCTGTTCGGGACGAGAACAAAAAATTTCGGACTTCCGGCCCGTACGATTATCTGGGCGTGCGCTCACTCCATCTGTTCAGTCATCGCGACGACGTCGCTGCGGAGCGCCCCCGGATCGATGCCGAGATCCACTCTGACGACCAGGTCGATGCCGTCACCGGCCTCGCTGGTGATCGAGATGGTGTCCTCCTGCTGGTAGTTCGCCGCCGGGAAGGCCCCGCCACCGACGTAGGCGACGCCGTTGCTGGGCTTCCAGACGCTGACGAGACCGGCAACCGGGAGGGTGTCGGCCGGGATGACGAGTTCCCGCGTCCCGACGTCGGGGACGTCGACCGTCCGACTGATCTCCGGTGTCTCGTACTCGCCGCGGTACTCGTACACTTCGCCGCCGACGTCCGGCGTCGCTCCGCTGGGTTCGACTTCCCTGACGTTCCCCAGGTTCTGGTTGTCGAGTTCGCCCTCGAACCGGTCCTTCGCGAACTCGGATATGCGGTCGACGCCGGCCGCCGCGGTCGCCTCGCCGGTGAGGTTGATCTTCGTCGCGAAGAAGGTCGCCAGGCGCCCGTCGAACTGTCCGCGCGTCTTCTTCGACACCGCGTCGCGGAGCGCGGTCTCCTCGTACACCTTCGTCGACGCGTACCCTTTCACGCCCAGGCCGTACTTCTCGCGCTCGAAGGTCGCTCGCCGGGTGTCGGTCACCTCCCAGCCGTCGGGGCGCTCGTCCAGCGACGGCGCGTGATAGCCGTCGCCGAGGTTCTGACTATCGCCGCCCCCAGACGCGTCCGAGTCGCTCGATCCGAACTCGAACGGCGACGAACAGCCCGCGAGCGCGGCCAGTCCGCCGGCGGTCCCCACCAGTAGCCGTCGTCTCTCCCCGTCCATGGCCCCTCCTCTCTCGGCCCCCGGGATAACGTCTCGGGCCGGATCAGCGGTCGATACCGACCGCCTCGCGGTCGGGCCCTGCGAGTCAGGGCCCAGTCAGCCCCAGAAGGACTTCGTCCGCGCGTACTCGCGCTCCTGAGCGAGGATGTCGCGGTAGAACTCGTCCTCGTCCTCGCGGAGCTTGTTGATGATCCGGGCTGCGTTGTGCGGCCCGACCCCGCGGGCGGCCAGTGCGACGACTGCCTTCTTCCCGTGAGTCTGGACGAGGGACGCCGAGCGGTACGCCCGCCGAGTCATCTTCTCCTGCTCTTCGTCTTTGTCACCCGACTTGACGGCCGAGACCACTTCGTCGGCCCAGGGATTCAGTGCGGCGATGCGGGTCGACCCGCAGTCGGGACAGTCCGGCTGGTCGCGCACTCGGCTGACCTTCGTCGTGCGCTGCCAGTCCTGGCAGTGGAGACAGAACAGGATGACGCGGTCGTCCTGAATGCGCTCGCGAACGGTCTGGATGACGCTGGCGTCGGCGTGTTCCGGCGAGAGGAGTTCCCGGCTGGCGGATTTCCCGCCCAGTCCGATGGGCGTCCGGTCGCCGACGGTCTCCAGCCCGATAGTGCCGTCCTGGATATCCCGGAGCACGTCCTTCGTCGCCTCGACGGCCAGGTCCTCGTGGAACACCTCGCGGACGGCCTCGTCGTAGATGGGCGTGTCTTCGAGCGCCGAGGCCAGCCTGTCGCGACCGAAGCTCGTCGACCCCTTGCCGCGCCAGCGCTTGAGCGTCCCGAACTTGGCGGCGACCTGCGCCAGCTTGAACTTCAGCGCGTCGGAGTTCTTGAGGCTGAGTTCGATGATCGCCTCGACGTGGTCGGGGTCCGTAGTTTCGAGAATCTCGACGGCGTCGGCACCGCTGAGGCCCTTCGGGAGTTCGAGTTCGATGCGGTACGGGTCGACCTCCATCGCGACGGTCGACCCGGCGCGTTGACCGAGCAGCGCCGATAGCATCCGGCCGAGCGTCTCGTTGATCTTGTGGCCGAAGCATGCGTTGACCACCGCTTCCCGGCCGCGCATCTCGACGACGACGTCCTCGTCCGTGGGGAGCGCGTCTTCGTGTTTTTCGAGCTGTTCGAGCCCCGCGGTGATCGTCGGCGCTTCGGCGTCGTAGCGGCCCTCCAGGTCCTTCGCGACGCGTTCCGTTGAGGCCCCGCCCTGTAACTGGCTGCCCGCGACCCGACGAAGTTCGCCGACTTCACGGGCCACGTCCGGCGGCACGGGAATCTCCTGGCCGACCCAGGAGGGAACCTCGCCGGCGGGGTCCTCGATGGGCGAGACCGTCACCGTCTCCTCCTCTTCGTTGATTTCGGTGATGCGCCACATCTCGCCGCGCTGGATGAACACCTCGCCCGGCGTGGCGAAGTTGACGACGAACTTCTCGTCGAGGGTGCCGATCTGGTTGCCCGAGGCCACGTCCTCGACGTCGTAGGTGGCCTCGTCGGGGATCATCGAGAGGTTCTGGTAGAAGTACTGCCAGGTACCCTGTCGCTTCTCCAGGGTGTCCTCCTCCTCGTCGATCCAGATAACGCGATTCGATCCCATCTCCCGCACCACCTGTTCGAACTGGTCGACGGAGAGGTCGCGGAAGGGGTAGGCCCGCGTGATTATCTCGTAGGCCTCCATCGCGGGAATCTCGCCGTTGTCCATGATCAGCCCCGCGACCTGGTTTGCGACCGTGTCGAGGCTCCCGTCGTGGATGCCCGCGGGTTCGACGTCGCCGTCCATCGCCTGCCGGGTGATGGCGAGGCCCTCCAGCGTGTCGTCGGCGTGGGTCGTCACGACGGTGCCCGACGACACCAGGTCGCGCCGGTGACCCGCCCGTCCCACTCGCTGGAGCAGGCGCGACACCTGTCGGGGGCTCCCGTACTGGATCACGTGGTCGACGTGCCCGACGTCGATGCCCAGTTCCATCGAGGAGGTACAGAGCAGCCCGTCGAGTTCGCCGTCCTTGAACGCGTCCTCGACGTCGATTCGGGCTTCTTTCGAGAGCGAGCCGTGGTGGACGCCGATGTTCGTCCCGAGTTCCTTGAATCGCGAGCCGAGTGCTTCGGCTGTCTGTCGGGTGTTGACGAACAGCAGGACGGACTCGTTGGCCTCGATGAGGTCCGCGATGTAGCGGACGTGGCTCGCCACCTCGGCGTCGGTCACGAGTTCGCTCGCCAGTCGCTGGTCCGCCTCGGTGACGCTGGGCTGGACGACGTCGACGTCCAGTCGACTCCCCACGTCGACCTCGATTATCTCGCAGACATCGCCGCCGGTGAGGAACTTACCGACTTCCTTCGGGTCGCCGACCGTCGCCGAGAGCCCGATGCGCTGGAACGGCCCGCTGAGTTCCTGCACCCGCTCCATCGCGACGGTCAACTGCGCGCCGCGCTTGGAGGCCGCCAGTTCGTGTACCTCGTCGATTATCACGTGTTCGACGTCTTCCAGGGCCACCCGGAGCTTCGACCCGGTCAGCATCGCCTGGATGGTCTCCGGCGTCGTCACGAGCACGTCCGGCGGATTGTTGGCCTGTTTCTGGCGCTGGTAGTCCGTCGTGTCACCGTGGCGCACGTCGATTCGCAGGTCGAGCGTCTCGCCCCACCAGTCCAGCCGCTGGCGCATGTCGCGGTTGAGCGCCCGCAGCGGCGTGACGTACAGCGCACCGATGCCGAACCGCTCCTCCCGGGCCAGTTGATCGAACACTGGCAACATCGCCGTCTCCGTCTTCCCAGTCCCCGTGGGGGCGATGACGAGGCCGTCCTTGCCCGACGCCAGCGGCGGAATTGCGAGCCGCTGTGGCTCGGTCGGCGTCGAGAAGCCCCGCTCGGACAGCGCCGAGCGGACGTCCTCGCCGAGCGCGGTGAAGGCTGCCTCCCCCGCCGTCACCCCGTCAGTCATCAGCAGGAGTATGGGCTTGATCGGATTAAGCGGCGTGGTTCACCACCTTTTTGTCAACTGTCCTGCCACTCCCGCTATGGACGTTCGCCGAGTAAACGCGGGTCTCCTCGCGGCGGCCGGGGCGCTCTGGCTTCTCACTCTGGTCGACGACGTCGGTCCGGACACGGGCCTCGTGACCTGGGTCCTCGTTCTCACCGGCGTCGGGATGCTCTTGCCGGGCCTCGTCGCGATGGTTCGACCGACGACTATCTCCGACGACCGGGCGTCCCCGGTACTCTCCGGCCTCCTCGCGCTGTTCTGTCTGACGCTGATCGTGGTCGTGCTCCTCGCGTGACCGCCGACGCGACGTCGTCAGACCCCATTCACAGCCCTTTTCGTCCTCACACGTCTCCCGTTCGCATGGACAAGACGCAGCTCTATCACGCGCTCTCTGCGACCTTCGGCGCCCTGGCCCTGGTCCTCGGCGTGAACGAACTCGCGTCGTCGCTCACGCTGACGGCCGGCCTGTTCGTCGTCGTCGGTCTGGGTATGCTGGTCACGGGCGCTGCCGCGCTGCTCCGGCCCGATCTGGTCTCCACTGACGAACCGGCGACCTGGAAGATCGTCTTGCTCGGTATCGGCGTCGTGCTGTTCGGGATCGGTGTCGCCGTATCGCTGACGTGACGGAATCACACTATCCAGAAACTGTTATACGGTCGTCACGAAATCGTTCGGTCGTGAACCGCGCACGGCTGGTCTCACTGGTCTGGGTTCTCTACGGAGCGACGCAACTGTACTGGGCGTGGGTGAAGTCGGTCGACTACACCGACGGGCAGGGCGCTTTATACCTAGCCTGTTGCGCGCTCGCGATGGCTGGCGGACTCGTCGGCGTCGTCGACCCTGACCGGTTCATGCCGGACGACGTCCCCGACTGGCTGCTGGTCTCACAGTTACTCGCGCTCGCCGGCACTGTGGTTTTTGGATACCTCATGTGGGGCTAGACCAGGTCGTACGGTCCCAGTCGCGTCCCGTCGAGCATGTACGCCTCGCCGCCGGTCAGGCCCTCGGGGAGGAACGGCGAGAGGAACTCCTGGCCTTCGACGTTGACCCACGTCCCGCTGGAGAGGTCGTTGAACGCGGGGAAGACGACGAGATCGCCGTCGATGGCCGGCGCCTCGTCCAGATCCCAGTCGTAGTGAGCTTCGAAGGTTATCGGATCGAGTTCGCCGCGGAGCCAGACGCGCTCGACGCGGCGACCACCCACCTCGTCTTCCAGGCGAACGACGGGATGCTCGTGGCCGACGCAGACCACGTCGGCCGAAAGGACGTCCTCGCTCGGCCAGGTGTGGCCGTGGACGACGCCCACGTCGCCGATGCGGGCGCCGTCGGTCGGCGTTATCGTCACGTCGGCGTCCACCTCTGGAACGAGTTCCTCGACGTCGCCGTCGTGGTTCCCCTTGGCGACGGTGACGGGGACGTCCAGCGCCGCGAAGAGGTCGGTCAGTTCCTCGCGCTCGACGCCCTTCGACTGACCGATCTTGTGCCCCAGGTCCCCCAGAACGACGAGTCGATCAGGGCCAGTCTCGCCGACGAGGCCGAGCAAGCGGTCGCGTCGGCTTTCGGCCTGACTCGCGAGTTCGACGCCGTCGCGCCGGAGTTCCCACTCGATACCGGCGTGGAAATCCGCCACCAGAAGTAATCGCTCGTCGCCCCCGTCCGCGACGGCTGCGGGCACGTCGGGGACCGGTTCGACGCCCATCAGATCGGCTTGAGGGTGGCGTCGTCGGGTTCGTAACACCGTCCGCCCATCAGCGCGTCCTGGATTGCGTCCTCGACGTCGCCGGGGTCGGCGCCGGTGCGGTCGACGACCGCCGCGAGCACGTCGTCGCGCTGGGCGCCGTCGCCGTCGTCGAGGTCCGCCATCGCGTCCATGACTGCATCTTCGAGGTCGACTTCGTCCAGGTCGACGTCCTCCGCGGACTCGTCGCCTTCGGCGGCTTCCGCTTCGGTCGCCTCCTCGTCTTCGATTGCGTCGTCGTCCGCCGGTTCCGTCTCCTCGACGTCGTCGATCTCCGTCGTCGGCTCGGCACCGGTCGCCTCCGCGGTCCCCGAGGCCTGCTCGTCGGCGTCGTCGTCGGCTTCGGCAGCGTCGGCCTCGACCTCGTCGGGGTCGGGGGTCTCGATCCCTGCCTCGCCTGGCTCTGAGACCTCGGTCCCGCTCTGGAACTCGGTGCCGAACTCCTCTTCGAGTTCCTCGCGTTCGTCCTCGTCGAGGTCGAACTCCGGTTCGAAGTCTTCCAGGTCGTCGTCGCCCGAGGAGGCGGTGTCGGGGTCCGCCGTCGCGTCAGGCGAGTCCGTGGTCGCCCCTGCCGACGCCTCGTCCGCTCCAGCTGCCGCGTCTGAGGGGTCATTCGTGACCATGTCTCCGCCTGTCGACGTGCCCCCGGTTTCGGGCGCGGTGTCGGCCGGCTCGTCGGCCGGGTCCTCGTTCGCGGATCCCGTATCAGGTTCGTCCGACGACTGGCTGGTGGTTTCGTCCGGTGCTTCGGTGACCGTCTCGTCTGCCGATTCGCTCGCCGTTGTGTCGACCGACTCGTTCTCGGCCTGGCTACTCGACTCCGCCGTCCCGATGGCTGACCCGTTGCCGGCACCGGCCTCGGCGACGTTCCCGTCGGATTCCGAGGTGGTCGGTTCCGCGTCGACGGCCTCGGCTCCCGCGTCGCCGACGCCCAGGGCGCCGACGTCGATGGGCCGTTCGACCAGGTCGGCGATGGCGTCGTCACCGCCCTGGCCCGGCATCACGTCCAGCGATTCGGCCTCGTCGACCTCGTCGGCGACGACGCGGGCCGAGTCCAGCGCCGTCTGGCGGACAGCGGCCAGGTAATCACCGGTGGTCCCGTAGTGGTTGAGCGCGAGTGGGATGCCCGCTGCGAGGCCCTCCTCGACGCCGTGGGCTTCGAGGGCGCTTCGCAGTTCGTCGCCGGCGAGGCCGGACTGTTTGGCCTCGGCCATTCGCGCGACGCGGTTCGACGTCTGCTTGGCGGTCTGGACGACCCAGCGGTCGCGCGTCTCCCCTTCGACTTCGCTGATCGACTCCGGCCGGACGGAGGTGAACACCTGGTCTGAGTCGTCTGGCTGGTAGGTCCGGGCCTTGCCCGTGACGGCGACGAACGTCGGGGGTTCGGCGCGTTCGAGGAACGCCAGCGCGTCCGGCTGGTACTGCCCCGCGTAGATGACGAAGGGGCCGGTCGGATCGACGACGCGGGCGCGCAGGTAGTCCTCGCTGACGGTCTCGATCTCGGTCAGCACGCCCACGACGAAGAGGCGATTGACGCGCGCGCCGGTCGGCGTCACGACGTAGTTCGGGGCGCGCTCCTCGTCGCTCTGGGAGTACGAGAAATCGGCGTCGTCGAACTCCGCGGCGAACAGGCGCCAGGCGACTTCGCGTCGTCCTGCACCGCCTTGCGATTCGCTCATGCGCCCACCTCCGCGAGGAAGGCCTTCGCACGCTCTGCCGGGTCGTCGTCGGTGACAGCGAACTCCGTCGCGTCGAGGTTCGCGCCGTAGTCGTCGACGGACAGCGACCCGCGGACCGTGTACTCCAGGCCGACGATACGGTCGGCGATGCGCTCGGCGACGACCTCCTTGTTCATCGCGTCGCGGGCGTGCTCGGTCGCGTCCTCGAGGTCGCCACCGTACACTTCGGCGGTGAGTTCGTCGTCGAGGACGACGGTCACGGTCCCGGTGCCGTCGTCGAGGATGGCCTTGGTCCGCAGGTCGTCGACGCCGTCGACGGCGCCGTGGCTACGACACTGGCCGTTCTGGACGACGCGGCCGCAGTCGGGGCAGCGCTCGATGAGCCCGGAGCCGTCACGCACGTCGATGATATTGCCCGTCAGTTCGACGTCGAACAGGCCGCCCGATTCGACGGCCTCGCGGACGCGCATCGACTGGGCGCTCTCGCTGGCCTCGACGGTGCGGTCGAGCAGTCGGACGGTCGAGAACTCCGAGACGTTGACCGAGGGCGCGCCGCGGAACTCGCGGACGAAGACGTCCTCGATGCGGATCGACGCGCCTTCCTCGATTTCGGGATGGGGATCCCAATCGGTGAAGGGCAGGCGGCCGCTCTCGTCGCCGAAGACGCCGCTGAGGATGTCCGTCTCGCCGTTGCGGCCGTCGATGGTCTTCTCCTCCATCTCGAGGACGGTGACCTCGACGTTGATGCCGCGGTCGCCGGGGACGAGGTCGGTGAGTTCACTGTCGCCGCCGATCTCGTAAGGAACGTCGAGGGCCTCGTCCTGAATCGACAGCGACGTCGACTCGCCGAGGTTGAGTTCGGGGCGGCCGTCCCACTCCCGGACGCCGGCGTTGCCGGCCTCGATGGTGTCGCCCGGCGAGAGGCCGAAGTCTTCCCAGGCCGTGTAGGATATCTTCCCGGACTCGTCGGCCAGTTCACCTTCGAATATCACGTGTTCGTCGCCCTGGTACTGGATGGAGCGCTGGCCGACGGTGAGCACTCGCGCCGTGACGGTCACGTTGCCGTCGTCGGGCGAGACGTCGGCGATGTCCTTGCTCGTCGGGCCGCCGCCACCACCCCCGCCGTCGCCGTACTTGCGGCGGAGGCTCTGCTTCGCTTCGTCCATCGGCACCGAGTAATTCACCAGGTTCTCCAGGTCGCGTGTGACCTCCGCTTTGTCAACGCCGAGGTCGGAGGCGAGCTCCTCGGCATGGTCTTCGAGCGTCATCGCTTGGTGGTTCGGAGTGGGTGCTGAAAAGGGTTCTGTGGCGGATTGGACGGTCGTGAAATCCGCCTGGGGTATAAGAATAACGGCCGATCACGGGCGTATATTTTTATTAGTGATAGCCACACTACTCTGGACATCGTGAATGTACGTCGGCCCGGCACCGAGGACGGACTGCCGAACGGACGAGCAGGCGCTGGATCCGGCCAGGCTGGGCACGGCGACGGCGACCACGGTCGATCGCCCGGAACGGCCGGACAGGAGGGGTGATACACGTGGTTGGAACGTTCGGACAGAAGCCGACGAATTCGCACGTCGTCTGGACCAACAGAGCCGGCGAGGGGAAAGGGAAGAAACGGTTCGACTTCGAGTACCTGGAGCTGTGGGCGGCCCACTTCGGTATCGATTACGAGACTCGGACCAGGGTCGACCACGACCGCGGGGACGAACCGCGCGAGCAGCATCTAGTCGTCTTCGAGTGGTCGACGGCGAAACGCGAAACCGTCGAGATGGGCGATACGACGTGGGAACTCGGCGGCAACGAGACGCCCAGAACGTTCGTCGAGATAGACGAGACGGGGATGGCCAGACTGAAGAGCTGGAAGCACGAGGCCGTCCTCGACGTCCGGGAACTGTGGATAGACGGGCCCGAGTTGCGAATCAGGACGGCAAATCACGGGAACAAGACGCTCGACACGCGCAAGTTACTCGCGAAGAACCAGCCGTCGGACGGCGCGAACGACGCGCAGTCGGGCGCGTAGTCGCCGGGACCGTCGAAACGTAGCGCGGGGGCGGCCGGGACCGTAAGGGGTTTTCACGCCAGTACCGTGCGAACTGACATGCACGTCGTCGTCAACGCCGCGATGAGCGCGGACGGGAAGCTCTCCACGCGCGAACGCGAGCAGGTGGCCATCTCCGGCCCGGACGACTTCGACCGGGTCGATAGACTGCGCGCGGAGAGCGACGCGGTCATGGTCGGCGTCGGCACTGTCATCGCCGACGACCCGTCGTTGACGGTCGACGACGCAGACAGGCGCGCCGAACGCGAGGAGCGCGGCGCGCCCGCCAATCCCGCCCGCGTCGTCGCCGACTCCCGCGTCCGGACGCCGCCGGACGCCACCGTCCTCGACGACCGGGCGCACACCTACCTCCTCGTCAGTCAGGCCGCGCCGCCGGACTTCGTCGAGCAGATGGAGGACGCGGGCGCGACGGTCATCGCAACGGGCGAGGACCAGGTCGAACTCGTGACGGCGCTGGCCAAACTCGAGGGCGACGGCATCGACCAGTTGATGGTCGAGGGCGGCGGCGAACTCATCTTCTCGCTGTTCGAGGCCGGCCTCGTCGACGAACTGTCCGTGTACGTGGGCTCCTCCGTCATCGGTGGCCGCGACGCGCCGACGCTGGCCGACGGCGACGGGTTTCTCGACTCCTTTCCGGAACTGGAACTCGCCGACGTCGAGCGGATTGACGACGGCGTCCTGCTGACCTGGACCGTCGCCTGAACGGCGAGCGGGACGCTGTCCGTTGCGAGACGGCGAGAGAAGGAGATTTCGGACTCGGCGATTCAGTGATTGTGACCGGTGAGTTCACCGAACGTCGCGCCGAAGCGGTCCTCGAACAGATCCATCGTCAGGTCGTTCAGGTCGGCGATCTGCTGGTCCGGTTCGCCCTCGGCGTGGTGGGCAGCGCCGTGGATGCGCTGGGCGAAGCCCATCATCGCGATGTCGCCGACGACCTCGGGGGCCGTCTCGTCTTCGGACTCCCGGAGCATGTCGACCAGTTCGCGGGGCAGTTCGAGTTCGTCGGTGTCTTCCTCGGATTCGAGCGTCAGCGTGACAGTATCACTTGCCATGCTATCGATTCGGGGCTCCCGGTAAAAGGGCCTGTGGGTATCGGGAGCGGCCACCCGGTGCCGCGTCCGCGATCAGTCGTCCGCTTCGGCGGCGGACTCGGCGGCGGCCGTCCCGGTCTGGTCCAGACTCTCCAGGTACTGGTCGGCGTCGATGGCGGCCTTGCATCCCATTCCGCCGGCGGTGATGGCCTGCTGGTAATGGTAGTCGACGACGTCGCCCGCGCCGAAGAGGCCCTCGACGTCGGTTGCGGTCTGGTCCCCGCCGTCGCCGCCCTTCGTCCGGATGTACCCTTCGTCGTCGAGTTCCACGCCGGTCCCTTCGAGGTACGACGTGTTCGGGGTGTGTCCGATGGCGAGGAAGACAGCGCCGACGTCGAACTCGAACGTCTCCGTCTCCTCGTGGTCGAGTTTGTCGGTTGGGTGCCCCTCGGGGTGCTCGGCGAGGACCACCTGGTCGACGCCCGCTTCGGCCGACCCCTCGACTTCCAGCAGTTCGGTGTTGCGCAGGACTTCGATATCGTCCTCTTCGACGTGTTCCTCGACGCGCTCGACCCAGTAATCCTCCGCGCGGAACTCGTCGCGGCGGTGGACGACGTAGACGGTGTCGGCGAACTTGGTGAGGAAGCTGGCCTCCTCCATCGCGGCGTCGCCGCCGCCGACGACCAGCATGTCCTCGTCGCGGAAGAACGCGCCGTCGCAGGTGGCACACGTCGAGATGCCGTAGCCCATCAGTTCGTCCTCGCCGGGGACGCCGAGTGTCCGCGCGCTGGCACCCGAGGCGGCGACGAAGGCGTCGCAGGTGTAGACGGTGCCGTCGTTCACCTCGACGCGGAAGGGTCGGTCGCTATCGTCCACGTTCTCGACGATGCCGTGTTCCAGGTCGGCTCCGAACTGGCTCGCCTGCTCTTTCATGTTGTTCACCAGGTCGGGACCACTGATTCCCTCCGGGAATCCTGGGTAGTTCGCCACGTCGGTTGTGAGGGTGAGCTGCCCGCCTGGTTCGTCCCCTTCCAGTACCAGCGGATCGAGGTTGGCCCGTCCGCCGTAGATGGCGGCCGTCAGCCCCGCGATGCCCGTCCCCGCGACGATGAGCTCTCGGTGTTCCGCGACGTCCTCGGTCATGGGATGATGTACTGTACAGCGGGTTTTGTAGGTTGCGCTGTCGCGGAGTCCGCACGAGCCCGGCACTGCAAGCCAAGCGATTTGTCGCTCGGCCGTGGAGGGGCGACCATGGCCGCCGATCTAGAGGAGAAGACCGACCGTTACGAGGGGTTGCTCGCCGAGGCCGTCGACGCCGCCGAGATTGCACCGTCGGAGGGGACGCCGATGCACGACGCGGCCCTCGAGTGTGCCGAGATGGCCGAATCGTATCTCGAAGACGGCCGCCACTTCCGGGCCGAGGACGACCCGGTCAACGCGCTGGCGTCGTTCTCCTACGGCCACGCGTGGCTGGACGCCGGCGCTCGGATCGGCCTGTTCGACGTCCCGCGCGAGGGCCACCTGTTCACGGTCTGAGATCTCTCACCGACGTCTCTCCGATGCTATCCGTACCCCGGTCGACGCACATGTCCACTCGAAACCGGTCCCTGAAACGTCGGTAATCGCTCTCTTCTCGCGGCTCGCGTATCGCGGTTCACCCGTGCGTCGGATCGACTCGTCGACAGACGCCGGACGTCGACCCGGAGACAGGCGGCGCCGACCCGCCGTTTGGAACAGACTACCACGTTCCGCAAGCCGGTTCCCGTCGTGCGATTAGGTACCACAACTAACGAAACATTTATATGCTTTTCGCACTTACAAAGAGTTAGGCGGATCGCACCGATTTCTTAAGGATTGCGTCCGCGGCAGTCACGAGAGTTCCCCCATCATGAGTGAATCCCCAGTCCGAACCAACGCAGGCGAACAGGTCGACGAACAGGCGGTGAGGAGCGAGCAGACGGAAGAGCAGGAGTCCGAGGAGGTCTGTCCGGAGTGCGGCGGCGACGTCGTGGCCGACACCGAACACGGCGAGACCGTGTGTGAGGACTGCGGCCTCGTCGTCGAGGAAGACGAGATCGACCGCGGCCCCGAGTGGCGCGCCTTCGACTCCAGCGAACGCGACAACAAGTCCCGGGTCGGTGCGCCCACGACGAACATGATGCACGACAAGGGCCTGTCGACCAACATCGGCTGGCAGGACAAGGACGCCTACGGCAACTCCCTGTCGAGCAAGCAGCGTTCGAAGATGAAGCGCCTCCGGACCTGGAACGAGCGGTTCCGGACCCGCGACTCCAAGGAGCGCAACCTCAAGCAGGCCCTCGGCGAAATCGACCGCATGGCCAGCGCGCTTGGGCTCCCCCAGAACGTCCGCGAGACGGCGTCTGTCATCTACCGACGCGCCCTCAGCGAGGACCTGCTCCCTGGCCGGTCCATCGAGGGCGTCGCGACGGCCTCCGTCTACGCCGCCGCGCGCCAGGCCGGGACGCCCCGGTCGCTCGACGAGATCGCACGTGTCTCCCGCGTCGAGAAGATGGAGTTGACCCGGACGTACCGCTACATCGTCCGCGAACTGGGCCTGGAAGTGGCCCCCGCGAAGCCCGAGAGCTACGTCCCGCGGTTCATCAGCGACCTGGACCTCTCGGACGAGTCCGAGCGACGCTCCCGTGAGCTCATCGAGGCCGCCCGCGAGGACGGCGTCCTCAGCGGGAAGTCCCCCGTCGGACTGGCCGCCGCCGCGGTGTACGCCGGCTCGCTGCTGAGCAACGAGAAGGTCACCCAGAGCCAGGTCAGCGAGGTGGCGAGCATCTCCGAGGTTACCATCCGGAACCGGTACAAGGAGCTGCTCGAAGCGGAAGGGATGCCCGCCTGATCGCCGCCAGCACTGGGACGACTCGACTGCCAGGACGACACGACCGCCGGGACGACACCTTTTTCATGGCGTGCTGCGTGCCAACTACACACATGGTCGAGGCATACGTCCGTTTACTGTGTCCGGAGTGTACCAAGGACTGGGAGTCGACGCCGAGCGACCTCCCTCGCCACGACGGGACCTTTCACTGTCCGAACTGCCACGCGAGCCGACGGCTCGCCGAGTTCGCGCGGACAGACCGCGACCTGCAGACGCTGAAGGGGCTCCAGTAGTCGGGACTGGCGTTTCAGTGATCAGGAACTGGTCGAGGAGCGCGCCCCGCAGGCTTCACATCGCAGTATCGGGACGCCCTGGTCCTGTTCGAGTCGCGTATCCGGCAGGCCGCACTCGGGACAGATGACGAACGTCTCTGTGTACTCGTCGATAGCCGACTCGATGCGCCGCTGACCGAATTCGCCGGTGAGGCGCGCCCGACCACTCTCGTCGATGTGACCGTTCGTCCCGAGCTCGTTCTGTAGGAACTTCATAACGTGTTCGTCTTCCCGACCCAGCGTGTCACAGACCGACTGGAAGTTCTCGAAGACGGTCGCGTTGCCTTCCTGACGAACCTCCGGCGTCGGCACCTCGAAGCGTTCGCTGCTCCCCTCGATGTCGGGCGTCTCGTCGACGGCCCTGTCGAGCATGTCGTCGTAGTCCATACGAGACGGTAGGTTGTCCGATTCCTAAAGTGTTTCACGGTCATGAGACGCTACCGGTAGACAGTCCGTACCACAAGTGAAGGGAGTGTGTTAACTACACTCAGAGTACTACTATAACCCTCGAGTTATTAGGAACGGTTGAATATGAAAAAGCAGGAACTCATCCATCTTCACGGCCTGCTTGCACAGGTACAGACTCACTACGAGAAAGAGACTGGTGACGACGTCGAACACGACGAGTACGCGGAACTTGGCGTTCAGCCGACGTCCATCCACAAGTCGAAGACGGACCACAAGGCCGCCGTCTTCGCGCTTGCGAAGGGCATCACGTCGGAGATGCTCGCCGAAGAGAAAGAACCCGTTTCCGCTGCGGCAGACTGAGGTTTCGTTCCTTTCGGTTTCCCTACGCATCTAGCGGTTCGCTTCTCGCTCTCCCGCGCGTGAACGGACTCCAGCGCCCCTACCGTCGCGATTCGGGCGTTACTCGTCGATCAGTTCCTCGAACTCCGGCAGCACGTCCTCGTCGTCGTCCCCCGGTGCGGCTTCGTCGCCATCGACAGCCTGGTCGGCGTCACTGATCGCGTTCGACGCTTCGCTATCCGTCTCTCCCTCGCCCTCCGTCTCTGTCTCGGGCGCATCGCCGTCATCGTCTTCGTCCGGAGTCTCCTCGATCTCCAGGACTTCGAGCGGGATGTTCTCGAGGCGCTGGCCGATCTCTTTGCGGGCGATCCGGGCGGCGTGTTCGTCGCGTTCGACGTTGAAGACGGTCATCTCCAGTTCGAGCGCGACCAGGCTCTCGTCGGCGGCGACGAACGCCGGTTCCAGTTCCTCGTGGCAGTGCGGGCAGGCCCGTTCGCCCATGTTGATCTCGACGTAGTTGAGGTCGGGGTTGAGCATCTCGCCCGTCTTCGAAATGGCTATCCTGACCGCCTCGTCGGCCGTTTCGACGTCGTATACGGGGACGGCCGCCTCGACGACGACTCTGCAGTCCATATGTGAGCGGTTCGACACCCACTACCAAGAAGGTTCGGCCGGTTGACTCGAAAGGCCAAAGCCGCCTGACCGACAGGGACCGGTAGATGGAACGCGGGCACGTCGACGTCAGTTCGCTGCCGGGTGGATTCGACCTGCAATCGACCGTCGAGAGCGGTCAGTCGTACCTCTGGGACCGCGAGGACGGCCGGATGTACGACGGCTCCGGCGCCCACGGCGGCGACGCCTGGTACTGGACGACGATACAGGTTGACGGGGCCCCGGAGTTCGTCCGGACGCGTCAGGTCGGCGGAACGCTGGAGTGGGAGTCGTCAATCGACGCTGACCCGCACCTCCGCCGGTTGCTTCGGCTCGACGACGACCTGGACGCGATACGAGCCGCCTCTCCGGACGACGACGTCGTCCAGGACGCCTACGACGCCTACTGGGGACTGCGACTCGTCCGCGACCCGCCGTTCGGCTGCCTGATTTCGTTCATCTGCTCGGCCCAGATGCGCGTCGAGCGGATCCACGCGATGCAGACCGCGCTCCGCCGAGCGTACGGTGAACCAGTCGAGTTCGACGGGGTGACCTATCGGACGTACCCCACGCCTGACGCCCTCGCAGGCGCGACGGAAACGGAACTCCGTGACCTGGGCCTCGGCTATCGCGCCCCATACGTCCAGCAGACTGCCGAGATGGTAGCCAGCGGCGAAGCGGACCCGGCGGCAGCGCGGGACATGGCGTACGAGGACGCCCGCGAGCACCTCACTCGCTTCGTCGGCGTCGGGGACAAGGTCGCAGACTGCGTCCTCCTCTTCTCGCTGGACTTTCTGGAGGCGGTCCCGCTCGACACCTGGCTCCGGACGACTATCGCCGACTACTTCCCCGACTGCGACCGCGGCTCGTACGCCGATACGTCGCGAGCTATCCGGGAGTCGCTGGGCGGGGAGTACGCCGGGTACGTCCAGACGTACATCTTCCACTACCTCCGCAGCGGCGGCGACAGTCGCTAGGGATTTTTGCCGCGCTCGTGAGTACGACCGCCCATGACCGACACTCGCGCACACGTGTTCGTCTCCGGGAAGGTCCAGGGCGTCTTCTACCGGGCGACGACGCGGGAAGAGGCCCGCAAGCGAGACGTCGACGGCTGGGTGAAGAACCTGGCCGATGGACGCGTGGAGGCCGTCTTCGAGGGACCCGAGGACGCCGTCGCGGAGATGGTCGAGTGGTGCCACGAGGGAAGCGACCGGGCCCACGTCGAGGACGTCGAGGTGGAGTACGGCGAGCCGGCGGGGTTCGATTCGTTCGAGATCCGCCGCTGACCCGACGAAGGGGGCGTTCGGTCCACCACAGTTACTACGCGGACGGTCGAAGGCAGATCCATGATCACGGGCAGCAGGATGGCCGTCGTCGACGAGAACGCGGACGCCCTCGGCGTCCCGAGAAAGCAGTTGATGGAGTCCTCAGGCAACGCCGTCGCCCGCGTCGTCCGCCAGGTCGCCGACTCCGGTGCGACCGTCACGGTCGTCGCCGGCCGCGGGAACAACGGCGGTGACGCGTTCGTCGCGGCGCGGTTCCTCGACGACTACGACCTGACGGTGCTCCTGCTCGGCCGCGCAGAGACTATCACGACCGACATCGCCCGGGAGAACTGGGACGCGCTCCAGGAAGCGACCTACGACACCCACGAGGTGCGCGACTCGCGTTCTCTCTCACTCGGTGCCCCGGACGTGGTGGTCGACGCGATGCTGGGGACGGGCATCTCCGGAGATCTCAGGGAACCCGCGGCGACCGCGGCCGAAGTGATGAACGACAGCGACGCGACTGTCGTCTCGGTCGACGTCCCCTCGGGCTTCGACGCCGACATCGGAACGCTCCCCGAGAGCGCCGTCGACGCCGACCACGTCGTCACTTTCCACGACGCGAAGCCAGGACTCGAAAACCTCGACGCGACGGTCACCGTCGCGGACATCGGCATCCCGCCCGCGGCCGAGTTGTACGTGGGTCCGGGCGACCTCCGCCGACTGAAGAGCAGGGACCGCAGCGCCCGCGTGTTCGTCGTCGGCGGCGGTCCCTACACCGGCGCGCCGGCGCTGAGCGCCCAGTCCGCCCTTCGGTCCGGCGCGGAGCTGTCCTTCGTCGCCGCCCCCGATTCCGTCGCCGGCGAGATTCAGGGGTACGAACCTGACCTCATCGTCCAGCCCTACGAGGGGGATCGCCTCACGCCCGACCAGGTCGACGGCCTCGTCGAGACGGCCACGAAACACGACGACGTGGTCGTCCTGGGTCCGGGCCTCGGGACGGCCGACGAGACGCTGGCGGCAGCGCGGCGGCTCCTCGAATCGTTCGAGGGCCCGGTGGTCGCCGACGCCGACGCGCTCTCGGTCGTCCCGGACGTCGACACCGATGCCGAGGTGGTCTGTACGCCCAACAGCAGAGAACTGGCTGCCCTGGGCGGTCCGGAAGTCGACGACCTCGCCGAGAACGCCGACCAAGTCGAGCGCGTCGCCGACGAACTCGGTCACGTCGTGCTCGCGAAGGGGGCGGTCGACGTGATATCCGACGGGGACCGTACTCGGCTGTGCCGCGCTGGCAATCCGGGGATGGCTGTCGGCGGCACCGGCGACCTGCTCTCGGGCGTCGTCGCGACGTACCTCGACAGCCAGGACCCCTACGACGCCGCCTGTATGGCCTCCTACACCTCTGGTACTGCGGGAGATTCGCTGTACGACGAACACGGGACGGGCTACGTCGCCTCTGACGTCCTCGAACGGATACCGGCGGTGCTCGGCGACCAGGCCGACGGATAACGCGGAAAAGGGACGCTACGCCGATGCTTCGGCGATCTCGCCGGCCTTCGCGCGCGAGCGCTCCACGACGGACGGGCGAGCCTCGAACTCGATGACGACCTGGTCGCCGTAGTCGACGTCGTCGACGCGGGCGTGGTCGTGGATCCACGAGACGACGCTCATCGTCTCGTCGGTCATCGGCAGGACGAGGCGCTCGCGCTCGTAGTCGGGGAGTTCGCGGTCGATGCGAGAGAGCAGTGCGTCGACGTTCTTCCCCTCCCTGGCACTGACGGTGACCGGGTTCGGGGCGAGCGCGGACAGCGCTTCTTTCTTGCGCTGGACCTCCTCGTCGTCGACGAGGTCGGTCTTGTTCAGGACCGTGACGATGGGGGCCTCGTTGCGCTCGTACAGCGTGTCGTGGCTCGTGACCAGTTTCTCGCGTATCTCCTCGACGGGTTCGCTGACGTCGACGACGAGCAAAACGAGATCCGCCCGGTAGACGGCGTCGAGCGTCGACTTGAACGACTCGACGAGCCAGTGGGGCAGGTCCGAGATGAACCCGACTGTGTCGGTCACCAGAACGTCCCGGCGGTCCATATCGGCCCGGCGGGTCGTGGTCCCCAGGGTCGTGAACAGGCGGTCCTCGCTCTCGGCCGTCGGGTCCAGGTCGGCGTGTAGGTCCTCGTTGGCGTCGACGTCGACGTCCTCGGCGAGTCGCCGGAGTAAGGTCGACTTACCGGCGTTCGTGTAGCCGGCGAGCGCGACCAGGTCGAATCCGGACTCCCGGCGCTGTTCGCGGCGGTGTTCCTCCGTGTTCTGGATGGAGTCGAGTTCGTCACGGATACGGGAGATCCGGTTCTTGATGTCCTGCTCGCGGCTCTCGTCGTACTCACCCAGCCCCATGAACCCGGGGCGCTCGTCGCGTTTGGCCAGGCTGGCCTTCGCTTCCGCGCGCGGGAGTTCGTAGCGCAGTTCGGCGAGTTCGACCTGGAGCTGGGCCTTCCGCGTCTGGGCGCGCTGGCCGAATATCTCCAGAATGAGCCGGAACCGGTCGATGACGCTCGTTCCGTCGGGGAGTTTGTTCCCGATGTTGTACGTCTGGTAGGGGCCAAGCTGGTTGTCGAAGATGACTGCGGTCGCCCGTTCGCGGGCGACGACGTTCGCGAGGCGGTCGACCTTCCCCTCCCCGAGGTGGTAGGCTGGGTCCTCGGTTCGCGTCTGGGTCAGTTCGCCGACGACTTCGTACCCTGCAGCGCGCGCGAGGTCGGATATCTCCTCCGTGTCCATCGTTCCCGCGTCGACGCGCTTTGCGACGACCGCTCGTTCGGTTGGCTGGCTTGGCGTCACTCACCGTGGATTACGCCGCCACCGTATTTAAATCCAGTCCGGGCCCCGGCCGGCCGCTCGCCGCTCGCGAAGGGGCACAAAAGACTTAAGCCACGACTGTAACGTGTCGGGTATGGTCGACTTAAACCCGCAACAGCTCGGTCTGGAACTTGGCGGGGGCGCGGTCATCGGCGGCGTCATCGGCTTCGCCGCCAAGAAGGTGGCCAAGATAATCGCCGTCCTCGTGGGCATCCAGCTCGCCCTCTTCAAGTTCCTCGAAACGCGCGGCGTCCTCTCCGTCGACTGGGGAGCGATAACCGGAACGGCCTCGAACGCGACGAGAGCAGCCGGCGACGCCGCGGGCTCCCAGCCACCCTCCTGGATGATGAGCCTGATCTCGGCACTGCCCGTCAGCGCCGGATTCACCGGCGGCTTCCTGCTCGGTTTCCGGAAGGGATAACTGTCAGTCGCCGCCGCTTTTGCCGGCCGTTTACCGCGTCCTGAGGTCGTCTTCGTCCTTGACGATCTGTGTTTCGGCCTCGCCGCTCGTGTGCTCGTTCACCAGGTCGTAGAACTCGTTTTGCATCCCCGCCGGGAACGTCAGGACACCGACCCAGGAACCGTCGTTCTGCCACTCTTCCCGGTCCAGGTCACCGAACTGACGGATCCGTGACTGTGCACTGCCGGCGTAGTCCGCAGGGACCTGCACGGCGACGGTCACCTCGTCGAACCGGATGGGGATGACTGGCCGGAGCGCCTCGAGGGCGTCGTCGACCTGGTTCTCGACCGGTTCCATCGGATCGATCCGGAAGTCGGTCTCTTCGAGGGCGGACTCGATGCGCTCCGGCGGATGGGGCGCGTCGTCCATCTGGGGATTGACGGCGTTGCGCGTGATGGTCTGGACGAGCTGTTTGTACTTCTGTTCCTGCATCTCGCGGCGCTGTTCGGCCGTTATCTGGATCTCTCCCTGTTTGATGACCTCGGGAATGATCTCGAGGGGGTCGGTCGTCTCGAAGACCTCCTCGAGGGACGTCTCGGGCGGTCTGTCACCCGACGACGCGTCCTCGAAGACGTCCTCCGCCGCGATGACGTCCTCCAGGTCCCCGTCGAACTCGTCGCGCTTGATCGCCAGTGCCGCGTCCGGATCGACCAGCACTTCGAATCGCTGGCCGTGCGATTCGAGCCTCGCCGCCACCGCCTCGTCAAGAGATATCATACCTGTCGGTATCCGTGGATGGCTTAAAGGCCTTTCTCAGCGAGCCGTCCGACCCTGCCTTCTCTCGCGACGGTGATGGGTATGGATTTATAGCAGTGTAGGCGGAATCACCGCGCCGAATGCGGAGTTTCGAGGTTTCGATAGACGACGGGACCGCGCGGTCGCTCGCGATCGAGGCAGACCTCCTCGAGTTCGAGACGGTCGAGTCGTACCTGGCCTGGGTCGTCGAACAGCGGTTCTCGCTGGAGGGGGAAGGGATGCGCTACGGCCGTCTCGCTGCATTTGCCAGCGAAGTTCGTCGCGAGCGCTCGCGGGACGTCCGCTCCGACGAATCGACCGCGGACGACGTCGACCTCTCGATCGGCGGTGCGGAGGACGCCGTCGCCAGGATCGAAGACGAGGAACTCACGAACGTCGTCGAGAGCCTCGCCGACGTAGAGCGCGAACGGGTCGACGCGTTCGCGCGGCGGGCGGTCGCACAGACGAGCGACAGGCTCGGTGAGCGCGGTTGGACGGCTATCGACTACGATCCCCAGTCGACACGTGAGGAGGGGTTCCCCGGAGACGACGTCGCCGACGTCGCGTCCATCGACGTGCCCGGGCACGACGAGGAACTCTGCGACCGACGACGGTGGGCGGTCGGCGCCGCGCTGTGTCTCCTCAGAGAGCAGACCGAGGCCAAGCGGGGCGACTTCGTCGACGAACTGTACGAGGAGCTTCCCGCCGGGTACGGGAGCGAAGACGCCTGGTGGGGCTGTATCAAGACGGGACTTCGTCAGATATCCCGCGTCGAACCGGCCAGAGACGGCGCTCACGTCTGGCGATACAGGACGACGCCGGGTCGGGTGACTCGCATTTCGTTCTCCGACGACTTCTGAAAATACTACGCGTTCGATTATTGAGTCCGTAACGTAATCCGCGAAAAACTAATGGCGGATTAAGCTGAACGGTTCACGTAATGAGGCGGGTTACCGAGCGGGGTGGCTATGACGGGGACTGAGACAGACGGACGACTGTTCGAGTGGTATCGGCGGATAATCGGCGAGCCAGACAGTAACGTCGACGTCTACCTCGGGTTCGCGCTGTTCTTCGGCGCAGTCGGACTCGGACTGGGCGCGTTCGGCGCAGGCGCCGCCGGGCAGTGGGTGGAACTGACCGATTACGTCGCGCGCGAGGTGGCCTTCGCGCTCGGCATGCTCGCCGTTCCGACGGCGCTCTCGTCGGTCATCGTGTTGCTCCCGGTCGACCGGCGGGGCCTGGTCGGTGGCGCTTCGGGTGTCGTCGTCTGTCTCGTCGCTATCGGGCTGTTCACCTACGCATATCCGTACATGTGGGCCGAGGGGAGTGGTCCCCAGTACAGCATTCACGTCCTCGCCGTCTACGGCGTGGGGCTGACGGCCGTCCTCGCGTCGACCGGCGCCGCGATGGTTGCGTACCACATCGACCGGGCGAGGCCCGCGCCCGCCGATTTCGCCCCCGAGGAGACCGAGGACGACGCGCAGATCAGCGACGACGAGATCCGTCAGGACATCGACGAGGCCATGGCTGACGTCGAACTCACGTGGGGTGGCGTCGAACGTCACGAGGGGACGGCCCTGACGCTCACGTCCGACGAGAGTGAGTTCGATACCTCCGGTCTGCAGGCGGCCACGACGGAGGTACACAGCACCGGGGTCGACGAGCAGGTGAGTGGCCTCCGAACGGTCAAGGGCGGCGAACAGACGACCGCTCGCTCGGAGACCACCGTCGACGATCAGACCGATCAGCTACGCGAGTTACGTCGCCGGCGCAGGGAGGAGGCTTCCTCCAGCGACGACGAGACGTTCCTCGCGCGTCTCCTCGCACGGGTCGCCGCGACGTTCGGACGCTAGTCACTCACTAAGATTGTTCATTCGGGAATAATTACTCCATAACATGCACAAACATAGATTTAATACGACGGGGTTTAATTTTCGACTCTGTAACCATGGCTAAAGGACTTGACGTGGGTACGATGAACATCCTGTCGGCGAAACAGGAGGGTACTGACACCGTGTTCGTCCAGCAACGGAACTCCTTCGTGGAGATTGAGTACAGCGACATGGCCGAGCAGATGCTCTCTCGGTCAGACGTCCTTCACATCCGGAAGGACGACGACGTGTACGTCCTCGGGGACGACGCGCTGAACTTCGCGAACATCTTCAACCGCGAGACGCGGCGACCGATGTCCCAGGGGATCCTCTCCTCGGACGAGAAGTCGGCGATTCCGATGATGAAGCTCATCATCGAACAGGTCGTCGGGTCCCCCGACCGTCCCGACGAGAAACTGTACTTCTCCTCGCCCGCGGACCCGATCGATTCGGACCTCAGCACGCTCTACCACCAGAAGACGATCGAGTCGTTCCTGAACGACATGGGGTACGACGCCGAACCGATCAACGAGGGGATGTCGGTCATCTACTCGGAACTCGCCGACAACGACTTCACCGGCCTGGGGATCAGCTTCGGGGCCGGTATGACGAACGTGTGCCTGGCCTACTACGCAGTTCCGGTGATGAAGTTCTCCGTCGCCCGCGGCGGCGACTGGATCGACGAGCAGGCGGCCCAGGCGACTGGTACCCAGGTCGACAAGGTCACCTCCATCAAGGAGGACGGCTTCGAACTCGACTTCACGACCGACGTCGGTGGCGTCGAGGGCGCGCTGTCGATCTACTACGAGAATCTCCTGGACTACGTGATCGAGAAGATCCGAAAGGAGGTCGACGAGGAGGACATCGAAGAAGGCCTCGACGTGCCGGTCGTCGTCACGGGCGGCACTTCCTCGCCGAACGGGTTCTCGAAGCTGTTCGAACAGCACCTCGAAGACGCCGACATCCCGTTCTCCATCAGCGACGTCAGGCACGCCGAGGAACCGATGTACAGCGTCTCCCGCGGCGCCCTCGTCGCCGGCCGCTCTGAGGAAGAAGATCAGGACCGTGACACGGCGGGATCCGCTTCCGAGGACGACGAGAGCGAGTCGGAACCTGACGAGGAGATCGAAGCGGCGAGCGACGACTGATACCGGTCGTTTCTCAGTCGTCCGCGGTTCCCGGTCGGTAGTTGGTGACGTCTCTTTTCACGCCGTACTGTCGCGCGTTGAACCGGTCGATAGCGTCTTCCCACGATTCACGCGGCGGTTCCTCGCGAACGTGGGACACTGAGACGTCGACGAATCCACACTCCTCGCACCGTCGCGAGACGTTCTCCCCCAGTTCGAACTCCGCCATCGAGCCCCCACATCGTACACAGCCCATAATTTTCCCCTTAGTTCGGACGGTAATAACTCTAGCGGCTAGATCGGTACGGTTTCGCCGGCACAAACGTTCTCCAAGCGTGGGATCCGGAGATCACGCGACGCCGAAAATCCGTGAGCCGACCCGTCGTCAGGATTCGTCGTCGGGCTCGTCGTCGGACGTCTCGGCGGACTCGTCTGCGGATTCGTCGTCTGTTCCCTCCTCGTCGGGGGACCCCAGGATGCCCAGGTCGCTGAGGTGTGTCTCTTTGTCGGCGTCGCTGAGTTCACGGAACTGTTCCGTCTCGACGTCGATGGTGGCGATGCCGATTCCCTCGGGAGCGAGTTCGTCGTCGTTGACGGACGCGAGCGCTTCCAGCGCGAGGTCGATGCCGTCGTCGAGGACCATCTCTTCGGAGTAGTTCGCTTCGAGGTACTCCCGGATGTCGCCGCGGTCGGCGCCGACCGCGAGGGCTTTCCACTCGTAGGGCGTCCCCGATGGGTCGGTCTCGTAGAGGCGGGGTTTGCCGTTCGCGATGCCGCCGATGATGAGCGCGACGCCGAACGGTCGGGCGCCGCCGACCTGGGTGTACTGCTGGATGTAGTCGGTGACCTCCTTGGTCAGCGTCTCGATGCCGATCGGTTCGCCGTACCGGAGCTGATTGACCTGCGCCTGGCGGCGGGCGAAGTCGATGAGCTGGCGGGCGTCGGCGACGTGGCCGGCGCTGGCGATGCCGATGTGGTCGTCGGCCTTGTGAATCTTCTCGACGGACGACCGCTCCATCAGCGGCGACCGTATCCGTTTGTCCACTGCGAGGACGACGCCGTCACTGGTCCGAATGCCGATACTTGCGGTGCCGCGCTTGACGGCCTCGCGTGCGTACTCGACCTGGTAGAGACGCCCGTCCGGCGAGAAGATGGTGATCCCCCGGTCGTACGCCTGCTGTTGGTTTTGGCCCTGCATAGTTACTGGAAATCGAGTGTGGTCGCGCCCGAGTAGCCCTCGGGGGTCCGCACGTCGACCTTGCCGTCACGGGCGACGGCGGGTTCCTCCGCGTCCTCGAACGCGACGTGTCTCTGGTCCGGTGGTTCCCGTCGGCGATGTATATAGTTTTCTTCACAGGCTCGCACGGTGCCGCTTACTCCCCTCACGCGGATTCCCACCGGGTCTCCGTCGACCGCTGCCACGCAGGCAAGTGCCGCTCTCGCTCGCGGTTCCTCGCCCCGCCGCGTCCGGACCACTGCGGCGCCGTCTCCGTCGGCCAGATCGAATCGGAGTATCGTCATGTCGAGGTCCGCGCTGCCGGCGTCACCGAAGAGATTCTGGGCGGCGTACCACAGCTCCCGCTGGAAGTCGCGCCGGCCGAACGCGGCGTCGGGCCAGGTCTCGATTGCCACCCCCAGGTATCGCCAGCGCTGGCGGAGGTGTTTCGGGAGGTGTTTCACCGCGGTGCCTCCTCGATTTCGTCGCCGTCGGGGACCCGCTCCCCGACCAGAACGCCAACCTGATCGTGGACGCTCTCGACCGCCGTGAGGGCGAATCCCGCGTCCGTGAAGGCGTCTGCCAGCACGCCGACCGTCGCTGGATCGTCGACTTCCGGGCTATAGAAGGTCTCGTCGGGGTCCGGGTCGCCGAAGAACATGACGTCCCCGAGGACGAACCGCCGGGGTTCGAGGGCGGCGATGACGCCGATGGCCTCGGCCTTCTCCTCGTCGCTGAGGTGGTGCATCGCGAAGTTCGAGGTGACGACGTCGATGTTTCGGTCGACGTTCGGCTCGCGAAAACGGCCCTCGGCGAACTCGACGTTCTCGACGGCGCGGTCGGCGGCCTTCGCCCGTGCTTCGGAGAGCATCCCCTCGCTGATGTCCCGGCCGACCACGAACTCGCATCGCTCGGCCAGCGGCAGGGCGATGGCTCCGGTCCCGGTCCCCAGGTCCAGGACGACGTCGTCCGCGCGCGGATCCGCGTAGCGGACGACGAGGTCGGCACACTCTCGGTAGGCCGCGGAGTCCTGCTGCTCGTCGTACTCGGCGGATTGCTCGGAAAACCGGTCGGCGTGCTCGTCGAGGGACTTCTTCATGTCACACCCGTCGCGGGCGAGGCCAATGAAGCATACGGCTCGCGGAGGCCTGGCTCGTCGGACGGCGACCGTTACGCCGGTGCCGTCTCGTCAATTCCGTCTCACCGGATCTGCCTCACCGGATCGTCGACCCGAGCCTGGTCGCGCTGGTCGACTCGTCGACGTTCGACCGTTCCGGTTCGGTGATCGGGTTCCGGAGCGCCAGGTACAGCACGACGAGCAGTGCGAGTCCCGCGTGTGCGACGGGAAACGGCTCCGGAGCCACGAGCGACGGTCGGCCGAACACCGCGACCGCGCCGAAGGCCAGCACCCCCACGTACCGGCCTTGCCGACTCCCCGTTCCCAGGAATCCGGCTGTCAGCATCAACGCGATAGCGGTCGTCGTCGTCACTGGCACCGAGTCCGCCAGCAGTAACACGCTGTTCACCCCCTGCGATAGCAGTGCGAGCATCGCGCCGAAGAGGTGGGCGACCCCGAGCACCACCCCGACAGCGGCGATGACCGCTGCTTCGAAGCTTACGTTCTCTGACCCCATGTCTTGTTAGAGTACCAACTACAACATAAAATCACCGGTCGTCCCACGCGGAACGATGTATGTAACGTTCAGTCGTGACTGTCTCCGGTAGCGGACGGGTCCCGTTCGTCGACGCGACGGACGCCGGGTTCGACGAAGGAATCCGAGAGTCGTTCCCGGTTGCGTGAGGCGATTCGACCCCACTCCGCGAGGCCGGTTTCGACCTGTTCGCCGGAGAAGCCGATGGCCTCGCCGACGGAGACGAGTTCGCGCGGGGCCCGGAGTTGCAGGTGGCTCGCGGGGTCCGCGCTGACGACGTAGGGGACGTCGTAGTAGTCGACGAGTTCGCGGAGCTTCCGGAGAGACTGGAGGCGGCGGACGCGTCGGCCACCGGTGCAATCGAGGACGTCGCGGAGCGAGAACTCCACGCGGACGCCGTTCGCCGCGGCTTCCTTCGCCAGTACGTGGTTGAAATCGCCGTCGCCGCGCATCGGGTGTGCCAGGACGTCTACGGCGGCCTGTTCGACGGCGAACCGGTTCATCGCGACGGTCCCGCCGTGGACTGCGAGGACGACGGTGTCGGGTCGGTGGTTCCCCACGTAGCCACTGGCCTGTGACGGGTCGTCCGCTCTGACCTCCACGGCCGGGACGACGTCGACGTCGTACATCTCGCTGACCGCTTCTGGGTCGTAGTCCGCGAGGGCGTCACCGTGGTTCCGGACGACGACGCCGTCGAAGCCGTAGTCGCTCGCGGTCAGCGCCAGCCGTGCGACGGTGCTGTCGCCGTCCGGCCGGGCGCGGACTGCCTCGTACGTCATAGGGCTTCCAGCACTTCACGGGCGTTGGTGACGGCCTTCTCCCGCTTGGCCGGATACGCCTCGACTTTCGCCCGGAGCGTGATCCCGTCGCCGCGCCGGACGTCGCCACCGAAGGCGGCCTGCTTGTCGAACGTCAGGAAGAACGAGCAGTTGTCGTCCACCCGGTCGTCGAGTTCGGCGACGACGTCGTCGACGTCGTCCAGGGTCGCGACCTGGGAGAGGACGTGACGGACCTCGTCCGCCAGTTCGACGCGCGCTGATAGGACGACGATACGGTCGCCGTAGTGACCCTCGGACGTGTGCCGCTGGAGTTCGACGTCCTCTGGAAGAAACGTCCGTAGGGCCTGTTCGACTCGCTTCTCGTCCTCGGTGGCGTAGGAGAATGTGCGCAGTTCGACGTAGTGAAACGGGACCGAGGCCATCGAAATCGTCGTTACTCCTCGTCGACGGGTTCGAGGGAGTCCTCCGGGATGCCCTGCTCCTGACCGTCCTCGAAGGAGACGGTGTAGTTCGCGTCCCCGAACATCGTCTCGACGACCTGTGTGACCGTCCCCTCCTCCTCGTCGTACTCGCTGTGTTCGTCGTGCAAGATGACCGCGTCGTCCTCTTCGAATGCCATATCGATCGGTACAGGGGTGGACGGCAAAAAGGGTCTGATTTGACCTGCTCGGCGGCCGCCGCTGGCCCGGGTCGAACACTTATCACAGTGACGCGCGAAACGGGTGGCATGTCACCATCTTCGCCCCTGGACGGATCGGTTCCGAGACCGAGACACGGTGCGATTACCAGACGGCATCGATGACGACGGTCGACGACCTCTGGTACCTCGGCGACGTCGCGCGCCAGTCGGCAGAACAGACGTATCACTCCGTCGCGGACCGCCACGAGGACTTCCTCGAGTGCACCCGTCACCGCAGTGTCTCTCGGCCGCGGTTCAGGACCGTGGCTGACCGCATCCGCGACAACGGCCTCCCCTACGGTGCCCACGCGATAACGTACCGCGAGTCCGGTGAACTCCTGCTGGTCCGCCACGACGACGTGGACATGTGGGTCCTTCCTGGCGGGGAAGTGGACGGCGACGAGTCGTTCCGGGCGGCCGCACGTCGCGAACTGATGGAGGAAGCCGGCGTCGACGCGGCGTTCGAGGGGCTGGCGCTGCTCGCCCGGGTGGAGTTCCGGTGTGGTGACTACAACACGTGGGGCGTCCTGCCGATCTACCAGGCTCGCGCCGAGACGACCGCACTGACCGTCGACGACCCGGACGGTGAGATAACCGATGCGCGATGGTTCGACGAACTGCCCGAGGACGCGCGCGACCGCGACCAGCTCGTTCGGTGGCGAGCGGAGACGCTGGAGCAGTAGTCCTCCTCGGAGGCGGCGTGACCCGGGAGCGCCGGTCCGCGAGTGCTACCTAGCCTTCCAGTAGCTCGTGGCGACACCAGGAACACGCTCGGCCCGCGGGTACGTCACTCTCCGGGCGTTGCCCCGTCCCGCTCGTCTGCAACGCCTCGCCGGGCAAGGGGTGGAGCTGTTCGACGACGTCGCCACATCGAGGACACTGTACCATGCGGACATATAGCACGCGGCCGCGGATAACTCCGTTGCCCGTCGATGCAACGACGGCGGTCTCTCACTCGGGCGTGAACGTCTCGCCCTGCCGGGCGTCGGCCTGCATCCGGCGAACCGTCGCGCGGGCGTTGCTCGCGTCGTAGCCGAAGAAGACGTCCTCGCCGTACTCCCCGGCGACCTCAGCCGCGTGAATCAGGTCGTCCACGTCGACGTCGACCGCGTACAACTCGACGCTGAAGGGCGTCGAGAGCCGGTCCCGGAACCCGCTCGCGAGAATCTCCAGCCAGTAGGTCGTGGTGTAGGCCATGTCGTAGATGGGGACGACGAATTCGTCGACGTACTCCTCGAGGGATTCGACGTCGATTCCGGACCGCTCCGAGAGGTGTCCCGGGTAGGGGTCCGGATAGAGCGTGAGGTAGAGTCGTCCGGGGACGCGATCGCGAGCGGCAGCGACGAACTCCGTGATGACGTGCTCGCGCCACGTCGACCACTCCTCGTAGTCGCTATCGGCGAAGCGCTCCTCACAGCGCTCGCAGTGGCAGTACTCCTCGCGGGGGAACCCGACGTCGTCGAGGCGGACGTCCTCGTTCACGGCGGCGGCGTCCTCGATTATCCCCAGTAACCCCTCCCGGTACCGGTCGTGCGTGGGGCAGACGTACGACCAGTCGAAGTAGGGACGCTCACGGGTCGCTCTGTTCCCTTCGTCGTCGACCGGGACGAGGCCGTCCTGGTCTTCCGCGGCGTTGTCGCCGAAACAGGAGATCATGTTGACGGCGTCGGCGACCGGTTCCGCGGCGCGACCGGTCACGTCTTTCACTTCGTAGAACCCGCGATCGAACTCCTCCCAGGCCAGCTCCTCTTCGTTGCGCGTGACGACGCCGTACATACCTGCGGCTACGGCTCCACGGGGGTAAGTCGTTCGGGAGAAAGTGTGGTTGGAGGGCGATACAGCCAGACCCCTTGTTACCGCGTCAGCTTGTAGGCGGCCGCCGCAGCCACCAGGAAGGCGACGAGGATAATCTTACGAGACATCACTCAACTGTAAGGTACTCTCGGGTATAGTTTTTCTGCATGTAACACTCCTTACCAGGTGACTATGCGCCGATCGGTACCGATCCGACTGCTGTCCCGTTGGTAGCAAAACCAGGAGGGCTGCGGTGGGGAACCACGCGCGGCGGCGGTCGGCCGCCCGGTGATCGAGAAAAGAGTAGGTGACACTGATGGACGCCTCAGTGGTTCTGCGACGATATTCCACTCGGACGGCCACGAACTATCGATTGCATAAGCACGAGGCGTTCGGCGGAATGGAGCGCCTACTCCTCCCTCTCGGCGGTCGCGCGTATCGGTTCTCAGTCGTCCGCCGACTGCTCCGGCGGTTCCCACTGGTCGTCGATGGCCTCGCGGATTGCGCGCCCGCCGTCGTGGGTCCCCGTCGGTGGCCGGTTCACTTCGGCGGCCACCGAGCCAGCCAGGTCCGTCTCGTCGGCGATGTCGCTCATCTCCCCTGCCTCCCTCGGGTGGCCAGATCCCTCCGGGCTCTGGCTGCTTCCAGAATCACGCCGCGATTCTCGAACGTCCTGGTCGATCCGCATCGAGCAGAACTCGACGCCGCACATCGAGCAGAAGCGGGCCTCCTTGTAGTTGTCTCCTGGAAGCGTCTGGTCGTGGTAGGACCGGGCGCGTTCCGGGTCGAGTGCCAGGTCGAACTGTTCGTTCCAGTCGAACGCGTAGCGAGCCTCCGACAGTGCGTCGTCCCAGTCGCGCGCGCCTTCGTGCCCGTTCGCCACGTCCGCGGCGTGGGCCGCGATCCGATAGGCGGCCAGGCCCTCGCGGACGTCCTCTTCCTCGGGCAGTCCCAGGTGTTCCTTCGGCGTGACGTAGCAGAGCATCGCCGCGCCCGCCCGGCCCGCTTCCGTCGCGCCGATGGCGCTGGTGATGTGATCGTAGCCCGGTGCGACGTCGGTCACGAGCGGGCCGAGGACGTAGAACGGCGCGCCGTCGCAGACGTCCTGCTGGCGCTCGACGTTGTCGGCGATCTGGTCCATCGGCACGTGGCCCGGCCCCTCGACCATCACCTGGACGCCGTGGTCCCAGGCCGTCCGCGTCAGTTCCCCCAGCGTCTCCAGTTCGGCGAACTGCGCCTCGTCGCTGGCGTCGGCGAGACACCCCGGTCGCAGGCCGTCACCGAGGCTGAAGGTGACGTCGTGCTCGCAGAAGATCTCGCAGATCTCATCGAACTTCGTATAGAGTGGATTCTGCATGCCGTTCTCCTCCATCCACTTCGCCAGGATGGACCCACCTCGCGAGACGATGCCCGTCTTCCGGCCGTCGGTGAGCGGCAGGTGGTCCATCAGCACGCCGGCGTGGATGGTCATGTAGTCGACGCCCTGCTCGGCCTGCTTCTCGATGACCTCTAGCAGCAGTTCGTGGGTGATGTCCTCGGGACTTCCCGCCCGCTTGACCGCCTCGTATATCGGGACTGTCCCCACCGGCACCGGTGAGTGCTCGACGTTGGCTTCACGGATCGGATCCAGTCCCTCACCGGTCGACAGGTCCATCACCGTGTCCGCGCCGTAGTGGACCGCCGTGTGGAGTTTCCGGAGTTCCCCCTCTAGATCGCTCGTCTCGTCGCTGTTCCCGATGTTGGCGTTCACCTTCGTGGCGAACTCCCGCCCGATGATCATCGGGTCCAGCGCGTCGTGATGGTCGTTCGCCGGGATGACCGCCTGGCCGTCCGCGACCTGTTCACGGACGAACTCCGGGTTCTCATTTTCCCGCTCAGCGACGCGCTCCATGGCCTCGGTGACCTCGCCCGCTCGCGCACGTTCGAGTTGCGTCATCGATTAGTCTGTTGTATTAGTGGGTTATAAAACTACGTCAAAGCAGTGGCGACGTAGCTGGAGACTTCTCTGCGGAGTGCGTGAGCATACCGCTACGAGCGGAGCGAGTAGCGGTTTCATTTCTCGCGAGACGCGGAGCGTCGAGCGAGAAGGAAGTTTGGAGACTAACGTTTGCGAGGAGTGGTTCCCCCAGCGAACGAAGTGAGCGAGGAAACCCGACGTGGTTCGAGAGAGCCAAGCTCTCTCGTCATCACGAAAATCGCTTCGCGATTTTCGAACGACAGAAAAGTTTAGTCGCTAGTTGGCCAGGATGTGCGCCGGGAGGTCCTCACGGATGATGGTGTCACAGTACTCACATCGGACGCCGTCGTCGAGGACGGTGAACGCGGACTCCACCGGTTCGTCCTCGGTCGTGATGCAGTTGTGGTTGGGACACTGTAGCACGCCGACGACGCGGTCGGGGTGGTTGACGTGCTTCTTCTCGACGACGTCGAAGTCGCGGACGATGTTGATCGAGGCGGCGGGTGCGATGAGCGAGAGGACGTCGAGTTCCTCCTCGGAAAGTTCCCGGCCCTCGACTTTGACGATGTCCTTGTGGCCGAGCTGGTCCGAGGGGACGTTCATGACCACGGAGACGGTTTCACCCTCGGTCCCGTCGATGCCGAGGATGGCCAGGACGTTCAGCGCCTGGCCGCCGGTGATGTGGTCGATGACGGTGCCGTTCTCGATCTTGCTGACGCGGAGCTTTCGGTCTGTCATCGTTCTCCCTCCAGGACCATGTCGAGTATCGCCATGCGGACCGGGACGCCGTTGTGGGCCTGCTGGAAGTACTTCGCGTGCTCGGTGGCGTCGATCTCGTGGTCGATCTCGTCGACGCGCGGGAGCGGGTGCATCACGGTGAGGTCGTCTTTCGCGTCCGCGAGCGTGCCGGCGTCGATTTGATACTCGCCGGCCACTTCCCGGTATTCACTCTCGTCGGGGAACCGCTCGGCCTGGATGCGAGTCACGTAGAGGACGTCGAGTTCCGAGAGGACTGGCTCCAGCGAGGTATGCTCGCGTACGTCCGCACCGGCCTCGTGCAGGTCGTAGCGGACCGACCGGGGGAGTTCCAGGCTCTCCGGGCTCACGAAGTGCTGGCGCGCGTCGAATTCCGTGAGCGCGTGGGCGAGCGAGTGGACGGTTCGGCCGTACTTCAGGTCGCCCATGATACCGATCTTCAGGTCGTCGAAGCCGGCGTTCTCCCGGATGGTGTAGAGGTCGAGCAGCGTCTGGGTCGGGTGCTGGCCGGCGCCGTCGCCGGCGTTGATGAGCGGCACGTCGACGTAGTCGCTGGCCATCTTCGCCGACCCCTCGCTGGGGTGGCGCAGGACGAGCGCGTCGGCGTACCCCTCGACGACGCGAACGGTGTCGGCCAGGGACTCGCCCTTCTTCACAGACGAGGACTCGACGGTACCCATGTCGACGACGTCGCCGCCGAGGCGCTTCATCGCGGCGGTGAAACTCATCTTCGTTCGCGTACTCGGCTCAAAGAAGAGCAGCCCCAGCAAGGCGTCGTCGTGGCGGTCCGCGAACGCGCCCGGGTCGGCGGCGATGTCGGCAGCGCGGTCCAGCACCTCTTCGATGTCCGATCGAGAGAGCTGTTTGGCGCTGATAATGTGGTCCTGGCGCATTGGGTAGAGTCCCGCCCCCGATGGCCTTGAATCTCCCGACACGCCACGAACATTCAAAGGGGAAGACGGGGCCAGAGCGCCCATGATCGCTGTGGCCGGTGGCAAAGGCGGCTGTGGTAAGACCACCACGACGGCGTGCCTCGCCCGCGCGCTCGCGACCGCGGGTACGAACCCTGTCGTGGTCGACGCCGACGTGGGAATGCCCGACCTGCACGTCGTCGCGGGCGCCCGTCTCGACGCCGGACTCGCTGCCCTCGCGAGCGGGGCTCCCATCAGTGAGGCGGTCCAGTCGACGCTCGAACTTCCGGGCGTGCGTCTCGTCGCGAATAGCCCCGAACCGTCGGACGACCTGGCCACAGCCCTCGACCGCCTGCAGACGCTTGCCGACCCGGTTCTGGTCGACACCGCCGCCGGCGCGTCGCCGGCCGTGGCGACACCCCTGCGGGCCGCCGACGCCACTATCGTAGTCTCGACGCCGACGACCCAGAGCCTGGAAGATGCGGCCAAGACCGCGGCGATGGCTCGGACGCTCGACGCGCCGGTCGTGGGTAGCGTCGTCACGAGGAGCGACGGCTCCGTGGATCCGGGGCGGCTCCTGGATTGCCCGACCCTCGGCCACGTTCCGTCCGTCTCTGAACCCCTCGCCGACGAACGTGTTCGGGCCGCGTACGCGGATGTTTGTGAGTGTCTCCCCAAGCGGAATATTTAATCAGTTGCAGAATAGTGAGTCTCCACGGGATGGCTAATCGGCTGCGGACTGGGATCGACGTCCTCGACAGGAAACTCGACGGTGGGATACCAGCTGGTAGCATCGTCGCTCTCAGCGCGTCGCCGGCCAGCCAGGCGGAACTGTTCCTCTACGAACTCACCGCGACGCGCGGAACCCTGTGGCTCTCGCTGGATCGCACCGCCGAGGCGGTCCAGTACAGCATCGAGAACACGCCTGCCAACACGGGCGACCCGACGGTGCGCCACATCTCCGGCGAGGCCCCGCTCGACAACGCGGGTAAACTCGTCAGTGCGCTCCCAGAGACCTCGAACCTCATTCTGGACCCGGTCGACGTCCTCGAGGCCCAGGAGCCCCACTCGCGGTACCGCGCGTTCATGAACGACCTCCAGAACCACATCTTCAATACGGGCAGTCTCGCCATTCTTCACAGCCTCGACGGTCACGAGGTTCCACCGCTGCGAGACACGACCGAACACTTCGCAGACGTCGTCTTCCAGCTCGATACCGGCGTGACGGGCGACGAGATCGTGAACAAGCTCTCGATCCCGAAATTCCGGGGCGGCCGCGCGCCCGGCGACGTCATCAAGCTGAACCTCGTCGAAGAGGTCAGCATCGACACCTCCCGCGACATCGCGTGACGACCTTTTTCGTCGTCGCCTTTCCTCGCGAGCCTTCGGCTCGCTGCGGGAAGGCTCCTCGAAAAACGTCCTCAGAAGTGCTTCGCACTTCTGATGGGCTGCGTCAGAGCTTCGCTCTGACGAACGTCGGGGAAAAAGTCCCGGACGTCTCGCTCACTTCGTTCGCTCGCGTCCGGTGAAACGGCTCGCTTCGCTCGCCGTATGCTTGCTGTCGCTCGTTCTTCGAGTAACTGAACTGGTGAAAAGACGAACGGGCTAACCGACTACTCTTCCTGAGCGCCTTCGATCTCTTCCATGATCTCGTCGGCGTCGACGTCGGCGTCTTCGAGTGCAGCCTCGATGTCTTCGCCGCCTGCGCCGCCGCCCATCATCCCGCCCATGCCGCCCATCATACCGCCCATACCGCCGCCGATCTCCTCCTGGACGATGATGCGGTCGATGTCGAGGATCTGGGTGAGCTGCTGAGCGATCTGCTGTTTGCCCATCATCCACTGCTGGTTCATGGTGAGCTGCGGGGTCGCCTCGATGTAGAGCGTCTCCTTCTCGACTTCGACGGTCTCGAACTCGGGCTCGGTGTCTTCGTCGTCGTCCTCGTCGGGTTCGACCATCTGTTCTTCCTCGACGGTGTCGGTGTCGAACCAGACGTCGAGTTCCATGTCGAGGAACATGCTGATGAGGCCCTGGGCCTTCTCCTCTCGGTCCTCGACCTCGCGGAGGATGTCGTACTCGTACTCGATGTCCTCGCCGGCCAGCGGGTGGTTGAAGTCGACGCGCGCGCGGCCGCCGATGATAGTCTCGACGTGACCGTGCTCGCCGCCGACGTCGACGTGGGCACCGGGGTAGCGGTCGTCTTCCGGAATCTTGTCCTTCGAGATAGTGCGCACTTCGCTCTCGTCGTACTCGCCGAAGGCCTCCTCGGCAGAGACGGTCACGGTACCGCTGTCGTCGGCTTCCTTGCCGTAGATGTCCGCCTCGACGGCCTCGAAGAGGTGGCCCTGGCCGAGGACGATGGTGCGCGGGGCGAACTCCTGGTCCTCGCCGACGCCTTCCTCTTCGGCCACTTCGGGGTGGGTCGTGTCGACCAGGTCGTCGCCCTCGGCGGTCCGTGCCGTGTAGTCCAGTTCGACGAAGTCGCCCTCCTGGAGCCCTCCTTCGGGGGTTTCTTCTTCGGTTGCTTCTTCCTGGGCGGTCTCCTCATCGGCCTCGGTGTCCTGTGCTTCGGTCTCGTCGACTTCCTGTTCTTCGACGTCGGCCTCCTCGGCCTCGGAGTCGTTGCTCATACCCGAATCGTCAGTCGTCGCGCTCTTAAGGACAACGTTTCGCCCCGCCGAGTGATAGATCTGAATCTGACTGCATCAGTCGGTGTGACTGGCCGATTCAGCGGGTCACTGTTCGGTTTCCGCCGTCTCTGGTTCGACGACCTCCACCTGTTGGGATAATTCGTTGTTTGCCCCGACTGCCTCGACGGTGGCTTCGTAGGGCCCTGGATCTATATCTACGTCGACGTCGATATCGACTGTCCTGGTCTCTCCGCTGTCGACTGTGGTGCGATGTTTCTCTCTGAGATCACCAATCTCGACGATAACGGCGGTGTTGATGTCTGCCCTGTCGTCGCTTACGAGGCTCACGCTGGCCGTCGCAGTGTCCCCCGAAGTGACCGATTCCGGAAGTTGGAACGACTCCAGTCGGTAGTTCGGACCGCCGGCTGGACAGCCGGCGATGAGGGACGAACAGCCGACGCCGAGGGATGCGACGTATTCTCGACGGAGCACGTCATCCGGTTTACAGATGGCGTATAAGTGCTTTCTTCTCGCTTTTGCCAGCTGGAATATTCCGCTGGGGGACCCGATTCGGGTTGCTTTTGTCCGGCCTCGCCGACCACATGCGCATGTACGAGGTCGAACTGAAGGTAGAGGCGGACCACGACACCGTTCGCGACCGACTCGAAGCACTGGGAGCCGATCGCCTGGGCGCCGTGACCCAGGAAGACACGTACTACGACGCTCCCCACCGCGACTTCGCAGAGACCGACGAGGCGTTTCGCATCCGCCGGGAGTCCCACGGCGACGAAGCCATCGTGGAGTTGACATACAAAGGACCGAAGGTTGACGCGGCGTCGAAGACCCGGGAAGAGATCGAAACGGCCGTCGAGAGCGGTTCGGACGCCGACGCGATATTCCGTGCACTGGGGTTCGAGGCGGCCGCCGTCGTGGAGAAGGACCGGGACCGCTATCACCTGGACGGCTACACCGTCACGCTCGATACCGTGGACGGCCTCGGCGAGTTCGTCGAGGTCGAAATCGAGGCCGAGGAAGTCGAGGACGCGCGCGAGGGCGCGAAGGAGGTAATGAATGAACTCGGTCTCGACCACAACGAGCAGATCCGGACGTCCTACCTGGGTCTCCGCCTCGGTGATGCAGAGGAGTAATCAGAACGGGTAGAAAGGTTTCCGCAAGTTATAGAACCCGGGACTCCCAACTACGGCCAATGACGGACCGGAATATACACGTTCAGCCCGCCACCGGGCACGCGGTCGAGGACCAGTCGGTGGAGATCGTCGAGCGGAAAGGCATCGGTCATCCCGACTCTATCTGCGACGGGATCGCCGAAACCGTCTCACGCGCGCTGGCACAGGAGTACATCGACCGCTTCGGCAAGGTGCTGCACTACAACACCGACGAGACCCAGCTCGTCGCCGGCACGGCCGCGCCCGCCTTCGGCGGCGGCGAAGTACTGGAACCGATCTACCTCCTCATCGTCGGTCGCGCGACCAAGACGTTCGACGGCGAGCGCATCCCGACCGAGACTATCGCGCTGGAGGCCGCCCGCGAGTTCCTCGACGAGCAGTTCCCCTTCCTCGACGTCGGCAAGGACGTCATCGTCGACGTCCGCCTCGGCGAGGGCAGCGGCGACCTCCAGGATGTCTTCGGCGAGGAAGCGACCGTCCCGATGGCCAACGACACGAGTTACGGCGTCGGACACGCGCCGCTCACCGAGACCGAACAGATCGTCCACGAGACCGAACGCCGTCTCAACGAAGAGTACGCCGCGGACAACCCCGTCGTCGGCCAGGACGTCAAGGTCATGGGCAAGCGCGAGGGCGACCACGTCGACGTCACCGTCGCCGTCGCGATGGTCGACCGACACGTCCCGGACATGGACGCCTACCGGGACGCCGTCGAAGCCGTGCGCGAGTACGTCGCCGACCTCGCGACGGAGTACACCGACCGCGAGGTCACCGTCCACGTCAACACCGCCGACGACTACGAGGAGGGCTCTATCTACCTGACGACGACCGGCACCTCCGCCGAACAGGGCGACGACGGCTCCGTCGGCCGGGGCAACCGTGCCAACGGCCTCATCACCCCGAACCGGCCGATGAGCATGGAGGCGACCTCCGGCAAGAACCCCGTCAACCACATCGGGAAGATCTACAACCTCCTCTCCACCGAAATCGCCGAGTCCGTCGTGAGTGAGGTCGACGGCATCAAGCAGCTCCAGGTCCGCTTGCTCTCCCAGATCGGCTCGCCCATCGACGACCCGCACGTCGCCGACGCGGAACTCGTCACCGAACCCGGCGTCGCCATCGAAGACATCGAAGCGGAGGTCCGTGCTGCCGTCGACGACGAACTCGCCGACGTGACCGGCATCACGAAGCGGGTCATCGACGGCGAACTCTCCACGTTCTGAGGCTGCCGACCTCGCCGCGAGGGGGAGCATGGCTCGAGCCGTCGTTTCTGCGAACGTTTACGTGGACGGACCGGAAGTGGTCGGTATGTCGAATCGGCCTGCCCGACGGGTTCCGGTTCTTCGTAGTGTGATCGTAATCACTGCGGTGATCGATCTCCTCCTCGTCCACGTCGCCGTCCGTTACCTCCACCTTCACCTCTTTGGCTCGGTCACGTATCGCGGTCTCGCCCCGATCGTTCCGTGGCTGGTTCTCGGTTCCTACGTCGGCTTGCTCGCACTTCTGGCCGTCAGTGTCGCGAGACGGGCGGACCCATCTACCCTCGCGCTGGGCGTGGGCCTACTCCTGTTCGCCGTCGAACCGTTCACGATCCTGAACGGCGGGTGTGGTGTCGGTCGCGGAGCTGGCTCGTCGTCCGCGTTTCCCGGCCTGGTCTGGGACGGTCTGGTCCTCGTCGTTACTACTCCGGGTGGCGCGTGCAGTATGTACCTCAACACACCGATCCTCGGGATGGCGACCTTCCTGCTGGGCGGCGGTCTCTGGTTCGCTTCGGTGACGGACGCGGTCGTTGAGCGCTTGCTGTCGACCAACCTTCGGTGGAAGCGGGTTCGCGACTGAGAACCGGTCCCCGGCCGGTGAGCGAATGACGACACGCGTTTATTCTCCCGTCCGATATCGCAGGTATGCACCCGCCGGGATCCGACGTCGTCCTCGTCCGCCACGGCGAAATCGGCGTCAAGAGCGACCAGGTTCGCCGCAAGATGGAGACCCGGCTCGCGGGCAACCTAAACTCGCTGCTGGCCGACCGCGGCGTCTCCGGCGAGGTCGACCGACACCGGAATCGGATTTTCATTCACACTGACGAGCCCGAAGCGGCGACCGCGGCCGCGACGGACGCCTTCGGCGTCGTCTCGGCGAGCCCCGCGATGACGGTCGAACCAACGCTCGACGCTATCTCCGCCGCGCTCCGAGACGCGACCGAAGCACACTACGAGGGCGGCACCTTCGCCGTCAGCGCTCGCCGCGCCGGCGAGCAAGACGCCCACCCCTTCGCCAGTACTGACATCGAATCGGAGGGCGGGAGCGCGGTCTGGGAGACGATCGAGTCGATGGGCGGCGAAGCCGAGGTGGACCTCGACGACCCGGGCTTCGAACTGTTCGTCGAGTGCCGCGAGGACGAGGCCTACGTCTTCCTGGAGAAACGCGACGGACCGGGCGGGATGCCGCTCGGCTCTCAGCGACCCGTCGTCGCGATGATCAGCGGGGGTATCGACTCGCCGGTCGCCGCCTGGCAGACGATGCGCCGCGGCTGCCCGATCGTTCCGGTGTACGTCGACCTCGGCGACTACGGGGGGCCCGACCACCAGGCCCGCGCGGCCGCGACCGTCGCCGACCTGGCCCGCTACGCGCCGAGCTACGACCTGGACCTCCGGATCGTTCCAGGGGGCGACGTCGTCGCCGAACTGGCCGAGGAGACGACCGACACCCGGATGCTCCACCTCCGCCGGTTCGTCGTCGCCGTGGGGGAGGCCGTCGCCCGCGAGACCGGTGCGGTCGGCGTCGTCACGGGCGAGGCCATCGGTCAGAAGTCCAGCCAGACGAGCGCGAACCTGGCCGTCACCGACGCTGCGGTCGATCTTCCAGTCCACCGACCCTGCCTCACGATGGACAAGACCGACGTCATCGCGCTCGCCCGTGATATCGGCACGTACGAGGAGTCGACCATCGACGCGGGCTGCAACCGGGTCGCGCCCTCGTTCCCCGAGACGAACGCGGACCTCGACGAAGTTCGGGCGATCGAACCGGCCGACCTCTTCTCGCGTGCGCGTGACGTCGTTGCCGAGGCCGAGATCGTCCCGATCGACACCGAGTGACCGGGCGGAACGAAACCACTTTCCCGCCCGCGGGACTCACCTCGGACGATGACCCGGGTCTGTCTCGTCGGGACGGAGGACGCGAACCTCCGGTACGAACTCCTCTCGCGCGAGACGGCGCGAAACGCGCTCGCGACCTACGACCTCCGGGAACCGTTCGAGAACACGCTCACGTTGGAGACGGTGAGCCTCGGCGCCGCCGTCTCGCTGCTCAACGACCTCAACTGGTACCTGGTCCGCTTCACCGAGACGGCGTTCGTCCTCGAACCCTCTATCAGCGAGACGGAGTGGCTCTCGCGGGACCTGGCCGCCGCGGTCCGCGACGACGAGGTCGAGCCGACCGAGACGGACCGATTCCTCCAGGTATACGGCATCGAGGAAGGTGACGAGGAGTTCGATTCTCCTCCCCGGCTCGTCGAACCGATGCTCGTCACCCGGACCGGGGACACGATTCCGGAGTACGACTTGCGGGACGTGGACGACACGCTCGTCGTGCGCGTGACGCAGGAGGAGTTCGGCGCCTGAGAACGGGGATGCGGATCTTCGACGACGGGCACTATTCGCCGTCGAAGGCAGTACCCAGCAGCGCGTCGTAGGCCGGCTCGTAGGCGTCGGCGACCGCTTCGGAGTCGCTGCGCTGGTCGGCGGCGAGCGCTGGCAACTGGACCGTCGCCGCCGACTCGACGAGGTCGACGACGGAGCCGACGCGCTCTTCGAGCTGTCCGGTCCCCGGACCGCCGGTGGCCACTTCGCAGGCCTTCGCGTATCGGTCGCCGTCGTAGATTCTCGCCCGCGTCGGTTCGACGACGGCGACGGCGTCCGGTGCCAGGTCGGCGAGCGGCCGCGCGACGTCGCCGTACGATTCGACGACGGCACGCTGTGCGGCTTCGATTTCGCTTGCCAGCGAGTGGAGCGCGGGCACGTGAAGCCGGGCCATCGCCTCGTTGAACTCGTCGAGTGAGGAGACGGTGTGCGCGTTCACCAGCGGGAGCCTGTTCCGGACATCATCTGGCAGCGAGACCGTTTCGTTGACCACGAATTGGTCGCCGACGCGGTCGACGAGGAACTCCCTGTCTTCGCTCCCCAGGATGCCGGCCCCGCTGCCTGGTGACGGGTGCCACAGCCGGTGGATGGGGTTGACGTCCTCGGGGTCGGCGTCGCCCGGACTCGCGCCGACGAGTCGCTTCGCGTCCTTGCCGTAGAGGCGGCCGTCCGCGCTGGCGCGCTCCCAGTCGTCGTGGTCGTGCCAGTAGTCGTTGCCCGCGCGGGGCTTGTAGCCGACGGCGCCGGTGCGTTCGAGCAGGCCCACGGAGAACGTGGTCTTGCCGGCGTCGACGCGTTCGGACCCGGCGACGAGGAGCGTCATCTACGCGAGCCCGTAGTACCCCGGTTCGTCGTCGGCGTTCGGTTCCGCGAAGACGAACGCCTCGGCGTTGTTCAGCATCCACGGAATGGCCCAGTCCATCAGGACGTTCTCCGTCTCCACGTCGAGTTCGGCCTCGGGGTCGAGGCCCTGGAGGAGCCGTCCGATCTCGTAGATGGTGTACAGTTTGTCGTCGTCGAGCACTTCGTCGGGGTCGCGAAACTCCAGGCTCCGCAGGTCGTCGAACTCGGCCTTCGGTTTTGGCATACTCATCAGTTCGTCCCTCGACGCCTAAAACTCTCGAAACGTCGAGGCGGCTCCCTCCCGGTTACCAGTGCGAAAAAAGCGCGGTGGTTACCGACCTATTCGAAGTGGTCGAGGCACTTCTGATACTCCTCGGCGGCCTTGTCCCACTCGACGACTTCGAAGAAGGCGTCGATGAAGCTGCCGCGGTCGGGACCGTAGTCGTAGTAGTAGGAGTGCTCCCAGACGTCGAGCGCGAGGATGGGGTGGGCGCCCCAGAGCGCGCCCTGGTCGTGTTTGTCGACGGCGACGTTGCGCAGCTGCTTGGCGACGGGGTCGTACACGAGCAGCGCCCAGCCGCCTGCGGCACTGGCGGCGGCCTCGAACTCGCCCTTCCAGCCCTCGTAGGAGCCGAAGTCCTCCTCGATCCGACTCGCGAGGTCTCCCTCGGGATCGCCGCCGCCGTTGGGGGACATGTTCTCCCAGAACAGCGTGTGGAGATAGTGGCCACACCCGTTGTGGGTGACGTTGCCGAGCGCGCCGGCGGAGCCGCCGAAGTCGCCCGACGAGCGGTTCTCGGCCAGGGTCTCCTCGGCCGACTGCAGGCCGTTGACGTAGCCCTGGTGGTGCGTATCGTGGTGCCAGGTCAGCACCTGCTCGGAGATGTGTGGTTCGAGCGCGTCGTAGTCGTACGGAAGCGGTGGCAGCTCCGGTTCGGATTCTTCTGGCATAATGTAAACCCTCCAACGCGAATCGTCGGCCGGACGCCTGTTAAACGTTTAGGAGGTGTACGGTAACTTCTAGCACTAGCGGGCCGTGGCGCGTCGTCCGACTCGCCGCTGCGTCAGGAATCACCACGGGCGGCCTCGAACGCGGCGATGGCCGCTTCGCGGCGCTTCCCGTGGTCGACGATCGGGTCTGGGTATTCGGGCGCGACATTTCGCCGCTGGGTTGCCGACAGGCCGGGCCACTGGTGGATCGTCGCTGGCTCGACGCCCCGGAGTTCGGGAACGTACTCAGTGATGTACTCCGCGTCCGGGTCGTATCGCTCACCCTGCGTCGTCGGGTTGAACACCCGGAAGTACGGCTGGGCGTCCGTGCCCGTCGAGGCCGCCCACTGCCAGCCGCCGACGTCGCTCGCGGTGTCGTGGTCGACGAGGCGCGCGTGGAACCACTCGTACCCGCGACGCCAGTCGATCAGCAGGTCCTTCGTCAGGAACGAGGCGACGACCATCCGGAGCCGGTTGTGGACGAACGCCTCCTGCCGAAGCTGTCGCATCCCGGCGTCGACGAAGGGGTAGCCCGTCTCGCCCGCCTTCCACGCTTCGAACTCCTGGGGGTCGTTCCGCCAGTCTATCGGACGCTCGTACTCTTTGAAATTTTGAGCCACCGTCTCCGGGTTCGTCGCCAGCACCTGGAGGTAGAACTCCCGCCAGGCGAGTTCGGACTGGTACGTCTCGACCGATTCGACCTGTTCCTCGGTCGCGCCGTCCTTCGCGGCTTCCGTCGCCGCGTACACCTCGCGAATCCCGAGCGTCCCGAACTTCAGGTGGGGCGAGAGCCGAGACGTGTTCTCTGTCGCGGGGACGTCCCGCAGGTCCTCGTACTCGTAGATCGGTCCGTCGCAGAACGCCATCAGTCGCTCGCGCGCGGCGGCCGGGTCCGCCGTCGGAATCTCGGCCACAGGTTCGTCGAAGCCCAGTGCTTCCAGTGAGGGGAGTGGGTCCCCGCTCACGTCGGCGAGGGTGGATCCCTCGGGCGGCTCGTAGGGGTCGTCTTTCGGCCGGTCCTGCCACTTTCGTCCGTAGTAGGTGAACACCGAGTACGGCTCGCCGGCGTTCGTCGTGATCGACCCCGGCTCGTGGAGGACGCTGTCGGTGACGACGCGTCGGTCCACGTCCACCTCGTCGAGCGCCAGGCGGACGCGCGCGTCGCGCTCGTTCGCCAGCCCGGAGTAGTCCTCACCCCAGGTGACGGCCGTCGCGTCGTAGCGGTCGGCCAGGTCTGGAAGGACCTCGGCCGGGTCACCGCGAACGACGACCAGGTCGCTCTCCCTGTCGCGATACCACGCGCGTAGCGAGGCCAGCGCGTCGAGCATGAACGCGACTCGTGGCGGCGCTGCGTGGGTGAGGACGTCGTCGTCGAAGACGAACACGGGGACGACTTCGTCGTCGGTCCCAGCCGTCGCAGCCGCTGCGAGCCCGGCGTTGTCCACGGCGCGCAGGTCGCGACGGTGCCAGTGGATCTGCACAGTGGACGTTCCGGCGGGGCGTCCCTCAAACTATCCCCTCACGAACGGACAGCTCCGTGCCCACACGACTTTGGCGCTCGCGTTCGTCGGACCGCTATGGCTTCAGACCTCGTACTGCTCGACGTCTCGGACGGCGTCGCGCGGGTGACGCTGAACCGGCCGGACGCTCGCAACGCAATCTCCGCCGCGCTCGCCGACGAGATCGTCGCGGCCTTCGATACCATCGCCGACAGCGACGCCCGGTGCGTCGTCCTGGAAGGGGCAGGAACCTCGTTCTGCGCGGGCGGTGACGTCCAGGCCATGCTGGACGGCATCGAGGGTGACGTCCCGGCGGCCGAGCGAGTCGACCTGGTCATTCGATCGGTGAACCGCGCCGTCGGTCGCGTCTACGAGTGTTCGCTCCCGACGGTCGCCAAGATAGACGGGCCGGCCTTCGGCGCGGGCGCCGGGCTGGCCATCGCCTGCGACGTCCAGCTGGCCAGTCCCGCGGCCAAGATCAGCTTCGGGTTCCGCCGCGTCGGGCTCGCGCTGGACTCGGGCGTCTCGTTCCTGCTCCCCCGACTCGTCGGACTCAACACGGCCAAGGAGCTGGTTTTCACCGGCGAGCTCGTGTCGGCCGACCGGGCACGGGAACTGGGCGTCTTCACGCGCGTGTTCGAGTCCGACTCCTTCGAGGAGGGCGTGGCGAATCTGGTCGAGACGATCGCGAAGGGGCCGACCGTCGCGCTCACCGCGTCGAAGCGGCTGTTGAACCAGCGTCCCGACTCCTTCGAGAGCGCGTCGGGCTCGGAAGCGATGGCCCAGGGCGTCGCGTTTGGCACCCGCGACCACGCCGAAGGGGCTGCTGCGTTCGTCGACGGGCGGTCGCCCGAGTTCGAGGGGAGGTGAATCTGCGAAAAGTACGATCACTGGGAACCGATATCAACGCAGGATAGAGTCGAAAGAAAGAGGTTTACTCAGTCCAGAGCAACATTCATGTCGACTGACGCTTGTCCCGACTGGGAGTTCAAGGAACGCGACGTGCTCATCCTCAGCGAACTCTCTGACGACCCGCAACTGTCCTCGCGTGAACTCGCGACGATACTCGAAGAGGAACACGACATCTGCGTCTCGCACGTCACCGTGAGCGAGTCCATCCGGAAGATGCGCGAAGAGGGCGTCTTCCGGGAGACAATCGTGCCCAACGAGGCGTACTTCAACTTCGCGCTGTTCGAGTTCAAGTTCAATCCGGCCCACTTCGCCCAGGGCTGGAACGACGCGATGAACGCCATCCGACACGACCGCCACACGCTCCTGTACTTCCTCTCGGACGGGGAGTACCAGTGGAAGTCGGTGATGATGTTCCCCAGCAGGAAAGCCGAGTCGCGCTGGATTCACGACTTCTACAAGGACCACGGCGACGTCATCGACAACGTGCGCAACTCCGTCGTCCACAACGTCCTCAAGTTTCGGACGGATCCCGAGATGTTCACCGAGCTAGAACAGTAACGCGACGGAGCGGTCGGTCAGATGCGACTCTCGGCGTCCTCGGCGAGTTCCTTCATCCGCTTGCCGACGCGGCCGGCGTCGGAGAACTCGTCCTCGCTCATCGCCGTCGCCAGCGAGTTCCCGAGCACGAAGACGGCGTGTTTGTGTTCGCTCTTCGATTTGTGTACGTCGGACGGCTCGACGTCGAGTTCCTGGTAGGCGTCGAACAGCTCCGGGTCGACGCTGTCCATCTCGTCGCGGAAGAAACGCATGATGTACACCATCTGCTCGTGTAGCTCGAGGAGTTCGTCTTTGTGCATTTGACAGTACTAGCCGGCGCAAACAGCATAAGAATTGCTTGATAACGCGTCACAGGCAGGTCCACGGGCCAGACGGGCCGAGACTGCCTAGAACACGTATTCGTCGTCGTGACCCATCATCCCGTCGTCCTCGAGACCCGGTTCTTCCTCGTCGTCCATGGGCCCGCTGGTCTTGTACGCCTTCAGCCCGGTCGAGAGCAGGTCTTCGATCGCTTCCTCGCGGTTGAGAAACTCGCCTTCTTCGACGAGCTGGGCGATCTGCATCTCGAGGTGTTCCGGGATTGTAATCTCTACCTTGGGCATCGCACTGTACGTCGGTTCGACAGAGGTTTATTTAAATCTGACGGGGGAAGTTGGGGCTGTTGCGAAAGAGAGCTACTGATACACCCGTTTTACTTTCCAAACTCCAAGAGTTTATTCGAACTCGATTAAAAACAACTGAATTGCGCTCCGTTCGGTGCTCCCCATCGACCGACGGCGGTGGGACCGCTCTGAACGACGGCTCTCGTCACCACGTAGACGTGTTCGGCGCGTGAGGCTAACCGTATAGTTAGGCTCAAAGGCCCCCGGACCTAACTCGCCTGCGATGGATGTACCTCGCGGTGACGAGGCGACGGTTCGGACAGTCGACGCGCCGGTCGTCACGCGCGGCTGTTCGGTGTCGAAACCGCCGACGAGGGCCTTTCTGGCGACGAATGACCGCCCACGGTTCGTCTGGCAGACCCCGACCGAGTCCGTTGCTGTCAGGGGAGCGACGGCGACGGTGACCGGCGACGGGTCGGACCGGTTCGCCGACGTGCGCGCCGACGGTGCCCGTCTCCTCGAATCCTGTTCTGTCCCGGATGGCATCCCGAGCGCCGCGCGGCCCCGGCTGTTCGGCGGCTTCGCCTTCCACGACGACGGACAGGCCGGACCCTGGGACGGTTTCGGCGACGCGCGGTTCGTGCTCCCCGAAGTTCAGCTGACCGCCGACGGCGACGACTGGTGGCTCACGGTGACGGCCACCGGCCCGGACGCCGACAGCGAGGCCGATTCGAAACTCGGCGTCTGGCGCGACCGGCTCGCCGACGAGACCAACCCCGAACCGACCGGTCCGCCAGGCGTCGCCGATCGGACCCGCACACCCTCGCGAAGCGGGTGGCGCGAACAGGTCGAGGCGGCACTGCAGAGCGTCTCCGAGGGTGCCCTGGAGAAGGTCGTCCTCGCCCAGGCGATGACCCTCTCGCTCTCGAACCGGCTCTCCGTACCGGACGCTCTCGAACGGCTCGGCCGGACGTATCCGGACTGCTACCGCTTTGCCTTCTCGCCCACCGAGGACGCCACGTTCTTCGGCGCGACGCCGGAACGGCTCGTCTCGCTCACCGGGCGGACGGTCAGCACTGAGGCGCTCGCGGGATCGACCGGACGCGGTGACACGCCGGCCGAGGACGAGTGGCTGGCGACGGAACTCCTCGAGAGCGAGAAGGACGGCTACGAACACGAGGTCGTCGCCGACGCGGTCCGCGAGCAACTGGAGCCGTTCGCCTCTTCGGTCGGCACCGGGGACCGAAGCATCCGCCGACTGGCGACGGTCCAGCACCTCCGGACGCCGATAACGGCCGAACTCGCCGAAGACGAACACGTCCTCTCGCTCGTCGAGGCGCTCCACCCGACGCCGGCGGTCGGCGGCCTCCCGCCGGACGCCGCCCTGGAGACCATCCGCGAGACGGAGACGTTCGACCGGGGCTGGTACGCCGCGCCAGTCGGCTGGTTCGACGCCTCGGGCAACGGGACCTTCGCCGTCGCCATCCGGTCCGCGCTCGCACGCGGGGACGCCGCGACTGTGTTCGCCGGCGCGGGCATCGTCGCCGACAGCGACCCCGACCGGGAGTGGGACGAGGTACAGCTCAAGTACCGGCCGATGCTGGACGAACTCGAATGACTGCACCGAACCTGGCGACGCTGTGGGGCGAGACCATCGTCGACGAACTGGCCGAGAGCGGCCTCGACGCCGTCTGCGTCGCGCCCGGCAGTCGCTCGACGCCGCTGACGGTCGCCTTCGCCGACCACCCCGACGTCAGGGTCTTCTCACACCTCGACGAGCGCTCGGCGGCCTTCTTCGCCCTCGGTCGCGCCCGGCGAACTGGCGAGCCGACTGCACTGGTCTGCACGTCCGGGACCGCGGCCGCGAACTTCCACCCGGCGGTCATCGAGGCCGACCGCTCACGGGTCCCACTGGTCGTGCTGACGGCGGACCGACCAGCCGAACTGCGCGACAGCGGCGCGAACCAGACCGTCGACCAGACGAAGCTCTACGGCGACGCGGTCAGGTCCTTCCAGAGCCTCCCGGAGCCAGCAGCGGAGGACCGCCGCCTTCGCTCCCTGCGGACGACCGTCTGCCGTGCCGTCGCGACGTCGACCGGGACGCCGCCGGGGCCAGTCCACCTCAACGTCCCCGTCGCGAAACCGCTGGAACCGACGGAGACGCCCGAGGGTGTCGGTTCGATTCCCGAGTCGTTCGCAGCGTCCGACTCGCTGGGGGTCACCGGCCGCGACGGCCCGTTCGTCGCGACGTCGCAGGGCCAGCCACGCCTGAGCGACGCGGAGCTGGCCCGCGTCGCGGGCGAGATAGACGGCGCCGACCGCGGCCTGATCGTCGCTGGCCCGGCCAACCGGCCGACGCCCGCGCGGGACGCCCTGGGCGCGCTTGCCGGGGCGACCGGTTTTCCCGTGCTCGCGGACCCGCTCTCGGGCGTCCGGTTCGGCGACCACGTGTCCGACGTCACCGTCTGCGGGGGTTACGACTCCTACCTCGGCACCGCGGGCGACTGGCCCGACCCGGACGTCGTCCTCCGGTTCGGCGCCTCGCCGACGTCGAAGACGCTGCGTCGCTACCTGCGTGACACCGACCCGCGGCAGTTCGTCGTCGACCCGGCGGGCGCGTGGCGCGAGGCCGAGTTCACCGCGACGGATCTCGTGACCGCGGACCCCACCGGCTTCGCAGAGGGAATCACCAGTCGCGTCTCCACCGACGCCATCGATGCCGCCGACGCCACCGAAACCGACTGGACCGAACGGTTCGCGCGCGCAGAACGGGCTTACTGGGACCTGGTCGACCCTGAACTTGATAGCACGCTGTTCGAAGGGAGCGTCGCCGGACGCGTCGTCGGGGCCCTCCCGGACCCGGCGACGCTCTACGTCTCCAACAGCATGCCCGTCCGGGACGTGGACCGGTTCGGTCGCCCGCGAACGGCGGACCTTTCGATACTGGGCAACCGGGGAGCCAGCGGTATCGATGGCATCACGTCGAGCGCGCTCGGCGCCGCCAGCGGAACCGAGGACCCGCTCGTCCTGCTCCTCGGTGACCTGGCGTACTACCACGACATGAACGGTCTGCTGGCCGTCGCGCGCTGTGGCGTCGACGCCACCGTCGTCCTGGTCAACAACGACGGCGGCGGCATCTTCCACAAGCTTCCCATCGAGTCCTTCGACCCGCCCTTTACCGACCAGTTCAAGACGCCCCATGGGCTGGACTTCGAGCCGACCGGAGAACTGTACGACGTGGACTTCGAACGCGTCGCGGACGGCGACGCGCTCGTCGACGCGCTGTCGTCGTCCGTCGGTTCGGCCGGAACGCAGGTCATCGAGGTGATCACGGACGCGGCGGAGAGTCATCGGCACCGGGAGCGGTTGCACGAGCGCGTGTGCGAAGAGATCTGATCGGCGATCGGTCAAGTTTGGCCGTCAGGGCCGGACGAGCACCAGCGTCGCGACGGAGAGTCCGAGCGGCAGCCACGTTCCGGTGAGGGCAGCGATGCCGACGAGGCCGGTCAGTGGGACGCCAACGGCGGCGAAGCCGACGGGCGTTAGCAGACTCCAGCTCCCGAAGACGATGACCCCGACTTCGGGCTGGGACTGGAGGTACCCGACCAGGAAGACGGTACAGCAGCCGACGATAACGTTGACGGGGAGCGGGAACGGCGGGAACAGCGCGCTGAACAGCATCAGCGGATAGAGGACGAACGAGACGGCCAGGAGGGTCAGCGACTTCCCGGTGGGAATCAGCCGGCGTCGGTGGCCGACGTCGTGCCCCTGGCGGACGCTGAAACCGCCGCTCCCGTTCCAGGACCGCGCTGCTTCCCCGACGCCACCCACACTCGCGACGTCCGCGGTGGTCGATCCGCCATCGGTCGTCGCCGTGTCCTGTGACGTCGCGTCCCGGGTGGCCCAGTCCTGCGACGACGTGTCCCGTGACGCCGTGTTCCGTGACGAGCCGTCACCGGTCCGGTCGGTCTCACGGTCGACGCGTTCCCTGGCTGCACGCTCCCGTCGCCGTCTATCCCGGGCCCGTCGTCTTCGGTCAGCGGCCGAGCGGCCCGCTCGGTCCCGGTGCTCGTCGGTGGCCGAACGCGACGATGCCGATTCGCCCCCCGTCCCGTCTCCCCAGCCTGCGCGCCGGGCAGCGGCCGCCGCGTCGCTGACGTCGTCGTCGTCCACGGGCGAGGCGTCCTCGCCGACGTACTCCTCGTGGCCCACCTCGTCGTAGCGCTCGCGCTCGGACTCGTCGGTGAGGACGTCCCTGGCACGGATAATCCGCCGCGTCGCCTCGTTCGCGTCCTCGTCGTCGTTCAGGTCCGGATGGGACTCCTTCAGCCGTTCGCGATAGGCGGCCCTGATCCGGTCCGTCGAGGCGTCGGGCGGGACGCCGAGTACGTCGTAGAACGTCTGCGTCATAGCGGGCCTGTTGCCCGGAATTGCACGCGACTGGCTAATAAACCCTCTCGCCGATTATCACCGGGGTTACTCGCGGCGCTGCTCGGCGATGGCTTCGAGAGCCGTCGCGATGCGGTCCAGGAGCTGGAGCAGTACGAAGAACAGGTACACCATCCCGAGCACGAGGACGACGAAGAGCCCGAGGAGGATCTGCTGGACGATGAGGAGGCTTTAGGCCATCACGAGCACCGCGAGAATACCGAGCGTGAGGAGGAGCCGTTCGTGGTCTATCTGGGGCGGCAAGGACGTACCGTGACCCGACCGGAAAAAGTAGTTTTCGACCGCCACGGGAACCTATTTGGGCCGCCCCGACCCAGCACCGACATGGTTTCGGACGTATTCGACCCCGACCGCTGGGAACCGATCGACCGCTTCGACTTCTCGGATATCACCTACCACCGCGCCGACGACGTCGGCGCGGTTCGCATCGCCTTCGACCGGCCGGCGGTCCGCAACGCCTTCCGCCCGGAGACGGTCGACGAACTGTCGACCGCGCTGGACCACGCCAAACGGCTCACCGACGTGGGCTGCGTGATCCTCACGGGGAACGGCCCGTCGCCGAAGGACGGTGGTTGGGCCTTCTGTGCTGGTGGCGACCAGTCGATGCGTGGCGACTCCGGGTACGAGTACGACGAAAACGAGGACATCGGCGACGAAGAGGCACCCGAGAACGTCGGCCGCCTCCACATCCTCGAAGTCCAGCGCCAGATTCGACACATCCCCAAGCCCGTCGTCGCTGTGGTGCCGGGCTGGGCCGTCGGCGGCGGCCACAGCCTTCACGTCGTCTGTGACCTCACGCTCGCAAGCGAGGAGCACGCGAAGTTCCTCCAGACGGACCCCGACGTCGCCTCCTTCGACGGCGGCTTCGGCTCCGCGTACCTCGCCCGCCAGATCGGCCAAAAGAAGGCCCGAGAGGTGTTCTTCCTCGGGAAGACCTACGACGCAAAGGAGGCCGCAGACATGGGAATGGTCAACGAGGCCGTCCCGCACGACGAACTGGAGGAGACGGCCCTGGAGTGGGCCGGAGCGATCGACCGGAAGTCACCGACGGCGATTCGGATGCTCAAGTACGCGTTCAACCTCGACTCGGACGGGATGGTCGGCCAGCAGGTGTTCGCCGGCGAGGCCACCCGGCTGGCGTACATGACCGACGAGGCGAAGGAAGGTCGCGACGCCTTCAACGAGGGCCGCGAGCCGGACTTCGACGACGTGCCCTGGCACTACTGATCGCTCTCTCCGTCGGCTGGCGCTTCACCCGTGCCGTCGGCCCGCGCCTCCCGGACCGGCCTGGTTCGCTCCTCCCACCGCTCGAAGGCGTCCATGACGGGACTGGCCGTGATGCCGTGGATGACCACCGATGCGAGGACGACGAAGCCCAGCAGCGCCCAGAGGCGTTCGGCGGCGATGACGAGTTCCAGTTCGGCGAACGACGCCTCGTTCAGCGCGTGGGAGAGGTAGTAGAACGACCCGATGCCGCGAATGCCGAACGAAGCGACGATCGCCCGCGAGGGCCAGGAGAGGCCGGAACCCAGCAGCCCGATCGTCCCGGCCAGCGGCCGGACGACAAGCAACAGGGCGAGGCCGATGCCGACCTCTGTCAGCGTGAGCGGGGCGAGCAACCCGCCGGCGAGCGCGCCGCCGAACAGCACGAGCACGACCGCCATCAGCAGGCGCTCGACCATCACGGCGAACTCGTCGAGGGTACGGTAGTAGTCGTGTTCCCACTCGAACTTGCGGACGACGAGCGCGCCGACGAAGACGGCGAGAAAGCCGTATCCACCCACTATCTCCGTCGCGCCGTAGATGAACAGCGTGCCGGAGAGGGCTTCGGCGCCCGCGAGTGCCTCCGAAACCTTCGACGAGGCTGGCAGGCGAAAGATGACCAGCCCGCCGGCGTAACCCAGAACGATGCCAGCGAGCACGCCGACGACTATCTTGTAGAGGACGTAGTAGAGGGTCCACTCTCCCACCCAGGCGAGCGACGCCGGAGCAGTCGCGGCCGCCAGGACGATAGCGAGGTTCGTGAACGGGAACGCCAGGCCGTCGTTGAGCCCCGCTTCAGAGGTGAGCGCGAACCTGACGGAGTGTTCCTGCTGGACGTCGGGTTCCTCCTCCACCTCGGAGAGCGGCGGGCCGGCTTCGATATCCGACGCCAGGACGGGGTCAGTCGGCGCGACGACTGCTCCGAGGAGCACCGCCGTCGCGATGTGGAGCCCGAGGACCCACCACCCGAGAAACACGGCGGCACCGATGGTCAACGGCATCGTGATTCCCAGGAGCCGCCACGTCGTTCCCCACCCGCGCCAGGAGAACGGTCGGTCTATCTTCAGGCCGGCCCCCATCAGCGAGACGATGACGACGAGTTCGGTGAGGTGTTCGACGACGACGGAGTTCTCTACCATGTCCGGCGGTCCGACACCGTGTGGGATCGCGAAGAGGACGAAACCGGCGCCGACGTAGATGATCGGGAGGGACATTGGCCGGTGCATGAGCAGCCGTGGTAACACCACGGCGGCGAAGATGGCGAGGCCGAAGATGACGAAGGCGACGTGGTACGTCTCGACCATGCGTCAGTCGGGTACGACCGCGTCCGGTGTAACCACTCGGCTTGCTGATGTATCTGGCACGCCCCAGGCGAGTATCCTGCAATCCGTTCGAGTCGACCCGTCGCCACTGCGGGCTGGCCGAACGATCCGCTTCCCGTACCAGCGGGACCCCGATCGACGACGAGATGCCAATCTTGAACGTGCACCAGTCCTCACATTTCCCCAATGGCTACCGCAGACGCTGACGTCTCGAAGACGAAAGCCTGGCTGATGGCGGCCAGGCCCCAGACGCTCCCGGCCGGGTCCGCGCCCGTCGTCGTCGGCGTGGGCCTGGCCGTCCACGACGGGGTGTTCGCCTGGCTCCCCGCCGTCGCCGCGTTCGTCGGGGCGCTGTTGATCCAGGTCGGGACCAACTTCGCCAACGACTACTACGACGCCGTGAAGGGCGCCGACACCGAGGACCGCGAGGGGTTCACACGGGTCACCGCTGGCGGTCTCATCCCGCCAGAACGGGTCAAACTGGCGATGGTCGCGACGTACGCACTCGCGGTCGTCGTCGGCGTCTACCTCGTCGCAATCGGTGGCGTGCCCATCCTCGTCGTCGGACTGAGCTCCATTCTGGCCGGCGTCCTCTACACCGGCGGCCCCTATCCCTACGGCTACCGCGGCCTCGGCGACCTGTTCGTCTTCGTCTACTTCGGCCTCGTCGCGGTGACCGGCACCTACTACGTCCAGGCCGTCACGTTCGCCGACGCGGGCCTCTTCCCGCTCGGGCTTCCCGCCGGAACCCTGCCGCTCACCGCCGTCGTCGCGAGCCTCCCCGCCGCGGGCCTCTCGACTGCCCTCCTCGTCGTCAACAACGTCCGGGACCGTGAAACGGACGCCCAGGCCGGTAAGCGAACGCTCGCGGTGATGCTCGGCTATCGGGCGAGCCGCGTCGAGTTCTCACTCCTCGTCGGGATGGCCTACGTCGTCCCGGTGCTTCTCGCACTGGACGATAGATTCGGGCTCTGGGCGCTCGCACCGCTGCTGTCGCTCCCACTCGCGCTCTCTGTCGGGCGGACCGTCATGCGTCGGACCGACGGAGACGCGCTGAACCCGGCGCTCGAACGGGTGGGTCAAACGCTGTTCGTCCACTCGCTCCTGTTCGCTGCCGGCCTCGCCGCCCCAGCCCTCCTATGAGTATCGACGAGTTCTCACTCGCGCTGTCGACACCCCTGGAGACGGCCAGTGGCCCCATCGAGACTCGCCAGGGCCTCCTCGCACGGTACGACCACCGAGAGGAGACTGGCCTGGGCGAGGCGACGCCGCTTCCCGGGTGGACCGAGTCGCTGTCCGCCTGCCGGTCGACGCTGACTCGGGCGCTCGAAACCGCCGGATCCGAGGGACACGCCTCGGCGCTGCTGGACCTGGAAGTCGCCGACGCGCCGGCCGCCCGGCACGGGTTCACGACGGCGCTGTTCGACGCCGACGCCCGCGCAGAGAACGTCCCGCTCTACCAGTGGCTCGACGACGACCGCCGCTGCGAGTCGGTCCCCGTCAACGCCACGGTCGGCGACGCCGACGTCGACGAGACGGTCGAGCGCGCGAGAGACGCCGTGGACCGCGGCTTCGACTGTCTGAAGCTCAAGGTCGGTGCGAGGGCGGTCGTCGCGGACGTCGACCGCGTCCGCGCCGTCCGGGAGGCGGTCGGTGACGACGTGTCGCTTCGCGCCGACGCGAACGCCGCGTGGTCCCGCGAGGAAGCGGCGTCCGCTCTCGAAGCGTTCGAACCCCTCGACGTCGCGTACGTCGAGCAACCCCTCGCGGCCGACGACCTCGACGGCCTGGCTGACCTCGCTGGCGGTCCCGTCTGCGTCGCCGTCGACGAGACGCTCGTGGAGCACCGCGTCGCCGAAGTGCTCGAACGCGACGCCGCGGACGTCCTTATCGTCAAACCGATGGTCCTCGGTGGCCCGGGCGACGCACACACCATCGCGACGCGCGCTCGCGACGCGGGCGCCGAACCGGTCGTGACGACGACCGTCGACGGCGTCGTCGCGCGGACCGCGGCCGTCCACGTCGCCGCGGCGATTCCGGACGTCGCCCCCTGCGGGCTAGCGACCGCCGACCTGCTGGCCGAGGACCTCGGCCCGGACCCGGCACTGGTCGACGACGGCCGGATTTCCGTTCCGCAGTCATCCGGTCTCGGGATGGAGCCTTCGGAGGTCGGCTCGTGACGCTCCCGGACCCCAGCGAGTGGCCGGTCGACGACCCGGTGGCCTACCCGACGCCGGATCTGTTGCGCGTTCGATCCGACGCGTCCCCCGATAACCTCGCGCTCGTCGACGCCGAATCCGGGGATAGCTGGAGTTACGACGAGTTCGACCGGCGAGTCGCGCGTCGTCTCGCCGGGCTACAGCGCGATTTCGGTCTGGGACCGGGCGACCGCGTCGGATTCCTGCTGAACACCGGCGTTCCCTTCGCAGACCTGTACTTCGCGACGGCGCGCGCCGGTGCCACTGCTGTTCTCCTGAACGTCCGCCTGGACGAAGAGACGCTCGCGGCGCAGGCGAAGCGCGCGGGACTTGACGGGCTGGTCTGCTCGGCGGACACCGCGGACGTCGCCGTCGACGTCGCTCCCGACGGCGTTCCCGTCGCTAGCGTCGACGAGCCGGACTCTCCAGCAGTCGACGCGCTCGAACTCCGTTCCGGCGATGAAGTGACGCCGGTCGACTCCGACGCGGGCGCGGACCGACTGCTCGTGTTCACTTCGGGTACGACCGGCGAACCGAAGGGCGTCCGACTCACGCTGGACAACCTCGTGTCGAGCGCGGTCGGGTCGGCCCACCGGCTCGGCGTCGTCCCCGACGACCGCTGGCTCGTCTGCCTGCCGATGTACCACATGGGCGGGCTCGCCCCCCTCGTTCGGTCGACGCTCTACGGGACGACGACCGTCCTCCAGTCAGAATTCGATCCGGACGCGACGGCCAGCGTGATCGAGGAGGACGACGTCACCGGCGTCTCGCTGGTCCCAACGATGCTCAAGCGGTTGCTCGACGCGGGATGGACGCCGCCGGAGCACCTCCGGTTCGTTCTGCTCGGTGGCGGGCCGACGCCTCAGCCACTGATCGACAGGTGTGAGTCCCGCGACGTGCCGGTCTGTCCGACCTACGGCGCGACTGAGACCGCCTCACAGGTCGCGACGGCGCTCCCCGAGACAGCGTTCGAACACCAGGGAACGGTGGGAACGCCGCTTCGCGGAACCACGGTCACTATCGTCGACGACATGGGGGACTCTCGGAGGACGGGCGAGGTCGGCGAAATCGTCGTCGACGGACCGACAGTCACGCCCGGCTACCTGGACGAGGGCCACACTGCAGCCGCGTTCGGCCGTCACGGCTTCGAGACGGGTGACCTGGGGTATCACGACGAGGGCGGGCGACTCTGGGTCGTCGGCCGCGTCGACGACCAGATAGTCACTGGCGGCGAGAACGTCCAGCCCGCTGCCGTCGTGGCGACGATACGTCGCCTTTCCGGCGTCGAGGACGTCGCGGTCGTCGGGATTCCGGACCCGGAGTGGGGCGAGCGCGTCGGCGCGCTCGTCGACCGGTCCGACGCCTCGCTCTCCGTCTCCGAACTGCGGGACCGCTGTCGCGACGACCTGGCCGACCACGAGGTGCCCAAGACCGTCCGATTCGTCGAGGCGCTCCCGCGCACCGCCTCGGGGACCGTCGACAGGGAGCGCGCCCGTTCGCTGCTCGACGGTGAGTGAGCGCCCGGAGCGTGCGGAGTCGACGGGAGGCTTATTTCCGCCGCAGACGTATGACGGGTCGTGTGTACGCTCGTCTTCGCGTGGCAAGTGTTCGAGGACTACCTCGCTGTCGCAGCGAACCGTGACGAACAGGTCGGCCGTCCCTCAAATCCTCCGGCCGTCCGCGACTGGGAGCCACAGGTCGTCGCGCCAGTCGACGAAGCGGCCGGTGGAACCTGGATCGGATACAACGAGCACGGCGTCTTCGTCGCCATCACGAACCGCTGGATAGACGGTTCGTTCGGCGGCGAGCGTTCCAGGGGCCTGCTCGTCCGCGACGCGCTCCGGAGCGAGACGGCCGAGGACGCGGCCCGGTACGTCGAGCGCGCGGTGCGAGAGGACGAGTACGACGGGTTCAACCTCGTCGTCGCCGACGAGAACGCGGCGCTGTACTTCGAGTGGGACGGCCAGCTGGCCGTCTCGAACCTCCAGCCCGGCGTCCACGTCGTCGTCAACGTCGGCGCCGATGGCCAGTACCGGATCCCCGGCGTTCGCCAGGAGGCCGGCGAGGACCAGGCCGCGAATGCCGATCGCCTGCGCGACCACCTGCAACCGAAGCCCGGCGAAGACAGCGCGGCGTGGCTCGACCGCGCGCAGACAGCCGTCTCGGACCACGAGTACGGTGTCTGCGTGCACGGGGATGGATTCGGCACTCGCTCGTCGTCGCTCCTGACGCTCGGCGAGGACGAGCAGACGCACCGCTACGCCGACGGACCGCCGTGCAGGACGGAGTACCGGCAGGTCGAAAGTCAGGTTTAAGCCGCACACCGTCCCATTACACTCACATGAGCATGGCAGCCGTCGAGGCGAACCTCTCCGACGACGAGCGTGCCGGTCTCGAACTCATCCGTGAATCCGGGGGTATCCACCAGAGCGACTTCTGGAAGGAACTCGACGTCTCCTCGCGCAAGGGGAGCCGCATCGTCGAGTCGCTGTTCGAGAAGGACATGATCCAGCGCGAGGACACCGTCTACGAGGGTCACAACACCTACTACCTGACGCCCGCCCCACGCGATCTTGACTTCTCGCTGCTGATGGCCGGCGACCAGCTATCACCGTTCGTCGGCGACGAGGAGATCGACCCGAGTAGCGACACGTTCTCCCAGTGGGTCATGAACCTCGCGTACGAGGAGTAACGACTCCGCAGTTTTCGGTGAAACTGCTTGCGCTATTTTTTGGAGCTCCTTCTCGCGGGTCAGGCCGGAATTCGGCGTTTCCGTCTACGCTTCGTGAATGAGTAGTATAGATCAAGGCCTGAGCGAATTAGCAGAGCTGCTGTGACCACGACGTCAAAGAACTCGAAAGCCCTCGGCGCGCTCGACTCGCGCGGACCACGCTGCGCTCCTCGCTAGCGCTGCGGTGCTTGCGAGCCCGTGCTTCGCCGACCACGCCTCGCCCTTTCAGTCCTCCAGGGTCCGCGTTGCTCGCGCACGGAGCCGCTCGCGCTTGCCTCCCCATCCCTCCCCGGTCGCGCCTGGCGGCGCGACACGCGTCCTGACCGCACCACCCGGCCGGGAGCGCGTCCCGAGCAGACGCGAGGGGCGCGCGACCAGGGGAAGGGCAGGCCTTCGGTCCCTGGCGGCCTGAAAGGGCGAGCGGCTCTCGATCCCTCCCGGGCGAAGGTGAGCCGAGTGAAACGAGGCGAACGTCGGAAGACGAGCGAAGCGAGTCTTCCGGAACAAGCACCCACTGGAGCGCAGCGAGCCCCGGAGCGGTCGAGAGCCGTGAGGGCTTTCTGGGTCCTGCTGACTCTCTTCTTTTCACCAGTCTCACCAAGAACCACCCGCTCAGCACACACGGCTACTGGTTACAAAACTCACAGGTGCCTTCCTGTAACGAAAACCGCTCGAATCGACGGAAACAGAGAAAAACCGTTCCGAACGAGGCGGCCCTTCAGCGCTAGTCTTCCAGCGCGTCGGCGATGCGGTCGAGCGTGCGGCGGACGTCGTGGACCTCGTCGCGGAGTTTTCGAACCTCTCGCGTCAGTTCCTCGTCTCCACCGCTCTCCTCCTGTCGGCCGGCGCCCGGCGGGCCGCCGCCCATCCCACCGGGGCCGCCACCCATCCCGCCCGGACCGCCGCCGCCCATCATGCCGCCCATCATCTGCGCGAAGGGGTTGCCGCCGCCCCCCATACCGCCGGGGCCGCCGCCGCCCATCATCTCTTCCATGCGCTCTTCGCGGCTCATCTCGCCGTCGCCCTCGCCTTCCTCGCGCTCTTCGGCGCGTTCCTGTCGGATCTCCTCGACGCGCTCGCGGAAGGACTTCTGGTCGTCGTCCTGGCTCTCCTCACCCTCGACGTCGTCGTCCGCAGGTTCGTCGTCTGCCATACGCCCGGATTTGCGCGGCCCGCGGAAAAGGATTGTCGTCTATCGCATCTTGCGGACCAGCAGCGACAGACCGAGGCCGCTGACCAGCAGGATGGCGAGGTTGAATCCGGCCTTGAACAGTGACCGGTACCGACCGGTCACGAACTGGTCGATGGCCGACGACGCGGCGAAGTAAAACTGGAACGTCGCCACGAGTACGACCAGGATGAGGATGACGAACAGCGCCCACTGGAGGTGGTCGACGATGGTCTTCTCGTCCCTGCCGTCGTAGTCGTACTGGCTGTCCGATCCGGTCGTCGTCTCTGTTGTGTTCTCGCTATCTACGTTCTCTGTCATTGGTTCCTCCGTGCTGCGAGTAGTGCTGCGCCGACGAGTCCGACCAGGGCGATTGCGGTTCCGAAGCCGGGGCCGCTGCTCCCAGTCGGCGTATCCGTGCTCCGGTCCTGGCTGCGGTCACGTTCCGTCCCGGTGAAATCGCCGGCGTCGAATGTGACTTCCGTCTGGCGTTCGTCTTCCTGCAGAGTCTCCTGCGGGTCGAGGTTGGCCGGTTCGGTCACCGTGTCCACGATGACGTCGTCTTTGAGCAGCGTGGCGTCGAGCCAGTAGTTGTACTCTTCCGGAACGGTCAGTTCGACCGTCGGCCTGGCCGTTCGACCGGGGCGTATCGACCCCACATCGGTCTGGGCCTGGCCGGCGACGACGTGGGAGTCGGCCTGGCGAGCGGTGACGACGAGCGTCACGTCACCGGCGGTCTCGTCGCCCTGGTTCGTGAGGTGCGCCGTGAGGTCCAGGGTTGCAGTGCCGTCCTCTACAGCCTCGATCCGTTTGTCTATCGTGGGCTTCCCGGACTCGCCGCCCCCGTAGTCGTGGAACTCGACGGGCGACCGGGCGTACGCAGGTTTCAGTGCCTCGACACCGCTGATCGAACGGCGGTGTTCGGCCTCGGTGACGCTGTCCTCGAAGACGAACGTCTCTATGTGATAGCCGCCCTGTCGTGCGACCGTGAGATTGGTCCGGACGGGCGTCTCCCGTTCGCCTTCGATAGCGCCGAGGTCTGTCTCTGTCCGGTCTTCGAGCAGGCCGGACTCGGAGTCGACGGCGCGAACGGCCACGGTAACGTTCTCACCCACGCCGCCCCAGTGACGGATGCGCGTCTCTACCTGGAGGGTCGCGGTGCGGCCCGACACGTCGACCGGCTGGATCGACCACTGATCGTCTTGGATTACGAAGTGACTCGGACGAATGTCCTCGCGCGGTTCGGCCACGACGCCGGGGACGACGGCGGCCCCGACGAGCATGGCCAGGAGGACGACGGCGAGGCCACCCACGAATGCGGTTTCCCGTTGCACACTGCTGTGGCCACGTTCACCTACTAAATGTTTTGTGTATGTTCAAAACGAGGCGAATCTAACTCAGCCGAACGCGCCGAGGCTGGACTGTAACTCCCTGTCGCTCCCCTCGTCGACGATGTCGTACCCGACCAGGTCCCGCAGGTCGACGGCGTAGGTCGTCCCACCGTTTTCGAGGATAGCTACCCGACCCTTCGCCCCGACGACAGTCCCGGTCGCGATCGTCTCCGGCATCGGCCGGTCGGCGAGTCCGAGTTCGTAGTCGAACGCGAAGGTGTCCTCGTGGTCGTAGTCGGCGAGCAGGTCCGTCCAGGCGTCCTCGTCTACAGTCTCGTGGAATCCCCGCATCTTCGTGGGGACGCGAACGCGGTCACCGGTTTTGGTCGCGATCTCGGCCTCGATCTCCCGGGCGACGCGGCCGTTGGCGACAGTCCTGAGGTGTGCCGCTCTGTCGGCGCCCTGCTCGCGGAGGCGTCGCTCCAGGCGCCAGGACTTCGTGACGCCGACCTTGAACACGTCGGGCGCGAACGCGGCGAGGTAGATGGCGTGTTCCTCGTGGCAGTTGTCGATGGGCATGTCGCAGTTGCCGGTACAGCGCGCACAGGGCCAGCGCGAGGTGTGGACGTCGCAGTACGGCGCTTTCGCTGCGTCGCACGGGAGGTGGACGGCGTCGCTCTCATCGTGGCTGTCGCAATCGCCGTCGCCATCGCCGGCCGCGTATTCGACCGTTCCGGCGCAGTGGCGCTCGCCCAGCGAATAGGCGAGTTCGTCGCCGGGTTCGAGCCACTCGTCGCGGACGGTGCCCTCGTCGGCGATGCGGAGGGCTGCCGGCTCGTTCGTCCGTGAGCGGTACCCGACGACTTGCACGCCGCGGCGTAGGTCACGGCCGATTAAAGTCACTTCGTTCCCCGGGCCGGCGGGATTTTTGGTGACGCCGTTCGGATCGGCGTGATACGTCATGGCAGACCTCACGCTCACGAGTCCCGCGTTCGCGGACGGCGACTCGATTCCCGAGGAACACGGCTACAGCGCCGAGAACACGAACCCACCGCTCGAAATCGGAGGCGTCCCGACCGGGACAGCGTCGCTCGCGCTGGTCGTCGACGACCCCGACGCCAGGGACCCCGCGGGGAAGATCTGGAACCACTGGGTCGTCTGGAACGTCGATCCAGAACTCTCGGAGATACCGGCGGGCTGGCTGCCCACCAACGCTGTCGAGGGGCAAAACGACTTCGGCGAGACGGGCTGGGGCGGCCCGGAACCGCCGGACGGCGAACACACGTACCGGTTCTTGCTGTACGCGCTCGACGACGAACTGGACCTCGACGCGGGCGCGAGCAAGGACGACTTCTTCGGCGCCGCCGAGGGTCACGTCGTCGAGAAGGACGAACTCACCGGGACGTACGCGCCCTGAGGGTGCGAACGCGGTCGGTGAGAACCGAGATGGTCTACCAGTCGGCCAGTAGTTCGCGGGTCGCCCGCCGAACGGCGTCGTCGCTGGACAGGTCAGGCCGCCAGCCGAGCGCGGAGAGTTTCTCGATGGAGAGGCGCATCCGCGGGACGTCGCCGGTCCAGCCGCGGTCGCCGCCGGTGTACTCGTAGTCGGGGTCCAGTCCCATCTCGTCGCTGACGATGTCGGCGATGGTCGTCACCGACGTCGTCGTTCGCGTCCCGAGGTTGTACACGTTGAACGGCCGGTCCGAGTTCTCGACGACGTGGCACATCGCGTCGACGCACTCGTCGATGTGCATGTAGGACTTCTCCTGGCGGCCGTCGCCGAGGATGGTGAGCGAGTTGGGTTCCTCCTTCAGCTTCTGGATGAAGTCTGGGATGACGGCGCCGACCTGGAGTCGCGGACCGACGATGTTGGCGAAGCGGAACACCCACGCCGTCATGTCGTGGCTGTGGGCGTAGACGGACGCGAGACCCTCCTCGCCGAGTTTGCTCGCGCCGTAGATACTGATCGGTTCCAGCGGCGCGTAGTCCTCGGGCGTCGGTCGCGGCGCCTCGCCGTATACGGTAGAGGAAGACGTAAACGCGAAGTTGTCGACGCCCACCTCGTCCATCCGTTCGAGGACGTTTTCCGTCATCCGGTTGTTCGTGCGGTACTGCTGGATATCGTCCGCAGCAGCGTTCTTGTCCGCCGCGAAGTGGAAGACGACGTCTACGTCGCCCGTTATCGCCTCGGCGACGAAGTCCGGGTCGGTCAGGTCGCCTTCGACGAGCGTGGCTTGGTCCGGCACCCACGACGCCTCACCGTTCGTCAGGTCGTCGGCGACGACGACGTCGTTGTCCGCGACGAGTCGCTCTGCGAGGTGCGATCCGACGAAACCCGCGCCGCCGGTGACGAGTATCCGCCTGTCCGTCAGGTTCATGCCTGCGAGTCCACTTCGCTCCCCCATTGCCTTTGTGATGTCAGTCGCGTGATGGACTGCCGGCGCTCACCGTCCACCCCCGTAATTTTTTGGCCAGTGGGGATCAGTCAATCGCTATGAGCGACTTCGTCGACCGGTACACGCCGTCGGATCCGTATCCGCGGCTGATCGTCCCCGTCGCCCTGACGACGACGTTCCTCTGTCTCTTCGTCCTCTTCGCACTCACTGCCATCAACCAGTACGGGCCGATCACCGACGTGCACGTCTCCTACCTGGCGATCCCGGCCGGGATGTTCCTCGCCTTTCTCGCGTCGGCCCGCGTCACCCAGGTATCTCTCCGTGACGTCGCCGACCGTGCGCGCGCTAGCGGGGATGCTCTGGTGGCGACGTCTCCCGATTCCGGCGAACCGGCCGGAGACGGAGGTGACCCGATGTCGACTCTCAAGCGACGGTACGCCACCGGGGAACTGACGGAAGACGAGTTCGAACGGAGAGTCGAACGTCTCGTGGAAACTGACCGGTCCGACCTGTTGGCCGGCGGCGACGGCGTGGAACGAGCCGTCGAGTAGTCCTTCGAGCCACCAGTCCAGAGGCCAGTAAGATTCTTGTCGGCGGTCACGGATTGTCGAGACATGTTCGGTCCCGTCGACCGCTACGTCCCCGACGCCCCTCGGCCTCGCCTCGTCGTCGGGGCGGCTCTCGTGACGTTCGGCGTTCCCGTGACCCTCTACGCCTTCTTCGCGTTGTGGTGGCCCATCCAGATGTGGCTGTACGTCGGCCGGCTCGGCTCGGTGCTCGTGTTGCTGGCCGGCCTCTTCATCGTCGCGGCCGGTAATCACCTCCTGAAGGACGTTGCCGAGCGTGCGACGGCCGGCAAACCGACCGACGATGTCGGCGCAGACCCAGTGGCAGCGGATCCGGTCTCGACGCTCCGGCAGCAGTACGCCGCGGGGGAGGTAGACGAGGCGGAGTTCGAGCGAAAGCTAGCCAGCCTGACTGACCTCGAGGAACCGGCCGACGCCGTCGAAACCGGTACCAGGCAGACGATACGGGAGTAGAACCGACGTCTACAGCTCGAATCTCGTCGAATCGCCACCGGTTAATTTTAGTCCGACCCGGGGGAACGCGATTCCATGCTCGACGTCGTGGACGAATACGCCCCCGACTCCCCGCTCGCGCGCCTCCTCCTCGGCCTGTTTGGCGTTCTGGTGTTCGGTCTCCCCGCGCTCTACATGTCCTGGATGGGGTTTCTGTCGGTCCTCCGACCGGGCTGGACCGTCTTCCTCCCGGGGCTGGTGTTGATTCCGGCGACGGCGTTGCCGGCACTCGCGGGGGCGAAACTGCTCTACGGACTCACGAGGGAATCGTCTCCCGGTGAGACGGCCAGCGCAGGACGGTCCCAGGCGGACGAATCGGAGGCTGATCCGGTCACCGTCCTGCAGCGGCGCTACGCAGAGGGTACCGTCGGTGACGAGGAGTTCGAACGGCGCATGGAGCAACTGCTGGAGAGTGACCGCCGGACGGAAGAGAGGGGTCGGCCCGACGGACTCGAACTGCTGACCGAGTGAGTCGCTTCGGACGGCCGTCTGGATTCGGTTCGACGTTCCTGCGTGCTTCCGTAACGGCTTCCCGTGACCACGTCCTCTCGGCCACCATGCAAGACGAACCCGAGGTCGCCGTCCTCCGACTGGGACACCGACCCGGTCGCGACGAGCGGACGACGACCCACGTCGGTCTGACGGCGCGCGCGCTGGGTGCCGACCGCCTCTTCCTGGCCGGTCCGGGCGCAAGCAGACAGGAGACCATCGAAGACATCACGGACCGGTTCGGCGGCCCCTTCGAGGTAGAGACGACCGACTCGCCGACGAAGGTCATCCGCGACTGGGACGGGAGTGTCGCTCACCTCACCATGTACGGACTTCCGGTCCAGGACGTCGAGGCGGAAATCCGTGAGGCGCACCGCGAGAAACCCCTGCTCGTCGTCGTCGGCGCCGAGAAGGTCCCCTTCGAGGTGTACGAGCACGCCGACTGGAACGTCGGCGTGACGAACCAGCCCCACTCCGAAATCGCCGGCCTCGCCGTCTTCCTCGACCGGTTGTTCGAAGGCCAGGAACTCGACCGCGAGTGGGAGGACGCCGACAGCGTGGTCGTCCCGAAGGAGACCGGCAAGCGCGTCGAGTCGGTCGAGGAGTAGTTCTCTCGGTCAGGGCGGTCAGTCCCGGTAGGCCCCCTCGGGCGGCTCGGTGACGTTCTCCGTATCCAGATCCGCCGGCGTGTCGGCGTTCTCGCTCGCCCACTCGGCAGCGTTGGCGAGTATCTGCTGGATCGTCTCGTCGTGATAGATAGGATGCGTCTCGTGGCCCGGCCGGAAGTAGAAGACGCGGCCGAGCCCACGGCGGTAACAACACCCCGACCGGAACACCTCGCCGCCCTCGAACCAGGAGGTGAAGACGAGTTCGTCCGGTTCGGGGACGGCGAACGGCTCGCCGTAGGTCTCGGCCTCGGGGACGACGACTGGGTTCTCGATCCCGTCGACGATGGGGTGTTCCGGGTGGATGGCCCAGAGCCGCTCGCGCTCTTCGTTCTCCCGCCAGGTGAGCGAACACGGCGTCCCCATCAACCGCTTGAACGGCTTGGAGAAGTGTCCCGAATGGAGCGCGACGAACCCCATTCCCTCGTGGACGCGGTCGCAGACGCGCTCGACGACCGCGTGGTCGACCTCGTCGTGGGCCGTGTGACCCCACCAGAAGAGAACGTCCGTCTCGTCGAGGACGTCGCTCGTGAGGCCATGCTCGTCCTCCTGGAGCGTGGCCGTCCGCGTCTCGTGGCCGCGTTCTGCAAGCGCGTCGGCGATGGTCTCGTGGATGCCGTCGGGGTAAATCTCCGCGACGGCGTCGTGTTCGCGCTCGTGGACGAACTCGTTCCAGACGGTGACGGATGCCATGGCGCTAGTCCGTCGCTCGCGTCCGTAAAACTCCGGGTGGCTCTCGGGCCGAGACGGCGCGGCGCTCCCGGACCGAAACGACGGCCAAAGCTAAAAACTTAACCGCACGACGGTCGCAACTGTTACTAATGGCTTTTGAGGACCTTCTGGAGGATCCCGTCATACAGAAATACCTCCACGAACTGGTCGGACCGAAGGGGATGCCGGTCGCCGCCGCGCCGCCGGACGGCGAAGTGACCGACGAGGAACTGGCCGAGGAGCTGGGCCTCGAACTCAACGACGTCCGTCGCGCGCTGTTCATTCTCTACGAGAACGATCTCGCGACGTACCGTCGCCTGCGCGACGAGGACTCGGGGTGGCTCACTTACCTCTGGACGTTCCACTACGAGAACATCCCGGAGGCGCTCGAATCGGAGATGTACCGCCTCCTCGAAGCTCTCGAGGAGCGCCGTGCATACGAGCGCGACAACGAGTTCTACCTCTGTGAGACCTGCGGCATCCGCTTCGAGTTCGCCGAGGCGATGGAGTTCGGCTTCGAGTGCCCCGAATGTGGCAACCAGGTCGAGACGATGGAGAACACGAGACTGGTCGACGCGATGGACGGCCGCATCGAGCGACTGCGCGACGAACTCAACGTCGACGCGGAAACGGAAACGGAAGCTGAGGCCTGATGGTCGTACTCGCAACAAAGCTGTACATCGAAGGCGACGCGCGAGAGCGCGCGCTCGACTCGCTCACCTCGCTCGTCGGCAACGAAATCGGCGACCTCGACGTCAGTTTCGACGTCGGCGTCCGCGACGACGACTTCCCGTCGGTGACCGTCGACGGTCCCGACGCGACGGCGGCCCGTAACGTCCTCCGCGAGGAGTTCGGCGAGGTCGTCCCCGACATGGCCGAGGGCGAGACGTACACCGGCACCCTCCAGCGCTGGGACGACGACGGCTTCGTCCTCGACGCCGGGTTCGGCAACGCCGTCAGAATCTCCGCCGAGAACCTGGAGCTGGGCCGCGGGAGTCCCGAGCAGGTCCGCAAGCGATTCGGCCTGGTCCAGCACATGCCGCTCCGGTTCGTGAACGAAGACCCTGCTCGACTCGCCGACGACGAGGTCGACCGCCTGTACGAGTGGACGCGCGGCGACGGCCGGGTCAACGTCAACAGCGCGACGCGGGCCGAAGTCCGGGCGACGGTGAACCGCGCCGGCCACGCCCAGGACATCGTCACGGTCGAGCGCATCGGCCTGCTCGAACAGAGTATCGTCTGCGGTGAGAACACCGACCCGCCGGGACTGCTGGCGAGTATCGGGGAGTACCTCCCCGCCGAACTGCTCTGCGTCGTTCCATGAGGCGACGGCTGGCGCTGTTCGGACTGCTCGCCGTGCTCGTCGCACTCGCCGGCTGTTCCAGCGTGTTCGGTCCAGGGGAACCCGATCAGGCCGCGCTCAACGAGAACGCCACCTACGAGTGGGACACCGATAGAAACGTCTCCATCGTCGTCAACCGGTCGTCGTACGAGGCGGTATACGACGCCTCCAACACGTCGACCCTGGAACTGTACGAACGCGACGAACTCGGCACCGAGAACAACCTCCAGATATCCGCCCTGCGGTATCGCTACGAGAACGGGACGATAATCGATTCGAACGACTCCGCGCTCTCGGTCGAACAGACCCGCGAACGGACGATACTGGGGCTACCGAACGACAGCACCGGACAGGTCGCGTTCACCTCGGAGCGCCACGGCAAGCAGTTCACGACGCCCGTGTTCGTGGAGGGGTCAACCGCCGTCAGACTCCCGGAGAACGCCCGGGTCGGCGTGCCGCTGCTCTCGCAGGTCAGTCCGGGGAACTACGAGACCAACGTGAACGACGAGGGCTACATGGTCGTCACCTGGGACGACGTGACGAGTCAGTCACTCCGCGTGCGGTGGTACCTCCAGCGTGACCTCCTGCTGTTCACCGGCGTCGCCGTCGTGGCGATCCTCGTCGGGAGCGGCGGCGCGCTGTACTACTACCGCCAGATACTGCAACTGAAACGGCGCCGGGAGGAGTCGGCCATCGACGTCGACGGCGAGGACGACCCGCGCGACCGGGGGCCGCCGCCGGGGATGCGCTAGAGGCTTTTATTCACGGCACCGTTATCGCTCCTATGCGCGTCGCGCTGGTCTCTGTCGGTGACGAACTTCTCACTGGGGACACCGTCAACACGAACGCCGCCTGGCTGGGTCGGGAACTCAGCGACCGTGGCGTCGCCGTCGAGCGGACGACCGTCGTCCCCGACCGGACTGCCGACATCGCCCGGGTCGTCAACGAGTACCACGCCGAGTACGACGCCGTCGTCGTGACCGGCGGACTCGGTCCGACCCACGACGACCGCACCATCGAGGGGGTGGCGGCGGCGTTCGGTCGCGACGTCGTCGAGAGTCAGGACGCTCTCGACTGGCTGGAAGAACACGGCGGGTACTCGCGGGACGACCTGACAGAGCGAACGGGCCACGTCCCAGAAGGTGCCAGGGTCCTGCCGAACCACGAGGGCGTCGCCCCCGGCTGTGTCGTCATGAGCTGTTACGTGTTACCGGGCGTGCCCGACGAGATGCAGCGGATGTTCGCGGAGGTCGCCGACGAGTTCGCGGTCGGGTCCCGGCACGTCGAGGTGGTCGAGACGCCGGAACCCGAGAGCGCACTGCTGGACAGGCTGGCGTCTGTCCAGGAGGAGTTCCCGGTGAAAGTGGGGAGCTACCCCGGAGAGAACGTCCGGATTCGGTTCACCGGCACCGACCCCGACCTGGTGGCCGAGGCCGCCGCCTGGATGCGAGAACGGGTCGAACTCGCCGGCGATTAGCTGTACAGGTCGCGGAGCCACAGCGCGGTCAGGGCGATCCCACCGAGGCCGACGGCCCAGCCCGCAGCGTTGACGACGCCCGCGTTGACGGTCTCCTGGAGTGGAACGAACATGGTGGGGGATTTCACCCCCGGTGGCTTCATACCGTCGATTTCGGCGATCGGCTCCGGGTCGCTTTTGCCGGGGCCGCGCCAACCACGTCCCATGCGACGGATCGGCCTCGTGGTCAACCCCATCGCCGGCATGGGCGGCCGCGTCGGCCTGAAGGGAACCGACGGAAAGGTCGAAGCGGCGCGAGAACGAGGCGCGGAGCCCCGCGCACCCGGACGGGCGCGTGAAGCACTCGACGCCCTCCGGGAGTACGCCGGCGACGAGGGCGTGGAACTGGTCACCTTCGGCGGTCCGATGGGAGCGGACGTAGCCCGCGAGGCGGGGTTCGAACCGCTCGTCGCCGGGCGTCCGAAAGATCCTGCGGAGACCACGGCTGCAGACACCCGATCGGCCGTGTGGGCCTTCGTCGCCGACGGCGTCGACCTCGTCCTGTTCGTCGGCGGCGACGGGACGGCGGCCGACGTGGCCGAGACGCTGGAAGACGAGGGCAGTCAGGTTCCGATGTTCGGCGTCCCCGCGGGCGTGAAGATCTACTCCTCCGTGTTTGCCGTCTCGCCGCGCGCCGCGGGTCACGTCGCCGCGACGTTCTCGGAGACCGAACGCGCCGAGGTCAACGACGTCGACGAGGACCAGTACCGCGAGGGCGAGGTCCACACTGAACTCCGGGCGGTCGCGACCGTCCCGGTCGCCGAGCAACGCCAGTCCTCGAAGCAACTCGGCGGCGGGACCGTCGAGACGCTCGCATCGGGATTCACAGAGGACGTCCGCGACGGCGTGACCTACGTGCTGGGTCCGGGGAGCACCGTCGGGGCGATCAAGGAAGCGCTGGGGTTCGACGGATCCCCGCTCGGCGTGGACGTCTGGCGCGACGGCGAGGTGGTCGTCCGCGACGGCGGCGAGCGGGAGATACTCGACGCGCTCGGCGAGGAGAACGTCGTCGTCGTCTCGCCCATCGGCGGTCAGGGATTCGTCTTCGGCCGGGGGAACCAGCAGCTCTCACCTGCCGTCCTCCGACAGTGTGACGTCGAGGTCGTCGCGTCTCGCAGCAAACTCGACACGATCGGTACGTTGCGGGTCGACACGGGTGACCCAGCCCTCGACGAGGAACTGCGCGGCTGGCTCCGGGTCCGCGTCGGGGCGTTCGAGCGTCGACTCGTCGAGGTCGTCTGATCGCTCGCGCGGAAGGAGGCCCGGAAACCACCACCTCTTGATTTCATCCTTATCGTGCCTGGACGATATATGGGCGTATGCATAAGACTAAGGTATTCTGCCCCCGACTAAGGACGTATGGAAACCCGGAAAGTCCAGCGCCTGGGTCCCTCGACCCTCGCGATGACGCTCCCCGCGGAGTGGGCGAGCGCACACAACGTCGAGAAGGGTGACGAGGTGTCGCTCAGAATGGGTGGCAAGGGAACGCTGACCGTGCTGCCGGAATCGGTCCAGTCCGAAGAGTCCGAGGCGATCATCTACGCCGAGAACCTCGACGCCAGCTCCGTCGAACGGGCCATCGTCGCCCAGTACGTCCTCGGCCGTCGGATCATCCACGTCGAGGCCGCCGAGGGCGAGACGCTCGATTCGGCCCACATCAACGCCGTCTACAACGCGGAGACCCAGTTGATGGGCCTCGGCGTCATCGAGGAGACGCCCGAACGGATCGCGATCCGGTGTTCCGTCGACCCCGAGGACTTCACCCTCGACAACCTCCTCCAGCGGCTGGAATCGACCGGGAGCACCATGCGGAACGAGGCGATCAAGGCGCTGGCCAACAGTAACCCCGACCTCGCCCAGCGTGCACTCAACCGGGAGCGTCAGGCCAACAAGATATTCGTCCTCCTGTTGCGCCTCATCTTCACCGCCTACCAGAACCCGAACCTGGCGCGGGCCGTCGGCCTGGAGGACGGGTTCCCCCTGATCGGCTACCGCTCGATCGCCAAGAACCTCGAACTCACCGCCGACAATGCCGAGGACATCGCCGAAATCGCCCTGGAGGCCGACGACCACTCCCTGTCGATCGACTCCTCGACGATGCGCCGGATCCGCGAGTTTACGGACCAGGTCGACGAACTCACCGAACTGGCGGTCCAGGCCGCCGTCGAGCGCGACTACGACCTGGCCATCGAGGTGAAGGAGCTGTTCGCTGAGATCGGCGACCGGGAACACGAGATCCTCCGCGACCTGCCGGAAATGTCGAACGAGAGCCTGCTGGAGGTCCGCGAGGTGCTCGTCAGCCTCCAGCAGACCGCGGGGTTCGCCGTCCGGAACTCCGAGATCGCCACGAACCTGGCGCTCAACGAGCAGTCCGAGCACACGACCATCCAGTGAGGCGATAGCTCGCCCGATTTCGATACCCGCTCGCGACCGGGGCAGCCATCCGCTGACGAATGAACTAAGTGGGCGCTCGGGGAATCCCCGAGTATGGCTACGACGACGCAGTCCGACTTCGGCGTCGGTCTCGGACTCCTCTTTTCGCTGGTCGCCCTCGGCGCGGCCATCGCGACGACCGTACTCGGTTACAACTACGCTATCGCTCACGCCGCTGGCGAAGCGGCGGGAACGACCCAGATAACCGCCGCCATCGCGTTCGGTGTCGCGTTGCTGGCCGGTGGCCTCGCCGTATCCGCCATACACGTCTACGATAACTGATATCCTATCGTGAACGAAAGGAACCGTTAAGGGTCTCAACCCCCTCTGCAGAGGTATGGGTCAGTTCAGCGAGGAAGACCGCCGCATTCTCGATTACCTCCGGGATAGCGTCGCGCGTGGGGAGAGTTACTTCCGCGCGAAGAACATCGCTGAGCAGCTCGGCCTCTCGTCCAAGCAAGTCGGCGCTCGCCTCCCCCGCCTGGCGGAGGAGGCAGAGGAGGTCGACATCGAGAAGTGGGGTCGTGCGCGCTCGACGACGTGGCGAGTCACGCCCAGTTAGTTCGGCGGTTTTTTCGGGGAGCGCCCCCACCGTTGACGTATGACGATCCGGGTCCAGCGCGAGCTCGTCGTGGACGCCTCCCCGGAGCGAGTGTGGGAGTTCATCGCGGATCCGGACAGGCGCGCCGCACCGCTCAGCGTCGTCGAGGACTGGACAGTCCACGACGACGGCTCGGCGACCTGGCAGGTCGCGTTGCCGATTCCCATCGTCGACAGGACCATCACCGTCGAGACGAAAGACGTCGAGCGCCGCCAGAACGAGTACGTGAAGTTCACCGGCAAGTCGAGCGTCATGCGCGTCAGCGGCGAACACCGACTCGAGGCGGTCGACGGCGGGACGCGACTCACGAACACCTTCGTCGTCGACGGCCGGTTGCCGGGCGTCGAGCGGTTCTTCGAGCGGAACCTCGACAGGGAACTGTCCAACCTGGAGGACGCCCTCCGTACCGACCTGGAGGACGGGCCGTGAAACTCGCGCTCGCACAGTTTCGTATCGGGAGCGCCGCCGTCGAAGCGAACACCGAGCGCGCGCTGTCGGCCATCGCGGACGCGGCCGAGCAGGGGGCGGACCTGGTCGCCCTCCCGGAAATCTTCAACGTGGGCTACTTCGCCTTCGACGCGTACGCGCGCCGCGCCGAACCCCTCGACGGCGAGACGCTCTCGCGGATACGCCAGACCGCCGTCGAACACGACGTCGCCGTCCTCGCGGGAAGTATCGTCGAGGACCTGGCCGCGAGTGCGGCGGCGGGATTCGAGACGCCGGCCGACGAGGGGTACGCCAACACCGCCGTCCTCTTCGACGGTGACGGGACGCACCGGACAACGTATCGAAAACGTCACCTGTTCGGGTACGGCTCCGCCGAACAGGACCTGCTGGTCCCCGGCGAATCCATCGAGACTGCCGACCTCGGCGGGTTCACTGTCGGCGTCACGACGTGTTACGACCTGCGATTCCCCGAACTGTACCGGGATCTGGTCGACGCCGGTGTGACCCTCGCGCTCGTCCCGAGCGCCTGGCCGTACCCGCGCGTGGAACACTGGGAGCTGTTCACCCGGACGCGCGCCGTCGAGAATCAGCTCTACCTCGGTGCCGTCAACGGCGTCGGGAGCTTCGACGAGGCGACGTTGCTCGGTCGGTCGGCCGTCTACGATCCGTGGGGAACGACGCTGGCGAGCGCGAACGACGAAGAGACCCTCGTCGTCGCCGACCTCGACCCGGACCGCGTCGAAGAGATTCGGGACGAGTTCCCGGCGCTCGCCGACCGGCGGTAACCCGGAGCTTTATCACGGAAGACGTATCATACTCCAATGCCGGCACGGCGCTTTTCACGTTGCTGCCGGCGCAATCCCGTCTCGCTGCTCGGCCACGGCGACGCGCGTCCGAAAGGCTGTCCGGACAGCCTCCCTCGCAACTCGCTGGGCCTGAACGCTCCGGGACCGGTCCGCACCTGGGCAGTGTGGCCCTCCCGCGCGTCCGGGTCCAGTTCCGCGCTATCGCCTTCACGTCGCACCGTACCCGCTTTCGAGTCGCTGCTACTCCGATTCCGTCTTGATGTCCGCTGACAGCCCCTGGGCCATCTGTATCTCCGTCGAGTTGTTGAGCGTCCACGCCGTCCGCTCGGTGACCGCCTCGATGACCTCGCGCGCGCTGGGGTAGCCGTTCCCCGACTTCTTGACGCCGCCGAAGGGAAGCTGGACCTCGGCGCCGATACAGGGGAGGTTCCCGTACGCGAGTCCGAGTTCCGCGCGGTCGCGGTACCGGTTGATCTGGCGGTAGTCCTCGGAGATGATGGCGCCCGCAAGGCCGTACGGCGTGTCGTTCTGGATTTCGATGGCGCGGTCGACGTCGCCCTCGTACTCGACGAGCGCGACGTGGGGGCCGAACACCTCTTCTTTCAGACAGCGCAGGTCAGTGTCGTACTCGATCTCGTAGACGAACGGGCCGGCCCAGTGGCCGTCCTCGTGACCGTCGGGAATCTCTTCTGGGTCGAGGTCTGCCCGGTCCACGAGCACCTCGCCGCCCTCCGTCCGGGCCAGGTCGTTGTACTTGCCGAACTTCTCGACCATACTCTCCTCGATGACCGGGCCCATAAACGTGTCCGCGTCGAGCGGGTCGCCGACCGCGACGTCTGCCGCGAGGTCGACGAAGCGCTCCTTGAACTCGTCGTACACGTCGGTGTGGACGATCAGCCGCTCCGAGGAGACGCAGCGCTGGCCCGTCGTCTTGAAACTCGACAGTATCGCCGAGTGGACGGCGACGTCGAGGTCGGCCTCCCCGGTGACGACGATGGCGTTCTTCCCGCCCATCTCGCAGGCCGCCAGCTTGCCGGGTTCGCCGCCGACCTTCGAGGCGATTTGCTGGCCGACCTCGGCGGAGCCCGTAAAGAGGACAGTGTCCACGTCGTCGGCCTCGACGATGGCGTTGCCGGCGTCGCCGAACCCCTGGACCACGTTGAAGACGCCGTCGGGAATCCCGGCGTCCTCGAACATCTCCGCGACGACCTGGCCGCACCAGGGCGTCTGTTCGGCGGGCTTCCAGACGACGGTGTTGCCTTCCACGAGCGAGACGGCCATGTGCCAGAACGGGATGGCGACGGGGAAGTTCCACGGCGTGATGCAGCCGACGACGCCGCGGGGCTTGCGCCGCATGTAGGCGTCTTTGCTCGCGATTTCGGACGGGACGACGTCACCGTGGGGGTGACGGGCGTTACCGGCGGCCCACTCCACCATGTGCCAGGCCTCGGTGACGTCGGCCTTCCCCTCGCTGATCTCCTTCCCGCACTCCTTCGTCACGATCTCACCGAGTTCCTGGTGACGGTCGCGGAGTTCGTGGTAGATGTCCCAGAGGTACTCCGCGCGGTCGACGTACGACAGCTCGCGCCACTCCTCGAAGGCGTCGGCCGCGGCGTCGACCGCTCGCTCGGCGTCGGATTCGGTCCCGCGCCGGAAGGATCGCAGCGGCTCCCCCGTGGCTGGATTGACGCTCTCGAACGTCTCGTCGCCGTCGCCGTCGATCCACTCGCCGTCGACGTAGTGCCCTGAGGCGTCGTCTTGCTGTCCGCTCATGTCCCGGAAGTTGGTCGCGGACGGACAAAAAGGTGGGTCGAGATTCGCAGACGGCGTCTGTTCGGCCAGTCGGCCGGATTACCCGGACCAGTCGAGTCCGTCCATCGCGTCGTCGAAGTGGCTCCCCTCGATGACGACGTCCTCGGCTCGCTCGTTCGCCTCGTCTGGGCTGGCGCTGTCTGCGACCTCGCGGATGGCGCGCATCGACGCGGCGCGGACCAGCGCCTCGAGGTCGGCGCCGGATCTACCCTCCGTGACCGCAGCCAGTCGGTCGAGGTCGACGTCGTCGCCCAGTGGCTTCCCCTCGGTGTGGACCTCCAGAATCTTGCGGCGAGCGGCCTCGTCGGGGTTCGGGACTTCGACGTGCTGTTCTAGCCGTCCGGGCCGGAGGAGCGCGTCGTCGAGGCCGTCCCGGCGGTTCGTCGCGGCGAGGACGACGAGGTTCGGGTTGTCGGTGACGCCGTCGAGTTCGGTCAGCAACTGGGAGACGACGCGCTCGGTCACCTCGTGGGTCTCGCCGCGCTGGCCGGCGACGGCGTCGATTTCGTCGAGGAAGACGATGCTCGGGGCCGTCTGGCGCGCACGGTCGAACACCTCGCGGACGGCCTTCTCCGATTCCCCGACGTAACGGTCCAGCAGTTCGGGGCCGTTGACGTGAACGAAGTTGACGCCGCTCTCGCCGGCGACGGCGCGGGCAAGTAACGTCTTCCCGGTGCCCGGCGGGCCGTACAGCAGGACGCCGGTGGGTGGATCGGTCTTCGCGGCGTCGAACAGCGGGCCGTAGACGAGCGGCCACTGAACGGCCTCGGTGAGGGTGTCCTTCGCTTCCTCCAGGCCGCCGACGTCGTCGAAGGTGACGGTGGGGGACTCGGCGACGTACTCGCGCATCGCGGAGGGGTCCACGGCGGCGAGCGCCGCGTCGTAGTCCTCGCGCGAGACGTCCGGGTCCTCCTTCTCGCGACGGAGGGCGTTCATCGCGGCCTCCGTCGTCAGCGACTGGAGGTCGGCGCCGACGAAGCCGTGGGTCCGACCGGCGACGCGGTCCAGGTCGACGTCGTCGGTCATGGGCATCTCGCGCGTGTGGACGTCCAGGATCTCTCGGCGGCCGCCCTCGTCGGGGACGCCGATTTCGATTTCACGGTCGAACCGGCCGCCGCGGCGGAGCGCCTCGTCGATGGTGTCGACGCGGTTCGTCGCGCCGATGACGACGACGCGGCCCCGGTCTTCGAGCCCGTCCATCAGCGTCAACAGCTGGGCGACGACGCGGTTCTCCATGTCGGAGTCCTCGTCGCGCGCGCCCGCGATGGAGTCGATCTCGTCGATGAAGAGGATCGCCGGGGCGTTGGCCTCGGCCTGCTCGAACGCCTCGCGCAGTCGCTCCTCGGACTCGCCCTTGTACTTCGAGACGATTTCGGGGCCGGAGATGGTGTCGAAGTAGGCGTCGACCTCGTTGGCGACGGCGCGGGCGATGAGCGTCTTCCCCGTGCCGGGCGGGCCGTGGAGCAGGACGCCCGACGGCGGGTCGATTCCGAGGCGGCGGAAACGTTCTGGCTCGGAGAGGGGCACCTCTATCATCTCGCGGATGAGGTCCAGTTCCTCGTCGAGGCCGCCGATGTCTTCGTAGGAGACGTCGATGTCGGCGTCCTCGGGCGAGGGGCTCTCGCCGGTCGGCTCGCTCGGTTCGGCGGTACGCGAGGCGCTCTCGTCGCCGCCGTAGGGGAGCACGGTGAGTCGGGTGTCGTCGGCGACCCGGACCGAGCCGTCCGGCGTCGTCGTGCGGACGAGGAACGTGCCCAGTCCCTCGACGTGGACCCGCTCGTCGGCCTGGACCATCCGGTCGACCAGCCGATCCCTCACGGTGTGTTCGTAGGCTTCGTTTCCGGGGAGTGGCTGGGCCGGCTGGACCGTGACGCTCGTCGCGTCGTCGACCGTGGCGTTGTGGACGGTGACGACGTCGCCGATGTTGACGCCGGCGTTGGCCCGCGTGTCCGCGTCGACGCGAACGAACTGGCCGTCCTCGTCGGCCGGCCACACCTTGACGACGGTCCGCCGGTCGCCCTCGACGATGACGGGGTCGCCGCTGAGGACGCCGAGTCGACTCCGGGCGGATTCCGGGAGGCGCGCGATGCCCCGTCCGGCGTCGCGCTTGTTGGCCCCCTCGACGGAGAGTTCGAGTCCGGCCGCGTTCTGACCGCTCATGTCGTCGCGTTGGGATCCGAGCGCCTTGAGCGTTCGCGTTGCGATTCTCCGGGTCCGAGCGAATACCCGCGCCGACGAAAGGCCGCCAAACTCGCCCGTTACTGGAGTAATACCTTTACTGTTGGCCAGCCATGAGATTCACATGGTCGTCCAAACGGAGCGGGACGATATGACGTGGTTCAAGTGCGAGTACTGCGGCCTGATGTTCGACGATCAGGACGACGCGCGACAACACGAGGAGAACTGCGATTCGGAGGACCCATCTTACATCCAGTAGACCGGCGTCACCCGCTCGCTCGCGTCACTCGCTCGCGTTGGAATCGGACTCGGACGGAACGATTTCGTAACTCCGCTCTCCCATCTCGTCCTCTCGCGACCACCTTTTTCCCCTTCGGGTTCGCTCGCGCTGCTCGCGAACCACTCGGGCAAAAATCTGGACCAAAAAACCGCTCGCTCGCGTCACTCGCTCGCGTTGGAATCGGATTCGGACGGAACGATTTCGTAACTCCGCTCTCCCATCTCCTCCTCCCGCGACCACCTTTTTCCCCTTCGGGTTCGCTCGCGCTGCTCGCGAACCACTCGGGCAAAAATCTGGACCAAAAAACCGCTCGCTCGCGTCACTCGCTCGCGTTGGAATCGGACTCGGACGGAACGATTTCGTAACTCCGCTCTCCCATTTCGTCTTCTTCGAACACGAACACGCGTCCGTCCACCTGGTCCAGGTCCGCCTCGACTTCGACGCGCATCTGGTGGTCGCGCACGACCACGCCGGGGAACAGTTCGTCCTCCTCGTCGTCGAGCATGATCCGCCCGACGCCGGTGTCGTCGAGGATGTCGTCGTGGGTGTTCAGGTCGTTCACGTAGACGAGGATGCCCTGGGTCTCAGAGGCGTCGGTGACGAGCACGTGAGCGTCCTTGGCCGGCGCCGTCCTGACCGTCTCTTCGGCTTTCCTCGGGACGCCGTGGTAGAAGACGGTCCGGCCATCGTTGTACTCGACGGCGATGCCGTCCTCGGTGAGTTCGACGCCGAGCGTGTCCGGGGCGACGTCGTTGCGAGCGCTCATGGCTTCCGGTTGCGCGTGGACCGTCAAAAGCGCCGCGTTCGTGCGACCAACTGCTCGCTATTTCAACGGCGCGCTCGCGTTCACTCGTGCGCCGTCCTACCTTTCAACAGCGAGAGAGTCCCGTCGTTTACTACGGGCTTGAATCGCGTATACTCGGTTACAGTACCGCCACGTTACTGCTGGTCCTGAGTCTCCAACGCTTCCAGCCCTGCTTCTAACACGTCTGCATAGGCTTCCGAGAGGTCCAGATCGTTCGCTTCTGCGTAGTCTTTGACTCGGCCACCGAGTGTGTGTGAAATGTCGATGTTGGGGCGCATGACGAAAAGACTTTTAGACTAAAAGTATAAACATCTGTTGTCGTAAAGCGCACCAACACGTTCGCCGTGCGACCGCTTTCCGATACCGGAGAGCAACTGCTACGGGATCTGTTGGACGCTTCCGCCGCTCTCTGGAACGAAGTGAACTACGAGCGCCTCATGCGGTACTGAGCGGAGCAAAGCTCCGCGATGTACGCAAATCTTCGATTTGCTTGACAACGACGAGGATGGCTTTGAGGGTAACGTATGGGACGCCGACACTGGCAGCCTCGAAGGCCGATACAAAGGCGTTCTCGGCGCGTCCACCGCCCAACAGGTGATTCGGAAGAACACGGAAGCGTGGCGAGCGTTCTTCCGGCTGAAAGACCAGTATCACGACGAGTCGAACACGTCGGTCACGGAACACCCGGAACCGCCGGGCTTCCGCGGCAACGAGGACGATGGACGGCAACTCAAAGGCGTCATTCGCAACGATGCGTACACTATCGACTGGGGCGAGCTCTCCCGGCTCGAAATACTCGTCGGGAGCGAGTTGAAAGACCGATACGACCACATCGGGCGTCTCCGGCTGGAAATCGCTGGCGACCCGAACTGGCCCGACTACGAGAAACAGGGCCGGTTGGACCTGTGGTACGACGAGACTGATTGCACCTTCCGAGCTTCGCAACCCGTGACTGTTTCTGACGACGTCCGGGACACTCCACTGGCCGACGAGACGGCCGCTCTGGATATCGGTGCGAACAATCTCGTCGCCTGTACCACCACGACCGGCCAGCAGTATCTCTACGAAGGCCGGGACCTGTTCGACCGCTTCCACGAGACGACACGAGCGATTGCCCGGTTGCAGTCCAAGCTACGGGAAGGCAGGTACAGTAGCGAGCGAATCCAGCGACTGTATCGCAAACGAACCCGCCGTCGTGACCACGCCCAGAAAGCGTTGTGCCGTGACCTGCTGGAACGGCTTTACGAGGACGGCGTCGATACGGTGTATATCGGTGGCCTGACCAACGTACTCGAAACGCACTGGTCGGTCGAGACGAACGCCAAGACTCACAACTTCTGGGCGTTCAAGCAATTCACCGAGCGACTGGCCTGTACCGCCGAGGAATACGGTATCTCGGTGGAAGTACGGTCGGAAGCGTGGACCAGCCAGGAGTGCCCGCAGTGTGGTTCGACAGACAGGACGACACGGCACCAAGACACGCTCACCTGCCCGTGTGGATTCGAGGGACACGCCGACCTTACAGCCTCAGAAACGTTCCTGAAGCGGCATACCGCGAAAGCAGTCAGGCCGATGGCACGGCCCGTGCGGTTCGAGTGGGACGACCACACCTGGTCGGAGTCACCACGCTCTCCCGAGAGGGCACGTCCCAAAGAACAGCGCACAGACCCGAGTACCGTCCACCGTGACGGGAATGTTGCGTCCGGGGAATCTGAGACCGGCTGAGACTCCCACGGAGGAAACCGCGCCGTTTACGGCGCGGAGGATGTCATCGCCACAGGTAAATATCGGCGCGCGGGAGACTCACCTAATGCAGGGGAAGGCATCGGCCCCGGCCGCGGGCACGGTCCTCAACGCGCTCTCGACCGGCGTCGGGTCGGCGTTCGCCATCGACGAGTACACCACGGCGACTGTCGAGCTCTCCGAGGACGCCGAGGGCTTCGAGGGAGACGTCGAGGACGAACCGGACGCGGACACGCGACTGATCGAGACGTGCGTCGAGTACGTCGTCGACGCGCACGGGCCCGACGACGTTGGCGGGACGGTCAGGACCGAGAGCGACGTCCAGATGGCCTCGGGCCTGAAGAGTTCCAGCGCCGCCGCGAACGCGACGGTTCTCGCGACACTCGACGCGCTCGCCAAGTCGGACCGGATGACCCGTGAGGACGCCGCTCGTCTGGGTGTGATGGCTGCCCGCGACGTCGGCGTCACCGCCACTGGCGCGTTCGACGACGCGTCGGCGTCCATGCTCGGCGGCGTCACTATCACCGACAACGAGGACGACGACCTCCTCATGAGGGAGGAAGTCGACTGGGACGTATTGGTGTGGACGCCGCCGGAGCAGTCCTTCAGCGCGGACGCCGACGTCCGCCGCTGCCAGCAGATCGCGCCGATGGCCCGACTCGTCGAGGACCTGGCGCTATCGAGCGAGTACCAGCGCGCGATGACCGTCAACGGCTTCGCCTTTTGCGCGGCGCTCGGCTTCGACCCCGAACCCCTCGTCGAGGGGCTTCGACAGGTCGAGGGCGTCTCGCTCTCGGGCACCGGACCGTCGTTCACCGCCGTCGGTGAGCGACCCGCGCTCGAACAGGTCCGCGAGTACTGGAGCGAGCGCCCCGGCCGGACCTGGCTGACGACCACGCAGACGGAGGGTACCCAGATACTATGAGCACGAATCCCGACGACATGGACCTGGACGAACTGCGCGAAGAGATACAGAACATCGACCGCGAGATCGTCGAACTCATCGCCCAGCGCACCTACGTCGCCGACACCATCGCACAGGTGAAAGACGAGCAGGGGCTCCCGACGACGGACGAGGCACAGGAACAGGCCGTGATGGACCGCGCCGGCGACAACGCCCAGCGCTTCGACGTCGACGACAACCTCGTGAAAGCGATTTTCCGACTGCTTATCGAACTGAACAAGGTCGAGCAACGCGAGTCTCGATAGCCGGCTCACTGCCCTATCCGAGAGTCCAGATCTGGGAATTCTTGCTCGCCGGCCACGCCGCGCTCTCCAGGCCCAAGGTCCTTATACTCTCCGTGGGGAACCACGGCCATGACGGAGTACGAACTCGACGACGTCGACAGAGAGATCCTGTTCGCGCTACAGGACGACGCTCGCAACCTCTCGTCGGGTGAGATCGCCGAGCGGACGGACGCATCGTCGAGCACGGTCCGCAAGCGCATCCAGCGGCTCGAATCAGACGGGATCATCAAGGGCTACAGCGCCGACGTCGACTACCAGCAGTCCGGCTATCCACTCCGGATGCTCCTCTTCTGTACGGCTCCGATCCCGGAACGCGGCGAGCTCATCGACGACATCCTGGAGATATCCGGCGTCGTCTCGGCCCAGGAACTGGTCACCGGCGAGAAGAACCTTCTCGTGACGGCCGTCGGCGAGACGGACGACGACATCACCCCCGTCGCACAGGAATTGCTCGACATGGGGCTGACCGTCGCCGACGAGGTACTCGTTCGCAGTCACGAGGCGACGCCGTTCGACGGCTTTTCCTCGCGCTGAATCTCCGTTAGTCGATCCGCGTTCGTGACATGGAACCCCACCGAGTCGCTCCCTCTGAACGAACCGTTCGGTTTACGGGGATTCACTACCGGATCGTTCTTTCAGTGGTGTTTTATTCGTCCGCTACCGCTCTTCGCTCGATCCGAATCGCGACGCACACGGGCGTGCTCACGTCCGACAGTGGTGCCTGAACGGAGTACGTCGTCGTCGATGCAACGACGGTTGGCCGGATCCGGCCGCCGTCAGTGACTCGTCGCGTCCACCCGCCGTCGTCGACTCTGCCGACCATAACGTTCTTTCATTTTAGTCTAGCGAACATATTGGTAATTTCGATGGATATAATAACCGGTCTGTTCCAATCGATAGTAACGACGACCAGTCGCGCGAGTGACGCCAGACGTCTCGGAGTGCGTGTGGTGACGGAGCGCTGTGCTGGTCGCGCCGAGGAAACGAACAATGGCAGGTCAAACGCGTTCGAACGAGGCAGTGACGCTCTCCGAAACAGCGACGGTGTCTGACTCACTCGTTCCGCGGGCCGCGACCGCGGCGGTCTGGGCGCTGTTTCTCCTCAGCCTGGGCGTGCTCGCGCTGACAGCCTGGGAAGGAGGTGGGTGGTCCGTACTGGACCTGTTCGTCGTCGACGGGCTGACTGCGGTCGTGTGGACAGTCGTCACGTTCTTCAGCGGCATCGTCCACAGCTACTCCCGTCGCTACATGGCCGGCGACCGCTACCTCGAGGGGTACTTCGGTCGCATCTTCGCGTTCACCGTCGTCGTCATGACGATGACGGCGGCCGACCACGTCGTGCTGTTCGTGGCGGCGTGGCTGGCAATGGGCCTCCTCATGGCGTCGCTCATCGGCCACGAACGCGAGTGGGCTCAGGCCCAGGCCGCTGCGGGGACCGCTCGCCGGTACTTCCTCGCGAGTAGCGCCCTGCTCGCTGCCGGCGTGGCCATCCTGGGCTGGACGACTGGCGCGACCGCCATCACCGGAATTCTCCAACAGGCCCAGCAGATACCGCCGCTGGCACTCCTCGCCGCCGTCTGCTGTCTCTTCCTCGCGGCGACGATCCAGTCGGCGCTGTTCCCGTTTCACACGTGGCTGCTGTCGTCGATGACCGCGCCCACGCCGGCATCCGCCCTGATGCACGCCGGCTTCGTCAACGCGGGCGGGATCCTGCTGACTCGCTTCGCACCGCTGCTCTCCGGCGAGACGCTTCTCATGTCGGCCATCGTCGTCGTGGGCGCTTTCAGCGCGCTGCTCGGTCAGGCCATGCTCCTCGTCCAGACGGACGTCAAGCGAAAGCTCGGGGCCTCGACCATGGCACAGATGGGCTTCATGATCCTCCAGTGCGGTCTCGGCTTCTTCGCCGCCGCCGTCACCCACCTGGTGCTCCACGGGTTCTACAAGGCGTACCTGTTCCTCTCTTCGGGTGAGGCAGTCGAACGGACGACCCCGGGGGTCGGGAAACACACCGAATCCTCGCTCGCCCGCGTCGGTGTCAGCCTCCTCACGGCCATTGGCGGCGGCGTCCTGTTCGCCATGCTCACCGGGAAGGGAACGGAACTGAATAGCGGGCTCTTCCTGACGTTCGTCGTCGTCCTGACGACGATGCACGCGACGCGGGACATCCTGCGGCGAGCGGTCCTGTTGCCGTGGCTCAGGCTCGTCAGCGTGCCAGTGATCGTCCTGACGGCCATCGGCGCCTACGCCGCGCTGTTCAACGCCATCTCGACGATAATCTCGGGCGCTCCGATGTCGGAGGCACCGACCGAACTGACCGTCGTCCACGTCGCCCTCGCTGGGCTGTTCACCGGGGCGTACCTGGCGACGGAACTGGGCTGGCACCGCTCGAGTGAGCGCCTGTACGTGGCACTGCTCAACATCTCGCAGCCGGACCCGGACACGATTCTCACGCGCAAGGAGGAGTACGATGACGCTTGAACCAGACGCTCTCACCGACAGTATCGACCGCGCCGCCGAGACCGTCGGCACGGTCTGGCCGCTCCACTCCTTCGTCACGGCCAACCCCCTGGCCGGGTTCGAGGACGATCCGTTCCACCGCGCTGTCGCAGAGGCCGAACAGCTGTTCGGTGGTCGGGGCTATCCGCACCCGTCGGTATTCCGCCAGGCGTGGGAGAACGGCCAGATCGACCCCGACGTGCTGGCGGCGGAACTGGACGCACACGACGTCTCCGGGGAGCCGGAGACGCTGCTCGAGGAGATGACAGCGGCCGAGTCCGGGCGGCAGGCCGAGACGGACGCCGCCGCGGAGACGCTCGACCGAGTCCTCTCGAAGTGGCTCGCCGCGTTCCTCGACCAGGGGCAGGCCCAGTGGTCGATGCCGGGCCGCGATCAGGGGTTCTACGCCGCCTGGCGGGACCTGGTCCCCCACGACGACGAGGTGCCGACCTGTGAGGACCCCGCCGACCTCCCCGAGAGCCCGACAACGGCGCTGGAGACGGTCCTCTCGGAGTACCCACAGGGTCGCTGGGAAGCCCTCTTCGAACATCACCTCGCCGCACTCCCCGGCTGGACCGGCTTCATCAAACAGCGCGCCGACGGCCACGCCGGCCCGTGGCAGGAAGCGTACCCCGTCTCGCTGCTGGAGTACCTCGCCGTGCGGCTGACGCTGGCCGACCTGCTGGACGCGCCCGTCGCCCCCGACGAGGGCGAGGGGGAAGCTGACGAGACCGCTGGAACAGGCGACGAGGACGTCCCGCTACCCGAGATGTGGCTGACAGCGTGGGAGAAGAGCTACCGCGCCCGGCTCCTCGACCACATCGATCGGGGGGCCACGGCGTCGCAGTCCACCGACGACCAGCGCCCGACCGCCCAGCTCGTCTTCTGCATCGATACGCGTTCGGAGGTTATCCGGCGCCACGTCGAGGCCGCCGGCCCGTACGAGACCCACGGCTACGCCGGCTTCTTCGGCGTTCCCATGCGCTACAAGGCCTACGAGTCCGACGTCGAGGTCGACGCCTGTCCGCCGATAGTGGACCCACAGCACCGCGTCACCGAACGTCGCCGTTCCGACACCGACGCCCGAAAGACGCCCCGCGACTGGTGGTCCCAGCTGACGACGGCCGGCCGAAAGCACCTCAAGTCTCTCAAGACGAACGTGGCGGCCGCCTTCACCTTCGTCGAGGGGGGCGGGAGCGCCTATGGAGGCGCGATGGCCGCACGGACGCTCTTCCCGTCGAAGGTCGCTGACGTCTCCGGGGCCATCGACGACTGGACGCCGGACCCCGCCGAGATCTGCAGGCCGACGGTCGATCGCTGCGCCGACCCAGAGGGCGACGAAGCGCTCCCCCAGGGGATGACCCTGGCGGAGAAAGTCAGTTACGCCGAGACTGCCTTCGACCTCATGGGATGGGAGGAGTTCGCCAGACTGGTCGTCTTCACCGGCCACGCGAGCGAGACGACGAACAACCCGTTCGATTCGAGCCTCGACTGCGGCGCCTGCGCCGGGAACCCGGGCGGTCCGAACGCGCGCGTCCTCGCCGCCATCTGTAACGACGAGGACGTCAGGGCGGCCCTGCGGACGCGTGGATTCGACGTCCCCGCCGACACCGTGTTCCTCGCCGGCGAGCACAACACGACGACAGACGAGGTCACCCTGTTCGACGGCCACGTCCCCGAGAGCCACGCGACGGACCTCGAACGCATCCGCGATGACCTCGAACGGGCGCGCGCCGCGGCCGCAGCCGAACGCACGGAGTCGATGCCGGGCAGCGACCGGGCGGACGCCGTCCGGGACACGGAACGACGGACGGCCGACTGGGCGGAGACCCGTCCCGAGTGGGGACTGGCCGGCAACGCTTCCTTCGTGATCGGTCCGCGAGAACTGACAGAGGGACGCGACCTCGACGGTCGGGCCTTCCTGCACTCCTACGACTGGACCACTGACCCGGACGGCGAGGCGCTGGAGGCCATCGTGACCGGTCCGCTCGTCGTGACCCAGTGGATCAACAACCAGTACTACTTCGCGACGGTCGACAACGGCGTCTACGGGAGCGGCTCGAAGGTCACGCAGAACCCGCGCGGCAACGTCGGCGTCGTGCAGGGGAACGGTGGCGACCTGATGACCGGGCTCCCACTGCAGTCGCTCATGGCGGCCGACGACCAGCCGTACCACCAGCCGCTGCGTCTCACGGCGGTGATCCACGCCCCCGTCGATCGGGTCACCGATATTCTCCGTGACCACGCGGAGGTCGCCGAACTGTTCGACAACGGCTGGCTGTCGCTCACGGTCGTGAATCCGGAGCAGGACGAAGAGGCGTTCCACTACCAGGGCGACCTCGAGTGGGAGCCGCAGGTGCGCGAACCGCTCGTTCACTGACCCGACGTCGGTTCTCAGTACGTCCAGAGGCGGTCGATGCGCGAGTCGATCTCGGGGTACTCCTCCCGTAACCGCTCGGCGGAGCGCTCGCCGTCGACGTTGATCACGTGCACCTCCCCGCGACGACCGCCGTAGACGCCCTGGAAGTCGTAGACGACCCCGATGACGTCGACGGTGTCACTGATCTCGTCGCTGTCCCGGAGCACCGACACCTGCCGGTCGACGTTGTACTCCACGAGGTGGTTGACGGCGGCCGACCGGTCGAGGCCGTCGGGGAGCGCCTCGACGCCGGGTTCGACGTGGGGCTTCAGCAGTTCGAGGCAGTGCTCGATACCGGGCAGGTCCGACAGCCCGTGGCTGAGCGCGTCGTAGGTCGCCGTGACGGCTCCACAGCCGGTGTGGCCCATCACGACGACTGTCTCTGTGCCGGTGTGTTCGACGGGGTAGAGGACGTCGCCCGAGACGACGTCGCCCGAGGCCCCGCGCTGGGTGACGCGGTTGCCGATGTTGCTACAGGTGAAGATGTGGCCGGGTTCGTCGTTGCCCCACACGTGGTCGTGGAGGACGCGCGAGTCCGAACAACAGACGCTGACGACGTCGGGGTGCTGGTCGTCCTGGAGGTCGTCGAAGCTGAACTGGAACGCCTCGGCGTGGTCGGCGTTCCGTTCAAGGATCTCGACGAAGGATCGCCGCATAGCTAGGCGGACGTGCGCCAGCCCGTATAGTACTTCGCCCGGGGGTCGGTTCGGCGGCGGGTCGGAGATCCGCCGTCGGGGATCCGCTGGTGAGGCCTGTCCGCAGCCCCTCGGCCCGACGACGGACCAACGACCGCCTCGTCCGTGGCAACCTAGGCGGTCAGTGCCTGACTGTCGTTCACCAGCTGGTACGGGCACCCCGTTCGCTCGACGCTCGCGCCGGGATGCGTGACGCCGGTATCTGAGACGGTCCGTGCGGCTCGTCGCCCCAGGTTCGGGACCTGAGAGACGGCGCCGACGGTCACTCCGGCGCGTCGACACGGTTCGTCTCGAACCACTCGACGGCGAAGTCGACGAGCGCCCGCTGGCTGGCGAGTCTGGCCGTCGCCGCGCCGACCGCCCCCGAGACGAGTCCGACCTCTCGTTCGAACGCTGTCCCCAGCGCGTCGAAGTCCCCCGTGCTCGTCTCGAGGGCGGATATCTCGACGTCCACTCGATGGCCGTCTTCGAGAATCGGCGCCGTGCTCACTGTCCGCTCTTTCTGAAAGTCGGCCCGGTGCTCCGCGAGGTGGAACGACGTGTTGCTGTCGTGACCGACGCCCAGCAGGAGGACGTCACCGTCGCGGTCGTAGACCCGGGCCAGCGGGGAGTTCTCCCCGAGAGGGTCGTCCAGGCCGTGATCGGTCACGACGGCGTCGGCCGCCCCACCCCACGCGGCGAAGGAGAACTGTGGGTGGCGGCTGCGAACGGTCCCGGGATAGGTCCGGAAGCACTCCGGTATCGCGCCCATCCCTCTCGTCGGGGTAACGTCCGGCCGGTACGGCGGTCTGGATTCGCGGATCTGACCGACCCAGTCGTCGGGGACCGGTGGCGCCTGCCAGTCTGCCGGGTCGGTGTACTGGCTGGTGTGGGTCGGCATTACCAGCGTTCCCGCGTCGGTCAGTACCTCCTGGAGGGCGTCGATAACGGCCGGCGGTCCCCCCGAAACCCAGCCGAGTGCGCTCGTCGACGAGTGAACCAGGAGCGTGTCGCCCGCTTCGACGCCGAGTTCGCGCAGGTCGGCGACCAGTGAGGAGACGGTGACTGGTTCGTCGGCTCGGTCGATGGCGTCCGCTTCGCTCATGCGGTTCCAGAGTACGAGCGCGCGCTTCAGTGTTCTCCCGGATTGTGGGACGGTACCGTCTGCCGTGTGGGTTTAGTCCCGCGTTCCGATCGAGCGCCGGATCGAAAGCACCTCGTCACGGAGGGCGTCGCGTTTCAATAGCGCGAACCCGGTGACGATCAACGTGAACCCGGCGACGGTGAAGACGGACGGCGTCTCCTGGAGGACGAGGAATCCGGTGACGGCGGCGACGACGGGGGCCGCGTAGGAGACGAAGTTGATCTCTATCGGGCCGAGGCGTTCCAGCAGGTCGAAGTAGACGAGGAACCCCAGTGCGCTCGCGACGACGACCAGATAGCTGAGCGCGAGGACGGCGTCCGCGGTCCAGTTCACGTCGGCCACGGATTCGCCGAGCAAGAGGCTCACGACGTGCATCAGCAGCGCGCCAAGCAGCATCGACCAGGCCTCCATCGTCTCGATGGGGAGGTCGGCGTCGATACGACGAGTGAGGACGCTGCCGAGCGCGAACGACGCGGCGGCCAGGAAGACGAGCAGTTGCGAGACGGTACTCGTCGTGACGAGGTTGCCCGGGTCGGGGTTGCTCAGGACGACGACGCCGGCGAAGCCGAGGAGGAGCCCGGCGATTCCCAGCGACGTGAGGCGCTCGTCCGGGAGCAGGCCGCGCGCGAAGCCGGTGGTCAGGACCGGCGAGAGGCTGACGATGATGGCCGCCGCGGCGCTCGTGGTCCCCTGTTCACCGACGAACAGGAAGGCGTGATAGGCGGCGATCAGCAGAAGGCCACCGACGCCGACCAGCCACCACTCCTGACGGGACTTCGGACGCCACTGATCCGTGGCGTACGCCGCGTACGCGAGCATCAGGACGCCCGCGGCGTCGTACCTGAAGGCCGCGAACAGCACCGGCGGGAAGAACTCCAGGCCTGCCTTGATAGCGGTGAAGGCCGAGCCCCAGGCGACGGCCAGCGCGAGGAACAGGACGAGATTGCGGTACCTCACGCCGGCCCACCTGCCCGACGGTCCGTTTCGACGACTGTTCCGAGCGTCACGGTCTTACTCGACCGCTGACGGCTAAACAGTGTATCGACTGACGCGCGCGTCTGCTGACGAACGAGGTTCGACCGGTCGTCGCACGCCGCAGTCGGTGACCCCTACTCCACCTTCGACCCGTCGGGCCGGAGGAGCCACCAGACGTCGCTGGCGCCGTGCCCTCTGGTGTGGGCTGGTTCCTCGTCCGAGGCGAAGTAGTACAGCGGCCATCCGGCGGCGGCAACCTGCGTCGCGCCGTCCTCCCGCTCGAACGTCGTCAGTTCCGCGGCGACGCCGTCCCCCTTCGACGGCTCCCCGTCGACAGTCAGCGGCGGCCAGCCGTCCGCGCAGTCGGCGCCGCAGGCACTCTCCCCCTCGCCCTGCGAGTCCCTGTCGTACATGTAGAGAGCCATGTCGTCGTTCCCGACGAGGATCTCCCCGTGTTCCTCGTGCGAGCGGACGGTGACAGCTGGTCCCGAGTCTGTTCCCGACTCCGCCCCGGAATTCGACCCGGAACCTGTGTCCGAGCCGGAGTCTGAGCCGGATCCAGAGTCAGATCCCGACCCCGACCCAGATCCGCTGTCTGCGTCCGACCCTGACCCGCCCTCTCCGATTCCCAGACACCCGGCGAGCGCGACTGTACTCCCCGCAATCCCCACGAACTTTCGCCGTGTAGTTGGCACGGCCTGACAGTCGGCCGAATTCCCTTTCAGGATTTTCCCAATTCCGTCCGAACTCCGTCCCAACTCGTCGCTTCACTGCGGGCCAATCCGGCTCATGACGGTCTTGCGGTACTACGTCTTCGTTGAATCCGCTGTCCGAATGTGGTCCCAGATCAGGCTTCCTCTTCCGGGACCGTCCCGAGTATCTCCTCGACCACGTCCCAGTGGGCGTCGGCCTGGTCCGTGAACACGTACACTGCCCCGTAGTCGTCCCCGGTCGGTTCGAGCACGTCGTGCTCCATCAGGACGTCGAGGTGGTGTCTGACGGTGGTGTAGTCGACGCCGAGCGACTCGGCGAGCTCGTTGGCGTTCTTCGGTCTCTCCTCGAGTTCCCGGACCAGTCGCGAACGCGTCGCTGCTCCGCGGGAACTGGCGAGCAACTGCCAGAGGACGCCGTCCATCGCCGGGCAGTTTCCCGGGGAGGTACGTAAACGCACTGGAGCTCCGGCGTTTTTATGCAGTATATAACGTCTAAAATATAGGTCCAGAGCCGACTTCGCGGCGGTTCAGGTCGGGTCGTATGCTTCGGCGAGCGCGTCGAGCGAGTCGTGGTGTTCACACGTGTGGGGCGCTGTCAACGGCGAGACGCTCACCTTGCCGTCGACGACCGCGCGACGGTCCGTTCCATCGGGGTCCGGGATGTCGCCCTCGGCCATCCGTTCCCAGATACGGTCGTGGAGCGTGATCAGGTCGCCGTCCTTCTCGGCGCCCATCTCGTAGACGGTCGAGGGCTCGGTGACTGCCATCGGTGCGGGCCCCCATTCGGCGACGGGTGCGTTGACGTTGAGGTAGTCACAGCGCTCGAAGACGCCCGACTGGAGGGCGTTGTCCGCCAGGTAGCGAGTGATCCGCTGGGCCTCGGCGTAGCTCTCGGGGTCGGTCTCGACGTCGGAGAACGCGGTGTCCTCGCGGACGGGGATGTACATCGAGACGGCGATGGCCGGCACGTCGAAGTACGTCGCCTCGACGGCGGCGCTGACCGTCCCCGACCGGCCGAGGACGTACGATCCGAGGTTGGCGCCCTCGTTACAGCCGGCCACGACCAGATCAGCATCCGGGACGAGCGACTCGATGCCGGCGACCACGCAGTCTGCCGGGGTGCCCTCGATGGCGTAGCCCAGGTCGTACTCGTGGACGGTCACCTCGTGGGAGATGGCCCGACCGACGGCGCTCTGGTCCGCTATCGGAGCGACGGCGGTCACGTCGCCAACCTCGGACAGCGCGTCGTAGAGGGCGCGAAAGCCGACGCTCTCGATGCCGTCGTCGTTCGTGAGGAGGATCGACGGCTCCGTTCCTACCATGGTCCGGTCTGTGGGCGTGCCGACGAAAAGCCTGCCGGGTAGTGGAGGCGTGGCGACGGCCGCCGCTGGCTTCCGTCCGTCGCGAGATCTGTCAGTCAAAAATTGACTCGCAAGTGCATCTGAAAACCGAATATCATATAATGGGAGAGGGAGTACCAAGACCGGAATGGTCGAACGACTCGCGAGCATCACCGGTGGGCTACCGGATCTCGTCTTCGCCGTCCGCCAGACCGCTCTGTGGCCCGAGGACGTCCCGTCTCCGTACTTCAGGCGGATGCTCTTTCGCGTCGGTGATGGGTGGGTAGACACGCCGGCGGGGTCACTGGCGACGGCCCCTGCCGGGTTCGTCAGCTACACCGAGCAGTACTTCGACGACGTCCGGGTCTACGGCGACGCTCCCGTCAAGGCCGTGCTCGACGCCAAGGGAATCACACAGATGGCCGCCTGTATCGACCGGGACGAGCAGACCCGCATCGACCTGTTCGGCGACCCGGAGTGCAGGTATGCGACGGAGTTACGCGTCAGCGCCGGAGAGACGATCATCCGTTTCGACGAGTTACCGGACGAGTCGTTCCTCTCGGACGTCCCCGAACAGATGCCCGAGACGTTCGACGGCGGCCGCTTCCGCCTCGCTGATGGGGAGCCGGCCCCGACGGTGGTCGAGACGACGGCCGCGTCCCTCTCACGCATCGTCGACGCCGTGGAGGCCGTCGACGGTGCGACGTACCCGCTCTCGGTCACCGAGGACGGACCGGCGCTCGACGTGTCCAGGCGCGGCGTCTCCGCGTGCGCCCGCCTCCCGGGACGACGAGTCGAGGGTCCGTCCGTGCAGAACCGCTACGGCGACGCGTTCGCACACGCCGTCCGGACGCTCGACGGCGATCTCAGGCTCGAGACGGCGCCCGACGGCCCGCTCGCCATCGTCAGCGAGAACGACGAGTACACCGCCCGTGTCGTCGTCCCGGTGCGCTAGGCCGCGTCCACGACCGCCTCGCCGTCGACGACCACGTTGTAGGCTGCTTCGTCATCGTTCCACAGTACCAGCGCGTTCTCGAAGAAGAGCAAGTCACCGTAGTCGGCCCGCCGCAGGTCGGCGTTGAGCGCCGACTCGTCCGTGAGCACGGCGAAGTGGTCGGTCTCCTGGCTCCCGTCGCCGATCAGGAAGAGCGGGTTACCGCCGTCCGAGAGGTCGTTGCTGAGTTTGACGGCGACGAGGTTGACGCGCTCGGTGACGTGGGCCTCCGCGTCGACCATCTTCGCCGCGAACTCCCTGCTTCCCTGGGCCTCGATGGCCCGCTCGCCGTCTCGCCGGAGCACGGCGTAGGCGTACTGTACGTCGACGTTGACGAACTCGCCGGGTTCGTGGTCCGGGTCGGTCGCGGCCTCGTCGAGTCGTCTCTGGAACTCGGGAACGGTGATGTCTGGCTTCACGTCGAAGGACCAGGACTCGCTCTCGGGAGATTCACCGTGCCAGAGCCTGACCGTCGGCGCGTACACCGTCGCTGGCCCGCGGTCCGCGACGGCTCGCTCGATCTCCCGCAGTTCGATAGCCGTATTCCGATCCGCCGGGGCGAGCGCGACCAGCGAGCCGTCTGCTGCGAGCGCGTCGAGGTATCGCCTGACTACGGCCTCGGGGTCGTCAAGTTCGCTGAGGACGTTTCCGAACAGGATCAGGTCGAACGCCGTCCGGTCCTCCCTTCCGCGCTCATCTGCAGAGCCGGGTTCGAACGCTTCCGCCGTTTCCCGGTGTATCGTCGTGCGAACGTTCGGGCCGTAGTCGTCGAGCATCCGGTCGAGAACGTCCGCGGCGGCGCTCGGTTCGACGGCGTGGTAGTCGACGAGTGCGTCCTCGGGCAACAGGTCGAGGAGGCCGAGCGCAGGGCCGCCGACGCCGGCGCCGACGTCGAGGACGCGGAGCGGCCGTTCGATCAACCCCTCGTTCGCCAGGTCCGCCAGAACGTACTGTGTCGTCGCGTAGTAGTCGGGGAGGTGGTAAATCGCGTAGCCCAGCGCCGTCAGATCGTCGTAGGTCACGTCGACCTGCCGGAGATACCGGTCCTTGATCTGGCGGATCCGGTCCCGGAGGCGCTCGCCGCTCTCGCCCTCGGGCCAGTCCACACCGTACTCCTCGACGAGTAATTCTTCGAGCGTCGCGGCGTGTCGCTCCGGGAACTCCTCGACGCCGTGGAAAGCGACCGAGATCGGTTCCTCGGGTGCCGGCTCGAAAGTCCCGTCGTCGCGCTCGACGACGCCCAGATCCATCGCCTCCTCGCGGATGACCTGCCGGACGACGGCCGGGTGGGGCTGGCCCTCGACGTACTCCGATATCTCGTCGGGGTCGAGCGGGCGGACGTTGCGCAGGTACTTGGCGTTCGAGACGACCTGCTCGCGCTGGTCTGGATTCATGAGAGGCGGTCGTAGAAGTCGACGAATCGGTCGGCGTCGGCGTCGGCGATCTCTGCGGCCGCGGCGGCGACGTCGTCGGCACCATCGAAGGCCGCCTGGATGTCGGCGTAGACCCGTCCTTCGCCGCCGGTCGTCTGCTCGACGAGGTCGAACAGGCCCGCGGAGATTGGGGTCTGGAAGTGGTCGGGGACGTCCTCGGCGGCAGCGGCGAACGCGAGGACGGCCGTGTGTGCCCTCGCCTGGACGGTCTCCATCGCCTCGTCGTGTTCCTCGGGCGTCGTCTCGACGACGTCGTTCCCGCCGGCCGTCAGCCGCTCGCGGACGGTCTCGCTCACCTCGCCGCCGTTGTCCGTGACGACGGCGACGTTGCCTGGTGCTCGTTCCGGGGCAAAGAGCGGGTGGAGGCTCAGACGCTCGCAGTCGGGCGCGTGCTCCCGCATCGCCGCCATCGGGTCGCGCATGCTCCCCGTCACGTCACAGATTGCACGCTCTGCGCGGGGAGCGTACGCCTCGATGGCGTCCCGCGCGGCCGGCATCGGGACGGCGACGCAGACAACGCCGAACGGCTCCTCGGCAGCAGGGTCGACGACGCGGCCACCGACGGCGTCCACGGCCGCCCGGGCGGCGTCCGGATCGGTGTCGGCGAACCCGACCTGGTCGTCCGCGGTGGCGACGCGCTCGGCGAACCACCGACCCATCGCGCCGGCACCCACCACGAGCAGTTTCATCGACCGCGGATAGCCCGTGCCCGTGCAAAAGCGGTTCGGTCCGGTCTATCGCGGCTCCGAATCGGGGTTTCAGTGACCGGTGACGATTCCACCGACCCGAACGACCATTCACGGCTGACGATGGCTCCGTAGACGCGCGTCGAACCGACCGAGGGGGCCGGAACTCCCCTTGTAAACGCTTATCAGGTCAGGTCGTGATCCCCGAGGCATGAAACGCGTCCGATTCCGCGACTCCGCCGGGAACGTCCGGGGCGGCCGGTGGACCGTCGAGGACGGCGAACCCGTCGTCACCGCGGCCGCGGGCCCCTACGGCCGCATCGCCTTCGGCGACGAGTCGTACTCGCCGGAGGAGGTCGAGGTGTTGCCGCCCTGTGAGCCCACGAAGATCGTCTGCGTCGGTCTGAACTACGCCGACCACGCCGAGGAGACGGGCAAGGACATCCCGGACCGGCCCATGCTCTTCCTGAAGCCGCCAAACACCGTCGCCAGTCACAACTCCACGGTAACGCTGCTGCCGGACAAGGAGCGCATCGACTTCGAGGCGGAACTCGGCGTCGTCATCGGCGAGCAGTGCAAGAACGTCACCGCGAAGGGCGCCGAGGACGTCATCGCCGGCTACACCTGCGTCAACGACCTCTCGAACCGGGACGACCAGCGCCAGGAGCAGAACTGGGTCCGCGGCAAGGCCTTCGACAACGCCTGTCCTATCGGCCCGCTCGTCGCGACGCCGGAGCACGTTCCCGAGGACGCGACTATCGAGTCCCGCGTCAACGGCGAGACCCGCCAGTCCTCCTCCCGTGACGAGTTCATCTTCTCCATCCCGGAACTCATCGAGGAGATAACGAGCTACATGACGCTCGAACCGGGCGACGTCATCTCGACGGGGACGCCATCGGGCGTCGGCCCGCTGGAGAACGGCGACCGCGTCGAGGTCGAAGTCGAGGGCGTCGGCACGCTCTCGCACACCGTTCGCATCCCCTGACTGCAACCGGGCAGTTCTTCTCTCCAAAAATTCCGTCGCGACCGCCGTTACAGTCCGAGCAGCGCGCCGGCGTCGAGCAGCAGGAGCACCGAGACGAGCGACGCCGCGAGGAGGAACGGGCGGGCGTTCCGCGCCGGTTCTCTGATCTTCTGCTGTGCGAGTCCGTCCGAGAGCTTACTCGCGGCGATCTCGGTGAACGCCGCCAGCAGGAACCACAGCGCGACCATGGCCAGGACGAGGTTGCCCCGCGTCGTGTTCAGTAGCGACGACCCGGTATAGAACGTCCCGGCGAGGTGTCCACCGGTCAGCAGGAGCAGGAGCGCGCTCGCCCGCGATATCTGTTTGAGCCGGCTCGTTACGAATTCCAGCGGAGCTACGTTTACGTCTCCATCCATCGCCGTCGGTAAGACGGCGAGTGTGACGAACAGGACGGTGCCAGACCACAGTCCCGCGAAGAGCATGTGCACCCCGAACACCGCGGCTTCGACGAATCCCATGCCAGTTGGTGGGGAGCAGGTCTCTTCAAGCCCGGTGAAACCGGCCGCCATTCCCGGTCGTGTCGACTCCCGTGCGAACCGATCACGCCAGTTGGGCACGTTTAAGCCGCGCCGTCTGCTTGCCTCACCCATGCAACCACGCGACCTCTCCGCCCACACCGTGTACCGGGCGGGTCGCGGCGTCGACGAAGTCGCCCGCGAACTGGGTCTGGACCCCGACGACCTCGTGAAACTCGCGTCGAACGAGAACATGTACGGCCCGAGCCCCGCGGCGGTCGAGGCCATCCGGGAAGGCGCCGACCGGATGCACTCGTACCCGAAGGCGTCCCACGCAGACCTGGTCGACGCCCTCGCTGAGAAATGGTCCGTCGAGTCCGACCAGGTGTGGCTCGGCAACGGCGGCGACGGCGTGCTGGATTACCTCGCCCGCGCGATGCTCGAACCCGGCGACGGCGTCCTCGTCCCCGAACCCGGCTTCGCGTACTACCCGATGAGCGCCCGGTTCCACCACGGCACCGTCGGGACCTACGAAATCTCCAGGGCCGACGACTTCGCCCAGACGCCCGACGTCGTCCTCGATTCCTACGACGGCGAGCGTATCGTCTACGTCACGAGCCCGCACAACCCGACGGGCTCGGAGATGACCAGCGACGACGTCGTCGAACTGGCCGAGCGAACCGACGAGGAGACGCTGATCCTCGTCGACGAGGCCTACGGCGAGTTCACCGAGAACCCGAGCGCCGCCACACTCCTCGGCGAACGCGACGACGTGGCCGTCTTGCGGACCTTCTCGAAGGTGTACGGCCTCGCTGGCGTCCGCCTGGGCTACGGCCTGGTTCCCGCGGAATGGGCCGACGCCTACGCGCGCATCAACACCCCCTTCGCCGCGAGCGAGCTGGCGTGTCGCGCCGGCCTCGCTGCACTGGACGACGACGACCACGTCGAACAGACCGTCGAGACGGCCCACTGGGCCCGGGAGTACTACCACGAGAACCTCGACGCCCCGACGTGGGACAGCGGCGGGAACTTCGTCCTCTGCGAAGTCGGCGACGCGACGGCCGTCGCCGACGCGGCAGAGCGGAAGGGTGTCATCGTCCGCGACTGCACCAGTTTCGGCCTCCCCGAGTGCATCCGGATCACCTGCGGGACGCGCGAGGACGCCGAGACTGCCGTCGAGACGATAAACGGGGTGCTGGCGGAGTGAGGGTCGCCGTCACGGGGACGCCTGGAACCGGAAAGACGACGGCGACCGAGTTACTCGCGCAGGACCCCGACTTCGACCTCGACGTCGTCCACCTCAACGACGTGATCAAGTCGGAGGGGTTCGACGAGGGCACCGACGAGGACCGCGGAAGCGTCATCGCCGACCTCGACGCCGTCGCCGAGTGGCTGGATGGTCGCGACGACGTGCTCTTCGAGTCGCACCTCGCGCACAACTTCGACGCCGACCGCGTGGTCGTCCTCCGTGCACACCCCGACACCGTCGTCGAGCGCCTCCGTGAGCGCGGCGACAGCGACGCGAAGGCGTACGAGAACGCCGAGTCCGAGGCACTGGACGTGGTCCTCTCGGAAGCTGTCGAGAACCACGGACTCGAAAGCGTCTACGAGATAGACACGACCGACCGGTCGCCCGAAGACGTCGCTGGGGAGATATCCGCCGTCGTCGCTGACGACCGCGAACCGAGCGCCGGCGACGTCACGTACATCGACTGGCTATGACGCTGGACAAGTACCGCGGACTGGCCGACAAGATGCTCGGGCCGTTCGTCGGCGGCGCCAAACGCCTCGGTATCTCGCCGGACGGCGTGAGCGTCGTCGCCTTCGTCGCCGCGGCGGCCGCCGCCGTCGTCTTCTACCTGGCGGGCTCCGACCCGGTCCTCTATCTCGTCGGTGCGGTGCTCGTCTTCGTCAACGGCTGGCTCGACCTGGTCGACGGCGCCCTCGCGCGCGAACTGGACGTCAGCTCCGACGCCGGGGACCTGCTCGACCACGTCCTCGACCGCTACGCCGACATCGTCCTCCTCGTCGGCCTCGCAGCCGGCATCGGCCGGTACGACATCGGCCTCGCAGCGGTCACGGGCGTGCTGATGACCTCCTACCTCGGAACCCAGGCCCAGGCAGTCGGTCTGGACCGCGTCTACGGCGGGCTTGTGGGCCGCGCCGACCGCCTCGCACTCATCGGCATCACGGGCGGCGTCGCGGCGTTCTACACCGACCCCCTCGCCGGACTCACCATCGTCGGCTGGCTGCTTGTCGCGCTCGCCCTCGTCGGCCACCTGACGGCCCTGCAGCGGTTCTACTACTCGATGCGCGCGCTCTCCTGACGGTGCGTGCGATTTATGCCGCGGCGTGTCGAAGCGACGGACATGGTTCAGTGTGAGATGTGCGGGAAAGACGTCGGGAGTCCGAACCGCGTGAAGATCGAGGGCGCGGAACTCGACGTGTGCGACGACTGCACGGAGTTCGGCACCGAGATTCGGACCGAGGACTCCTCGTCGAGCACGTCCACCAAGTATTCGACCAGTAGCTCGTCGGGGTCATCCGGGTCCTCCTCGAGCACCGGGAGTGGGTCCAGTGGGTCATCGGGGAGCTCCGGTGGGGGACGCCGCCGTGACATGTTCGACCAGATGGACGAACTCGCCCAGGACTACGACGAGCGCATCCGTAACGCCCGCGAGAGCACCGACATGAGTCAGGAGGACCTGGCCAACGAACTCAACGAGAAGGCGAGCCTCATCCGGAAACTCGAACGCGGCGACACGCTGCCGAGCGACGACGTCCAGAAGAAACTCGAAAGCGCGCTGGGTATTACGCTCACCGCCGGGTCGAGCGACGCGGACGAGGAGTGGGAAGGCGGCTCCAGCAGCGGGAGTTACACGCTCGGTGACGTGGTCAAGCGGAAGGATTAGGCAGGTCGAGCGGAGCGAGACCTGCGGAAAAGACGAACGGGGAACGGAGTGACCCGTGAGAACTGAACGGTCCGAACGAAGTGAGGACCGTGGTTGACCGAGCGGGAGCGAAGCGACACGCGAGGACTGAACGGTCCGAACGAAGTGAGGACCGTGGTTGACCGAACGGGGAGTATTGCGAGCCGTGAGACAGGCAGGTCGAACGGAGCGATACCTGCGGAAAAGACGAACGGGGAACGAAGTAACCCGCGTTTTCAGGCGGTCGTCTGCGTTCGCTCCGTCGCAGTGACTGTTCCCGCTCTGTCCAGTGTGAGGGATACCGTCTCGTTCTTCCGAGTGACGTCCACCCGTAGACGGAGTGGATCCGTAGACAGCACCGTCTCGCTGTTGGGTTTGCAAAATTCCAGCGTCCAGAACGGGACGGTCCGGACGTCGACGCCGTGCTCGTAGAAGAAACTAGTCACGGCGGGGTGGCTGACGAGATACATCCCGACCGGAATCCCGTGCTGGAACCCACAGCGGTGGCAGTGGCCGTGATAGTGATAGTGGTCGCTTCGAGCACCGCCCATCTCGATCTCTCCGTCGACGCGTCCGTGGCACTCCGAACAGATGTTCTGGCGGAGTAACGCGCCCCATCGGTTTTCCAGGAACGCGATTCGCTCGACCACCTCGTCTGCTGGATGTGATTCGAGGAGGCTCGGCGGGACCGAGAGGGGTATCGCGTGTCCGTCCGTTCCACAGGTGAGTCTGAGTATCCCGTCTTCGTAGTGGAGCTGCAACGAATCCTCACAGTAGTAACACTCTCCCGGTGCGTCGACCGGACCCCACGTCCACTCTGGGTCGAAGACGCCCGAGGAAACCGCCGAGACGGCTCCCATACCGATACGGGAGATCATGTATCCCGCCGGTTCTTTCTCGACGAGGTCGCCCAACTGGTCGAGGTGGTAGTTGAAGTTCCCGTTGTCCCGAATCCCGACCGCCTCCTGAAGTTCCGTGTACTCCAGCCACGGATCGGTCGGGTCATCGCTGTACGCGTCCGCGAGCGCTCGAAGAATTCCCATCCGAGTCGAATCACTCACCAGGTCGAACACCCTGGTCGGGTTCGGTTCTTCCCCCTCCATCGTTCGAAGGTGCAGCGCTCGGATGGTAAACGTTCGTATCAATATCCTTTGAGTAATTGGTTGCTCCGAACGAATACATCCCTCGCAGAACGAACTTCGAACGTAATCAGCGATGGTCATCGAACGAACGCTTACCAGTTCCAGTGTGGTCTCGCGTAGTTATTTTACGCCGGTCGAACACCGAATCTGCCCACTGGGTATCGCCGGGAAACAGGACTCATGAACGAGAGAAAGCGACAGCGCCTCGTCGACAAGGTCAGACGGCCATCGGGGACCATCGGCCAAGAAATCCCCGACGAGATCAGCGTACAGGGAACGACGATCGACCTGAACGAGTTCGTGTTCGAATGCGAACGCCTCGATACCATTCCAGAGAGTGAGCGCGACCGCATCGACGAAATGAAAACGAAACTCCAGCGGGAACGGCTCGAGCGAAAACACCGAATCGCCCGCGACGAGATTTCGTACGAAGAAGGCGAACGACTCGTCCGGAGTATCTACGGTATCGACCGCGCGCTGAACGCACTCGATGGGCTGGATTCCCCCGACATCGAAGAGCAGTTACGGCAGAAAAAACTCGAAGATGCGAGAGAGCTCCTCTCGCTGATCAGATAACGGCGACGGTGAAAACGACACCTTCGGAGATGGTCACCACAGTGCTTCCCGAGGTCTCTGTCGTGTGCGTGGGACCCGTCGACGGTCGTATCCACGACCTTTGGTACGTCAGACCGATGCTGCTACCGCGTGGCGATTCTGCGTTCTATTCGTGGCTTCTCGAGTTGCTCGGGACTGCCTCTGACTTCCCGATTCCTGACATTCTACAGCACGAGTTCGCGTTCTTCGAGATCGAGTTCAGCGGCGAGTTCGTCGACCGTCTCCTGCAGGTCGCTGATTTCCCGGTGGAGTTCCCGGTAGCGCTCGCTCTGGCTCAGCTCCGCTCGTGAGCGCTCGACGCGGAGGACGTTCCGAGTGAGTTTCTTCCGCGTGAGTCGCTGGAGCGCATCGGTGTACTCGGTGACCGCCAGCAGGCGGTCGACGACGTCGAAGACCTCCTCGCGCGTGACGGGCTTGACGAGGTAGTCGTCGACGCCGAGGCCGATGACGTCGAAGTCCGGCGGGGCGTCCGTCACCATCGCCACGCGGCAGTCGACGTCGCTGTCCTCGATGGCAGGGAGCACCTCGTGGCCCGAGAATCCCGCCAACCGGCGGTCGACGAGGACGACGTCGACGTCGTTCGTGAGACGTTCGATCCCCTCCTCGCCGGTGTAGGCGGTGACGACGGCGTACTCGTCACCGAGGTAGTCGGCGTAGAGGTCGGCCAGGTGTCGCTCGTCCTCGATGACGAGGACTGTCGCGTCAGACGTCGCGTCCCCTGTCACGTGTATTCGTCTGGATATCTCCTGCTATACACCTTAACCGTCACTGTCCACTCACTGTTCGAAAACGCTGCGCACCGGCGAAGGCGTTCACTGACTGCGCAACATATATGCGCCACCCGGGTCGTGTTTCGATATGTTCGTACTCGTCAACCTGAAAGCGTATCCCTGCGACCCGGTGGCCGTCGCCGAGGCCGCGCAGGACGTGAGCGAGGAAACCGGCGTCCGCGTCGCGATCGCACCCCAGGCGGCTCATCTCTCTGCCGTGGCCGACACGGGCGTCGAGACGTGGGCCCAGCACGTCAGTCCGGTCGAACACGGCAGTCACACCGGGAGCACGCTCGCAGAGGCCGCCGCGGACGCGGGCGCGACCGGCACGCTGATCAACCACTCCGAGAACCGACTCAAACTCGCCGACATCGACGGCTCCATCGAGGCGGCCGACCGCGCGGATCTGGAGACCATCGTCTGCGCCAACAACCCCGACCAGATCGGTGCCGCGGCCGCGCTCGGCCCGGACTCGGTCGCCGTCGAACCGCCGGAACTCATCGGCACCGGCACGCCCGTCAGCAAGGCCGATCCCGACATCGTGACGGACGCCGTCGAGGCCGCCGCGGCCGTCGACGAGTCCGTCGACGTGCTCTGCGGGGCCGGTATCTCGACCGGCGACGACGTCGTCTCGGCGCAGGATCTGGGCGCGACGGGCGTCCTGCTCGCCAGCGGCGTCGCGAAGGCCGACGACCCGCGCGCCGCGCTCGAAGACCTGGTCGAGCCGCTCGACTGATAGTGGTGGTTGTAAGCACTTACCGGCGTTCGACGGTACCGGCCACGACGAACGCCGGTAAAAAGTTACAACCACCACTATGTAGCGCCGCTCGAATCTGACCGTTCCGAATTTTCGGAGAACGACCCGCGAGAGACAGTGCTACGCCGACGCGTCGACGACTTCTCGCAAGTCGGCGACGGCGTCGGCGATGTCGGGCGCAGAGAGGTCGGCCGGCGCCTCGTCGGTCACCAGTTCACGCAACACGGATTCGTATCGCCCGCAGCTGGCGTGCTCGATAAAGCCGCCCAGTCGAAGCTCACGGTTGTAGGCGTACGCCCTCGTGCGGTCGCCCGACCCGCCCGCGGAGAAGTGGGCGTTGAGCGGCGTGTCCGGCCCCTGTTCGACGTAGTACTGGAGCATCCGTTGGGCCTTCTCGTCCAGCTCTCGCAGATCGGCCTCGACGTCGTGGAGGAACGCCGGCGTCTCGTAGTCGGACTCGCTGGATTCCCGTTCGACGAGGAGCGCACCACCCGTCTCTTTCGACTGGCTCGACGACGCCGAGCCGTTCGACGCAGTCGACTGTCTCGACTCCGTACCGTTGGCTGACGCCGTCGATTGGCCGCCGTCACTCGCGTCGTCGGTGAAGTCCTGCGGTTCGAAGTCGAAGTCGACCGCAGCGGTCGCTCCGTCTCCGTTCTCGCTCTCTCCGTTTGACGCACTCGCCGCGTCCCCAGTGGCCGACGCCGCTGCCGCGGAGGCCGCATCGTCGCTGCCGGGCGCTCCACCGTCGTCGCCGCCGGCCATCGCGGCCCCGTCGTCGGCGAACATCCCGAACGCGTCGCCGAAGCCGCCGCCGGAGGTGTGGTCGGCCGACGGTTCGTCCGGTTCGCTGGCGGCGTCGGCCGTTGCCGTCGCGTCGTCAGGGGACGATTCGGCCGCCTTCTCGCCGTCGTCTTCCTCCCAGCGGGCCCGTCGCCGGCGTTGCTTCTCCTTCTCCGTCCGGCCCGGGTTGTAGCCGTCGACGTGCTGGAGGAGCGCGTCGGTGAACTGCTCGGCCATCTTGCGCATGTCGCGGGCGTCCTGCAGTTCGGTCTCCAGTTCGGCGATGCGGGAGTTCTTCTCGTCGAGTTGCTCCCGGAGTTCCTTCACCCGGTCCTCGGTCTGTTGTTTCTCCTCGCTTATCTCGGAGAGTTCGGAGACCAGGTCGTCACTGACGGACTTGAGCTCCGGACGTTCGAAGTCGTCGAGGCCGGGCGTGGCGCCGGCGTCGAAGGTCTGCTTGCGGTGGAACTGGACGCGGCGGATGGACTCGGACCAGTCGGTCATGAGGAAAGCCTCGCCGTCGTCGAGGTCCTCGACGGCGTCGGCGTACTGCGAGTCGATGATACGACCGACGACCTTGGTGTCGTTGTTCCAGGTCAGACGGTGCCAGACCAGCCAGTCACACTGGGTGATGTAGTCCTTCTTCACGTCGGCCGGGCGCTGGCTGATGCCGACCATGCCGAGGCCGTGCTTGCGTCCGCGCTTGCCGATCTTGATGAGCATCTTCCCGACCTCGCCGACGGAGCCGTTCTCCGGGATCCACTCGTGGCACTCCTCGACGAGCATGAGGAAGGGCTGTTTCTGCTTTTTCGCCTTGGCGAAGAGGTGTCGGGCGACCTCCTTCAGGAGTTCCTCGGCCTCGTCGCCGTCGAGGAACGAGGAGATGTCGAGGATGATGGGCACGTTCTGCTCCAGCGCGAGCGAGGCGATCTTTTCGGCGTGCTCGGCGGTCACCTGGATGTCGCATTCGTCGTCTGCGCCGGCGTGGAGGATCTCGTACTCCTCCTTGAGTCCGTAGTACTCGCCGTCGATGTCGACGATGAGCATGCCGAATCCGCTGTCGAGCAGTTTCTCGGCGATGACCGACGCGGTGTTGGACTTCCCGGACCCTGACTTCCCGGTGACGAACCCGCGGCCGGTGAGGAGTTCGACGACCGGGAGGTCGACGGATCTGCCGGGTTCCTCCGCCCCGCCGACACCGGGACTCGTCGTCGCGACTGTGATGTGTTCTGTCTCGGCCATTCGATCTTGCTATAGAGCAGTGTCTAGCGGCCCATAACTGTCCGTCAGACGCATGTCACGCGCGACACAGGTTGGTCGCACCACCACCGCTCGCCGCACAAAACGCTAAACCGAATGGCGCTCATACGTCACCTGTGAGTGGGGAGGCATGACCCGGTACGCGACGTTCGTCGAGGCCGGGACCGTCTACGTGGGGAGCGAGGACGGGCAGGTGGAGGTCGGCGACGTCGACGACATCCTCGACGTCATCGGCGGCCCGGCCTGGACGATCAGTTACACCGACGCCGCGAAGGAGCGCCACCCGGCGATGGACACCTCCGACGAGGGCCTCGTCGTCGACGTCGTGGACATGATTCAGGCGATGACCCACGGCGAGAAGTTCGTCCGGACGCTCCAGGCACACCCGGTCGAGACCGCGGCCGACGACGAGATGGCGCCCCGGACGGGCCTGTTCGTCGGAAAACTGCTGGAGAACCTGGAGAACGGCGTGGCCTGAGGGGTGCGTCTAGAACTCGCCGAGCGTCGACTGACCGTCTGACGAGCGGCCGCTTTCAGCCGCTTCGTCGTCGGCATCGTCGCCAGTCGAACCCGTGGGACTGTCGTCGTCAGACCTGTCTGTTCCGTCAGCCATTGCTTCGAACCCGTCGAGACTCGCCTGCCCTTCAGAAACCGGACCGTCGTCCGTCGTCGCGTTCGTGGGTGATGGCTCGTGACTGCTGCGCTCGAACGAACTGGTCGAATCGGCGGATTCGGCCGACCCGGTCGCGCTCTCGAACCCGTCGAGGCTGGACTGGTCGCCGCCGGAGAAACTGAGCTTCGAGACGCGGACGCCGACCTTCCGGACGCGGTCGCCCCTGAACTCCTCCAGCAGGTCGAGCGCCACGTCCTCGACCAGGGACGGTTCGTCGACCGGGCCCGGGAGCGAGTGCGCGCGCGTGTGAACGTCGTAGGGTGGCGTGACGACCTTGATACCGATGGTCTGGTAGAGGGCATCCTTGCTGGTCGCCCGGTCGGCGACCGAGTCGGCGAGCGAGCGGACGCGGTCACGTTTCGCGTCCTCGTCGCTCGTCGCGCTGGCGAAGGCGGACTCCCGCGAGAGGCTCTTGGGCAGGCCCCGGGGCGTGACCTCGCGTTCGTCCTCGCCGCGGGCGTAGCGGTAGATTTCCATCCCGCGTTCGCCGAAGCGGTCCGCGAGCGTGTCGAGGTCGGCCTCGGCGAGGTCGCCCGCCGTCTCGATGCCCATCTCGCCGAGCTCGGCCGCCGTCACCGGGCCGACGCCGTGGACCTCGTCGACGGGGAGGTCGGCGAAGAAATCACGCACGCCGCCGGGTTCGACGACGACGAGGCCGTCGGGCTTGTCGTGGTCGCTGGCGACCTTCGCGGCGCTCATCGTCGGGGCGACGCCGACGCTCGCGGCGACGCCGACCGCGTCCTCGATGTCGGATTTCAGTTGCGCTCCCCACTCCTCGGCTTCGTCCCAGCTGATCTCGTCACTGACGTCCAGGTACGCCTCGTCGATGCTGACCTCGCGGACGACGTCGGCGCGCTCGTTGAGTATCTCCTTGACCTCGGCGCTGACGGACTCGTAGTAGGACATGTCCACGGGTCGGTAGAAGCCGGCCTCGTCGACGTCCAGATGGGGGTCGTCGACGGCGTCGATTTTACGGGGGAGTCGTTCGAGGGCCTCCGAGATGGCCATCGCGCTGTCGACGCCGTACTCGCGGGCCTCGTAGCTGGCGGTCGCGACCGCACCGATGGTTTCCCCGGGTTCGAAGCCCATCCCGACGACGAGAGGTTGGCTTCCGAGGGCTGGCTCGCGCAGGCGCTCGCAGGCCGCGTAGAAACAGTCCATGTCGACGTGGGTGACGATGCGGGTCCCGTCGTCCGTCGCCGTTCCCGGGAGCCGCTCCCCGTCCATAGTCGTGTCCTCTCGGGTGGACGCCTATCAAGGTTCGCGTACCGCGGTGAAGGTGGTCACTGGGACGGAGTGAAAAATCGAAAAGCCGTGACGGCGGGCGGCCAGGTCCGCCGTCGACGCTGATCGGAATCCGGTACGGCTTCCAGAGGCGTCAGCGGTGATTCCCGCCGGGAGCTCTCTGGCTCCAGATGAACGTTAGCGCCTGGCACACTTGAGTGTTACTCCGGTTCGTCGGTCGACGACTGCGCAGCTGCGTCCCCTCGCGAACGGGCTGTCTCGTCAGTCTCCCGGGACGGAGTCCGCTCGCTTCCGGCGCTGTGCTCTGATCGTCGTGACGCCGAAGACAGACGTGGCGAACGCGACGAACCCCGCGGCGGCGAGGAACGCCGCTTCCGCGGAGACGAAGTCCTTGACGCCGCCGATGAGCACCGGACCGATCACCTGACCGACCTTCCAGGAGATGGACCGCAGCGACATGCTGGAGGCGACGGCGTCGTACTCTGCGCCTTCGTCGACGAACAGCGACATGCTCGCGGGCAGGCGGATGCTGTCCGCGACGCCGAGGACGCTGAACGCGGCGAACATGGCGAAGAACGCACCACCTAGCTCCTGTGTGCCGCCGAACGCGGTGAACCGCACCGGATCGACGGTCCCCTCGAAGTACGCGGCGAGCGGTATCAGGGCTGTGCCGAGCCCGTAGAGCCCCGCACCGACGGTCACGAAGAGGTGGCGCCGTCCCAGTCTGTCGGTGAGGTCACCGACGTAGCCCTGGGTCAGCGCCTTCGTCAGCTTTCCGCCGGCCATTATCCACCCGATGGCGAACGCGGAGATGCCGAACTCGGTGCGCGCGTAGATGGGGAGGAAGATGATCACCGCCATCTTGCCGACGCTGAAGGTGAACCGGAAGGTGACGAGCGCCCGCACCATCGGTCTGGCCAGCAGCGTCCGGAACGTCTCGACGCCACCGGCGTCTTCGGGGTCCTTCCGCCCGCCCGGATTCGTGCGGAGGAACGACCAGACGAGGACGAACGTCGCGACAGTGATGCCCGCGAGGACGACGTAAGTGAACGTGAAGCCGTGTGCGAACAGGAGATACCCGCCGACGACGTCGCCGGCGAGCGACGAGATCGCGCCGAACTGGTTGTAGGACCCGAGCCACCGCCCCTGCTCGCCGTCGGGGCTTATCTCGCCGATGATGGTCGATCCGGTTATCCAGAGAACGGACGCGCCGAGCCCCTGGACCATCCGAATGAGAACCACGTGAATGGCGTTGTCGACGAAGACGAACCCGGCGAAGACGCCGAGGTTGAGGACGAACCCGGCGAGCAGGTACGACTTGGCGTTGCCGGTGTCGATCTTGCGCCCCAGCGGGAGCACGACGAGTAACTGGACGAAGGCGAACCCGGTCCCCCAGAGCCCCTCGACGACGCCGGTCGTCCCGAACGCGTCGGCGTACAGCGCCAGGGCTATCAGTATCGTCGAGAACGCCTGGCTCCTGGCGAACGCCGTGCCGGCGAGCGCGGCGAACTCGCGGTCTCTCAGGAGCGCGAGCGATCCTCCGACGCGGGACACCTACCGGATCACCGTCCTGAACGAACAGTCAGTGTGACGTCGTCAAAAAACGCTCGAACCCGGTAGCATTCGGGGACCGCGTTCGTCCCGTCCCATCGTCCCGTCTCACCATCCCACCGTCTCGTCCTGTGCAGTCCCGTCACTCCGTTCTGTGCAGTCCCGTCACTCCGTTCTGTGCAGTCCCGTCACTCCGTTCTGTGCAGTCCCGTCACTCCGTCCTGTGCAGTCTCGTCCCCCCGTCCTCTCCCGCACCGTCACGTACAGTCGGTTGACCATCGCCACATCTGAGAGACGAAGCCCGGTGTGCGAGTTTGGTCGTCAGCTCCTCTCACCTTCGAGCCAGTTTCACGCCGTGGAGAGCCCCCTACAGGGACCGGTCGTCGCCAGCGGTGGGTACGTACGTCTCAACCACACCTCCGGAAGCGCCGAATTGACCACCAGCTATCGCCGCCACGTCCCTAATTCATTAGGTCAAACGGTCTTGGCCAAGCGCCGCTTAGCGACGGGTGATGTCTGGTCCCCTGACGAAGATACGAAACAAGTTCTCGAATCGCCAGTCGACGGACACCGAGGCGGCGCCCGAGGACGAGCAGCCAAAGACCGTGCTACACGAGTGTACCGCTTGCGGGTCGGTGTTCATCCAGCACACCGGTGAGCGGTGTTCGGAGTGCGGATCCGATTCGCTCGTCGAGCAGTAACCTGGCACTTTCTGTCGCACGCCAACGGGTGGATAGCCGAGCGGCTATCCGTGCGTTCTGCCGGCACGTCGAGTCACAGTGGCAGTGTTCGCGGTCCCATCTGTCGTCTGCTGCCACGCGCAGGACCGTCGAAAGGCCGATATTGTTTTATCGATAGTCGTTCTTGCGTCGTACACCGATGGAAAACGGACGGGACGGCTTTCGAACCTTCGACGACGTCTCGCCCAGTGAGACGGTGATACGGGAGGTCGCGGCGAAGACCGACACCGATCCGCTGGCGCTCCCACCGCTCTACGAATCGATCGATCCGGACGCGCTGGACGCGCTGTTCGAATCCGCTGACGGGACCAGCGTCCAGGTCGAATTCGAGTACGCCGATCGCCACGTGGTCGTCGATAGCTCCGGTCGCGTCGGCGTGAGTTCCTGAGTAGCGGGCGCGCCTCACTACCTGGCTTTCGCCTCTTATCCGACGGCCGGCAGTACTGTCGAGTGCGTATTCTCTTGCATAGTGGCTTCGGTGTGAGTGCCCGAATTCATGGTCCTCGATCTGAATTTGACGATGTGGGTGAACGAATGACATACACGTCCGCCGCTCGAGCCAAAAAGTATCGTACTCGGTCAGTCCCCTGTCCTCGCCGGCGCGGTCCACGAGTACTGGACCTGCGATGGGGAACTGCCCGTGGTTTCAGTCCCGTTCGATGGGTGCAGTAGGCGGCAGGGAACACTCTGCCACGGAGATAATCGATGGAATGCCAGGGATCAGCAACGATGGACGAGAGAGACGAACTGCTCGGCCTGTTCGCGGACAGATACCGCCGCGCGACGCTTCGGTACTTTCACGAGTCCACAGCGGACGTGGCGACAGTGAGCGACGTCGCTGCGGCGCTCAGCGAAAGCCACCAGGAGGACTCCCAACAGATCGCAGCACGACTCCACCATTCGACCCTGCCGAAACTCGCCGAGGCTGACGTTCTCGAATACGACCCCCGGAGTACCAGCGTCCGCTACTGCGGCCATTCCGGGATCGACGCCATAGTCAACGTCCTCGACGAGTTGTGATACCGTCCGAATGGCCACGAAATGTATCAATCGCCTGTTCGGAGACAGCGTATGGTTCGGCCACTCCCCGCCCGCGCCGATGACGTTCGACCGCCGGCGCTGGTCCTGACGGTGCTCGTGGCGACCGTCGTGGTCGGCAACCGCGCGCTCTGGAAGTCCCTCGACGGCGTCGGGGGCGGCCAGGGAGCCGTCTTTCCGTTCTGGCTCCCGCAGTTCGGTTCTCTCGGTCGAGCGGTAACGTTCTACGCGATGGTCTTCGATTTCGCCACCTACGTGGTGATCCCGGGTACGCTCTTCTGGCTCGGATACGCGCTCGGGCGGCGACAGTCCCCGAAGTGACCAGACGAGCTATCCGCGAGCAACTGGTAATCGACCGCTAGCCATCCCTGGAGCCTCTTTATCAACCTCGACGCGATACGTGTAGCAATGCCGGTAGACGACGAACAGCCGGGCGACCCCATCGACATCCTGCTGGTCGAGCCGAGCCCGGGCGATACCCGACTCTTCACGGAGTCGTTTCGAGACGGCAAACTGGCCAACTGTCTCCACACCGTCTCCGACGGCGAATCGGCCATCGACTTCCTTCACCAGCGCGGCGGGTTCGCCGACGCCCCTCGCCCCAACCTCGTCCTCCTCGAACCGAACCTTCCCGCCACGGCCGGACGGGATGTCCTCTCGGAGTTGCAGAACGAACCCGCCCTCTCGGACATCCCCGTCACCGTCCTGACGAGTTCCGACGTCGGCGAGGATATCGCCCGGTCCCACGGCATCGAGGCCGACCACTACATTCAGAAACCCATCGAACCCGACGAGTTCATCGCGTTCGTGCAATCCGTCGAGGATTTCTGGCTCGCGATCATCGAAGAGCCAGTCGCAAACGACTGATTTGCCGCTCCTCGATTAGTTACGGTGGTCTGGGGCTCCCCGGAGACGAGCACACGCTAGGCGGTGCTCGTGGATTTGATTCGCTGAAAGAGTGGGGCCGGAGGGGACCGTCCCGACGAAACGGGACTGCAGGGTCTGTATCGTTTGAATTCATGAATTCACCTCCACGTCGAGATCCGTCGGATCGGTGTGTTCGCAAATGTCGATACCATCGAAGTCGGTGATGCGTCTCCGGAGGTCATCGTCGAGATCGGGCCGGTCGTAGTACCGGCGAATCACGTCGGGGGTAGTTGCCGCGCGGTCGGCAACGTCGCCGATCGAGCGACCGATGTTCAGCTGCCACGTGATGCTCCCACGTCGAGCCGGGTGGGGCGAGCTCGACGACGGGCACTGGCAGGATTTCGTTTGTTGCGTCCACTCACAGTTTCGGCGCTGCCGACTGTGCGGACACTCCCGCATTACACAGGGGAGCGTCAGCTGATACACCCAGCTCGTGATCGTACTCTTCGCTGGGCGTCCGCGCCGGCTCGCGAACAGCGGACGGCGGCCGTGGTCGTCATGAACGTCGTGGCGTTCCCGCTCGACGTACTCGTGGAGCGCCTTGTTCGGTTTCTCCGAGAGGATCACCTTCCGCTGGTGCATATCGCCGCGTTTGAGACGAGTTCCCGTCTCCGGCCGGTTCATGAATTTCAGTGTGCGCTCATCGGGGTCGTAGTCGCCGAGGTCGAGCGCGCGGATGCACGATCGACGCGCGCCGGTGTGGCCGATCACTTCCAACAGCGCGTGACGTCTCTTTCCGTGCCACGCGACGGCATCCCGATAGAACTCCAGGAAGTCACGGAGGTCTTCAGGCTGGAGCGTATCGGAACTCGTCTGGTCCTTGTCGTCGAGCTTCAGCGGCTCGATGGCGAGGTGCGTCCCGACCGGGATGTATCCCTGCGACTCCAGCCACTTCAGCCACCGACGGGCCTGTTTCTGTTTGCTCTGGACCGTGACGCGCGCGTAATCCTGCTGGAGCAGCCAGTCGGTGTACTTGCCGACCTGCCACATCTCCAGTTCGGAAATGTTCACCAGGTCGGCTTCGTCGGCGTACCGTTCGAACGTGTCCAGGGACTTCCGGTAGGTCCTCGCCGTCGCGCCCTTCCAGTCGGGACGGTTGCGCGAGATGAACAGGTCGATCGACTCCGGGATCTCGAGGTCCGGAGAATCACCAGCTGGCGGGCCGCGAGGAGACCCAGTCATTCGAACTCGACCTCCGTGTATTCGAGGTTTCGTTCACAGCGATTGCACCGCCACGCGAGGTAGCCGCGGACCATCCCGACGTACTCGACGAAGGAGCCGCAGGTCCCGCACTGGTGGCCCATCAGTTGCCACCTCCCGAGACGGCCATCATTCGGTTGCAATTAGGGCAGGGGAGATTCCGCTGGGCTGACGCAGCAGCGGGATGGGAATTACACGGCCGCTCGTGTCCGCAATCTGGGCACCGGAGACGGGCTGGTGAACGTACTCGAAATGAATCCGATTCAACTGACTCGTGGCGGACGATTTTATTAGTCCGCTTGTCGTTGATAAGCATGGGTCGATCGGTCGCTTACAGCATCGGATCGGCCCACCCCCGGCGTGTCCTAGCACGCCGGACCTTTCTGCAAGGCCAGAGGGTGAGTCAACCAGCAGTTTACTGGCCAATTACAAATACTCTTCGGTGAATTCGATAAGTTCTATCGAGAGTTGTCGATCACTATTCGAGGAAGTCTTTTGGAGTGTAAGGAATTCACTAATGATTTTAGGGTTACCCTCAATTCTCGGATAGTGGTTAGAAAGCGAGCAGACTGGATGAAGCCCGTCGACGAGGTGATCCTCGAAACACTTCGCGACGAGGGCAACTTGACGCCCCAGGTTATCGGTGAGTTCGATATTGCCTCGGCCGACTACGCAAGCGCCCGCCTTTCGCGAATGACGGAATACGGACTGACGCAGCGTATCGGTAGAGGTCTCTATCGTATTACCGAAGAGGGCGAGTCCTTTCTTGATGAAGAACTCGACGCAAGCGAGCTTGAGTCTACAACCGATTCCTGATTGCATCCAATTTCTTTTTGGTACGTAATTGGCTAATAAGCCAGCCAACACCGGAGTGAAAGTGAAAGTGTGAAACGGATAAAAGGATTAAGGGGGCTGGTAGATACTCGGATATCAGATGAGGCTAGATGATTACGTCCAGAAGAGAGAGAACGTGGTTCAACAAGTGTCGGCCACGAGACCCAATTCCTACGATTCTGCCGGTTCTGGAACCTTAGCATGTACCGATGTGCGATTGGTATACACAGAAGGAAAGAAGACTACCGACATTCGGATACCGAGCATTAGCAGAATATCAGTAGAGGAACCAAGCTATCTCAATTCGAATATGATATTCGGATTGGTATTCGGCGTGGTAGGGATGATTGCGTTCCTACTCTCAGGAGTATTTTCCGGAACTCTCAGTGTAGCAGCGATTGTAATAGGTATTCTCGGGTCATTCGTCGGCATGATGGGGGTAGGAACAGGAATTTACTACGCGAAATGGAAACTCAGTGTAAGTACAGGGAGTACAAGTATCGATTTCTACAGTAGCGACAGTTCTTTGGAGAACATCGCTCACGCGATCCGTGGAGTCGAGTAGACAGCACACGGACGCGCTTCCGTCCAGCCTCTCTTCCCTCGCTCGCTCCGCTCGCTGCGGGCGCTATGCGGCTTGGGTCCGGGTCGCTACAGCAACGTGACCGCATTGGGATTCCCCTCCCTTCGGTCGGGGGCCCGACGGTGGTACAGCAGCGGGCTATGAGACAGCCAGCCCGCCCTCACCCCGTTGAGGGGGTCGGGCGGGCAGGCTGGCAGGATGGGAGTTGAGAGAACGGAAGAAGGGTTCTGGGTTCGGGGTCGGAGAGGAGATCGGCGTCACTTGTCCAGCTGGAACATGGCGCTATCGTCGTCTGGGTCGTAGTACGCCTGAACCTCGGGAACGGGTTTCAGCGTGAACGACTCCTCGACGAGCTCGCCGTCGTCGATGCTCTCGTAGAACTCAGCCGAGTAGACGTCTTCGCCACGGTCTCGCTCCTCCCGGAGCTGCCGGACGAAGTACGTCGAGTGTTCCCGAATCGGCGGGGCGATGTCGTAGCCAGACTCTCGGTGACCGATGATCACCATCCGGAGGCCGTACTTGCTCTTGTGCGTAATCAGCGGGTAGAGGTGTTCGTTGACGTCATAATTCGACGTTTGAGCGTTCGCCTGTGTGCTCATCTCGTCGAGGATGACGAACAGGTCCTCGTACTGCTCGATCAGCTCTTCGAGTCCGGTCCGGGTGGTGACGTTGGTGTGGGTCCGGTCATCGAGGTCGTGGTCGTGCCACTCGACGGGGTCGATGTTCGTAGCGAGATGCATCTCCGGGTCATCCCGCATGGCGAGCCCGGCAAGCAACAGCGCCGAGTTCGTCTTTCCGCCGTCAGTACTCCCGACGAACGTAGAGAGCCAGCCGTCGCGCCGCATGTCAGCGAGTAGGTGTTGCAGGAGTTGCGCAGTAGAGAAGTCGCTCTCGCGATGGGTCAGGCCCGTGAGGTACGACAGCAGCGGCAGCCAGCCCTCACGGACAGCCTGGGAAGCCAGGTCCGAGCCGTGAGCAGCTACCATCTGTTGACAGTACGCGGACTGTTCGAACGACGAGGGAAGCCGCTCAGTACCGACGTACTGGCGGATCTGGTCGTATCGGTTTTTGTAGTAGACGTACCGTTTGAGTTGGTCGCCCTGGAGGAACGGAGCGAGCGGGTAGGTCCGGAGGTTGCCGGAACGGAGGCGCCCCTCGGAGACCTCTCGCCACTCTGCCGCAGCGAGGGCAGCCTCAGTCATCGGCCTCGACCACCGGGGCGTCGCCGTTCTGTTGCAGCTCCCGGCTTCCGGGTTCGGGCAGGTCGTCGCGGTCGGGATCGTCGTCGACGGCGCGGTCGCGCTCGTTCATCTCCTCCAGGTCGACGCCGCCCGACATGTCCCAGTCGAACGCGTCGCCCGGGTCGTCGAAGAACGTATCCTCTTCAGCGCCGACCAGGAGGCCGCCAGCGAACCGATCAGTGTTCTTCAGCACGTCTATATCAGCGCCGGCTTTGGCCTCCAGCGCCTCTTGCGCCAGGGGTACGAGTTCGTCTTTCGCCTTCTTGAACGCGTAAACGGTCTCCATCAGCTCGAACGGCGTGATGAAGCCCTCCCAGGACGCAGTTGCCACGCGCTGGGCGTACGTCTCCGTCTCGCCGGTGACCGGGTCGACGCGCTCGCGCTGCTCGACCTCGACCTCCTCGGCGATGTACGCCTTTCCGGAGTTCGTCCGCCGGTCAGCGAGCGAGCCCTCGACCTCCAACGAGTTCCACTCCGACGGGGAGAAGTACTTGAGATGCAACTCCTTCTGGTCGCGGTCGACCAGGACGAGCGGTATCTTGCTCCGCTGGATAGCCCACCAGCAGCAAAGCACCGCGTACGTGACCACGAACGGCGCCGCGATGCAGCTCACCATCAACGCGATGGCGAGGCCGCGCGCGGGGAGCGTGATGACCTCGAAGTACACAGCGGCCAGGAGACCGAAGCAAGCGACGGCGAACATCAGCAGCAGGAACGTCTTACGGACGGCCTTGATCATCACTTCGGCGCCGGTCGTCGTCGAGCCTTCCGCGGGCGCCGCGCTGGTTTCCTCAGAGCTCATCGGTGACACCTCCGGCGTACCGCTTGAGCCCCACGTACGACACAGGGAACGCACAGCCGAACAGCAGGAACATCGTAAGCGCCGCTATCGCCGGGTCCTCGCTTTGGGGCGAACCCGGCAGGAAGCCCGGCTTGGGCTTCTCGATGGGCTCTGCGTAGGTCAGGTAACGCGTTCCGATGGAGACGCCAGCAAAGCCGCCGTCAGTCACTGTCACGTCGAGCTTGACGCGGTTGACGCGATCCGGGAGAAGACGGAAGTTGCCTTCCGTCACCTCGCCGCCCTCGATGAACGCACCAGCGTCGTACAGCGTGACGGATTGTGAACGGAACGACCAGAGCTTGAGTACCGCGGTCCCGTCGTCGAGCGTTGACGAGCAAATGACCGTTGCCCGGTCGACCTCCTCGGTACATTCTTCCGGAATCGTCGATTCGTTCGAGTCCTCCGAGTCGTCGCCGACCTCGACGTCAACGGACGCGTTTCCTGCGTCCACCTGGAGCGGCACCGCGGCGCTGGTCCCGATACCGGATGCGGCAGCTGTGGCTACGACCATCAGCAGCGCGAAAAAGCGAACATTCATCTGATACTCACCGAGTTCCGGCCCAGGCGATGAAGCCGGCCGCGAGCGTTGCAGCTCCGCCCAGGATGCCGATACCAGGGATACCGAACGCAGAGAACTGCGACGGGTCGAAGCCGACTCCGCCGCCCTTCGACTCCTCGTACTTGTCGATCAGCTCCTCGTACCGCTTCTGGCGCTTGTCCCACTCCTCCTGGGTGATGTAGTTGGTATCGTCGTGGGGTTGCGAAGACGTGACAGTTGCCGAGTCGTACTCGTTGCCCTGCGAGTCGGTGAACTTCACGATCTCGAATGGCTCGGTCAGCTGTACCGTCTTGTACTCGGTCTTCGACGTGGAGCTGTAGACGATCACCGAGTCGATGTTCGTGATAGCTGTTTCCAGCTGATCACTCACATCGACGGTCCACGTCCCGTCTCCCTGGTCGGTGAAGTCCGATGCCGCGACCGTCGCGGTCTCGCCAGCGGACGTATCGATCGCGTACTCGGTCCCCTTCCAGGGTTCTGCAGTGAACGTCACCGTGCCACCGTCTACGCCAGTCTGGTAGTTGGACCACGTACCGTCACCCTGGGACAGGTCATACGTGAAGTAGTACGACATACTGTTAGCCGACGGGTCCACGGTGCCCGTGTTCAGGGTCGTGTCTCCGGTCGTCGCCAGCGAACCGTACAGCGTCACGTCGTCGTTCGGCAGGTGAATCTCAGCCTCGCGCTCGAGGTCGACCGAGACGTTCAGCGCCATGAGGTCCGCGATTGCCTGGTTGTAGTCCTCCTGGTCGGCAGTCATCTCAGACAGCTCCGAGGGGGTCAGCAGGTTCTTCGGGTCGAGCTCGCCAGCCTGAACCTTGCCGTAGACATTATCGACCCAGAGGATCAGGCCGTCACGGGCGGTCTGGAACGCGGTTTCCAGGGACGTGAGAATCGTGTTCCACTCCGTTTGGTGCGCCCACTCCACCGTGTTCCCCTGGGAGATCACGTAGTGGTCTCCGTAATTGTCATCAGGGGAGCTCGTCGTGGGATCCCAGAACCAGCCGGTCGTACCGGAGTAGCTACCAGAGGTGTACGAGAGGTTACTAACCTCACAGGCGACCCTCTGGACCGTGAACGTGTTTCCGTTGTTGAACGTGTACGTCTTGGTCGTGTCGCCGTTCGCCTCGTGGTCGGTGGACCAGTTTGCCGGGTCCCAGTACGCAGAATCCACCGAGTCGAGGTTCGTTGAGTACGGTTTCAGGTACTTCGCGTTCACGTCGGCGTGCTGGTCAGCCGCGATCCCGAGGTTCATCACCTGATTCGCCGTCTCGTTCCAGCTCTTCAGGAAGTTCGTGATGACCGTCTCCTCACGGGCGTCGATCTTGTTGAGCGCAGCAGTTTCGACTTGGGCTTGGGTCTTCTCGTTGTTAATCGCCTGAATCGCGGCAATCTTTCCATCAGCGTAGGCGGAGTCTTTGACACCGGCCTCGATGATGTTGCGATTGTCGACGAAGGTGCTCTGGTTCTGCGAGTACCAGTTACGGGACGTACTGTCGATGTGCTCTTTCAGAGCACTACCGGACAGCCCGTCAGACACGGTATCAGCACCAATCACCTCGTACTCTCGAAGGGCCCAACCCAGGGCGATGCCAGCACCGACGGCGGCAGCGCCCAGGCAGAGGCCACCACAGGCGATAGCCTCAGCGTCACCGACTGCCTCAAGCTCGGAAGGACCAGCACCAGTACCGACAGCGGCAGCTGTCCCGCCAGCAGTGAGTGTTTTCAGCGCAGTACGTCGCGTCATCGACGGCCCGTCCGGGCCTGTTGTCTCATGCAGTTGCGGTTTCGACATCGGTTTCTCCTCCGTCAGCAGCCAGCGGCGTGTTCGACGCTTCGATACGCTCGATCTTCTCTTCCAGCTCCTCGACGCGGGCCGTCTCCTCTTCGAGCTTTTCGCGCTTCGACTGGCCAGACTTCAACAGGCCGTAGCAGGCCCAGGCGAAGATCGGGACCGCGGCGAGCGCACCGAGTACGCCAGTCCAGTCAGCCGTTGCCAGGGGAACGGCTACAGCGGTGTACCCATAGACGTGAACGGCAAGTTCTCGCTCCATGGGTCACCTCGCGAGAATCGCGGTTGCGATCAGGAGCACGATGAACACGACGACCGTGCCCCACGGGTCGAACGAAGCCACTGCGTTTTGCACCTCGACGAGGAACGCGTGAGCGCCCATCAGCACGACAGAGAGCACGACCCACACCATTTCGACGGGGTGGTAGTACGACGGATCACGCGTGCCCGACGAGATGAAGACGATCACCATCGCCGCGAGCGTCCCGGTCAGCGGGAGCCACTGGTACGTCTCCATCAGCGTGACCGCGTCGCCCGTGATTCCGAGCATCGTCAGGCTCAGCACAGTGAACGCCGTGATTCCGAGGGCCGTCAGGAGGTTCAGCTTCTTGAACGTCTGCTCGATCGACGGGTTTCGCGCCATCAGTTCTCACCACCGTCGTCGGCGTCCTTGTCGACGAGCGCGACCTCGAACTCGGCGACCTCGACCTCCTCGTCGTCGTCGTTCTCGAACGACCACGTCTCGCCCGTGTTCCGGATGGCGATCACGTCGCCCTCCTTCACTTCGAGGCGGTCGACAGTGCGGTCAATCGAGGTCTTGCCGAAGAACAGCCGCGTCTCTCCCAGGTCGACGGCGAGCTCGTACAGCCTGGAGTTGTAGTCTCCGACTCCCTCCTCCATTCGGCGCACTTCGCCCGCGATGGACCAGTCGTCTTCCCGCATCTCCTCCGAGGAGATCCAGTCGTCTTCATCAGTTTCCTCTCCGTCCGGACCGTCATCGGATTCCCACTCCAGGGAATCCATGTCGATTTCCTGTTGCATTGCGGTTTTTGCTAGAACTGGAACTAGCATATAAAAGGAGGGAGGGGGTAGATAATAGGGAAAATAGGTCGAATTTCATCGTCTATTGAGACGTATTCTTTTACTAATATTGGATCACGCCACAGGATGGCTTTTAAAATGCAATTGACAGATGGTGGCAGATAATATGTTCCTTGACTCTTAGAGAAGTGTATGGCCAAAGGGGATCCTCAAAGCAATACTAAAGATGGCAAACCATTTTCAGATATCCAAGGTGACCGGTTGACAGTACTTCTAACTGGGTATGAGCAACTCAATGACGAAATTCGATATTTCGGACAAAGGATACATCAAACGTATTATTTGCTAATATCTACGACGGTAGTGTTGGCAGGACTTGGATTTGAGAAAGTTGTAGATTGGTTGTCGGTACTCATATTAGGAGGATTCATTTTCGTCGCAACTGGGTATATGATGTTCCTATTTCGAGTAAAACAGCGCTCTGGACAAATAATGCGAAGACAAATTGAAGATAAGCTATCTGATAGAGAGACTGCCGAAATTGAGCCACTTCTTCGAATTCAAAAGGGCGTTTGGGCAAACATTACACGATGGGACGACCCTGAAGATCGCTCTGTATCCTATGACCGAACTAATTGGGAAGAATTTACAAGATTAAGACCCATTCCTTCTGAGAGATTATTCTCCCAATTTGTGGTCTTATTTGGTGTCTTTTCTTTATCTTTAGGAGCAATTTTGTATATTTATCAATAACTCCTCGCTCAATCAGCGTCTATGACAGATATCGATCCAGGTCCGTCCGGATCGGGGACTCTCTCTGCTGTCACGACAGCATCGACGGGGGCGGGATGCTCGATACCGTGTTTCACGAGGTATCGAGCCATCGACTCACCGCCCCACATGGCTACGCCGGTCTTCTCGCATCTCCAATATGTTCCCTCGCCCCCGTCTCTACCGAGCTTGGTCTCGTGGAGCAGCCGCTTCACAGGCATCCGCGTCTCCACTATCTCGACGCCAGTACCGGCGCTGGCGGGGTACTCCTCCTGGCCGATCGTCACGGACTTGACGTGCCAGGACGGCGGCCGCTCGAACGATTCGGGCTCGTACGGGTCGATCCCCGCGTCGACCTCGGCCAGGACCTCCCGGAACTCCTCGGGGAGCTCGGGGGCCTTGCCCTCGACGACGCGCTCGACGATCTCGGCGTCACCTGGAGGCAAGCCAAGACGGCCGATCACCTCCGGTGGGTCGGCGTCCGGGTTGCGCTCCAGGAAGTCGCGGACGAGGTACCACTTTCGTATCTTCTCCGGGGCGTCCTCGACGCCCTGGTACGAACGGTAGAGTTCGTACGCGGTCGCGTCCGGGTTTTCGTCGAGCTCGTCCTCGATGGCTTGCCGCATGGCTACCCGTCGGGGAGCTTCGCCGATCGTCGCGCCCTCCCGGGCGCTCGGCCAGCGCGCTTTCAGCTGCTCACAACGATCGACGACGCCACCGTCGGCTACAGCGACGGAATCCGGCGACCGGGCAGCGGTCAGGGTTTGGTTCTGGTCGATGCCGTGCGGACTGTTGCACTCGGCACACTCCAGGTCGGCGCCACGACTCGTCGAGCGGATCACGAACTCGCCATGGTCTCGGTCCTGGTCCGAGTGTGGCGACTCCGCCCGCTGCCGGCAGGCGTCGGCCGTCGCCGCCCACTTCGCCGAGTCCGATCGGGACACCGTTTTGACGTTCGCGGCGGTCACGGCGGAGGCCCAGGCCACGTACTCAGTACTCCGTTCGTGAAGGTCTACGGGCCGTATCCCGCAGTAGCTCGCTACGTACGCCGCGAGGTTTTCCACCTCGTCGGCGGGTTTCACGGTGACCGTCTCGACGTCTTCCGCGTTCGCGTCCCAGTCCTCGACGTCGAGGTCGTGCGCGGATGCGCCCGCCCAGTCGCAGGACTCGACGTGCTTCTCGACGACCGGCCGGAGATCGGCGGCCGACAGCGGGCCGTCGGTGACGATCACGATGTGGTCGTGCCCGTAGCAGTGGTTGATACCACCGCCGCGTTCCCCGGTGTGTGGCTCTGCGCGGCGGTCGTACTGCCACTGGTCGCCCTCGAAACCGAGGCTTTCCATGGTGTTTCGCATGGTCTGGTAGCAGTCGCGCCAGCTGTCCGAGCGGACCGTCTCGTGGTCGATCGGCCCGACGCGCTCGCCGTCAGGGACGGACGACGCGGAACGGGTCAGCAACGCGATATGCGGGTCGTCGAAGTACGGCTCAGTTTCGCCGCCTGACGGCCTTTCGCCGCCACATAGCTCACGGAGCCACGCTTTCATCTGGGCGTAGTACCGTCGCTGGTACGAAGCGAACCAGCGCGTCTCGGCCTCGACGGAGTAGGTCTCGTACTCCGGGTCAGACAGTCGCCCTCGTTCGAGGTTGACGGTCGTTCGACGCGTGTCCTCGTGGCTCTCCAGGGTCTCGCGGACGGCTTCGCCCCAGGTGTAGGGCTTCCGTTCGGCAATGCGCGACCCGCTCACGCCGTTTTCCCACTCGTGCGCGGGCTCGCTGTCCCAGTCTTCCCACCGCTCGTGGGTGTACTCGCGCCGGAGCGACGTACCGTGTCGCCCGGTCAACGGAAGCGAGGCCAGCTCGGGGTACTCCTCGTGGAACTCTGCGACCCTTTCGGCCGAAGTGGGTAGCTCTCGAACGTGGAGATCTACGAGCGTCCCAACGTCGACCTCGGGCTCGGAGAGTCCGAACTCCGATTCCCCCGAGCTACCCGCCTCAGCAGGGGTTACAGAGTTGTTCAGGTTGGTATGCCGAGAGGGGCCTTCTGGGTGGTCCTGTGTAGCCACGTCAGAAGTTCCAGGAGGTGACCCGCTCGGTTGCGCAGTCCAGGCACCGATCCCACTTCTCGGGGATCGTCCCGACTGGGTTGATGCAGACCTCAGAACAGAAGCTGCATCGATACCACCGCTGCTCTGGGTGGTCCGGGTCGAGCGTGGCGAGAATCTGCTCCCGAGTGAGGGGAACCTCGCGAGTCTCCTTGACGGAGCTCATCGCGCGGTCACCACCTTCTCGCAGGTATCACACAGCAAGAGGAGACCGTCGCCCGCCTCAACGAGACTGAGCGGCGAGTCCGTCCATCCGCAGGCGGAACAGACGTTCATCGGTCTTCCACCTCACGGACGGCTTCGCGGACCTCCTGGTCAGTAGCGCCATCCTCGACGAGGCGAGAAGCACGGACGAACTCATTCGGCGGGTACGGCCAGTCTACCCGCTGCTGAGACCATTTACTACAGGAGGATAATATTCGTAACCTTAAGTTAAAATTAAGGTGAGTATGGGGCCGGAGGGATTTGAACCCACGATCGGCTGATATCTCCGTACCACGCCTCGGTACTCCAGAGGGTCGTCAACGCGACCGATGATCAGTCGGACGCTCGGTATATCAGCTCTGGATATCGTCACCTGGCGTGTGACCTCTGGAGTCAGCCGCCTTCCCGGACTAGGCCACAGCCCCGTGAATCGTCATTTGCCGAGTTGCACTAAAGGGGTTACGATTACTCCCGGTCGGTGTCGGCCCAGTCGCAGTCCTGGCACTTGAAGCCCGTAACGAACTCCGTCACGCTGGGCATGTAGCCGACCTTGATGACGTCGCCGCCGCAGTCGGGGCACTCCCGCTCGGCGTCCTCGATCGCTTCGGCGTCCATGACGGACTCGCCCTCGATTATCTCGGCGAGGCTCTCGGGCGTGACCATCCGTCCCTGGACGACGCGGTTGTCAGCCATGCCTGAGTTGGGGAGGGTGAGGCTCCTAAGCCTTGCTCATCAGAGCCAGGGGAGGCGCTCGTCGCCGTCGTCGTCACTGTCGCCGTTCTCACCGTTTGCGACGTCGTCGCCGAAAGGGACTGCGCGGTGGGGTTCGGTGTCGGCGTCGTCGTGTTCGACGCCCTGCGAGGCGCCGCCGTCGGTGAACGCCGCCGTCACGTCGACGCGGTCGGGGTCGAACTCGTCGTCGCGTTGTCGGGCGCGGCCTGGATCGAAGGCAAGCAGCGTCGTCACGCCGAGCACCGCGAGCGCGACGGGGGCGTCCCCCGGGATGGCGCCGAAGAGACTCAGCGGGAGGACCCCCAGCGCGACGGCGCTACCGAAGCGGAATCGGTCGATGTCGACGGCGTTGCGGAGCCACGGGCCGGCGAGGGCCGCAGTCAGTGCGAACGCCACGCCGACGCTGGCGGCCGCCGCCGCGCGAACCATGAGTTCTGGGTCGGTCTGGACGACGACGGAGAGGCCGTTCAGGTCGACGCTGACGACGAGGCCGATGACGAGTATCATCGACGGACGCGGCAGTATCTCCCCGATGCGAGCGCTGGCGGTCCGACCCGCGATGGCGAGGATGATGATGGCCGCGAAGCGGTCGAAGACGCCGGGGACGAGCACGCTCCGGATGGTCGGGGCGAGTGCGGCCACGATAACGGCGCCCGCGACGACCACTGCACCGACCAGCAGTATCGACTTCGTCACCTCCCTGACGTCGCCGTCCATCTCGGCGAGGATGACCGCGAGCGTCGCGGACCCGCCGAAGATGAGTAGACCGACCTCGATGATTCCGGTGACACTGGAGAGGGCCCCTGCCAGAACGACGGCGGCGAAGACGCCGTCTAACAGGGGTAACAGCATCACCGTCGCGAGGAGTCGCGTGGCGCCGCCGACGCGCCGCTCGAGTCCGACGGCGACCGGGTGTTGAGAGCTACTCATCGGCCGTTATCGGTGGCCCTCACCCGCGGACCCGTGGGTGCGACGACGCCGATACGCGAGGAGAGCGTCGGGAATCGGGAACGCCGACCGCCAGTTCGCTGTAAAGCGAGTGCCCACCAGGAATGTCTTGCCGACCTCTGCGAGCGAAGAGGTCGGTCGTCGGCTGCCGTCCGTGCCGGTGGGGCTGACGGATTGCATATCTATCATTTTCTTTGGTCGAAGTATAAACGTTGTGTGAGAATTGGCCGCACACGGTCGGCATCAGTCAGGTTTCCGACGTGCTTTCTTCCATCTTTTACCGATCCGGCGTTCCCAAGTGATGATCCACATTCTCGCCGGATTCGTGTGGGACCGGAGCCCACGCGTCTGTGCGTCTCGCAACGCTTTTGAGCTACCGTCTGTGACGGTTTACATGGCGAACGAGCGCGAGCCCTTCTCGCAAAAACTCCAGGTACCGGAAGCGCTGACGTTCGACGACGTACTCTTGCGACCCAAGGAGTCGCGCGTCGAACCGGACGAGGCTGACACCGCGACGCGGGTCTCGAAGAACGTCGAGATCAACGTGCCCGTCCTCACGGCGGCGATGGACACCGTCACCGAGAGCGACATGGCCATCGCGATGGCCCGACACGGCGGACTGGGCGTCCTCCACCGAAACATGGACGTCGACCAGATGGTCGCCGAAATCGAGCGCGTCAAGCGCGCCGACGAGTTGATCATCCGCGACGTCGTCACCGCCGCGCCGGACCAGACCGTCCGGGACGTCGACCAGATGATGGACAAACAGGGCGTCTCCGGCGCCCCAGTCGTCGACGACGATGGCCAGGTTCTGGGTATCATCTCGGGCACGGACATCCGCCCGTACCTCGAGGTCGGCGAGGACGACGCCGTCGACGAGGCCATGACCGACGAGGTCGTCACCGCCCCCGAGGACGTCACCGCCCGCGAGGCGCTCGAACTGATGTACGAACACAAGATCGAGCGCGTCCCCATCGTCGACGACGATAACCGCCTCATCGGCCTCGTCACGATGCAGGGCATCCTCCAGCGCCGCGAGTACGACACCGCGGCTCGCGACGAGAACGACCGACTCGTCGCCGGGGCCGCGGTCGGGCCGTTCGAACTCGACCGCGCGACGGCAGCCGACGAGGCCGGCGCCGACGTGCTGTTCATCGACTCCGCGCACGCGCACAACCTGAACGTCGTCGACAGCGCCCGCGAGATCAAGGAGACCGTCGACGCCGACGTCGTCGTCGGTAACATCGGCACCCGCGAGGCCGCCGAGGACGTCGTCGACTTCGCCGACGGGGTCAAGGTCGGCATCGGCCCGGGTTCGATCTGTACCACCCGCGTCGTCACCGGCGCCGGGATGCCTCAGATCACGGCCGTCTCCCAGGTCGCCGACGTCGCAAGCCAGCACGACGTCCCCGTCATCGCCGACGGCGGCATCCGCTACTCCGGCGACGCGATCAAGGCCGTCGCCGCCGGTGCCGACGCCGTCATGCTCGGTTCCTACTTCGCGGGCACGGACGAGGCGCCGGGCCGCGTCATCACGATGAACGGCAAGAAGTACAAGCAGTACCGCGGCATGGGCTCCGTCGGCGCGATGAGCGACGGCGGCGGCGACCGCTACCTGAAGGAGGAAGACGAGGACGACGAGTTCGTCCCCGAGGGCGTCGAGGCAGCGACGCCGTACAAGGGCTCGGTCCAGTCTGAGCTCCACCAGCTCGTCGGCGGCATGCAGTCCGGCATGGGCTACGTCGGCGCAGAGACCATCCCGGAGTTCAAGGAGCGCTCCGAGTTCGTCCGCGTCTCCGCCGCCGGCCAGCAGGAGAGTCACCCCCACGACGTGATGATCACCGACGAGGCGCCCAACTACAGCCCCGACGGCAACTGAGTGCCTGCTAGCAACTGACTGCGTCCGCTATCTTTCTGTCTCTACCCGTCACCCGGACTGGAATTCGTCGTAGGAGACCGCACCTGCGTCGACGGTCGCCTGTTCGTCCGGGACGGCCCCGTCTGGCGGATTGCCGTCCAGTCCACTGGGTTCGCCGACGACGACTCGCCAGACCATCCCGAGGCTCTTGTGGGGAATACAGTAGTCGTCGTACGTCCCCTCGACCTCGAACGTGTGGGAAAACGTCGCCCCCTGCTCGGTGAGCGTCTCGCCGTTCCACCCTTCGGCGCCCTCGGGGATCCGCGTCACCTCCGCCTGCGGATTCCCTTCCACGTAGCCCGTCGAGGAGTGGCTGCCAGACTCGTTGGTCCACGTGACGCTCGCCCCGGGGTCGACCGTGAGTCCGATCGGGTCGAAGTAGTACTGGTCGCCGTCGGTAATCATCGCGACGGTGGTCGAATCGCCGCCTGCTCCGTCGTCCTCACCGCCAGTAGCGACCGTCCTCGCTGTCTCGTCGCCGTCGACCGCTGGCGATTCCGTCACCGCGGTGTCGTCCGGGCTGCCACAGCCCGCGAGGCCGGTCAGGCCGACGCACGCGCCGGTTCCGATAGTTCTGATGTAGTGACGCCGCATCATGATAATTGGATGAATACTTCTGCTGGCGGCGGATGACCAGCGTGCTGGCACCAGCAAGTAGCTCCCGTCGGCCCCTCTACGGCGATCGGCGCGCGTGTCAGTCCGATTCGATCCGCGAAACATTCTTGCGCCTCCGACGGCCTATCACCGGGCAGTGACCGATACGTCGATAGAGATCGCCGCCGACGACGAGTCTCGCGACCAGGCCATCGCCGTTCGCGAGGAGGTGTTCGTCGAGGGACAGGGCGTGCCGCCGGAGCGGGAACGCGACGGGCACGACGAGGAGGCGACACACCTGATCGCTCGCCAGGACGATACGCCCATCGGGACGGCCCGCCTCCGCCAAATCGACGACGACACGGCCAAGGTCGAGCGCGTCGCAGTCCGCGAACCGTACCGCGGAGTGGGATGGGGAAGACGTCTCGTTAACCGCGTCGAAGCCGTCGCCCGCGAGCGCGGCGTCGAGACGCTCGTCCTCCACAGCCAGACTGCAGTCGAGGGATTCTACCAGCGGCTGGGCTATCACACGACCAGCGACGTCTTCGAGGACGCGGGCATCCCGCACGTCGAGATGGAGAAGTCACTCGAATGACCCCAGTGGACGACATCGAGGTAATCGCCAGCGACCGACCCGGTGAGGCGCATGCCATCCGCCGCACCGTCTTCGTCGAGGAACAGGGCGTCTCGGAACCCGTCGAGTTCGACGACCGAGATGGTGCGGCCCGTCACTTCGTCGCGCGCATCGGCTCCGACACCGCCGGCACCGCCCGCGTCCGCCTGATAGACGGAGAGACGGCGAAGGTCGAGCGCGTCGCCGTCCTCCCCGAGTTCCGAGGCCGCGGTGTCGGCGAAGCCGTGATGCGAGCGGCCCACGCCTACGCGAGAGACGAAGACAGATCCCGCACGCTCCTCCACGCCCAGAGACGCGTCGCGGAGTTCTACGAATCGCTCGGCTACGAATCTCTCGGCCCCGTCGAGGACGAGACTGACATTCCCCACGTGGAGATGGTTCTGGAGCTGTGAGGCGGGACGAAAACGCAGGCAAACGGGTCGGACGGGACTGAGCGAACGCGGAGTCGTTCGCGAGGGTCGGAGCGGCGTTTTCACTGCTCACTTCGTTCGCAGGAAAACGGGCCGGAAGGGATTTGAACCCTCGACCGACGGATTAAGAGTCCGTCGCTCTGCCGGACTGAGCTACCGGCCCAAGACAACTCAGGATTCCCGGTGGCGGGTAAAATAGGTTTCCTTTCGGTCCCCGGAGTGCGGGACGGCAACGGGCCACTGTGGCGACAGAAAGGTACGGGATAGCTGGTGTGAAATAAACCCGGAACGGTAAAACCGCAAGCGGGCTACGGGACCCAGTGGAGCCATGGAAGAGGTTGATATAAGGGCCTCCACCACCTCGCAAAAGACAACAGATGAGTACCGCTACCGGTATCGCGATGGCTTCCATGTCGCGGTACGCTATCCTCGGCTGTGGGAGTGTTGGCCACGCCGTCGCCGAAGAACTGGTCGAGGAGGGGAAAGACGTCCTCATCCTCGACCGGGACGAGGGTCGCGTCGAGGCGCTGCGCGACCAGGACCTGAACGCACAGACCGCGGACATCAGAGAGCAATCCATCGTCGGGGACCTGGCGGACCGCGACGTCGTGCTCATCCTCTCGTCGGACGTGGACGCCAACGCCCAGGCGCTGGAGAACATCCGTGCCGCGGACGACGGTGACCAGTTCGTCGTCGCGCGCGCGGACGACCCGGTTTCGGCCGACGAACTCACCGAGCTCGGCGCCGACGTCGTCATCAACCCGTCGGCGGTCATCGCCGATTCGGCACTGCGGGCCCTGGAGACGGGCGAACTCGAGTACAAGGCGAGCCAGCTCGCCGACGTCATCGACGGGACGGAACGGCGGATGTCGATCCTCATCCATCGCTCGCCCGACCCGGACTCCATCGCCAGCGCCGCGGCGCTCCAGGCGATCGCCCAGGGCCGCGACGTCGAGGCCGACATCGTCTACGAGGGCGAGATCGGTCACCAGGAGAACCGCGCGTTCGTCAACCTGCTCGGCATCGAACTCGTCTCGCGGGGCGCCGTCGACATGGACGACTACGACACGTTCGCGCTGGTCGACACGGCGAAGGGAGTCGAACCGGACCCCGAGAACGTGGACGTCATCATCGACCACTACGAGCACGACCACGACCACGACGCCCGGTTCGTGGACATCCGGCCGAACGTCTCGGCGACGTCGACCATCCTCACGAAGTACATCCAGGAGCTCGACCTCACCCTCGAACAGGAGGTCGCGACCGCGCTGCTGTACGGCATCCGTGCGGAGACGCTGGACTTCAAGCGCGACACGACGCCCGCGGACCTGACCGCGGCGGCGTACCTCTACCCCTTCGCCGACCACGACACACTCGAACAGGTCGAGTCGCCGTCGATGTCGCCCGAGACGCTGGACGTCCTTGCGGAGGCTATCCGCAATCGCGAGGTCAAGGGCTCACACCTCGTCTCCAACGCAGGGTTCATCCGCGACCGGGACGCGCTGGCCCAGGCTGCTCAGCACCTTCTCAACCTGGAAGGGATCACGACGACGGCGGTGTTCGCGCTCGCCGACGACACCATCTACCTCGCCGCCCGCTCGAAAGACATCCGGATGAACATCGGCAAGGTGCTCCACGACGCCTTCGGCGAGATGGGCGACACGGCCGGACACTCCACCGACGCCAGCGTCGAGATCCCGCTCGGTATCTTCACCGGAATCGAGACCAGCGAGGACAGCCGCGACACGCTACTGGCGCTCACCGAAGAGGCGGTGCGAACGAAACTGTTCGAGGCGATGGGCGTCGACAGTAGTAGTAGCAGTAGCGAGTCGTCGAACGGGAGCTAATCAGGCAGCGACTTCTTCTTCGTCTTCGTCCGCGGGGCCGGTCAGGCGCTCGACGATACTGTTGACGATGACGACGTCGCCGACGGCCTGCACCCAGCGATACGGGATGATCACGCCGCGCGAGGCGTCGACTTCGCCCGAGAAGAGTTCCCTGTTCAGCTGGTGCAGTGCGAGGCCAGTGACGTCCTGTCTGTCGAGGTCGAGGCGGAGGTCCTCGACTTCGCCGACGAAGACGCCGTTGTTGGAGTACACCTCACGGCCCACGAGCGTCGTAATCTCCTGCGGAACGCTGTCCGGATCCATATATGCTGGCTTGGTTCCGGGGACCTTAACTCTTGGTAGGTGTCTGACGGAGCGCGGACGACGGCGCACCCGATCAGTCGTGCGGTTTCCGGCCACGGCGCCGACGCGCGGACGGGTAACGACGTCCTGACTCGCACCGGCGTCGTGTCACGTGAATCCGGACGCTTAATGTACGCAGTCGCTGACGTGCCCGTATGAGCTTGCAGGTGAGCCGTCGGCTGGGGCCGGCCGACGGGGTGACGCTGATCAACGCCGTCGTCGGGTTCGTCGCCGGCGTCGTCGCCTTCACCGACCCGCGACTCGCGGCCCGGCTCGTGCTTCTGGCCGCCATCGTCGACGCCCTCGACGGGATCATCGCCCGCAGCGCCGGCAACTCTGACGTCGGGCCGCTGCTCGACTCTATCACCGACATCGTGTCGTTCGGCACGACTCCGGGCCTGTTCGTCTACGGGGTCGTCCGACTGGAGTACGGCGGTCTCGACGACCTCTCTCCGCTCGTGCTCGCTATCGCGCTCCTCGTTCCCGCGGGGTTCGCCGCCTTCTCCATCCTGCGGACGGCGTTCTACGAGGTGTACGTCGGTGAGGGCGAGGACCGCCCCGGTATCCCGAACGCGCTGGCCGCGGTCATCCTCGCGGCGGCGTACCTCTCGGGCCTCGTTCCGGTTCCCGTGCTCCTCGGGGCGACCGTCGTCCTCTCTGTCCTCATGGTCGCACCGGTCCGCTATCCCAAACTCGCAGTCCGGGACGCGTTCGCCCTCGGTGCGATACAGGCCCTGGCCATCCTCGTCCCGTCGGCGTTCCACGGCGTCTTTCCCATCGCGCTGCTCGTCGCCGCGATGGCCTACCTGACCCTCGGCCCGGTCTACTACTGGGGACCGTCGAACGGGTCGGTCGACAACGCGCCGTAGTCACCCACCGGTTCCCGAACGTTTTTCCAACCGTCAACCGATGATAGGATCGTGGTTTACGAGTCGAGCAACCGGACGATAGACGACGCGATGGCGCGCGTACTCGACGGAGAGCAACTCGACCGACGCGACGGCCTCGCGCTGCTGGCCCAGCCAGTCGACGAACTGGCGGCCGCGGCCGACGCGGTCCGCGCCCACTTCGGCGACGGCACCGTCGACGCCTGTTCCATCGTCAACGCCAAGGCCGGTAACTGCGCCGAGGACTGTGGGTTCTGTGCCCAGTCGGTCCACTTCGACACCGGCATCGACACCTACGACTTTCTGGACCCGGAGGAGATACTCGCGGCGGCGAAACGGGCCGAACGGGACGGCGCCCAGCGATTCGGCATCGTCGTCGCCGAGAAGGGCGTCTCGAAGGAGAAACGTCCCCAGGAGTGGGCCGACGTCCTCCGTGCCATACGGCTGGTCCGCGACGAGACCGACGTCGAAGTCGACGCCAGCCTCGGCATCCTCACCGAGGAGGAGGCCCGAATTCTCGCCGACGAGGGCATCAACCATTACAATCACAACATCGAGACGTCGCCGCGGTACTTCCCCGAGATCGTGGATACCCACTCCTTCGCGGACCGCGTCGAGACGCTGAAGGTAGCGAAGGAGGCGGGAATGGACCTGTGTGCTGGGGTCATCCTCGGCATGGGCGAGGCGCCCACCGACCGCGTCGACGCCGCCGTGGCCCTCCAGGGCGTCGGCGTCTCCTCGCTCCCGGTGAACATCCTCAATCCAGTGGCGGGAACGCCCCTGGCGGAACGTGGGTTGCCGGACGTCACGACCGAAGAGATCATCCGTACCATCGCCGTCTACCGCTTCCTCCACCCGCACGCCCGCGTTCGCCTCACCGGCGGCCGCGAGGCCAATTTCGACGCGGACGAACAGCACCTGCCGTTCGAGGCCGGTGCCGACGGTGTCCTGACCGGCGATTACCTCACGACCGAGGGTCAGTCCGCTGGCGACGACATCGAGATAATCGAGCGCGCCGGCCTCGAACCCAACGTTGACCGCAACGAGTTCGATCCGGCCGCTGTGAAAGCCCGTTCCGCCGAAGACGTCGACAACGACGAGACCGTCGACACCGCTGCCGGAACGGCGACCAGCGAAGCCGACGTCGAGTCTTCGGGGTGATCTCACTGGCGCCGTTGTCGAGTTCGCACACGGCAGACGGCGACTGGGCAGGCAAAAATGAGGAAGGTTCGTTCTCCACGTGGCGTACGGCGCCGTCGAGCGAGCGACTGCTGACCCAGGTTACGGACGCTCCGAGTCGGACGGGCACAGGACTGCACGAACGGAAAGGGGGTGGTACCCCCAGCGTGTGACACTACGGAGCCTGGTGGCTCCACGTTAACATTTGCCATCCATTCCCATAAGTAGTGAATACCGTTCAGGGCCGTAGGAGGTCCCTACGCCCGTTATCTGGTTTTATTCTCCGGCGTCCAGGATCGATTCGACGTCGACGCCGCCGTCGAGGAGTTCCCGCATCCGTTCGACGGTCGCCTCGCTTCGCGTGCGGCCCGAGCGTAGCACTTCCTCGACGCGGTCGATGGTCGTCCTGGTGTCGGACTGGACGAGGAGGATCGGAACGCCGGCGTCCGCTGCCTTCCCGAGGACGGCGTTCGGCGGGCGGAATCCACCGGTCAACAGCATCGCTTCGATTCCCGACGCTTCGAGCGCGGCGGCCTGAACCTCCGACCGGTCGCCGCCGGTGATCATCACAGCGTCGCGGGTCCGACGGAACTGCGTGAGCGCGCTGTTGCCGCCCATGGCGCCCACGGTGAAGCGCTCGACGTGCGTGTCGAGCCCTGCCTCGGACGTGAGCACGTCGCAGCCGAGGCTGTCAGCGAGTTCGCGTATCGTGACGCCCGAGAGCTCCTTGACGTTCGGGAGCGCGCCGAACACCGGGACGCCCCGTCCCTCCAGGAACGGGAGGACGTCGTCGGTCAGCACGTCCATCTGCGCGTCGGCGACGCCGTTGAACAGGACGCCACCGAGGTTGTCACCGATGCGCTCCGCGCTGGCGAGGACGTCGTCCGTGTCGCCCACGGCGTCGAACTCGGAGACGAGCAGTACGCTGGCGTCGATCGCCTCGGCGATGTCGACGTCCGTCAGGTCCACCATGCTCCCCGTCGAGAGGTCGTCGCTCCCCTCGACGATCATGAGGTCGGTGTCCGCCGAGAGGTCATGGAAGCTGTCGACGACGCGCTCCCGGAGTTCGTCGGGGTCCTCGCGGCCGCGGACGACCTCCTGGACGAACGTCGGCGAGTAGACGATGGGCTCCAACTCGTGCATCTCGGCGTCGATACCGAGCAGCTCGCGGGCCAGCATCGGGTCCTCGTCGCGGGTCTTGCCCACCGCGCTCTGCAGGCGGGTCCCTTTGGGCTTCATATACCCCACTGTCTTGCCCTGGTCCTGGGCCGTTCGCGCGAGTGCGAGCGCGATGGCCGTCTTGCCGATGCCGTCGTCCGTCGAAGTGACGAGTACTGTGTTCATAGTTCCTCCTGGTCGATCGTGAGTCGCAGGTCCACCGCCGTCGCACCGTCCGGCGTCGCGACGAGGGGATTGATGTCCAGTTCGAGTATCGCCGGGAAGTCGGTCACCAGCTGGGAGAGCCGCTGGACGGTCTCGACGATGGCCGACTCGTCGACGCGGTCCCGGCCGCGCGCGCCGCGCAACAGCGGCGCCGAATCTATCTCGTCGAGCATCGCCGTCGCTTCCGGTTCGGAGACCGGCGCGACGCGGACCGTCGTGTCCTCCAGCACCTCGACGAAGATGCCGCCGAGGCCGAAGAGCACGAGCGGGCCGAACTGCGGGTCGCGGTTGACGCCGAGGATCGTCTCGGTGCCCGATTCGAGGTCGACCATCTCCTGGACCTGAACGCCGAGGATGGTCGCGTCCCGCTGGTAGTTTCGGGCGCGAACGACCAGATCCTCGTAGGTGTCGCGGACGTCCTTGGGGGCGACGCCGACCTCCACGCCGCCGATGTCGGACTTGTGGAGGATGTCGGGGCTGACGATCTTCATCACGACGTCGTCGCCGATATCGCGGGCGATCTGCTGGGCGTCGCTCGGCGAGTTGACGACGTCGCCCTGCGGCGTCGGGATGCCGTAGGCGTCGAGCAGGTCCATCGCCTCCACGCCGAGGCGGTTTCGCCCGCGCTCGGCCGCGTCTTCCAGGATGCCACGCGCCCGCTCCCGGTCGACCTCGAAGGTCTCGGGGTCGACGTACTCGCGCGCCTGGATATCGCCGTAGCGCCGGAGCGCGTCGAGGCTGTCGACGGCCCGGGCGGGGTCGAAGTAGGTCGGGACGCCCGCGTCGTTGAGCATCGGGGCGGCGTCGCCGACGGACTTCCCGCCCATCAGCGTCGCCGCGATGGGCTGGTCGAACGCCGACTGCTGTTTGACGATCACCTCCGCCAGGTTCTCGTAGGATAGAACTGCCGTCGGGCAGGCGACCACGACTGCCATCGAGACGTTCTCGTCGGCGAGCACCGTCTCGAGTGCCGCCTCGAACCTGGCCGCGGGCGCGTCGCCGATGATGTCGACCGGGTTGTAGATGTTCGCCTCCGCGGGCATTGTCTCTGTCAACTTCTCTATCGTGCGGTCCGAGAACTCCGCGAGGGCCATCCCCGAATCGCCCACGGCGTCGGTCGTCATCACGCCCGGGCCGCCCGCGTTGGTCACGATGGCGATCTCATCGCCGTCGGGCAGGGGCTGGTCGGAGAGTATCTGCGCGTAGTCGAACAGCTCCTGGACCGTCTCGACGCGGATGGTGCCGGCCTGTTCGAGTCCGGCCTCGTAGGCCCGTTCGGACCCAGCGATAGCACCAGTGTGGGATGCGGCGGCACTCGCGCCCGCGTCGGTCCGACCGGACTTGACGAGCACGATCGGCGTCTCCTGGGTGACCTCTCGGGCCGTCTCGATGAACGCAGCGCCGTCGCTCACGTCTTCGAGGTAGCCGAGGATCACGTCGGTGTCGGGGTCGTCGCCCCACTGGTCGACGAAGTCGCTCTCGTCGAGGACGGCCTTGTTCCCCAGCGAGACGATGTCTTTGAACCCGACGTCTCGCTCGGCGGCCCAGTCGAGGACCGCGGTGACGAACGCGCCCGACTGGCTCATGAACGAAACGTCACCCTCCTGGGCCATCTCGTTGCCGAACGTCGCGTTGAGGCCAACGGGGGTGCTCATGATACCCAGCGAGTTCGGGCCGACGAGGTTGAGGTCGTACTCGGCGGCGACCGCACGCAGCGCTCGCTCGCGCGCGGCCCCCTCGCTTCCCGTCTCGCCGAACCCCGCCGTGATCACCACGACGTTCCGGATACCGGCTTCTCCGGCCTCGCGAATGCTGTCGACCGCCACGTCCGGCGGGACCACGACCACGCCGACGTCGATAGCGACGTCGTCGACGTCGGCGACCGAATCGTGGCACTCGAGCCCGAACACGTCGTCCTGGTAGGGATTGACCGCGACGACGTCACCCTGGAACGACTCGAGGAGGTTCTCGGTGATGGCGCGACCGACCGCCCCCTCGCTGTCCGTGGCCCCGATCACCGCGACACGTTCCGGCGCAAACAGGGTAGATAACTGTCCCATTCCTCGCACGCACGTTCGTTCGTCGCCCGCAAATAACTGCTGCTACTGGCAGGACACCTGCGGATTATACTGGGGGTGTTTTTACCGACTTCGTCGACGTCGGTCTGGATTCGGTTCCAACGGGGGACCAGTGCGTTCGCCGTACCGTTTTTCCACGCTGGTTTCGAAGCCCCGGCTGTGACGACCACTGGTGAGGACTCCGACCCGTTCGACGCCGACGTACTCGCGGTAGCGGCCCGAACCCACGACGTGAGCGGAGCAGATCTGTCGGGTGCCGTGGCGCGCCACCAGGAGAGCGTCGAGGCGCTCCCGGGCGTCGAGAACCTGGCCTACGAGTGGCGAAGACAGTACGAGTCGCCGCTCCTCGAGCGAACTTCAGACGCCTACTACCTCGTGGTTCCCGACCACGTATGGGCCGAGTTCGGCGACGCCCTCGCCCTCTCGGACGCGATGCTCGACGCCGTCCGGGACGTTCACCGGCGAACTGTCGAAGAGCGAACGGACGCCCCGTCTGATCCCCCTGGTCGTCAGGCGTACGTAGTCCTCGACAGATCCGTCGGCGACGGAGCGGCGGGCGAGGGGTGACGTCCCACGCGGACCCACAGAACGCAGGGAATTTATTCGGCAGACCAAAACATTTGTTATCGAATCGGGAACGAAGTTTTCCGATAGAGGTGTCTTTAAGTGCCTGGCGTCCCAATCTATTGATAGCTATGAGCCAGCAAGAGGAGTCCGTCCACCGCAAGTTCGGTAGCGTCGAAGAGAACGCCCTTCGGATCCCCGTCGACAAGGCAGAGCAGATCATCGACGCGCTGAACGCGGATCTGGCGGACACGTACGTCCTGTACCACCAGCTCAAGAAGCACCACTGGAACGTCGCCGGCGCGGAGTTCCTCGAACTCCACGAGTTCCTCGGAGACGCGGCCTACCACGCCGAGGAGGGCGCCGACGAACTCGCCGAACGCCTCCAGGCGCTGGGCGGGACGCCCGCCGCCGGCTTCGACCAGATTCAGGACGCCGCGACGGTGTCGCCCGAGGGTGAAGACGTCTACACGATCCGCGCGTCACTGGAGAACGATCTGGAGATCTACGGCGACATCATCGAGTCGCTGCGCGACCACGTCGAACTCGCCCAGAACCTCGGCGACCACGCGACCGCAGAGATCCTGCGCGAGATTCTCGTCGAGGTCGAGGACGACGCCCACCACGTCGAACACTACCTCGAGAACGACACGCTGGTCGCCGAGACGGCGCAGTAGAACGTTCGAGCCGGGGAACCGCTCGGAGAATCGGCCTTCGACTTTATCGGTCGAGTTCGACCGTGAGATCCGTCGCTATCCAGCCATCGGAGTTGCCTTCTTCGGTGAAGACGGTCCGGTCCGGATTGCAACAGTGGGCAGTCACCGTCGTCTCCTCGTCGACGTCTGGCAGTTCGACCGCGTCCGGGGACTCGCTCATCGAGTACGATTAGGCACCCCTAAAGCTAAAAGGATTTTGGTCCGCCTAAACGTCGCGGCGGCTTTTTATGATACTGTCTCCAAGAGACTGACATGAGTTCTTCGCCCGACGACACCGACGTCGGTCCACTGGTCGCCGACCTGGTCCGAACGTTACAGGAACTGGAAGAAGAGTTCGAACCGCGGACGGAGCGCGGCCTGCCGCGCCCGCCGTCGCCGCGCGAACTGATGCGCTTCACGAGCGACGTCGGCATCCCCGGCGTCATCCTCCTCCTGCGGACGAACATCGAGGCGCTGAAGCTACTCCAGCGCGCCCTGCGGCTCGCAGACGGCCGCGCGCCGACGACGGGAACGGGTAGCACCGAGGTCCGACAGCGCGCGGAACGCCTGAGCCGGACGACGCTCTCGCGACTCGACGGAGCGCTGGCAGACCTGCAGGACGCCGTCGAGGGCCGGCCCGAGGACGACGACGCGCGCGAACTGCTCGACGAGGCTCGCGGCCTGCAAAACCAGGTCGAAGCGAAGCTACGAGAAAGAGCTGACGACGACCCGGCCCCCGATTCGACCGACTCCGGGGGCTCGGCAGAACCGCTTCCCGACGAGTCCGTCCCCGTCGACGTCGACGCGGAACTCGAGTCGATCAAGGAGGAGTTCGGAGACGAAAACGGTGATTCCGCGGGCGACGGTGACGAGAGCGACGGTAATGGGTCGGGCAACGATGGGAAGACGGACAATCAGGGCGAGGGACCCGGCGACGACGCCGGGAACTGACGAGCGAACGGCGAGGAAGCGGCATCGCTATAATTGGCTGCCGGCGAACGCTTCGTGGTCTGACGGCCGGCTAAATCCACTCACTCGACGGGCTCGAACTGGTACCCGTCCCACGCCTGACTCGCCGGTTCCTTGATCCCGGCCTCGGGGTCCCGCAGTTCTTCGGCGTACACCGGTTCGACCGCGTCACCGGTCTCGACGTCGTCGTCTTCGGTCACCTGGCCGATGGCGCGGACGAAATCGTCGCCGCCGTCGGTGGCGTCGCTCACGTCGAACTCGACGATGGCGATGGTGTTGGGCGCGCGGACGCCGGGGGGCGTCGCCGTCGACGTCGTCCACGTGACGACTTCGCCGGTGCGGTCGGCCAGGTCGACCGTGTCGGTCTGGGGTTCGTGGCACTCAGGACACAGCGTGTGCCCGGGATACGTGACGTGACCGTTCTGACAGATGTGCGCGTCGAACGTCATTGGCTTGCCTCCATGATGGTGGTGATGACACAGTTCCCGAAGCCGCCGACGTTGCAGGCCAGGGCCGTGTCGGCCTCGACCTGTCGCGGACCGGCGTCGCCGATGACCTGCTTGTATATCTCGTACCCCTGCGCGACGCCGCTGGCGCCGAGCGGGTGGCCCTTGGACTTCAGGCCGCCCGAGGTGTTGATGGGGAGTTCGCCGTCCCGTTCGGTCCGGCCCGCCTCGACGTCTTTCCAGGCCTCGCCGTGATCGGCGAAGTCCAGGCCCTCCATCTGGAGGAACTCGAGGATGGTGAACATGTCGTGGAGTTCGGCCACGTCGACGTCGTCGGGTCCGATGCCAGCCATCTCGTAGGCCTGTTTCCCGGACTCGACGACGCCGCCCATGACGGTCGGGTCGTCGCGCTCGTGGACGACGTGGGTATCGGTGGCGCCACCGATACCGCTAATCACGGCATAGTCGTCGGTGTACTCCTCGGCGACGTCGACCGGACAGAACATGAGCGCTGCGCTCCCGTCCGTGATGGGACAGAAGTCGTAGAGACGCAGCGGGTCGGCGACGATGGGCGAGTCCAGAATCGTCTCCACGTCGACCTCCTTCTGGAACTGGGCGTGGGGATTGTCCACGCCGTTGGCGTGGTTCTTCGCGGCGACCTTCGCGAGCGAGTCCCGGGGCGCGTCGAAGCGTTCGAGGTAGTGACGCGCCGTCATCCCCGCGAAGGAGGGCAACGTTACGCCGTGTTTGTACTCCGCCGGATGCGTGATGGAGGCGATGACGTCGGTCGCCTCGGCGGTGGTCCTGTGGGTCATCTTTTCGCCGCCGACGAGCAGCGTCATCTCGCTGGCGCCCGAGGCGATGGACTGCCAGGCCTCGTAGATACCGGCGCCGCCCGAGGAGGAGGTCTGGTCGACCCGCTCGCTGTAGGCCGGCATCAGCCCCAGGTCGTGGGCGAGCGCGTTCATGATGCCGCCCTGCCCCTCGAACTCGCCACTGGCCATGTTCGAGACGTAGAGGTGGTCCACTTCGTCCGGAGCGACGGCCGCGTCGGCCAGGCAGGCCTCGCCCGCCTCCGCGATCAGTTCGCGGATCCAGGCGTCGCGTTGCCCGAACTGCGTCATCGACGCGCCGATTACTGCGACGTCCATGTCCGGTGTCTCTCACGGAGGGGTTGTGTTCGTTGCGGTTCTCGCAGTCTCCGCTGGAACCACACCGGCGGAGTGGGTCCGCTGGCAGCAGGATCCGTCAGTCTGGCCAACATATTTTCGTCCGCAGCCCAGACGTCGTGGTATGCCTCGATCCTGGATCGACCTGGAGTGCCCCAGCTGCGGCGAAGACTGGGAAGCGGACCCCTCGGACCTCCCGTCGCCCGACGCGACGTTCGAGTGCCGGAGCTGCGGCGAGGAGCGACTGATGACCGAGTTCACGAAGACCCAGCGGAGCCTGGAGATACTCAAGGAGTTCCAGTGAGCTGAACGGGGATCAGAAGGGGTACTCCCGACGTTCGTGCTGAAGGGAAATCCACTTCTCCTCTGTGACTTCGGCGAGAATCGCAGTGGTGTTGAAAGCGCCGACACCGGAGGCCTTCGTCCCGCTGAATGGGACGTGGGCCTCGTCGTTGATCGGCTGGTCGCCGACGTGGACCATCCCGGTGTCCAGTCGCTCGGCTATCTGCATCCCCGTACCGACGTCGCCGGCGTGGACCGACCCCGACAGGCCGTACTGGGTATCGTTGTGGATCTCGACGGCCTCGTCGACGTCCGAGAACGGGATGACCGGTGCGATGGGGCCGAAGTGCTCGTGGCACGCGGCAGACATCTCGTTGGTCATCCCAGACAGGACCGTCGGCGCGACGAGGAGCGAGTCGTCGACGCCGTCCATCGGGACTGTCTCACCGCCCGTCTCGACAGTCGCTCCCTCCTCGACCGATTCGTCGACGTACTCCAGCATCTGATCGCGTTGAGATTCGTCGATGATCGGTGCGACGACCGTCTCCTCGTCGTGTGCGCTGCCGACCGGGAGCGACTCGGCGCGCTCGGTGAGCCGTTCGACGTACTCGTCGTAGACGTCCACGTGGACGATGTGGCGGTTGATCGAGATGCAGACCTGGCCTTGGTGGACAAACGAGCCGAAGACGGCCGAGTCGATTGCCGCCTCGAGGTCGGCGTCTGCCGTCACGATGTGGCCGTTGTTGCCCCCGAGTTCCAGCGACACCGTCGAGAGGTTCTCGCCGGCCGTCGCGCCGACGCCACGCCCGACGGGGGTCGACCCGGTGAACGTCACCACGTCGCTCTCGGGGTGACCGGCCACCGCGTCGCCGATATCGGACCCGTGCCCGGTCACGACGTTGACGACGCCGTCGGGGACGCCCGCTTCCTCGTACAGTTTCGCGAAGAGCAACCCACCCGATATGGGCGTGTTCGTCGCGGGTTTGACGACGACAGTGTTCCCCGTCGCGATGGCCGGGCCGATCGCCCGTCCGGAGAGGTTCACCGGGAAGTTCCACGGCGAGATGACGGTGACGACCCCCTGCGGGACGCGCCTGACCAGGTTTTCCTTGCCGGGAACGTTCGAGTCCGCCTGTTCACCCTTCATTCGCCGCGGGAAGGTGGCCGCCTCTGCGGCCTGGTCCGAGGCTATCTGGACGGAGGTCGCGCCCATTATCTGCGACCCGCCGGCCTCGTGTGCCAGCAGTTCGATTATCTCCGCCTCGTACTCGTGGAGTAACTGGGCGAACTCCTGGGCCACGCGCTCGCGCTCGGCTGGCGGCGTCTGCTCCCACTCGGGCTGTGCGGCGGCGGCCGCCTCGTACGCCGCGTCGACGTCGGCCTCCACGCCGGCCGGGACGCGCGTTATCTCTTCTCGTGTCGACGGGTCTTCGACGGCTATCTCGTCGTCGCCCTCGGAGGGCACCCACTCGCCGTCGATGTACTGTGCGTTCCAGTCGGCGTCGATGGAAAGGTCTGGAGACATCAGTCCCACTTGTAGTGGCTCACTGATAAGTCGCGCGCGCAATCAGTTCCGACTGTCGGGTGAATAGGGCGCAGTCCCACTGATGTCGGGGCACGAAAACCGACGCCGCCGACGAACTCGATCCGTTACCGGGGGAACGCTCGCCCGGCGGCTTTCCACTCTTCGCCCTTCCGCACGTTTCGGGGGAGGCGGCGTTTCCCGAACGACCGGAGCCTGTCGGCGAAGCACCACTCGTCGACGTACTCGACGGTCTCGGCGTCCCGGGCCGCCGCCGCGGCTCGCTGCTGGTCCGTCAGGTGCCCGCCGACGGTGGCGACGATCGCGGCCGCCTCGGCCGCCGTCGCGTCGTCCGGGACGTCGACGGCGACATCGGTGTCGCCGAGCGTGAGCGACACCAGTTCGGACGCTGCCGCGTGGTCTCCCTCTGCCGACTGACCGTCTGTCGATTCGGACCGGCCGTCCGTAGATTCGAGCGACGACATGGTCACAGGGGGATGTTCCCGTGGTCCTTCGGGGGCGTATCCTCGCGCTTGCGCGTGAGCAGGTCCAGATCGTCGACGAGCCGTTTCCGCGTCTCCTTCGGTTCGATGACGTCGTCGAGGTAGCCCCGTCGTGCCGGACCGTAGGGGTGGGCGAACTCCTCGCGGAACTCGTCCATCAGTTCCTCACGGCGGGCGTCGGGGTCGTCCGCGTCGGCGATCTCCTGGCGGTGGAGGATGTTGACTGCACCCCTGGGACCGAGCACCGCCATCTCGGAGCCGGGCCAGGCGTAGTTGACGTCCGAGCCGAGGAACTTCGAGGACATGACGATGTAGGCGCCGCCGTAGGCCTTTCGGACGACGACGGAGAGCAGCGGGACCGTCGCCTCCGCGTACGCGTAGATGAGCTTCGCGCCCCGGCGGATGATCCCGTTGTGTTCCTGCTCGGTGCCGGGCATGAACCCGGGGACGTCCACGAACGAGATGACGGGGACGTTGAACGAGTCGCAGGTGCGGATGAAGCGGGCGGCTTTCTCCGAGGCGTCGATGTCGAGCGTGCCCGCGCTCACGCGAGGCTGATTGGCGACGATTCCGACCGACCGGCCGTCCATTCGGCCGAAGCCGACGACCACGTTGCGCGCCCAGTTCTCCTGGACCTCGAAGAAGGACTCCTCGTCGACGACCCGGTCGATGACCTCCGTCATGTCGTAGGGCTTGCGCGGCGCGTTCGGGACGATGTCGGCCAGTTCCGGCACCTCCCTGTCCGGTTCGTCCCAGGGCTTGACCCGCGGCGGGTCCTCCATGTTGTTCTGTGGGAGATAGGAGAGGAGCCGCCGGATGTTCTCCAGGGCCTCTTCTTCAGAATCGTACGCGAAGTGGGCGACGCCTGACTTCGAGGAGTGCGAGCCGGCACCGCCGAGTTCCTCCTTCGACACCTGCTCGCCGGTGACCGTCTCGATGACGTTCGGGCCGGTGATGAACATGTGGCTGGTGTCCTCGACCATGAAGGTGAAGTCCGTCAGCGCGGGGGAGTAGGTCGCGCCGCCGGCACACGGCCCCATGACCGCCGAGATCTGGGGGATCAGGCCGGAGGCCTCCGTGTTGCGATTGAATATCTTGGCGAAACCGACCAGTGAGTCGACCCCCTCCTGGATGCGTGCGCCGCCGGAGTCGTTGAGCCCGATGACCGGGACGCCGTTCTCGATGGCCCGGTCCATCACCTTGCAGATCTTCTCGGCGACGACCTCGCCGACAGAGCCGCCGAGGACGGTGAAGTCGTGAGCGAAGAGGAACACCTTCCGGCCGTCGACCTCGCCGTAGCCCGTGACGACGGCGTCGCCGGGGAACGTCTTCTCGCCCATCCCGAAGTTGGTCGAGCGGTGTTCGACGAACGCGTCGACCTCCGTGAACGTCCCGTCGTCGACGAGGAAGTCGACGCGCTCGCGGGCGGTCATCTTCCCCTTCTCGTGCTGGGCCTCGATTCGCGCCTCGCCGCCACCGCGTTCGGCCTCGCGTCGTCGTTCCCGGAGTTCCTCGACCGGGTCCGACGGCTCGGTCGCCTCGGCCGCGTCGTCGCCGTCCGGCTCTTCTTGCTTGCTCACCGTCGCTCACCTCGGCGACGCGTCAGCGAGCGCCCCACCGCAGGCCCGCTCTCGGGGTCGAATTCGGGCTCGACGGCGTCGGGTTCCGGATTCGAAATAGTGCCCACGTGGGCGACAGGGCGTCGGGCCGGACTCGACCCGTCGTGTCTCGCGTTCATGTACACAATCGGCGCTCCGAGCCAAATAATAGTTTACCCTGTCCGTCGAAACGGGGCGACTGAATACCGGTGGACTAGTCGGCGACGGTCCCCGGCGGTTCCTCGCGGCCGACGCGAATCTCGAAGGCCTCGATGTCCTCGTAGGAGGCGACCTGGTCACCGACGTCGACGGGCCCGTCGTCGGTGTCGACGGTGAGCGTCGCAACCTCCCGGTTCTGGCCGAACGTCGCCTCCGAGATGCGGCCCTCGACGACCCAGTGGTCGCCGGTTTCGACGTCCCGGCCCTCGATGGTCGCGTAGAACTCGCCTTCGAGCACCTGCAGGTCGGAGATGCACCGGCGAATCGTCCCGTATCGCCGCGGGAACGGGAGGTTCTCGCCGTCGGAGTATATCTCCTCGGCGGTCGTCCACAGCACCATGTTGAAGAAGCCGGAGACGAGGAAGCCCAGTTCCGAGCGGTTGAAGATGACGCCGTAGCGGTCGTTGTCTCCGCGAATACTTTCCCGCGTCGCGTACATCGAGTAGTTCCCGTCCGCGACGGCGACGACGGGTGTCGTGATTCCGCGGCGGGCCCGGACCGTCGACGCGATCGAGGGGTAGTCGACGTCGTCGGTCGAGGGGGCTTCCGTGGTCGGGGAGACCAGTATCTCGATGGCGATGCCGTCCTCGGCCCGCTCTTGCAGTTTCCCCGCGAACCGTTCGAGGAGGCCGGGGGTCAGCGACAGCATCAGTTCGTATTCGGCCGACGCGATGATGTCGTCCAGGTAGCGGAGGATGCTCGGTCGCGACTTGACGAGTGAGACCGCCTCCGGTTTCCGCGTCGGCGCGGTGTAGCGCTGGGACAGGTCCTCGACCAGTTCGTCGAGGGACTCCTGGACCTCGTCGAAGGCCTCGCGCGGGTCGATAGCGAGTACCTTCATCGGGCGGGTGTCCTTCAGTTCGACTAGTCCGACGTCACTCAGGCTGCGCACCGTGTCGTAGACGCGCGGCTGTGGGATGTCGGTCGTCTCGGACAGTTCCGACGCCGTCACCTCACCGTGTTCGAGAATAGCGAGATAGGCGGAGACCTCGTACTCGCCGAGGTCGAAGTGCGTGATGACCCGTTCCAGTGCGTCCCTCAGATCGGGGGCAGCCATGGGCGAGCGTTCGGTGACGTTCACAATCAGTCTTCCGACAGGAGGCCACGGGAACCCTCGTCGGTTCCGTCGACGTGGTGGTCTGGCCGGTGTCTGGAGAGGGGCCCTGGGCCGCCGTCTCGGACAGGGATCCTGGACAGGCGGGCGGCCGGTAGGTCGGGATTACTCGATAGCGACGGCTCGTCCTTCCTCGCTCGACCGGTAGATACCGTCCATTATCTTCTGGACCTCCAGGCCCTGTTCGACGGTGTTCATGGCCGGGTGTCTCCCTTCGGCGACGGCCCGCAGGAAGTGCTGCTGTTCGATGCCGTGGGCCTCCCGGTCCGTCGTCTCGACGTCGATGTCGCGGTGGTGGTTGACGCCGTCGTCGGCGGTCTCGTGGACGGTCATCCCCTCTTCGGAGATGTCGAACTGCGCGCCGGCGTCCGTGCCGCGGACGAAAAAGTCCTGGCTGGGTTCACGGTTCGCCGCCCAGGCGACTTCCAGCGAGATGGTGGCGCCGTTGGCACAGCGGATGAACGCGGTGGCGGAGTCCTCGACGTCGAAGTTCCCGACGCCGCGGTCCTCGCCCCACATGTAGAGGTAGCTGTACTCCTCCTCTGAACCGAACTGTGACCGGGTCGTCGCCGACACTTCCTCCACGTCCGGGTAGCCCATGAGGTAGAGTGCGAGGTCGATCGCGTGCGTTCCGATGTCGATGACGGCGCCGCCACCGGAGACGTCCTTGCGGGTGAACCAGCTTCCCCGGCCGGGGACACCGCGTCGCCGGATGTAGTTGGCCTCGACGTGGGTGACGTCGCCGAGTTTTCCCTGTTCACGGTAGCTGTTGAGCACCTGGACCGGGCCCCAGAACCGGTTGTGGAAGCCGACCATACAGAACCCCTGGGCGTCGCGGGCGGCGTCGGCGATGCGCTGGGCGCTCTCGAGCGTGTGCGCGAGGGGCTTCTCGACGAGGACGTCGAGGCCGGCTTCCAGCGCGGCGACGACGTACTCCTCGTGGAAGCGGTTGGGCGTCGAGACGACGACGGCGTCGACCAGTTCGTACATCTCGGCGTGGACCTCGAACACCTCGGCGCCGTAGTCCTCCGCGAACATCGCGCGCGCCTCCGGGGAGACGTCGGTGCCGGCGACGACCTGGCCGCCGTAGCCGATTATCTCGTCCGCGTGGAGCTGAGCGATGTTCCCGAGGCCGACGAATCCAACGCGAACGTCCGAGACAGCCGTCATCTCGCTCCTCCACCGGGCCGGTGAGGAGTGGTCGGGAATCGAACGACGGGGGAGGGGTGTTCTGGTATGGCCATCATAATACTCGTTAATTGGTAGTAATGGCTACACTCGCATAAACGGTGAGGTTTCATTTAGTACACCTGTTGTTCCTGGCTGCTATCACTCGATATTCTGGACTATCCCGTCTCGTAACATTGTGGATGCCGCCTTTGCCGTAGTAATCAGCTGATTAACTACACTTGCTGTCCAAACTGAAACGAACAGGACCCGCAAATTGGGGACGGGTTGTGGTGCCGCCGCGGTGACGCGGTAGTCGTTGCAGAGCGGCCCCAGGAGTCTGTACGCGGCCGGTAATCTCCCATTTCTCCCGGCAGCAGTGGTACGCCGGCAGTACTGTGTGGAGAGAATCGGGGGGACGATCCGAGGGCAGATGACCGTCCATACCGCGGTAAGCAGAGCCTACGGCGGCAGAACGCTCTCGAAGACCCTCACTCAGGCCGACCGTTCGATCGGCTCGAGGTTAGATGCGAGGTCCGCCATCGCCTTGCTCGAAGACACCTCCTGACCGACGGCGCGGTTCGCCTGCTGGGCGACGAGGCTCGCCTGGTCGTTCCACACTCGCGTCACCGGCGCCGGCATCGCGTTCGCGCCGGCGACGCCGAAGGTCGGCGCGTACTCGCCGACTCCCCCGGTGTTCCACACGTCACCCGACTCGTACAGCGCGGGCCGTGGCGGCAACCATCCCAGAATAGCGATCAGGTCCGTCTGGAAGCCCGGGTCGGTCACCACCTCGAGGACCTGCGCGACCGCGTCCCGGTCCTGGCTGTCGGAATCCACCGTCACGTACCGACCGCGCACGGCCGACGTCGTCCCGCCAGTACCGTCTGCGCGGGCCTCGTCCTCGGTGACGGCGTACGGGAGAGGGATGGCACCGATCCGTTCGGCGCGCTCCGACGCGCCCCCGTCTTCGAGGTCGCTGACGATCGCCGTCAACGTGCTCGCCCAGTTGCGGTGGAACACCGCGTCGCCGTTCGTGAACGGAACCCGTGACCCTTCCTCGATCCAGCCGAGTATCTCGGTCGGTGCGAACCCGCCGGCGTACGCTTCCAGCCCCGACACGCCTTCGTCGTGGACGAACTTGCGCATCATGTTCAGCGACCGGACGACCGGGTCGGAGTTGACAGTGATCGGTCGCTCGCCGACCGGGCCGAAGAGATTGTCACGGCCGCCGAAGTACGCGCCGCCCCACGAACTCATCACCTCGTTGAACGTACAGCAGGCCGTCCCCTCGTAGATGTCCCACTGGGTCGTAAAGCCGTAGTCGACGCCCGCGTGGTCGGTCACGTCCGCCGCGACGTTGGACCACTCCTCCCACGTCATCGGCTCGGTCGCCCAGTCGTTCTCGACGGGGTCGTACCCCGCCGCCTCGACGAGGTCCTTCCGGTAGAGCATCGTCCCGAAATCCGCGGCCACCGGCACGCCATACTGTGTTTCCCCGTCGGGACTGCGACCCAGCGCGGCGAGGGCTTCGAAGTACTCCCCGTCGGATTCCGCCAGGCGCTCCTCGGAGACGAGCGCAGAGAGTTCGGCCAGCTGGTCGCGAGCGGCGAACGGGATCACCCAGTCGGATTCCACGAGGAACACGTCAGGACCGTCTTCGTCCGACGCGAGGGCCTGGTCGAACTCGGCGAGACGCTGGGCCGGGTCCGGGTCTCCGGGCTCGAACCGCACGTCGACGTCGGTGGAGAGGCCGTGGTCGTGGAGCGCGCGCGCTATCGCGTCCCCCTCCGCTTCAGTGAGAGGTTCGAACGCCCACCTGACGGTCGAGTCGTCGGTCGGCTCCCGGGTCGTCCCGACCGTCTCACTCTCGGACCGTTCCGTCACTGTCGCTCCGTGTGGGGTTCTGCGGCCGCCGATCGGACAGCCCGCCAGTGCCGCGGCGAGACCGGTCCCAGCGGTGCTCGCGAGGAATCGACGCCGCGAGACGGGACGCCTTCCGTCGCCGGGGCCGCACTCGTCAGTCATCGACATCCGACATATCGCAGCACGGACGGTTAAAGCGTGAGGGATCGCACGAGCAGACCACCGGCACCGGAGCGGACTGAACCGCGAGAGGCGGGCCCGACCACCACGATTCGCGCACCAACGTTGAAACGGCATCGGCACCTCTACAGCAGATATGCGCGGTCTCTCCCGGCTGCAGGACCCCGCCCACACTGGACCGAACCGGTGCCTGCCGTGTACGGCGGTCAACGGTGCCTTCCTCGTCGTCGTCACTGCGCTGGTCGCCGCAGCGTCCGGCCCCTGGCTCGCCGTCGCCGTGCTCGTCACCGGGGCGGTCCTCGTCTGGCGACGCGGCTACCTGGTCCCGTACACGCCGCGCTTTGCCCCCCAGTTAGTCGAGGCGCTCCCGGTCCCCGACGACTGGTTCCGGAACCCGCCACAGCAGGGGTCCCTCTCGGACGATGAATCGATCGACGGTGGGGACGTCCTCGCGACGCTGGGCGCGGCCGGCGTCGTCCGACTGGAGGGTGAGGACGTGGTACTCGAGGACGCGTTCGAACGACGCTGGCACGAGGAGATGGCGACGCTCGCGGCTCGCTCTCCCACGGCGCTCGCGGAAGCGGTTGCAGCGGTTCCCTCGGTCGAGTCCGTCGAACCCGTCCGGTCGGACGAGGACCACTGGTTCGTCGTCGACGGCCGCCACGACCTGATTCCGCGTCCCATCCTGGTGGCCGAACTGGCCGCCGTCAGGACGCTGCCCGACGCAGTCGAGCCGGAAGCGGTACGTATGGCGGCGTCGCGGGTGCTCCGGCAGTTCCTCGACGCCTGTCCGGTGTGCGGGACCGAACTCGTCCCGTCGTCGACGACCGGCTGTTGCGGGTCACCTCGATACGCACAGGAGACGCGCGTCTGTCCCGAGTGTGAACAGCGAGTACTGACGATTCCCGAACCCGAGCCAGAGAGCGATGGGTGACCCGGTCGGGCCGCTAGTAGAGCTGTCGTTCCCGTTCCTCCCGCTCTGCCTCCTCCTCGCGCTCGGCTTTCAGCTTCCGGCGACCGCGCCTGTACTGGACGATCCCCGGGACGATCTTGTTCTTCAGGTCGAACATGAACGAGACGATACCGTACACCCAGAAGAAAAAGAGGACGACCATCCCGCCCCAGTAGACGAGCGCGACTGTCTCACCCGCCATGGTCAGTCGTCGGTCTCCGCCGGGGACCCGGCCGCGCCGTCGGCGTCCGGCGGCGAGACGATGCCGTGCGTCAGCGCCTGGCCGCTCGCCGCGTCGAAGAGGTGAACGTTGCGCCGGTCGAGGACGACGTCCATCTCCTGGTCCTCCGTGATGTCGGTGTTGGGATCGATGCTCATGAGCAACTGGTCGCTCGTGGCCGCCTCCTGGGCCATCGACGTCTCGCCCTCCCCCATCAGCAGGTAGGTGAATATCTCGTCGCCCATCGGTTCGAGAACGTCGGTGATCACCTCGATTGGTCTGGAACCGCTGGAGAGCGACGCCGCCTCCGACGCCGGGTAGACGTCCTCCGGCCTGACGCCGATGGTCACCGCGTCGCCGACTCCCACTCCCTGGAACGCCGCGTGGTCGAACTCCAGGTCGAAGTACTCGGATTCCAGCCCGGACTCGGTGACGGTCCCCTCGACGAAGTTCATCGACGGCGAGCCGATGAAGCCGGCGACGAAGAGGTTGGCTGGCTCGTTGTAACAGACGAGCGGCGGGTCGATCTGCTGGAGTTTGCCCGCGTCGAGGACGGCGATGCGGTCAGCCATCGTCATCGCCTCGGCCTGGTCGTGGGTCACGTAGATGATGGTCGTGTCCAGTTCCTTGTGGAGGCGCTGGAGTTCCGTCCGCATGTGGACGCGGAGTTTCGCGTCCAGGTTCGCCAGCGGTTCGTCCATCAGGAAGACGTCGGGCTCGCGGACGATTGCGCGCGCGATGGCGACCCGCTGGCGCTGCCCGCCAGACATCTCGTCGGGCATCCGGTCGAGCATCCCCTCTAGCTGGACGATGTCGGCGGCGTGCTCGACGCGGCGGTCGATCTCCTCCCGCGGGTAGTCGCGCAGCCGCAGCCCGAAGCTGATGTTGTCGTAGACGTCCATGTGGGGGAACAGCGCGATGTTCTGGAACACCATCGCGACCCCGCGGTCTTTCGGCGGCAGGTTCGTGACGTCGCGGTCGCCGATGGTGACGGTCCCCTCGGAGGGCGTCGTGAGCCCGGCGACCATCTCCATCGTCGTCGACTTGCCACATCCCGACGGACCGACGAGACAGACGAACTCGCCGTCCTCGATGTCGAGGTTCACGTCGTCGACGGCCGTGACGTCTTCGTAGCGTTTCGTGACGTGTTCGAGTTTGAGTCGTGCCATGGTTACTCCTTGAGTGCGCCCGCGGTCAGCCCGCTGACGATGCGTTCCTGGGCGACGACGACGAGCAGGACGACGGGCAGGACCCCGACGATGCTCGCGGCCGCCATGAGGTTGAACTGGGTCGTGTACTGGGTCTGGTAGCTGAGGATGCCGCCGACGAGGGGCGACCAGTTGCCCGCGGCAAAGGACGTCGCCATGATCGTGCTGAAGAAGTACTCGTTGTAGACGGCGATGAACGTCAGGATGGCTGCGGTCGCCACGCCGGGCGCCGACAGCGGGATGATGACCCGGAACAGCGCACCGATCCGGGTCGTTCCCTCCACGCGCGCAGCGTCCTCCAGCCCGTCCGGGATCTGTGCGTAGAACGTCGTCAGGATGAAGATGGACAGGGGCAGGAACAGCGCGCTGAAGGGGATCACCATCGACCCCGGCGTGTTGAGCAGTCGCGGCGGCGTGAACAGCGGAATCTCGGTGAAGGGGACCGTTATCGGGACGTTGCCGGTGAACGCCTCGAACAGCGGGATCACGAACGCGGCCGGCGGGAAGTAGCTGATCGCGAGGATACCGAGCATGAGCGCGCCCCGGCCCGGGAAGTCGAGTCGGCCGAACGCGTAGCCGGCGAGGCTGGCGATGACGAGGACGATGACCGTCGTCGTCACCGCGAGCGCGAAGCTGTTGAGCATGAACAGGTGGAACGGCACCTGCTCGAAGACCGAGACGAACGCCGCGGGATTGAACCCCTTCGCCACCGGCAGCGGGAACTCGGCGGCCGCCCCGAACAGGTCGATCTGCGGGAGGAAGCTCCCCTGCAACAGCCGACTCTGGGGCGTCAGCGCCAGCACGAGCAGCCAGTAGAACGGGAAGAGCGTCGTCACCATGAAGAAGATCATGACCACGTAGAACAGCGCGCGGTACACCCGCTCGGGGTTCTGCATGGCGCGCTGGGTCCAGCGTTCGAGCGGACCGCCCTCCGGCTCGTCCGGTTCGACCCTGTCGTCGCGTCGGTCTGACGTCGCCATCTCAGATCCCCTCCTTGTACTGCTGGTAGATGATAGCAGTCACCGCGACGCCGATGATGGCTGCAGTGACGAACGCGATGGCCGCCGAGGTGCCTTGCCTGGTCAGGAACGTCGTGACGACCATGCAGGACAGCGACGGCACGACCTCACAGCCGGCGACCGCGTCGATGAGGCCGTAGATGCGCATCGCCTGGACGGTGCGGAAGAGTACGGCGATACCGATGGTCGGCAAGATGAGCGGGAACGTGATCAGTTTGAACTGTTGCCACCGGGTCGCGCCCGCCACCTTCGCGACGTCGTAGAGGTTCCGGTCGATGCTCTGGAGCCCTGCGAGGATGAGCAGCGCCATGAACGCCGACGTCTTCCAGATGTCGGCGACGGTGACGATGAACAGCGCGCTCGCCGGGTCGTTGAGCGTGTTCCGCTCGGCGAGCAGCCCCAGGTCGGCCAGTGGCTGGACGAGGAACCCGATCTCGGGGTGGAACATCAGGAAGAAGATCATCCCCTGGATGACGATGGGGACCGCCCACGGGATGATGATCGCCGCGCGCACCCAGCGGCGGCCGGGGAAGTCCTGGTCGAGGACGAGCGCCTGTCCCAGGCCGATGATCGTCTCGAACGACACCGCCACGACTGCGAACAGTAGCGTCACGACCAGCGCACTGGATATCATCGCGTCGAAGGTCAGGCTGGTCGGCAGGAACGTCGACGTCCCGGGGAGCCAGCGGTCCTTCTCGCCAGTGAACAGCTGGACGTAGTTGTCGAACCCGACGAACGTCTGGGACGCCTGGTTGATGCTGGTCTCGAACAGCGACAGCTCGAACGTCCGCAACAGGGGATACAGCGCCACGATTCCGAGCAGGACGAACACCGGGGACAGTAACAGGTACGCGTACTGCGTGTCGCTCAGGTTCTCTACTCGCCGCATCAGGGTGACCAGCGGTCCCGTCCGTCGTGACTCGCGACTGGATCCGGTCGCCTGTTCGGAACTCATCTGCCGGTACCCCGTTCCGTGGCCAGGTCGTTCATGGATAGTGTGTGTGTCTATCGGCAGTGATGGGGGAGCGGTCGCGTTACCCCTCGATGTTCGAGAGGGTCGATTCGAGCTGGGCCATCGCGTCGGCCGAGGAGAGGTCCTGGTTGACGGCGGCGTTGGCCTGTTCGGCGATGGCGCTGGACTCGTCGCTCCAGACGGCCGTGACCGGTCGCGCCATGGTGTTCTCACCCGCGACCTGGAGCGTGTTCATGTAGTTGCCCATCGGGTCGACGTTCGCGGCCGTCTCGGAGTTGAACAGCTCACTCCGGGGCGGCAGCCAGCCCTCCGTCTCCAGGAGGAACAGCTGGAAATCCTCCTGCATCGACGCGTCGATGACCTGCGCGACGGCGTCCAGGTTCTGGCTGTTGGGGTTCGCCGTGATGTGCCACCCGCCGAGGGCGGACGTCGTGCCGCCGGTGCCCTGGAACTGGGCTTCGCTCTCGGGGACGGCGTACGGAATCGGCATCGTCCCGAGGTCGTCGCCGAACTCGGAAGCCGCGGCGTTGATCGCGTAGGGCCAGTTCCGGTGGAAGATGGCGTTCCCGTTCGTGAACGGCGCCAGGGAGCCGTCCTCGATCCAGCCGAGGATGTTGGACGTCGTGAAGCCGCCGCCGTACCCCTGGAGGTTCTCGAAGTCCTCGTCGTGGACGAACTTTCGCATCATGTTCAGCGACTGGATCACCGGTTCGGAGTTGACAGTGATCGGTCGCTCGCCGACGGTCCCGAAGAGGTTGTCCCGGCCGCCGAAGTACGCGCCGCCCCACGAACTCATCACCTCGTTGAACGTACAGCAGGCCGTCCCCTCGTAGATGTCCCACTGGGTGGTAAAGCCGTAGTCGACGTCCGCGTTGTCGTACGTGTCGGCCGCGACGTTTGACCACTCCTCCCACGTCATCGGCTCGGTCGCCCAGTTGTTCTCCTCCGGGCTGTATCCCGCCGACTCGACGAGGTCCTTCCGGTAGAGCATCGTCGGGTAATCGGGGTAGAGCGGGACGCCGAAGAGGTCCCCTGTCTCCGGGTTGATAGCCGTCTCGGTGAACCCGGAGAAGTACTCTTCTTCGATGGTGGTCAACTGCTCGTCGTTCAGCAGCTCCGAGAGGTTCTGGATCTGGCCGCGCTGGATGAAGATGTTCACCCAGCCATTGTCCATCATGAACATGTCGGGCGTGGCTTCGCCGGCGTTCAGGAGCCGGTTGTAGTTCGCCCGTCGCTCGCCGGTGTCCGGCTGGCCCTGCTCGAACTGGACCTCGACGTCGTCCGCGAGCCCGCCCTCGCTGTGGAGCGCGCTGCTGATCTCGTCGGCGTGGTCCTGGGCCACCGTCGCGTCGAACCCCCAGGTGACTGTCGTCGCCTCGCCCCCGCCCGCGTCGCCGGCCTGTGTCCCGTTCGCGCCTCCACCGCCACCGCCGCCGTTACCGCCGCCAAGTAGCTCCGAGCACCCGGCGAGACCGGTGGCGAGACCGGACGCACCGGCACCGACGACGAACCGGCGTCGGGAGATGCTACTCCGCTCTCGGTCGTGGTCCGTGTTCGCTGCTGTCATGGCTCTCTTTTGTTGTTGTTCTCACAGAAACAAATAGGTTAGGGAACTGATTTGTTATATCACAAGAAAGTTTATTGGGTCACTGGAAACAACTCCGTACGTGGCGTTTCGTGACGCACCGGACGGCGACGAACGAGGCGAGAATATCACTGACATATACTCACGACAACTATTCTCGCCGGGCCACCCGGACGCCGCCGGCGGTGTGCGAAGCGCTCTGAACCCCTGACGAACCCATCGAACGGACAGAGAACCACACACGATGAACGAAGACGACATCGTCGACGGACTCACGCGATTCGGCCTCTCGGACAAGGAGGCGCTGGCGTACCTGACGATTCTCCGGAACGGAACAACCAGGATCAGCGTCGTCTCGGAGGAGGCCAACCTCTCGAAGAGCTACACGTACGTCGTCGCGGACAGACTGGAAGCGAAGAGTCTGATAGCCATCGACGACCACGTGGTCCCGACGCAGATACGGGCGCTGCCGCCCTCGCAAGGGATCGAGAACCTGGTCTCGCAGCTGTACACGATGGAGGCGGAACTAGAGAGCATCTTCGACTCGGAGAGCTACGAGGAGGAGACGTTCAGCGTCATCAAGTCCCGCCAGACGATACTCCGGAAGGTCACCGAACTCGTCGATTCGGCGGAGACGGAGGTCGTCCTCTCGCTGCCCGCGGCCGCCGTCCCGGCGGTCACGGATGTACTCCAGGCGGCCCACGAGACGGGGACGTTCTGCCTGCTGCTGGTCACCGAGTACGACGGCGAGACAACCGTCGACGACGGTCTCGCCCACGTCGTTCAGACCTGGGATGCCCCGGCGCCAGTCATCCTCACGACCGACCGGACCGACGGGCTGGTCGGGGCCGCCGACGCGATCCTGGACTCGAACTCCAGCGAGTACGCCATCTACCACGCCGACGCCCACATCGCCGCAGCCCTGTTCGACTCCTTCATCGCGAACTACTGGCCGATGGGGAGCGAAGCCCACGTCGCAACTGCGTCGGGGCTCCCCGAGGCCTACGACGGGTTCCGGCACGCGATATTCGACGCGGCGTTGCACCTCGCCGCGGACCGGTCGCTCGAGGCGGAGGTGGCCGTCAGACCAGCCCGGACGACAGCTGCCGTCGAGACGCTCACCGGACCCGTCGTCGACGTGAACCAGAGCCTCGTACGTCCGTACGCGAACGGATTTCCCACTCAGGAATCCCTCCTCGTCGCGCCGGGCGACGAGACGATATCCGTCGGCGGGCCGCGCGCCTTCGTCGAGGAGTACGAGGCGACGGACGTCACGCTCTCCGCGGGGGACGACTCGTGACCGTCGACGCCGCACAGACCCGGGCCCCCTGCCCACACAACCACTGGAAGACAGCGCCACACGATTCGAGACACGACAATGAGTAACGACACGCATTCGGTACGGCTGGGTATCGTCGGCCTCGGCTTCATGGGCCAGACGCACGCGACGAACGCGACGGAACTCGGCCACGAGGTGGTCGCGGGGGCCGACGTCGTCCCGGAGACTCGCGCGGCGTTCGCGGACGAGTACGGCGCGACGACCTACGACGAGTTCGAAACGATGTACGACGCCGAATCCCTCGACGCTGTCGTCGTCGCGACGCCGAACACCTTCCACGAGGCGGCGGTCGTCCCCGCCCTCGAACGGGACCACGACGTCCTCTGCGAGAAGCCCCTGGCGGACGACCTGGCGAGCGCAGAACGCATCGCGGCGGCCGCCCGGGACTCCGCAGGGTTCTGCCTGGTCAACTTCCACAACCGCATCGCGACGGGCACGGAGGTGTTCAAGGGCTACCAGCGCGAGGGCCGCTTCGGCGAGGTGACCCACGTCCAGGCGAACTACGTCCGCTCGCGCGGGATTCCCGGCGTCGGCTCCTGGTTCACGGACGAGAAACTCTCCGGTGGCGGCGTCGTCATCGACATCGGCGTCCACGCCATCGACCTCGCGCTCTACCTGATGGAGTTCCCGCCCGTCGAGGAGGTGTTCGCGGTGACGCGGTCGGCCTTCGGCGCGCGCGAGGACTACGTCGACCCGGACGACTGGTACGACAGCACCGAACAGGCGGTGTTCGACGTCGAGGACTCCGCCACGGCGATGATCCGCTGTGCGGACGACCGGACCATCTCGCTCGAGGTGTCGTGGGCCGCCAACCAGACGGAGACCGAGGAGTTCGTCGTCCGCGGGAGCGAGGCCGGCGCCCGCCTCGAACTGGGCGGCGAGGAACTGAGGATGTTCGACGCCGGTCGGCAGGGGACCGACCACCTCGTCGAGTCGACCGTGACCGACGCGTCGCTGGAGTACACCGGCTGGAAGGGTGGTGACAAGCTCTTCCTCGACGCCGTCGTGCGCGGAGAGAAGCCAGCGCGCAATACCGTCGAACAGGCGCTCACGGTTCAGCGAGTCATCGACGCTCTCTACCGCTCGGCGGCGGACGGCGGCTGCGTCGAGGTCGGCGAGGACTCCGGGTGAGCGGCCGGGTCGCCGTCTCGTCGGACGAGCACCGACGTGTGGACCGTCCGGACCCGGTCACTCGTACTCGACGTCGTCGATAGTGATGGACTCGGCCTCTATCTCCTCGAGGATCGCGCCCCAGCCCCCGACGTCGACGACGTCCGACCCCGTGTCCACGGTGAGCGACACGCGGCCGGCGAGGTGCGAGAGCGGCAGTTGCTGGTCGTACTCGGTGGGGTCGCCGGAGTAGGTCACGTCCGTGACGACGCCGTGAATCTCGGTGGGATCGTTCGTCTCCATCTCGTAGCCCTGGACCGTCACCTCGACGGTTGCCCCCTCGTTCAGCAGTGTCTCCAGGTCGCGGACGGCGTACCGGATGTCGACGTACGTCGTGGGCGTGTCGGCCGTCCGCGCGGTGTAGATGGTCTCCCAGCTCTCCCAGAGCGCGGTGAGGAAGAACCAGTGAAAGACGAAGGTGTAGGTTCGGTCGCTCACGAGGACGCCGTACTCGTTGGTCGAGCGCTGGTTCGGCGCGAAACTCGTGGACGTCCGGTCGACGATGACGACGAACGGCGAGGGCAGGTTCCGGTACCGGGCCTCGGTACAGACCCCCTCGAGTTCGGACTCGTCCGGCAGGTCCGCCTTCCCCTCGTCGCTCCAGAGGCTGATCTTGACGGTGACGCCCCGCTCGTGGGCGGCGGCCAGTTCCTCGGTCATCGACCGGAACTGGTCAACGTGGCCCGCGAACTGGATCTGCGTCTCCGCGTCGCCGACGAGCGTCTTCGCGCGGTTCATCACCGTGTCGAAGCGCTTGACGATGCTCACCTCGTGTTCCGTGACGGCCGGTTCGTTCCACCGCTCTTCGATCTCCTCGGCCGCGTCGAGGTACTCACTGGACCGCGACCGGAGGTCCTCGAGGACGACGCTCGGGTCGTGGGCCCGGGCCGTCAGGCTGTCCTGCTGGTACGTCTCGACGTAGCCCTTCGCCTCCAGGTCCCGCAGGACGTCGTAGATCCGGGGGTCGGGGACGTCGCACGCGTCGGCGACGTCGGTCGCCGAGGCGTTCCCCAGCGCGAGGAGCGTCACGTACGCCTCGGACTGATAGGGCGAGAGCCCCGCGTCTTCGAGGATCTGAATCAGTTCGCTGTCTTTCATCGGTTCGTGCTCGCTGGTCCGCGCCCTCCCGGTGAGCTTCGACCCGGGTTCGGGGCGTTCGCCGGATGTTCTCCCACTGCGCACTCACGTCTGCGGTGTGGCCGTTCGCGTCGCGACCGCTGCGCCGACGTCCACGAATCAGCGCCGGCCGTCCCGTGCACCGATTCCCCTGTCAGATCCAACCGTTCCCAGTCCATACAGCACCCACTACACCTGCGAGTAAAAACGTTGACGGCAGCGAGCGTTCAGTCGCGCTGGCCTTCCCAGTCGGTGACCGGTAGACTCTGTCGGTAGATGATTGCAGCACGAACCCTCTCGGCCTGGGACAGGAGTGGCGCAGTCGTCGAGACACCGACGGGGAATGATAGGACCATGGCAGTGCAAACTGCGCTGTTCCCCGCCGGTTCACGACTCGTGGCCGGGCGTGGCGTTTCACGCGGCAGTGGGTGGCAGTGGCGCTTGTTCGAATCGACGTCCGGTGACGACGTCGTCGGACACGACCCAGCCACGTTAGTGTACCACCACACGAAGTAAATAGGTGCCGATATATTACAAATTTGTCATTGGGGAACGAAGGTTCGATTTCGCGATCGATTGCACTGGCTATTAATCCCTCCCCCGCCCAGATACCCCTAGGACCATGAAAAACATCGACGACCTCATCGAGGGCGCGGCCGAGCTGGCCGAGCGCGGCCTCTCGAAGGGCGAGATCGCGGACGAACTGAACGTCTCGCGCGAGACGGCGAGCTGGCTCGTCGAGCGAAGCGACACGGGCGCCGAACCAGTCGTCGAACCCACGAGTGGCCCCCACGACATCCACGTCGACTGGAGCGCCATCGGTCGCGACAGCAAGCGTCTCTCCCACCTCGGTGCGGCGATGGCCGACCTCCTCTCCAAGGAGGGCGAGGACGTCGACCTCACTATCGGTATCGAGAAGGCGGGCGCCCCGCTGGCGACGACCGTCGCCCGCGAGCTCGAAACCGACCTGGGGACCTACGCGCCCACCAAGCACCAGTGGGACGACGAGAAGGACCAGGGCCTCGACGGATCCTTCTCCCGGAACTTCGCCCAGATCCGCGACCGCGACTGCTACGTCGTCGACGACACCATCACCAGCGGGACGACCATGACGGAGACAGTCGAAGCGATCCGCGAGCAGGGCGGTAACCCGGTCGCCTGCGTCGTCCTCGCGGACAAGCGCGGCGTCGGTGACATCGCCGACGTGCCTGTATACTCTCTGCTGCAGGTTATTCGGGTCGGGAGTGAGGAGTAGGGAGGCGCACGAGGAACGCAGTGACGAGTGGGGCTCCTTGAAAGCGAACGGGGAACGGAGTGACCCGTGAGCAGGAAGGTCTGCTCCTCACTTCGTTCTTCGCGGACCTTCTTGACATCGAACGGGGAACGAAGTGACCCGTGAGCAGCGGACTTCTTTGAGACCGAGCGGCGACCGCAGTGAGCCGAGCAGGAAGGTCCGGGACTGATTTTCGCGACTGACTACAGTTCTAGCGGCAGGTGCCGCTCGATTTCGAGGTCGTACCCGACGGCGGACACCTCGGTGGTGGGCCAGTCGCCGGTGACCGACATGGGTTCGACGGCCGCCGCCGTGACGAGATGGAGGTCCTCGCTCTTGGCGCCCTGGACGGTCGGGTTCCAGGCGTAGGCCATCGGAAGGTCGACCGGGGCGTCGTTTTCGGGAGTGGCGATCCACTCCCGGCCGGCAAAGCCCGCCGCGCCGCCCTGGTGGTGGTTCTCCCACTCGCCCTCCCAGCCGAGGGTCGCGTAGGCGTCCTGGATCGATTCGAACACGTCGCCCGCGGTGCCGCCGTCACGGCCCACCTCGCGCGTCGCCGCCAGCGCCGTCGCCTCGACGCGCATGGCGTCGTGGGTTCGCTCTTCGAGCCAGTCCGGCGGGTCGAAGGTCACGGTCCGGCTACAGCTGGTGAACAGGCCGTCCCGCTCCGCCGTCACCGAGAGCAGGGCGTAGTCGCCGAGTTCGGCGTCGGTCGAGGTGTAGTGCCGGTAGGACTGGGCGCGTTCGCCGCTGCCCACGAGCGCGACGGGGACGGAGATCCCCTGCGCTCCGAGTTCCCGCCGGAGTTCGGCCGTGACGCCGAGTTCGGTGTCGGAGGACGAGGTGTCTCGGGCGACGGCCTCGATGGCCGCCGCGACGTCACGGGCGAGCTTCTGGTAGGTGGCGACCTGGCCTTCGGTGAGTGGCTGGCGGAGCGTCGATGCGTCGACGGATTCCATCCCGGGGACGTCGAAGTCCGCCGCTGCCGGCTCCGGGCTGAACGCTGTGAGGGCCTCCCCCAGCGACTGGTCGTACCACTGGAACGTCTCGATAGCCACGTCCCCGGCGAGTTCTTCGTCCCGGAGGCGGCCGGCCTCGATGTTGTCCGTGACGACCGTGACTCCGTCACCGTCGTAGCCCGCGGCGGCGACGCCCACGTCGCCGCTTCGATCGACGACGTTGTCGCCGCCATCGGTGAGCCACGCGAAGGAGTTCGGCCGGGCGAACCAGACCGCTTCGAGGTCGTTGGCGTCGAGATACGAGTCGAGCCGCTCCTGGAGTGTCATATCGACTGTGGCGCCGCCAGTCGCTTAAAACCGCCCGAGGTTACGGTTGGACCGTCGCCTGACTCACTCGACCGTGACCCACTCGCCGTGCTCGTCGCTCCGCTCGACGGCGTCGAGCACGCGCTGGGCCGCGAGGCCGTCCTGGAAACTCGGCTCGTAGTTGGTGCCGTCCCGGACGGCCGAGAGGAATTCGTAGTTCTCGTGGACGAAGGTGTGCTCCCAGCCGATGACGTGACCCGGGGGCCACCAGTGCTCGAGGTAGGGGTCGTCGGGGTCGGTGACGAGGACGCGCTCGAAGCCGCGATTGCCCTCGTGCATGACCTGGAGTTCGTTCAGCCGTTCGAGGTCGAACTTCAGGCTCCCCTTCGAGCCCTCTATCTCGATCGTGTGGGCGTTGTCGTGGCCGTTGGCGAACCGCGAGGCCTCCAGCGTTCCCATCGCGCCGCTCTCGAACTCGACCTGGGCGGTGTAGGCGTCGTCGACGGTCACCTCGCGCGTCTCGACGGCGTCGTCGCTGCCGGACCCCTCCAGAGTTCCGCCGTCCTCCCCCGGCACCGGTCGCTCGTCCACGAACGTCTTCAGGTGGCCGCTGAGTCGGTCGATATCGCCCGCTGCGTCGCCCAGCAGGAAGTGCGCCAGGTCGATGGTGTGAGCGCCAAGGTCGCCAAGCGCGCCGCTGCCGGCCATCTCCTCGTCGTTGCGCCAGCTCCAGGGCGCCGTCGGGTCGACGAGCCAGTCCTGGAGGTATCGCCCGCGGAAGTGGTGTATCTCGCCGAGTTCGCCGTCGTCGATCAGGTTCTTCGCGTACTGGATGGCCGGGACGAAGCGGTAGTTGAATGCAATTCCCGCCGTGACGTCTGCCGACTCGGCGGCGTCGGCCATCTCCTCGGCGCCCTCTAGCGTCGGCGCGAGCGGTTTCTCGCAGAACACCGGCGTGCCGGCTTCCAGCGCCGCGATGGAGGGTTCCCGGTGGACGTGGTTCGGCCCGAGGTTGTAGAAGACGTCCACCTCGTCGACGACGTCGCGCCAGTCGGTCGCGGTACGGTCGAAGCCGAGTTGCTCGGCGGCGTCCGCGAGGGCCTCCTCGTCGCGGCCGACGACGACGTCGCGATTCGTCTCCGGCGCGTCGGGGAAGAACATCGGCAGGCGGTCGAGCGCGTTCGAGTGTGCCTTGCCCATGAAGCGGTATCCGAGAATACCGACATCGAGTGTCATGGGTTACCTCTCGTACGGTCAGGGAATAACTCTCATGGTCGCGGAACCTCGCGAGCCGAGGGTCCGGGATCAGAGGAAGTCGTCGACGCCGATGCCGGTGTCTCCGTCACCGCCCCCGCTGTCCCCGCCGGGGAGCACCTCGGCGACGGCGGAGGCGAACGCGTTGAGCCCGCGGGTCTGGTACCAGACGGTGCCGGGCCCGGTGAAGTCGAAGACGAGCCCCTCACCGCTCAACAGCGTCGACTTCATCCCGCCGGGTCGGTGGGCGTCGAACTCTACCGAGCCGTCCCAGGCCACGACGTTCTCGTTGTCGACGTGGTAGGACTCGCCGGCCTCGAGTTCGACCGTCTCCAGGCCGCCGAAGGCCTCGATGAAGACGTCGCCGGTCCCCTCCAGCGTCAGCGGCGTGATGCTGGCGCCGGCGAGCATCGACTTCAGCCCGCCGAACTCCGTCTCGATGTCGATGGCGGGGTCAGAGGCGAGCCAGGCGCCGTCGACGGCGTACAGCTTCTCGCCGTCGAGGTGGTGATGCATGACGTCGCCAGGCGTCGGCGGCGCGAGCGTCACCTTGCCCGAGCCACCCGTCGCGGTGAACTCGTTGGCGAAGAAGGACTCGCCGCCCAGCATCGACTTCGCCGAGCTCAGGAGCCCGTCGTTGCTGGTCGTCGTGTCCATCGAGACGTTCGGGGAGTGGCTGGTCATCGCGCCGGGTTCGGCCAGTACCGTCTCACCGTCTTCGAGTTCTACGATCACGTGCGTGTACGCCGGCTGGTGCGTCAGTTCGAAATCCATGGTATCACTGGGTGTCTCACCCACCCGACGCTCCCTTGTCCGCCTTGTGTAATAAGATTGTGTAGCGAAACGAGATTCCGGTCCGCGTTCGTCCCTGCGCCTGCCTACGCCCAGTACGCGTCCCCGGGCTGGGTCGAGAAGACGACGCGTTTGAGCAGGTCGACGCCCTTCTCCAGGCCCTCACGGCCGGACGTGAGCGAGTCTTCGTGTTCGATAGACAGCGCGCCGTCGTACCCCACCATCCGCAGCGTGGAGACGACGTCTCGCCAGTGGTCCTCGCCGTGGCCGTAGCCGACAGAGCGGAACAGCCAGGACCGGTTCGGCTCGTCGGTGTACGGGGCCGTGTCGAGGATTCCCTTCTCGCGGGCCTGCTCCTCGTACACCTTGGTGTCCTTGGCGTGGAAGTGATGGATGGCGTCTTCCTCGCCTAGCAGGCGGATTGCGTCGGTGATGGAGATGCCCTGCCAGTAGAGGTGCGAGGGGTCGAAGTTGGCCCCGATGTACTCGTTGGTCGCCTCGCGCAGGCGGAGCAACCCGTGAGGCTCGTAGACGAGCATGTTCGGGTGCATCTCCAGGCCGACCTTCACGTCGTGTTCGGCGGCGTGTTCGGCGGCGTCGCCCCAGTAGTCGGTGGCGACGTCCCACTGGTACTCGAGCGCGTCGCCGTGTTCGGGTGGCCACGGCGCGGTGATCCAGTTCGGAACGTCACCGGCCTCGCTACCCGCCGGCAGGCCGGAGAACGTCGTGACGGCGTCGACGCCGAGCTGACCGGCCAGTTCGATGGCCTCGCGGAGTTCCGTGTCGGCCCGGGCCGCTCGCTCTTCGTCGGGATGGAGCGGGTTGTTGTGCGTCGCGAGTGCGCTGATGTACATGTCGTGTTCGTCGAGCAGCGCCTGCAACTCGGCCTGTTTCTCCTCGTTATCGAGGTACTCCTCGCGTTTCAGGTGGTCGTCGCCGGTGAACCCGCCGCAGGCGAGTTCGACCGCCTCGACGCCGATGCCGTCGAGATATTCGAGTGCGTCTTCGAGGGACTGGTCACCCAGCGGAACCGTGAGTACGCCTACCTCCATACTCACAGTTGCGACAGGTGGCGATATAAAAATAGGGGCGCCAACGGGCGCTACTCCTCCGTCTCGTACTGCTCGAACAGCGCCGACAGCTGTTTCGACCGCATCGTCAGCATCTTCACGTTGACGTACATCTCGCCGAGCGCGAGGTTCTGTTCCTCGGCGATGGCAGCGACGTGTTCGGCCGCTTCGACGTTGTCCTGGGACGTCTTCGCCACGTCGTCTGCGATCGAGGCCACCTCTTCGGAGGACGCGGCCTGGTCGTCGGTCGCGTTGCTGATCTCTTTGACGCCGCTGGAGGTCTCCTGGACGTGTTCCATGATGGACTCCAGCGCCTCGACGCTCTCGGAGACGGTCTCGCGGCCGTGTTCGACGGAGCCCTGCATGTCCTGTATCTCCGCCACTGCGTCGTCGGTCTGGTCCTGTATCTCCGCGATGAGACTCTCGATCTGGTTGGTCGCGCCCTTCGTCTCCTCGGCGAGGGACTTCACCTCGTCCGCGACGACGCCGAACCCGTTGTTGTTCGCGCCATTGGAGGCGTGTGCCGCCTCGATCGACGCGTTGAGCGCGAGGATGTTCGTCTGTTCGGCGATGTTGTCGATGAGGTCGACGATGTGACCGACCTCGTCCATCTGCTCGTTAAGTTCCTCGACCGTTTCGACGACCGTCTCGGTCTGTTCCGACGAGTCGACCATCGCCTCGTGGGCCTCGCGGCCCGCCTCGATCCCCTCGACGGTCCGACGTTCCGTCTTGTCGGCCATCTCCGAGACCTCGTTGCTGGAGGCGGCGATCTCCTCGATCGTCGCGGACATCTCGGACATCTCGTTGCTGATCTGGGAGATCTGATCGTGTTGTTCGTGGAAGACGTCTGCGATCTCCTGGATGTTGCCGGCCACGCGCTCGCTGGCGTCTTTGACCGCCTCCGTCGCGGTCGTGACCTGTTCGCTGGACCCGGCGACCTCCTCTGAGAACCCCTCCGCAGTCTCGATGGTCTGTTCGAAGGCGTCGGCCATCTCGTTGAACCCCTCGGAGAGTTGCGCGAGCGCCTCCGAGGGGATCTCGACCGACATGCGACGGGTCAGGTCCCCTTCGCCAGCGGCGTCGACCACCTGGGCCGCCTCGGACAGGTAGTCGTCTATCTCCGCCATCGACGTGCCGTCTGCCGCCGCGAGGCCACCGTCGGTCGAAACGGCAGTCGGTGACGGTGAGGCAGGGGTGGCCTCGCGCGCGGCGCGAAGGTCAGACTCCACCGTTTCGAGTTCGGCTCGGAGGTCTGCCGCCTCGGTTCGTGCGTCGTCTCGCTCTTCACGCACGCGTGCGAGTTCGGACTCCATAGAAGACGTCTGTCGAGTGAGACTCCGGAACGAGTACGCGCCACCAGCGACCGCGGCGAGGAGCCCCGCACCCACCAGTGCGACCCGGGCCCCTGGCGGCGCTGCGGCCACGACGACGAGCTGGTACAGCCCGTGGACGAACTGGCCACCGACCGCGACGGCGATCAGACGTTGGAGAGGATTTCTGAGTGTCATCGGTGAAATTTGGTAAATAAACGCACCCAGTATCGCTTAAATCTACCGCCGATCGGGGGCCGAAATTATTAAAATCGATACTGGGCTATCGGAATCTACCGGCATCAGGAAGTTCTCGCCGTCGAGAGAGTCGGGCTGTCCCGTTCGATTAACCAGTACGTAACTGGCATTCGTTCAGGTTGAACGAATCACCTCTGGACTGCAGTCGGCCAGTCTGCCCTGTACCGACACAGTTTCAGCCTCGGTCTCGTTCTCGGTCACTGTCCCGTCCCTTTTTTCGGCCCCGGTCCTGGTGCGGACAGTACACGGGCAACGGACTTCGTCCAGGCTTTCGTCCACGTCGAACCCGAGAGTCGTCGGTGGCCGCCATTCGTCCGCTTTCTCGGTGGTGTTCTTTCCAACCGGCTGGGAGGAGAGCTGTTGCAGTCCGGTGAAAAGACGGTGAACATGCGTTCACTATCCATGAATCACAATTCTCGGCACTCGAATCCCTCCGTGAAACGAACTGAGACGGCTCGTCCGCTCACGTGTGGGCTTCCGCTAATGTTTTAGGACTCGCCTCTGCACTCTCGGGTATGACTTTGCACGCCAGAGAGATCAACCAAGACGTCCGAGAACTCGGCGAACTACTGGGTGACGTGCTCGAATCCCAGTCGTCGACGAGCGCGTTCGAGACTGTTGAACAGCTACGGACCGATTCCATCGCGTACCGACGGGGGGACGCCGAGACGCGCGACGCCGTTCGGGAGACGATAGCGGAACTCGACCCGGAGAGACGAGACGTCGTCGCGCGCGCGTTCACGACGTACTTCGAACTCATCAACCTCGCGGAGGAGCGCCAGCGCGTGCGCCAGATCCGTCAGGGGAGTCAGGACGGCACGCTCGACGACAGCGTCGAACAGGCCGTCGAGAACCTGGCGAACCGCGGGGCCGACCCGGAGACGGTCGAGGCAGTCCTCGACGACGTCCTCATCCAGCCCACCTTCACGGCTCACCCGACGGAGGCCCGGCGCAAGACGGTGAAGGCGAAGCTCAGAGCCGTCGCGAGCGACCTGGAGACGCTGGACGAGGTCCGGCTCACCGACGACGAGCAGCGCCACGTCGAGCGCGACCTGGCCGCGGAGGTGACGAGTCTCTGGCAAACGCCGCAGGTACGCGATCGCCGCCCCGAGGTGACCGACGAGGCGCTCAACGTCCAGTGGTACATCGAGAACGTCCTCTTCGACGTCATCGACGACGTCTACGAGTCGCTGGAATCGGCGCTCGCCGACGAGTACGACCCCGACGCGGTCGACGTGTCCAAGCTCTACGAGTTCCGGTCGTGGGCCGGGTCGGACCGCGACGGCAACCCCTACGTAACTCCTGAAGTCACCGAAGAGACCCTGGAGCGCCAGCGCGAGGTCGTCCTGCCGCTGTACCGCGACCGGCTCAAGGCGCTCTCCGGCGTGTTGAGCCAGGACGCGAGCAACATCGAGACGAGCGGGGCGTTCGACGAGCGTCTCGAAGACCACAAGCAACGACTTGCCGGCGTCGCCGTCGAGGCCGAGGAACGGTATCCGGACGAGCCGTATCGCCAGAAACTCAAGCTGATGCGCGAGTCGGTCCTCCGCGTCGCTGACGTCCGTTCCGGTGGGTACGAGAACGCCGACGCGCTACTCGCGGACCTGCGGACCCTCGCAGACGACCTCCGGCGGAACGACGCCGACGTGATCGCCGAGGCCCACGTCGATCCGCTGATCCGCAAAGTCGACACGTTCGGGTTCACGCTCGCGAGCCTCGACCTGCGCGACCACCGCCAGAAGCACACCGACGCCATCGACGAGGCGCTGGAATCCGAAGGCATCGACTACAAGGCGAAAGACGAGGCGGGCCGGGTCGAACTCCTCACCGACGCCATCCTGCAGGACGAACCCATCGTCGACGTGGACGACACCGACGAACTCTCGGACGACGCCGCTCGCGTCGTTCGCCTCTTCCGGAAGGCTGCCGAGTGGCAGAAAGAGTTCGGCGTCAACGCCATCGACACCTACTGCATCAGCTGGTGCGAGGAACCGTCCCACGTCCTCGAAGTGCTGTTCCTGGCGGATCAGGCCGGCATCGTCGACCTGCCGGGCTACTGCGGTTTCGACGTCGTTCCGTTGCTGGAGTCGAAGTACGCCCTGGACGGCGCCCGGCGCATCATGGGGACGCTGTTCGAGAACGAGGCCTACGAGGAGGCCCTGGAAGCGCGCGGCGGCGTCCAGGAGATCATGCTCGGCTACTCCGACTCGAACAAGGAGAACGGCTTCCTGGCGGCCAACTGGAGCCTCTACCGCAACCAGAAGCGCCTGGCAGCGATCACCGACGACTTCGACGTCGACATGCGGCTGTTCCACGGCCGTGGTGGCTCTATCTCCCGGGGCGGCGGGCCGATGAACGACGCCATGCTCGCGCTGCCCAACGAGTCGGTGTCGGGCCAGATCAAGTTCACCGAGCAGGGCGAGTCCATCGCCGAGAAGTACGCCAACCCGAACATCGCCGAGCGCAACCTCGAACAGATGCTCGACGCCCAGATGCGGGCGCGGTTCAACGCGATGGAAGAGCCGGTCGAGGAGGTCCCCGAGGAGTGGGAGATGGCGATGGAGACGGCCGCCGAGGCCGCCCGCCTCGAGTACCGGTCACTCCTGGAGACCGACGGCTTCGTCGATTTCTTCGAACAGGCGACGCCCATCACCGTCATCGAGAACCTCAACATGGGGTCCCGACCGGCTTCGCGCAGTGGAGACCGGAGCGTCGAGGACCTCCGTGCCATTCCGTGGGTGTTCTCGTGGACGCAGGCCCGCTGTATCATCCCCGGCTGGTACGGCGTCGCGACCGGCGTCCAGGCGTACCTGGACGACGGGGGTGAGATGGAGACGCTCCGGGAGATGTACCGGGAGTGGCCCTTCTTCCGGACGAAACTCGACAACGCGACGCTCGCGCTCGCCCGGACCGATTTCGACATCGCCGAGCGGTACGCGGACCTGGCCGACGACGAGTTGCGCGAACGGATCTTCTCGCGCATCGAAGCCGAGTACGACCACACCGTCGACCTCGTGACGACCATCACGGAACGCGAGGAACTGCTCGACCGGGAGTGGCTCCGGGAGAATCTCGAACGACGGAACCCGTACGTCGACCCGCTCAACCTCCTCCAGGTCCGTCTGCTACAGCAGTCCCACCTCACCGAGTCCGAGCAGCGGACGCTTCGGTTGACGGTCCAGGGCATCGCAGCCGGGATGAAGAACACCGGCTGATCACGCGGTACCTGGACGGGTATCGTCGGGACCCAACACCCCTTCCAGCCGGAGTTCAGTCCCGAACCGGGCCGATCCCACCTCCACGCCGGGGAGCCCTCGTTACGTGTGCCAAATCTCCACATAACTATTTCACGTCCCCGTCCATGTGGTACCAGTATGCCTGAGGAAACAGGCGACCATGAGGTGGTGGTGGAACCGGAACTCGAGGACGCCATCCTCGACGTGTTCGACGAGAGCACCGAGGCGGCCCTGAGCACCCGGACGGTGACCGACGCCGTCGACGGTGAGGAGGCGGTCGTGAGCGCGCATCTCGACAGTCTCGCAGAGCGCGGAGAGCTGGAGAAAGTGGAACTCGGAGACAAGTACGTCGGCTGGGAACGCCCCACCGAGACGTTCGTCGGCCACGACCAGGAGGGGTCCTACCGGATAACAGACGAAAAGACCGGCCTCGTCACCAGGGCGGGCGACAGGACGGCGGCGCTCCGGAATCTCGCCGACAGGATCGAGTTACTGGAAGACGGGTCCCACATCGGCGCCCAGATACTGGGAATCAGCGAGGCGTCGCTCGGACCAGGATACTTCGAATCCGTCGAGGACATCCTCGAATCGTACGTCCGGCCCGACGACCGTCACATCTACGTCTACGTCGAGGACGACGGCGTCGACGAGATCGAGACGGCCGCGCAGCTGACCAGGGAGCAGACGATCCTGGGGTTCACGGTCACGGCCGTCTTCGACCAGGCGTCGTTCTCCGACGTGATGGTCGTCTCGGCCGAGCGGGCGATGGCCGACTCCGACCTCGAACCCGAGCACTTCCCCGTCGGCGTCTTCAAAGCGACGGCCGTCCACCCCGAACATCAGCAGGAGGGGATCGGGACGGCGCTCGCGAGCCACGGCCTGGCGTACCTGGCGGAGACGCCGCCGGTGTTGACGGTCCTGTGGCTCCGTGACGACGGGGCGACGAAGAGCCTCGCTGCGAAGTTCGGGGGAGAAGAACTCGCCACGTTCGACGACGTGGACCTGTCGGGCCGACAGTGCCCCCAGTGTGGGTTCGACGCCGACTGTTCGTGCACCTTCGCCCTGTACTCCTGGGGACTGGACGAGGCCGAGGACTAGTCCTGTGGACCCGGCGGGGTCGCGTCCGCACGGTGGGCCCGTTCGAGACGGAGTTCGAACTTCGTTCCCCGGTCCGTGTGTTCGAAGTGAGCCTCTCCGCCCGAGTTCCGGACGACCCAGTTGACGGTCCAGAGGCCGAGTCCGTTACTGTGGGACAGCGGGTCGACCTCGCGGTCCTCGAAGACGTGACGCTCGTTAGGCCTGATTCCGGGCCCGTCGTCCTCGACGGTGAGTACGAACTCGTCAGGCCGTTCAGTGACGGCTATCCGGACCCACGGCTCGGCTGAGTCGTTGTGGACGACGGCGTTCTCCAGCAGACAGCGGACCGCGAGTTCGAGTTCCCCGTCGGCGAGTACGAACCCGTCCCGTGGAAGGTCGGTCTCGACGGTGACGTCGTCGAAGTTCTCCCGCAACCATTCGACGGCCTCCGAGACGACGTGGACGAGGTCGGTCTCGTACCGGTCCCGGCCGGCGTCGACGAGTTTCTCGATGGCGCGGGCCTTCCGACTCGTCTCGATGACGTCGTCACACGTGCGGACTATCGTCTCCGCGTGACTGGCCCGCGGGCCGTCGATGTTGGCCGAGAGTAACTCACCGTGGGCCCGGATCACGTTCAGATCGTTACTGAGGTCGTGCCTGAAGACGCGTGCGAACACCTGTTTCAGCAGTTCGAGGTCGCGCTGGTGGCGTTTGAGTTCGGAGACGTCCTCGCAGACCACCACCGACCCCTCCGACCCGTCGCTCCGGCCGAGGAAGGTCTTCTGCACGGAGAGGTACTGGCGACGACCCTCACGCTCCAGGACGATCTCGTCGTCGACCTCGCCGTCTTCGAGGCGTTCGAGTATCTCCGGATACGCCGCCAGCAACGACGGGAGGTGTTTGCCGGTCGCCGTCGGGTCCAGATCGAACATCTCGACTGCGGCCTCGTTCAGATACGCGACGACGTCGTCGTCGTTGACGGCGACGACCGCCTCGTCCATCTCGTCGAGGGCGTGACGACGAGCGACGGGGGCGATCTCCAGTAACCGGAACCGGTACTGTCCCCACCCCCACAGTGCGGCGCCGGCGAGAAACCCGATCGGTGTCGGATTCAGGTAGCTCTGGGGAAAGACGCCGAAGTTGTAGGCGATACTCGTCAGCACTGGAATGGACCAGCCGGCGATCAGAATCGCCGATTGTTTCCGGTAGATGCCCTCGAGTTCCGTGTGGTTGTTCACGAGGAGGACGCCGCTGACCAGCAACAGGAGGTAGTTGAACGTCGCGTGGGCGTAGAACCACGGACCCTGGTCGAGGATGATGCCGGTGGCGGCGTCGAGGGACAGCTCCGGTCCCCAGAGCATCGAGTGGGACGCGTCCGTCATCACGAGTAGCAGCGTCACTGCCGGGACGACGAACAGCGGGAGAACGTGTCTGAGCGCGTATCGTTTCTGTCGCGTGAACTCCAGCGACAGCATGAACCAGCCGATGACAGAGAGGTTCACGAACAGGAGGAGGGTGTCGACGCTGACCAGCGACCAGGTGTGGTCGTCGACGAGCACGACGAGGGCCCAGCTCACCGACCAGCCGGCCATCCCGACGAGGAGGAGGGCGAGCCATCGGCCACCGGGCTTTTCGCGTTTGTCCCACGCGAGCTGTAGCAACCAGCCTGCCGGGACGACCGTCAGAAGCAGGAGAAGTCCGTAGAGATCGGCACCCGAAACCATTTGATCGAGTTATTCGAGCTATCCATTAGAACCTTTGTTACGGATCGCTGACCTGATCCGCGAACGAGGCCCGGACGTGACGGTTCGGTGAGGGGTATGGGCTGTGACGGCCGGGATTTTTACGTTGTTCGGCCCGTATCTACCTGTATGGCACTCGAAACGATACTTCTGGCACTCGGACCGAACGATAGAGACCGCGTCGAGCAACTGGCGAACATCGTCGTCGACATCGCCGGACCGACGGGCGCGGACGTCGTCCTCGCGCACGTTTTCACCGACGAGGAGTTCCGCGAGGCCGCCTCGCGCCTGGACTTCGACGAACCGGAAGACGCGACTGCCATCGACGTCGCGAACAGGCACGCGACCGTCCGCGACATCGCCGGTCGACTCGATGACGAGAAGGTCGACTACGCGATCGCTTCCGAAGTCGGTGACCACGGCGACGCCATCGTCGACCTCGCGACGTCCGAGGACGCAGACCTCGTCGTCGTCGGCGGTCGGAAGCGCTCGCCGACCGGCAAGGCCGTCTTCGGTTCCACGGCACAACAGGTGATGCTCGAAGCGCCCGCCCCCGTGACGTTCGTCCGGGGCGACTGAGCGGCCGCTCCCTTTTCGGATCGGACCCCGCGGACACCTCTCAGGCGTCGACCAGCGCAGCTTCGAGCACCTGCAGCGGGTGGCGGATCTCGTAGCCCGTTCCGTGTTCCATCTGCATCGCACAGGTCGGACACTCGGTGAGCCCCGTCGTCCCCTCGGCCGCTTCCATGTGCTCGAACATCTCCTCACCGATGGCCATCGAGACGTCGTACCGGTCCGCTTTCCAGCCGTAGGTTCCCGAAATCCCGGAACAGGAGTCGCCGACGTCGGTGACGGTGACGCCCTCCAGGTCGCGGAACAGTTCGACCGCTTGCCGGTGGAGTCCCTGGTTCCGCGCGTGACAGGGTGCGTGATAGGACAGGTCCGGATACTCCACCTCGACGCCGGATAGCGCTCCCGACAGATCCTCGTTGATGCGGAGGTACTCGACCGCCTCGTACGTGTTCGAGGCGACGTCGTCGACGCCGTCGTAGTCGAACAGTTCGGGGTACTCCTGGCGGAGCGCCATCGAACAGGACGTACACGAACAGACCGCGTCGTATCCTTCCTCGACCAGCGCGGACAGCGAGGGGACGTTCGTCTCGGCGTGGCGCCGGGCGTCGTCGAGCATCCCGTTGGCGAACATCGGCGTCCCCGAGCAACCCTGCTCGGGAACCACTACTTCGTAGCCGAACTGCTCGAACACGCGAACCAGGGCCTTACCGACTTCGGGCGTGTTGTAGTTCGCGTAGCAGCCGTGGAAGTAGGCGATCTTCCGGTCGGTCCCGTCGTCTCCGTCTCTGCTGTCTCCGCCGTCTCCGCCATCCGCGGCGGCCACCAGCCCCCGTTCGATGCGGGCCCGCCGGGCCCGTTCACGCGACGCCTCAGCGCCGCCGCGAGACGCCCACCACTCGCGGAACGTCTCCGTCGCGAACGACGGGAACTCCCGTTCGCTCGTGACGCCCATCGCCTTCTCCATGACCCAGCGCGCCGGCCCGAAGTTCATCGCGGCGTTCGCCAGGCGGGGAACGTAGCTCGCCAGCCACGCCGATGTCCGGTAGTTGGCGAGTAACCGATTCCGCCAGTACTCGACGGACGTCTTCGACTGCTGTTCGCGGACGTACTCGCCCCGTGCGGTGTTGTGCATCTGGCTGAGCGGGACGTCGGAGGGACAACTGCTGTCACAGCGCATGCAGTTCGAGCACTTCATAACCGAGTCGTCGACGTCGTAGTCCTCGTCGGTCTGCTTCAATCGCCACTGCTCGGGCCCCTGGAATTTCGGGCCGGGGAACTCGTCGTCGACTTCCGCGACCGGGCAGTTGGTGTCACAGGTCGAGCACTTGTAACAGGAGTCCGCGCCGGGCCGGAGGTCCATCTCCTCGGCCTCGGGGAACACCTGGACCGGTTCGAACGCCTCGTCCGGTCCCGATTCTCCCGCGTCGAACGTCGTCTCGTCAGTTCTGTCTGCGTCACTCATTGGTCACACCTCCTCGGCCGCTCGCCTGCCCGCCTCGTATCCCGTCGCTATCGAGACGCCCGCGCCCGACTTCTCCGCGGCCAGGTCGTAGCCGCCAACCACGCTCCCGGCCGCCCGCAGGTTGTCGAACGCGGGGTCGCCGCCCTCGTCCCGCGGTCGCAATTCCCGTCCCACGTCGACGCCGAACCGGGCGAACTCGTGGTCGTCGAAGACGCCGTCCTCGAACCAGTCGTAGCGGTCAGCCGGGTGGGGGACGTGGCAGTCGAAAATCGGCTCACGCACGCCCGTGCGGTCAGATTCGATGCCCTTCCCGACGAGGCCGCCCGTCGCGAGGACGAACTGGTCGGCGTGGTAGGGGACTCGGTTGCCGTTGCGGTCCAGAATCACGCTGTCGACGCGGCCGTCACCGTCGGCCTCGTAGTCGACGACGGGGTTGCCGCTGTCGATCGACGCCCCCGAATCGTCGAGGGCCGCGAACAGCCGGTCCTCGAGGCGCATCCCCGGGAGCGACGGCGGTCCCATCGGGACTTCGAAGACGGGCACGTCGAGATAGCGCGCCAGGTCGGCGCGGACGTCGTCGTGGTCCTCCTCGCCGAGCAGCGCTGGAAATCCGACGCGCTCGTGCCCGTCCAGTTTCGCCTTCACTCGCTCGGCCAGATCCTTCCGGGTACCAAGCTGCCGTCCGCCGCCGGTCACTTCCTCGTCCTCGTCGAGGGCCTGGGCGTACCGGGTCACCTTCGCGTCGTCGCGCAGGTCGCCAGGGAACGGGATAGTCACGCCGCCGACGGCGAAGGGGACGCCGACCGCTTCGAGGTGGCTGGCCGCCAGCGGCGCGTCGAAGTCGGTCACCGTCTGGAAGCCGACCAGGAGCAGGTCGCCGCCGGCCGACGCGACGCCGGGCGCGACGCTCGCGGGGTAGCGCGCCGTCGGCTTGACCGTCCCGCCGTGGGTTGGGACGAGCGCGTTCGCGTCCGTATGGCCGCCGCGGTAGCCCGGAACCGAATCGTCGAACAGCGAGAGCGCGTCCCGGACCGTCGACTCGCCGAGGACGCTGTAGGGGTGCTCGGCGTGCAGCCGGTCCATCGCGTCGAAGGGGTGGGCCACCGGTCCCTCACCGTCGACGTACCCCAGGACGTCGACGAGCCCCGTCGCCATCCGGAGGGTGCTCTGCTTGTACGAAGTGAGTCGAACGTTCGCCCCCTCGCGCGCGGCCGAGAGGGCCGCCATCGTCCCCGCGAGGCCGCCGCCGATGACCAGCACGTCCGACTCAATCGCCATCGCTGGCCTCCGTAGGACCGCCGTCGGCCATCGCGCCAGCCTCCGGCCCGCCGTCGAACGCGTCGAACGCGATCGAACCGTCGCGGTTCGCGGGATCGCTGTCCCTGTTCTGCGTCGTCGCCTGGAGCGCGTAGTTGAGCATCGCCTGGGAGAGCTGTTCGCCCCAGAGCGCGTGGCGCTGGCCCTTCCAGCGCTCCTGGAGCAGGTCGTCCCACGAGTCGCGGACGACCGGTTCCCCGTACTGGGGGTGGAGTTCGTTCGCCATCCGGTGACAGCAGAAGCCGCCCTGGCAGTTGCCCATCGAGGCCCGCGTCCGGATCCGGCTCGCGTTCAGGTCGCTGCCCGCCTGGTCGATGGCATCTCGCATCTCCGCCCGCGTGACGCCCTCGCAGTCACAGACGATCGGGTTCGGGGCGTCCGTCCCGAGCACTTCGTCGGCCCGCGACCCGAGTCGTTCGACGCTGCGGCGACCGATCGGTGACCGGAGACCGAACTCGTCCATGTAGTCTCTGAGCACCTGGAAGTCCTCGCTACCGGGGAGGGGAACCTCGGCCGTCCGGCAGTCCGCGTCGATACCGAACTTCGCGCAGACGTGGTCGGCGATCTCCTCGCCCATCATCCGGTAGGTTGTGAACTTCCCGCCGACGATGCTCGTCATCCCGGGGACGCCGTCGCGGTCCTCGTGGTCGAGCAGGAAGTAGTCGCGTGTGATGTCCGTCGGGTCGGCGGTTCCCGTCTCCGGCGGTTCGTACAGCGGGCGGACGCCCCAGAACGACCGTATCGAACGGGCCTCCGAGAGGATGGGGACGAGTTCCGAGAGCGTGTCGATCATCTGGTCTACCTCCCACTGCTCCTCGGGGTAGTTTTCGGGGTCTTCGACCTCCTCGTCGGTCGTCCCGAGGATCGCGGTGGTCTCGTGAGGCACGACGATGTCGGCGTCGCCCTTGGGGCGGCAGCGGTTGATCACGGTGTCGACCTGGCGGACGTTCATGATCGTCATCACGCCCTTCGACGGGCGGACCTCGACGTCGAGACCCGCCATGTCGCCGATCCGACCGGCCCAGGCGCCCGTCGCGTTGACGACGTGATCTGCCCTGATCTCCTCGCGCCCGGACTGGACGCCGTGGACCCGTTCGCCGGGTTTCGCACCGTGTTCGACGTCGACGCCGACCACCTCCCCGTCCTCGACGATCAGGTCTCTGACTTTCGCGTGCGTCTCGATGCGGGCGCCGTGCTCCATCGCGCTGCCGGCGTTCGCGACGACGAGGCGGAACGGGTCCACGGCCCCGTCGGGGACGGCGATGGCCTTCTCGACGTCCGTCGCGAGGTGCGGTTCCCGTTCGCGGGCCTCGCGGCCGGAGAGGACTTCCGCGGGGATGCCGCACTCTTCACAGCCGTGGAGTTTCTGCTCGAAGTACTCCTCAGTGTCCTCGGGGCGTTTGACGAACAATCCGCCGGTCATCTCGACGCAGTGGGCGGCGATATCCCGCAGAACGCGGTTCTCCTCGATGCACTCGCGGGCGCTCTTCTGGTCGGAGACGGCGTACCGGCCGCCGCTGTGGAGCAACCCGTGCATCCGGCCCGTCGTCCCGTGTGTGAGGTTCCCCTGTTCGACGAGGACCACGTCGAGGCCACGCATCGCGAGGTCGCGGGTGACGCCGACGCCCGTCGACCCACCGCCCACGACGACGACCCTGGGTGTCGATGCCATGCAACTACGTGAACGGTCTCGGGCCGGCCACTTCAATCTTTACCGACACTCATACCCAGACAGTAATCATCACGTTCGTACCAGATTGTTACTTGCCACCGTGCATCACTCGTTGCGGCCAAATTCGCCATTCTGGTACATTTCAGGGATTTCTGTGAGGACGTGTCGGCACGACGCGAAGTTTTATACTGATTCCACATAAACTTTACCGACAAGGCGGTAACGAGCGTAACTACCCGCCAGCTCCAGAGAGATCACCGACATGACCGACACATACGTAGGCGCGATCGACCAGGGGACGACCGGCACCCGCTTCATGGTGTTCGACCACGGCGGCCAGGTCGTCGCAAACGCGTACGAGAAACACGAGCAGATCTACCCCGAACCCGGCTGGGTCGAGCACGACCCCGTCGAGATATGGGAGAACACCAAGAGCGTCGTCGTCCGCGCCCTCGACGAAGCGGACCTCGAGGCCGAACAGCTGGCCGCCATCGGTATCACGAACCAGCGCGAGACGACGCTCGTCTGGGACGTCGAGACCGGCGACCCGGTCCACAACGCGCTCGTCTGGCAGGACCGGCGGACGACGGACCGCGTCGAGGAACTGGAGGCCGAGGACAAGGTCGAGTGGATCCGTGAAAAGACGGGGCTCGAAGCCGACGCCTACTTCTCGGCGACGAAAGTGGAGTGGATCCTCGACAACGCAGACCCGCTCAAACTGGAGGCCAGTCGCCCGGAGAACCTCCGGGACCGCGCCGAAGCCGGGGAACTCCGGATGGGGACCATCGACACGTGGCTCATCTCGAAACTCACCGGCAACGTCATCACCGACGTGACGAACGCCTCGCGGACCATGCTGTTCGACATCCACGAGATGGAGTGGGACGACGAACTTCTGGAGGAGTTCGGCGTCCCGCGGTCGATGCTCGCGGAAGTCAGACCCTCCTCGGACGAGGACCTGTACGGCCACACCGACCCCGGCGGGTTCCTCGGCGCGGAGATTCCCGTAGCCGGCGCGCTTGGTGACCAGCAGGCCGCGCTGTTCGGGCAGACCTGTTTCGACGAGGGCGACGCGAAGAACACCTACGGCACCGGCTCCTTCTTCCTGATGAACACCGGGAACGAGGCCGTCGACTCAGAACACGGTCTGTTGACCACCGTCGGCTTCCAGCGATCCGGCGAACCCGTCCGGTACGCCCTGGAGGGGTCCATCTTCATCACCGGCGCGGCCATCGAGTGGCTCGAAGACGTCGACCTGATCACCAACGCCGCCCAGACCGCCGAACTCGCCAGTTCCGTCGACTCGACCGACGGGGTCTACGTGGTCCCGGCGTTCACGGGCCTCGGCGCGCCCCACTGGGACGGGCGCGCACGCGGGACGATCGTCGGAATGACGCGCGGCACGAGGAAGGAACACATCGTCCGTGCGACGCTGGAGGCCATCGCCTACCAGACCCGCGACGTGGCCGAGGCGATGGAGGCCGACTCCGGCATCGAGATGGGACAGCTCCGGGTCGACGGCGGCGCGGTCAAGAACAACTTCCTCTGCCAGCTCCAGGCCGACATCATCCGGACCGGTATCGTCCGCCCGGAGGTCGACGAGACGACGGCGCTCGGGTCGGCCTACGCCGCCGGCCTCGCCGTCGGCTACTGGGAGTCGGTGGACGAACTCAGGGACAACTGGCACGTCGACCGGGAGTTCACGCCGGAGATGGACGCCGCGCGCGCCGACAGGATGTACGACCGGTGGGGCGACGCCGTCGAGCGCTCCCTCGACTGGGCGCGGGAGGAGTGAGATGATCGACGGTGTCGTCCTGCAGGTTCCCCTCCTGGACGTGCCGTGGGAGCACTTCGCTGCCCTCGTCATCGCCGCGGCAGCAGGCGGCGCGTTCGGGGCGGCCGTCGGCGCCCTCCCGGCGTTCGTCTTCACCGGCTTCGTCGTGCTGCTGGGCGAGGGCCTCGCGGCCCTCGCCGGACCGGGCACGCGATACAACGAACTGGCGAGCGCGGAACTGGCCTCCGGTGTCACCGGCGTCATCGGGTTCGGCCCCGTGACCGGGCCGCACATCGGCTTCGCCGCCGGCGTCGCTGCCACCGCGTACGCGGCAAAGCGGTACCCCGAGATGGAGCCCGACTGGGACTATCACTTCGGGAAGGACATCCTGTTCGCGTTCGGGACGAAGCCCGACATCCTCGCCGTCGGCGCTGCCTTCGGCATCCTCGGGATGCTCATCGCCCGCGTCTTCGGCGGCCTCGGCGTGCCGATCGACGGCATCGCCTTCTCCGTCGTCGCGACCGCGTTCCTGGCGCGCCTGGTGTTCGGCTATCCCCTCCTCGGCTCCCCCGCCGGGAACGGCTACTTCGACATGACGCCGTTCGAGCGAGACGAACTCCGGGACGACGGGAGCGACCGGCCCGCCGTCGAGCCGTGGCTGCCACAGCAGTACAGGTGGTCCGGCGTCGCGGCAATCGGCCTGGTCGGCGGCGTTCTCGGCGGCTGGACGTGGATGATCACCGGCACCGTCTTCATGGCCTACGGCATCTCCGCGGCGAGCCTGCTCTTTCTCAACCTCGGCGTCGCGAACTTCCCCGTGACCCACCACATCACCCTCGGTGGCTCCACGTTCGCGGTCATCGCCGGCGCCTACGCCGTGAGCGAACCGACGCTCATGGTCGTCGCCGCGCTCGGCGGGCTCGTCGGTGCGCTCCTGGGCGAAATCACTCAGCGAGTCGCGTACGCCCACTCGGGGACGCACGTGGACCCGCCGGCGATGTCCATCGCGATATACACGCTGGTGATCGGCGTCCTCTTCCTGCTGGGCGCGCTGCCGAACGCGGGGTACCTGGCACTATAGTCGTGATATCCCACCACCGCACTTCCGGCGAAACGGCCGTCGTATCGAAGTACACAACTGGTCGACGGTCACCTAGCGAACGAGAGCATGGACATCGAATCGCGAATTAGTCGGCGTCGCCGCGGCGACGCGGCCGAGTTGATCCTCGATTACGAGGACCTCTCGCCGGTGACCCACGTCGCCGAACCAGCCGACCGGGGGCCGTTCCTCGAACGCCTCCTCGACCACCTGGACCCGGTCTTCGAGGGAGACCTGCCGGAGAACGCCTACGTGTGGGGCCCCCAGGGGGCGGGTAAGTCGGCCGTGCTGTCGGCGCTGTTCGCCCACCTCCGGAATCTGCCGGACCACGCGGACGCCGTCATCCACACGGCTACGCGATCACGACCCGTCTCGACGCCGTCGTTCGTCTCCCTGGACCTCCGGGAGGCCGCCAGCGAGTTCGGGCTTTACCACGGCCTGCTGGACGGGCTCGTCGAGGACCCCGTCCCGGAACACGGCGTCGGGACCGAGGAGGTTCGCTGCCGCCTCTCCGACCGGGTCGCCGACCGACCAGTCGTCGCCGTCCTCGACCACGTCGACGAACCGGCGACGCTGGACCGGGCGACGATACTCGACGCGCTGGAGCCCTTCGACGGGCTCCGCTGGATCTGCGTCGGTCGCGACCCGCCCGACCGCCGCGGGTGGGACGAGTGCGACGCGACGGCACTCGAGGTGCCCGCCTACCGACGACAGGTGCTCGTCGACGTCGTCATGGACCGGGCCTCGGCGGGGCTGGCCACCCGGGTGCTCGCCCACGACCAGGCCCGGGAGATCGCGGAGTGGGCCGACGGGAACGCCCACGACGCCCTCGCCGCGCTGTTCGCCGCTGCCGACGCCGCCGCGGCGGCCGGCCGGGACCGCATCGAACCAGCGGACGTCTCGACCGGCATCGCCGACGTCCCGCGTCCGTCCGTCTCGCTCGGCCGGGTGCTGGCGTTACCTGCCAACCGGCAGTCCGTGTTGCGAGAACTCGTGGGCCTCGACGCCGCGGACCGGGCCACGGTGATGGCCACCACCGACGCCATCGCGGCCTCGGACCGCATCGACCTCTCACCGGGGACGGTCAAGCGGTTCCTCTACGAACTGGCGGAGGCGGGGATACTCGCTCGCGAGGAGAACACCGACGCCGACCGCCAGGGGCGACCGCCCAGCCGGGTCGAGCCCCGATTTCCGCCGATGGTGTTCGCGCGCCTGTACGACCTCCAGAACAGCTAGACCTGGTTCTACCGTTTTCCGGTTCCGCCCGTGAGCGCGCTCGCGAGCGCGCCCATGACGACGACGTCGTCGCCGAGGTTCGTCAACTGGACGTCCGGGATGTTGCCGAGGATCATGTCCGGAATGCGCTCCCGGATCGGGTCGAGAATCTGGTCGGGGTTGTGTATCGCCACGGCGCCACCGACGTAGACGACCAGCGGCGCGTACGCGTGGACGAGGTTCGCGACGCCCATCGCGTTCCAGTGGTTGACCTGTTCGAGGACGAAGTCGGCGAACTCGTCGCCCTCCTCCGCGTGGGCGAACACGTCCGCGGCGCCGAAGTCGTCGTCCTCGACCGGGAGCGAGGTCTCCACCGGGTCGTCGCGGTGGAGCTGCGTGGCGTATCGGGGGATGCTGTTACCGGAACTGTACGCCTCCCAGTGGCCTTCCCAGCCACAGCCACAGGGCATGAACCCCGTCGGGTCGAGTTGCATGTGGCCGACCTCGCCGGCGTTGCCGTCCCAGCCGGTGAGGACGTTGCCGTCGACGCAGACGCCGGCGCCGATGCCCGAGGAGATGGTGAGATACACCATGTCGTCGGGGTTTCGGTCGGAGAAGAAGCGCTCGCCGATGACGCCGGCGGTCGTGTCGTTGTGGAGGTAGACGTCCTCTGAGTCGATCAGCTTTGAGACGGGGCCGGTCAGTGGGATGCGGTCGATGGTGTCAGGCAGGTTCGCCGGGTTGTCGATGATCCCCTCGGCCAGGTCCAGCGGCCCGATAGAGCCGATGCCGGCCGCCCGAATGGCCGTCGGTTCGACGTCGGCTTCGTCGGCGGCCCGTCGGACCGTGTCGAGAATGGCCTCGGTGACGGCGATTCCGGTCGGCCCGCGCGGCGTCTCGGCCGCGTGCGAACCGAGTTCGCGGCCGGTCTCGTCGCCGATAACCGCCCGGACGTTCGTGGCGCCCAGGTCGACCCCTGCGTAAGCGGGCATTCTATCTGAGGGGTGTACCTTTCGCTACTTAACTACACAGATCTTCGAGCACGGAACTGAATTAAAAATTCGACGTCGGTGGGGTCGGACAACTCCTCGTCCCGCTTTCGACCCTATTCGCGGCCGCCGTGCTCGCCGATGGCGTCCTCGTAGATGACGCCGCGTTCGGCGTCGAGGGTTATCACGTCGCCGTCGGCGACGTGTCCGGGGATCTGCGCGTCCGAGACCATCGGGATGTCGAGTTCGCGGGCGACGATGGCGGCGTAACTCGTCATCCCCTCGTGCGCGTCGACGATCCCGCCGATCGTCCCGATGTCGCCCTCGAACTCCCCCTCGAAGTCGGCCGAGACGGAGACGATGGCGCCGTCCGGTATCGACGTGAGGTCACCGTCCGGGACCCGGTGGAGGGGCGCCGAGACGAGACCGTCGACGACGGACCGGCCGCTGGCGACGGTCTCCGCGGCGACGTGGACCTTGAGCGTGTTCGCGGTGTTGAGCCCCTCGAGTTCGGTCATCATGCCCGCGAGGACGACGACGGTGTCGCCGCCCGTGGCCGCGTCCGTGTCCAGCGCGGACTGGACCGCTTGCTGGATGATCGCGTCCGCACCTTCGTTCGTGTAGTGCGTCGTGACGGGGATGATCCCCCAGGACAGCGCCAGCTGGCGGCGGACCTTGTCGCTCGGCGTCGACGCGACGATGGGGATCGATGGCCGGAACTTGGCGGCTTTCAGCGCCGTGTATCCGGACTCGGAGGCGGCGACGACTGCCGACGCGCCGATGTCGCGGGCGAGAAACCGGGCCGAGCGGGCCAGCGCGTCGGTCCTGGTGTCGTCGGCGTTCGGCACGCGCTGTTCCCGGGACTCGGCGTACTCCTCGCTGGACTCGACGTCGCGGACGATGCGGTCCATCGTCTCGACGACGCGAACGGGGTGGTCGCCGATGGCCGTCTCTCCCGAGAGCATGACGGCGTCCGTTCCGTCGAGGACGGCGTTGGCGACGTCGGAGGCTTCGGCGCGCGTGGGTCGGCGCTCGTGGATCATCGAATCGAGCATCTCCGTCGCGGTGATGACCGGGACGCCGGCGACGTGGCACCGCCTGATTATCCGCTTCTGGATGATCGGGACGTCTTCGAGCGGGCACTCGACGCCGAGGTCGCCCCGGGCGACCATCACCGCGTCGGCCGCGTCGATGATGGAATCGAGGTTCTCGACGGCCCCGGCCCGCTCTATCTTCGCGATGATGGGGATGTCCACGCCCCGATCCTCCAGTGCCTCCTCGATCTCGTAGATGCTCTCACCGTCGCGGACGAACGAGGCGGCCACGAAGTCGGGCTCCATCTCCGCCGCGACGTCGAGTTCCCGCTCGTCGTTCTCCGTGATCACCGGGAGGCCGAGTTCGACGCCCGGCACGTTGACTCCCTTCCGGGCGCCGAGTTCCCCGCCGCTCTCGACGGTCGCGTAGACGACGTCGTCTTCGACCCGCTCGACCGTCGTCTCGATTCGACCGTCGTCCAGGAGGACGACGTCTCCGGGTTCGACGGCGGCGATGGACGTCGAGAGGCCGACCTCCTCCGGCGTCGCCGTGTCTCCCTCCACGAACCTGACGGTGGTGCCCTCCACGAGTTCGATGGAATCTCGGATGGGAGCGGTCCGGACCTCCGGGCCCGGCATGTCAAGCATGGACGCGACCGGCGCCTCGATACGGGAATCTACCTCACGGATACGCTCGATCATCTCGCGGCGGTGCTCCGGCGAGCCGTGACTCGCGTTGAGCCGAGCCACCGACATCCCCGCCTTCGCGAGGGCAGTTATCTGCTCGACGGACTCCGAGGCCGGGCCGAGCGTGCAGACGATCTTCGCGCTACGTATCATACCACCGACCTCCGGTTCTCGACTCGAGAACGACACTAATCATACCGGGAAATACCGACGGAGGGGATAAGAACCTTATCTACCGCGAACGGGAGCAGGCGAGACAGAGAGGAGCCGTTACCGGGAGATAGCGGCCGTCGAACCTTCGATGACCGACGCGACCTCGTCGGGCGTGACGACCGCGATATCACCGGGGATAGACCGCTTGACGGCCGCCGTCGCCGCGCCGTATTCGAGCGACGTCGGGACGTCGGCCCCGTCGACGTATCGGGACAGGAAGCCGCCGACGAACGAGTCGCCGGTGCCGACGGGGTGGTCGTCCGTCGCCTCGAACGTGGGCTGTTCGTACACCTCGTCGTCGATGGCCGCGAGCGCTCCCTCGCTCCCGCGAGTGACGACGGTGACGTCGAAGTCGAACTCCGCCTGGAGTCCACGGGCGATGGCTTCGGCGTCACCGTCGCGCCCGAGCACGTGTTCGGCGTCACGCTGGGCCGTAAAGAGGACGTCTACGTCGGGGAACAGCGTCTCGACCGCGGGTCTGGCCTCCGCCGGGTCCCAGACTTTCGACCGGTAGTTCAGGTCGAACGTCGTGGTCGTCCCCGCCTCGCGGGCGAGCGAGAGCAGGTCTCCCGTCGTTTCGAACAGCGTCTCCGAGAGCCCGGGCGTGATACCGGTGGTGTGGAACGCGGTCGCCCCGCGCACCCGTTCTGTCGGAAGTTCGTCGGGCGTCGCCGTCGTCACGGCGGCGTTCGCCCGGTCGTAGATGACGTTGTTTCCGCGCGGGACGTCACCCGATTCGAGGTAGTACGTCCCGAGCCGTCCGTCGGGGGACGCCGCGGCGTCGACCGTGACGCCGTGCTGGCGGAGTTCGCTCGTCACCCGGCGGCCCACCGGGCTGTCGGGCACTTTCGAGAGCCAGGCGGCGTCGAGGCCGAGGCGCTGGGCGGCCACGGCGACGTTGCTCTCCGCGCCCGCGACGTGGACGTCGTACTCGTCTGCCGTCTCGACCCGCTCGTCTCCCGGTGGGGAGAGCCTGAGCATCGTCTCGCCGAAGGTCACGAGGTCCGTCATACAGTCGGATGGACCGGCAGCGAGTATAAATCCCGACCAACCAGAGTGGGGTCGCGGGAGTGCCGACGGACCACGTGCTACCCTAGTGGTAGCCCGAAACGTCCCAAACCCTTATGTGATCAAATGCTACAAGGAGAGCTATGTACTGCAGGACAGTACGACAAACCGAGCCGTGTTCACGTCGGTCCGACTGTGACACGCCTCGCGATGGTGTCGTACCGACGCAGGGTGGCAGCGGAGGGTATCGAAAATGAGCGGAGACGACTCCGCAGCGGGCGGTTCCGGGGGGATCGCCCAGACGTTGACGCCGAACTTCATCAGACGGAGCTTCGCGCTCAAATTCGGCCTGGTGCTCCTGGTCATGGGGATGTCCGTGGGCGTCATCGGACTCGTCGCGACCGAGCAGGTCAAGAGCGAGACGCAGACGAACGTCGAAAACGAGTACCGGAACGGTGCGCTCCAGGAAGCGGACATCATCGAGCAGTGGGTGTCGCGGAACCGCCTCTCGACCAAGTTGTTGTCCAGCGACGAGGGCTGGGACAGCAACGAGGACCTCAGTCTGAAACTGGAAAACGAGAAGTCCGAACTCTCCGGCGAAGTGGTGGGGATGCACATCGTGGACCTCTCGGGTGACCAGGCCGAGGTCGTCGCCAGCAACACCCTTCGAGAGGGACCGACGCTCTCGGGGCGACCACAGAGCTGGTTCCTCGACGAGTCGTTCTCCAGCGCCAGCGACGTCGCGATGTCGGAGACGTACCTCACGAACCGGCAGCACGTCGTCGGCTTCGTCAGTCCCGTCCCGTCCGGGGACGGTCGGTACGTCCTGATCGAGTACAGCCTCGAGAACATCGCCGGATCGCTACAGGGGGCCGACCGGGCGACGGGCGGGTTCACGCGAGTCGTCAACGAAGAGGGCAAGGTCATGATCGACGAGCCTCGACAGGGCGAATCCGGCGTCGGTAACGTGACGCTGTACTCTTACAGTGGCGGACAAGCCGACAAACCACTCCAGAAGGCCATCGGACTCCGCTCGTCTAGCCAGGACGCCGGCGTCATCCAGGAGATGCCCGCCAACGAGAACGTCATCGACGAGCGGTACACGGTGGGCTTCTCACCGGTCTCCGGTACCGACTGGGTCGTGCTCGTCCACGCACCGTACTCCTCCGTGTTCGGATTCGTGCAGGACGTCCAGCAGTGGGGACTGATCGCCACCGGTGGCGGTGTCGTCCTCATCGGTGGCGTCGGTGCTATCCTCGGCTACAGTACGTCGAGTACGATCGACCGACTCACCCGGAAGACCGAGGAGATGCGCGAGGGCAACCTCGACGTCGAGATCAACTCTTCCCGCATCGACAACATCGGCCGCCTGTACGACGGGTTCGCCGACATGCGCGACTCCCTGAAGAACCAGATCGACGAGGCCGAACGGGCACGGAAGGAAGCCGAAGTGTCCAGGGCCGAGGCGATGGAGGTCAACAACTACCTCCAGCAGAAGGCCGACGAGTTCAGCCAGGCCATGGAGGCCACGGCCGCCGGGGACATGACTCAGCGCATGCAGACTGAAGGCGAGAACGAGTCGATGGACCGCATCGCGAACGAGTTCAACTCGATGATCGAGGAACTCGAGAAAACCACGGGTCAGCTCAAGAGCTTCGCCGACGAGGTCGCCGAGTCCGGGGACGTCGTGCTGGCCAGTTCCGAGTCCGTCCGTGACGCCTCCGAGCAGGTCGCCGAGTCCATCCAGAAGATCTCCGACGACGCCTACGAGCAGAAGGACCGGCTCCAGGGCGTCTCCGAGAACCTGGACGAACTCGTCGACACGCTCGAACGGTTCCAGGCGGAGAACCCCTCGGTCGACATGGGCGACTCCATCGACCAGTTCCGCCAGGTCGCGACGACGATGCAGCAGGCAGCCGAGACCAGCGAACGCATGATGGCCGAGTCCGAGAACGTCGCCGGCGCGGCCGAGGAACAGGCCGCCGAACTGAACGAGGTCTCCTCGCGAGCGGAGAAACTCAAGCGCTACGCGCGCCCGCTCGGCGACATCCTCAACCGGTTCGAGACCGAAGCCGAACACGAGTTCGTCTTCTCCGGCGGTCCGTCCCAGGCGACCCGGGACGACGGCGACGACTGATCGACCGGCGCTGCTTTTTCTCGCGACGTCTCAGTACGACCTTCGAGCAGTGCGAGCATCGGTCCGCACACCCGCTTCTTCCAGTCTCACGGCGACGGTAGACGCCGACCTATCGGGTACGCTGGGTCGACCGGGTGCCATGGGATCTCTGCTGGTCGTAACCGACGTCGGTCCGTTCGATTCCGTACCAGTCGAAACCTGGCGGTCGGTTCGAAGTTTCCACCGTCTGCACGAACCACGAGGCGCCGTAATCAGTCGGGAACTCCAGTCGGGATCGGATAAGACAACGGCGAAGAAACGAGGAGCGACGCTGCGTCAGCGAAGACCGTTTCATGGTGGTGGTTGTACCTTTGTACCGGCGTTCGCCGGTACCGGCCACGTCGAAGGCCGGCAGACTCGCTTCACTCCTCTCCCGAGCCCGGCCTCACGCGGTTCGGCCGGACGCCGACGGACTCGCTCTGCTCGTCCGTCGAGCCCCGACTCGCCGTGCTCGTCGGGACGCCGGCACGGGCTTACAACCATCACTAACAGTGGCTTACTGTTCGAGTGCAGAATGCGACGGAAGTACGTCTATTACCTGAAGAATCGACGGGGAGGATACGACTCACCGGACCGAGCAAGGACGAGTACCGTAACTCTGCCAGATGACTCTCCGACGAAACGGGCCTGCCCGTCGGCACCTGTCCCTCGTCGTCGACGGAGATCAGTACTCGCAGCAGACGCTTTTCGACCCTCCTCACTGGTTCTCGTTTACCAACTGCCACCCAGGTCAATCCCATCGATGTATCTCGCTCAGACAAACCCACTGACTGACGCGTGTGCAGATTGTTGGGTGTTTCTACCGGCCTACTGACCAAATTTTCGTGTAAGGGCGAATTATGTCGCTTCCAAAAGTACACAATCGATAAACGGGTCGGTGAGGTCGAATCGGGTAGTAATAATTACAAAATGTCTCGTATAAGACGCACTGCTTGCGTATAGCGCTATACAGTTTACGAGTTCGACATCCACCGTCTCAATTAGCAATCAACAACGAGTTTATTCGTTTAGAGACCTCTGAGATCGCCACTTCACATCCAGTCATATCTCGTTCGATCCTCGCTACGCCGTCTTCGAGACATCCAAGTTCAGACTCACCACTGTTCATGAATTGGTTGTCGTGCCACGACCTATGGCGGTAGATCACTACGAGGCTTCGACGTCAGTAGGCCGGACCTTGGAGGGATCAGGCCATCGCGATCGCCATCGTATCGGAACTACTCTCGCAACCGAGTTCTGCTGAACAGATAGTGAGCTGGGCGACGTATCGGCTGCACCGACGTGATGCCCCAGATACCCGTCTGGCCACGCGGACAATTCTCCCGCGTCTGAATCCATACTCGTGGACCTGGTACCTCGTCGATACATCGTAGTCGTAAGTACCGTTGTGATGGCTCTCGATGGCAATGCGCCTGAGCAATGGTCTCTGAAGCTACCTTCCAGGTAACCTGCGCCCACCTACACAGAAACGTCTCGTGACTCCCCAGCGGCCTCAGAACTGCCGCAATTCCTCTGAAGGCATCGGTACGTAGTGATCGGGTCGTTCGGATGCCACTGCAAGTCTGGCCTACCAGTGATCGGATACGGGATTTCGACGAAGCTCGACCATCCGAATTGCGTAGTCTGAACCAGAACGATGCCGTCACCTGTCCAATGTGAAGGTCCAGTGGGGCGGACAATAATCGGCATCCATGGCAAATGAGATCCTCTACGGAAGTTCTGTACCATTGGGCCAACCAGTCCAAAATCGGTTTGGAGTTCGTGACGACGGTGGTTCGTTGACAAGAGATTGGTGCGTCGTCGTATTCGTCTCGTGAGGTCTGTTTGCCGAGTCTCGAAGAAGTTCGAGACCTTGCATGACAAATCGGTTCCTGGCTCTGCAATCTCTAGCATAGTAATGCGCTCTGACTTCCGTAACCGCGAGCATTTCGCGAATGCAAATCGGTGAGAGCTCCGAGGTGGCAAGCGCGACCGAAGACTATTATCTGTGTCCCTAAGTTTCATCGGTGAATTTGGGAGTTAGACACACAGATATAATCGACACAGACTGCCGAATTGGAATGCACTTCCACAAATAAGGGTCTTTATCTGGGTGATTGAGTTAGATTGATGTAACTGGGGGCCAAGCTATCGTACATGGCAAGCGACGGGTCCGTCGACACGGGCCGGGCACACGTTCAGACGTACGTGCCGGAATACCAGAAAGACGAGTGGGCCAGAGACGCCGAGGCGATGAACATGAGTCTGAGCGAGTTCGTCCGATCGATGGTACAGGCCGGGAGGAGCGACATTTCGGTGGATACCGACGTTGCGTCAATCGAACCTGCTGATGAAGCCGCTGCAGCCCCATCTTCGACGCCCGAACCCCAGGGGTCGGGCCTGGAAGACCGGGTCGTCGATATCCTCGAATCGGACGAGTTCTACGACTGGGACGAACTGGTCGCTGCGTTGACCGACGACGTCGAGGAGCGTCTCGAAGACGCGCTCCAGGATCTGCAAGCCGATGGCCAGGTCCAGTACAGCGGCCGGAACGGGGGATACACGCTCGTATGAGCGCTCGAAACGACACTGTCGAGGTGGACGACGATCCAGTCGAGTACTTCCTCGACGACGTCACCTACCACGGAAAGACCGAACGCACTCGTTCGTATTACGAACGCGTCCTCCGGGACTTCGAAGCGTTCCTCGGCGACGGGGCCCGCCCCGTCCCGCTGGCAGAAGCGAGCCATCGCGACTGCATGGCGTTCGTCCACGACCTCCGGGGCGACAAGAGCGAGTCCACCGTCGCCACGTACGCCTCCTATCTCCACCGGTTCTACGCCTACATGACGGAGGTCGGCGCTTTCGATGCCAATCCGATGACGCTCGTCATGGAGGAGATGGACGAGTCTATCAACACCGACCCTGCCCGTCGGGAGATCAGCGTCCCCGAAATGCGAGCGTTCGTGGCGGACGTCCGCCACCCGCTGGAACGTGCAATCGTCGTCACGTTCCTCAAGACCGGTATGCGAGTCGGGGAGCTGTGTAACCTGGACCTCAGAGATCTCCACCTCGAGTCGGGTCCGGAGGTCGGCGCCGACGTCCGCGTACAGATCGAATCCCGTCCGGACTCGCTGTTCGTCTCTTCGGAACCTTCGCGGAACGTCGTCGTGAACGGCGAAGAACGAACGGCTTCGAACAAGCGAAAACGAGACACCACGATTCCCGTCGACGACGAGCTCCGGCGGGCGTTACTCCGCTGGCTGACGATACGCCCCGACGCCCGCTCGTCGGCGGAACCACTCTTTACGAGCACGCGAAGCGGCTGGGGAAAGCGGCTCACTCCGGACATGGTCCACCACATCGTGGAGACGCACGCCCGCGAGCGTGGCTGGTACCGAGACGGTGGCGGGGCAGCGGAGAACGTCACGCCACACTACTTCCGGCACTTCTTCACGACACACCTCCGGGATCGCACCGGCGATAGAGGGATCGTGAAGTACCTCCGTGGCGACGTCGCCCAGGACGTCATCGATACGTACACCCACGAATGGGGCGATCGCGTCCGGTCAGAGTACCTCGCGAACGTCTACGAACTGGGGGTATGACGGTTCGAGCCGATCATATAAACCGTATGGAGCTATACAGAACCAGGTGTTGACCGTATTGCGAGGCGATGTCCCAAATGCGACGATAGACGGGTCTCAGCGGCAGAATTCGGGTTGAAGGATTCGACTTCGTTACCGTTCGCTCAGACGATCCAGGGCGTTCCAGGCCGGATCGGACTCCGGGGGGTGCCGCTGGTCGCCGTCGACGAAGACGCCGGAGCCGCTGGAGACTTGACCGACGACGGCTGCGCGCGTTCCGCGTCGCTGGAGTGCATTTACGACGGATTCTGCGTCTTCGGCCTGGACGATTATGACGAGCGTGCCCGTGCTCGTCACCTCCCACGGGTCGACGTCGATCGCGTCAGTTACCGGACCGACGCCCGGCGCGGCCGGAACGGCTTCCCCGTCGACGTCGAAACGAACGCCGGCGCCGTGGGCCATCTCGGTGAGCGCACCGAGCAGCCCGCCTTCGGTCGCGTCGTGCATCGCAGTGACCGTCCCGGCGTCGACGGCCGCCATCGTGTCACGAACGACACCGAACTCTTCGAGACGGCCCCTGGCAGTTTCGAGCGTCGACTCGGCGAGGCCGAGCCGGTCGGGAAAGAGGACGGCGAAGAGGGCCGCAACTTCAGCGCCAGGACCAGTCGTCACGACGATGGAATCTCCGACAGTCGCTCCGTCCGGCCGGACGACGTCTCCGGAATCGCCGACGCCCAGCACGGTCGCACCGCCGACCCAGGAGTAGTCGACGCCGGCGTAGCGTGCGGTGTGACCGGAGACGATACTCACGCCGAGTTCCCGGGCGTGGTCGGAGATGCCGACCCACATCTCGGCTAGCTCCTCGTCGGTCATCTCCGGCGGGAGCGTCAGGCTTATCGAGAGGTGCGAGGGCGGGACGCCGGATACCGCGACGTCGGCGAGGACGACGTCGAGGGCAAACCGGCCGGCCCGCTCGAATCCGAGTTGCGGGAGGATCGAAATGGGATCGGTGGCGGTCACGACAGCCGTGCCGTCCACGTCGAGGACGCCAAAGTCGACGCCGTGTCGCGGACCGACGACGACGTCGTCCCGTTCCGCGCCGAGATGGGGATAGATGACCGAGTCGAAGAACTCCCTGTCTATCTTGCCGAGGTCGGGCATACCGATCGATTGCCCGCGACCCACAAGTAGCCCGGAGAATTCACTCGGTGACGGACCGGCCGACGACGTGCACGTCGGGCGCGTCGAACCAGATCGTTGTGGTCCCTCGCGGTATCTCGTCGTGCGTGGTCTTCACGAGTATCGGCATTTCGCCCCACTCACAGTGGACGCGGTACGCGTCACCGAGGAACTCCACCTGTTCGACGGTGGCCGTGATCGCGACGTCTCGCTCGTCGAAGGAGAGATCCTCGGGCCGAATCGACAGCGTGGCTCGTTCCCCCGGAGTGACCGTGGACGCTGCCGCGAGCGGGACGGTCTGGTCGTCGATAGAGACGCGAGGGGGGTCCGAGCCGTCGACGGCGGCCTCGAAGACGTTGTTGTCGCCGACGAATTCGGCGACGAATCGGGACGCGGGGGATCGGTATATCTGTTCAGGGGAGCCGACCTGTTCGATCTCCCCGTCTGCGACGACGGCGACCCGGTCGCTGATCGCCAGCGCCTCCTCCTGGTCGTGGGTGACGTACACCGTCGTGATGTCGAGGGACTGCTGAATCTCTCGGAGCGTTACGCGGAGGCGTTCTCGGAGGCGGACGTCGAGCGCAGAGAGCGGTTCATCGAGGAGCAGGACCTCCGGACCCGGAGCGAGCGCACGCGCCAGGGCGATGCGCTGTTGCTGACCGCCGGATAGCTCGGTCGGATCGCGTTCCCCGAGTCCGGCCATGTCTACCAGTTCGAGCAGTTCGTCCACACGTTCACGCCGAGAGACCCCGCCAGGCGGGTCCCGGAACCGGAGTCCGTAGGCGACGTTTTCCCGGACGTTCATGTGGGGAAAGAGTGCGTAGTTCTGGAAGACGACGCCGACGTTACGGTCCTCCGGCGGCCGGCCAGTCACGTCTTCGCCGTCGATGGCGACGGTTCCCTCCGTGGGCGATTCGAACCCGGCTATCGCGCGCAGCGTCGTCGTCTTGCCACACCCCGAGGGGCCGACGAGCGTGAAGAACTCCCCGTGTTCAACGGTGATGGAGACGTCGTTCAGTGCGCTGACGTCACCGAAGTCGACACTCACCCCGTCGAGTTCGACGCCGGCGTCGGTCACGGTTGCCACCGTCCGCCGACGCGGTCGATCACGACGAAACTGCTGGCGGTCACGCCGAGCAGTACCGTTCCCATCGCCGTCGCGGCGCCGAGGCTCGGTCCGAGCGATCGGTTACCAATGTAGCGCTCGAGCGCAACGGGCATGGTGTAGCTGTCGACCCCCTCCGCCAGTAAGACCGTCGAATCGAACTCGCCGACGCTGATGGCGAACGCGAACGCGGCGCCGGCGACCACCCCCGACGCCACCAGGGGGAGTTCGACGTCGAGGAGGGACCTGAACCGGGAGGCACCCAGCGACCGCGCTGCGTCGACCAGTCGCGGATCGAGGCCGCCGAGCGCCGGCGCGACGTTGCGGGTGACGAACGGATACGCGGCGACGGCGTGCGCGAAGACGATGGCGATCGGTCCGAGCACAGTGATCCGGTAGTCGAACAGGACCGTCCCGAAGACCAGCGTCTGGAGGAGGCCAAGACCGACGACGATGCCGCTGACGGCGAGCGGGGCCGAGAGGACGGCCTCGGCGCCGCGACTCCCGGTAACGTCGCGATTGGCCACGACCGCGACGACGATGCCCATCGGCAGCGCGAGCACCAGCGTGCCGACGCCGAAGAGGAGCGAGTTGACGATGGCCGGGAGGGGCCTCGTCGTCCCGATGGCAGACGAGGTCTGCTGGGCGAGGAGGAACCGGTAGTATTCGAGGGTGAACTCTCCACCCGGGCCGGTCACGCTCTCGACGACCATGCTCAGGAGCGGGCCGACAAAGACGACGAGGACCACGACGCCGTAGGCGGCGATCGCGAGTCGACGGGGATCCCGGAGCGACCGGACGCCGTCGACCAACTGTCGGCGCGCCAGCGAGGGGCCGGCGCGTCCCGTCGCGACCTGGCGCGCCTCGTAGCGGAGATAGAGGTACGTCAGCCCGAGCGAGATGACGGTCTCGATAGTCCCGAGCGCGGCGGCCTCCGTCAATTCGAGGTTCTGGACCCGGGCGTAGAGCCACACCTCGACGGTCGCAAGCTGGAGCCCGCCCAGCGCCAGGACGATGGGGAACGTCATGAACGTGAAGACGAACGTGAGCAACGAGGCCGTCAGCAGCGACGGAAGCAACTGGGGGACGACCACGTCCCGGAAGGCCCGAAACGGGGTAGCCCCCATCGACCGTGCCATCTCGACCTGCCGGCGGTCTACCGACTCCCAGGCGGTCGTGACGAGCCTGGTAACGAGCGGCGCGTTGTAGAAGGCGTGGGCGACGACGACGATCTCCAGCGTGAACAGGGCCTCGACCGGACCCAGACCGACGACGGCCAGGAGGTCGTTGAAGAGGCCGTTTCGGCCGAACATCGCCAGGAAGCCGACGGCGACCATGATCCCCGGGAGGACGAACGGGAGGATGGTCAGGGACCTGATGGTGTGGCGACCGGGGAACTCGTATCGGGAGAGCAGGTACGCGCCGGGCAGCCCGAGAGCCACGCTTGCGACAGTGGAGAGAGCGGCCTGGTAGGCGGTGAACCCGAACAGGCCGATGGACGTGGGCGGGAGGTCGAGGCCGGATGGGGAGAGTTCGACCGCGAAGAACCACTGGAGAATCCCCGCCGGGACGCCGAGCGGGTCGGCGAAGAGGTGGTGGGCGATGCCAGTGTAGAACGGGTCTGTGAGAACGTCGAGGATGGGGACGAGCGTCGGCCGGCCGTCGCTGGAGACGGCGTCGGCGAAGACGTTCCCGACCGGGTAGTAGAAGACGACGATCAAGACGGAGACGGTCGTCACGAGACCGAGAGGTACCGCGAACCGCTCGGCCCGTTCGCGCATCGTTACTTGCTCGCGACCTGGCGCGCCCAGTCCTCGATCCACGTGCTCACGTTGCCTGCGAGTTCTTCGTAGGTAAAGGTGACCGGTTCCGGCGGTTCGTAGGCGTACCGGGTGAACTCCTCGTCCATCTCGACGCCCTCGACCGCGGGGAACTGAACGTTCAGGTCCGCGATCTGGGCCTGTGCCTCCTCCGAGAGGACGAACTCGACGAACCGACGGCCCAGGTCACCGTTCGACGCGCTGGAGAACATCGCCATCGCCTCGGGGTTGGCGTACCCCTGGTCGTTCAGAAAGCCGACCTGGTGTTTCGCCATGTCGACGCCCTCGCCGTGGTAGTACACCTGGTCGGTGGAGTACGAGACGATCATCGGCGCCTCGTCGTTCATGTACGCTTCATACGAAGGGTTCCAGTCGGACATGATCCGCACGCCGTTGTCCTGTAATCCCTGCCAGTAGTCGAGGTAGCCGTCGACACCCTTCGCCAGGATGGTCCACAGGAGGAAGGCTCGTCCGGGGTCTGACTGCTGAGCGTTCTGAACGATGAGGTCGCCCTCGTAGGCCGGTTCCAGAAGTGCGTCGAAGGTCTCGGGCTGTTCGACCTCGTTCTCGTCGTACACCAGACTGATGTAGCCGGTGTCGTAGGGTATCGCGCGCCCCTCCGGATCGGCCTGGAGGCCGTCCTTGATTCCGTCGACGCCGGCGACGTCCTCGCTGAGCGACTGGAACAGCGGGTCGTCGAGCTGTTCGTCGGCCCGGACGAGTTCCCCCGTGTTGAGCCCGACGTACAGGTCGGCCTCTATCGGTGCGCCCTCGTTGGCCCGCTGGATGTACTGGTTCAGGCCGTTCTCCGGCGTCGTGAACTCGACGGTCGCGTCGGGATACTCCGATTCGAAGGCGGACTTGAGCCAGTTCCCGGCGGTCTCCTCGCCAGTGAACGACGAGTACGTCGCCACGCGGAGCGTCCCACCGAGCGACGTGGTCGTCGCCGCCCCCGTCGTCGTGCCAGTTCCCGACTCCGTCCTGCTGGGACGCTCGTCGTCTCCGCCGGGGCTGCTACAGCCGGCGAACGCCGAGACGCCGACGATACCTGCTCCCGCGTTCCGAAGAAATCGTCGTCGTTCCATTACTGGGTGTTCTTACCGAGTGGTGGGTAAATACGTTCCTATTCTCGGGCCCGTGACAGTCGTTCCGGCAATCGACCGACGCAGAAGCGAAATCGACGTCACCTGGCGGGAATCGCACTGCGATTCTCCGCCTGGAACAGGTCGCGAACGCGCTCGACGTCGTCGTCGAGTTCCGATTGGTTCTCCAGCAAGACGGTCTCGCTGGGGAACAGCTGCGCACCGACGTCCAGGCCGTGGTCGCGGGCCGTGGACCCGGTGACGGTGACGTAGACGCCGAGTCCCGCGTCGGCGATAGCGGCCTCCTCCTCGCGCTCGTCGTCGGGGTACGTGAACTCGACGCCGTCGCTGGCGTCCGTGCCGAGAATCGCCTCGACGAGACGCTCGTACCGCGGTGAAATACACAGCGGGCCCTCGTATTCGGTGACGAACTCGCGCGTGAGCGACGGCGAGAGCGAATCGACGACGGCCGGCGTCGCGAGCAGCGTGTGGTACACCGTATCCCCCATCCCGGTCACGACGCGAACGTCCGTGTCGACGGGGTCGATCCGGTCGTTGATGTCGGCGATGTCCGTCAGCGGGTCCTCCCGGAGCTCGACGACCTCTTCGAGGACGAGGTCGGCGCTGTCGAACCCGAGCGCGAACTCGTGTTTACGCAGCGCCCGGAACGGCTCCTCGCGACCGACGAGCTGGACGTCGAGATCGCCGAACGGGACGGTCAGGCTGTCGAAGACCACGCGGCGCGGCATCCCGTCGCGGTCGTCACGGAACAGGGTGTACTCGGGTTCGGTCGGGTCGGAGAGGTCGCTGTAGTCGGCCAGGCGGTCGTAGACGGTGTCCTCGGCGGCCGCGTCACCTTTCGTGATCGCTTTCTCGTAGCGCAACGTCGAGATGATCCGGTCGGCCACGTCGGTGGCGTCGGCCTCGGAAGCAACCGTCTCGAGAACGGCTTCGAGAGGTCGCCCCTTGCGGGGGACGGCCACTCTGATCGTCGTCATTGAGAACAAACTAGACGGGCGCCGATAAAACGAGTCCGGTTCCTAGTTGCCGCCGCCGATGACCGAGGAGAGCTGTTCGCGCCATTCCTTGAGCTCCTCGATCTCGTCGTGGATCTCCGCTATCTTCTCGTCGACGTCGCCCGAGCCCATCTCGTCGCGGACGTCGTCGAGTTCCTCGGTGAGTTCGTCCATCCGGGCCTCGAGGTCGTCGACGGTCCCCTCGACATCATCGACCGTCCCTTCGACGTCGTCGACAGTTCCCTCGACCGCGTCGACGTCCGAGGAGATCGTAGAGATCTGTTCCTCGTTGGCTTGAGCCGTGTTCTGGACCTCGTCGAGTTCGCTGTCGAAGGACTCGACCTGTTCGCGGAATTCCGAGACCTCTTCGCGGAACTCGTCGACCATCTCGTCGGCCGTGCCGTTCTCGTCCAGGAACTCCTCCAGGGCGTCCGTGTAGGCGATGACGTTCGTGACGTCCTGCTGGAGCTTCTGGACTCGCGCCTTGACGCTCCCGTCGTTGTCGCTGGCCAGGTCGAAGGCCTTGCGGAGGAGCTGGACGTCGTCCTTCGTCACGTTCTGGTTCCGCAGCTCGTTGGCCAGTGCCGCCACGAGACTGTCGCCGGAGAGTTCGACTGCCGTGCCGTCGCCAGAGGCGCCGTCCGAATCCCCGTCGCCGTCGTCGCTGTCGCCCCCCGACCCGCTCGACTGTGCCCCGCCCTCGTTGTTGGGATCCTTCAGGTCGAGCGTCTCGATGTCGTCGTCGTCGACGTCGTCGAGGCCGGGAACGCTGTCGGCGTCGCCGGAGATGACGTCCTTGACGGCGTCGGACCCGTCGCCGACGATGGCTCCTTCGTCGTCCTCGAGCGGCGGGTCGACCTCGTCGAACTGGGGTTCGGTGAGGAACTGCTCGACGTTGTCCGTGCCCGTCGCACGGATACCGTACACAGTCGTGTACTCGGCGTCGGGTTCGATCTCCCGTTCGAAGGAGATTTCGTCGTCGTCGATCGTCCAGTACTCGCTGCCGTACTCGGGGTGGAATCCCAGGTCCTCGACCGCCACGTCGTCGGGGACAACGTCTGAGAGTCGAACCGTCACCGGCTCGCTCCGCCTCGATTCGAAGTTGAACGCGATCGCGGGGACGGGGAACTCGTCCGCCTCGAAACGCTTCGTGACGGTCACCCCATCCGAGGCGATTTGAACTGCCTCGTACGCCTGGGAATCGCTCATGTTGCTATTACCTTTTTGCCGTGGTCTTAAAGATACTTACTATCATTATTCTTTCCCGTTCGGTTAGGAAATATACATTCAACAGTCCACTCGGTCGCCAATCTCGACGATTTCGAGGGACTCAGGGTATGAGAAGCTATTCATGTGGTTGTGAAGAACTGTCGGCTCTGTTGTCATGCCCTTCCACATGTCCCAGTGGCTGGGGAGAAGCGTGTCGAGTTGGAGCTCGTTGGCCGCCTCGACGATCATGTTCTCGTCACTGTACCACTGGGTCCGGACCGGTTCGCCCGTCTCCTTGTCGTCGATGTTGCCGATAGCGCCGAAGGCGAGCACGCCCAGGTCGATGTCGTAGTTCTCCCCGATTTCCTCGAACTCGCCCGGACGGGCGTCGCCGCCGTGGAAGAACGTCGTCTCGCCGTGTTCGAAGACGTACGAGATCGGGTGTTCCGCGTCTGGGTCGTTGGCAGGCTCGACGTGGATGGTGAGGTCGCCGATCTCCAGCGTGTCGCCCTCGACGATTTCGGTGAACTGGTCGTCCGTGACGTCCCACTCGTCGGTCCAGCCCTCCTCGTCGACGACGGCCATTCCCGAGTCCGTCGCGTAGTAGTCCGCGCCCGTCTGTTCGAGGATCGGTCCCTGCGACGGCCCGTGGACGTGGTCGATGTGTTCGTGCGTCGCCAGCACCGCGTCGGCCTCCGAGACGTCCTCGGGGTTGAACGGCACCGGAATCATCCGGAGCGTCCGCGGCGGGTCCCCGATACCGAGATAGGGATCGATGTACACCGTCGTCCCGCCGCTGGACTTGACGATGAACCCGTTACACCCGAGATACCAGATTGCCAGTCCGTCCGGGTCGGCGTCTTCTACGGCGCGCGGCAACCAGTCGCCCCAGTCGCTATCGACTGTCATGGACGAGGAGTCGGATGGCTGGGGCTAATGCGTTTCGAAGCCACCTCTTTTATTCGGCCACAGACGGCGATCATCGCTTCGCTCAGAACTCACTCACGGGTCGCTCCGCTCCCCGTTCGCAGTATAACTGGTCTTCGCTTCGCTCAGGCCAGCCTGGTCCTCACGGTTCACTTCGTTCACCGTTCGGATTCGAGACGGCCCCTCCCTCCGGTCGGCGCCGTTTTAGTCCTCGCGTGTCGCTTCGCTCCCCCTCGGACTGTCGGAGGCCCGCCCTTCGGGCGCGCCTCCCTAGTCCTCACAGCACCCGCCAGCCTTCTCGCCAAAGTCGACGACGAGTTCGTCGGAGACGACTTCGTTGAGTTCCTGAAGGCGGAGTTCGAGTTCGCTCTGGGCGGCCAGGTACTCGCTCATGACGTCGAGTTCGTGCAGTTCCTCCTGGGCGGCCTGGAGTTCGCGAAGGCCCTCCTCGTCAGCCTGGCCCGTCTGGCGGGCGAGCATGAAGTCCTCGCGGATGGTTTCGAACTTCTGGATGCGCTCCTGGGCTGCCTCGTCGTTCTCGACGGCCCGCTTGGCCTCTGCGAATCGCTGGTAGATGGGCATCTCGGTGATGGCCTCGCCGAACTCGCTGGCGAGCTGGTCGGCGGGGTTCTCACCGGCATCGTCGCGGGTCTCGGTCTCGACGCTCATTGATCGACGTTGGGGACTCGTCGCCTATAGACCTGCCGGAGACGCCCGAGAACGGGGTCCGGGACCCCCGGGAAGGCTTATAGGCAGCGAGCGTGAACTCCGGGTATGGAGACCTCCATGCTGTTCGGCGGCGGACTGGCCGTACTCGTGTTTGGCTTCCTCGCCTTCCAGGACCGGGTCGTCTCGGTCATGATGGGGCGGCGCGACTCCCGGGTGGACGAGTTACTCGACGAGTCCTGACCGCACCAGACGTTTCTCGGCTTGCGGTCGCCGTGGACTGACCAAAGTACCGACGGCGAGCAATCGGCGCGGTGTAGAAGCCAGTCGGCTCCGCCGCTCCGTAATCGCTCGTTCCAGGCTACAGTTTGCGCTTAATCTCGCATTTCCGCTGTGTACGGCGGAGTCGTGACCGAATGCCGGCGTCGGCCCAATTACGCGGCGGTTTTCTGGAATTTCGTTTACGACGCAGATAATGAACTAAACCGGGCCAGTAGTGCCCCACGGAGCATGTCAACAGGGGAGGCAGTCCATGACGAATGAGGCGAATCGAACCGCGAATCGACGGGGCTGGCAGCGGATCGGGGTGACCATCGCCGCGGCGCTGTTCGTCGCGGCAGTACTTGCCGCTGGGGTCGGCACCGTTAGCGCTTCCGAGAAAATCGGTGACGCGTCGGAAGAAAACGCGACGGCCGCGAACGCGACGGCTTTCGAATACGTTGAGGACGGGAACTGTTCGGTGTTCATCCCGGACGACGGGTACGGCTTCGGCGACAATTCGCCCGACACACCGGAGGAGGACGACGAATCCAGCGGGACTGGTCAGTCCAGTGAGGAAAGCGACGATACCCGGGAGGGGGATGACGCGCAGGGTGACGACGACGAACCGATAGCAGACGATGGTGACGGTGAGGACGACGGCGGGGCCCAAACTGAAGCGACGGAGACCGAATCGAGCACGCCATCGGAGACGGACACTGCTACCGAGACGGAAACGGCGACTGAAACCGAAACGGCGACTGAAACCGAAACGGCGACGGAGGAAGAAACGGCGACCGAGTCACCGACGGCAACGACCACCGACTCACCCACGGAGACGGAGACCACTACCGAGACGGTGACGGAAACCGCTACCGAGACCGAATCGGGGACGTCTACCGAGACAGAATCGTCGACAGACGAAGCGTTCGACGAGCGTGCGGTCGAGCGTGATATCCACGCGCAGATCAACGAAATCCGTCGTCAGAACGGGCTGGGTACGCTCGAACACGACTCCGAGTTGAGCGCAGTCGCCCGGAACCACAGCCGGGACATGGCGGAGAACGACTACTTCAGCCACACCGCGCCCGACGGCGACAGCTTCGTCGACCGGTACGATCAGGCCGGCTACGACTGCGCTGTCGGGGGTGGCGAGAACATCGCGATGCGGGGTACTATCGGGGAGCCCTCGGAGTCGGCGATCGCGACCGCCTTCGTGGACATGTGGATGAACTCCAGCGGACACCGGGAGAACATCCTCCGGGAACGGTGGAACGCCGAGGGAATCGGCGTCTACTACGACGGCGAAGACGGGGAGGTGTACGCGACGCAGAACTTCTGTTGAATCACGCCGACGGAACCCCACCGGGTTCCTCACGGCGCGTTGCGGGCACTCACGTAGTCACCGAAACGCGGCTGTTATACGCGCTCGGACGTTACGCCGGGGTAATGAGCCAGGAGCGTACCGACGGAGACCTGCGGAACACAGGTCTCTCGCTGAAGCACGACAGGGAGTGGGACTACGAACTCGACCGCATCGTCGACGCCGTCGACGAACGCGACGCCGAGACCGTGGGCCTCCAGTTCCCGGAAGGACTCAAGCGACGCGGCCCGGCGGTCGCCGACGACCTGCGGGAACTGCTGCCCGAGGACGTCCAGGTGATGATCTCCGGTCAGCCCTGTTACGGCGCCTGCGACCTCGACACCTACATGATGCGCCGGACGGACGTCTTCGTCCACTTCGGCCACTCGCCGATGAAGGAGTCCGAGAAGATCATCTACGTCCCGCTCTTCTCGAACGTCGACGTCTTCCCCATCATGGAGCAGGCCCGCGAAGAGGAATTGGCCTCGCCCGAGGAGGATCCGGACGTCGGTCTCGTCACTACGGCCCAGCACATGAACAAGTTCGACGAGATGAAGGCGTGGCTGGGGGAGCGCGGCTACACCGTCCACACGCGCAAGGGCGACGACCGCCTCACCCACGAGGGCCAGGTCCTCGGCTGCAACTACGCTAGCGCCGACGTCGACGCCGACCAGATGCTGTACGTCGGCGGTGGCAAGTTCCACCCGCTCGGCCTCGCGATGGAACACCCCGACAAGAACGTGGTCATCGCCGATCCCGTCAACAACGTCGTCACGGTCGCCGACACGGAGAAGTTCATGAAGCAGCGCTACGCCTCCGTCCACAAGGCGATGGACGCCGAGCGCTGGGGCGTCATCTTCTGTACGAAGATTGGCCAGGGCCGCTGGGACGAGGCCCAGGAGATCGTCGAGAACAACGACAACGCCTACCTCATCACGATGGACGAGGTGACGCCGGACCGGCTCACCAACTTCGGGATGGACGCCTACGTCAACACTGGCTGTCCGCGTATCACCACCGACGACGGCCCGCAGTTCAAACAGCCGATGCTCACTCCCCAGGAGTACCGCATCGCCATCGGCGAGGAGGATCTGGACCAGCTGGAGTTCGACACCTTCCACGACACCTGGTAAGTCGAACTCCCCGACCAGCGGCTCGATTACTTCTGCGCATCTACAAAACTTTTTGAATGCGCATAATGTATTGTGAGTGATGGCGACAAAACGGGCTCTGGCCCAGCAACTCGGCGTCGTGGCGGGATTCGAGGACCCGCGAGCCCCCCTCGAACAGTACCGAACGCCGCCGGAACTGGCGGCTCACCTCGTTCACCTCGCCGACCTGCGGGGGGACGTCGAAGGAAAGACGGTCCTCGACTTGGGCTGTGGGACGGGCATGCTCGCTCTGGGTGCCGCGCTGCGCGGCCCGGAGCGCGTCGTCGGCGTCGATATCGACCCGGCGCCGCTTGGGACTGCCCGGGACAACGAGCGCAAGGTCGCCTCGACCACCTCCGTCTCCTGGGTCCGCGCCGACGCGACTGACCTGCCGCTCCGACCGGACCCCGCGGAGACGACGATCGTCATGAACCCGCCGTTCGGCGCCCAGTCGGGGAACGAACACGCCGACCGGGCGTTCCTGGCGACCGCCGCCGACGTCGCGGGCGTCTCCTACTCCATCCACAACGACGGGAGCCAGGAGTTCGTCGAGTCGTTCGCGGCCGACGAGGGCGGCGACGTCACCGACTCCTACCGGACGGAGTTCGAGTTGCCTCGACAGTTCGACTTCCACGACGAGGAGAAACGGACGATCGACGCCGAAGTGTACCGCATCGAGTGGTCGGCTGACGGATAACTCCTCTCAGGCGTAGTTCTCTCGATCGCCGTTCGCTCAGTCACCGTTCCGTCGGGCGATCTGGACGCGCGTCTCGTTCTCGATGGCGAAGACGCGACTCTCGTCGCGACGGAACGTAAGCCCGCCGGTCGTGACCGACGTCCCGTTCGCCGGAACGGCCGCGCTGCCCATTGTCTCACCTCGCCGTGTGACGACGAACTCGAACTGCTCGTCGGTGGAACGCATCGTGACGTTACGCCCGGCTATCGTTGGGTCGGCCGCTGCGGGCTCAGACGAGAAGCCGAGCGTCCGGTCCTCGCCCTCGGGGCGGAGGTACACCTTGTACACCTCCTCGTTGCCAGCCAGTATCCACCCGGTCCGGTTGACGACGACGCGTTCACGCCAGCCGAGTCCGCCGACGAGGATGGAGACGCGACCGCGGTTTTCGAGCCGTGCCGGTCCGACGGCCGTCCGCCAGATGTATCGATCTGGACTCGTGACGATGACGCCGCTCGTGTTGATCTGGGGCGAGTAGTCGATGATCGGGATCGAGACGGCGTCGATGTACCCCTCCGGGATGTCTTCGGCGTAGCCGACCGAGTAATCGCGAACCTCGACTGTCCGGTCGGGACCGGGCTGCTGGTCGATGGGGGCGACGTTGTAGAACACCGCCGACCCGGAGAGCGAGGCCAGCAAGACGACGACGAACGCGAGGGCGAACGTCTTGTGCACGCTCCCGAATGACGGAACGGCGACGTCCTCGCGCCTCGTCGCCGCGATCACCACGATCGTCGCGAGGAGGAACACGACCGAGACGCCGGCCCACCTGAAGAGGACGTACCGACCCCCGTCCGCAGGGAGGTACATCGCCCACAGGCCCTGGAACGTGGCGAAGGCGACGAGCGCGAACCAGACTCGCCGGGGTTCGGGCCAGTCGTCACGCGATCGGGCCAGGGCGATAGCGAGCAAGATACCGGCGAGGATCCCGATGGCGTGACCCTGGATGGCGATGTCGGCCCACCAGGGCGTGACGACGCGTGGCGTCGGTGACGCGACAGACTGGGGGTTCGTCACCGCGGAGAAGGCGAGGCTCAGGACCTGTGAACCGAGGATCGCCAGCGTCGCGAGGACTGGTCGCTGGACGACGGCGAAACCGGCGTAGGCGAAGACGACGCCGGAGAATCCGACGACGGGACCGAGGGCGAACAGGGCGGTGAACAGGCCGACGACGATAGAGACGACCGGAACGGCGAGGATGCGGGCGTACGGGTTCGTTCGCCAGCCCGTGAACGTCTGAGCGCCGCGTTTTCTCGGATAGTGGCCCCACGCGTACTCCGCGATGGAAGCGTAGGCCACGGTTCCCACGAGGTTTCCGACGACGTGGGACCAGCTCCCGTGGCTGAACGCGGCGGTGACCATTCCGAGCGGGTAAAAGTACGACCACGAGCGGAACGGGATGACGAGCGGCTGTCTCGGATGCGCGAGCCCACCCTGGACGAAGAGGTACACCGACGCGACGAACCCGACGGTGAGGGCCGTTCCCCAGGGGACGCCGTGCAAGAGTCGGGAGCGAACGCCGTCGGTTCGCCTGCCGTCCCCGGATATCAGCGCGAGAACCAGGAACGAGACGAGCACCGACGCGACCACCACGAGCCAGCGATAGGGCTCCAGCGCCACCGGCACACCTGCCGACATATACTGCGGAACGGACCGCGGTGGCTTATCAGTGGCGCCCGGTACCCAGCCATTCGAGCCAGGAGCGCAGGTTTTTCGACCCCCAGGGCCGTCTTATTCACTAATGGGAGTCCGCCCGCCGGCGAACGACGACGACGACGGACCCGAGGTCATCGAGTTCGGGATCGCGGCCCTGGACGCCAGACTGAGCGACGCGGCAGTGACGTACCCGACCGATGCACAGTCGCTGCGGGACGAACTGGGCCACGTCGAAGTACCCTACGACGCGTCCGGACACGCGATGACCCTCGCAGAAGCGCTCGAGGAGATCGACCGACGCGAGTTCGAGCACGAGCAGGACCTGCTGAACGCGCTGCACCCCGTGTTCGAATCCAGACGTGAGGCCACCGGCAACAGCCTCCTCGCTCAGTTACGGTCGTTGATCCCGTTCTAGGACTCCGCCGGGTCGACGCCGCTCTCGTCGACCGTCGACTCTTCGACGTCCGCCGACTGCCCGGCCGCGTCCTCGCCCACTGGACCCGCATCTTCCCCTTTCTCGTCGCCGATCTTGCGGGCGATCTGCTGGATCTGGTGGGTCTGTTCTCGATTGACGGCGACGATCATGTCCGAGAGGACGGCGAACATCAACAACTGGACGCCGAGCAGTACCGCCGACCCCGCGAGGAACGCGATGACCTCGTGGGAGATGCTCCTGACGAACCACTCGTAGGCGACGTAGGCCGCCAGACCGATGCCCGTGAGCGTACTCAGCGTTCCCACGCTGCCGAAGTAGAACAGCGGGTTGTTCGTCTTGGCCATCTGGTAGAGCGTGAGAATGATGTTCGCGCCGTCGCGAAACGGGCGCAGATTCGTCTCCGAGTCCTCCGGCCGGGGCTCGTAGGTGATGGGGACCACCGCCGTCCTGACGTTGTGTTTGACGCACTCGACGGACATCTCCGTCTCGATGCCGAACCCGTCGGATCGGAGGTGGAGCCGGTTCGCCGATTCGAGCGTGAACGCCCGGTAGCCCGAGAGGATGTCGACGAGGTTCCGACCGTGGATGAGCGAGAACGAACGGTTGATGATTCGATTGCCGACCTGGTTGAGCCGCGTCATCGCCCCGGACTGCATGTTTGCAAACCGGTTGCCGATGACGTGTTCGGCCTCCCCCGAGAGCAGCGGGTCGAGGAGCCGCTCCGCCTCTTCCGGCCGGTACGTCGAGTCGCCGTCGAGCATCAGGACGTACGGCCGGTCGACGTGGCGCTGAAGCGCCTCGCGGACCGCCTGGCCCTTCCCCGTCCCGGACTGTTCGACGACGCGTGCACCCGCCTCGCGCGCGACTGCCTGCGTGTCGTCCGCGGACCCGCCGTCGACGACGAAGACGTGTTCGTACCCCTGGTCGACGAACCCTGTCACGACCGCACCGATCGTCTCGGCCTCGTTGTACGTGGGAACGAGGACGCAGACGTCGTCGCTATCCGCCATTGGCGGTACTCGTCACGCCGCCAGCAAAAAGCTGCGGATCGGAAGTGAGGCGCCGACTCTCCGTCGATCACATGGAGATCGGTCGTCCAATTCGAGTGAGATCTCTGCTACTCGTCCGCGCGGTTCTCGCTCAGGTGCTCCCACACTTCGGTACAGCCACAGCCGTCCTCGACGCCGGCGAGGTGGTCGTCTTCGGCCCGTGAATCGGCCCGTGACGCGTCGTCCGCCGCTGATTCCACCTCCTCCGCCACCGCCTCCGACTCCGCGATCTGCTGTTCGTCCATAGTTACTAATCTTGCGAGTAACTACTGGCGTCGGGTCCATATACGTTTCGGCCCCCTTTTGTACGGGCCGATAAAAGTACGACGTATGACCGGCCGGGCAGACGACGTCTTCGACCTGCTGGGGCTGACGGAGTACGAGGAGACCGCGCTCGAAGAGCTGATATCTCTCGGGCAGACGTCGGCGCCCAACCTCGCCGAGGCGACCGGAATCCCCAAAGCCCGCATTTACGGCGTGCTGGACGCCCTCTCCGACCGCGGATTCATCAAGGTCATTCCCGGGCGACCGAAGCAGTACCAGTCGAAGTCACCCGAGGAAATCCTCGACAGGGCCGTCGAGAACCAGCGACAGGAGTACGAACAGTTCGAGGCCGAACTGGATACGCGCCGCGAGGTGTTCCTCTCCGAGTACGATCCGCTGTTCGAGCGCGCCACCGAGTCGGTCACCCCGACGTCGGAACTGTTTCACGTCGTCGACGTCGGCGAACCCAGCGAGCGGGAGACCCGTCGGATCTACGACGACGCCGACGAAAAATTGCTCGTTATGTCGAAGAGCTTCGAGTACTTCGACTCGGTCCGCCCCGCCTTCGAGGCGGCCCTCGACAGGGGAATCGACGTCTCCGTGCTCCTGGTCGCTCCCGATCGGCTGAGCGATGAGAACAGAGACGTTCAGGCGGGTATCGTCGAGGAAATTTCTGATTCGTATCCGGAAGTCGGGATCCGGTTCAGCGAGGAACGACTCCCCTGGCGGGGCACTGTGGCCGACCCGAGTATGGAGTACGACTCCGGGACGGCGATTCTGCTCGTGCAGGAGGATGATGTTCCGAACCACATGCGGCAAGCGGCAATAACTGAAAACGAGGCGTTCGTGGCTGGATTAAAGCGGTACTTTGACCTTGTTTGGGAGTACGAAGCCTTGGAACGGACCTGATCGGCTGTGAACGTACGCTTCGGTCACATCTTGTATCCGAGTTGTTGGAGCTGTTCTTTGAGCTTCGCAGCGTCGATCTCTTCCTGTTCCTTAGGCTCCTGGGCTCGTATATCGCGCCTCTCGCCGTTTTCGACGACGTGCCACGGTACTTTCACCGTCGCGTCGTTGTAAATGCCTGGATGATGGCCGTAGTCACGCATCGGGAAAAAGTCGTGACGGTCGCCGAGCATTTCACCGTGATCTGCCGTGATAACAGTTCGTCCCGTCAGTTCGGGAAGGAGTTCTGTAACCTCCTCAAGCACCAATTCCAGATTTTCACGATAAGAGCGACGCAATTGCTCTCTCGTGGCGTTCTCGTTCTCGTCGATTACTTCGAGTAACGAAGAAGAGTGCTGGGTGAAAGTCTCACCCGTCTCTCCGAGGAACGGATGATGTGGCTGCAGATAGTGAACGATGAGTCGCTTGTCTTCGTACTGGTTGACCGCTCGCTTCGCGTATTCAGTCACGCTCTCGGGAGCAACTACTCCCAACTCTTCGTCTGCCCAGGTAACGTCGTAGTTTCCGCTATGGAGGTTGTAGTGATCGAAGATGTCTGAGTTAATCTCGTCTTTTAACTGCAGGTACCAGCCGTTGTCCATCACGTATACGGTGTCGTAAAGCGTTCGGTTAGTGAAAGTTCCCCGGATGAATCTGTAGGTGGCACTCCCAATCGATTCGACGTATCCCGTTGTTCCCTGTAGGTCAGCGACCTCTTTGAAGTAATCGTATCGGCAAGCGTCAAGAATTATCAGATTGTCCCAGTCCCGATCGAGAACGTTCACTCCGTCGGGATTGAAATCGCGACGAAATCCACGGGTATGAAAGAATTTGTTAGCTTCCCGAATCGCCCGTGCTGGGTCACGAATTGCCCGTTTGATACCAGCGAGCGAATACATAATGACGTTAACGAAAAGTGCATCGTGATATTTGAACACTCCTATTTCTGCCCTCTCTAGCAGTGACCAACGAAGCGTCACGGTTACTTCCTCTCGTTTAGTAATGTGTAAGTATTCAACCGCAATGGCACGTCTTACATACGTCTATCACACCGACTTCGACCCGTCCAATGCCCACGGAAACCAAATAATTCACACCTGTAACGCCCTAACACGTCTCGGCCACAACGTAACGCTACTAGCGGCAGGAAATCCGCACGAATACGCACGAGCCAACAACCTCTCAATTGAATTTGAAGTCGTCCACACTGGCACTACCGGGAAAGACACGACCTCGGACCGGCTCCGATACTATCTCTCTGCGTTGTTTCGCTCTCGCTCCGATGACGTTCTCTTTACTCGTGACGTGTCTTTCCTCCGCGTGTTAGCTCATCTTCCGTCGTGGGTCTACCCCCTGACGATCTATGAGGCCCACAAGGCGTACAGCGGTATCGGCGAAATTGGTTCAGACGAGGAGCGGAATCGTGTAGAGGCAGTCGACGGCGTCCTAACCATTGCTCGGCCAATCGCAACGGACCTGGAGTCATTAGGTATCTCCGTCGACGCCGTCGTACCAGATGCGGCCTCCGCTTCACTAGTTCCAGACTCGGATTCGGAACGTCTCGAAGACAAACTCGCGGTCGAATCCGCTTCGGTCTTCGTTTACGCAGGTAGTATCTCTGCTTGGAAGAACGATCTCGAACTTGTCATAGAGGGATTCTCACTCATCGTCGACGACGTCCGGGCCAAACTCGTCGTCGTCGGTGGCACGGACGACGAAATAGCGGATCTCAGGGAGATTGCTGAGGAACACGGAGTCGAGAACGACGTAACGTTCGTTGGTCGCGTACCCCAGGAGGACGTATTCGAGTATCTCGCAGTTTCGGACGTCGGATTCGTACCGCTGAGAGATTCTGATCGCATCGCGAGCCACTACACATCCCCCCTGAAACTCTACGAATACCTCGTTTGCGGTCTCAAAGTCGTGGCCTCTGATGTTCCGACGATCGCGGACATCGCAGTCAACGATGAATCGATCCATCTCTACGAAAATGCTAACGTCGACGACTTCGCCGACACGAGTTTGAATGCACTCGATGCATCCATCTCAAACCCACGTGAGACAGGAGCGTACGAATACACGTACGAACGTCGCGCAGACCAGATAGACGAAGTGATTAGTAATTTGACAAATTCATGGCCGGAAGAAATTACTGACGAGTCCCAAAGTGGTCGTACCAAGCCACGTAATTGAGTACCTTCCAAAGCGTGAGTCCGTAATCACGTCGTTCTGAACGATGATCTGCCCACAGATCAAACACCCGGTCTGGGTTCACGTAGGGGGTCGTCTGGAGATGTTCGCGGGTGATCCACCCTTCAATCGCCTCGTGACCCTCTCGGAACCAATTGCTAACAGGCACGCCGAGACCGTGTTTACTCCGCTGAAGCGTCCGATCGGGTAGTACGTCCCTCATCGCACGTTTTAGTAATGGTTTGTACTCACCTCGCTTGTGTTTACGAGGAACGCGGTATAGGAAGTTCACAAGACCGTGATCGAGGAACGGAACACGTGCCTCTAGCGAGTGGGCCATACTCGCTTGGTCGACTTTGTAAAGCAGGTCGTCGGGTAACCAATAGGCGACGTCGAAAGCGCTGATCCGGTCAAAAGAGTGATCGGTCATCGCCCGGTCGAAAGACGCGTCGATAACGTCTGTCAATCCGCTAGAATCGGGAGTCTGATCCGAATCGAGGTATCGCTCTGGGGGAATCTGGAATCGTTGCATGAGCCCCTGTAAAGCGCTTTCGTCGTCACGCATGGATGTGAAATAGCGGAGGCGCTTGTCCCCTTCGGAGATGTGTTTCTCCGCTAACGCTGCCACCCTGAAAGCAGGCCCGGGCAATCGTCCGTACTTCTGTCGGTCGTCCTGAATTTTGTAATACCAGTATCCGGCGAGTAGTTCGTCAGCTCCCTCACCAGAGAGGACTACTTTGACGTGCTCACTCGCGAGGTCTGAAAGCAGGAGCGTCGGAAAGATTGCCGGGTCAGCGAGCGGCTCGCCGAGCTCCGAGACGAGTCCATCAAACAGGTCCATAGAGTCTAAATCCACGGTAATCTCGTGGTGATCCGTTCCGAAATGCTCGGCGACGTATCGCGCTTCGGAACTTTCGTCGTACGAGTCGGCTTGAAATCCGATCGAAAACGTCTGTAACGGCGAATCCATCTTCTCGGAGAGCAGAGCGACGATACTCGACGAATCGAGTCCACCTGAGAGAAATGCTCCGAGCGGAACGTCCGACATCATACGCCGTTCCACTGACCGTTCGAGGTGAGTGCGGAGCCGCGATGCGAGTTCGTCCGGACTGCCCGAGACTGGGTCACCGCCCGGCCGCCAGTACTGGCGCCGTTCAACGCCTGCAGACGTGACGTGGACTGTTGATCCAGGGGGCACCTTCTGTATTTGCGAGAAAAGCGTCTGTGGTGACGGTGTATATCGAAGCGTGAAGTAGTTGTAAACCGCCCGTTCATCAATCGATCTATCGACTCCGGCTGCGAGCACTGCTTGGATTTCACTCCCCCAGACGAATCCTGATTCAGTGTCGGCGACGTACAGCGGCTTTATTCCTAACCGGTCGCGAGCGAGGAAGAGTTCGTCGTCTTCGGCATCGAACACAGCGAAGGCGAACATCCCATCGAGGTGCCGGGTCATGTCCGTACCGTACTCCTCCCAGAGGTGGACGAGTACCTCCGTGTCCGAACGCGTCTCGAAGCGATGGCCTTTGTCAGCAAGGTCTGCCCGTATCGATTCGTGGTTGTAGATCTCACCATTGAAGACGGTGATAACAGAGCCGTCTTCGTTCCGAATCGGTTGCTCTCCGCCTTTCAAATCTACGATGGCGAGACGTCGCATACCCATCGCTATCGGTACGTCACCGTCGACGAATCGCCCATGGTCGTCGGGACCTCGATGGGTGAGACAATCGATCATCTCATCAAATGTAGAACCGGCAATCTGCCTGCCGAACACGCCCGCGATTCCGCACATGAAAGTTATTTCTGTGAGGTCTGCCAAAGAATGTATCGAAGCGTCGCAGCTGGCCGTGCAATGGTGTGGAGCGGCTCAAATCCTGACGTTCCTCTCTGTCCATCCAGATGTTCGCGCTTCTGATCGACGACATCGTGAAAACGATTCTACTGGTTCGAGACGACGCGTCCGTATATCCTCGTACCAATCCGCTCGACAGGATCGATCGCCATCCCGATTGCGAGGGGCGATAGGAGGCCGAAGTGACTGAATAACGTTCTGAATGCCTGATATCCTTCGACGCTCTCGCCGTCTGTAACAGCAACTATCGCTCCTGAGGGTTCTGCGTCGTCCGAAGACAGGTTTTCCTCACTGCGCGAATTCGCCACGAATTTGATGGTACGGCCGGTATCCAGCCACTTTACAAACAACATCGATTGAACACAGAAGTAGCAGTTCGCATCGTACGTAACCGTAATTTCCCGTGAGCTAGTTATGCGCGCGTAGATACGGTCCCAAGGGAGGAACAACAGGTAGATCAGGTACATATCGAAGAAGTACGGGGTCATGGCGAGCGCTATCCCTGTGTGCATTGCACCGAGGCCGATGATGAACGGCGTAATCGACCAACGAAGGAGTACTGCTACGAGAAAGCCTGTCTCCAGGAAGACGGTTCCCGCGGCGACGGCGGTGGCGAGCAACAGTGAACCGGTTATGAAATCAACGAAAAGCAACTCTCGGCCCGAGATGGTCTCCCAAAGAGCGAGATACCGGGCCAAGTTAGCGGGGTCAATCCAGGCTGTCAAGGGTCCGTCGACGATTTTCGTCAGACCTGAATGCGCGTATATAATTCCGAGAACGACGAGCAACCACTTCAGCGGCGACATCGAATATGTTTTGGAGGTTCCAGTATCTAGTTTATCGGTGAGCTGATCGAGAGATTTGCCACCAGTCCGACGTAAACCATCGACCGATAACAGGTCTTCTTCGGCGAACAGGGCGAAAAGCAAGAGGACATACACGGGGTAGAGGAATGTCGTGGAAGTGCCACCAGTCGTGATCATATTGAGAATGGCACTCATGTGGGCCAGGAGAAGCGCAGAAACGAATCCCGTGATCCGAGTCCGGAATCCGATGACGAACGCAACGAGGGTAATTACGACCAATAGCCGCTCAACGGGGAGGTACCACAGGTCCTCTGAAAGCAGCAAGAACTGATACTCATCGTGAAGATAGACCGGCCACACGCGAACGATCTCCCAGTCCACGTAGCTATCTACCTTCCAGAGCGCGTAGAGTCCGACGAGAACACGTGCGACAGCTAGATTGAACGGACTCTCTCGCTGTTCCGTTGCGAAGTAATTGACGAAGGTCACGCGTTTGCACCCCTTGCCTCTCCGTACGACGCTTCGTACTCCCAGGCGACCGCTTCCGACATCGCTACTTCGTTCCCGTCGTGTGAAACGTGAATCGCAATTCGGTACAGACGGAGCGTTTCGAACGCTCCTATCTCTTGCAGGCGCTGCTCGTTCCAGCGGTAGTCGAGTTGATGTCGTGGAAACTTGTAAGTCCCGTCGTAGGTGCCCGATTCGACAGTCGTCCGATACTTGGTTGCTCGATAGAGGAGATACTGCGCTAGCTCTGACGCTTCCTGATCAGTATACGATTCACCCCAGTATTCATCGTCAATCTTCTGGCCGTACCGGTGTGCTACCGGTGATATCAACACTGACGTGGCACGTGGGTCGTACCGTAGCTCGTTTCCATCTGCGTCGACGACGCGGAACTCGTACCGGACGTCCTCCGTCGGCGCTTCGTTACCGAAGAGGGTCCATCCATTAAAAGGCCATCCAGGGGGAACGACGGTTCCCTGCACGACCAGAAGTACGACGAAGAACGCGAGAAATCCCGCTCTCACTCCCCTCCGATCGTGATACCTGATAGCTATCGCTGCCGCACCGAAAAAACCGAGGAAAAGCAAGAGATGGAAGTCCGAAAGTATTTGCAACGGCACAGGGATCATATACGTAATTCCGGAGTAGGCCACTATAATACAATTCCGGTCTCTGTGAGCGGAACGGGCGAGAGGGGAGTCACGGACTGGTTTCGAGAAATGTATGAAACAAACGGGCAACAACAGTTAGTAGAGGAGGCAACCGTATGCGAACACCAGCAATTACGTCAACTGAAAATCACGTGCCGGTCAGTATATCGTTCCTTGCGATTTTATCGATGATCCCACTCAGTATGGTTACGTCGATGAAAGTCACGACTATTCTGGCCAAAACGGCCGTTATTGCGATATCACTCGTCGTGATTCCGATGCTAATCGCAAGTTGTTTCTTCGTCTGGATCGGGCTCAGTCGTTTCGTGCCCTTGTATCGGTCGTGACCAGAGCACAGCGGATCAAGTGGACCGAATGACTCGCGGGGCACTGGAAACGGAACTAATAGGAACCTGCCGAGGATGGCTTCCCTACAATGGACGGTCCCAAAGTCTGTTTCGTCGTTAACGCGGTCGGTGAAACGAGCGTCCCCGCGGACATCGCTCGGGGCCTCGTTGACAACACAGATGTGGAGGTAGACGTTCTGGCCTGGTTCGCGGCGGAACCGTTCGCGGGGTCTGATTCCATCGACGTCACCAGTCTCGATGCGCCGGACACGACCGTTGGTGTCGATTGGAACACCGTTCGACGCGCTCGGCACTTCATGCGGCAATACGACCTAGTTCAGGCCCACCACAATCATTCGGGCGCCTTCGCGAAGATTATTGCCCGTTCACTGGGGATACCGTCCGTTTCGCGCGAAGGAAACATGCGAATGGGCTTCAACAGGCTCGGCAGAGTCGCGAACGGGCTGACGAATCCACTGGCGGACCGCGTCGTCTGTAACTCTCGGGCGGTGTACGACTCGTTTCAGTGGTGGGAGGACGCGCTACTCCCGGCCGACAAAGTTGCCTTCATACCGAACGGCGTGGACTTCGATCGACTCGCTGCCGGCCGAGATTTGAATTGGAGCATTTTCGGAGATGCAAAAGCTTCCCCTGACTCCGTCGTCGTCGGTACGGCCGGGATGCTGACAGAGCAGAAGGATCACGAGACGCTGGTCCGGGCTCTGGAGTTGGCCCGAGAGCGGTCCGACCGGCGGATCGAACTGGTCCTCGCCGGAGATGGACCGCTAGAATCGGAGTTGCGACAACTGGTGACCGATCTGAATCTCGACGAGTCGGTCCACTTTCTCGGATACCTCGACCGAAAGCGAGTGTACAAGATGCTCTCCGAGATCGACGTGTACGCCATGCCATCGCTGTGGGAAGGGTTCAGCGCGGCAGCCGTGGAAGCGCTCGCATCAGAAAATGTAGCCATCTTCACAAATATTCCGCCGTTCACGGACCCGTACGGAGACGTCGCGCGTTTCCACCCGACCGGCGACCAGGAAGTGCTGGCGGATCATCTCGTTGAACTCGCGGCTGACCCGGTCGAACGTGACCGACTCGCTGCCAGCGGTCGCCGACTGGTCGAAGAAAACTACGCCATCGAATCGGTCGCGACTGCGTATCGCGACCTCTACGAAGATGTTCTGGCCAACGCGTAACTACATGTAACCGAGGTCTTCGAGCCGTTCCTTCACCGCTTCGCCGCCGGAGGAATCGCCGTCTCGCTCGTCGGTCTGATCTGGCGTGGGACGGTGGTTTCCTCCGTTGAGTTCCGTCTCGATGGCGTCACGCACGTCAAGCACGCTGTCGATCGCTTTGACCAGTGACGGGTCCGTTCCGGCGACCATCGCCTCGTGCGTGTGTATTCCGTGCTGGAGGCCGTGGTCACTGATCAACAGGAGTTCGTCACCCGGGCAGAGATCGTCACGGAGTTCGCCAACGAACTCGTCGAGTTCGTCGTACGCCGCCATCTGGAGCTCGGGGAGGTCGTAGGTTACGTGACCGATCAAGTCGAGGCTACTCGTGTAGGCGAAGAGGAGTTCGTTGCGACGGCCCCGGAGGCCGCGACGTGTGCGAGCGATACGGGTCATCGCCATCTCCATGCAATTCTCGTAGAACTCGTAGGGATCCGACGAGGTGTGACCGCCTTTGGCGTCGAGGTCCCGTTCGAACAGCGAACCGAGGCTCCGCCTGAGGCTGTGTTCCCTGTCCTCCGTATCGACATCGACGACGTAGTTCGGAATTCCGATGGGCGCCGCCTTTCTGCCGTCGAAGACTGTCGATATGTCGTTGTCGGCGTAGTAGGTCGCGGGGACGCGGAAGGCGTCCGCCTGCGTGTTGGTCAGCAACCAGGCGCCGATTCTCATCTGGAGGCCCTGAGGGACGAGGTAATCGGCGAGTGCGCTCCCGTAACGGAACAGCGGATTCTCCCACGCGACTCCGTCGTCGAGAACGAGTCCGTGCTCCGCCGGTTCGAGCCCGGTGATGATGGTCGGCCAGAGCTCGTGAGTGCTGGGCTCACCGGCGTGGCTATCGATCGTTTCGATCGATCGATGCGAAGTGAGCGTTAAATTCTGGTGTCTCGACGGATCCACGAGATCGGGGTCGAGCGCGTCGATGCCAAGGACGACGAGGACCATTCGTACGGGTGGAATACTGTGGCGGGTTAATCTCTTTCGGACCCGAACCGGAATACAGAAGACGACACGGCAGCTTTCGGACAGTAAGTCCCCAATGGCTTCGCCCAATATCGTCTGGATTACGCTCGACAGCGTTCGGGCCGACCACACCACCATGGACGGCTATAAGCGCGATACGACGCCCCGAATGGCGGCGGTGGGCGACGACGGACACACGTTCGATACGTGTATCGCGCACAGTAAGTCAACGCAACCGTCGAGCGGTGCGATACTCACTGGGCTCGCGCCGACGAGAAACACGCTCGGGATCGACGGCGACGTCCTCCCGGAGCAAGTGACGACTATCGCAGAGCGATTCTCGAACACGGGTTACCAGACAGCGTGCCTCTCACGCAATTCCTTCGTGAGTTCCGCGACCGGACTCAACCGCGGATTCGATCGCTTCCAATGGCTCGCGTCTGAAACAATTCGCCAAGCTGGATTCAAGACACTCGCCAAGTATCTTTTCAATATCCGAAAACATTCGGCGGGATTGACGCGCGACACTGCCAAGCACGCGTCGCCGTTCCTGATGAACGAGATCGCTGAACGGTGGCTTCTTGACTTACGGTCGAACGAGAGTCCCTTTTTCTTTTATCTCCACTACAACGAACCTCATCGACCGTACTATCCGCCACTTTCATACATCGACGAGTACGCGGACGACATCGATATGAAGCCTCGTGAAGCCGCCGAATTCGCCCTTGACGTCCACTACGATCTACCGTCGATAATCGCCGGCGGGTGCGATCTGGACGACGGCGAATGGGCGGCACTGAAAGCGATGTACGATGCCGAAATAGCCTACACCGACGAGATGGTCGGAAAACTCGTTAAATACGTTCGGGCGAACACGCCCGAAGACACCATAGTTGTTATTACCGCGGATCACGGGGAACTGTTTGGCGAATACGGATTGCTCTCTCACAAATACGTTCTGACGGACGCCGTTACCCGAGTTCCACTGGTCGTGTCGGGGCTGGAGGAATCGCTGGCGGTTGGCAGGGACAGCATCGTCCAGCACGCCGACGTCATGACAACGCTTCTGGGTATCGCAGGCGGAGACGCCGAGGGAACGGTCGGCGTGGACCTCCGTTCGGAGACCCGGGAGTACGCCGTTTCACAACGTGGGCCGATAGAGTTCCCAGAACGATATCGCGACAGCCCCGATTTCGACACAACTCGGTTCCACGAGTCTGCGTTGACGTCGCTTCGGACGGACGCGTTTCGGTACCAGCAAAGCGTGGGCTGGTCCGAACTGTTCGAACTTCCAGAAGAGCAGCGTGACGTATCGGCGGACTACCCCGACATAGCGGACGAACTCTCTGAAAAACTCGAGTCATGGTTGGAGCGGTACGGGCAACCGATCGGTCGCGGCCAATCGGGTGAATTCTCCGACGCCGTCAATCGCCAGCTACGCGACCTCGGGTACATGGACTGATGCGACTCGGCAAGACCGCTCTCTACCACTTCGGCACCCAAATCGTCATCTCGCTGTCGGGGTTTATCGCCACGTTCGTCATCGGGGTGATGGGCGGTGCATCCGATCTCGGATACTACTCCTATGCCGTCGCGCTGGGTTTCTTCTGGCTCGTCATTCCCGCGAGTGGCGTCTCGTCGGCAGTGACGAAACGAATGAGCGAGGGCGAAGAGCCGGACAGGTATTTTGGCGGTGGTGTATTGATCAACGCCGGGTTAGCGGTCGCACTCGGAGGGATCATTCTCGGATTTGGCTGGGTACTAGAGACCATCGACCCACCAGATCTGGTCGTCGTTCAGGTCCTCGTCGGTTACAACACAGAGGTAGCGACGCTACTGGTCGCCGCGACGCTCATGAAGACCACGCTCGCGGGTATGCAGGGTCAGAAGCTCGTGGCGCGGTCGGGCGGACTCAAGGCGCTCGACCGCGTGGTCAGGACGACGATTCAGGTCGCCGTCGTAGTGATGGGGTTCGGTGTCGCAGCTCTCACGCTCGGTCACGCGGCGTCGCTCGTGATCGTCTCCATCTTTGGGGTCGCTATCGTCCGAATCCGACCGTCGCTCCCGGCCAGACGACATCTCAATAGCCTGTGGGAGTACGCGAAGTACGCCTGGGTAGGGGCTCTCCGTGGGCGCGTGTACGGCTGGATGGACACGCTCGTCCTCGGCATCTTCCTGACCGGAGCAGCAGGAGCGACGCTGATCGGCGTCTACGAGGTGGCGTGGGGAATCGGTTCACTGCTCGGGACGGCGAGTTCGTCGATCAGCGCCACGCTGTTTCCGGAAATGAGCGAACTCGACGCGGACGGTAACCACGAACGGATCGCCCATTATCTCGACGAGGCGCTCGCGTTTAGTGGCGTCATCGTCCTGCCGGGTTTCGTCGGGGCCGCGCTCATCGGTGAGCGGATATTGCTGTTCTACCGGCCCGAGTACGCCGTTGGCGCCACGGTACTCGTCATCCTCGTCGGGTCGTATCTGGCCGACGTCTACGCCAGTCAGTTACTCAACGTCGTCAACGCGGTGAACAGGCCCGACGTCGCCACGCGCGTCAACGTCGCCTTCATCATGACTAACGTCGTCCTCAACGTGGTTCTCGTCTCGTGGATCGGCTGGACGGGCGCGGCTATCGCCACTGCCGCATCCGCGGGAGTGCGAACGACCGGGGGGTACTTCGCCTTGGTCAGCCTCCTCGACCACGTCACGATTCCGGTGCGGACCGTGGGCGCACAGATACTGTCGGCCTGTGTGATGGGCGTAGCAGTCGTCGCCGTCGAACCGGCTGTCCCCCACGCCCGGATCTGGACTCTCGCGCTCGTTACGCTGGGCGCCGTCGTCTATTTCGCTACGCTGTTCTCGCTCTCCGGTCGCGTCCGTTCGAAGACGCGGTCGCTGTTGCCCGCACGGAACCGTGTGGTGTGAGCCACGTTGCGTTATCGAGACCTAGCCGGAGGATAGAGCTACCCTCCCGACATCAAGTATGAGAATCCTTAATTACGACGGTGACCGTCTCATCGGATATGAAAAACGTTCTCTTCGTCACTATCGATTCGTTGCGGGCAGACCACGTCGGCTACCACGGCTACGAACGCAACACCACGCCGTTCATCGACGAGTACGCCTCGCGGGGAAGCCGCTTCACGAACGCATTTTCACACGTCGGCGGGACTCGCTTCTCCTTTCCGTCTCTTCTCACCGGCGTGACGCCGCTGATGTACGGTGGACACGACCGCATCTCCGACGAACAGACGCTCGTTTCTGAAGTCTTTCAGGACGCCGGTTACCGGACCGGCGGGTTCCACTCGAACCTGTACGTCTCTGGACAGTTCGGCTACGACCGGGGATGGGACACGTTCTACGACTCCGCCCCAGAAGAGTCGACGACGGCGGGTTTCCGGAAGTGGGCGAAGACGAATCTCTCCGGACCGATTCTCGACTTCCTCAGATGGGGATATGATCTCCTTGAGTCCTCCGCCGGCGTCAACGTCGGGTCGTACCACGTCCCCGGTGACGAGATTACGGACATGGCCATCGAGTTCATGGAGAGGGACGACGAGCAGCCCACGTTCTTGTGGGTTCACTACATGGACGTCCACCACCCGTTCCTCCCGCCGGCGGAGTATCAGCGGGAGTTCAGGGACGACGTCGTTAGCGATCGAGAGTCGATTAAACTCCGACGGAAGATGATAGAGGAACCCGAGAACGTCACCGACGAGGAACTCCAGACGTTCATCGACCTCTACGACGCCGAGATACTGTTCAACGACGCGCAGGTCGGCCGCCTCATGGAGGCCGTCGAAGACAACTGGGGCGACGACTACGTGTTCGCACTGACGGCAGATCACGGGGACCACTTCCTCGAACACGGGTACTTCGGCGGCGCGCGCGCGCTTCACGTGAAGAATCACGTCCCGCTGTTCGTCGAAGGTTGGGACGACGAAGGCAGCTACGACGAGATTGTCGGGCTGGCCGACCTCCCGGTAACGCTCCTGGATGCCGTTGGACTCGACGTTCCGTCGAACTTCTACGGCTACAATCTCGCTGACCTCGTGTTCGAGGGAGAATGGGAGCGCGAGGACGTCATCGGGGGCTGGTCCAGCGGCGACGACAAGCACCTTAGGGTCCGCGAACAGGACTGGAAACTGATCGAGCGGCCCGACGGGACAAACGACGAACTGTACGACCTCGCGAACGATCTCGAGGAGCAGGAGAACGTCATCGACGAATATCCAAGTGAGGAGCGCCGCCTCCGGCAGAAACTCGACCGGCACCGGCAGCTCGTCGAGTCGACCGAGGACGATAGCGTCGAACGACCGGATATGAACGAAGACGTAAAGGAACGACTCCGACGGCTCGGGTACAAGGAGTAGCGCGCACCATTCAAATCCATTTTTCGCCGGTCTCGGCTATGCTACGGCCGCAAGAATCGCCCGATATCGCTCACACGCCCCGTCGAAGCTATACTCCTCCTCTATCAGCGAGCGGCCACGAGCACTGATCGCTTCCAAATCGTCGCGTGCGAGGATAGACTTGACGCCGGACCGGAGAGATTCCGGATCCCGGGACGTTATGTGGAAGCCCGTTTCGCCGTCCCTGACTACGTCCGGAACGCCGGAGACCGGTGTCGCATACACGGGAGTCCCGCACGACAGGGCTTCGAGAATCGTCGTCGGCAGGCCTTCAGTGGGCTGTGACGGAAGCAGGACTAACCGGAGTTGGTTCAACTCGGCGGCCACTTCGTCGTGGTCGACCCAACCCGCCATCTCGACGGTTCCGGTCTCAATCTCGGTGCGCAGTTCGTCCGCCAACCACTCACTCAGATCGCCATCGCCGATGAACCTGAACGTCACGTCGTCAGGCAACGACCTGGCGACCGCGGCGAGCTCCCGTATGCCCTTCTCCTCGTCGAGCCGTCCGAGAAAGCCGACTACCATGTTGCGGTCTCGGTACGGAACGCCGACTTCGAATTTGTCGGTTCGAACATATCGGGCACCCGATGGAAACACCTTCGGAGCGGCCGGGTCTAGATCCAGTTGTTTCGCCATAGAGGGCGTGTACGTAACGATACCGTGCGCGAGGGCGAACCCTATCCGTTCGAGGGCCCAGACGAGTCCCGCAAGCGATCGCGCGACGGGAGACGGTAACGTTCGTTCCCAATTGAGGCGAAGCGTGAGGGGAACGTCACCTCTGGGTTCGACGAGTACGGTTTTCCCGACGATTCGGGCAACGAGTATCGGTAACACGTACGATGTCGCCCCGTAGAACAGCACCACATCTTCGTCACGTCCGGCCACCGTTCGGGCCATTCGCACCTGGTTTACCGCGAATCGTACAGCAGCGACGACGACAGAGTCTCCCGCGCCCTTTCGAGTCACCTCTATCACCTCTCGTTTGTCGCGTATCTCCGAGTCAAACGGGAGGTCGGCAGTAACGAGCGCCACGCCCGTGATGGCCGCCAGTATATCTAACAGACTCCTGGTCGCGTTTTCGCCGGCGGCAGCGAGCGGATGCGTGACCACACAGACATCGGGAAGGTCAGCGGCACCGGAACTCTGATCTTTCATTGTCATCTCCACTTGTATATCCCGAAGAGGTACCCCAGCCCGACGGCCCCGGTGAAAACGAAGAGCATGACTAGCTGAAGGGCCTTCTCGACCGATGGCCCCGAGACGAGGTCGCTAATCCGCGACGGCACGAACTTCGTGAAAAGCTGACCGAGGAATTCCGACTCCTCACCAGCAGATCCCGGGACGAGTACCTGCATTCCCCGCTTCGAGTAGCCCTGCCAGAACGCCCGGTCCAGGAGCCAGACCGGGTCGGTGCGGTAGTCGAAGATCTTGTGGGCGACTTTCGCGTCCGGGTTGTAGTAGACGCGATGACCGTACTCGGTATCGAGGCGGGCGGCGAGTTCAGTCTCGCCTCCCTGCAAGTTGGCGTCGCCCTTCCGCCCCCCGATGTCGTCCTCGAAGCCGCCGAGATCCAGGAACGTCTCACGGTCGAAGGAGATGTTCGACCCGAAGGTGTTGCGCACTTCGCCAGGTGTGTCCTCGTCGCCGCCGGCGGGACCGAACCCGCGCTGAGTCACGCCGACGAGCCAGTAGAACTCCTCGGGCAGGAAGGCAGGCTTCCCGGCGACCCATGCGGGCGTCATCCGGCCGCCAACAGCCCGGACATCCCGCTGTTCGTAGACGTCCACTAGTTCCTGAATCCATCGTTCGTCGGCGATGGCGTCGTCGTCCACGAACGCGACGACGTCACCCGTGGCGACTGCCGCGCCGTTGTTCCGACTCTCCAGCAGGCCGACGTTCTCCTCGTTGCAGTGGAGAACGACGTCGCCCTGGTCATCGAAATCTTCCTGGAACCGGTCGTAGACGGCCTCGTTCCCGTCGGAGACGAGGACAAGTTCCACGTCCTCGTACGTCTGGTCGAGAACGCTCCGGGCCGCTTCCGAAAAGTCGTCGTATCGATCGAGCGTGTGCGTACAGAGGACGACCGAGACGCGCATATCACTCCGGTAGCAGTGACGCGAGAAAGGCGTTTTCATCCGCCAACCCACCGGTCGCGTTCGCATCCCTGTCCCGGAATTACGGGCAGTGCGGTGGGCCGTTCGCATATAAGCGTTCGACGCCGGATCCCGGTTATATGACAAGGCTTATGGAGACGATGTGACTCCTTCCGTCCAATGAGTCAATGGCGGGGCCGCCTCGAAGAGAACCCCGAACTCGAGTCAGCCGCCGACTGGGTTACAGCCAACTACCATATCCCGGTCGTCGCACTGTTGCTCGCGTTCATGCTGTGGAATCGGCTTCGGAGCGTCTCCAACTTCGTCGTCGACGGTGAGGTACTGTTTCACGGGAACGACGCCTGGTATCACTATCGCTCGGTCTCCTATACGGTGCGGAACTGGCCGGCGACGATGCCGTTCGACCCGTGGACCTACTTCCCGTACGGCAACGCGTCGGGTCAGTTCGGGACGCTGTTCGACCAGATAATCGCGACCGCCGCTCTCGTCGTGGGGCTCGGTTCCCCGAGTGACCAGACGGTCGCCTTGACCGTCCTCGTCGCCCCGGCATTCTTCGCCGCGGCGGCCGGCATCCCGACGTATGTCATCGGCCGACGCCTCGGCGGTCGGCTCGGTGGCATCACCGCCGTCACCGTCCTCGCCTTCTCCGTCGGTTCCTTCTTCAACCGAAGTCGGGTCGGCTTCGCCGACCACCACGTCGCCGAGGCGCTGTTCCAGGCGCTCGGCATCCTGGCCGTGATGGTCGCGATCACTGCCGCCCACCGTGAGAAACCGATCTACGAGCAAGTCGTCGAACGTGACTTCGGCACGCTCCGGCCCACGCTCCTCTGGAGCGCGCTCGCCGGGTTCGCGATTACGCTCTACCTCTGGGTCTGGCCCTTCGGCGTCCTCCTCATCGGTATCGTCGGCGTCTTCCTGCTCGTCCAGATGTGCCTCGAAGTGGTCCGCGGCGAGAGCCCGGAACACACCGCATTCGCCGGTGCGGTGATGCTGGCCGTCACGGGCGTCACGATACTCCCGTCGACGCAGACCGCTACGCTGACTGCCAGCGATTATTCGATCCTTCATCCGCTCCTCGCGTTCGCCGTGGCTGGCGGTTGCGTATTCATGGCGTGGCTGGCTCGCGAGTGGGAAGACCGCGACCTCGACAGGACGCTCTACCCGGTGAGCGTCGGTGGGATCATCGCCGGCCTCGTCCTCCTGACGTGGCTCGTCCTTCCCGGCGTAATCGACTACTTCGTCAATCAATTTCTCCGAATCTTCGGACTGGGGTTCACGACGAGTCAGACGGGTGGGACCGTCGGCGAAGTCCAACCACTGGTCAACTGGGAGCGACAGGGCCTCGGCTACGGAATCCAGCAACTGTTCGACGCCTACGGGTTCGCCCTGTTCCTGGGTTTCCTTGGCGGTCTCGTCGTTCTTGCCCGCCACATCTGGGACGACCACATACCGGCCGAGCAACTGCTTATCGTTGTCTGGCTCGCCTTCATGACCGCGACGACGTTCACCCAGGCCCGGTTCCAGTACTACCTCGTGTTCCCGCTCGCGGTGTTGACGGGGTACGCGGTGAGCATCGTCGTCGGCTGGATCGACCTCGAACTGGACGGCGACGTGACGAACATCGAGGCCTACCAGGCCCTGACTATCGTCGCCATCCTCCTCGTCATCCTCGTCCCCATCGCACCGACGGCGGTGGCCGCAGGGTCCCCCAACCAGGGCTTCAACCACCCCGACGGCGACATCCGGGCGTGGAGTGAAGGTCTCGGCTGGATGGAAGAGAACACGCCCGAGGAGGGCGCATTCAACGGGAGCGACGGTAATCTGGACTACTACGGTACCTACTCGAAAACGGACGACTACGATTACGCGCAGGGAGAGTACGGCGTCCTCTCCTGGTGGGACTACGGGCACTGGATCACTACCATCGGCGAGCGGATTCCGAACGCCAACCCGTTCCAGCAAGGAACACGATCGGCAGCGAACTTCCTGATCGCGCCCAACGAGACGCAGGCCAACGACGTCCTCGACGAGATGGACGAGGACGACGCGAAGACCCGCTACGTCGTCATCGACTACAAGATGGTCGACACGTACTCCAACTACCGCGGGAAGTTCTTCGCACCCACGCAGTTCTACGACGAGGGCGACGTCACCCTGGACGACTACACCCAGCGCATCTACTACAACCTCCAGAACGGCGCGTACTTCCGCCTCCAGTCACAGGAGTTCTACAACACGACGGCCGTCAGGCTCTACCAGCACCACGGGAGCGCCGTGGAGCCCGAACCGTACGTGATAGACTGGAGTCCGACGCAGGTGCAGAACGGCGCGACCGTCAACGCCGTTCCGCCACAGGAGCCGAACTCCACGAGCAGTTTCCGCCAGTTCGATTCGATGGCAGACGCGCGGGCCTACGTCGCGAACGACAGCTCGGCACGGATCGGTGGCATCGGCGGCAAGCCGAGCCAGCGAGTCGAAGCGATGGAGCACTACCGACTCGTGGGAGCCAGCGACAGGTCAGCCACCACGAGCAACAACTACAACCGCGGTCTGCTCTCGACCGGACTGGCGCTGTTCGGCGACCAGGGAGCGACCGTAGTCCAGAACCGAGCGGACTGTAACAGCGACGTGACAGTCCCCCAGGGAGGCGGCGGTTACGCCTGCCTCAGCCAGGGCGCCGCTGACTTCCTTCAGCCCACGGAACCCCGCTGGACGAAGGTCTTCGAGCGCGTCCCCGGTGCGACGATCGAGGGGACCGGCCCCGCGGACACGACCGTCCGCGGACAGGTCGAGATGCAGATGCCCGGTTCCGACGAGACGTTCACCTACCACCAGGTCGCCGAGACCGACGAGAACGGGGAGTTCACGATGACCGTCCCCTACTCCACGACCGGCTACGACGAGTGGGGTCCCGACGAGGGACACACCAACGTGAGCGTCCGGGCCAACTCCAGCTACCAGTTCCAGACCGCCACCCAGGCCGACAACGGAACCGTCTACTCCTGGAGCGGAACGACCGACGTCAGCGAGGGCCAGGTCATCGGGAAGGACGACTCGGTGTCGACTGTCGACATGGAGCGGTCAGAACTGTTCAACCCCAACGAGCAGGGCAACGAGTCCGACGGCTCGGAGAACGTGACGGCCGGGAACGGGACGGACGGCTCCGACGGCGATTCGACCAGCGACACGTCCGGTGACGAGACGACCGAGAGCGGGACGGACGCCAACACGACCGGATCGCTGGTTCCAGCCGCCAGAGACTAGTTCTGTTACACGAGGAGGTGGCTACCCTCGCCACCGACCGACGCTGGCAATTACTTCTCGGCGACGTTCTCTCGACGCCACTCGACGAAGTCGGTGACGGCGTCCGATTCGTCGAACCGTTCGATCGGGACCACTTCGTAGGGGTGGCGCCGCTCCACCAGTTCGACGACGTCGTCGTAGCGGTCGGCAGTCGTCTTGACCATGAGGAGCGCCTCGTCTGCGAACTGTACCTCACCGTCCCAGCGGTACGTCGACGTACAGTTGACGCTGTTGACGCTCGCGGCCAGACGCTTCTCGACGAGTGCTCGTGCGAGCGGTTCACTCTCCGAGAGCGGAACTGCGACCAGGGCTGTCGGCATAGGCGGAGTATAGATGGCCCCGCGGAAAAGAGGTCGAGGTAATCCGGGCAGTACCGCAGTTTCAGCGACGGTGGTCGCGAGAGCGCCGCGACGGGGTCACTCGGCGAGCGGGTTGTAGCTCCCGTTGATGTCCCACTCGTGGAGGCAGTACGGGTCGCCGATGAGTTTCTCACCGTCCTCGGAATCGATACGCCAGGTGGAGACGTCCTCGTCCCAGACGTCCCGTCGCCCGCATCGTTCGCAGGTCCGCTCGGTCGGTGGGACCACTTCGTTCATACCTACACGGATCTCTCCAGGGGCTAATCAGCGTGCCGGTCCGGAGTCTCCTCACTCGAACTGCGGGAGGTCGTCGGGACCGTCGTACTCGCTCTCCCAGTCGACGTACTCGTTCTCGAGCACCTCGCTCACGACGCCGCCGAGTTCCGCCATGGCGGCGTTGATGCCCGAGACCGTGTCCCAGGAGTCGAGATCCGGGTGGATATCCCGTTCGCGCCAGTTCTCCGGGAGACCGGGGGCGTGATAGCCGACACGGGTGGCGAAGGCGTCCCAGAAGAAGTCGAACTCGGCGATCAGGCCCAGGTCGAGGACGACGCCGAAGGCCGTCTCTGAGAGGTCCGTGCCGTCGGCCCACTCCTCGAACGCCCGTTCCCAGGCGCCGTCCTCGAGAAACGATTCGAGTTCCTCGCGTCGGTACTCGGTCCCGCCGGGGTCGGCGTCGTCGTAGTCCGCCGCGTCCTGGGCGGGGTCGAGCGCCGGCGGCTCCGGAGCGTCAACGTCGAGAGGCATGTCCGAAGAGATGGTCGGTGTCGGGAAAAGGGTACCCGTTAGCAAGGTTCGAGAACGACGGACTCTGGCCGCCGGTACCGGCTCACCGGTCAGCGTGTTCTGCGACTGCCTGCTCGTGGAGTTCGCGGCCTCGCTCGGAGTCGACGGTCAACTCGGCGACAGGCGTCGGATCGCCGTCGTCGTCGACGGCGACGTAGACGGAGTAGGATTCGGTCGTCGGGACGCGGTCGCCCGTCCGCGGATCCTCGCGAAACGTCTCCAGGCGAACCTGGACGCTCGTCCGCCCGGCGTCGAAGACGTACGCCCGGATCAGTGCCACGTCACCGACCGAGATCGGCCGCTTGAAGTTCACCTGGTCCATCCGGGCGGTGACGCAGTTCTCGCCGGAGAAACGCATCGCCGAGAGCGCACCGAGTTCGTCCATCCACTTGAGAACGTTGCCACCGTGGGTCGTCTGGAGGTTGTTCGCGTGGTTGGGCTGGACCAGCCAGCGGTTCTCGATGTACGTGTCTATCAGATCCGGCATAGCGACGAGTTTCCGACGGGAACGAAAGAGTGTATCGACCGCGAAAGAGGAAGACAGAATCGTGTGACTGCGCCGGGCGAAACAGTGATCAGGCGGTGACGTACTGGGCTTCCCAGTCCTGTCGTGCCGACAGCTCACGCCGACCACGGCTGGTGAGCGTGTAGAAGTTCGTCCGGCGGTCGCGCTGGCCCTTCTCGACCATCCCCTTCTCGACGAGTGTGTCCAGGTTGGGGTAGAGTCGACCGTGATTGACCTCGCTCTCGTAGTAGTCCTCGAGTTCTTCCTTGATAGCGAGTCCGTGGGGTTCTTCGAGGCCCGCGATGACGTACAACAGATCACGCTGGAATCCAGTCAGATCGTACATGGTAACCAGCTAGGTATAAGATCTCCGTATATATCACGTTATCTGAGACGATAGAAACCAGATAACCCCAACGTTATCGTCCAGTGTGGCACCGAACGCGTTCGCTCAAGGCGGTGAAAGACGTGTTTTCGAATTGTTATTACTGACATACAGTCCGCGAGCACGCACACCGCCCCTTCGTCGTCCCTGGCGCTTCCCGTCCCGACAACGATAACAGGGGTGAATGAGTAGCGAGGGTGATGACCGAACCCGCCGAGTCCGGCCGGGACCTGCCGCCCCAGGGTGGGGGAGAGGGCAGCGTCACGGTCGTGGGCACGGCCCACGTCTCCCAGGACAGCGTCGACGAGGTCGAAGAGACGATCGAATCCCGCCGGCCAGACGTCGTCGCCGTCGAACTCGACGAGGGCCGGTACAAGCAGATGAAGGGCGAGGCGCCGGAGGACCTGGACGCCAGCGACATGTTGCGGGGGAACACCGTCTTCCAGTTTCTGGCCTACTGGATGCTCTCGTACGTCCAGACCCGTCTCGGCGACCGCTTCGACATCTCCCCGGGGGCAGACATGCTCGCCGGCGTCGAGACCGCAGAACGACTCGGTCTCGGCGTCGCCCTCGTCGACAGGGAGATCCAGACCACCGTGCAGCGATTCTGGGCACGGCTGACGCTCAAGGAGAAACTCGTCCTCGTGGGGAGTCTACTCGCCGAATTCGACGACCCGCGAGTCGTCGGGACCGGGCTGGGGATGGCCATCGGACTGGTGGTCGGCGTCGCCGCCGAATCTATCGCCGGTCCGGTCCTCCTCCCCGCCGGCGCGTGGGCGGGTGGAACGCTCCCGGCGATCCCGCTACTCGGTGGGCTCGCTATCGCCGCCGCGGACTTTTTGATCGTCGCGCTCGGAATCGGTCTCGTCGTCGGGATCCCCATCGCAGTCTTGCTGACGTCGCTGGGCGGCGACGAGGACATGGAGGAGTTCGACATGTCCGACCTCACCGACGGCGACGTCGTCAGCGCCATGATGGAGGAGTTCCGCCGGTTCTCGCCGGGCGGCGCCGAGGCGCTCATCGACGAGCGCGACGCCTACATCGCTCACCGACTTGTCGCGCTTCGTGAGGCTGGCTACGACGTCGTCGCCGTCGTCGGTGCGGGCCACCAGGAGGGCATCGAACGATACCTCGCCGACCCGGCCTCGCTGCCGCCGATGGACTCACTCGTCGGGCAGGAGGAAAGCGGTCGATTCTCGGTCTACAAGATCGTCGGCTACGCTATCACGCTCGCGTTCCTGGCCTTCTTCGTCCTGCTCGCGCTCGGCGGCGCGAGCCAGCAGTGGCTGCTCGAACTGTTCGCCGCGTGGTTCGTGGTGAACGCCGTGTGCGCGGGCGGACTGGCGCTCGTCGCGGGCGCCCGCTGGACGAGCGCGGCCGTCGGCGGCGGCATCGCCTGGATGACGAGCGTCAATCCACTGCTCGCTCCTGGCTGGTTCGCCGGCTACGTCGAACTCAGGTACCAGGACGTCAGCGTCGCCGACATCGCGACGCTCAACGAGATTCTCGACGACCAGGAGCTACCGATACTCGAACTGGTCGCTCAGATGCGCGAGGTGCCCCTCTTTCGGCTGATCATGGTCGTCGCCCTCACCAACGTCGGGAGCATGATCGCGAGCCTGATCGTCTTCCCGGCGATCCTCCCGTGGCTGTCGGCGCCCATCGGCGGCGTCGAGGCGATGGGCGGACTGCTCGTCGAGGGCGCCCGGACCGGCGCCGACGTCATCTGGTCCGCGGTGAGCGGATGAACTTCAGCACTCCCGAACTCCGCGACCTCGGGGTGGCGTGGGTCACGCTCGGCGTGGCCTTCACCGTGTTACTCGAACGGACCGGGATCCAGAGCGCGCTCCGGGGCAACGTGGCCAGCGTCGCCGGGGAACTCGGCTCGACGTTCGCCGTCTCGATGGTCACCGTCGGCGTCGGCTTCCTCTTCCACGAACTCGCCCACAAAGTCGTCGCCGTCCAGTTCGGGCAGGTCGCCGAGTTCCGGGCCGATTACAGCATGCTGTTCGTCGCCGTCGTCGGGGCGTTCATGGGCTTTCTCTTCGCCGCGCCCGGCGCCGTCCACCACCGCGGGCGGATTACGCCCAGGGAACACGGCCTCATCGCCGTCGCCGGCCCGGTGACGAACCTCGTCTTCGGCGCCGTGTTCGTCGGCGCGTGGCTCGTCGCGCCGTCGGGGATACTCTCCGAAATCGCCTGGTTCGGACTGTTGATCAACTTCCTCCTGGCGGGGTTCAACATGATCCCGTTCGGTCCGCTCGACGGCAAGACGGTGCTGGACTGGAGCAAGGGAGCCTACGCCGTGGTGGCGCTCCCGAGTTTCGCCCTCGCCGCGCTGGTCGTGTTCGCCATCTTCTGACCGCCGTCGGCGAGCGAGAAGCTTTTTGATCGCGCTCTCCCCACTCGTGGTATGGAGTACCGTCCCGTCCCGGAATCCCGTCTCCAGGCGTTCGAAAACGTCGCACACTACGCGTTCTCCCCCGAGGAACAACCGGACGAGAGTGACCGAGTAGCGGACCCGTCCAAGCAGTTCGGTGAGCCCCGGGCCCTCTTCGAGGGGGGCGAACTGACCGCGATTTGCCGGCTCCTCGAGTTCGAGGCACGCTGCCGAGGCGAGTGGCTCTCGCTCGGCGGACTCAGGGCCGTCGCGACGCCGCCGGAGTACCGACGGGACGGGCGCGCGGCGACGTTGCTTCGGCAGTCCCTCGGCGAGTTCGTCGAGCGCGACATCCCCCTCGTCGTGCTGTGGCCGTTCGACCACGACTTCTACGCCAGTACTGGCTGGGCCAGCGCCGGCAAACACGCGACGTACCGGTTCCCGCCCGACGCGCTGGAACCGATCGCCGTGAACGAGACGGGGCGCTTCTTCCGTCCGTCTCCGGACGACTGGGAACGCCTCCGTCGGGTGAATCAGGCCGACGGCGAGGAGACGTCGCTCACACTCCGGCGGACCGAGCACTGGTGGCGCCAACGCGTGTTCGAACAGTCCGGGACCAGCCGCCACGTCTACGCGTGGGAACGTGACGGTACCGTGGAGAGCTACGTCGTGTACACCGTCGCTGGTGGCGAAGACGACCGGACGCTCACCGTTCACGACGTCGCGGCGGTGGACGACAGGGCGTTCCGCCACGTCTGCTGGCTCCTCTTCACGCACGATTCCCAGGTCGAGAGCGTCGAACTTCCAGGTGACCCCAGCCACGCGCCCGGCGAGCTACTCGACCGGATCGCCGCGCCGGAGACCGTCACCTGTGAACTGGACCACGGGGCGATGGTCCGCGTCGCCGACGTGCCGACTGCGCTCGAAGCCATCCCGTATCCCGACGACGTCGCCACCGAGTTCGTCCTCGACGTCGAAGACGGGCTGGTCGACTGGAACGACGCCACCTTCCACGTCGCCATCGAGGACGGCGACGCCCGATGCCGCCGCGGCGAGAACGCGAACGAATCGGGACACGTGTCGGTGTCCGTCGGCACCCTCTCACAGTTGGTCGTCGGCGACGGCACCGTCGAGCGCGCACAGCGGGCCGGTGACCTGGTGATTCACGACGACGAACTCGTAGAGGCGCTCGACCGGGCCTTCCCCCCACGCCCCGTCGAACTCTCGGAGTTCTTCTGACGAAACGGAGCCCTTTTGCCCGCGCCGCGCACCCTCACGCACATGACCGAGGAGGACGCGGACGACGCGGCAGAGGGGCTCACCTACGCCGAGACGGGCGTCGACATCGACGCCAGCGAGGCGGCGACGGCCGCACTGATCGGCGCCGCGGGCGAGTTCGAGGGTGACTACGCTGGACTCGTCGACATCGGCGAGCAGTACCTCGCGCTCGCGACGGACGGCGTCGGGACGAAACTCCTCGTCGCCGAAGCCGTCGACGACTACTCCACCATCGGCATCGACTGCATGGCGATGAACGTCAACGACCTGATCGCCGCCGGCGTCGAACCGGTCGCTTTCGTCGACTACCTCGCCGTAGAGGAGCCAGACGACGACGAGGCCGAACAGATAGGCGCCGGGCTCCGGGAAGGCGCGAAACGGGCGGGCGTCGCGCTGGTCGGCGGCGAGACGGCCGTCATGCCGGACGTGATCAAGGGCCTCGACATCGCGGGCACGTGCGCGGGACTCGCCCCCAAGGACGCCGTCTTCCCCGGCGAGGCCGAGGTGGGCGACGTTCTCGTCGGCTGGCCGTCCTCGGGCATTCACTCGAACGGGCTCACCCTCGCCAGGGAGGCGGCGACCCGGAATCACGAGTACGGCGACCCCTTCCCGCACGACGAGAGCCAGACCATCGCCGAGGCGCTCCTGACGCCGACACGCATCTACGCGGAGGTACTGGAACCGCTCCGTGAACACGACGCGAACGCCGCGGCCCACGTCACGGGCGGTGGCTGGACGAACCTGACGCGGATGGGCGAGTTCCGGTACGAAATCGACGACCCGTTCGACGCCCAGCCCGTCTTCGAGTTCGTCCAGTCGGCGGGCGACGTCAGTGACGAAGAGATGCACCGGACGTTCAACATGGGGACCGGGTTCGTCGCGGCGCTACCCGAAGCAGCCGCAGAAGCGGTCGTCGACGCCACCGAGGACGGCAGGAGAATCGGTCAAGTTTCCGACGGTGACGGGACCGTCAGTGTGCGAGGACTAGATCTGAACTGAAAATCGGGGCTCGTTACTCGCCAGTGGTCGCGTCACTCTTTTCCGCAATGCGAAGCTGCAGCGCTTCCCGAAGGTGGTATCGCGCCTCGTCGTCGTCGGAGGCCCGAAGCGCCGCCTGCAGCTGACGTTCGATCGGGTCTTCACGTTCCTGCAATTCAGGGGTCATCGAATCGGTCGACGACCCGGTCGAATATATACAGCTGTCACCGTTTAGCGCGTTAATCGCTAACTAACGCGGGCAGCGATGTCGGCTTCGGTGATGATGCCGACGGTCTCACCGCTCTCGACGACCAGCACTGCGGCGTTGTGATTGAGGTAGGCGTCGATTTCGTCGATGGTCGCGGTGGGCTCGACGAGTGCGATGGACTCGTGCATGACGTCCGCGACTGGGAGGTCGCCGACGTTGTCGCCCGTCCGCTGGCGGATGTCGTTGTTGCCGATGAGCCCCTGTGGCATCCCGTCCCTGACCACCGGGACCTGTGAGTACCCGCGCTCGTCCATCAGCTGTTTCGTCTCGTGGACGGAATCGTCGGGAGCGACGCTGACGACGGGGGCGTGCATGAGGTCCGAGGCGCGCAGAATGCCACCCTCTGCCTCTTCGAGCGCGTTGACGATGCGACGGAGCGTGGAGAGCCGCGGATCGACGTCTCCGCCCTCGATTCGTGCTATCAGCGGCTGGGAGACGTCGGCGCGCTCGGCGAGTTCGCTCTGCGTGAGCTCCAGTTCGGTCCGTCGCTCCCGCAGATCCTCGGGCGTCGGCAAATCCATACAGAGTAATAACTACAGGTAATACAAAAAGCCATCGGCACTGGCAGCCCAGACGCCTCGCCCCGTGGCGAGCATCTGTCTGCACGTCGGCCTCAGGAGTCGGATTCGACCTCGGCCTCGTCGCCCTCGAACTCGATGGTCTCGACGACCTTGAGCGGGACGTCCCGCAGCGACCCGCCGATCTCGCTCTTGGCGATGCGCTGGGCGTGTTCCGTCGACTCGGCGTTGAAGATCTTGATCTCCAGGACCAGTCCGACGAGCGCCGTGTCGGCGGCGATGAAGGCCGAGTCGAACGGCTCCCCGCAGGCGGGACAGCCGGTCGCGCCGACCTCGACTTCGACGTACTCCATGTCCGACTGGTTGAGCCGCTTGCCCGCTTCGCTCACGGCGACACCGATCGCGTCGTCGATGTCTTCGACGTCACGGACCAACCAGGCTGCTTCCATCGCGACCAGATAGTTCATACCACAACGTGCACGGTCCGTCTACTCTATTGTTTTGATCCCGGTCCGCGCACGTCATCGTCTCCTTCGCCATAAGTTATGGAAATGGCGGGCGACTCCAACTCCGGTATTACCGCTTCGGAGCCAGCGCCGGGACTCTGAACCAGCTCAAATTCATGCTAACCGTAGATCTCTCGTTTGCAGGCCTCAAACTGTGTTTCACAGCCGAATCGCCTCTGGAGGCCCGTTGCAAACACTTATGTAGTGGAACTCCCCCAGAAGGTAGCGAAGGCGATGGAATCCCGACTGTACCAACTCGGCGTGTTCGCACTGTACCAACTCAGCGTGCTACTCGGCATCTTCCTGTTGCCGGTCGCACTGGCCGCCCAGAAACTGGGCGTCCCGCTCCCACTGCACAGAGTACTCAACCGGCTCGACGAGGCATACGACCACGCGACGCCGAACTAGGTGCCGACACAGCCGACCGGCAGTCCCCACCTGGCGGCCACAGCTACCCGAACGAATGCTTTTATCAGCACTGGAGTGATAGGTGAGTCCAATGCGTGACCCAGAGCCTGGGGCCAACTTCGCCGACGACCCCCTGAACCGAGACCGGTTCCAGCAGGACCCCTACGAGCCCGAACTGGGCTCACTCCCCGACGCGAGTGACCGCGACGAGGAGTCCGTCAACAAGACGGGGACGACGACCATCGGGATCACCACCACTGACGGCGTCGTCGTCGCGACGGACCAGCGGGCTTCGCTCGGCGGTCGGTTCGTCTCGAACAAGAACGTCCAGAAAGTCGAGCAGATCCACCCGACTGCGGCGCTGACGCTCGTGGGGAGCGTCGGCGGCGCGCAGTCGTTCATCCGGACGCTCCGTGCCGAAGTCGACCTCTACGAGGCCCGGCGCGGTGCGAACATGAGCATCAGCGCCCTCGCGACGCTGGCCGGGAACTTCGCCCGCGGTGGTCCCTTCTTCGCCATCAATCCGATCCTCGGCGGCATCGACGACGAGGGCCACCACGTCTACAGCATCGACCCCGCCGGTGGCGTCATGGAAGACGACTACACCGTCACTGGGTCCGGCCTCACCGTCGCGTACGGGACGCTCGAGAGCCTCTACGAAGCGGACATGAGCAACGAGGAAGCGAAGGAAGTCGCCGCCGCGGCCATCAACGCCGCCGCCGAGCGCGACACCGGCTCCGGCAACGGCGTCTACCTCGCCGACGTCACCGACGAGGGCGTCGACATCCAGAGCTACGAGTTCGACGAACTCCTGTAACCGGATCAGTCTCCCGTCGTTCGTTTTCGCCCGTATCTCGAACCCGCCTGAGCGGTGTGCTCGCACGGCCGTGACCGCCATCGACAAGTAGTCCCCTGCCGAGGACTGGGATATGACACTGTTCGGGACGGCGGGGATCCGCGGCGCCGTCGACGACAAGGTGACGCCCGAACTGGCCCTCGCCGTCGGTCAGGCCGTCGGGGCCGACGGCGACGTGTGCGTCGTGGGGTACGACGGCCGGGAGACGAGTCCCGCGCTCGCGGCGGCCGTCGAGGCCGGCGTCGAGAGCGCGGGAGGTTCCGTCTTCCGCGCGGGCCAGGTGCCGACGCCGACTCTCGCGTTCGCGTCGCGCGGTCGACGCGGTGTGATGGTCACTGCGAGTCACAATCCGGCCCGCGACAACGGGATCAAACTGTTCGTCGACGGCACGGAGTACGACAGCGACGCCGAACGACGAATCGAGGACCGGGTCGCCAGTGGGGCAGACACCGCTTCGTGGGACGAATGGACCTCACCCCGGTCGATTTCGCCGCTCTCGAACTACCGCGAGGCCGTCGCCACGTACGCCGAAACCCACGGTGCGACGTCGACCGGCCTCACCGTGGCCGTCGACTGCGGGAACGGGATGGCCGGCCTCGCCACCCCGCAGGTGCTCCGGCGACTCGGTGCTGACGTCCGGGCGCTGGAAGCCAACGTCGACGGGACCTTCCCGGCACGGGAGAGCAAGCCGACGCCGGAGAGCCTCGAAGCCCTTCGCGAGTTCGTGGCCGGCACCGACTCCGACCTGGGCATCGGACACGACGGCGACGCGGACCGCATCGTCGTCGTCGCCGCGGACGGGTCGGTCGTTCACGAGGACACCATCGTCGCTATCCTGGCCGAACACTACGTCCGTGAGTCGACCGAAGCCGATCCGGTCGTCGTCACGACGCCCAACGCCTCCGCCAGGATCGACGAGCGCGTCCGCGAAGCCGGTGGCGACGTCGAGCGGGTCCGTCTCGGTGCGCTACACGAGGGAATCGCCCGGGCGACCGGCCCGGTCGTGTTCGCCGCCGAGCCGTGGAAACACATCCACACGAGTTTCGGACCGTGGATCGACGGCGTGGCGAGCGCGGCAGTACTCACACAGCTCGTCGCCGACCGTGGCCTGGCCGACCTCCGGGGCCCCATCACCGAGCGCCCGTACCGTAAGGTGAGCATTGACTGTCCGGACGACGCGAAAGAAGCGGTGATGGCTACCCTCCAGTCGTCGCTCCCGGACCGGTTCCCCGACGCGACCGTGGACACCGACTACGGCGTTCGCCTGGAGCTGCCCGACGGTTCGTGGACGCTCGTTCGACCCTCCGGCACGGAGGCGTACGTCCGCGTCTACGCCGAGAGCGACGACGTCGACGACCTCGTGTCGGCCGTCGTCGCCGACGTCGAGGACGCCGTCGAAGCCGAGTCCTAGACCGCCGGCGAGGCCGAATCGTAGCCAGTCGTCGCCGCCGAACCGTCGCGCGTCGGTGGCTATTTGAGCGTCCCCGTCGACCCACAGTCCATGGATTCACTGGTCGAGGCCGCCCGGGAGGCGACCGAGTCGTCCTACGCTCCCTACTCCGAGTACTACGTCGGCGCCGCACTCGAGACGGCCGACGGCACCGTCTTCACGGGCTGTAACATCGAGAACGCGAACTACAGCAACAGCCTCCACGCCGAAGAGGTCGCCATCGGCAGCGCCGTCCGCGCCGGCCACCAGGAGTTCGCCAGAATCGCCGTCAGCACGGCCGCCCGCGACGGTCAGACTCCTTGCGGGATGTGCCGCCAGACGCTCACCGAATTCTGTGACGAGGACTTCCCGGTGGTCTGCGACGAGGGCGACGACGAGACGACCGAGTACCACCTCGGCGACCTCTTGCCCGCCACCATCAGCAGGGAGGACCTCGCATAACGATGGCCGGTGACGGTCCAGACGAGACAGACGAGACGGTAGACGACGAGCAGCCCAGCGAAGATCCGAGCGAAGGCGGGGAGCAATATCACCTGGCGGTCGGCCCCGGCGACGTCGCCGAGAGCGTGCTCCTCCCGGGGAACCCCGAACGGGTCGAAAAGGTCGTCGAGTCGTGGGACGACCACGACGTCGTCGCCGAACACCGCGAGTACCGTACGGCGACCGGCACCTACGACGGGACGCCTATCTCCGTCACCTCGACCGGAATCGGCTCCCCGTCGGCCGGTATCGCCGTCGAGGAACTGGCCCGCGTCGACGCCGAATCCCTCATCCGGGTCGGGTCGTGTGGCGCGATTCGCGAGGAAGCGAGCGTCGGCGACCTGGTCATCTCCACCGGCGCCGTCCGCCAGGAGGGAACCAGCAAGGAGTACGTCCGCGAGGACTACCCCGCGACGGCGGACTACCGCGTGGTCTCGGCGCTGGTCGCGGCGGCGGAGGAACTCGGCTACGACTACCACCTCGGCGTCACCTGTAGCACGGACAGCTTCTACGCCGGCCAGTCACGGCCCGGCTTCGACGGGTTCGAAGCCCGCGACAGCGACGAGAAGATCGAGGAACTCCGTCAGGCGGGCGTCCTCAACTTCGAGATGGAGGCCGCTGCCATCCTGACGCTGGCATCTCTCTACGGACTGCGCGCCGGCGCGGTCTGTACGGTCTACGCCAATCGAGTGACCGGTGAGTTCCGCACCGAGGGCGAGCGAAAGGCCGCGAAGACCGCGAGTCTCGCGGTGAAGTTCCTTGCCGAGATGGACGACGTCGTCGAAGAAACCGGCGCGAACCGTTGGCACGCCGGGCTGTCCATCGAGCGGTAGTCGAGAGCAGAGAGATAGCGTTGAGCATACCGCGCGACCAGCGGGAGCGCGGTTCGCCGTCAGAGCAAAGCTCTGACGAGCTCGCGTTCGCGGTGCTCACGCGAATCACTTCACGCGAACGCAGTGAGCGTGAAGGAAGTTTTTAGCGTAGATTTTTACGAGGAGTGGTGCCCGCAAGCCGCCGGAGGCGGCTGAGGACACCCGACGAAGTAAAAAGGTACTACATCTCCGGCCACGCCTTCACGGCGCGGCGCGGGCCGGTGATGGAGTTGATCCACTTGGCGGCGATGGCCTTCTTCAGCGATTCGGCCATGAAGCCGCCGAAGGTGCCGATGGGCGCGCCGACGCCCATGAAGGAGACGTCGTGAGCGACGGCGGTGTCGCCGATGGAGACGACCGTCCCCATGTCGTTGTGGGTCCACGTCCGGAGTGGGCGACCGCGGATGGCGCGGGCGAGGTTCTCGCCGGCGACCTCGGCTGCCTGCCAGGCGGCCTGTGCCGTCGGAGGCGCGGGATTTTCGCCCGGCTGGTCGACGAGCGCGCAGTCGCCGATGGCGAAGATTCGCTCGTTCGTCGTCTGGAAGTCCTGCTCGGCGTTGATGCGGTGGGAGCGCTCGTCCTTGTCGACGTCGACGTCGTGGATGGCCTCGCGGCCGGTGATGCCGCCGGTCCAGATCAGTTCGTCGTAGGCCAGTTCGTCGTCGTCGCCGATGTAGACGGTGTCCTCGTCGACTTCGCCGATGAACTCGCCGCACATGATGTTGATGTCGCGCTCGAGGAGGCGCTTGCGGATAGCGCCCTGGAGTTCCGGGTCGCCGTTGGGCATGACCTCGTCCAGGCCCTCGACGAGGTGAATTTCGATGGGCGCCCGGTGTTCGTCCCGGTACTTGGCTATCTCGCCGGCCGTCTGGATACCGGAGAGGCCGGCACCGCCGACGACGATCTGGGCAGGGTCGCTCTGGGTCGCGTCACGGGCCGCGTCGGCGACCGCGTCGTGGATGCCGAGGGCGTCGTCGAGGCTCTTGAGCGTGTGGGCGTACTCTTCGAGCCCCTCGATGCCGAAGAAGGCCGTCCGAGAGCCGATGGCGACGAGGAGGTAGTCGAACTCGACGGTGGCGTCGTCGGCCAGTTCGACCACGCGCTCGTCGGCGTCGACGTCGACCACTTCGCCCTGCCGGAACGTCGTCCCGGGTGACTTGATCGCCTCGACGGGGACTGTCACGTGTTCCTCGACGGACGGATCACGGATACAGCGGTGCGATTCGTGGAGAACTAGATGGTAGTCGGTGTCAGAGATCCAGGTGACGTCGGCTTCCCCGTCCAGTTGTGCCTCGAGGCTCTTGATAGCGCCCGCGCCGGCATACCCTGCGCCGAGGACGACGACCTTCTCAGTCATACACCGCTAGCTGGGAATTGAAAGGATACAAATGCTTTGAAAGAGCCGTGCTTGCCGCCGTTTATCTCGATCATTCATAACGAATGCCTGCTCGGCGTTCGTCGTCGGAACTCGCGAAACCCATCGAGACAGGAGCGACCGGAGAACGGCGAGAGGTCGGAGAAGAACGAGTCGAACGGAGAGAAAGAGTGATACAGCTAGTGTTCCGGTTCGCCGGCTGGGGCGCGCATATCGTCAATAGTGAGCACGAGTTTGTTGCTCGTGTCGTCTTTCCCGGCGAGCGTACCGATGATCTGGAGCTTCGAGAGCGGCGTGGGACCGACTGTGATGGTGTCGCCCTCGTGGTAGTCCGCGATGGACCCCTGGAGCTGAATCTCTGCGCGGCACTGCTCGGGGTGGTGGACGCTCGTCAGGTCGATTTCCTCGACGGTGGCGTCGGGCTGGGTCTCGCCGTTGTGCTGGAGGGGGACGTGGGCCGCGTCGTCCATGTCCTGAATCTGTAGCGCGTCGTAGGCGTTGGCGGTCGGCTTGTAGCCGCCCTTCGGGCCGGGGACGCCCTCGACGAGCTGGAGGGCTTTTAGGCTCTGCATCTGGTTCCGGATCGTCCCGGGATTCCGGTCGACCTTGTCCGCGATGTCCTCCCCCTTGACCGCGCTCTCGCTCTCCTTGTACAGGTTTACGAGTTCCTGGAGAATGTTCTTTTGACTGGGCGTCAATTCGATCGATGACATAACGGAAGGTTCGGTATACCGTTCCTTAAACCCGACGGTGGACCGGGCGTCGCCGGCGCGACAGGACGCCGCGCTGGCCGTTGAATCGGTCGAAGCGGTACGCCTTTGTCAGTCGGTGGACGTAATTGGTACATGAACGGCCAACGCGTTCTCGTCACCGGCGGCGCCGGTTTCATCGGATCGAATCTCGCGAACCACCTGGCTGCCGACAACGACGTCGTCGCGCTGGACGACCAGTATCTCGGCACGACCGAGAACCTCGACGACGACGTGGAGTTCGTCGACGCGAGCGTCACGGACGAAGACCTGCCGACCGACGTCGACGTCGTGTTTCACCTCGCGGCGCTCTCCTCGTACGCCATGCACGAAGAGAACCCGACGGAGGGCGCCCGGGTGAACGTCGAAGGGTTCGTCAACACCGTCCACCAGGCTCGCGAGGACGGCTGTGACACCGTCGTCTACGCCTCGACCTCTTCCATCTACGGCAGTCGAACAGAACCCTCCCCCGAGTCGATGGACGTCACCGTCAACACGGGGTACGAAGCCTCCAAGATGGCCCGCGAGACGTACGCCGAATACTTCCACAACCACTACGACCTCTCGCTGGCCGGGATGCGCTTCTTCTCGGTCTATCAGGGCTACGGTGGTGCGGAGGAACACAAGGGTGAGTACGCGAACGTCATCGCCCAGTTCGCCGACGACGTCGCCAGCGGCGAGTCTCCCGTCCTCTACGGCGACGGAAATCAGACCCGCGATTTCACGCACGTCGACGACATCGTCCGCGGCCTCGAACAGGCCGCCGAGCACGAACTCGACGGTATCTACAACCTCGGGACGAGCGAGGCGTACGACTTCAACGAAGTCGTGGAGATGATCAACGCCGAACTCGGCACCGACGTCGAACCTGAGTACGTCGAGAACCCGATTCCCGACGACGTCTACGTCCACGACACCTGCGCAGACGCCGAGAGGATGCGCGAGGCAACCGGCTGGGAGCCCCAGATCGATTTCGAAGAGGGAATCCGGCGCGTCTGTGCTCAGTACAAGTAACGACGATTCGAGTGGCGATTCTCCCAGCGGACGGCGGCGCCTTTTAGCCGGTCCACGCCTGAACTTCTCTCGATGACGAGAACCGTCCGTATCCTCGGGGTGCCGATGGACCTCGGAGCCGACCGGCGGGGCGTCGACATGGGGCCGTCGGCCATCCGGTACGCCGGGCTGGCCGACCAGTTGGAAGCCACTGGTCTGACCTGCGTCGACGGCGGCGACGTCGCCGTCCCGCGACCGGAAGAGCGGGACCCGGACGCCGCCCAGCCGGCCGACGGCCAGGCGAAGTTTCTCGCCGAGACGGAGACGGTCACCGGTCGGATCACCGACGCGGTGAGTGATGCCGTCTCGGCCGGTCACCTCCCGCTGGTTCTCGGCGGTGACCACTCCATCGCCATCGGGTCCGTCGCGGGTGCGGCGGACGGCGACGACCTCGGTATCCTCTGGTTCGACGCCCACGGCGACTTCAACACGCCCCAGACCACGCCGAGCGGCAACGTCCACGGGATGTCGCTGGCCGCCATCCTCGGCGTCGGCCCGTTCGAAAACGATCCCTGGGCCGTGACGCCCGGAATCGATCCGGCGAACGTCGCCCTTGTCGGACTCCGTGACCTGGACGACGGGGAGAAGCAGCTGATCCGGGAGTCCGACGTCACAGCCTACACGATGAGCGACATCGACGACCGGGGCGTCACGAACGTCGTCGACGACGCCATCTCCGTCGCGACGGAGGGCACCGACGGCGTCCACGTCAGTCTTGACATGGACTGGCTCGATCCGACGGAGGCCCCCGGCGTCGGCACGCCGGTCCGCGGCGGCGTCTCCTACCGAGAGGCCCACGTCGCGATGGAGTACGTGGCGGACGTCGGCGACCAGTTGCGCTCGTTCGAACTCGTCGAAGTGAACCCCATCCTCGACCAGCACAACCAGACGGCGGAACTGGGCTGTGAACTCGTCGCGAGCGCGTTCGGCAAGCGTATTCTCTGAGTCTCGGCCGGAACACGGTGTCCAGGCTATCTCGCCGACCGGCGCTGGCGATACTCGAACGCCAGCGCGAGTACGCCGGCGACGACTACCGGACCGAGGACGAACGGCGACGTCACGCGGGAGACGAAGAACTCGAAGAGAAAGGGGAAGAACGGCTGAACTACGTCGACGCCCCAGATAACTTCGGACCGCTCGGCCATTTCCCACACCTGCCAGTAATACCAAGCTGGTTTCGGGAGTCCGCCGACCAGAAATCCACTGACTACTAACGCGCCTGCGATTCGGACGAGCAGGCTCCGATACGCGTCGAGCGGTGGCTGCGCTACCGGGCGGCGGTCCACGCGATATTCGTGTCGTTTACTGGACATCGTCAGCCCCCTCGTTCAAGCACGGCTTCGAACCGACCCCTCCGATATTCGAACGCGAGCGCGGCGACGCCGGCGGCGACCACCGGACTGAGTACCAGCGGCGACGTCACACGGGAGACGAGAAAGTCGAAGAGGAAGAAGAAGACAGGTTGTCCCACCTCGACGCCCCAGACCGCCTCGCCCGTCACAGGAGGATCCATCGGCAGTCGGTAGAACCACGGGGATTTCGGGACGAGCCAGGTCACGAGGCCACCGACCAGCACCGCACCGGTGATTCTGACGAGCAGACTCCGAAACGCGGCGAGCGGTGGCTGTGCGACCGGATGTGGAACTTCGTCGCGTCCGAATCGATTACGGGACATCGTCAGTCACGTTCCTCCAGCACGGAATCGAACCGGCCCCGCCGATATTCCAGCACGAGCGTGAGGAGACCGAACGCGACGACGGTCCAGACCACGACCGGCGATTCGAGTCGGGAGACGGCGAAGGCGAGCGTGTCCCGGACCGGATCGCCGGTCAACTCGACGGCCCAGAGCGCCTCGATCTGCTCCCGCCAGTTTTCCGGCGGGATACCCATGAGGAGGGCTCGCCGGACTTGGCGGCGGAACGACCCCGCCCAGGCGCCCGTTACGATGGCGACGGCACCGAGAACGCCCGCGAGCAAGCGCACGTAGGCGCCGAGTGGCAGGTAGCCCGGCACGCGGCCACCGGCTCGGTCGTCGTAGTGGAGGTGTCTCATGGCCTACCCGATAATTTTCGGGCCGAACTCCAAAAAAGTATCTCAGAACTACTCCACGTTTGGACGACTTCGTTCGACCGCGCGATGGCGCAGAAAGCGTGACTAAAATCCGAGCCTGTCCATCCAGAAGTAACTTCAACGGGCCGGGTGTGCTCGATACAGATGCCCGACAAGCGCCCCTCCCGGCGAACGGTCCTCCGGAGCGCTGTCCTCGGTCCGACGACGCTTTTCGGAGGCTGCTCCGCGCTCACGGGCGAATCACAGTCGGCTGCGCTCCCCGACGCGACGCCCGGACCGGAAGACTGGCCCGCACAGGGCTACGACGCGCGGAACAGCCGTTACAACGGCGACACCGCTCCACCGCGCTCCGAACCGGACGTTCGCTGGAGTCGTGACTTCGAACACTGCTACGCGCCGTTCGTCCGGGGCGACCGCGTCGTTCTGAACGCGAACGACCACGTGACGTGCCTCCGTTCGACCGACGGCAAAGTCCATTGGCGGTCAGAATCCGAACCCTGGGGGTTCGAAACCCCGACACTCGGAGCCGAACGGGCGTACGTCACGGGCGTGGACTGCGTCTTCGGTGTGGATCTCGAGAGCGGCGACGAGACGTGGCACGGCGACCCCTGTCACGGAGCCAACACCGCCAGCGGAACCGTCGCCGACGGGCGACTGTACCTGGAGTACGGCGGCTACTTCTCTGCGCTCGATGCCACGGGGCGAGTGACGTGGGCTTGCAGTCACGACGCGCAGGGGACGCCCGCCGTCGTCGGGGACACCGCCTACGTCGCGACGGCGTTTACCGCCGAGGCGGTCGATCTGACCGCGACAGCAATCGAATGGCCCTGGGAAGACCGTGACGACGACGAACCGGCACACGCGTCCCGGGACGCGGCGACGAAGTGGTCCGTCCCCGCCGAATCGAGGATTACGGGCCCACGGATTTACCGGAGTCCGGCCGTCTCCGAGGACACGGTGTTCGCCACTGTCGAATTCGAAGGTAGCTACGGCGGACAACTACGGGCTCTCGACCGCGAAACCGGCGAGGAACAGTGGCGCGTCTCGTCACCCCCGGAGTGGCACGCTGGCGAGGCGACCCGCGACCGTCCGGATCCGGTCGGTCGTCCGACGGCACCAGTCGTCACCGACGACCTGGTCGTGACGAGCCTCGGAGACAGGGTACTTCGAGCGTTCACGCACGATGGGGATGAAGCGTGGGCGAGCGAGTTCGACCACTCAATTATCGATGTCGTCGGTGCCGGGGATACTATCGTCGCGACGGTACACGACCGGTCAGTCGAGCAGACCGCTCCCGGTCACGCAGCGCTCGCGGCCGTCGACCGCCGCTCCAGCGACCGGCTCTGGGAACGGACGTTCGAGGACCACGTCCATGGCCTCGCCGTCGCCGGCGGTACGATCTACGTCTCGGTCGTGACCGAGCGGCGAGACGACGGGAACGTCGATGGGATGCGACTGCTGGCGCTGGAGTGATCGAACCGTCTCCGCGAAAAAGCCGCTCGCGGTACTACTCTTCGTCAGCGTCCACGTCCGCACCCACATCCGCCGGCACCACGGTCACGCTGGCGACCTGGTCGTCACCCTCTAACTCCATGATAGTGACGCCCATCGTGTTCCGGCCGACCTGCGAGACCTCGCCGGCGCGGATGCGCATGATCTGGCCCTGTTCAGACATGATGACGAGCTGGTCGTCTTCGGTTACCGCTTTCGCCGAGGCGACCGGGCCGTTCCGCTCGTTCGTCTTGATGTCGATGAGTCCCATACCGTAGCGGGACTGGGCGCGGTACTCGCCCAGCAGCGTGCGCTTCCCGTATCCGTTGCGGGTGACGGTGAACAGCGCGCGGTCGTCCGCATCGTCCATCGCGACCATGGCCGCGACTTTGTCGTCGTCCTGCAGGTCGATGCCGCGGACGCCGCGTGCGTTACGACCCATCTTGCGAACTTCGTCCTCGTCGAAGCGGATGGTCATCCCGTCCTCCGTCGCGATGACGAGGTCCCGCGTCCCGTCGGTGACCTCGACGTCGACGAGGGCGTCGTCGTCTTCGAGTTTCGCGGCGATGATGCCGGTCGAGAGGATGTTCTCGAACTCCGTCGCGGCGGTCCGCTTGACGTAGCCGTTGCGAGTGACGAGCGTGATGGACTCGTCGTCCTCGAACTCGTCGGTGTCGACGACGGCGGTTATCTCCTCGCCCTCGTCGAGATCGATGAGGTTGATGGCGGACTTGCCCCGGGCGGTCCGGGACATCTCCGGAATCTCGTAGGTCTTCAACCGGTAGACCTGACCCTGGTTGGTGAAACAGAGCAGGTAGTCGTGGCTGTTGGCCCTGAAGACCTTCGAGACGCGGTCGCCCTCCTTGGGGTCGGCGCCGATGATGCCCTTGCCGCCGCGACCCTGCGGGTCGAAGTTCTCGACGGGCATGCGCTTGATGTAGTCGTCCTCGGTGATGACGACGATGTTGTCCTCCTCGGGGATGAGGTCCTCGTGCGTGACCTCGCCCTCGTCTTCGAGGATGGAGGTCCGGCGGTCGTCGTCGTACTCCTCCTTGATCGCCTGGAGTTCGTCCTCGATCACGGCGTCGAGTTCCTCGGCGGAGCCGAGAATCGTTTCGAGGCGTTCGATCTCTGCCTGGACGCCCTCGTACTCCTCCTCGATCTCCTGGGACTCCATCGAGGTCAGGGAGCCGAGTTGCATCCGGACGATGTGGTCGGCCTGTGCCTGGGAGAAGTCGAGGGTGACGTTCGGATCGACCTCGTGGTCACCGTCCAGTTCGTCCGGGTCGACTTCGCCTCGCAGCGCCTCCTTCGCCTCGTTGCGGTCCTCGCTATTCCTGATGACCGCGACGACGTCGTCGACGATGTCAAGCGCTCTGAGGCGACCTTCGAGGATGTGCGCGCGGTCCTCGGCCTCGGCGAGGTCGTACTCGGAGCGTCGGCGGACGACCTCGCGGCGGTGCTCGACGTAGTGCTGGAGCGTCTCCTTGAGGGTGAGCACCTTCGGCTGGCCGTCGACCAGCGCGAGGTTGATGACGCCGAAGGTGGACTCGAGGTGGCTCTCCAGCAAACGGTTCTCCACGACGTCGACGTTCGCCCCGCGCTTGAGTTCGATGACGACGCGGACGCCGTTGCGGTCGGACTCGTCGCGGAGGTCGGAGATCCCCTCGAGGGCACCCTCGTTGACGTCGTCGGCGATCCGCTCGACCATCCGCGACTTGTTCTCCTGGAACGGAATCTCCGTGATGACGATCCGGTTCTCTTCGCGGTCGACCTCGTACTCCGCGCGGACGCGGAGTCGACCTCGTCCGGTCGAGTACGCGGAGTAGATGCTGTCCTTGCCGACGATGTTCGCGCCGGTCGGGAAGTCGGGGCCCTTGACGTGTTGCATCAGGTCCTCGACGGCGGCGTCGGGGTTCTCGATTAGGTGGGTCGTCGCGTCGATTATCTCGCCGAGGTTGTGCGGCGGGATGTTCGTCGACATCCCGACGGCGATGCCCGAGGAACCGTTTAGCAGGAGGTTCGGGACGGCCGCGGGGAGGACGTCCGGCTCGGTCAGCCGGTCGTCGTAGTTCGCGGAGAAGTCGACGGTGTCCTTCTCGATGTCCTCCAGCATCTCCTCGGCGATGGGGGCCATCCGGGCCTCCGTGTACCGCATCGCCGCGGCGGGGTCGCCGTCCATCGAACCGAAGTTCCCCTGCCCGTCGACGAGGGGGTAGCGCATCGAGAAATCCTGGGCCATCCGGACGAGCGTGTCGTAGATGGCGCTGTCGCCGTGGGGATGGTAGTCACCCATCGTCTCGCCAACGATGGACGAACACTTCCGGTGTGAAGTGTTCGAGGTGACACCCATGTCGTGCATCGCGTAGAGGATGCGCCGGTGGACGGGTTTGAGTCCGTCGCGGACGTCGGGGAGCGCGCGACCCGCGATGACGGACATCGCGTAGTCGATGTAGCTCTGCTCCATCTCGTCTTCGATGCGGACGTTCTTCACCCGCTGGGCCGGCGACGGGGCGTCGTCGGGCGCTTCGGAGCTCATATGTCCACCCACTCTGCTTCGGGGGAGTGCTCCTTGATGAACTCCTTGCGGGGACCGACCGCGTCACCCATGAGCACGTTGAACATCTTGTCCGCCGCGGCGGCGTCCTCGACCGTAATCTGCTTGAGGATGCGGGTCTCGGGATTCATCGTCGTGTCCCAGAGCTGCTGGGGGTTCATCTCCCCCAGCCCCTTGAACCGCTGGACCTGGTCCGGGTCGCCGCCGCACTTCTCCTCGACGATCTGGGTCCGTTCGGCCTCGGTCATCGCGTCGTACGTCTCGCCGCCACACCGGATGCGGTACAGCGGGGGCTGTGCCGCGTACACGTGACCCGCTTCGAGCAGCGGGCGCATGTGCCGGTAAAAGAACGTCAACTGGAGCGTCCGGATGTGCGCGCCGTCGACGTCCGCGTCCGTCATCAGGATGATCCGGTGATACCGCAGGTTGTCGATGTCGAACTCGTCGCCGACGCCGGTACCGATGGCGCGGATCATCGTCCGGATCTTGCCGTTCTCGAGTATCCGGTCGAGGCGGTGTTTCTCCACGTTGAGGAACTTCCCGTCGATGGGAAGGATGGCCTGGATGTCAGGGTTCCGGCCCTGCTTGGCGCTGCCACCTGCGGAGTCGCCCTCCACGATGAACAGTTCCGAATCGGCCGGGTCCTTCGTCTGGCAGTCGGCGAGCTTGCCGGGCAACGCCGTGGATTCCAGCGCAGACTTACGGCGGGTGAGCTCCTCGGCCTTCTTGGCGGCCTTCCGGGCTTTGGCGGCCTCGACGGCCTTCATCACGATGGCCTGAGCCGTGTCCGGGTTCTCCTCGAAGAACGTCGCGAGTCCCGAGTGCATCGCGGACTCCACGACGCCGCGGACCTCACTGTTGCCGAGCTTCGTCTTGGTCTGGCCCTCGAACTGCGGATCGGGATGCTTGATAGAGATGACCGCGGTGAGTCCCTCGCGGATGTCCTCGCCCGTGAGGTTCTCCTCGAGGTCGTCGAGGAGCCCGTTGTCCGTCGCGTAGTCGTTGACGACCCGGGTGAGCGCGGTCTTGAACCCCGTCATGTGGCTCCCACCTTCGCGCGTGTTGATGTTGTTCGCGAAGGCGTGGATGGAACCCTGCAGGTCTTTCGTTCCCTGCAGCGCGATCTCGACCTGGACGACGCCGTCCTCGATCGCCTCGTCGTCCTCGAAGTAGATGATCTCGCGGTGGAGCGGTTCCTTCGTCTCGTTGAGGTACTCGACGAACTCGCGGATGCCGCCCTCGTACCGGAACGTGTCCGTCTTGCCCTCCTCGCGCTCGTCGCGAAGGGTGATCTCGACGCCGGAGTTGAGGAAGGCCAGTTCGCGGAGGCGGGATTCGAGCGTCGAGTATGTGTACTCGGTCGTCTCGAATATCTCGTCGTCCGGCCAGAACCGCATCGACGTGCCGTTGTCCTCGTCGGGTTCGAGGTCGCGAACGCGTTCGAGGTCACCGACGGGTTCGCCGTGGTCGAACGACTGGCGCCAGAGGGCGCCGTCGCGTTTGACCTCGACCTCGAGTTCGGCGGAGAGCGCGTTGACGACGGAGACGCCCACCCCGTGCAGGCCGCCGGAGACCTGGTAGGACTTGTTGTCGAACTTCCCACCGGCGTGGAGGACGGTCATGATGACTTCGAGCGCGGGCCGGTCGTGTTCCGAGTGGGTGTCCACCGGAATCCCGCGGCCGTCGTCCGAGACGGACACCGAGTCGTCGTCGTGGATCGTGACGTCGATGGTGTCGCAATAACCCGCCAGCGCCTCGTCGATCGAGTTGTCGACTACTTCGTAGACGAGATGGTGCAAACCCCTGGAGTCGGTCGAACCGATGTACATCGCCGGCCGTTTCTGGACGGCCTGCAACCCCTCCAGGACCTGAATCTGGCTCGCACCGTACTCCCTGTCCTGTGACATAGAATGTAGCTATCCGTAGATGGTCGGGGGTGATAAATCCCCCGCCCGCGCACGCGCGTGTGAGTTGGAAGCCCCCGGAAACCGGAAGCGTTTGCTTCTTTCCGAGCACAAATTAGTCAACGTATAGTAACGTTCGACCCCGTCGAAGCCCGATCGGACCGCTCGAACCCGGGGGTGAACGCGCGAGGATCACTTTCACCGCGGTGCCGAACACCTTTTAATCCCGCAACTGGTAGAAGCGGCCACGAATGACCTCGCTACAGTCGGAACTCGGGGAGGAGGAGGGGATTGCGGAGGAACTGGCAGAGAGCCAGCGCGCCATCTCTATCGCCGAGTTCTTCGAGAAGAACAAGCACATGCTCGGGTTCGACTCTGGAGCCCGGGGACTCGTCACCGCCGTCAAGGAAGCGGTGGACAACGCGCTCGACGCCTGCGAGGAGGCCGGCATCCCGCCGGACATCTACGTCGAAATCCAGGAGCAGGGCGACTACTACCGCCTGATAGTAGAGGACAACGGACCGGGGATCACCAAAGAACAGATCCCCAAGATCTTCGGGAAACTGCTCTACGGCTCCCGGTTCCACAAGCGCGAGCAGAACCGCGGCCAGCAGGGTATCGGTATCTCCGCCGCGGTGCTGTACTCCCAGCTCACAAGCGGGAAACCCGCGGAGATCACCAGCCGAACGCAGGGTGGCGACGAGGCCCAGTACTTCGAGCTGATCATCGACACGGACCAGAACGAACCGGAGATCGACGTCGAGGAGACGACGACGTGGGAGCGGCCCCACGGGACCCGCATCGAGATGGAGATGGAGGCCAACATGCGGGCCCGCCAGCAGCTCCACGACTACATCAAGCACACCGCCGTCGTCAATCCTCACGCTCGCATCGAACTCCGTGAGCCCAACGACCACTTCAAGTACGAGCGGGCGACCGACCAGCTCCCCGCCGAGACCGAGGAGATCCGGCCACACCCCCACGGCGTCGAACTCGGGACCCTGATCAAGATGCTCGACGCGACGGATTCGTACTCCGTCTCCGGTTTCATGCAGGGGGAGTTCACCCGCGTCGGCCAGAAGACCGCCGAGGAGGTCATCGGGAATCTCAAAGACCGACACTACGGCCGTGAACTCGCCTGGCAGCCCCCCGAGGCGAAGAAGAAGCGAGATTACAAGGCGTTCCTCGAACAGGCCGTCTCGAACAAGGGTGCGGACGCCACCTCGCAGTTCGCGACGAACGTCGCCGACGTCGTGAGCGGCCGGGAGCGCGTCTCCCACCAGGACGTCGTCGAAATCGTCGACAACGTCGCCGACGGCGTCGAGGACGACCACGACGTCACCTTCGGCTCGACGGTGCGCGAGAACGCCGTGGATGCCGTCTGGGGGCTCGTCGCGGGTACCGCCGAGGCCGAGGACGAGGACGCGCCCCAGGAGTATCGCGCGACGGACCTCTATCAGATGATCGACGAGGCCACCACGAGCCGCAAGGACGACGCCGGTATCAAGGGCCTCGCCGACCGCATCGCGGCCAAACTCGTCCGCGAGGACGGCCACCGCGACCGGTTCACGCACGACGAACTCACGGAGTTCGTCCGGAAGTCCGCTGAAGACACCGAGGAGTACGACGACGTCACCTTCGGCGAGACGGCCAGGGAGAACGTTCTCGAACGGCTCTGGGCCATCGGTCGGACCGTCCCGGACGACGCGCCCGACGTCTCGGAGATAGCCGGGGACCGCGACACCGCCAGCGAACTGCTGGAGGCGATGCGGGAGACGGACATCATCGCGCCACCGACCGACTGTCTCGCGCCCATCACCGACGAACTGGTCGAGGCGGGGCTGAAGAAGGAGTTTGACGCGGACTTCTACGCCGCCTCCACCCGGGACGCTTCGGTCCACGGCGGTGACCCGTTCATCGTCGAGGCGGGCCTGGCCTACGGCGGCGACGTCGAGGCCGAGAACAAGGCGACAGTGATGCGCTTCGCCAACCGCGTCCCGCTGGTCTACCAGCGTGGTGCCTGTGCGACGACGGACGTCGTCAAGTCGATCAACTGGCGCAACTACGGCCTCGACCAGCCCGGCGGCTCCGGCATCCCGAACGGCCCCGTCGTCATCATGGTCCACGTCGCCTCGACGAACGTGCCCTTCACGAGCGAGTCCAAGGACGCCGTCGCGAACGTGCCCGAGATGGAATCGGAGATCGAACTCGCCATCCGCGAGGCCGCTCGCGACCTGAAGTCCTACCTGAACAAGCGCCGCTCGATGCAGCAACGGCGCGAGAAGCAGAACAAGCTCGCCACCATCCTCCCCGAGATGGCCGAGAAGCTCACGGAAGTGACGGGCCGTGACGAACTCGTCATCGACGACTCCATCGCCCGCATCATGAACAACGTCCTCGTCGAGCGGAAAGTGGAGGACGGCACAGTCAAAATCGTCGTCGAGAACAACTCCGACACGAACGCCGACGTCGACGTGACGGACATCGTCAGCGCCGAGCCCCAGGACACGAACGGCGCCCAGGTGGTCGAGATGGACGGCGAGTGGTTCGTCAAGTGGTCGGAGACGGTGAGTTCCGGCGAGGAAGCCACGCTGGAGTACAGCGTCGAGGGTGACGCGGAGTTCGACATCACCGTCGACGGCGTCGAGGAGGAACTCCTGACGGTGAACGCATAATTATGAGCACAGACAGCAACCTCAACGAAGCGGAAGCGCGCGAACAGCTACTTGATCTCGCGGCGGACTTTTACGACCAGTTCGCCGACGGTGACGTCCCCCGGATGCGTATCCCAACCCGGACGAAGACCAACATCGAGTACGACGAGGACGAGAAGGTGTGGGTGTACGGCGACCGCTCCAGCACCCGGAGCGCCAAGACGGTCTCCGGCGCCCAGAAGCTGCTGAAGGCGACCTACACGATCGACTTCCTGGCCGACCAGCTCGACCAGGACCGCTCGTCCACCCTGCGTGAGTTGTACTACCTCTCCGAGTCCTGGGACCTCGACGAGGCCCAGTTCAACAGCCAGGACGAGTCGAACAACCTCATCGAAGACCTCGAAATCGTCTCCGAGGTCAAGCGCGAGGACTTCCACATGCGCCCCGAGGAGTCCGGCGCGAAGGTGATGGGGCCGCTGCTCCTCCGCGAGCAGACCCGGCGGGGCGACCGCGAGATCCACTGCCAGGACGACGTCGGGCAGGGTGGCTACCAGATTCCGAACAACCCCGACACCATCGAGTTCCTGGACAACGACGCGGACTTCGTCCTGGCCGTGGAGACCGGTGGTATGCGCGACCGCCTGGTCGAGAACGGTTTCGACGACGACTACAACTCCATCGTCGTCCACCTCGGTGGTCAGCCAGCGCGTGCGACCCGGCGACTCATCAAGCGGATGCGCGACGAACTCGATCTCCCCGTCGTGGTCTTCGCCGACGGTGACCCGTGGTCGTATCGCATCTACGGCTCGGTGGCCTACGGCTCAATCAAGTCCGCCCATCTCTCCGAGTACCTCGCGACGCCGGACGCCCAGTACATCGGTATCCGCCCGCAGGACATCGTCGAGTACGACCTGCCGACGGACCCGCTGTCGGACTCCGACGTGAACGCGCTGGAGTCCGAACTCGAAGACCCGCGCTTCCAGACGGAGTTCTGGGAGGAACAGATCGAACTGCAACTCGACATCGAGAAGAAGGCTGAACAGCAGTCACTGGCCGCTCGCGGGCTGGACTTCGTGACGGACACCTACCTCCCGGAGCGACTGGACGAGATGGGCGTGCTCTAGCTGGGGTTCCGTTTCTACCGCTCGGCCGAAGTCACCGCTCGTCCAGCACGACCGGAACGCTTCTGGACGCCACGTCGTCGACGAACGCGGCTGAATCGCTCTCCAGCGCCTCGAACGTGTTGTAGTGGATCGGGAGCACGAGGTCCGGGTCCATCGCCTCGGCGAGGTCGGCGGCGTCGTGCCGATCCATCGTGAAGCTCTTCGCGATGGACGGGACGAACAGCGAGACGTCGAGTTCCTCGTGGCCGGGGATGACGTCGGAGTCGCCGGGCCAGAAGACGCGCGTACCGTCGACGTCGACCAGGAAGCCACAGCCGATACCTTTCGGGTGGACCGGCGTGCCGTCGGCGTCCACGTTCGGGCCCTCGGGGTCGTTGTAGGCCGGGACAGTCCAGATGGGAACGTCGCCGGCGAGCAGTTCGTCTTCCATACCGACGGTGACGACGTCGTAGTCGAGGTCGGCCGGCCGGTCCAGGTCACGGTCGCTGTCGTGGACGTTTATCCCCTCGAAGAGCACCACGGTTGCGTCGTCACTGGCGACCCGCCGGATCCCCTCCGGATCGTAGTGGTGAACGTGTGTGACGCAGACGACGTCTCCTTCCTTCGCGTCGTAGTCCCGGGCCGGCGGGTGTCGGATCCCCTCGGCGTGGGGTTCCCAGTCGCCGGTGAGGACGCCGTACCGTCCAGGGTCGAAGTAGACGACCGAGTCGTCGCCTTCGATCCGCAGAGTCGCGTAGCCGAGCCAGTCGACCGTGAGGTCGTCGTGACGGACTGTCATGGGAGTGTAGTTCGTGATCCACCGGTATAAGGAGGGCGTTCCGGGCCGATCAGTGACCGCGCTCAGCCGCCGATTTCGGCCGGGACGCGGACGACGTCGCTCTGTCCCGGTGCAGGGTACGGCTGGTCCGCCCCGTTCTCGAGCGTCAACGCTCGGTCCCCGTCGCCGTCCTGGTAGGCGACGGCGACGAGCGTGTGACCGTCCGGTAATTCTCTATCCACCTGAATTTCGACCTCCCTGTGGGTACCCGGACCGAGGTACGTGGACTGGCCGACGACCGGCCCCTCGCGGTCGTCGAGGTAGAGGACGACGTAACCGCCCTCGGACAACGACGCGGATTCGACGGTCACGGTCTCGGCGCCCGCGGCGGGGCCGTCCATCGTTATCGACGCGACGGGCGAGGAGAGCAAGAGGAACGCGACGTAGGCGACGCCGAGCAGGACGGCGGCGTGTTTCGCGCCGTCACGGAGCGTCCCTTCCCCGAGCATCCCGCCGATAAAGCCGGAGAAGACGGCGTGGACGAGTGCGGTGTGGAAGAACGCGAGGGTGTAGGCGGCCTTGTCGACGCTGCCGAACCGAGCGAACTGGTCGGCGTTGACGCCCAGCCTGCTGGTCTCCTCGGCCGAGGGCGTCGGGACGTGCGATGGCAGCGCCGGGACGAGCACCTCCTGGACGGCGACGATGATGATCAGGAAGACGAAGAAGGAGACGTAGATGACGACGAGGTACGAGAGCATCTGCTGACGGCGGCGCCGTCGGAGCCGCTGGTCGGCCCGCGCCTGGGTCGCGGCGATGCGCAACACCGGACCGAGCGACCCGCTCGCGCGCATCGCGTTGGTCACCAGCGTGACGACGCGGGTGATAGACGTCGTCCGGACGCGACGGCCGAAGCGGACCAGCGCGTCGTCGAGGTTCGACCCCATCCTGACGTCGGCCCAGATGCGCTCGACTTCCGGCGAGAGCGCACCGACGTCACTCCCCCGGAGTCGTTCGAGGCTCTCGACGAGCGTCATCCCCGCCTCGTTGAGGCTCGCGAGGCGTTCGAGGAACTCGGGCGTCGCAGCCTCGATGCGGCGGACGCGATAGGCGTATACCGTCCGGGTGATGGCAAAGCTCCCGAGAACCAGCAGGGCGGCCTGCACGAGGACGTCGTCGAGCAGTCTGACGTTGACGACGCTGGTCTCGAACGCGGGCGGCGCCCGGATCAGGACGGAGAGGAGCGCGATGGGAACCGTCACGTACAGGATCCGGGAGGGATTCCAGAGCAGCGTCTGGAGCGGCGAGCGCAGAATCCCGCTGATCCGCGCGAAGCCGTCGTAGACCGCGAGCTGTGACAGTCCCTCGCGACTGGACGCGACGATGCCGCCGTCGGTCTGCGGAACGCCGTCGTGGGTGACCGACCGGTCGGGAGAGCGAGTCTCCGTCGAGTCCAGCACCGAGGTTGTGTGGTTTGCGGCGATGCCAAGCGACTCCAGTTTCTGTGTGAGGTAGACCATGAACCCGACGTTCGCCAGCGGAACCATCACGTAGCCGAGCAACTGGATGAGCCAGAGCGTGTCCGTCGTCGTCAGCCCGAACACGAGCAGAATCGTGATGAGGAAGAGCACGGCCGCGACCAGCACCGTCACGTACGCCTCGGCGATGGTCGCCAGGTGTTCGAGGATCTCCTCCTGGCGGTCGGCCGCTTCCTCCTGGTAGCGCTCGTACTGGTTCCGCAGGAACGCCGAGAGTCGCTGGCCGCTCTGGAGGACGCTCGCGAGGTTCTCCGAGAACGTCTTGAACTCCTCGCTGGGCGTCCGGCCGGCCATTCGACGGATAGCGGTGATCATGTCGCGACCGAAGAGATCCATCTCCCGGACCGCGACGGTGGTCTCCCGGGCGCTCTCGCCGTATATCTCCTCGTTCTCGGAGAAGGTCCGGAGCGCGTCGGGGAACGCGACGCCGCCGCGAGACAGCGCGTACATGAAGGCGACGGTGCGCGGGAGGCCTTCTTCGACGTTACGCTGGCGGACGGCCGCCCGACTCTTGAGTCGCTCCCATCGAAAGACGTACGTCCCGAGCGCAGCCGAAATCCCGCCGAAGACGCCCCCGAACGCAACGACCAGCAGGGTCTGGTTCGGCGCCAGGACGAGTTCGAACCCGCGAATTCGCAGGGCGGCCACTATGTCGTTCGGTAGCCCCAGCAGGAGGTCGACGATGGCCGGGATGAACAGCAGTATCGCGCCAAAGATGTACGCGCCGACGATGGCGCCGCCGAGGCTGGCGACACCGACGTAGAGGTAGGTACGGGAGGCGTAGGCCCGGTAGGTCTGCGGGACGAACGCCGCTCGCAGGAGTCGCGAGCGCTCCGGTGACTCGCTGACGTAGCGCCCGAACAGCCGACGTGCGTATCGCGTCGCCGCCCTGTCCCACGACTCGTCGACGGTGACGAGGAAGACGGCTGCTGCGAGCGCGACGACGACGGTCAGCGGGACCAGTCCGAGTGGATTCAGCGCCATGTCAGGACGGAACGTCGACGTCGGCGGCGTCTATCTGCTCGATGACCACGTCCGAGTCAGCGTAGTACTTGTTCACCATCGCGGTGAACCGACGGTAGTCGGAGATCCCCTTCTGCTGGAGGAATCGCAGGAACCGCTTCCGGTCGGCGAGTTCCCGGCGGAGTTCCGACTGCGTCCAGCCCCGCTCCTGCCTGATCTCGTCGAGCAGGTCGCTGCTCGAACTGCGGAAGGAGTCGTCGACCGAGTCCCAGGCGTAGGAGTTTGAGTAGTCGAGTTCGCCCGTCCGCTGGTCGATCCCCTCGATCTCGGCGATGGTCTTCGCCCGGCGGACGCGCTCGCCGCCGGACTGGCCCAGCACCTGTACGCAGAGGACGTCGAGCGACTGGACCATCGGGCGCGGGACGTTGATCGGTTCGTTCTCCAGGCGATTGATGACGGTCTGGACCGAGTCGGCGTGCATCGTCGAGAACGTCGTGTGGCCGGTGTTCATCGCCTGGAACAGGGTGATGGCCTCCTCCCCGCGGACCTCGCCGACGATGATGTACTCTGGGCGGTGACGCAGGGCCGAGCGGAGCAGGTCGTACATCGTGATGTCGGAGTCGTCGAGTCGCTCGCGGGTGACCGAGGAGAGCCAGTTGTCGTGGTACAGCGAGAGCTCACGGGTGTCCTCGATGGTCAGCACCTTCGAGCGGGGCGGGACGAACATCGAGACGGCGTTCATCGACGTGGTCTTGCCCGCCGCGGTGCCGCCGGCGAAGATGAGCGACTTGTTGGACTCGATGGCCAGCCAGAGGAAGGCGAGCATCTCCAGGCTGAACGTGCCGTAGTTCAGCAGGTCGATGGGGGTGAACGGCTCGTCCGCGTACTTTCGGATGGTGAACGCCGAGCCGCGGGGCGTCACCTCCTCGCCGAGGGCCAGTTCGATACGAGAGCCGTCGGGCAGCGTCGTCGAGACGACGGGGTCGGAGACGGAGATGTGGCGGCCCGAGCGCTGGGCGAGCTGGACGACGAAGTCGCTCAGTTCGCCGTCGGCGAAGGAGACGTTGGTCTCGATGTCGGTGTAGTCGTCGTGGTAGGCGAAGATGGGGAGGTTCGCGCCGTCACACGAGAGGTCCTCGATGTGGGGGTCGTGCATCAGCGGGTCGATGCGGCCGTACCCCTGGAACGAGCGGTAGAGGTAGTAGTAGAGGCGGTAGAACGTCTCCGGTTCGACGAGGACGCCGTACTCCTCGATGCGGGCGCGAAGCTCCTCTGTGAGCGCGTCCTCGGGATTCTCGTCGACGTCCGCCCGGTAGATGAGCGGGTCACGGACGTCGTCGAACAGCCTGTCGAGCAGGTCGCGCTCGAACTCGTCGAGACTCGGCTCGACGACGTGGTAGCGGTGTTCGTTGGCCTCCGGGTCGTGGTTGATAGACGCGAAAGCGAAGGGCGCGTTGAGCCAGTAGCGGTCGACCTCGTCGTAGCCGTCGAGCCCGTCGAACGAAACGATGGTACCGTGGCGGCTGGGGTCGTAGTTGGAGACGGGCACTGCCGACCCGCTGAGGACCTTCGCCGTGCGGGACAGCCACTCGCGGACGTCGGCCAGCGGTCCGCGCGAGGCGTCGTCTCCGTCTGGGGACTCGTGTTCTGACATCGGTCTCCCGGCGCTCGTGGCCAGTTGCTCCGAGGTTTCGTACCATCGCACATAAATGAGGGGTCCCGATTATCAGCAGACGCAACAGCGACCGACAGTGTTCTACCGCCCAGCAGGAACCCTACGCCCGATCGACGGTGAGAAGGAGGTAAGCGAACGCGAGCGCGAACAGCGCACCGACCGGTGCGGTCACGCTCTGTTGCGTTGCGAACTGGACACTCGAGGCGAGGAGAAGCGCGCCCACGAGACCGAGGAGGACGCCCTGGACCCTGACCGGGTCGGCAGGGAACTGCGAGTCGACGCGGTCCTCAGCCGCGTAGTAGGCGATACTGACACCGACGGGGAGGAGCGAGACGAGTGCACCGGCCACCCAGAGCCAGCTGGCGAGCGCGAGCGACTCGGGGTTGAACGAGACGGCGTCGGTGAACAGCAGGAAGGGTCGTTCCTGGTTCCCGAAGGAGATGCCGAAGATGTACTGCAGGCGGAAGTACAGGAAGCGGATGACGACGACGGTGGCGCCGGCGCCGCGGAACTGCACGTTCATCACCGTCGCCGACCACGGGAGCAACGCGACGAGCCACGTCGACAGCACGGCGAACTCCCCCTCGTACTCTGACTTGACCCAGGCCATGCACTGAGGCGAGTGTCGCGGGGCTTAAATTGTGGGCATCGACGCGCCGACGAGTATCCGGCGGCGTTACGTTCTTTGTCATGGGTACCCAAGGAGAGAATACTCAGATGCGGCGCGACTACTTCGACGCGAACGTCGACGACGACGAGCAGGACCGGCCAGTGATAGCGATCGCTTTCGACGGCCCCGAGGGCCTCCTCTCGGAACGGCTCGGGACGGACGACGGCCCGCTCGAATCGAGCGAGATCGACGTCACGTATCGACTGACGAACGGGGAGAACGGGACGGACGAGAACGGAACAGGCGATGACGGGACGACGCGCGGCGGCGTACTCTCGGTGGCGAACCGACTGACAGGGGAGTTCGTCCTGGAGGTACGGGTCGACCCGGGCGCCGTCTCCGACCTCGTTCGGGCCAGCAAGGAGACCGGGGGCGAGGACGGGAGTCGGTACCGGTTGCGCCTCGTCGACGCCGAGGGGAACCCGACGGTGTACGACAAGGGGACGCTGCTCGTCTACGACGCCGACGGGAGCCTGCTGCGCCAGCGGAGCCTCATTCCGGGCGGCGTCGAGTTGTAGGACGACTAGTTGTTTACTCGCTTTTCGATCAATCGCGTCGCGGCCGCGGAGGATATTGCCCGATAGTGATAGAAATCGATCGTTATGAAACGTCGCTGGTGAAATCCAGATGAGCGGGATTTAAGCGGGCCCGAGCCCCGCTTTCGCATGACATGAGATTGCACGAATACCAGGCGAAGCAGGTCTTCGCCGACGCGGGAATCCCGACGCCCGCGGCTCAGCTCGCCGATACCGTCGACGACGCGGTCGCGGCGGCCGAGGAGATCGGGTATCCGGTGGCTATCAAGGCACAGGTCCACGTGGGCGGCCGCGGCAAGGCCGGCGGCATCAAACTCGCCGAGAACGAAGCCGAGGCCGAGGAGTACGCAGAGGACATCCTCGGGATGGACCTCAAGGGCTACGAGGTCAAGCGCGTCCTCGTCGAGGAGGCCGTCGACTTCGTCAACGAACTGTACGTCGGCGTCACGATGGATCGGGGCGAGGGCGAACCCGTCGCCATGGTCTCGACGAAGGGCGGCGTCGACATCGAGGCCGTCGCCGAGGAGAACCCCGAGGCCATCGCGCGGGAGCACGTCGACCCCGCCTTCGGGATGCACCCCTACCAGGCCCGGAAGGCCGTCTACGACGCGGGCGTCGACCGCGAACTCGCCCGCGACGTCTCCAGCATCCTGCAGACGCTCTATCAGATCTGGGACGACAAGGACGGCTCCGACGCGGAGATCAACCCGCTGATGATCACGTCCGACGACGAGGTCGTCGCGGCCGACGCCGTGCTCAACACGGACGACGACGCCCTGTTCCGCCACCCCGACCTCGTCGAGATGGAGGAGGAAGGCGAGTTCGAGGGGAGCGAACTCGAGGAGAAGGCCGACGAGTACGGCTTCGACTACGTCCGCCTCGACGGCAACGTCGGCATCATCGGCAACGGCGCTGGCCTCGTGATGACGACGCTGGACCTGGTCGACCACTTCGGCGGCGAGCCCGCCAACTTCCTCGACGTCGGGGGCGGCGCCAAGGCCCAGCGCATCGCGAACGCGCTGGACATGGTGTTCTCCGACGAGAACGTCGACTCCGTCGTGTTCAACATCTTCGGTGGTATCACGCGCGGCGACGAGGTCGCGAAAGGCATCAACCAGGCGCTCGAACAGTTCGACGAGATTCCCAAGCCGGTCGTCGTCCGCCTCGCGGGGACGAACGCCGCGGAGGGGATGGAGATTCTGAACGAGGACCTGGTCACGGTCGAGGAGACGCTGGAGGACGCCGTCCAGCGCTCCGTCGCGTACGCAGAGGAGGGATCACAATGAGCGTTCTAGTAGACGAAGACACCCGCGTCGTCGTCCAGGGTATCACTGGCGGCGAGGGCAAGTTCCACGCAGAACAGATGATCGAGTACGGGACGAACGTCGTCGCCGGTGCAGTCCCCGGCAAGGGCGGCCAGGAGGTCGCCGGCGTCCCGGTGTACGACACGGTCGAGCAGGCCGCGAAGGCGGAGGATGCCAACGCCTCCGTCGTGTTCGTCCCGCCGGCCTTCGCCGGTGACGCGCTGTTCGAGGCGCTCGACGCGCCCCTCGACCTCGTCGTCGCCATCACCGAGGGCATCCCGACCCAGGACATGGCCCGCGTCAAGCGCAAGCAGGACGAGACCGACGTCCACCTCGTCGGTCCCAACTGCCCCGGCGTCATCACGCCGGACGTCGCCAAACTCGGCATCCTGCCGGGCAACATCTTCTCGTCGGGCGACGTCGGCCTCGTCTCCCGCTCGGGGACGCTCACCTACCAGGTCGTCGACAGCCTCACCCAGCGCGGCATCGGCCAGACCACCGCCATCGGCATCGGCGGCGACCCCATCATCGGGACGTCCTTCGTCGACGCCCTCGAACTGTTCGAGGCCGACCAGGACACGAAGGCGGTCGTCATGTGCGGCGAAATCGGCGGCGAGGACGAGGAGCAGGCTGCCCGCTATATCGGCGAGTACATGGACACGCCGGTCGCCGGCTTCATCGCCGGCCGCACCGCGCCGCCGGGCAAGCGCATGGGCCACGCCGGCGCCATCGTCTCCGGGTCCGGTACCGGCACCGCCGAGTCGAAGATCAACGCGCTGGAGAACAACGGCGTCCCTGTTGGTGACACGCCCGAGGAAGTCGCCGACAACGTCGAAGACCTGCTGTAACACGGTTTTCCCGACACCGGACGTTTCGTCCGAATTCCGGTGTCCGTTTCCGGTACGGTACCGCCGAATCCAAGATCAACGCACTGGAGAACAACGGCGTCCTGTGCGAGCGGAGCGAGCACAGGGCTCGATAGACGAACGGAGTGAGTCTATCGGCGTCCCCGTTGGCGACACGCCCGAGGAAGTCGCCGACAACGTCGAAGACCCGCTGTAGGTCGGTCGCGCTAGCGGCATACGGCGTCGATTCGATTTTTCTTCGCGGTAGGAACCCCGGAACAGCGACTGGGACCTCCGATTTCCGGATAATGGCCCACTACCGTACGCGGTAGAATCCATCCCGAGAGCGGCCAGCATCTCGATTGACGGCAGCCGACGCGATAGGAACGGGAGAGATCAATCGACGAACGTCCACTCGTTTCCGGAGAAAGTGGGAGACCTGTGCCAACCATGGACAGTACGTAAACGTTCCGGTGTCTCTAAATACCGCGCCTGGGAACTTTCGACTATGCCCCACATTTGCCGGGACTGCAAGCGCACGTTCAACACGGAGCTCGAACTCGAGCTCCACCGCGACACGTGCGACGCCGGCGAGCTGTTCTGTGACGAGTGCGGCGAGCGGTTCGCGGAGCGGCGCGCCACCGAGGATGGCTGGCACTATCGCTGCCCCAACGACGACTGCGACGGCGACGGCATCGGCGACGACATCCACCAGGTATCGAACGTACGACTCGAAAAAGCGACGAAGTAATTCTACAGAAAACCGCGTTTGCGGAGCCTCGGGTTTCGAGCGATAGACATCTGTCGCACAGTCATTACACAGTCCGCTAGTTACGAGACCAACGAAAGCAGACTAGAGACCAACGAAAGCAGACTAGAGACCAACGAAAGCAGACTGGTTACTAGGACCGCAACGAGCATTCCAAGAGCTAGCAGTCGCAGGACGCTCGCTGCCCGCCATTGACCCTCTGGCAATGTTTCGGCGACGCCACTGGTTCCCGCAGCGGCCCCGATGACGAGCATTTCTATCATTCCGCCGTTGGCCAGAAACTCAGAGAACGCGTAGATCGCGAAAAACGCGAGCGAACCGAAAATGGAGACGCGAGCGTTCTCCCATCCGCTCGGTCCGGAAAAGAGCTGACCGAGACGCATCGTCATAATACTGGTCGGTGTCGAAACGCAAAAAAGTTGTAGCTATCCAAATTCGAACGGTCAATGCGACCCATCTCATTCGGAAAATCGCAGACTAACGTGCCATCCGATGGTTTCGACGGGCGATAATCGGGGCCGAAGCTATACGGTCGTCCGTTCGAAAGCCGCCACAAGATGATCGACGCGCGGGAACTACGCAAGGAGTACGGGAACTTCGTGGCGGTGGAGGGGAGCACGTTTTCGGTGGATGAGGGCGAGGTGTTCGGCGTCATCGGCCCCAACGGCGCGGGGAAGACGACGACGCTGAAGATGCTCGCCGGGCTGCTCGAACCGACCGACGGGGAGGCTACCGTGGCCGGCTTCGACGCCTCGGACCCGGAGATGCGGAAACAACTGGGCTTTCTGCCGGAGGAGTCCCCGCTGTACGAAGAGATGACGCCGATTTCCTATCTACAGTTCTTCGCGGACCTGTACGAGGTACCGGGAGACGTCGCCGAGGAGCGGATGCTCGACACGCTCGAAAAACTGGATCTCGAACACCACGACCGGAAGCTCGGCGACATGTCGAAGGGGATGAAACGGAAGGTCGCCATCGCCCGGTCGCTGATCAACGACCCCGACGTCCTGATCTACGACGAACCAGCCAGCGGGCTGGACCCGCTGACGACGAACTACGTCATCGAGTTCACCGAGCAACTGGCTAAGGAAGGCAAGACCATCGTCTTTTCGGCCCACAACCTCTTCCACGTCGAGTCTATCTGCGACCGCGTCGCGATCATGAACGACGGCCAGATCGTCGCCCGCGGCGACCTCGAAGCGCTACAGGACCAGTACGGCGAGCGACGGTACCGCGTCTACACGACGGTCGAGGTCCCCGACGCCATCGAGGAGAGCGGTACCTGGTGTCGCGTCGTGGACAGCATGGACGGCGTGGACGCCACGCGCGCCGTCGCGAACGACCGCGGTGGCGAGGTCATCGACATCCGGACCGAGGAGTCGAGCCTCGAAGAGGTGTTCCTCAACGTCGCCGACTCGGCGACGCCGAACCCACGCACCGTCGAGGAGGCGTAGATGGACGGGCGACGACTCCTGCGGATCGCTCGCTGGGAAGTGACGAAGAACGCCGGTGGCGTCGACCGGCGGACGGTCGTGGTGATGGTGCTGGCCATCGTCGGGATGGGACTGGTCGCCGCGCTGGCGGTGGGCGGCGCCGGTGCGGGACTGGATTCGGGCATCTACCGCGTCGGCGTCGACCAGTCGAGCCCGTACTACGCACCAGCCGACAACGATTCGACGTTCGCGACCGTGCCCCCGAGCCAGCCCGGCATCTATCGGGGTGAGCAGGAACTGCTGTTCGTCGGTACGGCGCTGGTCGACCGCTCGCGGACGTCGAAGGGATACGCCGCCCAGTCGGAGTTCCGGGACACCGTCGACGGCTACAACGAGCAACGGATGGCCGAGGAGGACAACGCAACGGCCGCGTATCCCGTGTCCGTGAACCTGCTGTACGTCGAACAGAGCGGCGTCGAGGAGAGCCTCGCGACTGGGGACGATGGGACCGCCGATGGCAGCGGCGGTGGCAGTGACGGCTCGGGTGGCGGCGAAGGGGATTCGGCCGCCGGATCCGGTTCCGGGTCAGGCGGGACCGGAACGGCCACCACCGACCAGGACGCCGCCGGGAGTCTCGGCGGCCTCGGCGCCAGGCTGACCGGCGGCGCGACGAGCGGGACGCCGGCGGACATCCAGCCGCCGTTCCCCTTCGAGTCGCTCGTGCTCGCCTTCCTCTTCGTCGTCCCGCTGAACTTCGTCATCCAGGCCTACGGGTCGACGATGCTCTCCGAGCGACTCAACCGCCGCGGCGAACTGTTGCTCGTCTCGCCGGCGAGTCGCGCCGAGATTATCGCGGGCAAGACGCTGCCGTACTTCCTCGGCGCTGTCGGCGTCGTCACGGCAATCACGCTCGCGCTCAGGTTCAGCGGCATCGCACCGAGCGGGAGCTACGTCGCGGTGCTGGCTGTCCTGCCCCTGGCGGCACTGTTCCTCGCCGCGACGTTCTGCGGGGCGATGTTCGCCAGGTCGTTCAAGGAACTCACGTTCGTCACCGTGACCATCACCGTCTCGCTGACGAGCTACGCCTTCGTCCCGGCCATCTTCACGCAGATTAACCCGATCGCGCTTATCTCGCCGCTGACCATCGTCGTCCGGGACCTGCAGGGCCAGTCGATATCGCTGCTGAACTTCGCGTTCTCGGTGTCGCCGCCGACGCTGACCGCAGCCGTCCTGTTCGGCCTCGGCGCGGGACTCTACCGCGAGGAGGACATGTTCACCCAGCGGGCCATCCCGCTGAAGGTGCTCGACTCGCTCTCCGGGCGAATCTTCTCGAAGTGGAGCGCGCTGAAGCTGTCGGCGCTGCTCCTCCCGTTCGTCTTCGTCGCCGAACTCGCGGCGGTCGCGATGCTGTTCGCGTTGCAGGAGATCTCCATCCCGCTGGTGCTCCTCGCAGTCGTCGTCATCGAAGAGATAGCCAAGAGCCTCCACCTCTACGCGGGCTTTTCCAGCGGGCGGTACTCCCGGGCGCTTCGCCCGGCGCTGGTCGTCGGCGCGCTGAGCGGCGTCGGTTTCTTCATCGCCGAGAAGTTCGTGCTCATCGCTCAGTTGGCCGACCTGCAGAACGTTCCGACCGGCGAAGCGGCGTTCATCGGGAGCAACGTCCCTGACGGTCTCGGCCCGGTGCTCGTCGCCGCGCTGTTGCTCGCACCGCTCGCCCTCCACGTCGTGACGGCGAGCGTGTCGTCGCTCGGCGCGCGCAAGGGCAAACGGCAGTACGCCGTCGCCGTCCTCGCGGCGATGGCGATACACTTCGCCTACAACTACGCGGTGGTGAGCACCCTTGTCTAAGCAGAGTGGCCGGTCGTGGGACCCGCGACTCGTCGTCGCAAGGCGTGACCTCTCCTCGCTGTCGCGGGAGAAGACCATCGTGCTTGCACTGCTGATACAGCTGTTCGTCGCGGCGTTCTCGTCGTTCCTCGTCGTCGGTCTCACGTCGCTGTACGACCCCGGGTCGGTCGAGGCCGGCCAGATCGAGATCGGCGTCTCGGGCGACCAGCAGTCCGCCCTCTTCGAGGCCGTCCAGCACCAGTCCGGCGCGACGCCCGTCGGGTACGAGGAGCCAGCGGGCGCCCTGCAGGCCTTCCACAGAGGTGAGGTCGACGCGGTGCTGACGGCGACCAGCGCGCCCGCAGCCGAGGGCGGCGGGTCGGTGATGCAGGTGTCGGCCACTGTGCCGGACGGGAGCATCAGGACGACAGTGGTCGTCGTCCAGGTCCGGCAGGTCCTGAAGACGCTGGAGCGCCAGGAGCGCGCCGAGCGGCAGGACGACATCGAACACGACCCTCTTCCGCTCCCGCCAGAGGCGAACGCGAGTCCGTACTTCGGGTTCACCTACACGGTCCTCATTCCGCTGTTGCTCTTCCTGCCGCCGTTCATCAGCGGATCGGTCGCCGTCGACAGCGTCACCGAGGAGATAGAGCGCGGAACGCTCGAACTGCTCCGCGTCGCGCCGATTTCGCTCGTCGACGTCGTCGACGGGAAGGCGCTGGGAATGATCCTCCTGGCCCCGGCGCAAGCGGCACTGTGGATACTTCTCCTCGCCGTCAACGGGACGGCGGTGGCGAACCCGCTGTGGACGCTGACGCTCGTGACGGCCATCGCGGCCATCGTCGTCATCGTCGGCGTCGTGCTGGGGCTCCATCTGGGTCGGCGCCGTCCTGCCCAGTTGCTGTACTCCGTCGTGACGCTCGTCGTCTTCGGCGGCGCAGTGCTGTTACCCGAACACCCGGCGACGACGGCGGCGAAACTCGCCATCGACAGCCCGACGCCGACGACGTACGGCCACGTTCTCGGCTACGTGCTCGTCGCCGCGGTGCTGTACGCGCTCACCCGGCGCTACGTCGACCGGATCGAACCCGAGTCGCTGTAGACCGGACCGGTGCCTCGTCGTCTGGCCCGTTCAGCCGCGACGGACGGCATCGGCGACCGACCGAACTGTTCCGAACTCGTCGTCGCTGTACGTGATGAAGCGCACGTCGTCCAGCGTCTCCGGGTCGTACTCGTCGATTGTTTCGCAGATACTGCGCGCACCCTCCTGCAGATCGAATCCCGCGACGCCGCAGCCCAGCGCGGGCATCACTAGCGACTCGGCGCCGAGTTCGTCCGCCGCTGCCAGCGCGTTCCGCGTCGCGTCGCGGATACTCTCGGCGGTCGCTTTGCCGTCGCCGTAGTGGGGCATCGCCGCAGCGTGGACGACGTACTCCGCGTTCAGGTCGTACGCGTCCGTGACCGCGGCGTCACCGAGGTCGACGGGTCCTTCGGCGACGGCTTCGTCGTTGATCGCCTCGCCGGCGCCGCGTCGCAGCGCGCCAGCGACGCCGGACCCCATCTGCAGGCTCGTGCCGGCGGCGTTGACCAGAACGTCGGCGGACTGCTGTGCGATGTCGCCCTGTACGACGTCGAACTCCATACGACGGGGTTCGCGCTCGACCACCAAGTTTCTCGGGGCGACGGTTTCGACGGGAGGACTGAAGCCCGTTCCGCCCCGACCTGACGCCATGCAACTGGCCGGGCGCCCGCTGACGACGACGCTCCGCGACGTCTGCTTCCTCCACTGGCCGGTTCCCGAAGCCGTCGTCGAAGACGTCGTCCCGAGCTGGCTCACGCCTGACGTTGCCGACGGAACGGCCTGGATAAGCGTCCTCTCCACGGCGATGCGCCGTGTCGACGTGTTCGGCCTCCCGGTCCGCGAGAACGTACGCGCGGTGACGGTCAGAACGTACGTCCGCTCACCAGGGGGCGACCGCGGCGTGTACGTGCTCTCGATGGCCGTGGACGACCGCCTGGTTGCTGACGCCGCGAACCGTCTATTTCGGGTCCCCACCTCGACAGCGACCATCGAACGGTCGACGAACGGCGGCGAAATCGCGATTCGCCTGGCCGGCCACGGCGAGTCCACGAGCGCGTTCGAGGTGACGTACGAACCGTCGGGGGCTACCCAGACCGCGTCACCGGACACGCTCCCGTCGTTCCTCGCCGAGCGCTACCGGTACTTCACCCAGGGGGCGCTCGACACGCGCCTGTGCGGTAGTGTGGGCCACGAGCCGTGGAAACTCAGGACGGCGACGGCATCGGTGATTGGGAGCGACTTGCTGGACGTGTTCGAAGTACAAACGGCCGAGACGGACCCCCTCGCCCACTACAGCGACGGCGTCGAGATGCTCATCGAGCCGCCGGTGCCACTCGCGCTGGTCGCCTGACGCGGGCGGACCGGGACAGCCGCTACTCACTCGCTCGTGAGCGCAGTCAGTTCGTTGATCCCGCTGTCCGGTCCAGCGACGATGACGGAGTCGCCCGTCTGGAAGGTGAACGAGGGCGGGAGATCCGTGAGCACCTCGTCGTCGCGCTCGACGGCGATGACTGTACAGGAGGTCCGCGCGCGAATGTCGGACTCCTCGAGGCTCTGGCCGGCGAGTCGACCGGCCTCGACGCGGACGACCTCGACTTGCTGGTCGAAGGAGATGACGTCCTCGTTGAGAATCGTCGAGGCGAGCATCCGACCGCTCACGGTCGACAGGGCCAGGACGTAGTCGGCGCCGGCACGGTAGAGCTTCGTGACGTTCTCCCGCTCGTTCGCGCGAGCGATGACCTCGACGCCCTCGCTGAGTTCGCGGACGACCAGAGTGGCGAAGACGGCGAGCGTATCGTCGGAGAGCGTGAGAATGACTGTCGACGCCGAGTCGATGCCGGCCGCCCTGAGCGTGTCCGCATCGGTCACGTCGCCGACGACGTCGACGCCGGTCTTCTCCTCGAGGTCGATTGCGTGGCAGGTGAATCCGGCGGCAGCGACCGACTGTTTGACAGTCGAGCCGACCTCGCCGTACCCACCGACGACCACGGCACCGCGACCGTTCTGTCTGGTCTCCGAGCGCGTCCACTCTTTGAGTGTCTCGAGCTGGTGTTCGTGGCCAGCGACGAGCAGTATCGTCCGCTCGTCGATGCGGGCACTCGGCGAAGGCGGCGTCACGAACTCGCCGCGGAACCACGCGCCGATGATGTTGGCACCCGTCCGTTCCCGGATCCCGCTGTCCTCGACGGTGACGCCGGCGATTCGACTTCCGGCCTGCACAGGGAGTTCGGCGATTTCGAAGTCGTCGGCGATCTCGACGGCGTCTGCCACCTCGCTCGTGAGGCCGGTCGTCACCTTCGTCGCGATGCTCTCACCGATGAGCTGTCGCGGTGAGAAAACGGTGTCCGCGCCCGCGTAGCGGTGGTAATCTGCCATGTCCGGGTTCTCGGCGAACGTGATGACCTGGACGCCGTCGCCTTCGACCAGCTGGCCGGCCGCGAGCACGACGCTCGCGTTGGTCTCGTCGTCGACGTCGACCACCAGCGCCCGCGCTGCCTGGAGGTTCGCAGCCGCCAGGTCGTCGACCGACTCCGGGTCACCGTGGACGACGGAGATTCCGCTCTCGAACAGTTCCGTCGCCAGTTCTCGGTCGGGCTCCACGACGACGTAGTCCACGTCGAGGACGTCGAGTTCGTCGACGAGCGTCTGACTGCGATCGGTGTAGGTGCAGATGACGACGTGGTCCTCGAGGTCGGCGACGCTCGTGGGTGGTGTCGTCGAGAGGCGGTCCTCGATCCACGGGACGACGAACAGCGGGAGGGCCATGAAGATGAAGAACACGCCCGTGAACATCATCGAGATGACGAGCAGGATCATCTGCGGACTCTCCCAGACGGCGTCCTCGCCGTACCCTGTCGTCGTGAACGTCTCGACGACGACCAGGAGCGACCGGAAGAAGCCCCGTTCTTTGCCCTCGAACGTCGCCATCCCCCACTCGTACGCCAGCGCGTAAACGACGATGACCGCGAAGAACGTCCCGAGGTAGTACAGCGCCCGGCGCTGGCGACGCTTCATACCTCACAACACTGGAGCCGCCCATTAAGGGTTCCGTCAGACGCCCGCAGCAGTGAGTCTGGGTGAAGCCGCGGACCCAGTTCAGACCCAGAAGGCGAACGGTTTTCCGCCCGACGACCGTGCCATCGGCTGATGCTACGCGGCGCGATAGTCGACCTCGACGGGACGGTGTACACGGGCGACGAACTGGTCGAGGGCGCCGACGACGGCGTCGACGACCTCCGCGCCGCCGGCGTGGCACCGCTGTTCTTCTCCAACAATCCGACCCGGACCGGCGACGCGTTCGTCGAGCGCCTCGTCGCGATGGGCGTCGACGCCCGGCCCGGCGACGCCTGCTCGGCCGCGGACGTGACGGCGGCGTACCTGCGCGAGGAGCACCCAGGATCGTCCGTCTATCTCGTCGGTAGCGACTCGCTGTCGGACGTCCTCCGCGACGAGGGCGTCACGCTCACCAGCGACCCGGTCGGTGCCGACGTCGTCCTCGCGTCGTGGACGGAGTCGTTCGCCTACGAACACCTCCAGGCCGCGCTCGACGGGCTCGACGAGGAGACGGCGTTCCTGGCGACCGACCCGGATCGCACGTACCCAGTCGATAAGGGACAGTTCGTCCCCGGGACGGGGGCCATCTCCGGCGCTATGGCTGCCGCGGCCGGTAGTGAAGTCGACCGCGTGCTCGGCAAACCGTCGCCGACGGCGCTGGCGTACGCGCTGGACCGGATCGGAGCGCCGCCGGAGGCGTGCCTCGTCGTGGGCGACCGGCTGAACACCGAACTGGCGATGGGGGACCGTGCGGGAATGACGACAGTTCTCGTGCTTACGGGCGTCTGCGACCGGTCGGACGTCGCGACGGCGCCCGTCGAACCAGACTACGTCCTCGACTCGCTGGCGGCCATCGGAACCGTCCTCGACGACCTGTCCGACTGACGACACTGCCGGCGCCTTTATCGTCGTGTCAATCGTTACCATCTAGTGTGCTCGTGCGAGCACGGTGTCACCAATGGGAACAGATATCCTCATGATCGTCGGCGACTTCGGTGAAGACTTAGAGATAATGGTCCCCTTCCAGGCGCTCCAGGCGGTCGGTCACGACGTGGACGCGGTGTGCCCCGACAGGGAAGCGGGCGAGTCGGTCAAGACCGCGGTTCACGATTTCCGCGGCGACCAGACGTATCTCGAAGAGCGGGGCCACGACTTCGAACTGAACGCGACGATGGCGGACGTCGATCCCGCCGACTACGACGCGCTCGTCGTCCCGGGCGGTCGGGCCCCGGAGTACCTCCGGACCTACGACGAAGTTATCGAAGCGGTCCAGCACTTCTTCGAGGCGGGCAAACCCGTCGCGTCGCTGTGCCACGGGCCGCAGATACTCGCCGCGGCTGGCGTGCTGGATGGCTACGAGATGACGTCCTATCCGGCCGTTCGCGCCGAGTGCGAGGCCGCGGGCTGTTCCTGGGTCGACGGCGTCGTCACGGACGAGAATCTGGTGACGGGGCAGGCCTGGCCCGACCATCCGGAGTGGATCGCGCAGTTCCTCGACCTGCTCGGGACCGAAGTGAGCCACGGCGAACCGGTCGCCGCGGACGACTGATAGTGGTGGTTGTAAGCCCGTCCCGGCATCCTGTCGAGCGCAGTGAGACAGGGCTGGACGGACGAGCAGCGCGAGTCCGTCGGCGTCCGGCCGAACTGCGTGAGGCCGGGCTCGAGAGACGAACGGAGTGAGGCTATCGGCGTCCCGACGAGCATGGCGAGTCGGGGCTCGGGAGACGAGTGCAGCGAGTCTCCCGGCGTCCTGTCGAGCGCAATGAGACAGGGCTCGACGGTCGAGCAGCGCGAGTCCGTCGGCGTTCGACGGGATGGGTGCCTTCGAACGCCGGTGAAAAGTTACAACCACCACTATGACGCCCCGGTTCCGACCGCTCGAACGATTTTTCAGCCTCACCAACGCTTTTGGTTCCGTGTCCGGATACACCCGCTATGGTCTCCGAAGACGCGACCGACTCCGGCTGTCCGAAGTGCGGTCACACCGAAACTGACGTCGGCACCATCTCTACGACCGGCGGCGGACTGAGCAAGATGTTCGATATACAGACGAACCAGTTCAGCGTCGTCTCCTGCCTCAACTGTGGGTACTCTGAACTGTACCGCGACACCGGCTCGGCCGGCAGCGACATCGTCGACGTGTTCCTGGGGTGAGTCGTGCCCGGCGTCAGCCTGCTGTTCGCGCTGGTAGCGCTCCTCCTCACCGTCGGTGGCGGATTGGCCCTCTACGCGCTGGTGCGCGGCGAACGGAACCAGCGAACGACCACAGACCGTGAGACCGCCGAGCGGCTGGCTCGGCGTGACACGCGTGACGAGGACGAAGGGGCAGAGCAGACCCGGGACGGTAACGGGCCGATCGAAGGGAACCACTGGGGTTGATACCCAGCCTCAGGCCGGCCGGAGCCGATACACCGCACCCGACGAGCCGCTGACTCCGGCTTCCTCGCTGGTACAGACGAGGAGTTCGCCGGCCCCGTCCCGCCCGAACGTGGGCACGAACGGTCCCACGTCCTCGACCGGAACGGTCGTCACCGGCCAGAGCCCCTCCGAGCGCTCACGAGCGACGAACAGCTCGCCCTCCGCCTGCCAGTCGGCGAAGACGTAGGTCCCCTGGAGCGACGGGACAGCGTCGCCGTCGTACAGGTAGCCGCCGGTGACCGAGACGCCGGCGACTCCCTCACCGTCGTGGGGATACTCGATGATCGGGTCGACCAGCGGGTCGCCGTCGGGCGTCTCGTCCGGACAGCTGTCCGCCTCGAAGCAGTGGGTTCCCTCCCGGACGTTCCAGCCGTAGTTGCCGCCGCGTTCGACGACGTCGACTTCCTCGTAGGCGTTCTGGCCCACGTCCGCCGCGAACAGTCGACCATCGGGGCCGAAAGAAATGCGCCAGGGATTGCGGAATCCCCAGGCGTAGTGCTCGTCGAACCCGTCCGCGCCGACGAGCGGGTTGTCGTCTGGGATGGCGTAGTTTCGGCCCTCGCCGCCGCCGTTGCCGTCGACGTCGACGTCGATTCGCAGGATGCTCCCGAGGAGGTTCTCGGTGACGTCCTGGCCGTTTCCACCCGCGGTAGCGTCGTACCAGTCTTCGACGTGGCCGGTGCCCTGGTCACCGCCGCCACCACCGTCGCCGACCGCGACGTAGAGGAAGCCGTCGGGCCCGAACGTGACGGCGCCTGCGTTGTGGTTCGCCTGGGGTTCGGGAATCTCGAGCAACGTCGCCTCGGAGTCGGGGTCGGCGGTCGTGCCGTCAGGGCCGGTCCGGAACGAGGAGAGGACGAAGGTATGGGAGTAATCGTCCGGCGTGTTCGGCCGGGGTGGCGCGCTGTAGCGGACGAACACGCGGTCGTCGTCCGGGAAGTCCGGATGGAAGGCCAGTCCCAGCAATCCCTGCTCTGTGACCCCGGAGAGGGCGACCAGGCGCTCCGAGACGTCGAGGAACGGCTCGGTCCGCTGGTCGCCGTCCTCGACGAGGTGGATCTGTCCCGTCTGGTCGGCGACGAACACGCGATCCGGCTCCGGAACGGCCACTGAGACGGGCGAAGTGAACCCGTCGGCGAGTAGCTCACCGCGGAGCCGCAGGTCACCGAACGGGTCGTTCTCGGTCTCGTTGTCCTCCTCATTCTCGTTGTCGTCACGATTTTGGCCTCGATCACCTCGACAGCCGGCGAGCGCGCCGAGGAGGAGGGTTCCGGTCTGGAGGGCACGACGGCGAGTGACGGGATTCGTTCGCACACCGGAGAGGCTCGGCGAAGCCGATTAACTGTTTTGCAGGTCGGCCCGCGCGCCGATAAACTCGGAACAACGGGAGAGTGTCTCGTAGTCGAACCACTTTTGGGACCAGTGAGCAAACTTTACAACACAATGGTCGACAAAGCGGACCTCAGAGAGCAGTTCACCGAGGCGTTCGAGGGCGCAGACTACCCCATCTCCAGTCCGATGGACCTCGTACCGGCACTTCCCAACGGCCCGTCGACGAAGTTCGAATCGGGCGATTTCTCCATGACGGCGATGGAACTCAACACGAAACTCTCCGGGGACTTCCCCTACGACGACGTCGAGGCCTTCGTCGACGACGTGATGGCCGATCTCGAAGATCAGGACCTCATCTAGGGCATCTCAGAGGGACGGATGTATTTTCGTACCGGTCGAAAAATCACGCTGTAGTCCAGCAGCCGCTGAAACGCTACCTTCCGGTCGGCGTCGCCAAAATGGGTACATCCGTCCCTCTCAGCTCCCGAGACTCGCGAACACGACCAGTAGCGTCGCGACGGTACCGAGGACGAACAGCAGGACGTTCGCGGCCCAGTTCTTCGCGTACACCAGATCGAGCGTGAAGTGCCGGTCTGAGAGCGGCCAGAGCGGCCGGATCCCCATCGGCGTGATGACGTCGGCCAGCAGGTGGGAGACGACCGTCAGCGCGCCAACGGCGAACCCGAACCGGCCGAACGTTCGAGCCGCCGCGGCGTCGACCTGCGACCCGACGACCCACCCCGCTGCGCCCACGAGGAGTCCGACGAGAACCGCGAAACCGAACGTGTGAGTCGGGCCACGGTGGTCCACGAACGGAATGGGGCGGTCGCAGTCCGGCGCCATCGCCAGCGCGATGGCGAGCGCGCCACCGACGAGAGCGAGGGCGTCGTCACCGCTGGCGAGGAGAAAGCGGGCGACCGGTGAGTACAGGAGAAGGGCAGTCCCGTAGTGACCCAGCTGCATCATAGGGAAGCAAGGTGGATACCTGCGCCTTTAGGCGCAGGAGGAAACCGACACTTATGAACGATACATCTCTCGATAGCAGGCCGACTCTCGCTTTGCTTATTAATATTTAAGTACATAGTACATATTGTGATACTATATGGAGGTTCGTCGAACCGTTCCCGTCAAACTCGACGTCGACGAGAGCGACGCGAACCTTCTTCACGAGACGATCCAACAGTTCCTCGACGCTGCGAACTACGTCGTCGACGCAGCCTACGACGGTGAATGGGTCGAGACCCGCAAGTCCGTCCTTCAGGAGGAGACGTACAGCGACGTCCGTGAGCGAACGGAGCTCCACAGTAACCACGTGCAGTCTGCACGCGACCGTGCTGTCGACGCGCTCAAGAGCGTCGTCGCTAAGTGGTCGAATGAAGAATCGGCGTCTCTCCCGACCTTCACGACGCCGTTCTGCGAGTACAACCACCGCAACGCGACGTTCTACGACGATCACGCAACGCTGTCGACTGTTGATGGGCGCGTCACCGTCGGGTACCAGTTTCCCGACGACGACCGCGACACGCCCCACTCGCAGTACCTCACGAGCGAGGACTTCGAAACGACCGGCGCCACGCTCCATTATCGCGAGGGCTCGTTCTTCCTGCACGTCCGAACAAAGGCGGACGTGGACGTCCCCGACCGACCCGAGAACGGAACGGTTCTTGGAGTCGATCTCGGGGTCGAGAACATCGCCGTCACCTCGACGGGAACATTCTGGAGCGCAGACGAGCTCAACCACTGGCACCGCGAATACGAGAAGCGTCGTGGATCGCTCGGACAGTGCGGGACGAGATGGGCGCACGAGAACATCCAGTCCGTTGGTCGAACGGAAACTGGACGTTTCGAGCAGCTCTTGCATCGGGTCACGAACGGGATCGTCGACGAGGCGCTCGAGAACGGGTGTTCGTACATCGCCTTCGAGGACCTGACGAACATCCGCAATCGTATGGGTGGACTCAAGAAGCTCCACGAGTGGGCGTTCCGCCGACTCTACAGCTACGTCGAGTACAAAGGCGAAGCGCTTGGGCTCTCCATCCAACAGGTGAACCCACAGTACACGAGCCAGCGGTGTTCGACGTGCGGATTCACCCACAAACAGAATCGCTCGTCGCAGGACTCGTTCTGTTGTCGGGACTGCGGGTACGAGAACCACGCGGACTACAACGCAGCGAAGAACATCGGTCTGAAGCTCCGTCGCAACCAGACTGGGGGCGGGGGAGGCGCACCCGTAGGCGTGCGCTTGAACAACGGGATGTTGACCACGAACGGGGTAGTTCCCGTACCAGATTCGGTTAGAGTGTGAGTCCATGTTGAATGCCACGGCTGTTAGGCCGTGGTAGCTTACACGCGCCCTACTGCGTTCTGCCCTAAAATTCTACGGAGTGAGCGCCGGTTCTCGCAGCGTCACCGGTATCGATCTGTGGCGCTCCGACCAACGACAGTTATTTCCTGTCCTTGGCGTTAGTTGACCCTAATGCTGAGCGCAAAGATGGAGGACTATCTGAAAGCCATCTATCGCCTCCAGCGCGACGGCGACGGCCCGGTGACGACCTCGGCGCTGGCCGACGCGCTCGACGTGACGTCACCGACGGCATCCAGCATGCTCGACACGCTCGAGGAACGGGGATTCGTCGAACGGGAGAAGTACCAGGGGACGAGGCTCACGCGGGACGGCGAGACGGTTGCGCTCGAGGTCATCCGCCACCACCGGTTGCTCGAGACGTACCTCACGGAGCAACTGGGGTTCGACTGGACGGAGGTCCACGACGAGGCCGACCGACTCGAGCACCACATCAGCGAGGAGTTCGAGCGTCGCGTCGCCGCTGCCCTCGACGACCCAGTGGTCGACCCCCACGGAGACCCCATCCCCAGCGAGACGCTGGAGCCCCTGGACGGAACCCCTGGCATCACGCTCGCGGAACAGGAACCCGGTGACGTGGTTGTCGTCGAACGAGTGAGCGACCGTGACCCCGAGGAACTGTCCTACCTCTCGAAGCAGGGAATTACGCCGGACCAGCGGGTGGAAGTCCTCGACGTGGCGCCCATCGGCATGATGACCGTCCGCGTGGACGGCGACGAGGTGTCGCTGCCCGACCGCGTGACGGAGATGATCCAGGTGATCACCGTCGAAGAGGCAGAACTCTGAGGCCGAGGCCTCACCGCCCGCAGAACTGACCCGAGCACCTCGCGTTTACCTGGCGGTCGCCGAGTTCCGCCGGGTGACGTACAGCGAGTAGGCGATGATTCCGAATCCGACCATGGTCAGCCCGTTCTCCAGGACGAGCGCCTGGGCCCCGTCGAACACGAGTAACTGGTCGACGATACCCGCAAGCAACGAACCGAATGTGACGATACCGAATCCCACGGCGAGATACGTGAGCCCGGAAGAGCCGGTCTTGCGAGCGGCCTTGGCGGCGAGATAGGTAATCAGGCCGCCCAGGCAGAGCGTGACGGTCTTGAATGCGATGACGACGATTGGAATAGTCCCGTTCATAGTTCCTCACTGATGCGTGACCAGAAGCGTGCGAGCCGTTCGTCGGGTGATTCGGATCCACTCACCACGTCGACATCAAAGGACTGGTCTCCGTCGACGGCGACGAACACCCCGTCGAAGTCCCTGACGTAACAGGTGGCGTGGTGCCCATCGGAGCGAATCCGCGTGCGTTCCTCGACGAGGCCTGCCTCGCTCAGGATCTCCAGCTTGCGGTACGTGCTCGTCTGGGGGAGATCACACTGCTCTGCGACCTCCTTGGCGGAGGCGGGCGAGTCGAGGGAGACGACTATCTGACGACAATCGGGGTCCGCGAGGGCGTCGAACAGTGGTTGATTCGCGTGGTGTTCGTCTGTCGTCATGGCTATCGATCCGTCGCGATCCGTCGGCCGAATCACAGGGGTCGTCGTTCAGGTCCCGGCTGTCGCCTCGGCGGACCCTCACTTCAGAGGGGCGATTGCGGGGGAGGCCCCTCAACGTACCGGTTCGTCGGTCAGCGTGCGGAATTCAGGGTGACGGCCGCGTCCGAACGTATTCGATGACCGAATAAAGTATCGAATACCGATTTCCAGAATCTGGAAACCAGAGCGTCGCATTACGTCGAAGCGGGTCGAACACAGAATCAGGTATGCGCTCCCCGCTTACCAGACGCCACCTCCTCGGTACCGCAGCAGGACTGACGGCCACCGCCGGATGCGTAAGTAGCGGAACGACCCGCTCACCGGACACGGCCGAGAACGGTTCCACTCAGACCACTACAGAGCCATCGGAGGACGCGAGCGAGCAATCCGAAACCGACCTCGACGCCTGGCTCGCCGACGCCAACGGGTACGACGGAACGATACCCCGGGCGGGCCACGACGATTCCGTCTCGATCTGGGTCGGCGAGGACGCCGAGCACGATGGCGAGTACCTGGCGTTCGACCCGCCGGCTATCGAGATCGCGCCCGGCACGACAGTCTACTGGGAGTGGACCGGCCACGGCGGCGCGCACAACGTCGTCTCTACCGACGACGCCTTCGAGAGTAGCGACCCCGTCGAGGCCAACACCGGCACTATCTTCGAACACACGTTCGAGGAGACCGGAACGTACCGCTACGTCTGCGAAGAACACGACGACGATGGCATGAAGGGCGCCATCGTCGTCGCCACGCCACCGTCGACTGACTATCCGGCCGTGGACGAGTGGCTCGCGGGCGTCAGCATCTGGGACGGGACCATCGCCGACGAAACCGACGTCGAGACGACGACCGTAACAGTCGGCGCCGAAGACCACCGCGGCGCGTTCGCGTTCTCGCCGCCCGCGGTGAAGATTGCAGCCGGGACGACGGTCTCGTGGGAGTGGACTGGCGAGGGCGGCGGTCACGACGTCGTGTTCGAGGACGCCGATATCCGGACTGACGACATCCACGTTGAGCCCGGCGTCCACTTCGAGCACACGTTCACGGAGTCTGGTGTCTACCGGTACGCCTGTCGACCCCACGAGGGCGTCGGCATGAAGGGCGCCGTCGTCGTCGAGTAGGGACCGGATTCGAACCGGAGCGAGACATTCCTTCTCGGGCTTCGCCCTGCGCGGGCTGTGACTCGCAGGGTTCGAATCCCGCCATGCCGGTTCAGTCGTCGCTACGCTCCTCCTTGCACGGGCGTGGCGGGACTGAGCGAAACCGAAGGTTTCGCGAAGGTCGCCACGCCCGCGAACCGAGCGTAGCGAGGTGAGCGGGCGTGGCGGGATTCGAACCCGCGATCTAGGGGTTAGGAACCCCTCACCCTGATCCACTAGGCCACACGCCCTGTTCGGTACAACGCAGGTTAGTGAAAAACGCTTTCCGTTCCACTCCGGGGAGTGAAAATAGCAGAAATCGCGCGAATTACTCGGTGGACGTCTCGGTCGTGGTGGATTCGGTGGCGTCCGATTCGACCGTGGTGTCGGCGGACGTGCTCGACTTCGTCTCGCCGTCGCGAATCTCCTGGAGTTCCTGCTCTACTTCTTCGCGGCCTTTCTGGAATTCACCCATCGCCTCGCCGGTCGAGCGGGCGAGCTTGGGGATCTTGTTCGCGCCGAACAGCAGGACTGCGATCAGGAGAATGATCATCATCTCCTGGGTTCCGGGCAGTCCGATTTGAAGGACGGGTGCTACCATCGTAAGCGGAATTTACGCTGTCGTTATTATAGGCTTTTTGCTCGTCTCAGCGGAGCCAGACTACACGAATGCGTGGGGATAGTGGGACGTCGGCACTCGTGTGAGCGCGTTGGGTCCGTATTCGCCACGTTGCCGGCGGTTGAGGTGGTATAAGCGTCAGTTCGACGATGGCATCACTCCGTGCGAGCGAGTGTCCAGTCGCGTGTTCATCGCGGCGAATCGACGTATCGGACACGCGACTAGTAGGTTACTGGCACGTATAGGAGACGATTGCTAGAAGCAAACACGACAGAAATTGTAGGCGTGTGAATACCAGCCGGTACAGGGCCGAATCGACGGTGGACGCCATCACCGGTGTCTTCGAAACCCGTTCACCCGGTTCGATTTCGAGCGTCGATATCGAACATAGTATTATGCCCGCGAGAAATATTTAAACTAGCTGCTGGTTCGATTATACCAGCCTGTGCCACCCGGCCCTCGATAGCCAAGACCCCCACCCCCCTTGGTCTCTCGCCGGTGGCCTTCGCGTCACAGGTGAGGTGTGGAGATCTGCTCGGGAACTCGTCGGTCGCTCACACCGGTGCAGGTGACGCGACCTGAAGAGCCGAGTTCTTTTCTCTATGGCTTTCGAATATCCCTTCGATGAGTGACACCGAGACAGACGCCGATAGCGACGGGCACCGTTACGACCCGTCGGCAGACCACGCGTTCCCCGACGAACGCGTCAACGACGTGCTCGATTACGTCGAAACTGACGAGGAGATACAGGCCTATCTCGAGGCGCAGAACGTCAATCCAGTCGAGCGAAAGGGGTACAACGACCACGGGAGCAAACACGTCAGCATCGTCCGACATCGAGCCCTCTGCCTCTACGACCTGCTCAAGCGAGGTGACGTTACGTTCAACGGCGCGCTCGAACAGGGGCTCGACGAGGCGGACGAACCGGTCATCGTCGCACTCGCCGCGACGCTTCACGACATTGGCCACGTCGTCCACCGGGACGAGCACCCCTACTACTCCATCCCGCTGGCCGCGGACCTGCTGGACCGCGTCCTCCCGGAGTTCTACGACGTCGCGGACGCGGTGCGCGTCAAGGGGGAGATACTCCACGCCATCCTCTGTCACCACACCCCGGAGGACCCGCTCACACTCGAAGCGGGCGTCGTCCGCGTCGCGGACGCGCTGGACATGGAGCAGGGACGGTCCCGTATTCCCTACGAACAGGGCGGCCGGGGCATCAACACGGTGTCTAGTCAGGCCATCAAGCGCGTCTTCCTCGAACCGGGCGACGACAAGGCAGTCCTCGTCGAGATCGAGATGACCAACGCCGCCGGTGTCTACCAGGTCGACAACCTGCTGAAGGCGAAACTTCACGGCTCCGGACTGGAACAACACGTCCGAATCGTCGCACTCAACATCCGGGAGGAGACAGAGCCGCTCGTCGAACGAATCGAACTCTAAGTGACGACGGTCGCGGAGCAGAACGGTTTTTAGGCAGACGTGTACGGTTGCAATAAGTACTTACTCGCGGTTTTGGAGGGGTTTACGAACGACTGAGTCAGTTATCGACCGCATGGCTTTGTGTCGTCACGGCGAATATTGCGTATGAGTATCACACCGGTTGACAAGCCCCCCGATGGTGACGAAACGCCGGACGAGGCACTGTCAGACCGTTCCTGGTCCCTGCGCGAGTACGTCGGGCGAGTCTTCTCGTGGCTCAGCGGTCGAGTCTCCAGTGTGACGGTCCACGCCGGCAGCGACGGCGATGCCAGGGATACCGAGGCAGCCAGTGGGCGAGGTGAAACCGGAAGCGAACAGAACCCAGAGCCAGTTTCACCGGTCGATTGCCCCACCTTCCGAGGGTTCCCCAGTCGAGAGGAACCGCTCACGCATCCCGCTCGCAATTCGCCGGGCATCAACGCCCCCGACGTCGTGAGTATCGAGACGGACCAAGGGCTCCGGCTCTCCGTTCCCGAGAATCCCGACGCGGTCCTCACCTCCGACGTCTGGACGACCGTCGACCCCTGATCGTGAACTGTACTACCGCTGCTCGTTCCGTTGTCGCATCCGCAGAATGCACCGGCCGGGAGTTGAACCCGGATCGTTGGCTTGGAAGGCCAAAGTCATGCCATTAGACCACCGGTGCACTCACTCCGTTCGTGCACCGAGGTTCGCGATTCCTTCGGAATCGCTCACCACCGGTGCTCAATTTTAGGTATCCCGTCGTGGTTTATGACCGTTTCCCTTCCGGTCGCACGACGGCGTAGCAGTTGCCGCTGGAGATCTCGAAGTCGACGAGGGTCAGGCCGCTCGCTTCGATGTCGGCGCGGAACTCGTCGGGCGCGTAGATGTGGTAGAAGCGGGGGACGACTTCGTCGCCGGGGAGCGTCCAGTCGATGGTCGTGTCGAACCCGACGGCGTCGGCGGCCGACGCGTCGAAGCGGTCGTGGGCGGTTGACCACGCACTGACGAGTGCGCGTCCGTCCGGCGCGAGGACGCGAGCCAGTTCGTCGAGGCTCCGTCGCCTGTCCTCGCGCGTCGGGAGGTGGTGGAGCGTGGCGACGTAAACGGCGAGGTCGATGGAATCGTCGGCGAGGGGAAGCCCTGCGGCGTCGCCCTGGACGAGTGGGACCCGGTCCCCGAGTGAGCCGAAGCGTTCCCGTGCTTCGAATAGCAGACCGCGGCTGGCATCCAGCGCGACGACTTCCGCCGCTCCTGTCGCGAGCAGTTCGGCGTGCCGACCGTTACCACAGCCGACGTCGAGTGCGCGATCGACGTTGCCCGCACTCTCGACGAAGGACTCGACTTCCGGCCAGGCGTACTCGCGCGTCTTCGAGAAGTGGTCGGCTATCTCCTCGTAGGTGTCCCGGACGTCACGGCGGGTCGCCTGGTCGTCAGCCATGCCCGCTCACTCGTCGGCGTACTTCTCGGGGTAGGCCTCGGCGAGGAGATCGGGCTGTGCGTCGAGTCGCTCCCGAACGGGGTCGATGACCTCCGAGATGTACTCCCCCGCGGCGGGCTTGAGGTCCGCCGGGTGGAGTTCCTCGCTGACGAAGTCGTCTTCGAGGTCCTGGTAGGTCTCGTAGACGAGGTCGCCACCGTATTCGTCGGGGCGTTCGACGACGAACTCTTCACTGCGCTCGTTCAGGACGGGGAAGACGAGGTACTCGAGGTACTCCAGAACGCCGTTGTCCTCCACTTCTCCCATCGGGCAGTAGGCCTCCTGGATCTTGTCGACGACGTCGTCCGGCGAGTCGTTGAGGTTCACTTTCGAAGACTCGTCGGAGGCGCTCATCTTGCCGCCGGAGAGTCCGGAGAGGAGCGGCGCGAAGATACAGATGGGAGCCTCGCCGCCGTGGTCCGGCAGGATCTCCCTGGCAAGCATGTAGATGCCGCGCTGGTCGACGCCGCCGTAGGCGATGTCCGCGTCGAGCGCATCGACGTCCAGTGCCTGCATCAGCGGGTAGAGGAGCCCGCCGAGGTTCGGGCTCTCGGCCTCCCGGACGACCTCGCTGCCGGCGCGCTGGGACCGCGCGAGCGTCGTCTCAGCGGCCATGCGGTACATCTCCAGCGTGTACTCCTCGTCGAGCTGGTAGTCCGTCCCGCGGACGAAGGAGATGTCCTCGGGGTCGGCACCGGCGGCCTCGATCATCCCCTCGATGGCCTCCTGGTAGTACGCCGAGCGCGCGTCCAGCAGGTCGAATGGGCTCTTCTCGTCGTCGAGGTGGGCGTGCAGGTCGGCGATGAGCACGGTGACGTCGACGCCGGCTCGCAGGAAGTCGGCGAGCTTCCGCATCGTCGTGAAGTGACCGATGTGCATCTCGCCGGTGGGGGCGTAGCCGATGTACGCCGTCGGCTCGTCCTCGTCCGCGAACAGCGTCTCCAGTTCCTCCTCGGTGACGACCTCCTGCGTGTGCCGGGTCGCCAGGTCGAAACGCTCGGCGGTGTCCATACCGTCGCTTCCCCGCCGCGCCGGTTAAACCGTTCCGTTCGAAACTGGAGCGTCGGGCCGGGCCGTCAGGAACCGTCCAGACGAGTCCACTGAACTCTCACGAACGACCGTCGAAAATTACGTGACGACGCCTCGCTCCCGCAGTATCCAAACTGTTTTGAGGTGCGGTGGCTCTATGTCAGACGATGACTGTACGCGTAGGCGTTCTCGGTGCGACGGGGGCCGTCGGTCAGCGCCTCATCCAGCTGATCGACCCGCATCCCGACTTCGAACTGGCAGCGGTAACGGCGAGTGAAGCGAGCGCAGGGAAGCGCTACCGCGAGGCGGCGAAGTGGCGCATCGACGCGCCGATCCCGGACCACATCGCGGAGATGGAGGTCGTCGCGACGGACGCGGACGAGGTACCGGACGACGTCGACCTCATCTTCTCCTCGCTCCCGTCCAGCGTGGGCGCGGAGGTCGAACCAGAGTTCTGCGAGGCCGGCTACGTCGTCTCCTCGAACTCCTCGAACGGGCGGATGGACGAGGACGTGCCCCTGATCATTCCCGAGGTCAACGCCGACCACCTCGACGTGCTCGAAGTCCAGCGCGACGAACGGGGCTGGGACGGCGCGCTGCTGAAGAACCCCAACTGCTCGACCATCACGATGGTACCGCCGCTGAAGGCACTCGACGACGAGTACACGCTGACGGACGTCACCGTCTCGACGCTCCAGGCCGTCTCCGGCGCAGGGTACTCCGGCGTCACGTCGATGGAAATTATCGACAACGCCATCCCGCACATCGGTGGCGAGGAACAGAAGATGGAGAGCGAGTCCCGCAAACTGCTGGGCTCCTTCGACGGCGCGGAGGTCACCCTCCACGACATGGACGTCGCCGCCTCCTGTAACCGCATCGCGACCATCGATGGCCACCTGGAGAACGTCTGGGCCGACACGGCCGAGGACGTGACCGCCGAGGACGCCGCCGAAACGATGGCGACTCAGCCGAGCATCGACCTGCCCTCTTCCCCCGAGACGCTCATCGAGGTGTTCGACGAACCCGAGCGCCCGCAGCCGCGACTCGACCGGTCGCTGGGTAACGGCATGACCGTCTCCGCCGGTGGGTTCCGCGAGACGGACGACGGCGTCCAGTTCAACTGTCTGTCACACAACACGATGCGCGGCGCCGCGGGTGCGAGCGTGCTCAACGGCGAACTGCTGGCCGAACACGGCTACATCTAACCGGTCGATTCGTCGCGATTCGATTTTGCGCTCGGCGTCGTGTCAACAGCCTCGGGCCTCGCTCTCCGGCGAACAGGGAATTTAAGCCCCCGGGACACACGGGACGGGTATGGAACGCGTAGACGTCGCTATCGTCGGTGGGGGGCCCGCTGGGACCTCGGCCGCCCACGCCGCGGCCCGCCACGGCGCCGACGCCGTCGTCCTCGAGAAGGGGGTCCCACGGGCCGACAGGGACCGTCTGGGCCCCGACTCGACGGACGCGGCGGGGATGCTGGACTACTGGGTCGACCTGATGGACTTCGAGCCGGACGAGGAGTTCCCCGAGGACGTCATCCTCAGCGAACTCGACGGCGCGTCGTTCATCGGCCCCAACGAGTCCGTAACGCTCCGGTCGACCGGTATCGACGCCAGCTATCCGAACTTCGGATTTACCTTCCACCGGGCGAAGTTCGACGACTGGCTCCGCGACCGATCGGAAGACGCCGGTGCGGAGTACCGCGTCGGCGTCAGCGTCACCGACGTGGAGACGGACCAGTCGGACGAGCACCCACACCGTGTCTCGCTCGCCGATGGCGAGGACCTCGAAGCGAAGTTCCTGATACTCGCCGACGGGCCGCAACGGACGATCACAGCGGGCGCCGTCGGCCAGTTCTTGCCCGGCGAGGAGACGCTCAGCGACCGCCTCCCCTCGACCGAGGCGAACCACATCGCCTACCAGGAACACCGACGGATGCCCGAGGAGCTGTTCCCCGAGGACACCATCGACTTCTGGTGGGGCGTGATGCCCGGCCACACGGCCTACCCGTGGATCTTCCCGAACGACGGCAACGTCGCCCGCATCGGCCTGACGATGCCCATCGGCCTGGACATCGACGATTACGACAGGAGCGAGTGGGCGCTGCTCCGCGAGGACGACGAACAGATCCCCCGCGGCGCCGAGTACGTCGAACGCCTCCTCGAACGGGAGTTCCCCGACTACGACCTCGACGACTTCCCGCTCGTCGAGGACCGGGGCAAGACCGGTGGCACGGAGACGTACCCGATCTCCTCGACGCGACCGATCGACTCGCCCGCGGGCGCAGATATCGCCGTCGTCGGCGGCGCGATGGGTGCGACGTCGGCCTTCCACGAGGGCGGGGACCACGTCGCGGTGCGGACCGGCAAGATCGCCGGCACCCTCGCCGCCCAGGATCGGATGGAACGGTACAACGACGAGTGGAAGGCCGCCATCGGCGAGGAGGTCCTGCGCAACGTCGCCATGGCCGAGGTCGTCCACGACTTCGGCCCGGACGACTGGGACCGCACGTTCGAGACGGTGGCCCGGATGGAACACGTCGAGGGGGTTCGGTGGCGCCAGGCGCTGGCCGCCGGCGTCGACGGGCTGCGGCTGCTGGGCCGGTACAAGTGGACCAAACGCCGCTATCGCGACGGCGCATACGTACAGCTTGCCGAGTCGGAGTACTCCGTCTGAACCGGCGAGCGGAGGGCTTAATCCGCTGGAGTCGATATTTTTACTGCGTGCCTCTAGTCCCCGCCCGAGACCCGACATCGGGACGATGACAGCGCGGCGAACCCGGGTGCGCTATAGTACGCGGTTGCAGCAGTTCGTCGTTCCTGACGGAACGACCGGCTCAGCGGCTGACGCCGCTTCGCCAATTGGTCTTGCCAGAGGCAAGACCCGCCCGCCACGAGGGTTATCCGACTGACGCGGCACGCAGCCGAGGATGAGGTCGGTCGTTAGTGTCGCGGGCGACATTCACGTTCCGTCGAGCCCCATCTGCGCGTTCCTCGGCGTCTCTCGCGACGACCGAACAGCCAGCAGAGACGGTGAAGAACAGTCTTTTTTACCGACTGGTCGTTCGAATCACGAAATGGTCTCCCAGCCCCTCCGAAAACTCCCGGTCGTGCGGGATAGCCCCGTAGCACGCGCCTACGGGTCGCTGTTCGCTCTCCTGTTCGCGTCGCAAGTGCTGGAGTTCCTGTTCGTCAGGGGAGTGGCGTTCGTTTCCCAGCTGGTACCGAACGTGCTCGATCCACAGGTCGCCGGTGCAGTAGTCTACGCCGTGCTCGGAATGGCCGCCTTCGCCGGGATGTACGGTGTGGTCCGGACCAGACGACCGCAGAAGGCACGAGCTGAACGGCACGAAGTCACCCAGATCGGCGGTGTCACGGCGATGTTGCTCCTGGTCGCCGCGTACCTCCTCCACGGTGTCACGGACGTTCCGGTGTTCCCGGGACAGGTGCTCACGTCGTTCCTCGTCGCCAGTGTCGCGATGGGGGTACCCGCGTTCGCGTATGCGAAGGCGTGTGAGTTCGACGTGCACCTCGACTTTCCGGGGCGTGATGCTGTTCCCCTCGCCGGTGTGGTACTCACCCTGAGTGCGATCACAGGGCTCGCTCAGTTCGCCGTCGCGGTGGCCCCCGGAAATCCGCTTCTCACCGACGGCGTCGTCGGGCGGTTCGGCCCACAGCTCTCGGCCGGACTCATGGCCTGGCGCGTGGTGGTCCCTGGCGTCTGTGTCGGCCTCGGTATGGGGCTCCTGTACAACGGCGCGGTGCAGGAGCGACTCCGCGAGTGGCTGGGACCGGCCGGCGCGACTGCTGCAGTCACGGCGCTCGTCGGCGTACTCGGGTGGGCGTTCGTCGCCGGAGGACTGACGCCCAGCGCAGTGGGGGTGGTCGGCGCGCTCGCCGCAGTCGTTCTACTGTCATTACTGGGGGCTGCCGTCGCTGTCCGGAGCGTTCGACTGGGCGCTCGACGACTCGACGGCGAAGTGACGCCCGTCGTCGCAGCATCTGTCGGCGTCGCCGTCGTCGCCGTTCCGCTCGCGGTACTGGTCGGGATCGACCCATCTTGGGCCGGCCTCGCGGTCGGCGGCCTCGCCGCGACTGTCGTGGTGGCCATCGCCAGCGTGGCCTACGAACGGTCGCGCTCGGTGTGGATTCCCGTGCTGGCGTTCACGACGTCCCAGATCGCCGGCGACAGTGACCTGCTCGTGGCGATAGCGGGATTCGTCGGTTGATCATCCTCCTCGAAACCCCCGACTAGTGACAGGTACCAGTTGCCGTACTGAATACAGGGCGCATCGCTTGCACGATGGTTCGGTCTGTTTGCGGTCGGTATGCCCAGTCAGTTTCTAAACCAAAGCTACAGTTGCTCTCGAATCGATAATAGAGACATGGCACAGACGATCGGCTCGCGGATCGTCCAGGAGACGACCCTCGAGAGTGGGTACCTCGAACGGCTCGCGGCTCGTATCGAGACGCCCGGCGACGGGGCGTCCATCGACGTTCTGACACCGGTCACCGACGAAACTATTGGAGCGATCCCGGCCTGCACGGCCGACGACGTCGCGGTTGCGGTCGAACGCGCTCGGTCGGCCCAGATCGACTGGGAACGGACGGCGGACGACGAACGGGCGGCGGTTCTCGAGCGGATGGGAACTCTCGTTCTGAAACACCGTGAGGAATTGCTCGACGTGGTGCAACTCGAGACCGGGAAGTCCCGTCTCCACGCCGTCGAGGAGATACTCGACGTCCCGCTGACGTGTTCGTACTACGCGGCGAACGGATCATCGATACTCGCGGACGCTCACCGGTCAGGTGCGGTGCCACTGGTCACGGACGCGACGGTCACGTACGATCCCGTGGGCGTCGTCGGCGTTATCTCACCCTGGAACTACCCGCTGACGCTCGCGATGACCGACGTGATTCCCGCCCTGTTCGCCGGCAACGCCGTCGTGTGCAAACCAGACGAGCGGACGCCATTTACCGCGCTGGCGCTCGCGGGCCTGCTGGCGGAGGCCGGTCTCCCGGACGACCTCTTCCAGATCGTTACCGGCGACGGGCCGACGGTCGGTTCGGCGCTGATCGACGAGGTCGACTACGTCGCCTTTACCGGCGGCACCGAAACCGGTCGAACTGTCGCCGAGCGGGCTGGCCGGAACCTGATCGACTGCTCGCTCGAACTCGGCGGAAAGAATCCGATGCTCGTCCTCGACGACGCCGATCCCGAGACGGCCGCCCGCGGCGCGGTCAAGGGTGCATTCACCAACGCGGGCCAGCTCTGTCTCGCTCCTGAACGGATCTACGTCGACGAGCGACGGTACGACGAGTTCGTGGACGCCTTCGTCGGCGCCACGCGGCGGCTCGAAATCGGTCTCGAGTTCGACTACGGCCCCGAGGTCGGCTCGCTGATCGATGGCGATCACCTCGATAGCGTCCGCGAGCACGTCGAGAGTGCGGTCACAGAGGGCGCATCGCTGCTCTCGGGTGGCCGCGCCCGTCCCGACGTCGGACCGTTCTGTTACGAACCGACGATCCTGACGGACGTCGACCCCGACTCGCGGGTCGCCTGCGAGGAGACGTTCGGCCCCGTCGTCTCCGTCCACCCAGTTTCCGGCGTCGACGAGGCGATCGAACTGGCGAACGACTCCGAGTACGGACTGAACGCCAGCGTCTGGACGACCGACCGCGAGCGCGGCCGTGCGGTCGCCCGTGAAATCGACTGTGGCACCGTCTGCGTCAACGATCCGTACACCGTCGGCTGGGCGGCGACGGATGCGCCGATGGGCGGCGTCGGCGACTCGGGACTCGGCCGGCGTCACGGTCCCGAGGGACTCCGACGGTACGTCGACGCCCAGACGATCGCGACTTCGCGGATCGGTCCGCTGAGCGCGCCAGCGGGCGTCTCACCGCGCTGGTTCGCACGCTTCATGTTCGGACTGACGCGCGTTCAGCGGCGACTCACCAGGTGGTTGCCGTGAGCGATGCCGATATCCTCCTCACCGGCTTCCCTGGGTTTCTCGGGTCGGCACTGCTCGGTCGCGTCCTCGTCCGCGGCGACGGACCAGTCGCCTGTCTGGTCCAGCCCGAGTACCTCGAGACCGCCCGCCGGCGAGCGCGGGAGATCACCGCCAGAGTCGACGGGATCAGCGACGACGCCATCCGCCTCTACGAGGGCGATATCACCGAACCCGGCCTCGGACTGGGCGAGGAATCGCTCGCGGACGTTCGCGAACTCTACCACCTCGCGGCAGTCTACGACCTCGCCGTCGACCGCGATCTGGCGGAAGCTGTCAACGTCCGGGGGACCGAACACGTCCTCGAGTTCGCCGACGGCCGCGACGTGGAGCGGTTCCACTACGTCAGTACCTGCTACGTCAGCGGCCGATACGATGGCGTGTTCACTGCGGACCACCTGCAGGAGGGCCAGTCGTTCAACAATCACTACGAGGAGACGAAGTACCGCGCAGAGGTCGCGGTCCAGGACCGGATGGACGCCGGCCTGCCCGCGACGGTCTACCGGCCCGCGATCGTCGTCGGCGACAGCCGGACGGGCGAGACCGACAAGTTCGACGGCCCCTACTATCTGCTCCGTCTCTTGCTGGCTCAACCCGAGTGGCTCTCGGTGACGTTCACGCTGCCGGACTCCAGCAACGCCGAGCTAAACGTCGTCCCAAGGGACTACGTCGTCGACGCGATCGCCTCCCTCAGCGCGCGCGAGGAGACCGTCGACGAGGTCTACCAGCTCTGCGATCCCGCGCCGCTTTCCGTCCCGCGGTTCGTCGACGTTCTCGCAGCGGCGGCCGGACATCGCACCGTCAGACTGCCGACGACGAAGCCGGTCGCACGGATGGTGTCGAACCGCCTCCCCTCGTCGCTCCCGCTTGCGCCCGCGACGCTCGACTACCTCGACCATCCGACGCGGTACGCCTGTCCGAAGACGCTGCAGGCGCTCGAAGGAAGTGGAATCGCGGTGCCGCCGTTCGAGTCCTACGTCGACCGACTCGTCGCCTACGTTGTCGAGAATCCCGCCGTCGGTGACGAACCGATGGTCTAACTGGGGTTTCCAGACAGACAGCTCTCCCGAGAGACACGCGGGAAAGCATCCACTCTGGCTCGCGCTACTCCCTGCTCGTGTTTGTCAGCGAGGGTTTCAACGAGGACGGGTTATCCGTAAGGGTGGCCCGTTACTCCTGCTCTCTGTCACGGCGAAGGGGACAGATGGCGAATGGATCGCTCAGTGATTCGGTCTACACGACGAACGAGAGCGTAGCCGCCGCCTGGTCCGGCAACTCGTCACCGAACTCGATCACCACGTAGAGCAGCGTGAACAGCGTCGCGTTGTAGAAGCCGTGGATGAGGGACGGGACGACGATGTTGTCGGTGTACTCGTAGCTCGCGCCGAAGACGAGCGACGGACCGAGGAGGATGACGAGGACGACCAGATTGCCAGTCAAGGAGCCACCGGTGAGCGCGAAGTAGTGGAGGCCGGCGAAGATGGCGCTCGGGATGAGAACGCCCGGAACCGGGCCGAACACCTCACGCATGCGCCCCTGGACGACGCCACGGAAGAGCGCTTCCTCGCCGGGGCCGATGAGGAGGATGGACGCCGGCACGAGGAGCAGGATGATCTCCGGATTCTCCATCGCTATCGCCGCGGCCTGGTTCGTGCCGGTGTCGACCTGTACGAGCGACGCGAGGGCGGCGCCGACGAACATGGAGCCGAAGGCGAGGCCGTAGCCGACGACGACGACGGCGACGTCACGCAGTCCCGGTACAGAGAGACCGATACGAAACCTGGGCGGCGTCCCGGAGATATCGAACAGGTCACGGATGGCCGGCGCGATCCGGGGTCGGAGTTTGACGTACGCCGCGGCGACCCCGATACACCCCACGCCCTGGACGAACACCAGGCTGACCACGAGTTGCATCGACGCCGTGAGCTCCATGCCGACCACCGCGATCAATACGAGGAGCGCCAGGAACATCAACACGGCACCGAAGAGCAATCCACCCGCGCCGAGCACGATAGCTGAAACCATCGCGACGGCGATCCGGACGTACGGTCTCTCGCTCTCCAACATAGTATCGATAAAGTGACCCGGAGCGTGAAAACAATTCCCTCCTGGACCGATGTCGACGCCCGAAATTGTAGGTAGTTTATTAAGCTTGTGGCCGAATTTGATCAGATAGTAAGGGTGTGTACTGTGGAGACGTTTTACAGCGTCCTCGGTGTGGGCCGGGACGCAGACAGACAGACGATAGTCCGCGCGTATCGCGACGAGGCGAAGTCGCACCATCCGGACGTGTCCGACCGATCGGACGCGACAGAGACGTTCAAACGCCTGACGACGGCGAAGGAAGTGCTCGCAGACGAGTCGAAACGGTCGGAGTACGACCGACTCGGCCACGAGGCGTACCTCCGGCGCCACGGGGGCTGTGGGTGGGCCGTCGAATCAGAATCGGGGCCTGAGAGTGCCGCTACGGGCACGAGCGACGGCAGTGAGACGCGATCTGCGGCAGCGAAGGCGGCGGAAGCGTACACCGACGGCGGCGGGACGACCGACGCGACGCCGCGCGAGAACCCGACGAGAGCGGCCAGCGGCGGCACCGCGACCGCGTACTATCGCCCTGGCCAGCGAATGAACCCCGGCCGCGCCCCGGCGAGGGCCGGCGGCCTGCTGTCCCGGTTCCAGTCTGTCGGCCCGTGGCTCTTGCTCGACGTCATCCTGCTGGCGAGCGCGCTGGCCACGGCCTGGGTCATCGTGTCCTGGGGGTCGCAGTCGGCGCTGAGCGTCGTCCTCGCCGTGGTCCTCTGCGTCGTCGCGCTGGCGGCGACGTCGCTCCACCTGTCCGTCCGGGCCTACGCCTGATTCTCGAGCTCGTAACCGACGCGGCGCAGATGGCAAACGGTTTTTCGCGCCACCGCGAACGACGCCTATGAACGTCCGAAGCGTCGCCGACCTCGGGCCCGACGAACGGAGCGCGCTGTTCGAACGCGACGCCGGGGTCGAGGCCGTCCGCGACGACGTCCGCGACATCGTCGACCGCGTCCGCGAGGAGGGGGACGTCGCCCTGCGCGAGTTCTCCGAGGAGTTCGACGGCGTCACCGTCGGGAACCTCGACGTGAGTGACGCCGCCGAGCGGGCCTACGAGCAGATAGACGACGAGACGCGCCAGGCCATCGAGGCTGCCGCCGAGAACATCCGAGCGTTCCACGAGGCCCAGCTCCCCGAAGACTGGCGAGACGAGTTCGACGGACGCACGCTCGGTCGACGCTTCGCCCCCATCGAGAGCGCCGGCGTCTACGCACCCGGCGGGACTGCCGCCTACCCCTCGAGCGTACTGATGGGCGTCGTCCCGGCCAGGGTCGCAGGCGTCGAGCACGTCGCCGTCGCGACGCCGCCGGCCGAGGAGATCAATCCGGTCACGCTGGCCGCCATCCACGTGGCCGACGCGGACGCCGTCTACCAGGTCGGCGGGGCCCAGGCCATCGCGGCGCTGGCGTACGGCACCGAGACGGTCACGGCAGTCGACAAGGTCGTCGGCCCGGGCAACCGGTGGGTGACCGCAGCCAAGGCCGAGGTTCGTGGCGACGTCGCCATCGACTTCCTCGCCGGTCCCTCCGAGATCCTCGTCGTCACGGACGAGACGGCCGACCCGGAACTCGCGGCGGCGGACCTGGTCGCCCAGGCCGAACACGACGAGGCCGCCTCCGTCGTCGCGGTGACCGACGACGAGTCACAGGCCGACGCCATCGCCGCCGCCGTCGAGGAGCAGGCGACCGGACGCGAGCGCGAGGACGTGATCCGCGCAGCGCTCGACAGCGACGTCTCCGGCGTCCTGGTGGCTCGTTCGATGAGTGAGGCCGTCCTCTTCGCCGAGGAGTACGCCCCGGAGCACCTCTCGATCCTCGCCGAGGACGACGAGGAACTGCTCGATCGCATCCCGTCTGCTGGCTCCGCGTTCCTCGGTCCCTACAGCCCCGTCGCCGCGGGCGACTACGCCAGCGGGCCGAACCACGTCCTCCCGACTGGCGGCGGCGCGCGCGTCGTCGGCGGCCTCTCCGTCGACACCTTCCTCCGGTCGACGACGGTCCAGCGCATCTCCAGGGACGGCCTCGCCGACCTCAGCGACACCATCACGACGCTCGCCGAAGCGGAGGGACTCGAGGCCCACGCCGAGAGCGTTCGCAAGCGCTTCGAAGAGTAGCACCGTCCGACGTGGGCCCGAGGTGGGCGTCACCGTTAACACGCCCCGTCACGTTTGACCTCCCATGAGCAGTACCGCCGAGCCGGATCCGGACGCGACGCGGATCGACGTGACCGAGCCCGCCGCCGACGAGGCGATCGACCTGATGGATGGCGAGGACATGGACGTAGCGGAGGCCGGGCTCCGCCTCTTCGTCCAGCAGGGAGGGTGTGCCGGGCTCTCGTACGGAATGCGATTCGAACTGGAGCCGGAAGACGACGACGAGGTGTTCGAACACGAGGGACTACGGGTGTTCGTCGACCAGTCGAGTCTCAAATACATCGGGGGCTCGGTCCTCGACTTCGAGGGCGGCCTCCAGGGCGAGGGGTTCCACGTGCGCAACCCGAACGTCGAGAGCGAGTGCGGCTGCGGCGAGTCGTTCCGGACCTGACTCGCCTCGCACCGAGTGGCCGCCCTCCGTCTCTCCGCCGCTTATTCTTCCAGTTCGAACGCGACCATCACTTCCGCCTGGTACTGACGACCCTGTTCGGCGTTGGCGATCTCGACGCCCATCTCCTCGACTTCGGCCCACTTCAGGTTGTCGAGCGTCTCTTCGGCCCGCGAGACGGCGTCGTCGACCGCGTCGTCGAAGCTGTCGGGACTCGTGCCGGTGAGTGATATCTTCTTGAAGACCATTCCACCAGTCCGTTCGGTCGGCGACGGCAAAAAGCTCCGGTCAGCGCTGGCGGTTCTCGATGACGTTCGCGACGATGCCGACGACGTCTGTGAGGTGGGCCGTCCCCCAGACGGCGACGACGACCGCACCGATCGTATTGAACACCAGGTCGAGCATGGTGTCCTCCAGGCCGTACTGGGTGAGGACCGACGTGGCGCCGGCCAGCGCCGCGAATTCGCCGAGCGTGAACTCGATCACTTCCCAGAAGACACCGAAGGCGAGGACGAACAGCAGGATGAACACGAACATGAACCGCGGCGGGAGGTAGATGTCCTCGGAGTGGAGGTCGATGGCGCGGACGGTCGTGTAGCCCACGGCGGCGACGACCGACGACGACAGCGCGTGGGTGAGGTGGTCCCACCACCAGATCGTCGCGTAGAAGTTCTGGTCGGCGCCCGGCATCCCGACCGTCCCGACCGCGTGTAACCACACCGCACCGGTTATCCACAGCGTCAGACCCGCGTCGAGCGCGATGTCGTAGTCGCGCTCGAGGACGGCGGGGAGCTGGGAGATGGCGAGGGCGATGGCCGTATTGACGATGATACCGGTGTTCCCGCGGTCGATGCCGATGAAGAACATGCCAACGAGCGAGGCCTCCATCACCCACACGATGCGCCGCTGCCAGAGCTGATTGACGCCGACCCGGTCGCGGACCCTCACCGTGGCACCTCCTCGGGGAATCGCAGGTCCGGTTCGATACGTCGGCGGACGTACAGGGTGAACACCAGTGCCGCGATGACGCCGGCCGCCGTCGACGCGACGAACTCCCACATCAGCTGGCGTTCGATCACGTGCTCGGAGAGCGCCGGGTCCAGCAGGAGCGTCGTCCCGAGCATGAGGTCGGCTACCCAGCGGACCACGGCCCAGAGGCCGGCCATCGCCAGCGTCGCGACGACGACGAAGCCGACGGCGAAGGTGTCGGTCATCCGGACGGGCGTGAACAGGTGGAGTTCGACGGCGACGACGAGCGCGATGCCCGCGACGGAGAGATACGTGGCGAGTTGTCCGGTGAGCGTCACGGTCGACAGCGCCCGTCCGAGGATGGGGAGCGCACACAGCGCAGTCACTTCCCACGGTAACATCGCCGTCGGATTCCGGAGGAGCACCGGCGGCAAGACGGCCAGCACCGCGACGACCAGCGCGAAGCCGGCCCAGATCAGGTCGCCACGAAACAGGCTCGTCGCGACGGCGAGCGCGAGAAAGCCCACGAGGGCCCACGAGAGGGCGGCGTTTCGTCGCGCCCCACTCAGTAGTTGCCCGACGTTGGCACTCATGTCCCCGACCATGACGTCCTCCGTTGAAAGGCTGTCGGGAATCGTAGTGTCGGTTGGACCTGATTTTAGCGGGGACGCGCCACCGAGGGTGGGCTGGGGCCGAACGAACTGGCGACGGAAAACACCGGGAGCGAATGACGACCGACGCTATCAGAACACGACGTAGGCGCTGGCGTACGCGAGCCCGGCACAGGTCACGACGGCGAGTGCCGTACAGAAGACGCGCGGCGCGTCGACCCGGCGGACGCGCCGTCGGGGGAAGGCCACGAAGCCGAACGCGAGGACGGAGAAGACGAAGTGGTACGACGTCTCCAGCGTCGGCGCGGGGAGCAACAGGGCGAGGCCACCGTACGCCAGGCCGAGCACGGCGCGCCGGTCGACATACGTCCGGACGTCCCTGTTCTTCAGCGAGAAGGCGACGTAGATGGCGAGCCAGACGACAGTGAGTTCGACGGCGAAGGCGGCGAGCAGGTTGAGCGTCGGGTCGGGGTGCAGGACGATCCGCTCGCTCAGGAGCGTGACGTCGAGCGGGTACAGTAACTGCGGCGGTTCGCCGGTGAAGAGGTCACCGAGCGGATGGGTTAGCAATCCGGCGAGCGCCGCGAGCCCCACGGACCTGGGACCGAACTCCCAGCGGTCACCGAGAACGCTGACGAGGAGGCCGCCGCCGAGGAACAGGGCGGTCACGACGGCAGCCAGTCCGCCGCTGAGCGTCGCGACTGTGGTGACGACACCACCGAGGACGACGAGCGCGAGCGCGCGTGACGTGACGGACCCACGAGCCCACGCCGCGAACGCGCCTGCCGCGACCAGGCCGACGACCATCGAGTGAGTCGGTCCGCGGTGCGTGACGTTGCCGGTCGACCAGAACGTCTCCGCGGCGCCCATGACGCCGGAGACGCCGCCGACGAGGCCGACGGGGCCGTAGAGGATGTCGAGGTCGGGGGCTGTCGCGAAGAGACCGGCTACGACGCCGACCTGTATCGCCCGCTCTGGCTCCCAGCCCCGCCATCGAGCGAACGCCGCGACGAGGGCGAATGCGAGGAGCGCGTGCCCCACGAACATACCCGTTGTTCACCGTCGACGCTTATAAGCTTCTTGTGCAGGGTGTAGCGTGGTACCAATTAGCCCGCCGGGTGGCCGTCCTTGCGTCACTCCTGTTCGATGGCCTCGTTCGCACGGACGCCCGTGTCGCCGTCCACGGGCAGGCGCGTCTTCCGGAGTTCGATGGCGACCACCTCGCCGGTGACGTCGTCGACGGTGACGGTGTCGCCATCGAACTCCGGGTCGCGAAGGAGGTAGACGCCGGCGACGGCGCCGCCTAAAAGCTCACGTGGCGTGGGACCGCTCTCGCACCTCGTACTCGCCGTCGTCGTCGACGCCGATGACGGCCCACTCGTAGTCGGGATCGGCCATCGCGACCCGTCTGCTGGTGGACGTGGCCTCCTCGGACCGGGTGACGAAACACCGGAACTCGCCGTCGGACGGGACCTCCTCCGGATAGGAGAGGGTCACGTGGACGACGCGCCACTTGCGCTCCGCGAGAAGTTCGGTGTCGTGCTGTGACACGCTGTACCCGAGGTCGTCGAATATCGACTCGGCCTGCGACGCCAGTGAGGTGGTAACAGCCCCCATCTGATACTCAGTACCAAGGGTGAGGTATTAAGCGTTCGGACTGTCCCGACTGCTGACGTGAATGCGCCGACGGCGACTCATAGTGGTCGTTGTAAGCCCGTACCGGCGTTCGACGTGGACGGTACCGGCGAACGCCGGTACGGGCTTACAACGACCACTATCACTCGTGGGCCGCGTCCCACTCGTCGGGCTTGCGAACGTTGCTACAGACGTTGCACTGGATACGGCCCATGGCGTCCATGGCGTTATTGAACGTCTGACAGTTGTCGCAGAAGTACCCCCAGCGGGACTCGCGCTCCGGGTCGCCGAAGGCGACGAAGAACGGTCCCTTGGATCCGCGCTCGCGCTGCTCCCGGTCGACGTAGAGTTGCCGGCCGTCTGGGCCGTCGCGTTCCTCCATGCCCGGTTCTGGGGCGTCGAGCGGTTTAGGGCTAACTCTCCGGGCAACGGGGGGAGCCGAAGAGGATTAGTCCGCCTGTGGCGTGGACGGCAGTAGATGCCGCCCTCCCTCGTCCACTACTCCGACGTCGAGAACGCCTACGACGACCCCGAGAACGCCGGCCGTCTCGCCGGCACCATCGACGCCCTTCGCGACGATGCGACCATCGTCTGCGGGACGGGCGACAACACCGCACCGGGCGTCCTCTCCTTGATCACCGAGGGCCGCCAGTCGCTCCCGTTCTACGACGCCGTGGTCCCGGACTTCGAGACGTTCGGAAACCACGACTTCGACCACGGCGTCGACGCCATCCGCGGAATCGTCGCGGACTCACCCCAGACCTGGCTCACGGCGAACGTCGTCGACGGCGATGGCCGGCGACTCCTCGCCGACGAGACCGCCCCCTGGGCCGTCCAGCACGTCGACGGCACGACGGTCGGGTTCGTCGGCGTCACCGACCCGAAGACGACCGCCTACGTCCCCGAGACGGGTTCCCTCGAGTTTCTCGACCCGACAGTCCCCGTCCAGCAGGCCGCCGAGGCGCTCAGGGAACGCGGCGCCGAGTGGGTCGTCGTCCTCTCCCACCTCGGCAGACTCGACGAGACGCTGGCAGCCGAGACGGACGTCGACGTCATCCTCGGTGGCCACGTCCACAGCGAAATCGTCGAACGCCTCGACGACACCTTGCTTACTCGCCCCGGCGTCAACGGGGAAATCGTCTACGAGGTAACCCTCGGCGAGTCGCCGACGGTCACCCGTCACGAGGTCGAGGATGGCCCGCGGCACGACGACGTCGCTGAGGCGATGGCCGAACTGCGCGAGGAGGCCGACCTGGACGAGGTCGTCGGTCACGTCAGCGACCCGATCTTGCGGACCGAGTCGACGGCGTTTCGCGGTGAGAGTCGCATCGGGAACTTCGTCGCCGACGCGTACCGATGGGCCGCGGAGGCGGACGTCGGGCTACAGAACAGCGGCGGGATCAGAGAAGGGCCGCCTCTGGCGGGGGACGTCACCGTAGCCGACCTCGTCTCTGTCGTCCCGTTCGACGAACCCGTCGCCGTCGCGGAGCTGACGGGTGCGGAGCTTCGGACGGTTATCCGGCAGTGCAGCGGGGCGAACGTCGGATTCGGGGCGTCCGACTGGTGGAACGGCCACCTGAGCGGGCTGTCGGTCGTCTGGGACAGGGCCGACGGAGCGATCGACTCGGTCCACGTGAACGGGACACCGGTCGCCGACGACGCGACGTACTCCGTCGCCACCGCCGACTTCCTCTTTCACACGAGCGAGGAGTTCCCAGTGCTCGACGCGTCCCACCGGACCGGGACGCTCGACACGCAGTACCGGGTCATGGCGGACTACGCCCGCGCCGAGGGGATCGACCCGGAGGTCGAAGACCGACTCGTCTACCGATAGCGGAACCCTTGTACCGTGTGGCAGTGAACGACCCACTGATGACACAGGTGGTCGTTCCCGTCCGGTATCCACTGACCAAACACTCGCGTGCGACGCTGGCCGAGGGCATCCGCGTCGCCGAGGAGCGGGAGGCCAACCTCTCCATTCTCCACGTCAATCTCTACCAGCAGGGTCGGGGTATCACGCGCCGGCAACTGAAAGAAGCCGTCCAGAAGGCGTTCGGCCACCTGCCACGGACGCGCTACGTCGTCCGCTCCGGATTGCTCGTCGAGGAGACCATCCTCGAAGAGATCGCCGCCCAGAAGGCCGACGTCGTCGTCATCGGGAAGAAGCAGGCCGGCCGGTGGCGCGCGATGATCCGCCGGCTCGTCGACGACGCCGACGTCGAGCGGTTCCTCCACGAGGAAGTCGACTGTGAGGTCGTCACCGCGTCCGCCGACTAACTGAAGTCGTCGCCCCTCTCGTCAGTTCGCATCGTCACCGCTCTCGTCAGTTCGCGTCGTCAGTTCGTTCGTCCGAACGCACGTCATCTCCCGGTGAGTCGATCCCATCGACGTCGTGGGCCATCGTCGAGGAACCGGTCGGGCCGTTGCGCGACAGTTCGTCCATCCCGACGCCGAGTTGGCCGCTCGTCTCGTCGAAGTAGAGGTGCGAGTGGGGGTAGGCGATCTCGACGTCGGCGTCGGCGAGGGCCTCCCACACGTTCGTCTGGACCTCCGAGCGCGTCGCCAGGAGTTTGTAGGGCTGTTCGATCCAGTATCGGAGCGTGAGGAGGATGCCGTGGTCGCCGAACTCGTCGATGTAGCAGGTCGGGGCCGCCGGGTAGCGCGCTGCGCCGACGCGGATGTCCGGGCCCCCCTGGATGACCACGTCCACCTGGCGCGCGGCGGTCTGTATCAGCCGCCGGGCCTCCGGAATATCGCTTTCGTAGGTGACCAGCACCGGCAACTCGAGTCGCGTTCGAGAGTCCTCGGCCGAGTAGTTGATCACGTCCCGCTCGCGCATCGTCCCGTTCGGGATAACCAGGAAGGTGTTGTCGAGTGTGAAGATCTTGGTGTACCGGAGCGTGATGTCCTCGACGAAGCCCGTCTGGCCAGTGTCGTCCAGTTCGATCATGTCGCCGATCTCGTATGGCTGGTCGGCCAGCAGGAAGAACCCGCTGATGACGGAGCCGACGATGGGCGCGAGGACGATACCGAGCACGGCCGTGAACACACCGACCTGGATGGCGATGTCCCCGAGCCCGAAGTCGTAGATGCTGAGAACGGTCAGGAACGCGAAGAGGAAGACAGTGAACCGGATGCCCCGGATCACCGTCCGGGTCACGCTCGGTCGCTCGAACCGACGCGCGATGCGGCGACCGAACAGCTTGATGAATAGTCTGCTGACGAGGAACGCGAGCGCGACGACGACGAGCGCCGACAGCAGGTCCTGGGCCCAGTACGGAAACCAGTCCGGGAACAGTTCGACCGGGACGGGCGACTCCGGGGTCTCTGTCGTGTTACCGGTAGCTGTCCCCGTCGGTGTCGCAGTCACCTGTCCGAGGAAGGCCCCGTTGCTCCGTCCCGCTGGCATACTCGTGTGCTCTCTCGCCACGTGCGAAAAACGTTGTGACCCGGTTCTCGCGAAATTCGACGACTACTCTGGGTCGTTGACACCAACTATCACGGTCGACGACGATCCTACACGGTCGAAATCGCGGGATAGCACCGTTTGTCAGTAACAATCAAACAAACGCTCGACAGGTATATGACGGACGGTACGCTAGCCTCCGATAATGACGAGCGCCGACGTTCGTACGGAACCGAGAGAGAGGAAGAAGCCCCCAACTGACGGTCAGCGACGCAAAGACGTCCTGTTCTGCCCCGTCTGCGGGCACGAGAGCCCAGTCGACGGATCGTGGGACGTCACGACGGCCGAGACCCAGCAGGAGTACCGCTGTCCGGAGTGCGACCAGGTCGTCGCCGTCCGGTAAGCTAGTATTCGACGAGCGATTCGTCCGTGATTACCGAGTCGACGAGACGCATCGGCGTCGCGTCGTAAGCGGGGTTGTCGATGGTGAAGTTGTCCGCCGGTTCCCGCATGACCTCCGCCGTCGAGCGGAACTCGTTCTCGAAGGCGAAGCCGCCCTCGATGAGCTTGGCCGCCGACCCGACGACGCTGACCGGCACTCCAACGTCGTTCGCCGTCGCGGCGATGGGGTAGGTGCCGACGCGGTTGTACAGCACGTCGTCGACGACGCAGTCCATCCCGACGAGGACGCGCTCGCAGGCCGCCAGGTAGTGGCCCGCGGCGCTGTCGACGATGTGGTGGGTGTCGACGGCGTCGATCTCGGCGAGCTTGCGGGTCATCCGCCGCCCGAGGAACCGGGGGCGTGCCTCGGTGACGTAGACCTCGAACTCTGATCCCTGCTCCGTCGCCAGGCGAATCGCGCTCAGGACCGTCGAGGAGTAGTCGTGGGTGAGGAGGACGTCGTGGTCGGCGATCTGGTCGGCACAGCGCTTGGCGGCGCTGAGCTTCGCGGTCTCGACCTGCTCGATGACCTCTTCGATGGCGATGTGCGTCTCGCGCTGGGCGTCCTCGAGGCTGTCGGGGTCCGCGTCGGTGACGCGCTCGACGATCTGGCGTTGCGTCGTGTGGAGTGACGCGTGGGACGGGTTCGCCCGCCGGAGCGCGTTGCTGTTGCGTTCGAGCGAGCGCAGGTACTCCTCGACGGCGGGGAACTCCCTGTCGGTCAGCGACTGCAGGGCACGGGCCGCCCGCACGGCGACGACCGAGGAGCTGTGGGTCTGCATCTCCTCGATTTGCTCGACGGTCTCGTCTATCATGTCCCACTCTGTGCCCCGGATCGACAAGGGTTTTCCCCTGTCTCCGTCAGCCGAATCACCTATATTCGATGCCCGCACAACCACCGAGCGAATGGAGGAATTCCGCCGCGACGACCGAGCGGTCACCGAGTCGACGGGAGTCGTGATCCTCGTCGGGATTACTATCGTCGTGACCGGACTGGTCGGCCTCAACGTGCTCATCGGCACCGACGAGGGGCCGAGCGGTCCCAACGCCAACTTCAGCTACGATCACGTCGAAGACAGCGGTGCACTCATCGTCACCCACGTCGAGGGTGACGCGTTCCCCGCCGGCGACATCGTCATCGTGGGGGACGACGCCGAGACGACCTGGGCAGAAGCCGGAAGCGTCGACGAGTCGGAGGAGATCGGCCCTGGCGACATCGTACAGGTGAGCGAAGGGAACAGCTACGGGGAACCCGTGACAGAGCGCTCTACCGTCCGCATCTTCTACGAACAGGGGGAGAACCGCACACAACTGAGCGAGTGGGTCGGTCGCGACGCGGAGGCGTCCGGATTCCGGCTTCAGCGGCTTCAACCCTTGATGTTACAGACCGGGAACGTCCGGGCGACCTTGTCGCCGATACCGAGCGCGTCCGAGACGCGGACCACCTCGTCGACGTCCTTGTAGACGCCGGGCGCCTCCTCGGCCACCGTTGCGCCGGACTGTGCTTTCACGTAGATTTGCTGCTGGTCTCGCAGGTCGTCACGAACGTCCTCGCCCCAGTACTCGTTTTTCGCCTGCGTCCGGCTCATCAGCCGCCCCGCACCGTGTGCCGTCGACCCGAACGTCTCCTCGAGACTCCGGTCGCCGCCGCGGAGGACGTAGCTTCCCGCGCCCATACTTCCGGGGATGATGATCGGCTGGCCGACGTCGCGGTACGCGGCCGGCACCTCCGGGTGTCCTGCCGGAAACGCGCGCGTCGCTCCCTTCCGGTGGACGTACAGGTCCGTCTCCTCACCGTCCACGTCGTGCGTCTCCAGCTTGGCGATGTTGTGGGCCACGTCGTACAGCAGGTCCATCTCCATCGCCTCCCAGTCCCGGCCGAAGACGTCCTCGAACACCTCGCGTGTCCGGTGCATGATCAGCTGTCGGTTGACCCAGGCGTAGTTGATGGCCGCGCACATCGCCTCGTAGTAGTCCTCGGCGAGTTGCGAACCGGCGGGCGCCGCGGCGAGTTCCCTGTCCGGGAGCTGGTTCAGCAGCCCCGAGTGGGCCTGTTCGATCTTCCGCAGGTAGTCCGTACACACCTGGTGACCCAGGCCGCGGGAGCCACAGTGGATGAGGACGACGATCTGGTCCTCAGCGAGGCCGAAGTCGGCCGCGACGTCCTCGCGGAACACGTCGGTGACTCGCTGGACCTCGAGGAAGTGGTTGCCCGAGCCCAGCGATCCGACCTGGTTCTTCCCCCGATTCCGGGCTTTCTCGGAGACCTTGTCGGGATTGCCTTCTGGTCGGTACCCCTCGTCTTCGCAGTGTTCGAGGTCGTCCCGCACGGCGTAGTCGTTTTCGAGCGCCCAGTCCATCCCGCGCGAGAGGATGGCGTCGACGTCGTCGATGGTCCCCTCGTGGACGCCGCCACCGCCGAGGCCCGAGGGGATTGCCTCGAACAGCGCGTCCACGAGTACCTCTTCGTGGCCCTTCACGTCGTCGTAGGTAAGGTTCGTCCGCATCATCCGTACCCCGCAGTTGATATCGTAACCGACTGCTCCGGGCGAGATACAGCCGTTTTCGGCATCGATGCCTGCGACGCCGCCCACGGGGAAGCCGTAGCCCTGGTGGCCGTCGGGCATGCACAGGGCGTACTTCCGCACGCCGGGGAGGTGCGTCGAGTTCCGAAGCTGTTCGAGCGTCTTGTCCTCGCTGATCTCGTCGAGCAGCGACTCGCTGGCGAGGATTCGCGCCGGGACGTTCATCCCCCCGGACTGGGGAATCTCCCAGACGAACTCGCGGACCTGCTCCAGCGTGACGTCGCCCGCCTCGTACGTGGTCATACCCGAAGATGGTCACGGCGAAGTGAAATGTCGTCCGGTAGTCCGGCGTCGAGTCGGACGCGGCGTCGGCCATCGCCCCAGCTCAGTCGTCGCCCGGGGCCGCCGTCGCCCTGGCATCAGTCGATCGCTCGAGGCGCTCGTCCAGCGAGAACGGCCCCGCACCGAGCGTGAAGATAGCAGAGGCCATCCCGAACAGCGTGACGTGCGCGAGCACCGGGTCGTCCGGCAGGCCGAACAGCGTCACTGTGAACAGGAGGAACGCCGTCGCGGCGCTCGCGCGGGTCAGCAGGCCTGCGACGAGCGCCAGACCGACGACGACCTCCATCAGTCCGGCACCCAGCACCCACATCCCCGGGTCGACGGGGACGACGGCGGTCAGGTCGTACTTTGCGACGACCTGGAGCGCCCGGTCCGAGGAACCCAGTTTCTCGACGAGTCCCAGGTAGACGAAGGCGACACCCATCCCCACCCGGAGAATCGTCGGCACGAATCGTCGATACGGGGCCGTCAAGTCGTCGAGCCACGTCTTCAGGTGGTGGACCGGGTCGACGCGGCCGTACAGGGTCGCGTCACTGGCGGCGACGTCCTGGAGCATGTCGTCCGCGCTCGGGCGGCCGCCACCGAGGACGAAGACCGCGACGAACCCGGGGAGGTACTCGATGGCCAGCACGACGTCCGGGTTGGTCGCGAGCGCCCACAGGTACAGTCCCAGGCCGACGGCGGTGGCCACACGCGTCGCCAGCCCGAAGAGGATGAAGAACCCCACGCCGATCAGCAGGAGACGCAACAGCGGGTTGGCGCCGGGGTCGAACGTTACCGTCGGCGCGAAGAGGTACCCCTGGAACCCGGCGCCCACGAGCGGAAGCCCCAGACTCAGCCGAAGCATCCAGGGGACGAGGTCGTCGTACGTCCCGAGCGTCTCCCGCAGGATCTGAACGTCGGGGACGGTCGGCCGGTATCGGAGGTACGCCGCCAGCACCGCGACGCCGACCAGCGAAGCGACGGCCACCATCGCGGCGTTGACCGGATCGGAGAGGACGTCTGACCCGAACGTGACCGCGTCACGCGCCTGACCGACAGGATCGGTGACGTAGTCGACGTGCGCCGCCGCGGTCGGAACGAACCCGCACGTGGCGAGTGCAACGACAGCGGCCGCGAACGACGAGCGAGTAGTCATGGGCCCGCCTTACCAGCCGCCGGGTTTACGCCATTCGACTTTCGAATCGATGACGTTTCCGCTGTTTCCGAACCGAACCTGCCGGTCGAGTTCCACCGGCAGACTCACTTCGTTCGTCTTCCGAGCCCGGCCTCGCTGCGCTCGGCCGGACGTCAGGAGACTCGCTCCGCTCGTCTCCCGAGCCCAGTCTCACGCTGTTCGACTGGACGCCAATAGACTCACTCCGTTCGTCTACCGAGCCCGGCCTCGCTGCGCTCGGCCGGACGCCGGTGGAATTATAGTCTTCAGCCGGTTAGAAGGGTGTAGTGAGCGTCAACGTCGAATCGAGGGTCGTCGACCGCGGCGACGACGGGTTCGTGGACGCCGCCTGGCAACTCAAAGAACGGATCCGCCAGGAAGACGGCGTCCTCCGCCAGCGTCGCGGCTTCTTCCGCGACGCCTACCGTCGCTCGCGCGTCTACGTCTACGTCGACCGGACCAACAACACCCTGGTCGGGTTCGCCGCCGTCCGCTCGGACGGCTACGTTCTCTTCCTCGCCGTCGACCCGGAATACCGCGGCCACGGCTTCGGGAAGCGACTCATCGCCCGGGTCTCCGAGGACTTCGGGAGCGTCACCTGCCACGCCCGGACGACGAACGACGACGCCATCGGGTTCTACGAACACCTCGGATTCGACGTCCGCCGTCGCATCGACAACTACTACGAGGACGGCGGCGACGCGTTCTACCTCTCGCTCGGCGACGACTCTATCCGTGCGAAACTGTCGAAGCTACTCGGCAGCTGAACGCGGATACTATCCCGCCTCCCAACTGCTCAGTCTGTCAGGGGAAAACTCCGCTGCCCACGGAGTTCTCGAGGAATTGCTCGACGATCGGAACCTATCCATTTAGGCACATCTACTAACCAGCTACGCTCCGACCGTTTTACCGGGTCGGCATTCAGGAACAGCCTCAGGCCCAACCACGAGCCCGTGGGTGCCCCAGCAGCCACCCAGGCCATCGTGTCGACCCACGCCGGCCGCCGGTGGCCGAGCAGCGACCGACGCGAGACCGTCCACCTGGCAGCGAGGCAGTCACACACCGGTCGAACGGTTCAGGGGGTCACACATCCCCATTTCGGGGAAATCCCACTCTTTCGGACCATGCGGGCCGAACCGAGCGCGGCGGGTCCGTCTTCCTCACCAGTTCGAGGACGTCGGTTTTCCGTTCGTTTTGGACGATTAGGGTTGATCGAATCCCGCTCGCTTTATCGAGGTGTTCACTTCGCTCGGACCGCCCTACTCACGGGTCGCTCCGCTCCCCGTTCGCTTTGAGAAGGTGTTCGCTTCGCTCACACCTTCCTATCCACAACTCCTATGACCACCTCCCCCAATCATCTATCCCATGGAAGAGCGGACTCGTCTGTACCTCCGGGGGCGCTTCGGCGACCACTACCGGCGGGCAGATATCACCCTTCCGCCGGACGCCGACGCCCGGGAGTGGGGATTCATCCCGTGGACCGACGGTCCCGGTGAGACGATGGTCCGCCACCGTTCGCTACTCGACCTGGGCGAAATCGGCGACTTTCTCGAACGCAAACGACCCAGGCACGTCTACTTCTCCGCGGGCCGGTACGAGGACCCCAGCGCGCCCTCGATGGACGAGAAGACCTGGCTGTCCTCGGACCTGGTGTTCGACCTCGACGCCGACCACCTGCCGGCCGTCGAACTCGGCGAGGACAGCTACGCCGAGATGCTCGCCAAGTGCAAGGACGCGCTGCTCTGTCTGCTGGACTTCCTGGAGAACGACTTCGGGTTCGACGACCTCACCGTCGTCTTCTCCGGCGGGCGTGGTTACCACGTCCACGTCCGTGACGAGGGCATCCAGCAGCTCTCCCGGGACTCCCGGCGGGAAATCGTCGACTACGTCCGCGCCGTCGGCCTCGAACCGGACGGCATCCAGACGACGGAGATCAGGCCCGGCAACACGGCAGCCTCGCGCGTCCTCCAGACCGAGGGCGGGTGGGGTCAGCGCGTCCACGACAGCCTCCTCGCGTTCGTCGGCGAACTCGAGGCGATGGAAGAGGAGGCGGCCCTCGAAGCGTTGCAGGAACTCGACGGCATCGGCGAGGGGCGCGCGAAGACAGTCTACGGCGCCATCCAGGCCAACCGCGAGGCCATCGAGAGCGGCAACCTCGAAGCCGGTGGCGTCGGCATCCGGACGCTCGTCGAGACGCTGCTGGACCGGGTCGTCGAGGAGGACATCGCCCCCATCGACGAACCGGTCACCACCGACACGAACCGGCTCATCAGGCTCCCGGGGAGTCTCCACGGCGGGAGCGGCCTCGCAGTCCAGCGGATCGACCGAGATTCGATCGAGGAGTTCGACCCGCTCGTCGACGCCGTCCCGGAGACGTTCACCGGCCACGAGATCGCGGTCGAGATCGCCGACGACGTCGAGGTCGAACTCGGTGGGGATACCTTTACATTCCAGGCAGGTGCACGATCCGTACCAGAGCACGTGGGCATCTTCCTGATGGCCCGCGGGCAGGCCGAGAAGGGTCCAGAATGAACTTAGACGAACTGCAATCGGTACAGTCCAGGGAGCGACAGACCGACAGCCTCCAGCAACTCCGGGAGTCGTTCTACGAGGACGCCGGCGAGTACATCCAGCAGTTGCGCGAGGAGCGCGACCAGGCCGCCGAGCGCGCCGCGGACCCGTTCGACTCCCCCGAGGTGAACCGGCTGAGCGACGACATCAAGACCGCCGAACAGACCGTCGAGGCGCTGTACGAGCGCCGCGTCGGGAAGGTCGTGAAGATGGCGTCGCTCGCCGCCGCCGACATGCCGACGGAAGAGGAGGGCCTCACGCGCGAGGAACGCGACCTCTTCGACACGCTCCTGCACGCCATCGAGGAGAACCGGGACCACGTCCTCGACGTCCTCGCGGGCGAGGCGTCACCCGGTGCCGTCTCCACGCCGACGGACGTTCCGCAGACGGGCCGCGGACAGACCGAGTCGGCCGCCACTGATTCCGCGAGCGAGGCGCCACAGGCAGACCCGACGGCGGACGGGGCGTCGACAGGAGTCGGCGCCGCGGACGTCATGGGCAGCCCCGACGGCGACGCACCCGCGGACGTCCCGCCGGACGTTCCGCCAGACGTGCCGACCGATGGACCCGCTGCAGGACCGACCGACGGGACCGAAACCAGTCCCGACGCCGACGGGCAGAACGAGGCAGACGGTGCGGAAGAGACGGACGTCGACCGACGTACCGTCCGCATCACCGACGACGTCGGCGCCATCTTCGGCGTCGACGAGCGGGAGTACGACCTCTCGACGGACGACATCGTGACGCTACCCGCGGCGAACGCGGACCCGCTCGTCGAACGCGACGCCGCCGAACCGCTCGAATAGAGTCGCGCTGTCGGACGAGCGTTTTCCGTTTCTCGCGAGGATTACCGACCAGGCTCGGGTCGCGAACCCAGTTCGAGCGTGACGCTCCGGCGGTCCCCGTCGCGGACAACGTCGACGTCGAGTGAGTCGCCCGGGCTGGTTTCGAGTGCCAGATAGGTCGACAGCGCCTGCCGAGTCGGAATCCGCGTCCCGTCCATGCCGACGACGACGTCGCCCCCGACGGGCGCCTGGACACCGTCGACCCGTTCGGTCCCGCCGCTCCCCTGGAGGACGCCGTCGGCGGGCGTCCCGTCGAGTACCTGGTCGATGTACACGCCCTTCGAGACGGAAAGCTGGTTGGCCTCGACCATAGTCGGCGTCACCGGTGTCAGGGTGACACCCAGGTAGGAGTGGTCGTAGTCACCGTTCTCGATTAGCGCCGGGACGACACGGTGGACCAGCGCGGCGGAGATGGCGAACCCGATGTTGTCGCCACCGCCGGAGTTGACCACGCCGACGACGTCGCCGTTCAGCGTGACGAGCGGGCCGCCGCTGTTGCCGGGGTTGACGGCGGCGTCGGTCTGGATGGCGTCGGCGATGGAGAAGCCGTTCGCGGCGGGGAGCGTCCTGTCGACGCCGCTGACGATGCCAGCCGAGATAGACCCCGAGTAGCCGAAGGGGTTCCCGATGGCCACGACCTCCGTGCCGACGGCCGGGTCCGCGTCGACGAGCGAGAGCGGCGTGACCTCGTCGGGGCGGTTCGCTGCCTCGAGGACCGCCAGGTCGCTGTAGACGTCCGTGGCGACGACGGACGCCGAGCGCCAGCCGGTGTTCTCGAACCGGAGATAGACGTCGTCGCTGTCCGTGATAACGTGCTCGTTCGTCACGAGGTACCGCTCGTCGTACGCGAAGGCGCTCCCCTGTGCAGACTGCCCGTTACTGGTGTAGACAGCGACGCTGGCGATAGATGGGGAGACGCTCTCGTAGACGTCGGCGTACCGGCCCTGCGGCGGTGCGCCGGAGTCGCGGTCCCGCGACTGCCCGGCGGTCGCGGTGGACTCGTCTGGGGTCCGCGTCGCCGTGTCGGCCTCATCGGTCGACCCGATAGAGTTGCACCCGGCGATGGTCGCGGTGACCCCGGTTGCCACCGATCCGAGAAATGCCCGACGTGACTGGGGAGGTTTCACACCCGCTGTTTTCGGCGCGAACCGAATAAACCCGTCCCGTCGCGGGGGCAAAGTACACGGTGGTCCTTCACAAAGAGAGTCCCATGGCGAATCGAGACGAACTGCAGGGAGAACGGCGGGAAGTCCCCGCCCCGGATTTCGTCGTTCCCGGCATTCGGTGTGCGCTCGAGATGATCATCGTCGGGAGCATCGTCGGACTGATCGGACTGCCGGCCTCGAGCGCGCTCCACCTCGGCGTCGTGTTGATAGCGATGACGGTGTCGATGGTCGTCGTGCTGTTCTGGGCGCTCAATCACCACATCGCCGAGTGGGTGCGCCGGGCACAGGGGAAGCCGACGCTGACCGACGGCGGGAACTCCGGGCCGTTCTAACCCGCGGAACCCACCGCTCGGCCTCAAACGATTAAGTGCCAGCCCCGAGTAGCCACTGGCGACTCATGGAACTCACCTGGCACGGACATTCGACGTGGCACGTAGAGGTCGGCGGAACGTCGCTTCTGATCGACCCGTTCTTCGACAACCCCCAGACGGATCTGAGCGCCGACGACGTCGACGCGCCGGACTACGTCCTGCTCACGCACGGGCACGCCGACCACGTCGCCGACGTCGGTTCCTTCCCCGACGCGACGGTCGCGGCGACGCCGGAACTGGCGGCGTACGTCGAGGACGAGTACGGCGTCTCCGACACCGCCGGCTTCAACCTCGGCGGAACGATCGAACTCGGCGACGCCTTCGTGACGATGCACCGGGCCGACCACACCAACGGCCTCGGAACCACCTACGAACAGGGCTCGGGCGGCATGCCGGCCGGGTTCGTCATCAGCGACACGAAGCCGACGCAAGTGAGCGACGAAGAGTCGACGACGTTCTATCACGCCGGCGACACGGGGCTGATGACGGAGATGCGCGACGTCATCGGCCCGTTCCTCGAACCCGACGCCGCGGCGGTCCCCATCGGCGATCACTTCACGATGGGGCCGATGCAGGCGGCCGTCGCGGTCGACTGGCTCGACGTCGACCACGCGTTCCCGCAGCACTACGACTCGTTCCCGCCCATCGAACAGGACCCGCAGGACTTCGTCCGCGAGGTGAAAGGCACCGGCAGCGACGCCGAGGTGCACGTCCTCGACGGCGACGAGACGTTCGAACTGTAGCGTCCCCCTCGTTTCCCGGTCGCTAACGGGGCCGAAACCGACCACGCGGTTCGCGGAACTCGGCCGAGCCGTTCACTCGGCGTCTTCACCACGCACCGTGACGCCGGTCGTCTCTTCGAGGTGTTTGACGACAGCAGCCATGTCTTCGTCGCCGTGGCCACGGCCCCGGGCCGCGCTGAACAGTTCCCGGGCGGCGGCGGTGACGCCCATCGGAACGCCGTCCTCGCCGGCGGCGTCGAGCGCCAGGTTCAGGTCCTTGAACTGGTAGTCGGCGGGGAACCTGGGCGCGAAGTCGCCGGCTGCGATCTGCTCGCCCTTCGCCGAGAACAGCGGCGAATCGAGCGCACCGTTCTCGACGACGGTGAGCATGTCCTCGACGGAGAGGTCCCGGTTGGCGCCGAAGGTCAGCGCTTCTGCGAAGGCGCTCATCGCGTCGCCCAGCAGGAGGTTGATAAAGAGCTTCATGTTCGTCCCCTGGCCGACGTCGCCGCAGGAGACGACCGGGTCGCACATCGCCTCGAGGACCGGCCGAACGGATTCGACGTCGTCCTCCTCGCCGCCCGCCAGGCCGACGAGCGTGCCCTCTTCCGCCGGTCCGACGGTACCGGAGACGGGGCAATCGACGAACCGGCCGCCGCGGTCAGTGACAGCGTTCGCTGCTGCTTCCGTCTCGTCGTGGCCGATAGTGCTCATCTGGACGACGGTCGTCTCCTCGTCGACGCCGGCGAGGATGCCGAGATCGCGGTCGAGTACCTCCGCGACCGCGTCGCCGTCCGAGACTATCAGGCAGACGACGTCGACTCGCTCCGTGAGGTGCTTCGGCGAGTCGGCGACGCTGACGCCCGCTTCGGCGAACGGTCGCTCGTGCTCGGTGGTGCGGTTGTACACGGTCAGGTCGAACCCGGCGTCGGCCAGGTTCCACGCCATCGGCGCGCCCATCGCTCCGAGTCCGACGAATCCGACTGCTGTCATACTCCGGTGTTCGCACGGGCGGGACTTGAATGTCCGCCCAGCGGCGGCCTCACGGCCGAGTTCTCGGCGAACGAGCGCCCGGTCGGACCAGGTCGAGTCGCACCAGGTCGATTACCGCGGACGCACGGCCCTCAGACGAACGGCACGAGCGAGAGGACCAGAGCGGAGACTGTCTCGACGAGTCGTTCCCAGAGGGAGACGCCGGTCAGAGTCGCCTGGAGGGTGTCGACACCGAAGAACGAGAACAGAGCAGCACCGGCGTAGTGAGCCTTCCGGAGGTCGAAGCGAGCGGCGAACCGGTGGAAGAAGTACGCGTTGACGAGCGTGACGGGGACGATGGCTGCCATCTCGCCGACCCAGATGGCCGATATCTGAGAGTACTGGGCGGCGAGGCCGATGGTCACGAGCTGGGTCTTGTCCCCGAACTCACCGAAGGCCATCATCGCGAAGATGGGGACGAACCCGCCGAGAACGTTCGGGACGTCCCATTTCAGGACGGGGACCTGGACGTCGAGTTCGCCGTCGCTACCGACGACCGCGCCGCCGTCGGTCTGGAACGACGCCTCGTCCGGCCCCGGTGCGGACCGGTACAGGAGGACGGCGAACAGACAGAACAGGAGACCGGTGAACAGGTCGAGGACGAACGGCGACAGCGCCGACTGAAGGCGGCTCCCAAACACGACTTCCAGGGCGGTCCAGCCGGCGAAGGCGCTGGCGGCGGCGCTGACCACGAGGAGGGGGTGGTACCGGGTCGACAAGGCCGCGACGATGAACTGGACCTTCTCGCCGGGTAACACCAGCAACTGGGTGACGAAGGCGATAGTCGCGACCTCTAGCCAGCCAGTCACGCCGACCGACCCCGCCGCTGGTTTCCGACGGACGCTCTGGTGGGAACCATCATACGACTATGGATCGGATTAGAGGGCTCTAAACAAATAATCCTGTTCCCCGAAATTGGTCGGTCCGACGGACGTATGGTCGTCCAGCCCGCGTCGGATCTGACAACGTTTAGGGGGGAGGGGTTCGTCCACCCGGACGCAATGACAGACATCGAAGTCACCAGCACGTGCGAGGAGGGCTACACCGCCAACAACGTCATCGACGACGAGTGGGAACTCACCGTCGACGCCCTCGAGGAGGACGGGCCGTCGGCACAGCAGGTACTCGTCGCCGACTACGCCTCCTGCTACCTCCCGGCGCTCCGCGTCGCCGCGGACCAGACCGGCTACGACGACATCGGCGAAATCGAGATCGACGTCGAGGCCGACCTCGACGAGGACGACGACGTCTCCGCCATCCGCTTCGACCTCCGCGTCGAAGAAGACCTGGGCGACGACGAGCAGAAAGTCGTCGAACTGGGCGAGGAGATCTGCCACGTCCACGACGCGCTGCGCGAGGAACTCCACGCCGACATCTCGATCGAGAGCGGCGTCTAGGTCGGTTCGACGCGCTGTCTTTTTCGCCGTTCACGTCAACTGAGCGTGGGATCTGCGGGAAACGCTGATAGGGCCGCCAGGCCAAGGTCTGCCCATGTCAGACGACTGGACCGGCATGATCGCCGGCGAGCGGATGCAACTCGACCAGGAGTTCGCCGACAGAGTCGAGGCCTCGTCCTTCAACCGCCAGCAGTGGGGGCTCGTGATGACGGCGCTCGACTTCGAAATAGAGAGTCCCGAAACGCCCGACAATGCCAGACTCGTCCCCGACACGTCCAGCGTGCCGACGATCATCCCGGAACTGGACAACCTCGAGCAACCAGGCGCAATGGGCGGCGGGTCACAGTCATCGGACTCCGGCGGCGGACTGATGGACTCGGTGAAAGGTGCGCTCGGCCTGGGCGGTGGCAGCGGCGGCAGCGACCAGGAGCGCCTCGACGAGGCCACCGAACTGGCGACCGACTACTGCGACCGCCTCCAGGAGCGCCTGGAATCCAGCGGTCGCTGGGAGAGCGTCTGCAAGCGCGCGCAGGACTAGTACTCGTCCCCGCCGTGGAACATCGTCAGCTCCTCGGCCTCGTAGATGTTGATCAGCTCGGTGATTATCTCGTCGTAGGACTCGTCTTCGACCTGGAGCTGTTCCAGCCGCTCGACCGTCTCTTCGTCGAGTTCGACGGTTGGCATGCGTGTCGAACGAGGTGCCGGACTCACTTAATCACGGGGCTGGCACGTCCTGGGCGCCAGCCCTGCGCCGGTTCCAGCGGCAGCGAAGCGCTCTAATGGAGCCGGCGAGATGCACAGGATATGACGACGTTCGACGAGGATACCGCCGGTGCGGTCGCCGACGCGGTCGAGCAGTTCCCCGCCACGCTCTCGGGCGGTCGCGTCGTGTTCGGCTTCGACGGCTTCGTCGACCGGGTCCGCGAGGTCGTCGCCGACCGTCGGGACCCCGACACCCACGACCGCCTCGACGAACTCGCGGGGTTCAGCGACCGCGTCGCGGCCTCCGTCGCCGCGGACAGCTCACTCTCCTTCGAGTGGATCCAGCGCGGAACGCGGACGGGCGGCCACACCTGCCACCTCGGCCGCGCCTTCGGGAAGTGGGGCTTCGACCCCGTCCTCGTCGGAATGTACGGTGACCCCATTCAAGAGCCGTTCGAGCGGGAGTTCGCCGACTACGAGCTCCACACGCTCGGCGAACCGGGATACACCGACGCCGTCGAGTTCGACGACGGGAAGTTGCTGCTCATCGAGAACGGCGATTCGATGGAACTCGACTGGGACCGCCTCCGTGACCGCGTCGGTCGCGAGACGCTGGTGAACCGGCTCGACGGCGCGCGACTCTTCGGTGCCGGCTACTGGGCGGAGACGCCGAACCTCCCCGACCTGGTCGCTGGCCTCAGGGAACTCTGGTCGGAACTGGCGAACCCGCCCGAGACGGTCGTCGTCGACCCTGGCGACGTCAGGAAACTCGACCCCGGCCGGCTTCGCGCCGGCCGTGACGCGCTCGGCAAACTGGACGACGTCGCCCGGGTCGTCCTCACCGCGAACCGCGCCGAGACCGAGGTTCTCGCGGATACCTACGTCGAGGGAACGGAGTCTGATCGGGACGCCGCGGGCGACGCGGAACTCGTCTTCGACGCCCTCGACGTCGCACTGGTCGTCTGCCACGGACTCGAAGAATCAGTCGTCGTGAGCGAGGGCGGGATCCATCGGGTGGCCGTCCCCGTCGTCGACGACCCGGTCCTGACGACGAGTTCTGGCGACCACTTCAACGCCGGCCTCGCGCTCGCGCTCGTCGAGGGGATGGACCCCAGCGCTGCCGCGGCCGTCGGGAACGCCGTCGCGGGCTGCTTCGTCCGGACCGGTGAACCACCGTCGGTGGCGGACGTTCGAGCGTTCCTCGACGGGTACGAGGCGGAGTTCTGACCCGCCCCGCGAAACGGTCTAGTACTGCGATAGTTCGACTGCCCTCCTCCGCGTGGCGACTTTCTCGAAGGACGGCACGCTCGTTCCCGACCGTTCCACCACTGTCGACGCGACGGCGATCCCGTTCCGGAGGGCGCTCTCCGTCGATTCTCCCGCGTCGATAGCGGCCAGGTAGCCGGCGACGAGCGCGTCGCCCGCCCCGACAGTGTCGACCACGTCGGCGTCGAGGGCGTCCGCGACGAGTACGCCGTCGGGGCCGGAATAGAACGCGCCCTCGGCCCCCAGCGAGGCCAGCACGCGTTCGAACCCGCGGTCGCGGAGCCGCTCCGCAGCGGTCGCACAGCCGTCGAGGGTCGAAACGTCCGTTCCAGTCGCCTCCCCGAGTTCGGACCGGTTCGGCGTGCACAGTTCGTATTCTCCGTCCACGGCAGCGAGCAGGTCGCCGTAGACGTCGACGGACGTCTCCCACGCGCCCGCAGTCCCAACGGCGTCGATAGCGTCGGCACCGAGTCCGGGCGGCAGGCTCCCGGCGACGTGGACACGGTCGGGATCGTGTTCGTCGAGAATTTCCAGCAGGGCGTCGACGGCAGCCTGGGAGGCTTCGGGACCGTCCTGGTTGAGCTTGTACTCCCCGTCGGCGGCGAGCGCCGTCGTGTTGAGACGCGTCGGTTCGTCCAGGTCGACGAAGTCGGCCAAGATTCCCTCGCTTGCCAGGGTATCGGCGACGAATCGCCCGGTGAACCCGCCGAGCAGTCCAGTCGCTATCGTCTCCGTGTCCAGCGCGTCGAGGTACTGCGAGACGTTGATCCCCTTGCCGCCAGGGTCGTACCGGGCGTCCGCGGTGCGGCTGACGGTTCCCGGCGCCAGTTCACCGTCGAAGTGGAGCGTCTGGTCGACGGCGGGGTTGTAGGTGACGGTCAGAATCACGGTGTCGTCCCCCGGGAGCGCGAGATACCCATCGCGCGATGGTTCGTTCGGCCCCGGTATACCGTTTGCTTTGGCGTCGAGCGTCCGACCTGGGAGGAGGCCTGGTCGCGGAGCGGTCCGACTTCAGAGCCGGTCGAGAACCGCAGACGTGACCTCGTTGGTGCTCGCGTCGCCGCCGAGGTCGGGCGTTCGCGGGCCCTCGTCGAGGACCCCTTCGACGGCCGCTCGGACGCGGTCGCCCTCTTCGTCGTAGTCCAGGTGGTCGAGCAGCATCGCGGCCGAGAGGATCATCGCAGACGGGTTGGCGACGCCCTGGCCGGCGATGTCCGGTGCGCTCCCGTGGACCGGTTCGAACAGCGCGTTCTCCTCGCCGACGTTGGCACTGGGGAGCAGGCCCAGGCCGCCGACGAGGCCGGCAGCCAGGTCCGAGAGCATGTCACCGGCGAGATTCGGGCAGATGACGACGCCGTAGTCCTCGGGGTGCATGACCAGGTGCATCGCGAGCGCGTCCATCAGCGCGGTGTCGTAGTCGGCGCCGCGCTCTTCGGCGACTGCTTCGGCCGTCTCCAGGAAGAGCCCGTCCGTCTCGCGCATGACGTTGGCCTTGTGGGCGATGGTGACGTCGTCGAAACCGTTCTGTCGGGCGTAGTCGAAGCCGAACTCGGCGATGTCGCGGGAGGCGTCTTCGGTGACGACGCGGGTGAGCGTCCGGACTCCGTCGGTTATTTCGTCCTCGATGCCCGAGTAGACGCCCTCCGTGTTCTCGCGGACGAAGACGATGTCGGTGTCGGGCTGAACCGCGTCGAGCCCGGGGTAGGAGACGGCGGGGCGGACGTTGGCGAACGAGCCGACGACCTCCCGGAGTGGGAGGATGACGTCGGCGGCGGTCTCGCCGGCCGCGCCGAACAGCGTCGCGTCGGCGTCGGCGGCCATCTCGCGGGTCTCCTGCGGGAGCGCCTCACCCGTCTCTGCTTCCACCGCGTCGCCGGCGTCGCCCTCGACGAAGTCGAAGTCCACGTCCAGTGCCTGAAGTACCTCGACGGCAGCGGGCGTCACTTCCTGTCCGATACCGTCGCCGGGGATCACGGCGATCTCGTGAGTCATGTCCCACAGTCCTTCGGGACGTGAAAAGAGGGTATCGATGTGGGAGTCGCGAGTATCGACGGCGGTCTGCGGTCGCCACCAGGCGGCGTCGTCGTCAGTCGTCGTCGCCGATGCGCGCCCGCTCGACGAAGTCGTCCGGCAGCGCCTCGACGTTGCCGACCTGGACCCGCCAGAGGTTGGCGTAGGTGCCGTCGGCCTCTAGTAGTTCGTCGTGGGTCCCGTCTTCGACCAGTTCGGCGTCGTCGAGGACGAGGATGCGGTCGGCGTCCCGGACCGTCGACAGACGGTGGGCGATGACGAACGTCGTCCGGTCTTCGGTCAGGTCGTCCAGGTTCTCCTGGATGAGCACCTCCGTCTCGTTGTCGACGTGGCTGGTGGCTTCGTCGAAGACGAGGATGGACGGATCGCCGACGACCGCGCGAGCGATGGCGATTCGCTGGCGCTGGCCGCCGGAGAGCTTCGTCCCCCGCTCGCCGACCTCGGTGTCGTACCCCTCGGGGAGTCGTTCGACGAACTCGTGTGCGCCTGCTTCCTTCGCGGCTCGTTCGACGGCTGCGCGCTTTGCCTCGTCGGACGTCCCGTCTTCGTGAAGGCCGTACGCGACGTTCTCGGCGACGGTCCCGTTGAAGAGAAACGGGTCCTGGTTGACGTACCCGATGGACCGCCGGAGGCTCTCGCGGGTCACGTCGCGGACGTCCGTCCCGTCGACGCGGACCGCGCCCTCCTCAACGTCCTCAGAACTCGGAGAGTTCTGCTGTGCTCGTGGGACGTCAGACCTGCCTGACGTCCCACGAACGTCGTAAAAGCGGAGCAGGAGCTTGATCAGCGTGGACTTTCCCGCGCCGGTCGATCCCACGATGCCGACCGTCCGGCCGGCTTCGACGTCGAACGACATTCCGTCGAGGACGCGCTCGGGTTCATCGTCGGCGTCACCTCCCGAACCGCTTCCGGGATAGCTGAACGCGACGTCGTCGTACTCGACGTCGCCGTCGACGTCCCCGAGTTCCGCTTTGCCAGCGTCGTCGATCCGTCGGTCGACGTCCCGCAGGCCGACGATGCGCTTGGCGGCCGCCTTGGCGCTCTTGAACGTCTCGATGACGCCGGCGACCCAGCGCATGGGCCCCGTCAGTTGCTGCATGTAGAACAGGAACGGGATCAACTCGCCCGCCGTGAGCGTGCCAGTGAACCAGAGCGGTGCCCCGTCGATTACCCAGACCGAGCCGACGACGAACGTGACGAGGAGTGACGCGCCGGAGATGAGTCGCATCGACGGGCGGTGGCGGGCCGAGACGCGCTTTGCGCCCCACCGCGCGTCCCTATGTTTACGGGAGTCTTCAGCGACGCGCTCGCTCTCGAACGGCTCTGCCGCGAACGCCTTGATCACGTCGATGCCGCTGAGCGTCGTCTCCAGCCGGGCGTTCAGGTCGCCGACCTCCGACCGGACCACGTCCTGGAGGCGTTCGAGCACCTGCGAGAACCACCAGTTGACGCCGGCGATGAGCGGCGCCGCCGCGAGCACGAACAGCGCGAGCTGCCAGTTCAACAGGACCATCAGGCCCATCGACGTCACGAGCACTACGACGACTCGCGTTGCACCGGTGATGCCCCGGGTGAGGAACCGTTCGAGCGTGTTGACGTCGTTGTTGAGCACGCTCATCACGTCGCCAGTCCGGCTGTCCTCGAAGAAACCCAGTTCGAGGCCCGTCGCGGTGTCGAACGCATCGATCCGGAGTCCGTGGAGGAACCGCTGGGCGAAGACGTTCCGGGTGATCTGGCTCAGGTTCGCCGCGAGGATGTCGGCGACTTTCATGCCCAGGAGGAGATAGAAGGTGAACCAGAGCTGTGCGAGCGGCTCTTCCTCCGGCGGAATCAAGGCGTCGGGAACCAGGGGGAGCGCGTACACCTGCCCGTTGAACATCGCGTCGATAGCGATACCCAGGACGAAGATGTCGGCCATGTCTAGCGCCGTGCCGAAGGCGAGCGACGTGACGCTCACTCCCAGGTACGGCAGTTGCGGCCGCCCCTGTGACCAGATCAGGTCGACGAGCGGCCAGTCGGTCTCGGCGGCGTCGGCGATGTCGTCCGGGCGCTCCCTCGACTCGCCGTCGTCACTCATCGCGCCACCTCCTCGCCGTCGACGGCGCGGTCGAGGAACTCGTCGGAGACCGACCCCACGTCGCCGACCTGCACGCGCCAGAGGTCGGCGTAGAGGCCGTCGGCCTCGAGCAGGTCCTCGTGCGCGCCGTCCTCGACGAGTTCCCCGTCGTCCACGACGAGAATCCGGTCGGCGTCTCTGACCGTCGAGAGGCGGTGGGCGATGACGAACGTCGTCCGGTCACCGGCGAGCGCGTCGAGGCTCTGCTGGATCTGGAGTTCGGTCTCGTTGTCGACGTGACTCGTCGCCTCGTCGAGCACCAGGATTTCGGGGTCGCGGAGAATCGCCCGCGCGACGGCGATACGCTGGCGCTGGCCGCCGGAGAGCTTCACGCCGCGCTCACCGACGGTCGTGTCGTACCCCTCGGGGAGGTCGGAGACGAACTCGTGGGCGCCCGCGAGTTTCGCGGCCGCGACGACGTCCTCCCGGTCGGCCTCGGGCCGAGCGTAGGCGACGTTCTCCCGGACCGTCCCGTAGAAGAGGAACGGGTCCTGGCTGACGTAGCCCACGTGGTCCCGGAGGCTCCGAAGGTCGACGCCGGCGACGTCCTGGCCGTCGACCCGGATTTCACCCTCGTCCGGGTCGTAGAACCGGAACAGGAGCTTGATCAGTGTGGACTTGCCCGCGCCTGTCGAGCCCACGATGCCGACCAGTTCGCCGGGTTCGACGGTAGCGTCGACGTCCCGGATCGCGGATTCGTCGGCACCGTCGTAGGCGAAGGAGACGTCGTCGTACACCACGCGGCCCTCGGTCACCTCGATGGCTTGCGCGTCGGGGTTCTCCTCCGCGACTGCGGGGCTCGTGAGCACCGCGACGACGCGTTTCCCCGACGCTAGCGCGTTCTCGTAGTTGTCGATAACCCGCACCGCGAGGTTTCGGACGGGGTGGAGGAACGACCGGGCGTACATCAGGAAGGTGACGAGCGTCCCGGCTGTGAGCGTCGTCGTGAAGAAGGCGGGCGGACCGAACAGCACCCAGTAGCCACCGAGCAGGAAGAGCCCGCGCTCGCCCGCGCGGCCGAGGAGCCACGTCGTGAAGTCGTAGCCGATGCGGAGCCGGATGGCTGACCACTTCGACTCCTTGTACGCGGCCGAGGCGTCCTCGACGCGCGCTCGCTCGTCGTCCTCCCTGGTGAACGCCTTGACCGTGCTGATCCCGTCGATAGCGTCCTCCAGCCGGGCGTTGACCGAGCCGACGCTCTCGCGGACGGTGTCGTAGCGAGGTTCGAGGAGGTTCGCGTAGAGGCGGCTCGTGATCCCCAGGGCGAGGGGCGTCAGGGCGACGACGAGGGCGAGTTGCCAGTTGAGCAGCGCCATGAACAGGAGGGCCACGAGCAACTCCGTGACGTACGTGACGCCGTTGTAGGTCCCCGTCGCCAGGTCCTCCATGTTGTCGACGTCGTTGTTGAGCACGCTCATGATCTCGCCGCTCTGGCGGTCGTCGAAGTACCCCATCTCCAGGCCCACGACGGCCTCGTAGGTCGCGGTCCGGACGTCGTGGAGCGTGTCCAGCGTCGCCCGGTCGTACAGCAACTGGGCGAGCCAGTCGAGACCGCTCTCGGCCACGACGGCCATCCCGAGGACGATAACGGTGAACCACAGCTGTTCGGTCGTCGTCATCGTCGACGTGAACGACTGGGGAACCAGCGGAATCGCGTACGGCTCGCTGGCGAACAGTAACCCGTCGAGCGCGACGCCGATCATGAGCGCCGGTATCCGCTGGGGGATTCGCGCGAGCGTGAGCGCGACCAGGCCGAGCGCGAATCGACCGGCGTGGGGCCGGGCGTAGCGCTCGACGAGATACCCCAGCGGGTTGCCGACGTCGCGTTCCCGCAACGCCACCCCACCGTCACCCGACATGCTAGAACGCCCTCCGCTGCCGTCGCGGCGCGGCGACTACGCCCTCCTGTCCAGCCAGCACGGACGTGAAACGACCAGTACTCATCTCGGCATCGACCTTTCGATTCGTTGTGTTCCCACCTGGGATTTAGTAATTGCGAGAGAGTGACAGAGACTCGCACGCGCGTCCCGGCACGTCGCGAAATATATTTTCCCCAACTAGTCCTCACTGGCACGTTAATTACCTCCATTTAGGGTCGAAATACCACCATATACAGCGTCTCCCGCGACTTTCGGTTCTGGGGCCAGACGATTTATAATTGCGCAGACACTACAGGCACCGATGACAGTCGAGCGGGGCGAACGACGGCGGCTCACGAACGCCGAGCGATATCGGCTCAGAGCCCTCCGACGGGCCGGGTCGCTGGCCGACCTCGTCCCGCTCACGGGCGTCGATTCCGAGCACGCCGCCTACTTCGCTGCCAAGCGAACCTGGAACGAACTCCGCACGAAAGAACTGGCTGCCAGTGGAGGCGGCAGCGGACTCCCGGGAAACACCGTCGCCGTCGACGACACCGAGTTCCACGTCCACGGCATCACGCACGCTGACACGAAAGCGGAGCGCCGGTTTCTCCGGGCCCACGTGACCCGCTTGATCGCCGACGACGCGGCGGTGTACTGCGAACAGGGCATTCGCTCGATGTACTTCGCGGACTTCGACGCGGTGCGCGAGATGGATGACTATCGGTGGGCCATGGCAGAGCGCGAGTCCCTCGACGAGAGCAACCGCGTCGCCGACGTGCTCACGCCGGGTTTCGATAGCCTCTCGGAAGACGTGGACACGCTCACCGACCGGTTCCGTTCCGGCGTGTTCTCCATCATCGAATCGGACGCGGCGGTCGAACAGAACGCCGTCCGCCGCGCACTCGGCGACGTCGCGTCTTCGCTCCTGACGAACAAGGAATCGATGGCCACCGGCGAGGACTTCGAGTCGTTCCGGAAGCGGCGACTCGCGGCGGCCAATCCCACGTATCTCCCCGACCTGCAGCGCTACTACGAGCGGCGCTTCCTCCCACAGCCCGTCGAACGCGAGTGGTTGCGCCGCCACGACCCGGAACTCGAACTCGTGACGCACGCGCGCAACGAGCGGATGGCCGACTACGCGCTGTACCACGCCGACGACGCGAACGAGATCCACCTGATCGTCGGCGCCGCTCACCAGCCGGGCGTCACCTACTACCTCGAACAGCACCGCGACGGAAACCGGGACCTGTCCGGGTTCGAGCCGATTCCGTAAGTGAGAGTCGCGACGGTCCGCAAAACGAGTTCCCGCGAGCGACGGCGATCAGATCAGGAGTCGACGTACGGCAGCGAGGCGGCCGTCTCGTCGATGGCGTTCCGGTTGGCCTTCATCAGCGCCGTCGTGTCCCAGATGCCCTCGACGAGGGCCTGGCGCTGGGCGTCGTCGACCGAGACGCTGACCGACTCGTCGCCGTAGCGGACCGTCTCCGCCGCGACGTCGACTTCCAGTTCCCCGTCCGGGTTGTCGTCGACCCACTGCTGGAGTTCGTTGATCGTCTCGTGGTCGGCGGTGAGGGTCGGGATGCCGAGCGCGAGGCAGTTGCCCGCGAAGATCTCGGCGAAGGACTCGCCGATGATGGCGTCGATGCCCCAGCGCATCAGCGCCTGGGGCGCGTGCTCGCGCGAGGAGCCACAGCCGAAGTTCGCGTTGACGACCATCACGTTGGCGTCCTGGAACCGCTCCTCGTTGAAGGGGTGGTCCTTCTCCTGGTCGTCGTCGTCGAAGCGCAGATCGAAGAACGCGAACTCGCCCAGGCCGTCGAAGGTGACGACCTTCATGAACCGCGCCGGGATGATCTGATCGGTGTCGATATCGTTTCCGCGAATGGGAACGCCGGTCCCTTCGACGTAGTCGACCTCGGGAATCTCCTCGGTGGGGTCCGTCACGCCAGATTCACCTCCTTCAGGTCGCGCACGTCAGAGACCTCGCCGGTGATGGCCGCGGCGGCCACCATCCGGGGGTTCATCAGGACGGTCCGACCGTCCTTGCTCCCCTGGCGGCCGACGAAGTTGCGGTTGGACGAGGAGGCACACGCCTCGTCGCCCTCCAGCTGGTCCTCGTTCATGCCGAGACACATCGAACAGCCGGCGTTGCGCCAGTCGAAGCCGGCCTCTTCGAAGACCTCCTTGAGGCCTTCCTCCTCGGCCTGTTTCTGGACGCGCTGGCTGCCGGGGACGACCATCGCGCGAACGTCGTCGTGAACCTCGCGGCCCTCGACGATGCGTGCGGCGCGGCGCAGGTCGGGCAGGCGCGCGTTGGTACACGAGCCCAGGAAGGCGACGTCGATGTCGTAGCCCTCCATCGACTCGCCGGATTCGACGCGCATGTGCTCCTGGGCGCGTCGCGCGGTGTCCTGCTTGTCCTCGGGCAGGTCCTCGGGCGCTGGGATGGGGTCGTGGATACCGATGCCCTGTCCCGGGGTGGTGCCCCAGGTGACGACGGGGTCGAGTTCGGAGGCGTCGATGTGGACGACGTCGTCGTACTCGGCGTCCGCGTCGCTCCGGATGGACTCCCAGTAGGGCTTCAGCTCCTCGAACTTCTCGGGGTTCTCCTGGAAGAAGTCCGTCTGTTTCATCCACTCGTAGGTGGTCTCGTCGGGGTTGACGTAGCCCGCGCGAGCGCCGCCCTCGATGGACATGTTGCAGATGGACATCCGCCCTTCCATGTCGAGGTTCTCGATGGCCTCGCCGGCGTACTCGTAGACGTAGCCGACGCCGCCTTCGGTGCCGAGACGGCGGATGATCTCCAGGATGACGTCCTTGGCCTCGACGCCCTCGCCGAGTTCGCCGTCGACCTGGATCTTTCGGACCTTCTGTTTCTCCATCGCGATGGTCTGGGTGGCCAGGACGTCGCGGATCTGGCTCGTCCCGATACCGAACGCGAGCGCGCCGAAGGCGCCGTGGGTCGAGGTGTGACTGTCGCCGCAGACGATGGTCTTGCCGGGCTGGGTGATCCCCTGCTCCGGGCCGACGACGTGGACGATGCCCTGTTCGCCCGAAGGCGGGTCCAGGAACTCGATGCCCGCGTCGCGGACGTTCTCTTCGAGTTCGGACATCATGTTCTCGGCCGCGTCGTCGGCGTAGGGACGGGACTGGTCGGCGGTGGGGACGATGTGGTCCACCGTGGCCAGCGTCAGGTCCGGCCGGGCGACGTCGATGTCGCGCTCCCGGAGCATGCCGAAGGCCTGCGGGCTGGTGACCTCGTGGATGAGGTGGAGGCCCACGAACAGCTGGTCCTGCCCGTTGGGCAGCGTCGTCACCTTGTGGCGGTCCCAGACCTTGTCGTAGAGGGTTCCCGAACTCATACTGACTCGTCCCGACCCTCTGTCCCGCGCTCGAAGGTGCGTTTGGCGCCCTCGGTCGGGGACTCGTGGTCGACGTCTTCCATGGATTCCTCGTCCGGCTGCTGTTCGTCTGCCGATTCCGAACCGTTACGCTCGCCCCCGTCCGCGGCCACGTCGGGGCCGCGACGGAACGCCGCGCCGAACGGTTCGTCCGTGTGTGGATGCGTGTGGTCCACGTCTTGCATGGTACTCATAGTCTCAGTCTGCGTTCACTCTCGTCTGCTCGTCGTCCTCGGACCCGCTGTTCTCCTCGGCCCACGCGAACAGGTCGCGCAGCTTCTCGCCGACGTCCTCGATCTCGTGGTTCTTCTCGGCCTGGCGGAGCTGCGTGTAGCTCGGTCGGCCGGCCTGGTTCTCGGTGATCCACTCCTGGGCGAATCGGCCTGACTGGACGTCTTCGAGTGCTTCCTCCATCTTCTCCCGGGCGTGGTCGTCGACGATGTCGTCGCCCTTGGTGAGCCCGCCGTACTCCGCGGTGTCGGAGACGGAGTCCCACATCTCGCCGAGCCCGCCCTCGTACATCAGGTCGACGATGAGTTTGAGCTCGTTCATGCACTCGAAGTAGGCCATCTCCGGGCTGTAGCCCGCGTCGACGAGCGTCTCGTAGCCGTGCTTGACGAGGCTCGTGACGCCGCCACAGAGGACGGCCTGCTCGCCGAACAGGTCGGTCTCGACTTCCTCCTGGAACGTCGTCTCGATGACGCCGGCGCGGGTGCAACCGATGCCCTTCGCGTAGGCCAGCGCCTGCTCCTTGGCGTCGCCCGTGACGTCCTGGTAGACGGCGATGAGGCCGGGCGTCCCCTGGTCCTTCTCGTAGTTCCGGCGGACGAGGTGTCCCGGCGACTTCGGCGCGACCATCGTCACGTCGACGTGCTCCGGGGGCTGGATCTGGTTGTACTGGATGTTGAACCCGTGGGCGAACTGCAGCGTGTCCCCCTCCTCGAGTTCGTCGACGATCTCCTCGAAGACGGCGGGCTGGACCGTGTCCGGCACCAGCACGGAGACGATGTCGGCCTGGGCGGCCGCCTCGCTCGGCGTCGCCACGGTCAGGCCCTCGTCCTCGGCCGCCGCGCGCGACGAGGAGTTCTCTCGCAGGCCGACGACCACGTCGACGCCGCTCTCGTGGAGGTTGAGCGCGTGGGCGTGGCCCTGGCTGCCGTAGCCCAGTACCGCGACCGTCTTGTCCGCTAGCTGTGCTTCGTCCGCGTCGTCGTCGTAGTAGACTTCGGTAGTGAATTCGTCAGTCATCAGTTTCGAGTGTGTCCGCCCCTCTCTCAAGTGCTGCGGTTCCGGTCCGGCAGACTTCCTGCACGTCGAACTGCTGGAAGGCCTCGACCGCCGCGTCTATCTTCTGCTGGCTGCCGGTCAGCTCGACCGTCACGGTGTCGGTCGTCACGTCGACGGCCTGACCACCGTACATGTCGGCGACGGCCTGAACGTCGTCGGGCTTCTCGCCGTTCACCTTGATGAGGGCGAGTTCCCGTCGGGTGGCCTCGGGTTCCAGCTCTTCGACCGAGATGGTCGGCACCAGCTTCTCCAGTTGCTTCTTCGCCTGCTGGACGCCCGGGTCAGGCTCCTCGATGACGATGGTCATCCGGGCGACGTCGTGGTCCACCGTGGGCCCGACGGTGAGGCTCTCGATGTTGAACTGTCGCCGGCTGAAGAGGCTCGACACCTCCGAGAGGACGCCGGGTTCGTGTTTCACGAGCGCCGAGAGCACCGCCTGTCGGGGCTGGTGGGTCGCCTCGGCCTCGGGGTCGATGCGAATTCCTTGCGAGTTGCGCCGGCCCGCCGGACGCATCCGTTCGTCCGGAGCCGGTCCTGGCATTCCTCCGCCGCTCATAGTTGATCCAAGTGGTCTTCGTTCAGCGCGAACAGTCCGTTGTCTCCGCCGCTGGGAACCATCGGGTAGACGTTCTCCGCGGGGTCGATGATGGCGTCGATGACCGACGGGCCGTCGTACTCGCGGGCGGCCTCGATGGTCTCCTCGACGTCGTCGTAGTCTTCCAGTCGGAAGCCCTGGGCGCCGAAGGCCTCGGCGAGCTTGTCGAACTCAGGGATCCACGGGTACTCAGAGGCCATCCGGCGGCCCTCGTAGAACCCGTCCTGCCACTGGCGCACCATCCCGACGGCCTCGTTGTTGAGGACGACGTAGGTGATGTCCAGGTTCTCCCGGACAGCGACGGAAAGTCCCTGGACCGTCATCAGGAAGGAACCGTCGCCGTCGAAGCAGACGACCTCCTGGTCGGGCGCGGCGAGCTTGGCGCCGATGGCCGATGGCACGCCGTATCCCATCGTCCCCAGCCCGTGGCTGGACACCCAGGTCCGGGGCTCGCGGTAGGTCCAGAACTGGCTGGCCCACATCTGGTGCTGGCCGACGCCGGTGGTGACGATGGTGTCGTCCGGCGTCACCTCGGAGAACTTCTCGACGACGTACTGCGGCTTGAGGGGTTCGTCGTCGGGCGTCTCGTACTCCATCGGGTACTCGGCCTTCCACGTCTGGCACTGCTCGCGCCACTCGTCGCAGTCGGGCGCGGCCGGCATCGCGTCGTACAGCTGCCGGAGCACTGCCTTCGCGTCCCCGATCAGCGGGTAGTCAGCGTGGATGTTCTTCGAAATCTCGGCCGGGTCGATATCGACGTGGATGACCTCGGCGTCGGGAGCGAACGAGTCGACGCCGCCGGTCAGGCGGTCGTCGAAGCGCGTCCCGATCGCGAGCAGGCAGTCGGTGTTGGTGATGGCCATGTTGGCGTAGCCGGTGCCGTGCATGCCTGCCCATTCGAGGGAGAGTTCGTGGTCCTCGGGGAAGCTCCCGATGCCGGGCATCGTCGTCATGACCGGGACCTCGTAGTCGATGGCGAAGTCGCGCAACGCGTTCGACGCGTTCGCCTTGATCACGCCGCCGCCAGCGAGGATGACCGGTCGGTCCGCGGCCGCGAGTGCGTCGGCGGCCTCCTGGACGTTCGCGTCGTCGGCCTCCTCGGGCGGGTGGTACGTGTCGGGCGCCTTCGGCTCGCCGGGCTGGACGTCGGTCTCGCCCTGCGTGACGTCCTTGGGCAGGTCGACGAGCGTCGGGCCCTGGCGGCCCTCCTCGGCGAGTGCGAACGCCTCGCTGACGTCGAAGCCGACGGTGTCGGAGTCGTCGGCGAAGTAGCTGTGCTTGGTGACGGGCTGGGAGATTCCCACCGTGTCCGTCTCCTGGAAGGCGTCGTTCCCGACGAAGTTCGTCGGGACCTGCCCGGTCAGGGCGATCATCGGGTCCGAGTCCATGTTCGCGTCGGCGATGCCGGTGATCAGGTTCGTCGCCCCCGGCCCGGACGTCGCGAAGCAGACGCCGGGTTCACCGGAGACGATGCCGTAGGCGTCCGCGGCGTGAGAGGCGCCCTGCTCGTGGGCCATCGTCACGTGGTTCATGTCCGAGTCGTACAGCGCGTCGTAGACGGGCATGATCGCCCCGCCCTGGACGCCGAAGACGTACTCGGCGCCGGCGTTCTCGAGCGCGCGGACGACGGACTCGGCGCCGGTCTCGACCGGTTTGTCCCCGGTCGCTGCATCCTCGGCTTCCGTCTCGTCCTCTTGCTGGACGGGCGCACCCTCGCTCATCGGTGCTCACCCCGTCTGGTCTGTCCTCGATACCTCGGTGCTGTGCTGTGTCCGTTCATTGCTAGATCCTGCTGTGTTCGTGAAAGGCCGGTACGACGTCGCGGAGAGAGTGGTGTGTGCGGGGCTAGAGCGCCCCTACAATACCCGCGAGAAGAACGAGTGCGCCGCTGCCGGCGGGGCGATCCCTTCGTGCAGCGTGCGCCGTCATCAGTACGAATTTCTGTTCCGCACCCGTAATAAGACTTCTGTGACAGGCCGTCCCGAAGCGCTGCTGCGCGGCGTCGCGATCCCGCCTCCCGAGACGCGTTCTGCCCGTCAAACACCGCCACCGACACCAGTCGCTGGCCGGCGGTCGAATCCGCGACGGAGGTCATCCTAGAGCCTGACCTCCTCTTCTGTCTCCTCGACGCCGACGTCGTCGGCGAAGCGCGTCAGTTCTTCGACGGTGACGCGCTTCTTCTCGGCGCCGAAGTCCTTGACGCGCCGGGTTACTTCCCGGACCTGGTCGTCGGTCGGGTCGTAGCCCGCCTCGACGAGCCGTTCGCGTACGGAGTGTTGCCCCGTGTGCTTACCGAGGACGAGCTGGCGCCTGGCCCCGACCATCTCGGGGGTCATGACGCCCGGCTCGAAGGTGTCGGAGTTCTCGATGACCCCGGCCGCGTGGATGCCGCTCTCGTGGGAGAAGGCGTTGGTCCCCACGATGGGCTTGTTGGCGGGCGTGTCGATGCCCGACTTCTCCTCGATGACGTTCGAGAGTTCGGTGATCCGGGTCGTGTCGATGCCCGTGTCGACGTCGTACAGGCTCTCCAGCGCCATCACGACCTCCTCGTAGGCCGCGTTGCCGGCGCGCTCGCCGATGCCGTTGACGCTGACCTGGGCCTGTGCCGCCCCGGCCTCGTAGCCGGAGATGGCGTTGGCCGCCGCCAGGCCGAAGTCGTCGTGCGTGTGGACGTCGACCCGGGCGTCGGTGTGACTGACGACCTCTTCGATGAGGTCGTAGAAGCGTCGCGGCGTGGCCACCCCGCAGGTGTCGGGGATGTTGATCCAGTCGACGTCGACCTCCGAGACGGCCTCGATGACGTCGATGAGGAACTCGCTGTCGGTCCGCGTGGCGTCCATCGGGGAGAACATGCACTCGACGCCGGCCTCTTTGACGCGCTCGACGGACTCCACCGCGCTCTCGAGCGCTTCCTCGCGCGTCGCGTGCATGGAGTCTTCGAGCTGGACGTCGCTGGTGGAGACGAACGTGTGCACCAGGTCGACGCCCGAGTCGAGTGCCGCCTCGATGTCCTTGTCGACCACGCGGGCCAGCCCACAGACGGTGACGGAGCTGGCGTCGGCGATGTCCCGGACGGCCTCGAACTCCGCGTCCGAGTTGACGGGGAACCCGGCCTCGATGACGTGGGTGCCCATCTCGTCCAGGATGGCCGCGATCTCGCGTTTGTCTTCGTAGCTAAACGACGTGCGTGGCGATTGCTCGCCGTCGCGCAGCGTCGTATCGAAAAGTCTTGCTTCTGTAATCTCAGAAGTGGAATCCAGTGTGCCCTGGAAGAACTCGATCCGCCGGGGATCCCGACGTGCCCTCATTATGATTGGACATAATCGTTTGAGTACAGACCCTGCGATGTATTTAAACCTGTCCATGAACCCGCAGGCGTGAGAGCCGTTGGCGTGGAACGACTCGGTCCTGCAGGCGCTCACGGACTGTAGCGCGTTCGGACGCCGGTCCAGTCACGCCGACTGGAAACAGCGACGTTTTTCAGGACGGACCGTCAACAGTCGTGGTATGGCTGCCCATATCTCCCGGGGAGAATGCGGCGACGCGGCCGACCTCCCGGCGGTCGTGCCCTTCGATATCCCTCATCTGAGTCGACTGAGCTGGGAACTCGGCTCCCGCATCGTGGAAGACGACGAGTCGACCCGTTACGTCACCTGGTCGCACGTCGAGACACCCTGGAGACTGACCGTCTACCGCGTTACGAGTGCGACCGTTCTCCTCAGGCTACACACACCGGTCGGGAGAGAACGATTCTACGGCGCCGCCCTGAGAGACTTCGAATCCGACGGGTCTCGGCTCGAAACGGACCCCACCTGGCGACAGGTCGACTGACCGGACGAGTTCGCGACGACCCAGTAGTCCGCTCGGGGTCGACGAGTCCGGTTCGCCAGGGGAGGATTTTTCTCGGTCCACTGCAACCACTCTCCCATGAGCGACTTCGAGGGACTGGACCTGCAGGCCGTGGAGGACCAGATGGACGAGGGGAACGAGGGAGAAGAGGGGAGTAACCGCGTCGTCCTGGCGGTGCTGGACGACTCCACACCGCCGGAGGAGTGGCTCGACATGATAGACGACGGCGACGTCCTCGTGCTCGACGTCGACGGCGACCTGAACGAACTCGCGTCGACGTTCGCGCGCGACGTGAAAGAGGGCGGCGGCGAACTGATGCACTTCCGGGGGTTCCTCGTCGTCACGCCGCCGGGAGTCGCCATCGACAGGGACCGCCTGGAGTGAACCGATTCGACTGACCGGTTCCGAGATCTATTCTTCGCACAACGTGAGATAGTGGCCGTCGGGGTCCCGGATTCGAAAACCTGACTCCACCTCGTCGATAGCCAGGGCATCCCGTGTCACCCGATCAGCGGCGATTTCCGCGTCCTCGGCGGTGATGCCCCAGTCCACGTGGACGCCGCCGCGGCCGTCGGCGAGGCCGAGCTGAGGTTCCCACAGTTCCAGGTCGACGTCGCCGCCGGTCATCCGCACCCGCCGACGCTCGTCGCCGTGGTCGACCGGTTCGAAGCCGAGGCGCTGGTAGAAGACGCGGGCCGGTTCCAGTTCCTCGACCTCCAGAACGACCTCGAACAGGCCGACGACGACGGGGCCGTCCACAGCGAGACTGTCGACGTTAGACCCGGCGAGTTCCACACAGTGACCGTCTGGATCGTCGAAGTACAGCGACCGGGTGTCACCGAACTGGTGCTCCACGAGGTCGAATCGCTCGTCCAGCCGTTCGTACCAGTCGTCGTACGCCACGCTCGGGACCGACAGCGCGTAGTGGGTGTGGAGGCCGCCACGCGGGATGTCGCCGGGCGCGCGCAACCGGAGTTCGGTCTTACCGACGTCGAAGGCGACCTCCCGTTCGGCCTCGCGCACGACGGGCAGGTCGAGGACCGACTCGTAGAACGACCTGGCCCGGTCGAGGTACGTCACCTCCAGCGCCAGCCACCGCGGCGTCGAAAGCATACCCGCGCTTCGTCCGGTCAGCAGAAAGTCGTTCGCCCGAACGTCCGTGTGCGGGTTCCGCCCGCTACCACACCAGCAGCTCCGTCGCTCCGCTCGCCGTATTTATACGGCGCACGGGCCTACGTCCGCACATGACGATGAAAGCGTCCGGACCTGCTGCCGAGTGGCGAGAAATCGACCGCTGGGACCACGGGGTGGGCTGGATGGCCCATCCAGAGGAGGAGATGCAACGGGCCAGCCACGCGCTGGAAGCCGACGGCGAGGTCTGGGTCGTGGACCCTGTCGACGCCGACGGAATCGACGACCTGTTCGCGGAGTTCGGCGACGTCGCCGGCGTCGTCCTCCTGCTGGACCGTCACACGCGCGACGCCGACGTCGTCGCGAACCGCCACGACGTCTCGGTCCACGTCCCCCGGTGGATGTCCGGCGTCGAGGAGAAGGTCGACGCGCCGGTCGAACCGCTCCACGCCCAGCTGGGCGATACCGAGTACGGCGTCCACCAGGTCGTCGACCTGCCGTTCTGGCAGGAGGCCGCACTCTACGGGGAGGACACTGGCACGCTCGTCGTCCCCGAGGCACTGGGCACCGCCGACTTCTTCCTGAGCGGAATCGAGCGCCTCGGCGTCCACCCCATGCTTCGGCTGTTCCCGCCGAAGAAACTCGGTCGGCTCTCGCCCGAGCGGATCCTCGTCGGGCACGGCGAAGGCGTCCTCGACGACGCGACAGACGCGCTCGTGGACGCGCTCGGTGGGTCCAGGTCGCGCGCGCCATCGCTGTACGCGAAGACCGTCCGCGAGTTCCTGCCCGTGTAGCGACGACATTATGTCCACAGACACGCAATTACGGCCGTGATCTACGCGACTCGTGGCCTGGTCGAGACGCTCCTGCGGATGGCCGAGGAGGCCGATCCCGACTCGGTGACGATCTCCATCGCCGTCACGCAAGCCATCGAGCTCCCGGAGACCGACCTGCCGCCCGAGACGCCCGTGTTCACGCACTTCTACATGCCCAGCGCCGGTGGGTCGGTCAACGCCGTCTTCGGCGTGGACCTGGGGACCCCCGTCGGACAGACCCAGGGGAGATTCGTCTCACACCCGGACGGGAACCTCTCGCTGACGAAGGCGGACGACCTCCACGAAGTGGTGTTCGTCGCCGTCCCGCCGTGGGAGGAGGCGTCCCTGGCCGCCTTCGACCGGCGGGGAGACCAGCAGGAGCTGGAACTGCTCGACGTGGAGCCGCCGGAAGAAGTGCTGGAGTAGTCCCCCGTTCCGCTAGTCCTCGATGTACCCCAGGTCCCTGAGCTGGTCGGCGATGTCCTGGAACTGCGCCTCCGTGAGTTCACCTTCCCGCTGGTGCTGGATGACGATGCTCCGCAGGAGGAACCGGACGAGGTCGCTCGTGCTCGAAAAACTGGTCCCCTCGATGGTCTCCTCGACTCGCTCCGCGAGATCTTTCGGGATGGAAACCGTGGTGTAGTCGGCCATACCCCGGCTTTGCCGTCGGACCGGATAGGCGTTGTGGGGTCCGAAGCGCCGACAGCCATCCCGAAGTCCCGAAACAGAGCTCCCTCGGCAGAGCCTACGCGTCGGATTCGGCTCGAACATCGAGCACCAGTTTCCCTCTGACGTGGCCCGTCTCGCTCTCGTCGTGAGCCGCCGCTGCCTCCGCCAGGGGGTACGTTTCGCTGACCACGGGTTCGACCCGTCCTTCGTCGACCAGAGCGTCGATCTCACCCAGGACGGCGGCGTCCGGTTCGACGCTGAACCAGTGGGTTTCGACGCCGTGTTCGCGGCGAAGTCGGTCCCGCTGTTCGGCGTCAGGTTCCACCGGGAGAGTGACGAGGTCCCCCCCTTCGACCAGAACTTCGGCCGACCGCTCCAGCGTATCGCCACCGACACCGTCGAGCACGACGTCGACGTCGTCGACGACCGCTTCGAATCGCTCGATGCGATAGTCGACGAACTCGTCGACGCCCAGGTCGCGGAGAAACCGCTCGTTGTTCCCAGAGGCCGTGCCCACGACCGTCGCCCCAGCCTCCTTCGCCAGCTGGACGGCGACGTGTCCGACGCCTCCCGCTGCGGCGTGAATCAGCACGCGGTCACCAGGGCCGACGCTGACTTCCTCGAAGAGTGCCCGCCACGCCGTGAGTCCCACCATGGGCACCGCGGCCGCTCCGACGTGGTCGAGGGAGGCGGGCTTCCGGACAACCTCGTCCGCAGGGACGGTCGCGTACTCCGCGTACGCGCTGCCCGACCGAGGCATCCGAACCATCCCGTGAACGGCATCGTGGGGGGATAGCGTCTCGACGTCGGACCCGATCGATTCGACGACGCCGGACAGGTCCCACCCCGGTATCCACGGACGGGTCGCCCGGATCGGGTCGTCGAACTCCCCTCTGCGAACGATCCAGTCGATCGGATTGACGCTGGCTGCGTGGACGCGGACCAGGGCCTCATCGGCCGCTGGCTCGGGCTGTGACACGTCCTCCAGGGCGAGCACGTCCGGATCGCCGAACTCGTGGGCGCGTATCGCGTTCATCGGTATCGGACGGGTATTCACAGAATAGCGACTAAAGCACTCGCTGAACTGACGTTTTGTAACGAACCCGAGAACTCGACGGCGAGAGCCTCGTTCTGCGTGGGACGACCGGTGATCGCGGAGCGCGCGGCCAGTTAGACGACCAGTTCCATCGGGTAGTCCGTCAGGTTCTCGTAGCCGTCCTCGGTGACGACGACGAGGTCTTCGAGGCGGACGCCGCCGACGTCGGGGTCGTAGAGGCCGGGTTCGATGGTGATGACGTGGCCCGGCTCGAGTTCGCCGCCGTTTGGGCCGACGCTGGGCTGTTCGTGGACGTCGAGGCCGACGCCGTGGCCCGTGCTGTGGATGAACCCGGTCTCGGCCGACTCGTCGCTACGCAGCGTCTGTTCGCCGGCGTCTTCGTACACCTCGCACGCGGCGTCGTGGACGTCCGCCCCGGTCGCGCCGGGTTCGACCGCGTCGAGGGCCGCCTCGTACGCGCGCCTGGTGAGGTCGTACCACTCACGGACAGTCTCGCTCGCCTCGCCGACGAGGAAAGTCCGCGTCATGTCGCCGTTGTACTTCGTCGCCTTGTTCCGCGGGAAGATGTCAACGATGATGGGCTCGTCGGCCCGGAACGGCCCACTTCCCCGGTCGTGGGGGTCCGCCGCGTCCGACCCGCCGGCGACGATGGTCTGGTCGAGGGCGCAGCCGTCCCGCAACAGCGTCACCTCTATCTCCTCCTTGACGCGCTCGCTGGTGAGCACGTCTCCGTCGTAAGTGAGTTTCCCGTCGTCGTCGACGCCGGCCTCCCGAAACAGCCGCTCCGCCGCGGCCATGGCCTTCTCGTTGGCGGCCTGGGCGTCGCGGATCAGTTCCACCTCCGCGTCGGTCTTCCTCGCCCGGACGTCCGTCACGACGCTGTCACGGTCCGGTTCGACGGTGATTCCCAGGTCGCGGAGCGCGTCCGCGACCGAGACGGGGAATCGGGGTGGCACCGCGACCGACTCCACGCCATAGGAACGCAGGAACTCGGCGAGGACGTGGAACGGCGCCTCGTCGGCCCCGTGTTCGGCGACCTTCTCGCGATAGTCGAAGTCGACGTTCCGCTCGACGGTGGCGGCGCGAGCCTCGCGCTTCGCTCGCCCGTACTCCAGGCTCCGGCCGAACAACAGGTGGACCTCGCCGTCGTACAGCGTCACGAACGGGTCGGGGGCGTCGAACCCCGAGAGGTAGTACTGGTCGGCGTTCTCCGAGTCGGCGTCGATCAGATAGCCGTCGACGTCCCGTTCAGCCAGGGACGCGTCGAGTCGCGAAAAGTCCGGGTCCATACCGACGAGTCCGCTCGCCAGTGCCTTGGCTCTGGCGTCACCGGGACGTCCAGCAGGCCACCTAGAGGCTGGAGACGTACGCGGCCAGGTCTGACGTCGTGACGATGCCGATGACACCCTCCTCGGGGTCGACGACGGGCACGTGGTGGATCCCCCGGTCGACCATCTCCTCGGCGACTTCCTGGACAGGGGTCTGGGCCGTCGTCGTGTACAGGTCGGTCGTCATGTACCGCGAGACGGCCGTCTCGGCCTTCGGGTGGCTCTTGGAGACGATGTCGACGAAGTCGGTCGTCGTCAGGATCCCCTCCAGTTCGCCGTCGTCGTTCGTGACGAGGAGCGAACTGATGTCCTCGCTGAGCATGAGCGTGGCAGCCTCTTCGACGAGCGTCTCGGGCGTGACCGTTACGAGCGAGGTGGACATGAGTCGTGCGACGTAAATATCGTCCATGACAGTTCGTATCGCTCTCTCCTTTATAGGGGTTCGCGTACGGGCGAACGTGACCGCTCCTTCGGACGAATTCCGGGGTTCCGGCGCCAGCGCGGACGCCTGTGGGCCGGGAAGATAGTTGCGGGAACCGAAACGACCCGGTCCCGAATCACTCGCTGAGAGAGCACGACAGTATTTGTCGGTCGCGTTCGAGAGTGGAGCCGTGAACGGATATCGCACCGGACCACGGAGGGGGTATCGTGGGTGAGTTCGCCATCGACGTCGACGGGCTGGAACTGACCTACAGCGACGGCACGCGGGCCGTCCGCGACGTCGACCTGCAGGTTCCCGAAGGCGAACTGTTCGGTTTCCTCGGACCGAACGGTGCCGGGAAGACGACGACGATCAAAGTGCTATCCACGCTGTTGCAACCCACCGGCGGGTCCGTCCACGTCAACGGGTTCGACGTCGTCGACCGACCCCGCGACGTCCGGCGCACCATCGGCTACATGGCCCAGGAGACGAGCATCGACAACGACCTCACCGCGAGGGAGAACATCCGGTTCGCCTGCGAGGCCTACGGCGTCCCCCGGAGCAAGCGCGCCGACCGCATCGACGAACTGCTCGAACTGGCAGACCTGGCCGACGTCGCCGACAAGCGCGCCAACGACTTCTCCGGCGGGATGAAGAAGCGCCTCGACGCCGCGACCGCACTCGTCCACCGGCCACCGCTCGTCTTCCTCGACGAGCCCACCACCGGGCTCGACCCTGCCGCGCGGAACCGCCTCTGGGAGTACTTCGAACGGATCAACGAGGAGGGCACGACCATCGTTCTCACCACCCAGTACCTCGAAGAGGCCGACCAGCTCTGCGACCGCATCTCGGTCATCCACGACGGCGAGATCGTCGTCACCGGTTCTCCCGAGGAACTCAAACGCGAAGTCGGCGGCGAAGTGCTCGACGTCGAACTGGCGGAGGACGGCCCGGACGTCGAACGCGCCCGTGACGCCGTCGCCAGCGCCGACGCCGTCGACAGAAGCGCTATCGACGTCACCGACGACGGCCTGAGTATCACGTCGCCCCGCGCCCGCGAGATCGGCACCGACGTCCTGCTCGCGCTCAGGGACGCCGACATCCCGGTGCTCGGGTTCAACGTCCGGTCGCCGACGCTGGATGACGTCTTCCTCGCCGTGACCGGGGAACACGTCGAGGACCTCGACGCCGACGGCGACGGATCCGAACCGGTGGAGGCGTCCCGATGAGCACCGAAAACCCATCCCAGCGGTCCCAGCAGGCGACCGGCAACTCGTTCGTCGGTGACGTCTGGGTCAACTACAAGCGCTGGATGATCAAGTCAGTCCGGAACCCGTTCATCCTCACCGGCTCGCTCCTCCAGCCGGTCATCTTCCTGGTGCTGTTCACCCAGGTCTTCGGCCAGGTCGCGACGAGCGCGATCGGCGGAAACGGCGCGGCCATCAGCTACGAGACCTACCTGGTCCCGGCCATCGCCGTCCAGACGGCGCTCGCGGCCGCCGCGGCGTCGGGAATCGGCCTCGTGAACGACATCGAGGAGGGGATGTTCGACAAGATCCTGGTCTCGCCGATGAGCCGAACCGGCGTCTTCCTCGGCAAGAGCCTCGCCGAGATCAGCCGGATCGTTGCCCAGATCGTCATCATCGTCGGCCTCGGCTGGCTGCTGGGTGCCCGCTATGCGACCGGGATCCCGGGCATCGTCGGCATCCTGATCGTCGGCATCGTCTTCTCGCTGTGGTTCACGGCGTTCTCGAACATCGTCGCGCTCGTGACCAGGGACCAGGAGTCGACGATCATCGGCGCGAACATCCTCCAGTTCCCGCTGCTGTTCGTCTCCAGCGCCTTCCTCCCGCTCTCGGTGATGCCCGGCTGGATCCAGACCATCGCCGCGTTCAACCCGATCACCTACGGCGTCGACGCCGCCCGCGCACTCACGCTCGGCGAGGACGTCATGACGGTGATCGAGGTGACGCGCTTCGGCGGCGTCTGGGACACACTGGTCCCCGCCCTCGCCGTGCTGGTCGCCCTCGACGTCGTCATGGTCGGCGCCGCCGTCGTGATGCTCAACCGCGCCGCGAAGTCGGCCGTCCAGTAGACCGTCGCTCCGGGTCCGACGGGTCCGGTAGCCTCTTGTCGGGCCCCGACGACCGACCCAGCATGAACGTCCGACTCTCGCAGTCGACGGTCCAGGGCACGTCCCAGGCCCCGCCGTCGAAGAGCTACACGCACCGTGCGATCCTCGCCGCGGGCTACGCCGACGGCGCCCTCGTCCACGACCCGCTCGTGAGCGCCGACACGAAGGCCACGATGCGCGCCGTCACCGCCTACGGCGGCAGCGTCGGCCTCCGCGACGACAGATCCGTCCTCGACGTAGCGGGCTTCGGCGGCCAGCCGGAGACGCCCGGGAACGTCATCAACTGCGCCAACAGCGGGACGACGATGCGACTCGTCACCGCGACCGCTGCCCTGCAGGACGGGCTGACCGTCCTCACCGGCGACGACTCGCTCCGGTCACGGCCGCAGGGGCCGCTGCTCGACGCCATCGAAGACGACCTGGGTGGTCGCGCGGAAAGCACGCGAGCCAACGGCCAGGCACCGCTCGTGGTCGGCGGCGACGTCACCGGCGGCGACGTGTCCATCCCGGGCGACGTCTCGTCGCAGTACATCACCGCGCTGCTGATGGCCGGCGCAGTCTCCGAAGACGGGATCGATATCTCGCTGGAGACCGAACTCAAGAGCGCGCCCTACGTCGACATCACGCTCGAAGTGCTCGACGCGTTCGGGGTCGATGCCGAGCAGACGGCGGACGGGTTCACCGTCCCCGGCGGGCAGCACTACGAACCCGAAGACGGGGAGTACCACGTCCCCGGGGACTTCTCTTCTATCTCCTACCTGCTCGCGGCGGGGGTCCTCGCCGCGGAGGACGAACTGACCATCACCTCCGCGTACCCGAGCGCGCAGGGCGACACGGCCATCGTCGACGTCGTCGACCGGATGGGAGGCGACGTCGACTGGAACAAGGACGACGGCGTCATCACCGCGAGGAAGTCGGATCTCACTGGCGTCGAGGTGAGCGTCGCCGACACGCCCGACCTCCTCCCCACTATCGCGACGCTCGGGGCCGTCGCCGACGGGACGACGCGCATCGTCGACTGCGAGCACGTCCGCTACAAGGAGACGGACCGCGTGAGCGCGATGGCCGAGGAACTCACCGCGATGGGCGCCAGCGTCGACGAGGAGCAGGACACACTGACGATTCACGGCAGCGCGAGTGACCTCCAGGGCGCAACCGTCGACGGGCGCGCCGACCACCGGATCATCATGTCGCTCGCCATCGCCGGGCTGGTCGCCGACGGCGAGACGACCGTCGAGGGGGCCGAACACGTCGACGTCTCCTTCCCGGAGTTCTTCGACGTGCTGTACGACCTGGGAGCGACTGTCGACCGATAACATCGGTCGCCTGGCTCTGAAGTAGCGAACAGACGGCACTCTTCTGACCCACGTCGACGTGCCGTGCTACCGCTGCCCGACGCGGGGCGACGGTCAGATCACGGGCAGTCTGGCCCCGTTCCGCTATTTGAACCCTCGGCCGGACTGTAAGCTTGAAATGCCCCCGCGTCGCACACGTTCGTAATGAACGGAAACGAGTTCGGTCGTCTCTTCCGCTTTACCACCTTCGGCGAGAGCCACGGGGAAGCGATGGGCTGTACCGTCTCCGGCGTGCCCGCCGGCGTGGAACTCTCCGAGGAGGACATCCAGCGCGACCTGGACCGGCGGAAGCCCGGGCAGTCGATGATAACTACCTCGCGGGGCGAACCCGACGCCGTCTCCATCAAGTCCGGCGTCCAGGACGGCTACACCTCCGGGATGCCAATCGGGATGGTCATCGAGAACAAGGACGCCCGCTCGGGGAAGTACGAGCCGTTCATCACGGCGCCGCGGCCCTCACACGGCGACTTCACGTACTCCGCCAAGTTCGGCACCCGAAACTGGGGCGGCGGTGGGCGGTCTTCTGCTCGGGAGACAGTCAACTGGGTCGCTGCCGGAGCGGTGGCAAAACAGGTCCTCGAACAGTCCGAGTTCGATATCCAGATCAAGGCCCACGTCAACCAGCTCGGAGACATCGAAGCGCCCGAGGTCAGCTTCGAGGAGATGCTCGAACACAGCGAGGAGAACGACGTCCGGTGTGGCCACCCCGAGACGGCCGAGGAGATGCGCGACCTGGCCGACGAGTACCAGCAGGAGGGCAACTCCATCGGCGGGTCCATCTACTTCGAGTGCCAGGGCGTGCCCCGCGGCCTCGGCGCGCCGCGGTTCGACCAGGTGCCCGCCCGCCTCGGCCAGGCGATGTTCGCGATTCCGGCCGTGACGGCCTTCGAGTTCGGCCTCGGGAAGGAGGCCCGCGAGGTGTCTGGACTCGACCGCAACGAGGACTGGGAGTTCGACGAGGACGGTGACCCGACGCCAGTCGGTAACGACCACGGCGGCCTCCAGGGCGGCATCACGACAGGGGACCCCATCTACGGCGAAGTGACGCTCCACGCGCCCACGTCTATCCCGTCGAAACAGCAGACCGTCGACTGGGAGACGGGCGAGAAGAAAGAGATACAGGTCGTCGGCCGACACGACCCCGTGCTTCCGCCCCGCGGTGTTCCGGTCGTCGAGGCGATGCTGTACTGCACGATCCTGGACTTCATGCTCCTGGGCGGGCGGATCAATCCGGACCGCCTCGACGGACAGCCCGGAGAATACGACACGGACTACCACCCGTCGAGTCCGCAGAACGACCCCGACGACGCCGACACCGTCGCCCGGTCCGTCGACGAGGAGTAATCGGCATCGAGCGTTCTCGGCCAGCACATCGACCGGCAGTCGCCGCGGTTTTACGCGACGAACTCGTCTCCGGAGTCAATGGACGCGAGACAGGAATCGGCGTCGAACCCCTTCGGGATGGACGAGGAGTGCGAGAACTGTCCCGAGCTCTGCGAGGCGCGGACGACCATCGCACACGGCTACGGCGACGTCGGCGCGGAGTTCGTCGTCCTCGGTGGTTCACCCAGCGAAGCCGCCGACGAGGCCGGAATTCCGTTCCTCGGCGACGAAGAGCGGGGCGTGCTTGACGTGCTCGCTGCGGTCGACATGTGCGAGGACCCCGACGCGGCCGAGCCCGAGCTCTCGAACGTCTTTCTCACATACACTGCTCGATGTCGCCACCCAGAACGCGAGCCGACCGACCGGGAGGTCCAGAACTGCGAGCCGTACCTCAACAGCGAGATCAGGATGATCAACCCGGAGATACTCGTCCCCGTCGGCCAGCGACCGCTGAACGAACTTGCCTTCGAGTACACGACCTTCTCCGAGGACGAACTCGACGTCGAGGAGCGCCACGCGACGACCATCCGCGGTCGCGGGTTCGAGATCATGCCGATGATCGATCCCGCCGAGCAGACCGACGACCAGCGGACGGTATTCCTCGAGCACTTTAGCGAGACGCTCGGTCGCGATTACCGCCAGACCAAGGGCCGCCGCGGGCGATAGGTCAGAATCGCGTTCGTGACTCCCAGCGGTCCCTCACCTGGTCGAGCCGCGTCGCCTCGTCCTCGATGTCCGAGAGGTGCCAGACGATGTCGGAGTGGGTGACGATACCCACCAGATCCAGGTCGTCGACGACGGGCACCTTCTTCACGTCTTCGTCGGCCATCTGCCGGGCGACGCGCTGGACGGTCGCGTCCGGTGCGGTCGTGACGATGGGGCTGTGGCTGACCTCGTCGACCGAGATTGCCGATAGCGGGCGACCGATTCGGAGCGCCACTTTCAGTGCATCCGTCTCGGTGACGATTCCCGACGGATAGCCGCTCTTGACGACGACGACCGATCCCACCCCGTTGCCGACGAGCCGTTCGACGGCGTCGTCGAGCATCGCCTCGTGGTCGACCGTGACCACGTCGTCGGTCATCAGTTCCGCGACGAGCATACGGAACGTCTCGCTATCGACCGGAATAAATCATCTGCCAGCGACGCGCAGTCGGGAGTGACAACTCACAAGGCGCTACTGGCCCCACAGACGGGTATGACCACAGTCGCCGTGTTTGCGAACCCGCCCGAAGAAGGCGCCGTCCTGCCGAGACTGGTCGACGACGGAGTCGTGACCGAAACCGAGGCAGCGACGCTCTACCGGGCGATGGTCGCCGACGTCTGCGAGGCTATCCAGTCGAGCGGGGCCGAACTGCTGGTGAACTACAGACCGGCGGATCAGCTCTCAGTCGACGCCGACGACCCGGAAGAGACGCTCCGTTCCGTCCTGGAAGACGAACTCGACGACACCGACGGGATTCGCTACGAGGTACAGGTCGGGTCGACGTTCGCCGCCAGGGTCGGAAACACCGTCACCCACCTTCTGGAGCGCGAGGAAGTCCAGACCGCCGCGGCAGTCACGCCGACAGCGGCGTTTCTCGGCCGTCAGCACGTCGACAGCGCCGCAATGAAGCTCCGGCGGAGCGAAGTGGTCCTCGGGCCAACGACCGATGGCCGGGTCTACTACGCCGGCTTCTCCGAACCGGTCGATTTCGACGGCGCGTACGACGCCCCGGCCGTCGAGTCGCTCGTGGAATCCGCTGGCGACGCCGATCTCGACAGCGACTTCTTGCCGATGCTCCCCGTGCTCGAGTCCGCCACGGACCTCGGTACCGCGTTACCGCTACTCCGTGCGCGCGCCGATGCCGGGCTACGAGTCCCGCTCCGGACGGCTGGCGTGCTGTTCGATCTCGGGTTCGACGAATCCCGTGACCGATAGGTCAGTCAGTCCGCCGCCCAGATTGCGGACAACCGACAGGCCTTAGAGGGGCCCGACAGTACACTTCGACGCTGACTGGTGGGGTGGCAGAGCGGCCCATTGCGCCTGCCTTGAAAGCAGGTGGCGTTATGCCTCCTGGGTTCAAATCCCAGCCCCACCGCATTTTGCTGCGAACAGTTCGTGAGCAGCAAATGCAACAAGCTGGGATTTGAATCCTGCCAGTTGCAGCGCTCGAACGAAGTGAGAGCGACCATCTGGGTCCGGTTCAAATCCCAGCCCCACCGCTTCTGAACGAACGGACGTGAGTGAAGAGCGGTGCAACTGGATTTGAACCCTGGAAGTCGCAGCCCCGGAATGGCCGAACAGAGTGAGGCCACAGCCCGGAACGTCTTCCTCCGGTTCAAATCCCAGCCCCACCGTTTTGCTCCGAGCGACTACGCGAGGAGCAAACGGTATCCGCTGGGATTTGAAGTAGACGAGTCACAGCCCGCACAGGGAGTGAAGCGACCGAGCAGGAATGTCTCGGCGTGGTTCAAATCCCAGCCCCACCGCTTCTTCGAGGCACGAATCTATATGCAGCAAAGATGCGACGAAAGTTCAGTCCCGGAGAGTCGTAACCGGCCGCGACAGATCCGATCGAAAAACGCGAGACTGGAGTCGGTTCAGTGAAGTGATCACGGAGATAACACGCACATTTATATTCCGGTGTTAACATTCGAAACGTAGGCATCTGGTCAACAATGTGGTCCCACACAACATCGAAGAAACGGCTCATCGCCCTCCCACTCCTGGCTATACTGCTAGCCAACGCCGCCTTCGCCGGCACGGCCGTCGCGGAACCGCGTATCTGGATGTCGAGCGCGAGTCTGGAACGCGACGCGACGCTGGTCGGCGAATCGGTCGGCGTGCAGGTACAGTTACACAACCGCGGTGACGGCGGCGTCATCGGCATCGACGTGTTGGCCAACGGATCCGACGTGGCGTCGGAACGTATCCACGTCGAGTCGGACACTGACAGGAAGGCCGTGATCAACGTCTCCTTCGACGAACCGGGGACGTACAAGATCAAGGCCAACGACAAAACAGCGGGAACGCTCACCGTGACGCGGCTCCGGGTCGCGTCGGTCACCGAACGCGACGACGGCCAGACGGCCATCGTCCGCGCCGGTGGCGTCGCGGCCGGTGAGCCGATGACCGCGAACCTTCCCGCCCAGGACGGTCAGCCGTTCGCCCTCCAGCGAGTGACCATGACCGGGCCGGGGTCGTCGTTCAACCGCAGCGTCGCGACCTACGCACCGGCCGACGGCGCGTCGTTCTCGGTCCCCGGCGGTCAGGGTGCGTCGCTCGTCGGCGCGGTCGAGATGGACGCCATCTCGGGCGTCAACACGAGTTCGCTCCGACTCGCGGTCGACCGGGACGCGCTGAACGAGAACGGACTGGAGTCGGACGGCGTCATCGTCTATCGGAAGACCGGCGATAGTTTCACACCGCTGACGACCGAGCAGGCCGCCACGACCGAGGACGCCATCGTCTACGAGGCGTCGACCGACGGCGGGAATCAGTTCGTCGTCGGCGCGCTGACCCCCGAGTTCGCGGTCCGGTCCGCGGACGTCGACACCGAGGACGCGAGCGACGGCCAGCGGGTCGTGCTGACGGCCACCGTCGCCAACGAGGGACAGGTCGCCGGTGACTACGAGGCCGAGATGCGCGTCGACGGGGTGACCGTCGACCGGCAGAACGTGACGCTCCGGCCCGGCGAGTCGAAGACGGTCGAACTGGACCACGTCGTCACGAGCAAGGGCGAGTACGACGTCGGTCTCGGGGCCGAAAGAGTGAGTTCGGTCATCCTCACGAGCGACGCGATATCCGGCACGGAACAGTTGGACGGTTCGGACACGTCGAAAGACGACGCGGACTCGACGGACGACGGATTGCTGGATGCCGAACCGTCCCTCCCATCCCTCCCGGCAATCGGCGACGTCGGAACGCTGGAGGTCGGTATCGGCGCAGGAATCGTCCTCCTCGGCGGCGGCCTGCTCCTGTTCGTCCGACGGTAACCAGGAGAGAAACCCTTTTGCGTCACCTGGGCAACGCTGAAGTATGGACTGGCCCCACGACCCCGACGGCGAGCAGGGCAGCGAAGGGCGCCGCAAGTACGGACACGCCGTTCTGGCGAAGAAAATCGACGAGGACGAGGACTTCCCGCTCTCGGCGGCAGGGTACGTCGACGAGTTCGGTGACCACCCCGTTCGCATCGACTTCGAGCGCGTCGTCAGCGTCTCCGAGATCTTCGACTACGTCGACCAGGAGGAGTTCGAGGACTTCCCGGACTTCCACAAGGCGGTCGGCCGCGCGCTCCGGGAGGCAGGTTACTGGCCGTACGAACTCGAACACGCCTGAACAGTTCCACGAAGTCGCGTCAGCTGCTTTTAGCAGCCGATCGTGAGCTCAGCGTGAGTTCGTTCACAAGCGGCTGCAGGTTCGAATCGAGACTGCGCCCAGAGGACGTCGTCGTCGACATGCGGGATTCAGACCGACGGCGACGCACTCGGCGAGGGGAGACCCACAGTTGGACGTTTCGACAGAACAATACCGGGCCATGTCGAACGCGGAGACAACAGTGACGAACACGCAGGTGACGCACATACAGATCGACAACTACGGCCCCTGGACCGTCACGCCGGAACCGCGGCGGGAAGTCGACCTCCAGACGCTGCAGTCCCGGCTCTTCGCCGACCTCTCGCAGCTGTTCGGGAACCGCGACGGCTACGTCTTCTTCACCAGGTTCGACAACATGATCGCCGTCTCGAACGGGCTCGATATGGACGACCACGCCCTCATCCAGGAGTCCGTCGGGAACCGGTATCCGGTGACGATGAGCCTCAGCGTCGCCACGGGAACCGACCCCGTCAGCGCGCTCGGAACGGCGACAGAGCAACTCCAGGACGCGGGGAGCGCCCAGGACGAACACCGCCGGGAGATACTCCGCGGTCGACACATCGAAGCGGAGTTCAGAACGCCCGAGGACCTCCAGATCGCCCACTTCGACGTCAACGACGCGACCGAGGAGTACACCGACCAGCTCAACGAGTTCGACACGTTCATCCACATCGAACAGGGGTACGCGGAGCTCATGCGGTACATGCGCCAGGCCCACGACTCGCTGTCTTTCTTCGTCGGCGGCGACAACGTCATCGCGGTCTGCCCAGACCTCGATGAGCCCAACTATCGAGATGCGATCGACCACGTCCACGACGAAGTCGACGTCGACCTCAAAGTCGGCGTCGGACACGGTCGGGTCGCGTCGGACGCGGGGATGGTCGCCAAACACGCGCTGGAACGGTGCCGCGCGACGGGCGCGAACGTGGAAATCGGCGACTGAGCGAAGCCCCTGATCTTCGCCGCGTACCGGCATAAGCGTGGTGCAGGTAATTTTTAGACTGTTCCACTGGTAACACGCGACATGAACAGGGACGTGACAGTGCAGGAGGTGATGGACCGGGAGTTCGTCGCCGCCAGCGAGTCGGACAACGCGCTCGAAACAGTCGAACTGATGATCCGCGAGGAGGCCGAACCGGCCGTCGTCCTCCGTGGGTCGGAACCGGTCGGCGTCCTCTCCGACCGCGACGTCCTCGAAGTGGTGGTCGACGACGACACGAATCCGACGACGGTCAGCGTCGGCGACGCGATGACGGAGTCGGTGCCGACCATCACTCCCGAGTACACGCTCGCCGAGGCGCGCGACCGGATGGCCGCCCGGTCGACGAAGTGGCTCGTCGTCTCCAGCGGGGGGAAGCCGGACGGTATCGTCACCGAGCACGACGTCCTCAGCAGTTCGACCATCGGCACCGAAATCGACGCCGCCAACGGGGCGAGCGAGGAGGACTCCCACCTCGTCGACGCCAGCACCAGCACGACAGCCTCTGACGCGGGTTCCGCTGAAGCCGGTGGGTTCGAAGACCAGGGGATCTGTGAGAAGTGCGGGTCGCTCAGCCGCGACCTCTCGGCGTTCAACGGCCAGCTTCTCTGTGCCGACTGTCGCGACATCTGAGCGACCGCGGTATCTGGACGGGCCGTCCCGAACGCGGGCGCGTCTCGTCCGCGGGACAACGCCTTTGACGGGTCCGGTCGAATCCCGGAGCGATACGGGCCGATGGAGATAACCACGAGTACGGTCGACGACGTCGACGCCGTCGTCGACCAGTGGGTCTCGCTCGCGCGTGGCCAGCGCGAGTACGACTCCCACATTACCCCCGAGCGCAACCGGGCCACTATCAGGGAGGCGACGCTCCGGCGGATCGTCGCCGACGAACTGCTGGTGGCCCGCGAGGACGAGGAACTGGCTGGTTTCGTCATGTTCACCGTCGAGTCCGGACAGTACGAACAGGACGTCCAGCGTGGCGTCGTCCAGAACCTCTACGTCGCCCCGACTCACCGGCGACGGGGAATCGGGACGCGACTGCTCGCTGCGGCCGAAGAGCGTCTCGCCGACAACGGTGTCGACCGCGTCGCGCTCAACGTGATGGCCGCCAACGAGGACGCCCGTCGATTCTATCGTCGTCACGGGTACGAACCCCACCGCGTCGAACTGGAGAAGCCGGTCGAAAGCGATACCCTCTAAACGGAGTGTGCGCTATCGTCGAGTGCGCCAGGGGAGCTTGGGTGGTTCAAGCACTCGACTTGTAATCGAGAGTTCGTGGGTTCAAATCCCACCCCTGGCTTCTCTCGCCGAGTAATACGAGGCTGAAAGCCATCAGTGGGATTCGAACGAGAGGAGTCGCAGCCCCGGAACACCGAACGAAGTGAGGCGCACGCCCGGACCGTCTTCGCGTAGTTCATCATTCCACCCCTGGATTACATCAAATTCCAAACAATCTAACGGAAATCTGCGCCCGTTAGGCCTGGAGCATCAATATAATGCGATTTATGCTCGCTAAAGAGTCGTTCACGCCGAATATTGCAGCCGGGCGTTTTACGATTGATTCGCGCGCGGAGGGGGTCCCGGCAATGACGCGGAAGTTCGCTAAACTAATTCCGACTCTCATAGACGGCCAGATGTCTCTCAGATCGGGGTCGGGAATTTTTCCCCAGAGAAGTTTTCCATTCATTAACAATAACTTCGGTTTGAAATGGTTCGGTAACGATAAGGGCGTGTATCTACAACAATAGTACACCGATTGACCACAATCGGTATTAAGTTGTCCACCAACGGCACCAACAACTTATTCGGACCAGCCGCGGAATCACTGGATTCCACCACCACACGGCTGGCCTTTTCGTATGCACTCAGTAGCGACTCGACTCTTCGGTGTCGCCCGGCTCGGCCGGCCTCACTGCTGGGAGTTTCCGCACCTTTGGGATCGTATGGACCAACGGCCATGCTCACTTGCCACGCCGCCCTGGGTACCGATAAGCTTCGAGGAGAGGTCTCCGCTAGCGTGTTTGGTCACTCGGACGCAGTGGCCCAATAACGTCACGTGCCGGTGATACACATCTGTCACACCGAGGAGCCCTATGGTGTCGCTGAACTCGGGATAGTTTTTACAGTCCCATTCGCCGTCGAACATCCGTTCATCCACTATGAGTTTCTGATGGAGCGATCCGCCTTGTCTGGTGCTTCCCGAACCATGCTATACATCCGATAGCTACGAACCAATTGACCCGAATTAGACCTATGGATTGTTTCATTCGGTCCAAATCAAGGCGTCGTCTGTCGGTTCCGGTCTCGTGTACGCCGGAGAACCCAAAACAGTTTGGCTTGCTTCGTATCAGTCCTGAGCCCCAACGTGTCGTTGGCGGATTCGATCCGCCCGACAAACCACCCCACCCCCACACCCTGCGCGGCCGTGCCTCCTCCTTGGCCGCGTGGAGTTTTCGATACGTCGCTGAACGACAGTGCTCGCGGCGGGACCAGTCGCCGTGGGCGAGCGGACACGACGACGGCCGGAAAAACGTCTCGGTCGAGTGAGCAGTCCTCCGCAGTCTGTTAGTTTCACTTCCGCTCCACCCTAGGCTGGCTACTTAGTCGCTACTCGCCGTCCACTTCCGTGCGGATGGGAACCAGTATCGACGCAGCTGCGACCACGGCCGAACGACGGCAGGTCCGCGGCCGGACGACGATAGCGCTGGAAATGACGAGAGACGGCGGCTGGCGGGCGACCCAGGACGGCGTGGACGTCGTCGGCCGGGGAGAGACGGCCGCCCTGGCCGCCGCGGATTACTGCCGACGCGTGGAGGAGGCAGATGAGTGACGCTCGTCGGAAGGTGCCGCGAGTGCGGTACCGTTGTTGTGTCTACTGGCACGAACCGGTGACGACGCTCCCGTGCGGAGGTGCACTCGATGTCGAATGACGGCTATCGGATCCGGGAGAAACTCGACTCGGAGTATCGCGTCGTCTGCCCCAGCGGGCACACGAGCCTCTCGGCCGCCGACACGACCGAGACGGCGTACTGTCGTGCCTGCGGCCGAGCCTACCCGTTCGGCGAACTGGTAGACCAGCGCTGGGACGACGCCGACGGGGACCCGTAACCAGGAGAGCCCGCAGTATATACTCCTCCAGAACGTACGGTGGCCCATGAGCGAAACAGACGCGGACGACCTGCCGACGGACGACGCGGAGTGGCGCGAGCGACTCACCGACGAGGAGTACCGCATCCTCCGGGAGGCCGGAACGGAGCCGAAGTTCAGCAGCGACCTCATCGACGTGAAAGAGGAGGGCACGTTCACCTGTGCCGCTTGTGACACTGTCCTCTTCGAGAGCGACGTGAAGTTCGAGTCGGGTACCGGGTGGCCCAGCTTCTCGGACGTCTACGACGAAGGCAACGTCGAGACCCGTCGGGACACCAGCCACGGGATGGACCGGACCGAAGTCGTCTGTGCCAACTGCGGTGGCCACCTCGGCCACGTCTTCGACGACGGCCCAGAGCCGACGGGCAAGCGCTACTGCATCAACGGCGCCGCGCTCGACTTCGACCCGGAAGAGTAACTCGTAGACGCTCGAACCCGTTTCAGGCGTAGCTGTGCTCCAGATACTCCAGAATTTTCTCGGACTCCGCCATCGTGACGCCCGCGTCCTCGTCGACGAGGACCGGCACGCCGCGCTGGCCGGAGACGCGCTTGACCTCGTCGCGCTTCGAGTGGAGCCCCTCGACCCACTCGCTCTCGTAGTCGAGGTCGAGTTCCTGCAGCCGTTCGTGGACCTTCTCGCAGTACGGACAGCCGTCTAGCTCGTAGAGCGTGAAGCTCATGGTGATACCATCGGACGGGGGTGGAAAGGGGTTTTCGGCGACTCAGCAAGGACCGGCGTGGCGCGTGCGGTCGTGCGTGCCGGAACGCCAGTGGAGGCCGCACGGCGAACCCGCGCGAGGGATGAGGAGCGGAACGAAGTGAGCACCGCAATCGGCTGGGGAGGTGCGTGACCGTCGTGCGGTGCTGTCCTGGTGTCCTCGTGAGCGAAGCGAACGAGGGCTCAGGAGAGTTTGCTCTCCTGGTGGACTGAAAGGGCGAGGTCCGCTCGCGCCATCGGGCATGCGCTCGTCGGCAGGGTTCCCGCGAACGGAGTGAGCGGGATGTCGACGAGCGTGCGCGAGCGGGCCGAGGGCTTTCTTTTCCCGTCAGGTCCCCAGTAGTGGGGAGTACCGTCTCGAAAGCCCTCGGTCCGCCAGGAAACGAACTATCGCAACCACGAGCCTCCCCAGCCGATTCCCTCAGTCACTCCGTTCCTTCGGTCATCCACCGAAAGACTCGCTGCGCTCGCGAAACCCTCGCGGGTTCGCCGTGCGGTCCTCGCTATCGCTCGGACACGCACGACCGCACGCGCCGACCTGGAGGACTCATCGTCCAGATACAGACGCCACTGCTGGAGTCCGTTCGTCACCGAAAGATGAAAACCGCGAAAACCGGATTCGAGACCGGAGCGTTACTCGTAGAGCCAGGTCTCGTCGGCCTGCTCCCAGTCGACGAGTTCGTCCTCGTCGAAGAAGAGGTCGATCTCTCGCTCGTTGGAGCCCTCGTCCTCGTGGTCCGAACCGTGGATGACGTTGCGACCCAGGTCGAGACCGAAGTCGCCGCGGATGGTACCGGGCGCGGACTCGGCGGGGTCGGTCTCGCCCATCATGCGGCGGACCTGACGGATGGCGTCCTGGCCTTCCCAGACCATCGCGAACACCGGACCGGAGGTGATGAAGTCCACGAGGCCCTCGAAGAAGGGTTTGCCCTCGTGTTCACCGTAGTGGTCCTCGGCCAGGTCCCGGTCGATCTGCATGAACTTGCCGCCGACCATCTTCAGGCCGCGGTCCTCGAGGCGGCCGACGACCTCGCCGATGAGGCCGCGCTGGACGCCGTCGGGCTTGACCATCACGAAGGTTCGCTCGCGGTCGGCCATCAGGCTTCGGCCTCCTCGGTCTCCTCTTCGTCTTCCTCGTCGGATTCCTCCTCGGACTCGGCTTCGTCAGCTTCGGCGTCCTCGGACTCGGCTTCGTCAGCTTCCTGGGCATCCTCCTCGGAGTCTTCGTCGTCAGATTCGGCCTCGGTGGCCTCCTCCTCGGCTTCAGCCTCTTCGGCTTCCTCGGAGTCGACGTCCTCGGTGACGTCCTCCTCGTCGGCCTGGTCCGCGTCGGCAGCGGACTCGGTGGTCTCCTCCTCGGTGACGGTCTCGGCGGCACCGCCCTCGGCCTGTCCGGCCTCGGTCCACTCGAGGTTGCGCGCCTCGCGGCCGAGGTCGGCGTTCTTCTCGCACTTCGAGGAGCAGAAGTGGACGGTCGTGCCGTCCGTGCGGACGAACATCGTCCCGGTACCGGGCTCGATGTCGGCGCCGCAGTAGTCACATTCTCTGGATCGAGGCATCGTTACTGCCCTCCGATGGTGTCGGCCTCGCGAGCCGTCTCGCGAAGCTGGAGCACGTCGCCCTCGCGAACCGGCCCGAGGACGTTGCGCGTGATGATACGGCCCTGGTTCGAGCCCTCCTGGATGCGGCACTTGACCTGCATGGCCTCGCCGTGCATCCCGGTGCGGCCCACGACCTCGATGACCTCGGCGGGCGTGGACCCTCCGTCTTCGGATTCCTCAGCACTCATCGTTGATCACTTACCGGAGTTCCTCGACCTTGCCGGCGATGTCCTCGATGTCCTCCTCGGCCTCACCGGCGTCGGTGACGGCCGCGGCGGCGCTGCCGACTTCCAGGCCGGCGGCGTGACCGACGTCGTCCTGGGACTCGACGAAGAGGAAGGGGACGCCCTTCTCGTCGGCCAGCTCGGGGATGTGCATGACGATCTCCTCGGGCTGGACGTCCTCGGCGACGACGACGAGTTCGGCGTTGCCGCGCTCGATGGCCTTGGTCGATTCGTTCGTACCTTTCTTTACCGTCCCTGTGTCCCGTGCGACCTCGAGGGCCTCGAGGGCGTCCTCTGCGAGGTCGGCCGGAACGTCGAAATCTACGTATACTGGCATTGGTGGATCACCTCCTGCACACGGGCTCGGGCTCCCCCGCCAGTGCGAGAACGCGGTTGTCCGGGACCTCCACGTGAGGCGTGCGGAGACCGGGGCACGTTCCCGCCTCCGTCCGCGACGGACGGCATAGTCCTTGAGAAGGCTGGGAGCTTCATCAACCCGGCGCAGGCTGTATACCACGGTTGCACATCACTCCTTAAAAGCGCTTTCAAACGCCGTACGGCGTGTCACGCCGGAACACGCCAGGGAAGCGCCCGGAAACGATCTGATCAGTACCGGTCGCCCATCGGACCGTCACGCCCATGACGCTCCACGGTGGAATCACCAGCATGAACGACCTCGCACGCGCGGTACGGGACGAGGCACGGCGGACGGACGAGCGCAGGGTGCTCGTCCTGGCCGGGTCCCCGGACGCGACGCGCGAGGCTGCACGGAGAGCCCTCTCGGCCGCCGATGTTCCCATCGACGAGACGACCGTCGTCGGCACCGAAGGTTTCCTGGCCTGCGAGCACCTCGAACCAGTCCACGCCGGCACCCTGCTCGGACGAACGCGGACCGCGGTCGTCCTCGACGCCCACGACTCGTTCCGGCCGAACGTGCTCGGCGCGTCGGTCGGTGCGGTGGACGGCGGTGGACTCCTGATCCTCCTCACGCCGCCGCTCGACAGGTGGCCGGACCGCCGAGACGACTTCGACGACTCCCTGGCCGTTCCGCCCTTCCACGTCGACGACGTCACCGGGAACTTCCGGCGACGAGTCGTCGAGACGCTCCGCGCTCATCCGGGGGTCGCCGTCGTCGACGCCGACGAGGACCGGGTCGAGACGGACGGGCTTACCGACCCGGCACCGCGCCTTTCCCGCGGTCCCTCTGCCCCGCCTGCGGACCACGAATTCCCCGCAGCGGCCTACGAGGCCTGCCTCACCGAAGATCAGACCGACGCCGTCCGCGCGTTCGAGCGGTTTCGAGACGACGGAGAGCCGACAACCCACGCGCAGGCCCTCGTGGTCGAGGCCGACCGGGGCCGGGGCAAATCGAGCGCCGCCGGACTCGCCGCCGCGAGCCTCGCTCTGGACGGTGAAGACGTGCTGGTGACGGCCCCACAGTACAAGAGCGCCAGCGAGGTGTTCGCCAGGGCCGTCGACCTGCTGGACGAACTGGACGCGCTCGAGGCCGTCGACCACGAGGACGCACCACAGCACCTCCAGACCCCGGCCGGACGAGTCAGGTTCGAATTGCCGGACGAAGCGACGGCCCTGCCGGCGGACCCCGACGTCGTCATCGTGGACGAAGCGGCGGCCCTTCCCGTCCGGGTCCTCGAACAGTTCCTCGACGCGCCGAATGTGGCGTTCACGACGACGGTCCACGGGTACGAGGGCGCGGGCCGGGGCTTCTCCGTTCGCTTCCGTGACCGACTGGCCGATAGCGACCACGAGGTTACGGACGTAGCGATGACCACACCGATCAGGTACGCCGCCGGTGACCCGGTCGAATCCTGGGCGTTTCGAGCACTCATGCTCAACGCGCGACCGGCAGTCGAGCCACTCGTCGACGGCGCGACGCCGGAGTCAGTGGCGTATCGTCGGCTCACCGCCGCCGAGTTCCTGGCCGACGAACACCTGCTCCGGGAGGCGTTCGGCCTGCTCGTCCTCGCTCACTACCGCACCGAGCCCGACGACCTGGCGCGTCTCCTCGACGCGCCGAACGTCAGCGCCCGGGCACTCACCCACGACGGTCACGTCGTCTCCGTCGCGCTGCTCGCCCGCGAAGGAGACCTGCCCGCCGACCTGCGCGCGGACATGTACGAAGGGAGGCGCGTTCGGGGGAACATGATCCCCGACGTGCTGACCACGCAGTTGCGCGACGAAGCGGCGGCCATCCCCGTCGGCCAGCGCGTCCTCCGCATCGCGACTCATCCCGCCGTCCAGTCGCGGGGGATTGGGTCGAGACTGCTCACGGAGATACGCCAGGAGTTCGCCGATTCGGTCGACTGGCTCGGCGTCGGCTACGGTGCGACTCCGGAACTCGTCCGGTTCTGGGCCGCCAACGGCTTTCGAACGGTTCACCTCTCGACGACTCGCAACGACGCCAGCGGCGAGTACTCGGCCATCATGCTCGACCCGTGTTCGGACGCGGGGACCGACCTGGCCGAACGCCACGGCGGGTGGTTCCTGGACCGCGTCGCGAGCGTCCTCTCGGACCCGGTCGACGACCTGGGCCCCGACGTCGCGCGTGCCGTGCTCACGTCCGCGGGTGGGACGCCGCCGATCGACCTCTCGGCGTGGGAGTGGCGCGTCGTCGCGGGCGTCCCCGGCGGCGCCACGACGTTCGACACGAACCCGGCGCCCTTCCGTCAGCTGGCGCTCCGTCACCTCGTCGACCCGGCAGACCCGGACACTCTGTCGTCCGACGAGGAGCGCGTCCTCGTCCAGAAAGTCCTCCAGGGCCACGAGTGGGAGACCGTGGGAGAGGAGTTCGCGTTCGTCTCCACGGCCGAGTGTATGCGCTCGGTGGCGCGAACCGTCGAAAGGTTAGTACGCCTCTACGCCGACGATCTGACAATGGAGGAACTCGACGACCGATGATGGAACTCGTCGCCCTCGTCGCCGCGTTCGTCTTGCTGATAGCCGGCGTCGCCGGGAGTCTCGCCCCGCAGGTCCCCGGTGCGCCCTTCTCAATCGCCGGCGTGCTCGTCTACTGGTGGGGGACCGGCTTCGTCGAACCGCGCCCACTCGTCCTCGCGTTGCTGCTCGCGGCGGGCGTCCTGACGTGGGCCGTCGACTGGCTGGGCGGCGTCGTCGGTGCGAAGGTCGGTGGCGCGTCGACGAAGACCGCCATCGCGGCCGGTCTCGTCGGACTGGTGCTGTTCTTCGCGACCGGCCTCGGACCGATCGGGCTGGTACTCGGCGTCGCCGGCACCGTGTTCGCGCTGGAGTTCTACCGCCAGCAGGACGCCCGCGCCAGCGCGAAGGCGGCGGCCGTCACGACCGCTGCGATGCTCGGCTCGGCCGTCGTGCAGGCGCTCCTCACCGGGAGCATCCTCCTGGCGATGGTCGCCGTGTGGGCGTTCTAAGAAGCGATAAGGGTCGCGCGTTCGAAGCCCACGCATGGAGTGCGAAGAGGAGGGTTGCGATGCCGAGGCCGCAGTCGAGTTGCACGTCCCGTGGGACGCGAACATGCGCGTCTGTCCCGGGCACGCACGGACGTGGGCCCAGAAGGACGGCGTCGTCCCGGCGCCGATGGAGGGGCACGAGGATGCCTGGCCGTAGCGGTCGCTCGCGAGCTGCGACACCTGCGGAAAACGGAGGACTCGCCGACTGAACTGGCCAGTGCTGCCGATTCTACAGCTGCTTGGCCAGCATCACTTCGTCGATGTACTCACCCTCCAGCTTGTAGTGGTCCGGCCGGACGGCCTCCGTCTCCCAGCCGTGGGTCTCCAGGAACTCGATGCCCTCCTCGTTCGTCGAGGGAACGGAGTTGTATATCTTCTCGTAGCCCTGCGACCCGGCCCACTCCAGGCCGCGTTCGAGCAGGTGGCTCCCGATGCCGTGGCCGCGGTACCGTTCGAGGACGCCCACCGTCAGTTCCGCAGTGTGGGAGAGTTTGTCGATTTCGGGGTGTTTGAGGTGGACCCAGCCGACGACCTCGTCCTCGACGGAGGCGACGAAGAAGATGCGCGACTCCAGTTCGTTGTGCCGGAGGAGCACCCCCTCGTTGTCGACGACGTCGGCGACCGTCTCGGCATCGACGTAGGTCTTCCCGCCGATGGCCTCCCGGATGGCGCCCACGAGCCCAGTGAGGTCCTCCTGGCGGGCCTGCCGGATGACGAACTCGACGCCGTCCTCGTCGAACTCCTCCTCGGCCGTATCCTCGTAGGCGATCCGTAATTCGCCCTCGACTTCCGCGAGCACGCCGTCGCGTTTGAGGATCGCCACGTGGTGACCGAACGGTCGTGGCTCCATGTGCAACGACGTCCGCATCTCCTCGGGGTCGACGGACCCGTGGCTCTCCACGTACTCGTAGACGTCCTTGCGGTCCCTGTGGTCGAACTGCGGTGGCTCGGCGAGTTCCATGACACTCGGTAACACGCGACTATACTTAACTGTTTATCACGATCGACTCGCTTGCCGTGTGGTTCGGAGTGACTCGAACGCGGCCGTCACGCCCGTTCCGGGACGCCCGTGAGAATCTGGGCGACATCACGGGCGTTGTGCGTGTCGACCAGCAGTTGCGCAGCGTTACGTAACTCGTAGTCCGCGTCAAGCTCGACGCCGTAACAGCGTGCGTACAGCGCCAGCCAGTCGTTCATCGCGCCCTCCAGCCGGTCGTACGGTGCCGGTGGCAGGTGCACCGACCGTCCACCGGTCCTGATCTCGACGAACAGCGACGCCGTCGGACCGAACCCTTCCCGGACGAGACGCATCGCCTCGTCCTCGTCCGGCGGGTCGGGGGGCGAGTCGAATCGTTTGCGGGCGTCGCTGGCGGCGGCCGCGAGATCGTCGATACGTTCCTCGACTGCATCGTCGGTTTCCATGAAGCGTGCTCCGGGGCGCGTTCGCCGCGATCAGCCCTGTTTGTACTCGACGCCCTTGCCGCCGTCGGGGTGTTCCCAGTGCGTGTCGGCGACGACGGCACAGGTGCCACACTCGACGCAGGGCTGGGTGTCGAGGCTCACGAGGTGTTCCTCGCTCCCGTTGGTCTTGACGTGCTCGTCGCGGTAACAGCCGCCGCCGAAGTCCTTCGCGCTGACCGGGCAGGCGGTGACGGCGGTACCCGACGCTTCGAAGCTGTTGTCCACCAGTTCGATGTGCGGGTCGCCGACGTCGTAGGTCAGGTCGCCGATACGGTCGTCGAGTTCCGGCGGTTCGACCGTGTTGTCGGCGTCGACGCGCTCGCCGAGTTCCTCCGCGATGATGGTGGGGATAGTGACGTACGGCGTCCGGGTGTCCGGCATCACCGCCATCATCCGCGGCGAGGAGAACAGGCGTTCGAGGATACCAGGCCCGAGGAGGTTGACGCCGGCGCGGCCGATGGCCGAGTCCGCCACGGCGTCGGTCACCTTCGATATCGGATCGGCCTCCGCGAGTTTGCCGAGCGTCCGGTAGCTCCGCGGTCGGAGCTTCTCCATCACGCCTTCGTCGCGGAGCTTCTGTTCGTACAGGTCGCCAGCGGCGTGGGGGTCGTTGCGCGCCTTCGCGTCGACGAACGCCTCCGCGGCCAGCGCGCCCGCCGTGACGGCGTGGTTCATCCCCTTGATGATCGGTCCCTGGGCCTGCATCTGGCCGGCGGCGTCGCCGACCAGGACGAGCCGGTCCTGGTGGGGCGAGGGATGGGCTGCCTTCTTCGAATCCGGAACGAGTTTCGCGGAGTACTCCAGTTCCTCGTAGTCGTCGCCGAGCCACTGGGACAGCAGCGGGTGCGTGAGTAGATTGTCGAGCAGTTCGTGTGGCTCTGCCTCCTCCTCGGCGATGGAGTCGAGGTGGAACACGGTCCCGATGGACAGCGAGTCCTCGTTCGTGTAGAGGAACCCGCCACCGCGGACGCCGTCGAACAGGTCGCCAGAGAAGAGGTGTGCATGGCCCTCGTCCTCTTCGATACCGAAGCGCTCGTTGATGTCCTCGGGATCCATCTCGACGACGGCCTTGACGCCCTGGAACCACTCGTCGGGGTCCTCCCAGTCCATCAGCCCGGCGTCCCGGGCGAGTTCGGAGTTGACGCCGTCGGCGGCGACGACGAGGTCCGCCGTGATCGGGTCGAGTTCCGACGTCGTGACGCCGACGATCTCCCCGTTCTCGCGCAGGAGCCCGTTGACGCGAACCTCGGTCAGCAGGCCGCCGCCGGTCTCCCGGGTCATCTCGTGGACTCGCTCGGCCAGCCAGGAGTCCATCTTCCGGCGAAGGACGGCGTCGGACCACTCGCTGTCGTGGTGGTGAAGACTGGAGATGTCGAACGACGCCACCTGGTCGCCGGCGACGTTGTGGATGTAGTTCTCCGTGGTGGGTCGCTCCGTCGCCTCCTCGCGGAAGTCCGGGAAGAGGTCGTCGATGGTGTACGGCGAGGACTCCTCGGCGTAGACGAGTCCCCCCGACACGTTCTTCGACCCGGCGTCGACCCCCCGTTCCAGGACCAGGGTCTCGACGTCGTTGTTCGCCAGTGCCGCTGCCGCCGCCGCGCCGCCGGGTCCGCACCCGACGACGACGGCCTCGTAGTGTTCGTAGTCGTCTGTCTCAGTCATCACTCGCCTCCTGCGCTACCGCGCTCAGTTCTCCCGCCTCGACGGCCTCGGTGAGGCGGGGCAACACTTCGAACAGGTCACCCTGGACGAAGTAGTCCGAGAAGTCCCTGATGTCGGCGTCCGGGTCGTCGTTGATGGCGATGATCGTCTCCGACTCGTCCATCCCGACCTTGTGCTGGATCGCCCCGGAGATGCCGGCGGCGATGTACACGTCCGGTTCGACGACCTGCCCGGACTCGCCGATCTGTCGCTCCATGTTCACGTACTGTTCGACGTGGCCGGCGAACTGGTACGAGGCCGTGAGGACGCCGCGTGAGAAGCCCAGATCGGCGTTCTCGAACTGGTCGACGAGGTCGACCCCGAGTTCGATGCCCGCCGTCGGGTCGTCGCCGATACCGCGGCCGAGCGCGACGACGACGTCGTTGCCCGTCAGGTCGACGCCCTCGTCTAGCTGGTCGGCCTCGAGAATCTCGATCTGGAACCACTCCTCAGGCAGGTCGAGGTCGTGTTCGACGAGTTCGCCCTCGCGGTCCGGGTCCGGCTCGGGCAGGTCGAACGCACCGGGGATGACGCTGGCACCCTGCGGGTGGAAGTCCCGGTGTGGCTTGTCGATACAGAGGATCGTCGAGTACTCGAACCCGGAGAAGTCGGGCCGGGGCATGTGGAGGACGCGCTCGAACTCCCTGGAGTCCCCAGGCGTCCCGGTCTTGGCCGGGTTCGAGATCATCGCGTTCTCGATGTACAGGTCCGAGCAGTCCGAAGCGAGCCCCGAATCGAGTTCGCCCTGGACGAGCGCCGAGAGGTCCCGGCCGTTGTTCGTCGCCGGGAAGACGTTGTACCGGGGTTCGTGGTAGTCGCGCCAGTCGGCCTCGAAGTCCCGGCACATGTGCGCGTATATCTCGGTGTAGGGCTTGTGCCGGAAGCGTTCGAGGCGTTCGTCGTCGTGGTAGACGACGCGGTCGGCGCCGTAGGCGACGGCCTCCTCGGCCAGATCCTCGACGTCGCTGCCGATGACGACGGCGACGACGTCCTCGGGTTCGCCGTCCTCGTCGCCGCCGTAGGCCCCCTCGGCGTCCGAGTCGCTGTTGTACTCGTCCATCAGCTCGCGGGCCTTCCCGAGCATCTCCTTCGCGACGTCTATCAGTTCGCCCTGCTGGGTCTCGCAGTAGACCCACATGTCGCGGTACCTCTCGCCGGAGACGCCCTCGACGTACTGCTTGTCCGCGGTCGGGTGGTCGAGGTCCGGGTACTTCTCCTCCGGCGGGACGTACTCGACTTCGGTCGGCTCCTCGTCGCCGCTCCCCTCGAGGGAGTCGATGCGGTTCTCGATCTGCTCTTTCGCGCCTTTCCGGTCGTTGCCGCCCGCCTCGCGCTCGAGCATGTCCTCGAGCACGTCGACGTCGTCGACGTCGCGGACGAGGTTCGCGATGTCGGCGATGGTCAGGTCGGTGAGGTCGACGGTCTCCGGGTCCACCGCCTCGTCGTCCGCCTCGAGCGTCTCGATCCGGCTCTCGATGAGCGTCTTGACCGGCTGGCGGTCCTCCCCGTCTTCCTCCAGGGCGAGCATCGCCTCGAGTTCGTCGACGTCGTCGATCTGGTTGACCTCCGGTCCGAGGTCCGCGATCTCGTGTTCGGTCGGGTCGATGTCGACCACGGTCAGTCACCCCCCGCGTACGGCGTGACCGCCTCGAGCACGTCGTTCATCCCCTCCTCGTCACCGGGTTCGACCACCTGTGCTTCCCGTTCGGACGGCGCCTTCGGTATCGGGTCGACGCCGGAGACGATAGTCGGTGACCCGTCGAGGCCGATGAAGTCCGGGTCGAGGTTCAGGTCCTCGTGGTTCCAGACCGTGACGTCCTCCTCGAGGTCGATGTCGTCTGCCCGCGCCTGGGTCTCCTCGCGCAGATCCTTGTACGTCAGGCGTTGACTGGCGGTCCGATAACTCGACTCGAACTCGCCGTCGGTCACGACGAACGCCGGGAGGTCGGCCTCGACTGTCTCGATTTCCGAGACGTCACCTTCGACGAGGCGCTTCGCCCGCACGGTGCCGGCTTCCTCGTCGACGTCCATCGCGATGACGTGGGTGATCAACGGTCGGTCGGTGAGGTTCTCGTTGATGTCGAAACACCAGTTGGTCTGTGGACCGGTGTGTCCGGTCTCCCCGTCAGCGGTCTTGAACCCGGCGACGATCAGGTCCGGTTCCTCGCCGAGGTGCTCGATGCCGGTCGCGATAGTCATCGCCGTCGCCCAGGTGTCGGCCGCCCCCATCTCGCGGTCCGAGAACAGGTAGAGGTCGTCCGCGTAGACGTCGCGCATCCCCTCCTCGAGAACCTCCTTGTACCCCGGCGGCCCCATACTCATCAGCGAGACGGTCCCACCGTGGCGGACCTTGGTCTGGAGTGCTGCGCGGAGCGCTTGTTTGTCGTTCGGATTCATCACTGTCGGCGTCTTCCCGCGCTCGAGGTGGCCGTCCTCGTCGAAGGAGACCTGCCCCTCGCGGAAGTCGGGAACGCCTTTCGTCAGTACTACCGTGCGCATCGATATCAAATGCCTCGTGGGGAGTGGTGACTAACGGCTCGGTAATAGTCTTTTGTGCTCGTTTTCCGAAGAGAGCCCCTCGAATCGTCCCGGCGGACGGGTAGCAGTAGCTACTGAGCGGCGAACGGCGAGAAACAGATCCGCGTCAGATCCGGCCAGCGCGGCTCGGGTCGACGTCGATGGCGTCGACGGGACAGACGTCGACACAGAGCATGCAGTCGATGCACTGGTCCTCGTGGGTCGGGTCGGCCTTGATCTCCGACTCGGGGTGGCCAGGCGTGTCGACCCACTCGAAGACGTCGACCGGACAGTCCTCCAGGCACGCGCCGTCGGCGATGCAGATGTCGAAGTCGACGGCCACGTGGGTGCCGTGGATCCCCTGTTTCTCCTCGGTCGTGTCCTCACCGTCGGGCGTCCACACCCGATGCCCCTCGTGACGCTCGACTTCCTCGTAGTTGTCCTCGAACTCCGGATCTATGGCCATTGATATCTAGACTCAGCGTCGGGAGCCTACTTAAGCTTTTGACAGGGGGTATCGTTCGTCGTCGTGGCGTCGGTCACAGCCCGTGACGCCGTCAGAGATGTGACCCCAGGAACTCGGCGGTGAGTTCGACGGTCTCGTCGAATGCGTCCGTCGGAAAGCCGTGGCCAGCGTCCTCGAGTGGTTCGAAGCGTGCCTCAGTGACCGAATCGAGGTCCCGGTAGAACAGGTCGGCCTGTTCGATCGGGAGCACGTCGTCCTCGGTTCCGTGAACCAGGAGCGTCGGGGGCGTCTCGAAGGTGGCCTGCCCGACCGGCGAGGCGAGGTCGTAGGCCGTCGGCCGATCCTCGCGAGTCCCGCCGAGGTAGTTCCGATGGGGTTCCGGGTCGTCGTCCCACCACTCGAAGTCGTAGACGCCGGCGTAGCCGACGACGGCGTGGAGCTCCGAGGAGGCGCCGGGGTACACCTCGGGCTCGAAGCCCGGTTCGTCCGCCGTCACCGCGGCCAGCGACGCCAGGTTGGCGCCTGCCGACCAGCCCACGGCACCGATTCGACGTCCGTCCACGCCGTGGCCCTCGCCCTCCGACCGGAGCCACTCGATGGCCGCCTTCACGTCGACGAGCGCCGCCGGGAACGTCGCCTCGTCGGCCAGCCGATACTGGCACGTGGCGGTGACGTACCCGCGCCCGGCGAACTCGCGTGCGTACCGCTCTAGCTGGTCCTTGTCGCCCTCCACGAACGCACCGCCGTGGACGAACAGAATCGTCGGACGCGGTCCCGATTCGACGGGCTCGAACAGGTCGATGTGGAGCGTCCGCTCTGGCGTCTCGTGAAACGGGAGGTCGCGATGAACCGTAATTTCGTCCGGTGGCGGACTCATCTGTGGGATCAGGGATGTGCGTAGTAGGCGACGGCGGGGTCGCTCTCGAGGTCGTCGAGCCGTGCGAAACCGATCCGGACGAACTGGACCACGTCGTCGACGTCCGCGTCGACGATTCCGGGTTCGGCCACGCCGTCGACGTCCCCCTCCATCGTCCTGAGCCGAAGTCGGGGGCCGTCGGCCGGTGCCCAGTGGACGACGTCGACGTCACCGTCGCGGACGACGTCGATGTCGTCACCGGTGAACTCCAGGGCGTCGCGAGTGTGCCGGACGCAGCCGTACCCTTTCAGCCAGACGCGCTCGTCGTGGGCCGGCAGGTCGTCGCCTTCCAGCACCACGGCGCCCCCGACCGGGATCTCGCGAGTGCCGCGGTCCTCGTGGTCCGGGTGGACCGGTGGTTCGGCGACGTCGGGACCGCCGACGACCTGCCGCTCGACGAGGCCCCCGGTGTCGGGGTCGTCACGGACGAAGAACGCCCGCGGAGCGGCGTCGTCGACGAGCTCCCTGTTGTTCGCGTAGATGGCGGACATCGCCAGATCGACGTTCGACGTCGACGTGCCGAGTTCGACCATCGCGTCGACGATGGCCTCGCCGCGGATACCCCGGCGGCGGAGGCTGGCGATGGTCGGGGCGCGCGGGTCGTCCCAGCCGGACAGCTCGCCGGCCTCGATCAGTTCGATGATGGACGAGGTCGACATCGGCACGTCGTAGGCGTCTATCTGGACGTGGCCCCAGTGCATGACCTCGGGGTACTCCCAGCCGAAGTAGTCGTAGACGAATCCCTGGCGTTTGGCGGAGTCCTGTAGGTCGATGCCGCGGATGATGTGGGTGACGCCGGTGAGGTGGTCGTCGACGCCGCTCTGGAAGTCCAGCATCGGCCAGCAGCGGAACTCGCTGGCTTCTTCGCGCGGGTGGGGCGTGTCGATCATCCGGAAGGCGACCCAGTCCCGCAGCGCCGGGTTCTTGTGCTCGATGTCGGTCTTCACCCGGAGCACCATCTCGCCGGAACTGTACTCGCCATCGACCATCGACTCGAACTCCTCGCGGATCGTCTCCTGGTCCTTGTCGCGGTGGGGACACGGTTCAGCGGAGTTCTTCAGCTCGGAGAAGGTCTCCCCGGAACAGGAGCAGGTGTACGCCCCGCCCATGTCGATCAGTTCGCGGGCGTGCTCGTAGTAGGTCTCGACGCGGTCGCTCGCCTTCAGGACCTCGCTCGGTTCGAAGCCGAGGTAGTCGATGGCGTCGAGGATCTGGTCGTAGGCGTCCAGGTCCGGCCGCTTGGTCTCCGGGTCGGTGTCGTCGAACCGGCAGACGAACGAACCGTCGTAGCGCTCGGCGTAGGTGCCGATGACCGCCGGCATCCGGGCGTGGCCGACGTGCCAGGGGCCGTTCGGGTTCGGCGCGACGCGCATCTTGATCTCGTCGTACGCCTCGACGTCCGGGAGGTCGGGCAGCGGGTGGTCCTCGCCCTCGTCCTCGCTCTCGAGTTCTTCGAGGCGCTCGGGTGCGAGTTCGGCGAGGCGGTCGCGGCGTTCATCGGCGGACATCCCGTTGACGCGCTCGATGACCGGCGCGATGATCCCGGGAATCTGGTCGCCGTGCTCGCGAAACTCGGGGTTCTGGCCCATCAGCGGCCCCATTATCGCCCCGACCTGCGCCTCACTGTCGTGTTTGACCGCGTTGAGGAGCGCGTCGGCCTCGGCGGCCTCGCGCACGCGGTCTTTGAGATCGTCGTCCATTAGCGGTACCGTCGCCTGCCGGAGTGAAAACGGGTTCGGGTTCCGACGCGGGTCGAACGGTTCGTCAAATCTCCGGAAACCGACGCTCGTGAACGGCCTTAGCATCCCCGTAACGATCGAAACGGTCGCCGAACCGCACGTGAAACAGTCGAAACTGTAGTGGAGGAACGAAACGAACGCCGTGAACTGATGCAACGACGTCCCCCGTTTATCTCGTCCCAACGTGTCTATTGGAATGCGACCGGCGGTGGCCTTCCCACCCTGGGCCACCCTGCCGGACGCACGTGAGAGCGGATCGACCACCGCTGACGACATCGACCCTCCATCGACGCAGGGGTGAGTGATCTCGCTCGCAACGGGTACGGACGCTGCCGGACGACGCCAGCGTGACCACTGACGGACACGACGGACCCGCAGAAAACGAGAGAGAACGGAACGACCGGGTGCTTCAGTACTCGCGCTCGACCAGATAGTCCGCGATACCTTCGAGCAGCCGTCGCGATTCGTTGTCGGGGAGCACTTCCAGCCGACCCTTCCCGTTGTCGATGAGGTCGTGGGCCGTCTCCCGGGCGAACGCGATGCTGCCAGCGTCTTCGAGTTCGGCAACGGCGTCCTCGACCGCTTCCTCCGAGACCGTCTCGACGGAGTCGGCGTCGACCAGCGAGTCCACGTCGACGCCCTGCTGGCGCGCGTGGAGCGTGATGATCGTCTGTTTGTTCTCGACGAGGTCCGAGCCACGCTGCTTGCCGAGTTTCTCCGAGGGCGTCGTCAGATCGAGCAGGTCGTCCTGGATCTGGAACGCGCGGCCGACGTCGAGGCCGTAGCCGTGGACCGCCTCGACCGTCTCGTCGTCGGCGCCGAGCAGCATCGCCGGGATGGCCGCCGATGCACCGTACAGAACGGCGGTCTTCAGTTCGACCATCTCCAGATACTCCTCGGTCGTCACCTCGTCGGCCTGTTCGAACGCGATATCGAACGACTGGCCCTCGCAGATCTTGGTACACGAAGAGGCGAGTTCCGAAACGGCCGCCACCGAGCGCTCGGGCTCCGCCCCGGTCTCCAGGATGTTCTCGAAGGCCTTCGAGTACAGCGTGTCGCCGGCCAGGATGGCCGTCGAGAGGTCGTATTCGCGGTGGACAGACGGAACGCCCCGGCGCAGATCGTCGTCGTCCATGATGTCGTCGTGGATCAGCGTGAACGACTGGATAGTCTCGACGGCGACGGCCGCGGCCATCACGTCCACGTCGTCCCCGTCCAGTGTCGGGAACGAACGGTAGTCCTCGGAGAGCGGTTCCACGTCGGCCAGCGCCTCGGCGACGAGCAGGAACATCGTCGGTCGGAGCCGCTTCCCACCCGCGTCCAGCAGGTAGCGCGCCGCTTCGTAGAGTTTCTCCGGTCGCGTGACCGGGAGCTCCTCCGGGATGGCGTCGTTGACCCGGTCGCGACGGGCGACGATGGCGTCTTCGACCTGCTGTTGAAGTTCTGTCATCCTACTCGGTGAGCTTGATCATGTTCCCGTTCTGGGTCACGTGGAGGTCCCGGCCGAGTTCGTAGCCCTGACTGGAACAGAGGTCCACGTAGGGCGCGAACCCTTTCATGTCCTGGTGGGCCGGGATGATGTTCTGGGGCTGGAGCGCGTCGATCATCTCGTAGTGACCCTCCTCGCGGAGGTGGCCCGAGACGTGGATGTCGTCGTAGATGCGGGCGCCCTGCATGCCCAGCAGTTTCTCGGACTGGTAGCGCTGGCCCTCGTTCGTCGGCTCCGGGATGACCCGGGCGGAGAAGATGACCTTGTCACCGTTCTCGAGTTCGTACGGCGTCTCGCCCCGTCCCATCCGGGTGAGCATGGCGCGCGGTTCCCCCTGGTGGCCGGTGACGATGGGCAGGAAGTTCTCCTTGCCGTCGTTCATGATCCGCTTGAACGTCCGGTCGACGGACTTCCGGTGACCGTACATTCCCAGGTCCTCCGGGAAGTCGACGAAGTCGAGGCGCTCCGCGGTACCGGAGTACTTCTCCATCGACCGACCGAGGAGCACGGGCTGGCGGCCGATGTCGTCGGCGAACTCGACGAGCGACTTCACACGAGCGATGTGGGAGGAGAACGTGGTGGCGACGATGCCGCCGTCGTAGTCCTCGACGCTCGTCATGACGTCCTTGAGGTGGCGACGCGCGACGGACTCGGAGGGCGTGCGGCCCTTCCGGCCGGCGTTGGTACAGTCCTCGATGTAACAGAGGACGCCCTCGCCCTCGCGACCGATCTCGCGGAAGCGTTTCATGTCGATGGGGTCGCCGATGACCGGCGTGTGGTCCATGCGCTTGTCCAGCCCGTAGACGACGGCGCCTTCGGGCGTGTGGAGGACCGGGTTGATCGCGTCGATGATCGAGTGCGTGACGTTGACGAACTCCAGTTCGGTCCGCTCGCCGATCTGCATCGTCTCGCCGGCGGACATCTTCTGGAGGTCGTTCTGGACGCCGAACTTCTCCTCGCCCTTGATCTGCTGTTTGACGAGTTCGATGGTGAACGGCGTCGCGACGATGGGCGCGTCGTAGCGGTGTGCCAGCTTGGAGATGGCGCCGATGTGGTCCAGGTGACCGTGGGTCGGCACGATGGCCTTGACGTCGCCCTCCAGTTCGGACATGACGCGGTCGTCCGGGATGGCGCCCATGTCGATGAGGTCGAGCGAGTGCATTCGCTCGGTCTCGACGTTGTCGTGAATCAGTACCTTCGAGAGGTTCAGGCCCATGTCGAAGACGACCACGTCGTCTCCGGCACGGACTGCCGTCATCTGTCGGCCGACCTCTTCGTACCCGCCGATTGTTGCGATTTCGACTTCCATGGTTGTAGGTCCGAGGGAAGCCGTCCGCCTGCGGGGGAGTCCGACGCTACGACAGTGGACAGGTCGGTGCGCGTTGCACGCGACGCGTCCACCGAACTCGGAGGCCGTCCGGGTCGACCCGTAGCCCCCGAGTCGTTCGCTTGGGCCGGGGATCCGGTGATCCCCGTGACGGAAGCGTCCGTCGTCCGCCGGCCGTCTCCCGCATCCACGGACGGCCGTGCGCTCGGTTACGAGGGGCTACGTGGCCGGGTGATAAAAACGCTGGTGGTTCCGGCGACGGGGAGTTCCACCGGCCAGTAGCCGCCGTATTCGACGGGACAGATTCGGAAAACAGCGAACCGTCGTGGGGTTCAGTCGCCGCCTGATCGTGGTGGTTGTAAGCCCGTACCGGCGTCCACGCGAACGAAGTGAGCGTGGGCTCGTTGGACGAGAGGAACGAGTCCAACGGCGTCCAGCCGAACTGCGTGAGGCCGGGCTCGATAGACGAACGGAGTGAGTCTATGGGCGTCCTGTCGAGCGTAGCGAGACAGGGCTCATCGGATGAGCAGCGCGAATCCGATGGCGTCCCGACGAGCATGGCGAGTCGGGGCCCGGGAGACGAGTGCAGCGAGTCTCCCGGCGTCCACGGGAACGGAGTGAGCGTGGGCTCGATAGACGAACGGAGTGAGTCTATCGGCGTTCGACGTGGCCGGTGCCGGCGAACGTCGGTAAAAAGTTACAACCACCACTATGAGAGGCGGTCACCGAGCGGGTCGTCGTCGCCATCGACTTCGAACGACGACACGCCTTCGTCGGCGAGGGTCAGGTCGTCGTCTTCGTCGTCTTCGTCGTCTTCGGGAGTGGCGCCGTCGTCGTCGCCCGTTTCGTCCGGCTCCGGGTCGGTAAAGTTCGGTTCGTCCTGCGCGAACAGATCGTCCGAGCCGTCGTCGTCAGGCAGGTCGACAGCGTCCGTCGGCTCGCTGGCGGCGGGTTCGGTCTGGCCGACGTCCGTCGTCTCGCGTTCCGTCTCGATGCCGTTTCCGTCGGAGGCGCTCTGGACGTCGTCCCACGTCCTGACGGCGTCGTCGGAGCTAGAGTCGGCGTCCGCCGCACCGACTGGCTCGTCCGTAGCAGTCTCGGCCCTCCTGTCGGGAGCCGGGTCCTCCGCCGGCTCGGACGACTGTTCGAACTCGGCCGGGTCCGGCGGCGTCCACTCGGCGCGGTCCTGATCCACCGTCTCCGACACGGCGTCGCCGGTATCGTCGCCGGGGCTCCCAGAGTCAGTGGACGCCGCCGGTTCCTCGACGTCTCCGGTCTGGGTGCCGGTGGCGTACTTCGAGTCCGTCCAGTCGTCGTCGGCCGAGGATTCGTCCACGAAGTCGTCGGCGTAGGGATGGCTCTCGACGTCAGTCCGGGACGGCGACGGGCCGGCACCGTCCATCGCCTGTTGGTCCGGTCCCTCGGCACCGGACGGCGGTCCCCCGTCGGGCTGTCCGGCAGACGGCGCCGGCTCGCTCGTCGGTGGTTCCGGTGGGTCCCGGTGGGCCGCGTCGTCTACCGGGCGATCCGTTGCCGGTTCCCCGGTTACGGTCCCCGTGGTGTCTTCGCCGTCGAGCGGCGTTTCGTCCGCCTCGGGGGCCGCCGCGGGCTGGTCGGCGTCGGGAGACTCGTCGTCCGCCGCCGCTTCGTCCGCGTCGACGTCGTCCTCGCCCTCGATCGAGGTGTCAGTCACCGTCGTTCCAGTCGTCGACGCGACGGCGACGGCCGCCGCGTCCGCGAGCAGTTTGTGCACGAGGCCGAACAGCCCCGACAGGCCGACGACGACACCGAGCAATGCGAGTAGCGCACCCGCGATGGCGCTTCCCGTCGCGAGAGACGCGAGTGACGGAGCCGCCAGATTCAGGCCGCCGGTCGCCGCGACCGCGACGCCGGCGACGACGAAAACGCCGGCCACCACGACGACGGCGACGAGATATCCCAGAAATTTGGCCCCGTACTTGAACACGCCGGGGAGCCCTACAGCTACCATGTCTGTGACAATCATCAACGTCGGTCAAATATGTTACGCCCGCTCGACCGACTTACCGCGTCTCGATGGTCGTTCCCGGCGACTCGCCCGCGACGAAGGCGTCCAGGGCGTCGGGAGCGAAAATCTGGGCCGGGACCCCCAGGTCGAGTAGGGCGCGGACCTTGCCCGCCATCCCGCCGGTGACGTCCGTCGCCTCACTCGCACCGAGGAGATCGGCCACCTCGTCGAAGGCCCCGATCCGGTCGACGACGGCGTCGTCACCGTCCAGCACGCCGGGTACGGTCGAACAGACGCCGACGCGGGTCGCTCCCACTGCAGGCGCGAGTTCGACGACGAGTTCGTCCCCCGACAGGACGGTGACGCCCTCGCCGGCGTGGACGACGCCGTCGCCGTGGAGGACCGGGACGAACTCCTCGTCGAGCATGCCCGTGATCTGCGCCGTCGGGAGTGAGAGTTGGCCGTCGTTGTCCCTGGACGCGGCCGAGAGCGGGTGGACGGGCAACGCCGGAACGCCTTCGTCCTGGAGCGCGTCCACGACGACGCGGTTCAGTTCGACCATCGCGCCGTGGATAGCCAGTGCACTGCTCGCGTCTCGGGTTCCCTCGTCCGTACTCACTCCGTGTTCCGCCGCGTGGTGGTGCCCGAAGCTCCCACCGCCGTGGACGACGACCAGCGATCCGTCGAAGGCGGCGAGCGCCCGCGCCGCGTCCGCGAGCGCGTCGTCGTCGACGGTCTCCCGTTCCGTCTTCTCCGTGACGACGCTCCCGCCGAGTTTGACGACGAGCGTCTCGTTCTCGGTGGACCGGCCGGCGTTCGGCCCAGTCATTCGATCCGGACCCCTTCCGTATCGAGTTCGGCTCTGAACGCGTCCTCGCAGCCCGGCGTGTAGCTCAGCGCGGTCAGGGCGTCCTCGCTCTCGTCGAGGGCGACGATGCAGCCACCGCCGCCCGCGCCCGTCAGTTTCGCCCCGAGCGCGTCGGCGTCGCGAGCAGCCCAGACCATGCTGTCGAGCGAGCGCGAGGAGACCCCCAGCGCGGAGAGCAACCCGTGATTGAAGTTCATCAACCGGCCGACTTCTTCGACGTCTCCTTCGACGAGTGCGCGTTCGCCCTGCCGGACGAGGTCGCCGATGGCGGTGACGGTGTCCGCCGCGAAGTCGTAGCGGTCTTTGACGTCTCGAACCCCGGCCACGAGCGCTCCCGTGTCGCCGGCACCGCCGTCGTATCCCACGACGAGCGGGAGGTTGTCCACGCCGTCGATGGTCCGGCAATCGTCCCCCTCGACGCGGACGGCGCCACCCATCGCCGAGCAGAACGTGTCCGCTCGCGAGGCCTCGCCCTGCTGGACGGCGTGTTCGACCTGATACGCCCGTGCAGCGACCTCCCGGCCATCCAGTTCGATGCCGAGTTCAGCCGTCGCGGCCCTGATGGCGGCCACGGCGACGGCCGCGGACGAGCCCAGCCCCGCCCCGAGCGGAATGTCGCCCTCGACGGTGATGTCGAAGCCCGCGTCCGGCGCGCCCGCGGCTTCCCGGGCCTGTTCGATGGCCTCGTTGACGTACCCCATGCCCGCGTCCACGAGCGAGTCCGAGACGTCGACGTCCGGTCTGTCGTCGTCCGAACTGTCGTACTCGACCGTGAAGCCGTCGATGGTGAGGTCCTGCAGGTTGACGCGGACCCCTTCGTCGCGTTCCTCGACGGTCACCTGCGCCCGACGCTCGATCGCGCAGGGCACCGCCGGTTCCCCGTAGACGACCGCGTGCTCCCCGAACAGATACACTTTGGCGGGAGCGCTCGCTGTTACCATGGGCGGTGCTGTGTTGCGAGGGGGTTAGGCGTTTTCGGGTGCAGGTCGGGGCGCGAGCGAAGCGAGCGGCCCGACGTTTGAGCGAACGGCGAACGCAGAGAGCCGTGAGCAGGTCGGCGCGAACGAAGTGAGAGGCCGACAAATGTGCGAGCGGGAGCCGAGCGTGCGCGAAGCGTCCGCGTTGCTCGAACGGGGAGGAACGACCCGTGAGAGCGACCGAAGGGAGCGACACGCGAGCAGGTCGGCGCCGAGCGCAGCGAGGGGGCGACGTTTGATTGAACGGCAACACGTCGAACTACCCCTACGAGTAGCGTTCTTCGACCCGCATCCGCATCGTCTGCCGGGGATGGATAGTCAGGGACGGCTGGAGCTCCAGCGGTGTCTCCCCGAGAAACTTCAGGGAGTAGTCGCTCGCGATGGTCGCGAGAATGAGTTGCGCTTCGAGCATCGCGAGGTGTTTCCCGATACAGTGGCGCGGGCCGCCGCCGAACGGGAAGTAGGTGAAGCGGTGTCGATCCGCCTGCCGCTCCGGCCGCCAGCGGTCGGGGTCGAACGTCTCCGGATCGTCCCAGAAGCGGTCCGAACGGTGGACGGCCCACTGGGGTAGCATGATCGACGCCCCCTCCGGGATCTGATAGCCCGACAGCTCCACCGGCTCCGTCGGCGTCCGGAAGAGCGTGTACACCGGCGGGTAGAGCCGCATCGCCTCGTTGATCACCCGCTCCACGTACTCGAACTCGCGTACGTGCGCCATCGCCGGCCGCTCACCTGCGAGGACGTCGTCGACTTCCTCGTGGACTCGCCGCTCGACGTCCGGGTGCTCGGAGAGGAGGAACCACGTGTACGTCAGGGTCAGCGCCGTCGTGTCGTGGCCGGCGAGCAGCATCGTCATCAGTTCGTCGCGCAGTTGCTCCGGGGACTGCTCGCCCCGGTCGCGAGCCCGGAGCAGGACCGACAGGAAGTCCATCGGGCCGTCGTCCTCCGTCCCCGTCTCCCTCTCGCGCTGTGCAATGATATCGTCGAGCACGTCCTCGAGGTTCGCTATCGCCGTGGAAAACTCACCGTCGCCGGGTAGCGGCATCCACGACGGGGCCGCGAAGCGGAACGGATTCGGTTCGAAGCGCCGACCCAGCGGGACGAGCTGGTCCTGGATGGTTCGAACACGCTCCTCGGGGAGTTCGACCCCCAGCATGAGGTCGAGGATGACGTCGAGCGTGACCGTGGTCATGGCTCGCTCGACGTCCATCTCGTCGCCGGGCACCCAGTGCGCGACGAGATCCTCGGCGTGATCGGTGATACGGTCGCCCACGCCCGCCAATCTGGACATGCTGAACGCGGGATTCGCCAGCGTTCGCTGGCGTTCCCACGTCTCACCCTCGCTGAGCAACAGGCCAGAGCCGAGCAGGTCGCCGAGCGCGTCGTTCTGGAAGTCCGGCTTCCGGAACCGGTCGGCCTCGGAGACGAGGACCTGCTCGATGGCGACTGGATCGGCGAGCATGTACGTGTCGAGGGGGCCCATGTCGAACCTCGCGACGTCGCCGTAGGCCGACTCCACTGCCTCCACGAAGCGAAACGGATCGCGGGAGTAGGTCCGGCTGCTCCCGAAGAGCGGTTCGCCGTTCGGTCCCGGCGGAGTGTGACGCATCGGACGTCCTTCGTGCTGTACAGGTATGAACGGCAGGCCGGACTGATCCGGTTCTCAGATCCGTTCGAGCGGGTCGAGGTCCCACGTCGTGTTCGCGCGTATCCAGACGCCGACGACGCCGCCGAGCGCGCTCAGACCGACCGTGTACAGGAGGAACAGTACCGCGACGATGGCCAGATAGAGGTCGTACGCCGGCGAGGACGGCGGGACGCCGAAGCCCAGAAACGCCACGACTGCGAACGCGGCCGCGAAGAGAATCCCCAGCGGAAGCGCCGCGGCGACGCCGGCGGCGGTCCCGATCCCGAGTCCCCACAGATAGCCGTCATTGCGACGCGAAGCGGCCGCGATGCCGCCGAGCACCGACGAGAACGGGACGAACGAGAATGCGACGGTGATCGCCGCGCCGACGCCGACGGCAACGAGCGCGCTATCGCGGTTCATTCACAGGTCGACGTCCGTGTCGTACTTGATGTAGTTACCGACCCAGCCGCCGAGCGTGCTGAGACCCACCATGACGACGGTGACGGCGAGTACGAAGACGGCGACGAAGGTGAAACTGAACAGTCCCAGGCCGATACCGTCCATTCCGGGACCCATCCCGAGCAGAAGCGATCCGAAGATTCCGAAGACGAGCATGCCCAGGAGCGCCCCGGGAACGACGGCGATGAGGCCAGAGATGAGTCCGACTCGGAGCCCGTCCGAGCGCGTCCCGCCCTGGAGGTAGCCCGCGACGGCGCCGCCGAGGAACGGCGCGACCGGGACCACCGTGCTGCCCACTACGGAGACGACGGCACCGACGACGGCGTTGACGAGCGTCGCGCCTTCTTCCATGGCGTACTGTTGCCGTGGCAGGCAGAAATGCGTTCCTCCCTCACCAGCGGCTCCTCACTCGCGTTCGATGCACCGGCGAGTCGTTCGGGAGGGACGTACCAGGCGCTCGTCGGCGAGCGGCGGGGCTAAAAGTGGTCGTGGAGCGACGACTCATCGAACCGTCGGGACGAACGTACCGGCTGGTCGGCGGACGCGTACCGGGAAAAGTGACGAAGTTGCGCGCGAACTAGAGGTCGCTCTCGAAGTCCTCGAGGCCGTAGACGGTGTCGGAACCGCGGCGGTCGAGGGTCTCGTTGGCGAGCAACCAGTAGACGACGGAGAGGGCCTTTCGACCCTTGTTGTTCGTCGGGACCACGAGGTCGACGTTCGACGTCGTGTTGTTGGAGTCGCACATCGCGATGACCGGGATGCCGACCGTGATGGCCTCCTTGACGGCCTGGGAGTCACCGATGGGGTCGGTGACGACCACGACGTCCGGTTCGATGTAGCCGTCGTAGTCGGGGTTGGTCAGCGTGCCCGGGATGAAGCGGCCGGTGCGGGCGCGGGCACCCACGGACTCGGCGAACTTCTCGGCCGGGAACCGGCCGTACTGGCGCGAGGAGGCGACCAGGATCTGTTCGGGCTGGTAGTTGGCCAGGAAGTCCGCGGCGGTGCGGATTCGCTGGTCCGTCATCGAGACGTCCAGCACGTAGAGACCGTCGGTCCGGACGCGGTGGATGAACCGCTCCATGTCCTTGGTCTTCTGCTGGGTCCCGATGTGGACCCCGGCGCCGAGGTACTCCTCGACGGGGATGAGGAGGTCCGCCTCTTCGTCGGGCATGACGTCCTCGTCCAGGCTGGGGCCTGACTCGGGCTCCTCGATCTCTTGTTCGGCCTCGGCGTCGGCCTCGTCGGCGTCGGCGTCGGCGGGCGTTTCCTCGGTGTCTGGGGTCTCCTCGGCGTCCGGCGTCTCCTCGACGACCTCGTCCTCGTCGTCGGGTTCTGACGCGTCGAGACCCTCGTTTTCGTTGCCGCTCATACAGCGTTGTCCTCGATTCGGATCAGTTCGTTCAGCTTGGCGGTGCGCTCGCCCCCGACCGCGCCCGTCTTGATGAACGGGGCCGCGGTCGCGGTGGCGAGGTGTGCGATGGTCGTGTCCTCCGTCTCGCCAGACCGATGGGAGACGACGGGCTCGTACCCGCTCTCCACGGCGAGTTCGATGGCGTCGACCGTGTCGGTCAGCGTGCCGATCTGGTTGGGCTTGATGAGGATGCTGTTGGCCGCACCCTGCTGGATGCCCTGGGAGAGCCGTTCGACGTTCGTGACGAACAGGTCGTCCCCGCAGACCAGCGTCTGGTCGCCGACTCGTTCCGTGAGGTCGGCGAACGCCTCGTAGTCGTTCTCGTCGAGCGGGTCCTCGACGTAGACGAGGTCGTACTCCTCGACGAGATCGGCGATGTAATCGATCTGCTCCTCGGTGGAACGGACCTCGTCGCCGTAGACGTAGCCGTCCTCGTCCTCGTCGTACAGTTCGGCGCCGGCGACGTCCAGGCCGAACTGGATGGCGAAGCCGACGTCGTCCGCGACGGTCTCGACGGCCTCGTCGACGATCTCGAACGCCTCGGCGTCGTCGATGGACGGCGCCCAGGCGCCCTCGTCGCCCTTGCCGGCGGCGATGCCGCGCTCGTTCAGGACGTCGTGGACTTCCTGGTGGACCGCGGCGTTGGCGAAGATGGCCTCGGAGACGCTCGGTGCCCCGATGGGCGCCGAGAGGAACTCCTGGATGTGCGTCGCGTCCGCGGCGTGTTCGCCGCCGCCGACGACGTTGCCTAGCGGGGTCGGAAGTTCGTTGCCCCGGAAGGTCCCGCCGAGGTGCTGGAACAGCGGCGCGCCGAGTACGTCGGCACCCGCCTTCGCAGCGGCCATCGAGATGGCGACGGCGCTGTTGGCGCCGATGCCGGAGAAGTCGTCCGTGCCGTCGGCGGCGTGAAGCGCCGCGTCGACGTCGCGCTGGTTACCGGCGTGAACCTCGCCGACGAGTCGCGGGATGGCGTCCTCGCGAGCGTTGGCGATGGCCTCGCTGGCCGGCAGTTCGATGGCTTCGTACTCCCCGGTACTCGCGCCGCTCGGGGCCTTGCCGCGTCCGAAGCCGCCCGATTCCGTCAGCACGTCGGCCTCGACGGTCGCGTTGCCGCGTGAGTCGAGGACGCGACGGAGCCGGACGTCGGTAATCAGCGTCATTGGTTCTCGCCTCGTCGGACGGTGAAGGGCAGGACGCCAGCGTCGTACTCCTCGGCCGCGATGAGGATCGGCTGGGTCTGATCGGAGTCGATGAGGACGGGCGCACCGTAGGCGACCTGCAGCGCTCGCGCCCCGATGATCCGCGCCTTCTCGTAGCGATTTTCCTGCGCCATCATTGATACGGTGCCACGATGTCGACCAGATCCTTGTGCGAGACGAGCATCCGGCGACAGCAGTGTCGTTCGACGCCGAGTTCGTCGAGGACCATCTCGGGGTCCTCCGGATCCTCGGCCTCGCGCGTCCGTGCCTTGAATTCTTCCCAGTGCTCGCCGACGACGTTGCCGCACGTGAAACACCGGACCGGTACCATCATATCATATCACCTTAGCGGTAGGATTTCTGGTAGCGGGCCCGCGCGCCGGGGCCGCCCCACTTCTTGGATTCGGACTGGCGAACGTCGTTGACCAGCAGCGAACGGTCGAACTCCATGAACGCGTCGCGGAGTTCGGCGTCGTTCGTGTGGTCGACGAGCGCACGTGCGATGGCGGTGCGGGCCGCGTCGGCCTGCCCCATCACGCCGCCGCCCTCGACGTCGACGTCGACGTCGACCGTCTCGCGGAGCTCGTCGTCCGCGATGCGGAACGGTTCCAGCATCTTGAGCTGTGCCAGCTCCGGCTCGACCAGTTCGACCGGCCGGGAGTCGACGCGTACGCGGCCCTCGCCGTCGCTGATCGTCGCGCGGGCGATGGCCGTCTTCTTCTTGCCAGAGGTGTTCGTTACCATGTTACGTTCGCTCCGATAGATTCGCTGACGTCTCCCAGCGAGACGAACTTGATGTTCGACAGTCGGTCGAGCGAGGTGTCTTCGAGGACCTCCGCCTCGTGGTCGTCGTCGCCCTCGTAGGGGTTGCCGACGTAGACGCGGACGTTCTCGAAGGCCTCGCGGCCGCGGGGTTTCTTGTGTGGCACCATGCCGCGGATGGACCGCTTGAAGATGCCGTCCGGTCGCTTCGGGTAGTACGGTCCGCGGTCGGAGCCGATTTCCCGTCGCTTCTGGAACTTCGCGACGACGTCGTCCTCGTTGCCCGTGATGACGGACCGCTCGGCGTTGACCACGGCGACGCGGTCTCCGTCGAGGGCGCGCTGGGCGACGTTCGAGGCGACGCGACCGAAGATGCAGTCGCGGGCGTCGACGACGAGGTCGGCGTCGAATTCGGCGACGCTCATCGGATCACCCGTACCTGTGAGCCTTCGGGGTTGTTTTCGATTGCCTGTTCGAGTGATACGGCATCTCCGACCTGGTCGATCTTCTGCTCGGCGGTACCGGAGAAGTCGACGGCTGCGACGGTGACGTCCTTCTGCAGGACGCCGGAGCCGAGCACCTTGCCCGGCACGACCACGGTCTCGTCCTCCCGGGCGTAGCGCTCGATGCGCCCCAGGTTGACTTCCGCGTGGGTTCGCCGCGGCTTTTCGAGCCGCTGTGCGATGTCGCCCCAGACGTCGCCGCCCTGACTGCGGGCGGCCGACTTCAGGTCGGCGATGAGACTACTGAGTCTCGGATTGGTCTTGCTCATGACGTTCCTCCTGTGGAAAAGTGCAGGGAGCAGGATTTGAACCTGCGGACCCCTACGGGACAGCGCCCTGAACGCTGCGCCGTTGGCCAGACTTGGCTATCCCTGCGCGTAGTAGTTCGTTCTGGATGCCCCCTAAAACCGCTTTCGGTCCTCACGCTAGAGCCGTGGGGCGTCGCGGTCATCGGTGCGGTGGGGGCAGGGGTCATTCTCGCTTACAGTTGGACTGCTTCGCGCAGTTCGTCCGCGCGGTCGCGAATCGACTCGACGGCGCGGAGGGTCAGTTCGTCCACGGTGAAGGATCCGTCAGTCTCGACGTGGAACACGAACGCGTTCTCGACGTCGGTGACTTCCAGTTCCTTCCCGGGATAGCGGTTCGTGAGGTCGTTGCCGAACTCGTCGGTGAGGATCAACTCACCGTCGTCCTCGATAACGCCTCGCAGGATGTGGGGTTCCTCGTCCTCGAACTCGCCCGTGTCGCCGACGACCTCCACCTGCTGGAGGTGCCGGTAGCCGACCGCGACGCCGCCCTGATGCTTGGCGTGTTCACGGCCGCGGTCGAGGACGGCGTCGGCCTCGACTTCGAGGCGCTGGCCGTCTTTCAGGTCGATGATCGGGACGTTTTCGTCGGCCGGCTGGACGTAGTCGTCGCTGGTGACCAGGTCACCCGAGTAGGCCGTCTCCGGCCCCTCGACGTCGATGGACAGCGTGACCTCGTCGCCGACCTCGAAGTCGCCGAGATCGGTCGTCAGCGGGACGAGCCCCAGCCGAAGGCCGATCTGTTCGTCGAACATGACGCTCGAGTTCTCGATGACGCGGACCTGGTCGACGCTGAACGTCGGCACGTCCGCGACCATCGCCCGGCGGATGCCGTTGGCGAACGCGGGCGTGATGCCGCGCACGAGGAACCGGGCCTCGCGGTCGGTGCGTTCGACGAACTCGACTTCGTATTCTCCAGCCATAGGTCAGAATCCTGCGTTCTTGGGACCGCGGGTCCCGTCGTGGGGAATCGGGGTCACGTCCTCGATGCGACCGATCTCGAGGCCGGCACGTGCCAGCGCCCGGATCGTCGCCTGTGCACCGGGGCCGGGGGACTTCTGCTGGTTCCCACCAGGTCCGCGCACGCGAACGTGCACGCCCTCGACGTTCTGGGCCTTGGCCTCCTCGGCCACGACCTCGGCCATCTGCATCGCCGCGTACGGCGATGCCTCGTCACGGTTCTGCTTGACGACCGTCCCGCCGCTGGACTTGGCCAGCGTCTCGGCGCCCGTCTGGTCCGTGATGGTGATGATGGTGTTGTTGAACGATGCGTACACGTGGGCGATGCCCCACTTGTCGTCTTCAGATTCGCTCATTCTTGGTCCTCCGCTCGCGCGGGGTGCAGTTCGTCCGCGAGCGAGCTGTTCTCGTCGAAGCCGAGTTCGCCTTCTTCGTCGACCTCGACCGTCTTGCCCGGTCGCGTGACGCGGGCGTCGCCGACCGTGATGTGGCCGTGCGTGATGAACTGTCGCGCCTGGTCGGGCGTGTTGCCCAGCCCCTTGCGGTAGGCGACGGTCTGGAGACGGCGCTCCAGGACGTCGGTCACGTCGAGCGACAGGACGTCGTCGAGCGCGTCCTGCTCGTCGAGGACGCCGTAGCGCTGGAGACGGGCCAGGAACTCCGCGGCCTCGTCCGCTGCGCCCTCACCCTCGGCACGACCCAGAAGCTTCCGGGCCTCGCGGCGGTAGCCACGAAGCTCGGACTGGGCGCGCCAGAGCTCTTCCTTGTTCTTCAGGCCGTAGCGCCCGACGAGGTTGGACTCGTCGGCGATGCGCTCGCCCTGGTAGGGGTGGTTCGGCGTCTCGTAGAACTTGGTGTTGCTACCGAGCGCCATTATTCGTCACCCTCCTCGCCGGCGGCCTCGTCCTCGGCCATGTCCTCTTTGATGGCCTCGACGTTGACGCCGATGGTGCCTTCGGTACGACCGGTGGACTTGGTGCGCTGCCCGCGGACCTTCTGGCCGCGCTGGTGGCGAACGCCCTTGTAGGAGTCGATCATCTGCATCCGGTTGATGTCCTGCCGACGCTGCATCTGCAGGTCGTTACCCACTTCGTGGGTCGTTTCACCGGTGTAGAAGTCGTTCTGGTGGTTAGCGAGCCATTCCGGGACCTCGTCAGCGTAGCCCTGCACGAGGTCGACGATCGTGTCGATCTCGTCGTCCTCGAGCCGGCCGAGCGTTGCCTGGCGGTCGATCCCCGACTTGTCGGAGATGATCCGCGCGGCGCGTCGCCCGATGCCGTTCATATCAGTGAGGGCTCGCTCGACACTCTTCGTGCCGTCGAGGTCCGTCTGTCCGATACGGACGAAGTAGCGGATGTCCTCCTCCTCATCCGCTTCCTCTTCCGTGTTCTCGGGTTCTTCTGCACTCATGTGTTGTTGTGTTGTGAGCGTCGTGGCGGGGATTCGAACCCCGGAGGCTGTACGCCACAGAGTTAGCAACCCTGCGCCTTGGGCCAGGCTTGGCTACCACGACACTTCGGCGTGCGTCCAACGGACACACAGTCGGTTGTACTCGCGCCCGCTCGTACGGACTCGGGACCCGACGCCCCTACACGAGTTGTATCAGTGACTCCACGCCCCCCATATTTAAACGCAACGAAACGCCGGATCGGGCGTGAACCACTTGCACGCGGCGGGACTATGCTCCGGTATGGCACCCACCGTGGTCGACCCCACAGACAGAGCGGCACTCGCCGAAGCACTCGAACAGTTCGCCGACCTCGTCACGGAACGAGGCGACGGGACGCTCGTCGCCGAGTTCGGTGCCACCGCGCACTTCGCCGTGGAACCGGACGGCAGCGTCGACGCCGGAATGCCGCTGCACGACTTCGACGGACCCGCCGACAGGCTCGCCTTCGACCACGACGGCGGATCCGTCGACGTCGAGTTCGACGCCGACTCGCAGACCGTCGTCTACACCTTCCGTCGACCCTGAGGGGCATCGGCCTGTCGACACCATCGCCCCACCGACGTCGTCGTACGCACGTCACAATCCTTTTCGCCGGCCGACTACCTACCCTACTCCATGAACGAAGCGGACGTACGCGAGCGCCTGCGCGTGGTCGACGACCCGGACCTCGGGGACGACATCGTCTCTCTCGGTCTGGTCAACGAGGTCGAAATGGGGGACGACAGCATCGACATCGACCTCGCGCTGGGCGCACCCTACTCCCCCACCGAGAGCGCCATCGCCGCCGACGTGCGGCAGGCGCTCGACGACACCAACAAGCGGATCAACCTCACCGCCACGGTCGACCGGGGCGTCGACCCCGAAGACCAGGTCCTTCCGGGCGTCAAGAACATCATCGCTGTCGCCTCCGGCAAGGGCGGGGTCGGCAAGAGTACCCTCGCCGTGAACCTCGCGGCGGGCCTCTCCAAGATGGGCGCCCGTGTCGGCCTCTTCGACGGCGACATCTACGGTCCGAACGTCCCCCGGATGGTCGACGCGGACGAACACCCGAAGGCCACCGAGGAAGACGAGATCGTCCCGCCCGAGAAGTACGGGATGAAGCTGATGAGCATGGATTTCCTCGTCGGCGAGGACGACCCGGTCATCTGGCGCGGCCCGATGGTCCACAGCGTCCTCACCCAGCTCTGGGAGGACGTCCTCTGGGGCAGCCTCGACTACATGATCGTCGACCTCCCACCGGGCACCGGCGACACGCAACTCACGCTCCTCCAGAGCGTCCCGGTCTCCGGCGCGGTCATCGTCACGACGCCCCAGGACGTCGCGCTCGACGACGCCCGGAAGGGGCTCCAGATGTTCGGCCGCCACGACACGCCGGTCCTCGGCGTCGTCGAGAACATGTCCACCTTCCACTGCCCGGACTGCGGCTCCGACCACGACATCTTCGGCAGCGGCGGCGGCCACGACTTCGCCGAAGAGACGGAGATGCCGTTCCTCGGCGAGATTCCCCTCGACCCGTCGGTCAGGGAGGGCGGCGACGACGGGAAACCGATGGTCCTCGACGAGGACAGTGAGACGGGGGAGGCCTTCCGCCAGTTCGTCTACCGGACGGCGAACAACCAGGGAATCGTCCATCGCAAGCGACACTCCGACCGCGCTAAAGTCGAACAGTAGTCGCGGTCAGATCGACCGAGAGAGCCGCCACTCGCCGAGATTCTCACGAACGAGCGAACTGCGAGAAGACAGAACTTACGCTTCGACCGTCGCGCCCTGCTTGCTGGTGACGTAGCCCGCGATGCGGTTGCGAACGCCCTTGGACTCGATGTTGGTCAGTTCGGTGACGACGTCCTTGTTGTGCTCGAAGTCGTCGCCGAACGCGTCGGGGTATCGCTCCATCAGGATCTTGGCCGTCTTCTTGACGTATGCCGGTTTGATTGCCATGCGGGAGAGTTTCCTCGTTGGCCCCTAAAAGGATTCGAATCGGACTGGCCGAGTGCGGACGTTTATCACGGAAGACGGGGCCAGCACGCGACGTGAGCTGAGAATCGCTCCGCAGTGGCCAGCGATAGCGCGACACACCACTGCGGAGTACCGAACATCGTCGCCTGTTCGCCCCAAACCCATACACAGTCACACCGCTGACGTCACCACTCGGCGTCGACGTGGTCGGTGAGCACCGCGAACGCTGCCACCTCACGCTCGCCGCCGCAGGTCTCGACGACCGACTCCAGATGGGCGAGTCGTTCGAGCAACGCCGCGGTGTCGTAGGTAGGGACGTCCAGCCGTGAAGCCGCCACAGTCGCCTCGATTACGGCGTTGAACCCCCGGTTGATCGTCGGGACGGTCTCGCGCTCGATGGCGGATTCGATCGGTCGGAGTTCCCACTCGACCCACTGTGTCTCTCCGTCGGTCCCCTCGTCCCGACGTGACACGGCGACGCGAGCCCAGGCGTCCGCGCTCGCGAGCACTGGGTCGTCTTCTTCCCGAACGGTCATCGCTGCCTCGACGAAGTCGACGGGGTCGGCGACGAACTGGACGTACCCCCCACCACGTTCGCGGAAGTTCCGCCAGGTCCGCGTTCGTCCCCACGTCCGCGCCGTCACAGACCCGGCGCCGCCGTCGGGGGCGTGGAGACCCAGCGCGGCGACGTTCCACCGTTCGTTCGGCCCGAGCGTCGTCACGACGGACTCGGTGACGCCACGCAGTTCGACCGGCCAGTCCGCGTCGCCATCGAGCTCCGTCACACCTGGAGCCCCCGTTCGAGCGCGATGAACAACGCTGCGGCGATTATGTCGGCCGTCGTCCCCGGGTTGACGTCGCGTTCAACGAACTCGTCGGCCAGGTCGGCAGCAGCTTCCTCGCCGTCGAGGACCGCCCGTGCCCGACGCATCACTTCCTCGGCCGTCTCGCGGTCGTTCCGGGTCACGACGAACGTGTCGACCTCCTCGGCGAGCAATTCGAGGAAGACGTGTGCCGCGCGGTCCGGGACCGGTCCGTCGCGTCGCTCGATAGCAGCGGCCGCCTCGAAACTCCGGGTGAATCCGTCGACCCACTCGGCCGCCACACCGTCGACGTCCGAACTGAGTTCCATCACGTCTTCGAGCGTGAGGCGTCGGGCTTCGAGTTCCGGGATAGCGTCGGTTCCGCGACGGACGTCCAGCCCGTCGAGGTCGTCTGGCGGTTCGTCGACCGCGACGTCGACGTGTTCGAACGCCCGGTAGAAGTTCGCCGCGTCTTCGACGGTCGTTCCCGAGACGACGTCGCTGGCCCGCTCGGGAGTTAGTTCACCGGACGCCCCGGTCGCGACGAGCGGCGTCACCAGCAACAGCGCTCCGAACTGGGTGTTGCCGCCCTCCTGGTCGGCCATTCCCTCGACGGATCGTTCGAAGGCCTCGCCAACTGGGCCACCGTCGGCGGCGAGCCGAAATCCCGACTGCGCGCCGACCGCGCCGGCGACGAAGTGCTCGAATCGCAGGTCGTCGTACTCGTGGCGACGGTCGACGTTACCGGGTTTCGGCGTGCTCGTCACCTCCAGCAGGAGGGCCAGTTCGGCGTTCTGGGCGAGGGACCTCACGGCGGTGCCTCCTCTCGGAACCACGCGTCGGTCGCCTCGCGGACGCGCCGGAGAACCCGTGGATCGTCGCTCGGTCGGCCGACGCTGACGGCGTCGGCACCGTATTCCAGGTACTCCCGCACCGACGCCTCGTCCCGGACCTCGTTGTTTGCGACGACGAAGGCGTCCACGGCATCGGCGACGTCGGCCACGACTGGCTCGGAGTCCATCGCGTCGACGTGAATCAGGTCGGCGCCAACCGCGTCGAGGTCCGCAGCCAGCGCCGGCAGATCGACACCGTCGACCTCGGCGCGTACCTTGACGCCGACCGTGGCGCCGGTCGCCGTGGCGGCCTCGACCTGCTTGCACAGCCGACCCGGCTGGTGGAGCAACGCTTCGCCCGCGCGTGCGTCGCACATCTCCTCCTGGCGACAGTGGGCGTTTATCTCAAGGATCGCATCGTGGTCGCGACAGAGGTCGGCCGCGTCCTCCAGCGGAACCAGCGTCGAACTGCGCACGTTCACCGCCGGCCGGATCGGGACGTCGTCGAGGGCCCGGAGCTGTGAGTTGACGAAGTGGTGCGGGTCGGCCGGGAGGAACTCCTCGCGGTCGCGGTCGACCAGCTGCCTGGCCGCCCGACGAGTCGGCTCGTCGAGGGCGACGCCACCGAGGAACGCACAGCCGACGTAGTCGGCGGCTGCCTCGGCCCATTCGGCGTCGGAGGCCCCGCTGAGACTGGCCGCGGCGACGCGGGGCTCGAACAGGGGCCGGGAGTTCACGAAGCCACCTCCAGCGCGTCGGCGGCCGCTCGCGCGACGCGCTCGGCGTCGGCAGCGTCGTCCATCGTCGTGTCGGACCTGACGACGGGCCGGTCGAGGTCAGTCCCGTCATCGTCGTCGAGGACGAACGCGTCCGCAAAGGGGTACGCCTCCGCGACGCCGGCCGTGCTGGGTTCGCGTCCCGTCGCGGCCATCAGGTCCGCGGCCGGGCCGGAGAACACCTCGTCCTCGACGAACGGGGAGACGGCGACGACGGGCGTTTGCTGAAGACGCTCCTCGAACCCCGGCAGCGCGAGCATCGGCCCGATGCTCGTGACGGGGTTCGACGGACCGACGACGACTGGATCGTCGAGTGCGGTCAGCACGGCGTCGGTCGGCCGGGCCTCGTCGGCGCCGCGGAACTCGACGCGCTCGACGGCGGGGTCGCCGCCGCGGGCGACCCACCACTCCTGGAAGTGCTGAGGGCCGTCTGGCGTGTGGACGATAGTCGCGACGGCGTCGTCGGCCATCGGCAGGAGCGTCCGTTCGAGGCCGAACGCGTCGGCGAGCGACCCCGTCGCTTCGGTGAGCGAGTGGCCTTCGTCGACGAGTCCGGTCCGGGTGAGGTGGACCGCACGGTCGCGGTCGCCGATGTGCATGAACTCCGCCACGCCGGAGAATCGGCGCCATCGCGAGAGAGGGCGTCCGGCGGTCTGGGCGTCCTCCGGGAGGTATCGCGGTCCGGCGTCGAGGCCGGCTGTTTCGGCCAGCCGGTGGAGTTCGTCGTGCGTGGCAGCCGTGTCGTCCGCGATGCCCCACCAGCGGTTCCGGTCGATGACCTCACCGTCGAGAAAGAGGACGGTGTCGAGGTCCGGACAGACGAGGTGGCCCGCGAGTTCGACGTCGTCACCGGTGTTGCCGACGACCGTCGTCTCGGCGGGCGGGAAGACCGGGGCGGCGCCGGCGAGTAGCTTGGGGGTCCCCGTGCCACCGGAGAGGAACGTCACCATAGAGCGACGTAGGGGGTAGCGTCGTGATAAAACGTTACACAATCGGTCGGCTATCCCCACCGTCCAGCCCCAGTTGTCAGGCTTGAGAACTGCGGTGTTACCTTCAAGTCAGTCGAGGGAGACTTTCGCCCTAATGCCCGACGCACGAAACGGGTCCCCCACCGACGTCCACCGGTTCGCACCGGCGGCGCCCGAAGAGGAACACGTCTATGGCGCCTGCTGCCCCGGCTGGCACTCGACGGCGGACCACGACCACGCCGTCGACGAGTGGGCCGACTTCATGCTCGAACGGGGCATCGACCGGGTGTGCTATCTCCTCTCGGGCAATCAACTCGACAGCTCCGACGCGGACCAGGGGCGATACGAGCGAGCGTTCGATCCGGAGAACGTCCGACACGTCCCGATAGCGGACCACCACCTCGCCGATGCGAAGACGCTGGAGACGGAGTTGTTTCCCTTCCTCGACGACGCCGTCGCGAACGACGAACGGGTGGTGGTCCACTGTCTCGCCGGTATCGGTCGCACCGGCCACGTCCTCGCCGCGTGGCTCGTCCACGGCCGGGATTACGACCCGGTCGACGCCATCGAGACGGTCGAGGAGATGGGGCGCTCGCCCGCGGAAGCCGAGGAGAAGGGCAACGCGCGCCGCGGTGAACTGTACGAACTGCTCGCACACTTCGCCTGATCCGGGTGGGATCGGGCGGTCACGGGGCCGGCCAGTCAGGGGGCGAGCAATCGCAGGCCGTTCGAGGAACGCATTTTAAAGCGAGACGGCCCGAACGACCAGCCATGACCACCATAAAGGACAGCGTGCACGACCACATCGAACTCGATGGGGTCGCCGAGGCGCTGCTCGACACCGCGCCCATCCAGCGGTTGCGCCACGTCAAGCAACTGGGGACGGTGACACTCGTCTATCCGTCGGCCAATCACACGCGCTTCGAGCACTCGCTGGGGGTGTACTACCTCGCCGACCAGGCACTGACCCACCTGGGGATCGAAGGCCAGCAGGCCGAACGCGTCCGCGCGGCGGCCATCCTCCACGACGTCGGCCACTCGCCGTACAGCCACAACATCGAGGAACTCGTCTACCGCGAGACGGGGCTGTACCACGACGACGTCGACGAACTGCTCGGGACGGGCGACGTCGCCCGCGTCCTCTCCGAGCACGGCCTCAACCCCGACAGCGTCGCCGGTCTGGTCGCTGGAGAGGGCGAACTCGGCCAGCTGGTCTCCGGCGAACTCGACGTCGACCGGATGGACTACCTGGTTCGGGACGCCCACCACACCGGCGTTCCTTACGGGACCATCGATCACGAACGGCTGGTGCGTGAACTCCGCTTCGTCGACGGTGACCTGGTCCTCGACGAGGGGAACGTCCAGACGGCCGAGTCGCTCCTGCTCGCACGCGCGCTGATGAACCCCACCGTCTACCAGCACCACGTCGCGCGCATCGCGAAATCGATGCTGCGACGGGCGACGGAACGGTTGCTCACAGAGACCCAGACTGACGCATCGGAACTTCGCCGCTGGGACGACAGCGACCTCCTCGTCGCGCTCCGGAACTGCGAAGCGACGGCCGACCTCGCCGGCCGATTGAGCCGGCGAACCCTCTACAAGCGCTCCGTCTGGGCCGAGATGGACGCCGTCCCGGACCCGCTGCTCGAAAGCGACCACGAACGAGTGCGGTCGCTGGAGCGCGAGGTGGCGGACTCGGCCAACGTCGACCCCGAACACGTCGTCCTCGACGTCCCGGACGAACCGTCGATGACGGAGTCGACGAGCCGCGTCGTCGTCAACGGGCAGGTCCGCCCGCTCGCGGAACAGTCGACGCTCGTGAGCGCGCTCCGGGCCGCCCAACACGACCAGTGGCGCCTCGGGGTGTACGCGCCACCGGACGTCGCCGACCGGGTCGGTGACGCGGCCATCCGTGTACTCGGGCTGGAACTGGAGGGAGCTCGCGTGCGCGACGTACGTCCGGGCATCCACGCCACACTCGACGAGTTCAACTGACCGTGACGGGAACCACGACTATGGAACTCGAAGGGACGATTCTACGCGGGCGATCGTTCGAACCGATGGAGGGACGCGTCGTCGTCGAGGACGGCGAGATAGCGGCTGTCGAGGCCGCCGACGTCGATAGCGACCGGATAATCCTGCCTGCGTTCGTCAACGCGCACACGCACGTCGGTGACTCGATCGCCAAGGAGGCGGGGGGCGGCCTCTCGCTGGAAGAACTCGTCGCGCCGCCTGACGGCCTCAAACACCGGCTGCTCCGGGAGGCGAGCCACGAGGAACTCGTCGCGGCGATGGAGCGGTCGTTCGCGTTCATGGAGCAGTCCGGGACGGGCTCGTTCGTCGAGTTCCGCGAGGGCGGCGTCGAGGGCGTCCGGGCCATCGAGGACTCGCTGGCCGGGTCGGAACTCGAATCGGTCGTCCTGGGACGCGAGACGGTCGAGGCGATGGACGCCAGCGACGGCTTCGGCGCGAGCGGCGCGAACGACGCCGAGTTCGGCCGAAAGCGCAAGGCGACGGCTGACGCGGGGAAACTGTTCGGCATCCACGCCGGCGAGGTCGACCCGTCGGACATCAACCCCGCGCTGGACCTGGACCCGGACTTCCTGGTCCACATGGTGTACGCCGACGACGTCCACCTCGACCGCGTCGCGGACAGCGAGATTCCGGTCGCGGTCTGCCCGCGCTCGAACCTCGTCACAGGCGTCGGCGTCCCGCCCATCGCCGAACTCGCCGAACGGACGACCGTGGCGCTGGGGACGGACAACGTGTTCCTGAACAGCCCGTCGATGTTCCGCGAGATGGAGTTCACCGCGAAACTCGCCGACGTGTCGGCCGCCGAAGTTCTGCGGATGGCCACCGTCAACGGAGCCGAGATGGCGGGGTTGAACTGTGGTCTCGTCGAGGAGGGCCGCGACGCCCGCCTGCTCGTACTCGACGGCGACTCCCACAACCTCGCCGGTGCGCGCGAGGTCGTCCGCGCGGTCGTCCGTCGCGCCGGTGTCTCCGACGTGGACCGCGTCGTCGCCCCCGGCAACGCTTAACCGCTCCCCCGCGTAACTTGTTAGCATAGGACGATGTACGACCGCATACTGCTCCCGACGGACGGCTCCGCGGGGATGACGCGGGTGATAGACCACGCGGGTGAACTCGCCCACATCCACGACGCATCGGTTCACGCCCTCTACGTGGTCGACACGGCGAGCCTGACGACGATGCCGATGGACGTGTCGCTCGACAGCCTGCACGGACTGATGCAAGAGGAAGGGGAGAGCGCCGTGGCGGAAGCTCGGCGTCGCATGCCCGACGGCGTCGACGTCGACCGGACGATCACCGATGGCGCGCCCGCGACGCAGATCATCGATTGTGCCGACGAGGCCGACTGTGACGTCGTCGTGATGGGAACACACGGCCGCGGCGGCCTGAACCGCCTGCTACTGGGTAGCGTCGCCGAACACGTTGTCCGTCGGTCGTCGGTCCCCGTCGTCACCGTCCGCGTCGGCGAAGAGGTGGACCCGGAGTCCGGCGAAGAATCGCCGCTCCAGCAGGTCGAGCACTAGTCGCGTCGGGGGAGATTAGACCGGACGCAGGTGTTCGCAGTCGCCGGCGGTGACGCTCACTCGTTCGTCGCCCGTCTCGATAACCAGGGCACCGGGGAACTCGACGTCGACGGCCTCGCCCTCGACGGTCCCACCGGGCGTCTCCACGCGGACTCGCTTGCCCAGCGTCGACGCGTACTCGGTCCACTCCTCCACCGCGCCGGGAAGGTCCCCCTGCAATTCGTCGAGCGCTTCGAGCACCCGCTGGGTGAACACCCGCCGGTCGACGTCGCCGACCTGCTCTCTGATGCTCGTCACGCCCCGCTCCGCCGGGAGTGCAGACACGTCGACGTTGGCGTTGATTCCGACGCCGACGACGACCCACGAGACCCGGTCGGCCTCGCCCTGCGTTTCGGTGAGAATCCCCGCGAGTTTGTTCTCGTCGTCGCCGACCACGACGTCGTTTGGCCACTTGATCCGTGCGTCGACGCCCGCCTCGCGGGCCGCGCGGGTGACCGCGACGGCGGTCGCGAGCGTGAACGCCGGCACGTGAGCGGCGGGGACTTCGGGCTCGAGAACCAGGCTGAGCCAGATTCCACCGCTCGGCGAGGACCAGGCCCGGTCGAGTCTGCCCTTCCCGCCGGTCTGCTCGTCGGCGAGGACGACCACGTCGCCGGCGCCGTCCTGGGCCAGTTCACGAGCGCGCCGGTTCGTGCTGTCGATGCTGTCGTGGTACTCGACGTCGAACGGCCCGTCCAGGCCGAACTCCACGGCCTCGGCGCCGAACTCGGGGACGCCGTCGAGCACGTAGCCCGCGTCGTCGCTCACTATCGTGAATCCGGCCTCGCGGAGCGCCTCGACGTGTTTCCACACCGCCGCCCGCGAGACGTCCAGCGAGTCGGCCAGTTCGGGGCCGGTGACGGGCCCGTCGGCGAGGGCGTCCAGCACGCGGCGGCGCGTTGCTTGCATATCAATCGGTGTTCGCCCGACGACCAAAAACGCATCCAAGGCGGGCTGACGAACGAGCGTGAAGTACGTCGCGTAGTTCGGCGTAGACCGCAAAAGAGTGAGAGCTACTCGATCACGACGAGTCGGTCGCCCATGTCGACGGAGTCGCCCTCGCCGACGGCGACGTCGGTGACGGTGCCGCCGCGTTCGGCGACGATGTCGTTCTCCATCTTCATCGCCTCCAGCACGCAGAGGACGTCGCCGGACTCCACTTCGTCGCCCTCGCCGACGTTCACTTCGAGGATGGTCCCCTGCATCTCCGCGGCCACCTCGTCGCCGGCAGCGCTCGACCCGCCGCCACCGCCGGAGTCGCCTCCGCCGCCGGGCCGGTCGGGGCGCTGGGCGCCGCCGGACTGGTCGAGATCGCCGACGGGAATGGCGGGCGCGCCGCGCTCTTCGAGTTCGACCTGGAACCGCTTGCCGTTGACCTCGACGGTGAACTCGCGCTCGACGACTTCTTCGTCGTCGCCGTCGGCGGGTGCGGGCTCGGTGCCCCACTGTTCCTGGGCCTCCTCGATACGTTCGGGGTCGAGGTTCTCGTCGAGGTACTTCGTCGTGTGCCGGCCCGCGAGGAACTCCTCGTCGGTGAGCATCAACTGGTGGAAGGGGATGATGGTCGGGAAGCCCTGGATGTCGTAGTCGGGGAGGGCGCGCTTCCCGCGGGCGATGCACTCCCCGCGGTCAGACCCGTAGGTGATGAGCTTCGCGATCATCGAGTCGTAGTCGGTCACGAGCGAGTCGCCCTGTCGGGCAGCGTCGTCGACGCGGACGCCGATACCGCCCGGCGGGTCGTACACGTCGAACTCGCCGCCCGTCGCAGGCGCGAAGTCGTTGGCGGCGTTCTCCGCGTTGATGCGGAACTCCATCGCGTGGCCCTCCAGTTCGACGTCGTCCTGGGCGAAGGTGAGTTCCTGGCCGGCGGCGACCCGGATCTGCCACTTCACGATGTCGATGTCCGTCAGTTCCTCCGTGACGGTGTGTTCGACCTGGATGCGCGTGTTGACCTCGAGGAAGTAGAAGTCCGAATCCGCGTCGAGCAGGCCCTCCTCGTTCCGGTCCTCGTCCTCGACGAGGAACTCGAAGGTGCCGGCGTTGTAGTAGTCCCCGGCGTCGGCGCCGCGACGGGCGGCCTCGCCGATCTTCTCCCTGAGTTCGTCGGTTATCGCGGGGCTGGGGCCCTCCTCGATGACCTTCTGCTGGCGGCGCTGGAGCGAACAGTCACGTTCGCCGAGGTGACGCACGTTGCCCTGCTTGTCCCCGAGGATCTGTACTTCGATGTGGCGCGGGTTGTCGAGGAACCGTTCCAGGTAGACCGAGGCGTTCGAGAAGTACGCCTCACCCTCGCGCTGGGCGGTCTCCAACTGCTCCTCGGCCTCGTCGGGGCCCTCGACGACTTTCTGGCCCATCCCGCCGCCCCCGCCCTCGGCCTTGATCAGAATCGGATAGCCGTGTTCCTCGCCGAACGCCTTGATCTGGTCGACGTCTTCGACCGGCTCGGTCGTCCCCGGGACGATGGGGACGTCGGCCTCCCGCATGATCGTCCGGGCCTTGGTCTTCTCGCCGAGGGACTCCATCGCGTCGCTCGCCGGTCCGATCCACGTGATCCCCTCGGTCTCTTCGACCCGGCCGGCGAACTCGGCGTTCTCGGCCAGGAAGCCGTATCCGGGGTGGATCGCGTCCGCGTCGGCCTTCTGTGCCGCCTCGATGATCGCCTCCTGGTCGGTGTAGGAGTCGGCCGCCCGGGCGGGGCCGACGTTGTAGGCCTCGTCGGCGTACCGCACGTGCCCCGAGTGTTTGTCCGCCTCGGAGTAGACGGCGACCGTGCCGACTCCGAGTTCCTCGCAGGCCCGCATCACGCGAACCGCGATCTCGCCCCGGTTGGCCACGAGCACTTTGTCGAACATCAGACCGACCTCCTCGGTGTGTTCGGACGTGGACGGTCGGGCGACCCAGCGCGAGGGGTCCGACGTCGTCCGTACAAATCCGCACGTCCAGTCCGGGATTTGTCAAACATACCACTCTGTACCGACAGTCCGACCTTAAAACTATGCGGAGCGGCGTCGTCGAAACGGCCGCTCTGTGGTCCAGAACCGGTGCCTTCGCCTGACGTTGTGTCCTCGGTCATAGTCGATTGGATCTACATTCGGTCCGTCCGCCCTGCTGCCGTCCATTCGTCGCCCGGTGCGTCGTCTCGAATCCGGATCGTTCGCTGCTGGGTCGCCTCGATGCGGCCGGCGAAGGTCCACTCGCGACCCTCCCAGTCCGGCTCCTCGTTGCCCGACGAGGCGGCGGCCGCCGCGGCCGCCAGTTCCCCGTCTCGCACGTGGGCGCCGATAGCGACGGCGATAGCGGCCGCCTCGTCGGGACTCGCCGACGGCACTGCCCGCGTGACGGCGTCGACGAGCGCCGGTTCGACGGCGCCTGCACTGTCCGTCGCCATGTTAGAGCGGGATATTTCCGTGTTTCCGGTCCGGGCGGTCCGTTCGTTTGCCCCGGAGCGTCTCCAGGTCGCCGATCAGACGCGAACGGGTCTCCCGCGGTTCGAGCACGTCGTCGACGAACCCGCGCTCCGCCGCCGTGTAGGGGTTGGCGAAGGCGTCGCGGTACTCCTCGATGAGCTCCGCGCGACGCTGTTCGACGTTCTCCGCCGCGTCGAGCTCGTCGTCGTAGAGGACGTTGACCGCGCCCTGTGGCCCCATCACCGCGATCTCGGCCGACGGCCAGGCGTAGTTCACGTCCGCGCCGACGTGCTTCGATGCCATGACGTCGTACGCCCCGCCGTAGGCCTTCCGGGTGATGACGGTCAGGAGCGGCACCGTCGCCTCCGAGTAGGCGTACAGCAGCTTCGCGCCGTGCTTGATGATGCCGCCCGTCTCCTGGTCCTTGCCGGGCATGAACCCGGGCACGTCGACGAAGGTGACGATGGGGATGTTGAACGCGTCGCAGAAGCGAACGAAGCGCGCGCCCTTCATCGACGAGTCGATGTCGAGCGTCCCGGCGTTGACCCGGGGCTGGTTGCCGACGACGCCGACGCTGTGACCGTCCAGTCGGGCGAAGCCGGTGACGATGTTCCGGGCGAAGGAGTCGGCCACCTCGAAGAAGGATCCCTCGTCCATCACCCCCTCGACGACCCGGACGATGTCGTAGGGCTTCTGTGGCTCGTCCGGAACGACGTCGATCAGTTCCTCGTCGGCCCGGTCGGGGTCGTCCCAGGGCTCGACGCGCGGGGGGTCCTGGACGTTGTTCTGCGGGAGGTACGAGAGGAGGTACCGGATGTCGTCCATCGCCGCCTTCTCGTCGTCGGCGGTGAAGTGGGCGACGCCCGATTCGGTGGCGTGGGTCTGGGCGCCGCCGAGTTCGTCGAAACCGACTTCCTCGCCGGTGACCGTCTCGATGACGTCCGGGCCGGTGATGAACATGTGGCTCGTCTCGTTCACCATGTAGACGAAGTCGGTGATGGCTGGGGAGTACACCGCACCACCGGCGCAGGGCCCCATGATGGCAGAGATCTGGGGGACGACGCCGCTGGCCTGCTGATTCCGGTGGAAGATGTCGGCGTAGCCCGCCAGCGAGTCGATTCCCTCCTGGATGCGGGCGCCCGCAGAGTCGTTGAGTCCGATGATCGGTGAGCCCGTCTCGACGGCCTTGTCCATCACCTTGCACACCTTCTGGGCGAACACCTCGCCCAGCGACCCACCGAAGACGGTGAAGTCGTGGGCGAAGACGAACACCTTGCGCCCGTCGACTTCGCCGTAGCCCGTGACGACGCCGTCGCCGGGCACCTTCTTCTCGGCCATGTCGAAGTTGGTGCTCCGGTGTTCCCGTAACTGGTCGAACTCGACGAAACTGTCGTCGTCGAGAAAGTAGTCGATGCGCTCGCGCGCGGTCAGTTTGCCCTTCTCGTGCTGGGACTCGATGCGTTCCTCGCCGCCACCCCGCTCCGCTGCCGCCTTGCGTTCGCGGAGGTCATCGACGCGGTCTTCGTGAGTCACGACACACCAGCCCTCCTGCGCTCGTCCATGTACCAGGCCAGGGGAGGGGACGAGAAAAGCGTTATCGGAAACCGAACGATCAAAAATGTAAAATACGGTTCCACCCCCTCCGCCACCACCTATATTGAACTAGTGATTCCCGCAATACTGTCGCAGTCGTCGCCGAGCGCCTCCGATGCGTGGACCAGCACCAGACCGTCGGAGTTTTGACGCCCAGTCGCCTCAGTCCGTGCGTGAAGAACGTCGCGGAGTCCCTCTCGAACCCCTTCGGCTTCGACCCCGGCTGTGACCGGTTCGTCCCCGGATACGGCGACGCCAACGCCCACTTCCACGTCGTCGGCGACCATCCGGGCGTCCACGGCGGCGTCGACTCCGGCATCCCGTTCACCGGGTCCGAGAGCGGCGAGCGACTCCAGCGAGCGCTCGCCGACGCCGGCCTGCTCGACGCCGCGGGGTCACCCCCGGAAGTGGGCAAGACCTACCTCTCCTACCTCCATATGTGCGGAGCCGACGGAACGCCCTCGCAGACGTCCTACGACGACCTCGAACCGCTGTTCGACTCGGAGTTCCGCGCCATCACCGCCCACGTCATCCTCCCCGTCGGCGAGCGGGCGACGCGTCACGTCTTTTCCGTCGCGACGGCCGAGTCAGCGGACGACGTCGACATGGACGCCCTGCACGCGACCGAGGTGATGGGGTCGGGGTGGCTCGTCTACCCGATCAAGGAACCGATGGCGTGGACCGACGAGGACGAGACCGCACTGGTCGACGCACTCGTGGCCCTCCAGGAAACGGATTACCGGCGCGAGGCCGACCTCGGCCGGTTCGGGCCCACTGGCGAGTCGTACCTCGTCAGGTAGCCTCGGGCCGCGAGTCGGGACGGCGCACCTCGCGCACCGATAGAATTTTGACGTACTGCCGAGGACACGTCGTCTATGCGACGTATCGTCGAGCTATACGGTCCGAACTCCCCGCGCGGCCGCGCCGTCGCGTCGGCCGTCTTCGGGTCCATCGGCTTCACCGCGCTGTTCATGGTCCTCGCACACTTCGTCGCGATTCAGTACCAGTTCACGGAGTCGGCGTCGCTCCTCCTGATGGCGACCGTCGGCCTCGTCTTCACGACGCTCGCCTACTGGGAGGCGGAAGCGGTCGTGCGTCGCGCGGAAGCGGCGCCCGAACACTCACGGGAATCAGCCCGCGAGACTGGGTACGGGCAGGCGTCCGCCGACGGCGACGCGGATCCTATCGCCGACCTCCAGCACCGATACGCTCAAGGAGAACTATCCACGGAGGAGTTCGAGAAGCGCGTCGAACGACTGGTCGAGACTGACAACCGGGTCGAGGCGAGCGACGGCCGTGATCAAGAACTTGACCGGGCCTGAGACCACGGTCCTCGTTCTAGAAAGACCGATCGGGTGCTTTATACTATTCTCGTTGACATTACGGGCATGGTTCAACTATCGAGCGGTGAGGGGGCGTCCCGGCGAATCACCTTCGAGGGCGGGGTGACGTGGCTCGCGTTCTTCCTCGTCGTTGCTGCTCTAGAAGTGGCAGCAGGTAACCTGATCGCGAACGTCTGGGCCATCGGTCCCGCAATTCCGGTCGTCGAGTCCAACGCCATCACGACCGGGCAGTCCATGCTGTTCGTCGGATTCGTCTGGTGGGTGCTTCGATCCGAAGGGGTAGCATTCGGCGAAATCGGTCTCTCACCACGACTCCTGGTGCCAGCGACCGTCGCCGTCGCCGGATCCTACGTCGCTATCAACGCCCTCGGTATCGGACTCGCATTCGCGACGGAGAGCCTCGCGTCGGTCGGGTACCACTGGACAGTCCCACCGGGAGAGGCCGTCGTCGAGTTCCTGCTCCAGCTCGTCACCGTCGCGTTCGTCGAAGAACTGACCTACCGCGGGTATCTCCAGACCAAGGTCGTCGGCCTCCTCACGGACGCGACCAGAAAGCGAATCGCGCTCGGAATCGGTCTCGCGGGCGCTCTCTTCGCGCTGGCGCATATACCGCGAATACTCACGGACGGGTCACCGGGAGGGATGACGCCGCTGGTCTACCTCGTCACGCTCACCCTGAGCGGGATGACCTACGGGGCCCTCTACGAAGCGACCCAGAACCTGTACGTCCCAGTCGTATTCCACGCCGCGGGGAACATGCCGGGAACCGCTGGCATTCTCTTCTACGACACCGGTGGGTGGCCGGCGTGGGCTACGGCCGTCGATTCGCTCGCGTTCCTGGTCATTCTGGTCGCGATGATCGTCGTCTATAGACGGTGGGCGTCCGGGGCCGAGACGTTGCCAGTGTGGACGAAGCGAGAAGACACCACGGCGACCGTCGCGAGATAGCGGCTGTCCGTCAGGACGTACCGGCGCGGGAACCGAAGGACCCCGGGGTCGACCGGGAACCAGCAGGCTACGCCTCACTCGGCTTGATACGCTGCTCGCGCCGTCGCGCTCGTTGGGACTGTCACGTCTCCCCGTACACCGGCACCGCAGCCCCACTCGTCACCGTCGCGGCGTCCGAACAGAGGAACATAACGACCTCGGCGATGTCGGCCGGGTCGACCCACTCGGAGTGGTCGGCGTCGGGCATCATCTCCCGATTCATCGGCGTGTCGATGACGCTCGGCATGACGGCGTTGGCCCGCACCGTCCCCAGGTTCTCCTCGGCGATGGTCTCGGTGAGCAGTCGGACGCCCGCCTTCGTCGCGCGGTAGATGCCGTCGCCCTCGCCGCCTTCGAGCGAGGAGCGGGCCGAGACCGACAGGATCGCTCCTTCGCTCTCCCGGAGGTGAGGGAGTGCGTGTTTCGACGCCAGGAACGTGGTTTTCAGGTTGACGTCGAAGAGGAAGTCGAACGTGTCGACGTCAGTCTCGTGGATGGGGTCGCCGCCGCGCCAGGTTCCGGCGATGTTACACAGCGCGTTCAGGCCGCCGTGGTCCGCGACGACGTCGTCGACGACGCGCTTGACCTCCGACTCCGCGGTGAAGTCACCCTGGTAGAAGTCGACCCGGTCGGGGTCCAGCGCGAACTCCTCGCTATCCGGGGCGACAACGTCGGCACCGCAGACTGTGGCGCCCGCGTCGTCGAACGCCCGCGCGACAGCACTGCCCAGCGCCCCGCCGACGCCCGTGATCAGTACGACGTCGCCGCCGAAATCGAAGTCGACGTTCATGCCCGAACTGTCGGCCGGATAAGAGATAAAGTTTCGTCGGGCTGTCAGGGCTGCGAGGACGGGAAAGCACTTTACCCGCCCCGGCGACGAACCACCATGCGCTGTATCGCCCACCGCGGGTTCGCGGGGGAGTTCGCCGAGAACACCGTGGGAGCGGTCGCGAGCGCCGCTGAGATCGCCGACTGGGTCGAGGTCGACGTCCGTCGCTGTGGCTCCGGCGAACTCGTCGTCGTTCACGACGAGACGGTCGACCGGGTGACCGACGCCACCGGCGAGGTGGCGGAGCTATCGCAGGCCGAACTGGCCCAGCTGAACGTCCTCGGCAGCGGTGAGGGTATTCCCACGCTCGCGGAGGTGCTGGAGGTCCTCCCGCCGTCTGTCGGGATCAACGTCGACCTGAAGGAGAACGGCCTCGCGACCGACGCCGTCGACGTCCTCGGCGCCCACGACGGCGGCGTGCTGGTCTCCTCGTTCGACGCCGGCGTGCTGGCGGAAGTGACCGTGCTCGCCGACTACCCGCGCGCGCTCCTCGTCGAAGCCGACCCGGAGGAGCGACTCGCCCGGGCCGCCGACCTCAACTGCACCGCCATCCACCCCCACTGGGACATCTGCGACGAGCGGTTCGTCTCGCGGGCCCACGACGCCAACCTGACGGTCAACGCCTGGACCATCCGGGACAGCGTCGGCGCCGTCTCGGCCCGGAACGCCGGCGTCGACGGGTTCATCACCGATCACAGCGAGTTCTGCGCGGAGTAGGACGGTCGCTCAGAGGCCGGCCAGGTTCTGCCGGAGTTTGATGGTCGCCGTCATCAGCGCCGTCGCGGTCATGATGACGAACACGACCTGGATGTGGAGGACGACGACCTGGTCCAGGCCGGCGACGACGGCGAGTTCGGCGATGGGGATCAGCGACGCGAACAGCAACACCGGCAGCAGGTGTCGGAGGAGCGTGTCGACGACTGTCCCCTGGACGCGCGAGGCCGACGTCCCGCGCCGGCCGACGACGAAACCCACCGCGAGGAAGACGAGTGCAGCGATGCCTTCCAGGGCGGCGACGGCGTGATGGTCCGCGTTCCAGGCAGTCCCGACGGTGACGGCGACGACGACGACGGCGCCCGCGAGCCAGAATGGACGGCCCGGACCGACTGCGCCCGACCCCGGTGTCCCGGTCGGCACCGAATTGCGGTACAGCGACTGGAGCACGAGCGCGAGCAACAGGACGTGGGCGAGCATGACCCCGCGGCGGTACGACGTCTGGAGCGAACTCACGATGTCGACGACGCCGAGCAGCGCGAAGAGGACGGCCGTGACACCGACGAACGCCAGCGTGCGCCACAGCGCGTCCTGACCGGCCAGTTCCGCCACGCGGTCGTTGCGGTACGCGTAGAACGTGAATCGCAGGCCGAGCACGCCGAGCAGGACCAGCGCGATGAAGAAGATGAACGTGAGGTTCGGGTTCCCACCGACCAGGTCGAGCCCCAGTTCGACGGCAGCGATCACGTCTCGTCCTCCATCCCTATCCGGCGTAACTCCTGTTCCATGTGCGTGACCGCCTCGTAGCGCTGCAGTTTCTGGCGCGCCATTGCCTTCGTCACCACCTCGTCGAGGCCCTCCGGCACGTCGGCGACGTCGCTCGGCCGCGGCGGTGGGTCCGACAGGACGCGGTCCCTGATTCGTCCGTACTCACCGTCGTAGGGCGGGTCCCCCGTGAACAGCAGGTACACCAGTGCGCCGAGGTGGTAGACGTCGGTGGCGTGGTCGATTCGCCCGAAGCGCCGGTCGAAGTACTCCGGCGCGGCGTAGCGCGGGTCCAGCCGCGAGGTCGGATCGAAGTAGTTTCGCACGACGTGGAGCAGACCGACGTCGTCCAGCAGCGGCGGCTGGACCTCGTCCTCGTCGATGACGTTGCCGGAGTAGACGACGTTCCCGGGGTCGATACCACCGTGGACGACGCCGTTCTCGTGGAGGTGGGTGACGGCCGCCGCGAGTCCGCGGGCGTTGAAGAGCGCCTCGGAGCGGTCCAGTCGGTCGCGGTCGGCCAGACTGAAACCCATGTACTCCGTTGCCGTCCACGGTCGCGGGTCGAGGCCCCAGTCGTAGACGGCGACGACGTTGTCGTGGTCGTCGACGCCAGCCCACCGCGCGAGCCGCTCGTCGATGGCTGTCGCGAACGCGTCGGCCCCCTGCGACGGTCGGTGAAGGAGCGACAGGCCGACGGGGAGCTGCTCGCCGTCGACGACGCCCAGCGTCCGGTAGACGTCGGCGTACCGGCCCCGGCGACGTTTCGCGAGGACCGTGAGCTGGTCGAAGCGGCTGTCGGCGACGACGGTTGGGATATCGTCCGCCGGTTGCCAACCTGGGCCGTCGATCGACTGTCCGTCGCTATCGTTCGCAGACGCCGACTTCGCGTCTGGACTCTCGTTAGACACGTCGCCGTCGTCGGCCTCGTCTTCGTCCATCGGATCGCCGGTCGCACCATCGGTCCCCCGTTGCAAGCGGTCGTGGGACGACCCGTCGTGGGTGTAGACGCGCTGTGGCCCGGACGAGTTCCCCTCGCCCGCGAGTCGCGTCCGCCCGACGTCTCGCTCGCCGACGGCCGGCCGGTGGTAGTTCGCCCTCGCCAGGCTCCCCTCGACCGGCCAGTACCGCGGTCGGCTCTCGGCTTCGGTCTCCATCGCCGCGAGTTCCTCGGTGACGGCCTCCGGGTACCGCGCCGCGACGTAGTCGAACGCCAGTTCGGCTTCGAGAGACGGCTCCTCGTCGTCGATCCGGTCGGTGAGACGTCGCGTCAGGTAGGCGGCCGTGTCCGGGAGGTGGGCCGCGACGTGACAGATGGCCCACGCGGCGCCGAGACGCACCGACTCCGCCTCGGCGTCGAGTTTCCCGACGAGCCCGGGGAGCCGACGACGTCCCGTGGTCGGGTCGTCGAACACCGCGAGTAACGACGCGATCGGCTCGTCGCGGCCAGGAGCGGCGTCCTCGGTCATCGATTCGTTCCTGCGTATCGACTGGCCCCCGCCATGACTGTTGCGGTGAGTATCGTCGCCGAGAACTGCTGCAGTCGCTGGTCGCGAATGAACGGACCAAAGAAAACTGGTCGGTCTGCGCCAGCCAACTCACGGGTCGCTTCGCTCCCCGTTCGTGTGTTCGTCGGCCCCTCACTGCGTTCGGCGCCGACCTGCTCGCGGTCCGCTTCGCGCACCGCTCGCACAAAAGCTGGCCCCTCACTGGGTTCGGTGCCAGCCTGTCAGTGAATCCCCATCGCTTCGATCTGCTCCTGGTACCGGTTGCGGATGGTGACTTCGGTCACCTGGGCGACGTCGGCGACTTCGCGCTGGGTCTTCTTCTCGTTGCACAGCAGTGAGGCGGCGTAGATGGCCGCCGCGGCGTACCCAGTCGGAGACTTGCCCGACAGCAGTCCCTGCTCGGCGGTGACGTCGATTATCTCGTTTGCCTTGGACTGGACTTCTTCGGAGAGTTCGAGTTCGCTGGCGAAGCGGGGGACGTACTGCTTGGGGTCGACCGGCTCCATCTTGAGCTTGAGTTCCTGGGCGACGTATCGATACGTCCGGCCGATCTCCTTCTGCTCGACGCGGGAGACGTCCGAGACCTCCTCGAGCGAGCGTGGGATACCCTCCTGGCGACAGGCGGCGTAGAGACACGAGGTCGCGACGCCCTCGATGGACCGGCCGCGGATCAGGTCCTCGTTGAGCGCCCGTCGATAGATGACGGAGGCGACTTCTCGCACCGAGCGCGGTACCCCGAGCGCGCTGGCCATCCGGTCAATCTCGGAGAGCGCGAACTGCAGGTTGCGCTCGCCCGCGTCCTTGGTTCGGATGCGTTCCTGCCACTTGCGCAGGCGGTGCATCTGGCTCCGTTTTTTCGAGGATATCGACCGACCATAGGCGTCCTTGTCCTTCCAGTCGATGGTCGTCGTCAGCCCCTTGTCGTGCATCGTCTGCGTCGTCGGTGCACCGACGCGGGACTTGCTCTGCCGTTCCGAGTGGTTGAACGCGCGCCACTCCGGCCCGCGGTCGATGTTCTCGTCCTCGATGACCAGGCCGCAGTCCTCGCAAATGAGCTCCCCGCTCCCGTCAGAGGTGATCTCCGTCGAATCACACTCCGGACAGGTGCGCTGGGACTCCTCTGTTTCCTGCTCCTGCGTCCCCTCCTGCTCGCGCGTGCGCGTGGGCCGCTCCATGTGTTCTTTTAGGGAGAACGATTTCAGACATATAAATGTTTGGTTGGCAAGCGGTAACACTCGAATCGGGGGCGGGCGGCCCGGGTCGCAAAAGCTTATCCGGTCACGCGACCGGGTACGTCGCATGGAAGTTGCCGTACTTGGCGCCACTGGGGACGGCCGAGCCATCGCGAGCCAGTGCGCGCTCGCTGGCCACGCCGTCGGCCTCCACGACGGGGACGCGAACGTCGTCATGGACGCCATCGACGCTATCGAGCAACGCCACGGCGACGAGGCGCTGGCAGCGATCGACGGGACGACGGGCCTCGACGCCGCGGTCGGCGACGCCGACGTGGTGGTCGACGCGACAGAGGGTGACGAGCGGACGCGACGCGAACTCGTCGCCGACGTCGAGGAGACCGTCGGCGACGAGACGCTGATCGCGACCAGCGGCGCCGCCGTGTCGGTGACAGGCGTGGCCGCCGGCCTCCGCAAACCCGGCCGGGCCGTCGGCCTCCACTTCGTCGACCCGGACGAATCGTCGCTCGTGGAGGTCGTCGTCGCCGACCAGACCGCCGAGACGGCCCGCGAGCGCGCGGTCGAGTTCGTCGAGGGCCTCGACGGCACGCCGCTGGTCGTCCGCGACGTCCCGGGCTTCGCGAGCACGCGCCTGGATCTGGCGCTGATCGTCGAAGCCGTCCGCATGGTCGAGGAGGGCGTCGCCAGCGTCCCCGACGTGGACCGGGCGCTCGAACTGGGCCGCGACCATCCCGCCGGTCCGCTCGCGCTGGCCGACGAGATAGGACTCGGGAACGTCCTCGAAGCCCTCGAAGACCTGGCGAACCGGCTCGGCGGACGGTTCGACCCACCTGGACTGCTCCGCGAGAAGGTGAACGACGGCTCTCTCGGCGTCACGACCGGCGAGGGGTTCTACGAGTGGGAGAACGGCGAGCGTGTCGGTCCAGCCGACCCGAACCCCGTGGTGCGCGGCCGTCCCGATCCAGAGAGTGACGCGGGAACACCGCCCGAGCCGGGCGGGCCGATGGGCTCAGACGACGGATGAGTTCCCGGCGTTCCGGGCGCAGCGCCGACAGGGACGCGCCAGCACCCGAGGACGAGGAGTCCCCGAACATGGGCGACCTCTTCGACGAACTGGCGGAACTCGAAGAGTTCGTCGACGACCCCGACGAGCGCGCGCGAGTTCGCGAGGCGATGCGGACCGCGACCGAAGCCCAGGACGACGCCGTGTTCGGCCGCGTCGTCTGGGGGTTCGACCGGGCCGACCTCTCCGAAGCGATTCTCGGCGCGCTCCTCTTCGGCATCCCGATGGCCGTCGAAGGCGGGACCAACGAGGCCGGTGAGTTCCTCGCGACGCGTCCGGCCCTCCTGGCGGGAACGGTCGGCGCCACCGTCGCCCTGGTCGTCGGCATCCTCTACGTCGCCGACATCCAGGACGTGCGAGTGCGTCGCCGGATACTGGGCGTAATCCCCCTCCGGCTCGCGGGGGTCCTCGGCACGGCGCTCGTTACGTCGGTGTTGCTGCTGACTGCCTGGGGACGGGTCGACTGGGCGGATCCGACGGTCGCCCTGAGTACGTGTCTCGTCGCGCTCTTGCCCATGAGCATCGGCGCCGCGCTCGGCGACATCCTCCCCGGGAGCTGACCGGGTGAACCGGGCCTAGACAACGACTCGCACGACTGCGACGCGGTTTGGTAACCGTTAAAAGCGGCGGTCCGATAGAGAGTGGTATGAGCGAGAGCCAGCAAAAGCGGGCGCAAAAGTGCGTCTCCTGTGGCATCAACATCGCCGGGACGAACGCGGCGGCGTTCAAGTGCCCGGACTGTGGCCAGCAGATCTACCGCTGCGCCAAGTGCCGGAAGCAGAGCAACCTCTACGAGTGTCCCGACTGCGGGTTCAGGGGGCCCTGATCATGGGGAAAGTCGCAGCCAAGATCAAGGTCATGCCCCAGAGCCCTGACGTCGACCTCGACGCGCTTCAGGAGCGCCTCGAAGGGGCTCTCTCCGAGGGCGCGAAGATCAACGGCTTCGAGCGCGACGACGTCGCGTTCGGGCTCGTCGCGCTGTTCCCGACGGTCATCGTCCCCGACGACTCCGGCGGAACCGAGGCCGTCGAGGAGGCCTTCACCGAGGTCGAGGGCGTCGAGTCGGTCTCCGTCGAGAACGTCGGCCGCATCTGAGCGGTCACACTTTCTCCGGTTCGTTTCCGATACCACCAGTCGTGACCGACGAGTCCCGCACGTGAGAAGACAGGAACGGACGTTTTATTAGGGCGAGCGGACAAGCGAACCGCACGAATGCCGAGTTCAAACGGACCCAAAAAAGGAACCCGGAACAAGCTCAAGAACAAGCCCCGCCAGCGGGGTACCAGCCCGCCCCAGCGCGCCATCGAGGAGTTCGAGACAGACGAGAAAGTCCACCTCAAGACGGACCCCTCCGTGTCGGACGGTCGATTCCACCCGCGCTTCGACGGCCAGACCGGTACCGTCGTCGGCAAGCAGGGTGACGCCTTCAAGGTGCAGATCAACGACGGCGGCAAGGAGAAGACGATCATCGTCACCGCGGCGCACCTCCGACACCAGGAGTAAGGGATGACCATCTTCAAAAAGAAGCTCGACGAGGAGTACCTGACCCTCGCCGAGACGAAGGAGATCCTCGAAGACATCGAGGCCGACCGCGCGGTCGACGAGGAGCGCGAGATGCGCTACGAGCTCGCGCGCGCCATCGAGCACGTCAACCGCTTCGCCGAACTCGACGTCGAGGAGGCCGACGAGTTCGTCGACCAGCTCCGGGAACTGGAGAAGGTCGACGAGGCGACGGCCTACAAGATCGCGAACCTCCGGCCGCTGGACCGCGACGAACTCCGCGCCGTCTTCGCCCAGGAGCGGTACTCCCTGTCCGGCGACGAACTCGACGATATCCTCAACATCGTCAAGCAGTACGCGTAACCGACTCGGCCCCGCTTCCGTCCGACACGTCGGCCCGGGTCCGTTCGCGTTTTGCCCGCTGATCGCGACGTCCACAGTTCCGTCAGCGGTAGCGTCACCCCTCGAAACCGGCCAGGTCGACGCTCGCCGTACGGCGCCCCCGTCGACGCGGACGACGAACAGCGAGACGCACGATTCCGTCGTCGGCCGGTTCCCCGGAAGCCATATCGGCGCTGACGGCTAGTCTCTCGCTATGACCGCGGACGTGTCGCTCGGGCGCGGCATCACGCTCGATTTCGCCGACGGCGAGACCATCGTCTTCGACGGGAGCGACGAGGCCGACGTCACCGTCCTGAGTCACGCCCACGGCGACCACACCACCAGCGCGAATCCCGAAGGACTCGTCTGTTCTCCCCTCACGGCGGCGCTCGCGACCCAGCGCCGGAATCTCGCGAATCCGCTCGAAGCCGGGAGCCATCCCGACGTCGACCTCCGGCCCGCCGGCCACGTCGCCGGATCGCGAGTCGCGTACGTCACCGACCCGGCCAGCGGCCGAACGGTCTGCTACACTGGCGACGTCTGCACCCGCGACCGACTGTTCCTCGACGGGTTCGACCCGCGCCCAGCGGACGACCTGATACTCGAAACGACGTACGGAACTCCCGAGTACCGGCTGCCGCCCACCGAGGAGGTGTTCGCAGAGATCCGAGGCTGGCTGCGGGAGACGATGGACCAGGTCGTTCTCCTCTACGGGTACGCCCTCGGCCGCGCGCAGAAACTCCAGGTGCTGGCCAACGAGGCCGGCCGTGACCGCGTCTTCGTCACCGACGCCGTCGCCGACGTCAACCAGGTGATCGAGGCCCACCGGAACCTCTCGTTCGCGGTCGATCGACTGGACGCGGACGTCGACCTCCGACCGGGCGACGCCGTCGTGGTGCCGCCCCACGAGAAGCACCGGGGCTTCGTCGACGGTCTCGTCGGCGAGTCCGAGTCCGTGGACGCCGGCTTCTCCGGATGGGCCGTGGACAGTTCGTACCGGTACCGGCGGGGGTACGACGTCGCGTTTCCGCTCTCGGACCACTGCGACTTCGGCGAACTGGAAGCGCTCGTCGAGGCCGTCGACCCCGAACGGGTCTTCACTCACCACGGCTTCGCCGACGAGTTCGCGCGACACGTCACGTCGGCGTTCGGCGTCGAGAGCCGGGCCCTGAAGCGCGACCAGCACACGCTCGCCGACTTCTGACGGGGAACGGCGCCGTCCGTTTGCGCACAGCCGGGTTCGAGAATCGCTGAGGTCCCGTTCCCCGGACCCTCGCCATTAAGTGGGTTCTAGACATACCATCCGCCATGAACGACTCCGAGGGGGCCGACAGTGGCGAGACGGTGGTCCTGCTGGACTTGCTGCCACACGGGAAGGCAGACGACGACCGTCCGCAGTACCAGAAACAGCCGCTGGCATACGCGATGGGGATCGAGGATTTCCGTCTCTACGAGGCCGTGGTCGCCGAGGACGCCGGCGTCAACATCGGGGACCGGCTCGGTATCGAGAGCGACGCTTTCGACCGGATCCACGAGATCGAGTACGAGGAACTCTCGGGCGGCGCCCAGTCCGAACTCGACTACGCCGTCGAGGACGTCGTCGCCGGAGAGGAACAGCGCTTCGTCGACTTCTACAACGACGCCCAGCCCATCACCCTGCGACTCCACCAGCTGAATCTCCTGCCCGGGATCGGGAAGAAGCTCCGGAACACCATCCTCGACGAGCGAAAGCGCAAGCCGTTCGCCAGCTTCGACGACATCGAATCGCGGGTCAGCGGCCTCCACGACCCCTCCGAGGTGCTCGTCGAGCGGATCCTCGAGGAGCTCCGCGAGGACGACCTGAAGTACCGGACGTTCGCCCGCCGCGAGGGGGAAGACGAGTGACCGGCCGGGCCGGAACCACGGACGACCGCGACTTCCGGGACCCCGACGGGCTCAGGCGACGCGCCGGCGTCCGCGGCGACCCGAACAAGGACCAGCACTTCCTCGTCGACGACCGCGTCCTCGACCGGCTGCCCGGCTACGCCGCCCCGGACAGCGGCGACGACGGCTCCGACGGCACCGTCGACGACAACACCTCCGACGACGACGGCCACCCAGACCCGGCAACCCTCGACCTCGGGCACGTCCTGGAGATCGGCGCCGGGACGGGAGCGCTCACGGACCGACTACTCGCGGCCGCAGACCGGGTCACGGTCGTCGAGCGCGACCGGAAGCTGGCACAGTTTCTCCGCGAGGAGTTCGCCGACGCCATCGACGCCGGCGACCTCACCGTCGTCCAGGGCGACGCGCTGGACGTCGACCTCCCCGACTTCGACGTCTCCGTCTCCAACCTTCCCTACGGCGCATCCAGCGAGATAGCCTTCCGGTTGCTCCCACTCGGCAAACCCCTCGTCCTGATGTTCCAGAAGGAGTTCGCCGAGCGAATGGCCGCCGACCCGGGTACGGACGACTACGGCCGGCTCTCCGTGACGGCGGGCCACTACGCCGACGTCGAAGTCGTCGAGATAGTTCCGGCGGAGGCCTTCGATCCGAAGCCTCGCGTCGAGAGCGCCGTCGTCCGGACGACGCCCCGTGATCCGGATTACGAGGTGCCCGACGACGAGTTCTTCCTCGACTTCCTGAAGGCGATCTTCACCCAGCGCCGGAAGACGATGCGCAACGCCGTCCGGAACACCGCCCACATCTCGGGGCTCGGGGATCCGGATGCCGTGGTCGACGCCGCGGACGAGGAGCTGATGAGCAAACGGGCCGGCGAACTCCCGCCGGCGACCTTCGCCGACCTGGCGTCGCTGGCCCACGAGGTCGGTGACCCGGGCGGGTACTGATTCGATGACGGACCGCGACCGACCGTCACTCGCCGACCGCCGCGAGACGCCCGACGTCTACCAGCCCGCGGAGGACTCGCACTTGCTCGCCACGGCCGCTCGCGAGGGCGTCGCAGCGGGCGACCGCGCGCTCGACGTCGGCACCGGGTCGGGCTACGTTGCCGACGAACTGGCCGCGGCCGGTGCCGACGTCGTCGCCTCGGACCTGAACCCCGCCGCCTGCCGGCAGGCGCGCGAACGGGGACTCCCCGTAGTTCGGGCCGACCTGCTCGACCCGTTCCGCGACGACTCATTCGACGTCGTCACCTTCAACCCGCCGTACCTCCCGACGGACCCGGACAACGAGTGGGGCGACTGGATGGAGACGGCGCTCTCCGGCGGCGAGGACGGCCGCGCCGCCATCGACCCGTTCCTCGACGACGTCGACCGGGTGCTTGCCCCGGACGGCGCCGCCTACCTCCTCGTGAGTTCGCTCACCGACCCGGACGCCGTCCGGGAACGCGCGGCGGCGAACGGACTCGACGCCACCGAAGTCGAGCGGGAGGCCTATCCGTTCGAACGACTCCTCGTGCTTCGGCTCTCGGTCTCCGGGGAGTAGGAGTCGGACAACGGCCAACGCGTCGCGTTCGACACGCAATTTGATGACAGTTCCCCGCGACGTTCCAGGCGATGACCGACCGAGACCGCTCGACGTCCGCGACCTTCGGAGTCTTTCTGTTGATCGCCTTCGGCTGGTCGTGGGCGTTCTGGGGCCCAGAGGCACTGGTCGCGACCGGGTACCTCCGGCGTTTTCCGACCCTGCCGGCCCTCGGCGCGTTCGGTCCGTCGATAGCCGGCGTGGTCGTGATCGGCTGGCGACGCGGTCGATCCGGGCTGGTCGAACTGGGGCGGCGGGCGGTCGCCGTCGACTTCCCCGGGCGCCTCTGGCTGGCGATACTCGGCCTGTTTCCCGCGCTCGCACTCGTCGCTGCGCTGGTCGCGCGATCCTCGGGCGCCGGCCTCCCGACCCCGCCCTGGGCCGGACAGCCCCTAGCCGTTCCCATCGCCTTCGCGTACATCCTCTTCCTGGGTGGCCCCCTCCAGGAAGAGTTCGGGTGGCGCGGATACGCCCTCGACCCGCTGGTCGACCGGATCGGCGCCCTCGGCGGGAGCGTCGTTCTCGGTCTGATCTGGGGGTTCTGGCACCTGCCGCTGTTCTACGTCCCCGGCATGACGATCTACTACCAGAAGCCGATCTGGGGGTTCGTCGCGTCCATCGTCATGGTGTCCGTGGTGATGACCTGGCTCTACGACCGGACCGGCGGAAGTCTCCTCGCGATGCTCCTCGTGCACACGTCGTTCAACTGGACGACGTGGTTGATCCCGGTGCTGGAGACGGATCCAGGCTCGCTCACATTCGTCGTCGGGCAGTTCGTCGTCACCGCAGCCGTCGTCGCCGCGTGGCGCCCATCGCGGCCGATTCGGTGGCCGCTCGGAACGGCGTGAATAACTGCTGTGCATCAGATCGAATGGCAAATATTAAAGCCCGTCATTTCGTACGATTTTCCAATGACGCAGGTAGTCTCCACGACGCCCGGCCTGTTCCCGTTACCCGACTGGGCGAAGGACGAACTGTCCGACCTGAAAGGACACCAGAAGACCGACCTCATCAGCGGCGACGAGTCCGCCGAGATAACGGACGCGTACGACCGCGCCCGCCGTGAGGTCCTCGACGTACAGGCCGACGCCGGCCTCGACCGCGTCGTCGAGGGGCAGCTCCGCTGGGACGACATGATCGCCCACCCGCTGGCCGTCGCCGACTCCGTCGACACCCGCGGCATCGTCCGCTACTACGACAACAACAACTTCTACAGGGAGCCGGTCGTCACCGGCGACCTCGAAGCGACGGGCGACGTCGCCGCCGAACTCGACGCGGCCGCCGAGCACGTCGATTCGGGACTCCAGGCCGTCCTCCCGGGGCCGTACTCGCTGGCCGACCTGGCGACGGACGAGCACTACGGCGACGAGGCCGCGTTCCTCGACGCCATCGCGGCGTTCCTGGCCGACGAGGCCGGGCAGTTCCCCGACGTCGAGACGCTGTTCCTGCTCGAGCCCTCGCTCGTCGAGAACGCGCCGGGCGACGGCGCGGACGAACGGGCGAGCGAGGCGATCGACCAGGTCGCGAACGCAGTCGACGCCGACGTCGTCGCCCACACCTACTGGGGCGCCATCGAGGAGAAGGTGTACGCCCACCTCATGGACGCCGACGTCGACGCCATCGGCTTCGACCTGATCGCCGACCACGAACAGACCGTCTACAACGTCCAGGAGTACGGGACCAAGGACTCGGTCGCGCTCGGCCTCGTCGACGGGCAGAACACGCTCGTCGAGACGCCCGAGACTATCCGCGAGCGAATCGACTGGTTCGCGGACCAGACGGCCGGCGACTACGACACCGTCTACGCGACGGCCAACACCGAGACGTTCTACCTGCCGGTGAACAAGTTCGAAGCCAAGCTGTCTGCCCTCGCAGACGCCGCGGAACTCGAGGAGGTGCAAGCCTGATGACTGGACCACGAGAGCAATTCCGACCGGAGGACCACCCGAACGACCACTTCCTGCTGACGACCGTCGTCGGCTCCTACCCCAAGCCCAAGTGGCACGACCGCGCCCGCGAGCTGTTCGAGGACGAGGACGCGGACTTCGGGAGCGACGAGTGGGAGGAGGCCAAGGACGACGCCGCCCGACTCATCACCGAAGAGCACGAGCGCTCGGGCCTCGACGTCGTCGTCGACGGCGAGATGCGCCGCAACGAGATGGTCGAGTACTTCGCCGAGCGCATCGACGGCTACGAGTTCAACGGCCGCGTGAAGGTGTGGGGCCACAATTACTACGACAAGCCCAGTGTCACCGACGAGGTCGAGTACGACGAGGAGTGGCTCGTCAGCGAGTACGAGTTCACCAGCTCCGTCGCGAGCCGACCCGTCAAGGTCCCCATCACGGGTCCCTACACGCTGGCCAACTGGGCGTTCAACGAGGTCTACGAGGACGAGGAGGCGCTGGCCTACGACCTGGCCGACCTGGTCAACGAGGAGATAGAGGCGCTCGTCGAGGCCGGCGCGCGCTACATCCAGATCGACGAACCCGCCCTCGCGACGACGCCGGACGACCACGCCATCGTCGGCGAGTGCCTGGAGCGGATCGCCGACGAAGTCCCTGACGACGTCCGCCTGGGACTCCACGTGTGCTACGGCGACTACTCCCGCATCTACCCCGAGATTCTCGACTATCCCGTCCACGAGTTCGACCTCGAACTCGCCAACGGCGACTACGAACAGCTCGACGTGTTCAAAGAGCACGAGTTCACGAAGGACTTCGCGATGGGCGTCACGGACGTCCACGTCGCCGAGGTCGAGTCCGTCGAGGAGATCAAGGCGAACATCAAGAAGGGCCTGGAGGTCGTCCCGCCGGAACGCCTCACCGTCTCGCCGGACTGTGGCGTGAAGCTCCTCCCACGCGATGTCGCCTACGGCAAGATGGAGAACATGGTGCAGGCCGCCCGCGAGGTCGAGGAAGAACTCGACGCCGGCGAGATCGACGTCGTCGCCGGTCCGGAAGCCAGCGCCGACTGAGCGACCGATCGACGGTTCGAACCGCCAGACTCCGCGCCGTTCTCGCGGTGGTAGAAAGTATTAATAGCGCGTCACGTCTTCGTTCGCCTGAGAACCATGCCAGCGCCAGCCACCCAGAGCCGGGCCGAACTGTACCTCCGCGGAGACACCTACGGGACGTTCGACGCCCAGCAAGACGTGTTGAACCGCGTCCGCGCGCTGGAGGGCGAGGGCGTCCTCGACGAGGCCGCGGTGGCCGGTGAGTGGCAGCGGATCCGGACGCTGAACGAGGACACCAGGGACGGGGCGATCGAGACGTATCTCGAGTTTGCAGCGTGGGCCGACCGGAACGGTCACTCGCTGGGGCCGGCGTTCGAACGACGGACGCGTTCGTACCTGGGCCTCGACCAGATCGACGACGTCGTCGTGTTCCCCGTCGTCTCGCTGGCCGTCTACGAGGACGAGCGACTACAGGCCGTCTTCCCGTGTTCAGACGGCGACCGGGCCTACACCGTCCGCGACTGCCTCGACGCCTTCGAACGCGACGACGCCGAGTGGCTCGACCAGTTCGACGCCGTCACCGTCGACCGGGCGGAGCCCCGCCTCGACGCCGGACTGCGGGCCTGAATCGCGCAGTCCCGACGACCTGTCTTCCGGAGCCACTTCGCCGTCGGCTCGCGGCACTGCGGAGTCGAGGCGACGCCGCCCGGAACTATTTACCGGCGGGCGGCCGACTTCTGGACAATGCCGCGGGTCATCTGCGCGGGCCACGTCAACTGGGACGTCACCCTCCGGGTCGACGACCTGCCGCCCGTCGACGGCGAAGCGACCATCTCTGAACAGCGACAGTCGGGTGGCGGGAGTGCCTCGAACGTCGCCGTCGTCCTCGCCGGCCTCGGCGTCTCGACGCACCTGCTGGGGAGCGTCGGCGACGACGAGCACGGCCAGCTGGCTCGCCGGGAACTCGAGGGCGTGGGCATCGACACCACTCTCGTGGAGGCGCCCGACGCCGCCACGTCCGTGAAGTACCTCGTCGTCGCCGACGACGGCGAGGTGATGGTGTTCGGGAACGACGGCGCCAACGAGACCTTCGGCCCCGGCGACCTGCCCGATGGCGCCCTCGCCGAGGCCGACCACCTTCACCTCACGGGCCAGGATCCGGACACGGCCGCCGCGTTCGCGCGGCTGGCGAACGACGTCGGGACGCCCGTCAGTTTCGACCCCGGGCGACGGCTAGGGGACCGGACCTACGAGGAGACGCTCGCCAGCGTCGACGTCGTCTTCCTGAACGAGCGCGAGGGGCGCGTTGCCGCGAGCGAGGACCTGCTCGGCGACGTCGCCGCCGTCGTCGTCAAGCGCGGCGCCGGTGGTGCGGAGCTCCGAACCGGGGGAAAGACGGTGACCCACCCGGGGTACCCCGTCGACCCCGTGGACACCACGGGCGCCGGCGACGCCTTCGCGGCGGGGTTCATCGCCGGCCGGTTCGAGGGGGGCGACGAACGCGCGCTGTCGGTCGGGAACGCCTGTGGCGCGCTCGCTGCGGCCCGGACCGGTGCGCGTCTGCAGGTCGACCGCGAGGCGGTCGAGGCGCTACTCGACGGAGAACAGACCGACTCGACCGACCCGTCCGCCGCGGACGGGGTCGCGTCGGGTTCGGAGGACTAGCGGCGAAGAAGATTAGCGGGAAGGAAGATCAGGGCCGGGGAAGCGACTCGACGAGCCGCTCGAACTGCTGGCGGTACTGGGCCTCGGCGCGAGCCCGGGCGAGTCCGGAATCGTCGGCGAAGGCGTCCTCGAACCCACCCATCCGCCAGAGCAACGTCGAGAGCTGGTACAGCGGGCGGCGCTCCTCGTACCCGTCGTCGAAGGCGAACGCCCGTTCCTCGCGATAGCCGTCGTGGAGCGTCTCGCGGAGGCGGTCGCGGATAGCCGGGTCCTGGAAAGCCGAATCGATGAAGAGGAACTCCGTCTGGGCGAGGTGGTACTCCGGATGGGCGGCCAGCACGTCCTGCCAGTCGAGCACGGCCGTTATCGGTTCCTCGAGACTGGCATCGAACAGCAGGTTCGCGGGTCGGAAGTCGTCGTGGACGAGCCGCGGGACGCCGTCTTCGGGGACCAGCGCGAGCGCCGGTTCGATGCGCTCTCGGGCTCGCTCGGCCACGTCGGCGAAGGGCGTCTCGGCCAGCGCGTCGACGTGGCCCCTGATCAGCTGTTCGAAGTACTCCCGCCAGCTTCCGGTGAGGTCGCGGACGATGATCCGCTCTTGCCAGAGATCGAGCCAGCCGAAGGCCTCGAAGGCGATTTCGGAGTGGAGGTCACCGAGCATCCGCCCCACCTGGGCGACGGCCCGCTGGCGGACGTCCATCGAGAGGTCGCCGAACCCCTCCGCGAGGTTCTGTCCCTCCAGTCGCGCGGTGATGAAGTACGGCGGCACGTCGTTGACAGGGTCCTGCTCGAAGACGAGTATCTCCGGGACGGGGACGTCGCTTCGCTCGGCGACGAAGTCGTGGATCTTCGGTTCGACCGCGAAGGAGGCCATCTCCGGGGGCTCGAACTTCACGACGACCTCGTACTCCTCGCCCGCGTACTCGAGCGTCACCATGAAGACGTCACTCTGGTGGCCACCGGTGGGCCGCTCGAACGTGAAGTCCGTGTAATCGGGGCCTGACTCCGCGAGCACGGCCTCCAGATCCGCTACTGGCGACGACACAGGAGACGCTAATCGGGGGGAGGGGAAAAAGTTGTCAGTTCCCGTTGCCCGGTACCGGGCGCGACGGACCGTGAGACTGTCATTTTCGATTACACGAACGAGACGTTCGGCCCCACGGCGCACGCTTCGAGACGGGGAGACAGAGGTCGCGTCACCCACGAAACTAACAACCCCGGGCTCGTTTGTAGGGGCGAGGACCACTCACGATGACCGTTCCACGCGACGTCTACCTCCCCGTTGCCGCACAGCCCAGCGTCGATACGCTGGTCGAGTTGACCCGCCGCGCCGAAGGGCTGGGCTACGAGCGGGCCTGGCTCCCCGAGACCTGGGGCCGGGACGCGGTGACCACGCTGACGGCTATCGCCGAACGCACAGAATCGATCGGTCTCGGCATCTCCATCGCGAACGTCTACTCCCGGTCGCCCGCGCTGCTGGGCCAGACGGCCGCGACGCTCCAGGAGGTGTCGGACAGCCGGTTCCGCATCGGGCTCGGTCCATCAGGCCCCATCGTCGTCGAGGGGTGGCACGGCGTCGACTTCGACCAGCCGCTCAAGCGCACACGCGAGGCCGTCGAGATAGTCAAGACGGTCCTGCGGGGGGAGCAACTGAACTACGACGGCGACGTCTTCCAGCTGTCGGGGTTCAGACTCCGTCACGAGGCGCCCGAACCCAGGCCCGGCGTCGACGCGGGCGGGCTTGGGCCGAAGTCGGTCGAACTGGCCGGCCGGTTCGCCGACGGCTGGCACGCGCTCATGCTCACCCGCGACGGACTCCGTGACCGGCTGGACGACTTCGACCGGGGCGCTGAACTGGGCGACCGCGACCGATCCGAACAGCGCGTCACGCTCTCGGTCCCCTGCTGTGTCCTCCCGGACGGCGAACGAGCGCGTGACCTCGTCAGCCAGCACGTCGCGTTCTACGTCGGCGGCATGGGGACGTTCTACCGCAACTCGCTGGCCCGCCAGGGCTACGAAGAGACCGCCCACACCGTCGCCGAACGGTGGGCCAACGGCGACCACGACGGCGCGACGGCCGCGATCGACGACGACCTGCTCGACGAACTCGCCGTCGCCGGGACGCCCGAGGAGTGTCGTGGCCGAATCGAGCGATTTGCAGAAATCGACGGCGTCGACGCACTGTCCGTATCGTTCCCGCGGGCCGCCGAGCCCGACGACGTCGACGCGACGATGGCCGAACTCGCGTCCGAGTGACTGACCGGCCAATCTACTTACCGCGCTGGCGCCTAGGACGTCCCATGGGAGATTCGATGGACGACGGGACAGTCGACCGCCCCGTCCGGTGTTCTGTCTGCGGCCGTGAGTTCGAGGACGAGGCCACGCTCGAACACCACGTCCGCGACCAGGGACTCCTCTGGTAGTCGCTGTGATCGAACGGTCCCGTCCCCCTCGCACGTTCACTCCATCGGGAGCCCGGTCGGGTCGATGCCCGACCGACGGCCGTCGAGGAGTGCGAACCGGTCACCCCGGCGACGTTCCAGCCAGTAGAGCAGGCGCTCGGCCCAGCGGAGTTTCCGCGCTTTCTCCGAATCGACACTCGAGTCGTCGAAGTCCCACCCGGGGAAAACGAGGGCATCGGCGCCGAGGTGGTCGGCCAGGAACGCCGCGCGGTCGCCGTCGGTGAACCCGCCGAAGTTCCGGACAGGGCCGACGGGCGCCGCCTGGGTGGTCGGTATCAGCCGGTCGGCGTCGCACTCGGGGACGTGCTCCCGGATGAGGTCGACATTGTCTCCGTGGGCATGGACGGCCACGGGCGTCCCGTCGTGGCTCAGGGATTCGACCGTCCCCGCGTGTTTGTCAAGGTCGGTGACGACGCAGTCGACGGCGATTCCACGGTCGAACAGGCGATCCGCCGCCGTCGAGGCGGCGAACACCGCGTCGGCACCTTCGACGAGTGCGAGGTCGTCTTCGAGTGACGGCCCGGCCCCCGCGACTGCGACCGTCTCGGAGTCACTACCGAACGTCGGGAGGGCTGCCTCGAAGCCCGGCGGCAGTAGCTCTGCGAGGACGTCGCGAGCCCGCTCGTCGCCCGTCCGGTCGTAGCCGAAGTCCGCGAGGACGGCCTCGTAGACGGGTTCCCACTCGTCGAACTCCATAGCAGTCACTGGACGGTTCGGTCCACGATAAAGCGAAGTTTGAGCCGAAATGGCATAACCGTGTACCCCTACCCGGTTGCCCTTTCGGCCTTCATCGCTTCTTTTCGAGGCATCCGGTATAAGCTTTCTCTTACTCACACCGCCCGAGTATCAGATCGAAGACGTCAGGGAAGCGAGTAGAACGGCCCGCTTGAGACCCGAGACAGGCGATCTGCTGTAACGTTCCAGAATTCAGGGACGTTTCTCCGCCGTCTGACGCGGCACGTCTCGATTCCAGGTGAGATGCGAAGACCGTCGAGAGAGCGGGTGACGCCGTCGTGGTCGAGTGATGCGGGGATTCAGTGCTCACCGACGGTCGTCGGCGAACGCGTCACCGACGCGGGCGGCGTCCACCGTCTCGGCCACGTCGTGAGTCCTGACGACGTGGGCGCCGCGGTCGATGGCCATCGACGTGGCGGCCAGCGACACCGGCAAGGCCTCCTCGGTGGTGCGGCCCGCCAGGTCGCGGAGGAAGTTCTTGCGGTTGATCGAGACGAGCATCGGCTGCCCGAGTTCGCGAAACTCCGACAGACGGCGGAACGTCTCCCGGTCGTCCTCGAGAGTCTTGGCCTCGGACCAGCCGCCGAAGGCCGGGTCGACGATGGTCTTGTCGGTGAGGCCGTTCTGCGTGAGCGCCTCGTACACCTGGTCGACGTAGTCGGCCTCGTCGGCCCACGCCTGCGACCGTCGCTCTGACCACGACGTCTCCTCGACTGCGCCAGGACGCTCCAGATTCGGCGGGCTGGCCATCTTCGCCACGGCGACGTCGTACTCGCGACAGACGTCGGGCATCTCGGGGTCGGCGAAGCCGCAGATGTCGTTGACCATGTCGAACCCGCGGTCGATGGCCGCCTCGGCGACTTCGGCGTAGCGCGTCTCGATCGAGAAGACGGCGTCACCGCTCACCGACTCCATGGCTTCGACGGCGGTGTCCAGCCGGTCGAGTTCCTGTTCGGCCGAGAGGACGTCGAAGCGCTTGTTGGCGGATTCGAGCCCCACGTCGACGATGTCGGCGCCCTCGCCGACCAATTCCTCGTCGACGTAAGCGGCGGCCTCGCCCGAGTCGTCGAAGACGCTCGGGTCGTACGGCGACTCCCGGCTGACGTTGAGGACACCCATGATCCGCGTCGGATAGTCGTCTCCGATGCCCAGCCCGGCCGCGTCGACGGCGTTCATGACTCGCCACTCGGTCCGGGACCTGTTAAGCGACCGGATATCGACGGTGCATCCGGCGACACGCTGGAGGCGCATCATCGCGCTTTTATCCGGTTCTATCCTACCGTCGGCCATGGGCAAGGTCAACATCGGACTCCGGGGCTGGCGGTTCGACGAAGACGAGGTCTTCGACGACGAGGGCCGCATCCGCCCGCTCGGAGTGATGGACCCCGACGCGCGTGACCGGATCCTGCGGCTCACCGAACGCGTCGGCGATCCGTGTGACGCCTGCTGGCTGATCCACGGCGAGGAGAACCTCGAGGAGTGTAACCCCGCCGAGGTCATCTACGGCGAACCCCAGGGCGAGGTCGTCCTCTGCAGCGACCACGAGCGCGACTTCGTCTACTGGTTCCGGAACGAGGCCGACGAGGACCTGGTCGGCCACCCCGAACTGGGCGACGCGTTCCACGAGTGGTTCATGGACGGCGGGCGCGCGCCCGACGCGTTCCCGCCGCTCGACCACGTCGACGAATCGCCCGACGAGGTCCCCGACGCCGGGGATCTGCACGACGAACTCCCCGGTCTCGAACAGGAACTGCGCGAGATGGACGACGAGGACCTGGAGGCCCTCGACGTGAACCTCGACGACCTCGACGTATGACCGACGTCAGCGTCGCCGTCGTCGACGCGAAAACCCCGGGAAACATCGGAACCATCGCTCGCGCGATGAAGAACTTCGGGCTCTCCGACCTGCTCCTCGTCGACCCGCCGGAACTCGACCCGGACGGGGAGGCATACGGCTTCGCCGGGCAGGCCCGGGAGGACATCCTCCCGAACGCCCGCGAGGTCACCTTCGACCACCTCGTCGAGAACTACCACACCGTCGGCTGCACCGCCGTCACCAACGAGGACGAGGACAGCCACGTTCGCTACCCGTTCCGGACGCCAGCCGAACTCGCCGAGAGCCTCGCCGGCGTCCAGGGGGACACCGTCGTCGTGTTCGGCCGCGAGCGCGTCGGCCTGACCAACGACGAACTCGCCCGCCTCGACGAGATCTGTTCGATCCCGGCCAGCGTCGACTACCCGGTGCTCAACCTGGGCCAGGCCGCGACCATCGTGCTGTACGAACTCCGCGACCTGACCCTCGACGAGACGCAACTCCCCGAAACCGTCCACGAGCGCGCGAGCGAACGGGAGATCGAGGGCCTGTACGACCAGTTCGACCAATTCGTCGCCGCGGCGGGCCACCCAGAGGAGAAACACGCCAAGGCTGGCCGGCTCTTTCGCCGGGTGATGGGACGCGCACACCCGACGGGGCGAGAGACCGTGACGCTCCGCGGGATTCTGCGACGGGCGACGAACAAGCTGGAGTGACTGCGGTCCGTCGACGGCGGCGGGTTTTCGCTGGACGACGCTTACGAGCGGCGCGTCCAGAACTGTTACCTGACCGGGAGCGCAGTTCCGGACGATGCCCCTCGCCCGCGCCGACGTGCGCGACGTCTGCTTCGCCCACTGGCCAGTCGAGGCCGGCGAACTCGCGGCCCGGTTGCCGGCGGCGCTCGCGCCGGCCACCCGTGACGGCTCGGCGTGGGTGTCGGTCCTCGGACAACGGACCCGTGCCGGCCTTCGCGGGGTTTCCTGGCGTTACGAGTACGCGCAACTCGCGGTCAGAACGTACGTCGTGCCGGTCGACTCGGGGGAACCGTCACCCGAGGTCGGCGTCCACTTCCTCGACGTCGAGTCGGCAAGCCGGTTCGCCAGCGTCGGGGCTCGGCTGCTGTACGATGTCCCCTTCCGGCACACCGCGGTGACGCACCGTCGGGCCGGAAACGAGTTCGAGGTGACCGGCGACGCCTTCCGAGCGCGCTTCGAACCCCGCGGGGACCCGGCCGTCGCGGACCCGGACATCCTCGCAGGCTGGCTCACCGACCGTTACCGGTACTACCTCCCGGACGGGAGTCACGGCGTGGCCGGACATCCGCCCTGGAAACTCGCCGCAGCGTCGGTCAGTATCGAGGAGAATCGCCTGTTCGACCGACTGGACTTGCCCGAGCCGGTCGGTGACGCCGTGTTCCGGTACTCGCCGGGTGCGGAATTCCGGTTGAAGCGGCAGCCTTGAACGATTGTCCCACAATTAGCAGAGGGAGTTCGGTTACGCGGGGTCCAGAGCGTACAACGTCGGGGTTCCCCCGAAACCCTGCGTGCCGGCGAACACCGCGCCGTCCGCGACCGTGACGCCGCCCGTAACGGTGGTCTCCGTCTCGAAGGTCCAGCGATCGCGACCGAGGACAGCGTCGGTAACGCCACCGCGTACCCGATAGCCGGAGACGAAACCGGACTGGTCCTCGCCGTTTTCACCGCCACCAGCGATCAGCATATCACCTGCGACGGCCGGCGCGGCGCTGAACCCCTTCTCTACCCCCCAGCGTCGGTCACCGGTTCGTTCGTCGTGTATCCGGAGACCCCCACCGTCCGAACCGATCACTTCTCTCCCCGTGGCGGCCATGTCGATAGCGCCGCGCTCGACGGTCCACCTGCTTCGGCCGGCGTGGGCACCGTCTTGCAACCGGTAAAGCGGTCCACCGAACGTGGCGACGATTACGTCCCCCATGGCGTCGGTCATCGAAGTTACTTTGCCGCCGAGTTTTCGTCGCCAGAGTCCCTGAAATCGGTCGCCGTCGTCCAGGAAACGGAATATCTCACCACCTTCCGTCCCGACAGTGAGAGACAGACCGTGTGTGAGACAGGTGACGGTGCCGAACACGTCGGTCGAGTGCTTGAGCGTCCCCGTCTCGGGTTCGAACGAGTAGATTCGGCCAGTGTCGTCACCGACGTAGAGCCCGCGGATGCCACCATCCGAATCGAGGTTCGGAACCGGCGGCGCCTGGAGATAGCCGCGTGTGTCGTAGCTCCACAGTTCGTCGCCGCTCCGGACGTCCAGTGCCCGGAGAGACGGTTGCGGGGGGTCGCCGAAGCCCGCGTAGACGGTTCCATCGTGGACCAGCGGCGACCGCGGCCAGGGCTGATCACCCCCTACGCGCCATCGCTCCGAGCCGTCTTCGAGGTCGTATCCGATGAGACCAGCGGGAGTCGGGAGGACGACGACGTCCGAAGCGACCACCGGTCGTCCAGACGGCTTGCTCGGGGTGGCAGTCTGCCAGCGGACCGTCACGCCGTCACGAGGCGCGGCAGCATCGGGGTTGAACGCGGTAGATCTCGGGTCGTATCCCGACATGGGCCACTCGGAGGATTCGTCAGTCCCGGGCGAGTATTGCGATTCGCGCGTTCCGGCGTACACCGCGGCACCTGCGGCTCCCGTGCCGACGAAGGCGAGGAACTGTCTGCGAGTGGAGGGCATCCTTCGTTCCTCCCCACGACGACGTTAAATTCTTTTACACTCGGCCAGGAATGCCGAATCAACTACTCAAGCTCGCTTCTGAATCTCTTCGCGCAGCACGTCGCTGACCGTGTCGCCGTCGGCCTTCCCGCGCAGCGCGCCCATCGCCTCGCCCATCAGGCCGGAGAAGGCGCCCATGCCCTCGTCTTCGACCTGGTCGGCGTTGCGCTCGACGACTTCGGCGACGGCCTCGCGGACCTCGCTCTCGTCGACGCCGCCCAGGTCTTCCTGCTCGACCGCTTCCTCGGCGGTGAGCGTCGGGTCCTCGGCGAGCGCGGTGAGCAGGTCGTTGACGCCCTCGCGCGGGACCTCGCCCCCGTGGACCAGCAGGATGGTCTCGCGGAGGTGATCGTCGGTGAGGTGCGCGACGGGGACGTCGTCGCGCCGGAGTTCGGTGAGCGTCGACTCCAGGGTGCCGGCGGCGAGGTTCGGGTCGACGCCCTGGCCGACGAGTTCCTCGAAGAGACGCCAGCGCTGGCCGTAGGCGACCTGTTCGGCCAGCCCCTCACCGAGGTCGAACTCGGCCTGATAGCGCTCGGTCTTTTCGGTCAGCAACTCCGGCGGTTCGACCTCCGTCGGGTCCGGGCGGACTGGCGGGACGTCCGTCTCGGGATACATCCGCGCCGCGCCGGGGAGCGGTCGGAGATAGCGGGAGGTGGCGTCGTCGTTCGCGCCGCGGGTCTCCTCGGGGACCCCCTCCATCGCCGTCTTCGCCCGGTCGGCGACGGCTTCGATGGCCTGCTGTGCGGTCTGGGGGTCGTCCGCGACGATGGCGACGGCGTCCTCGGGCTCGGCGTCGACGGCGTCGCGCAGGGCCTCGACCTCGTCCTCGGTGACACCGTAGGCTGGCAGTTCGTCCGTGTGGAAGATGCCGCCGGCGCCGTGGCGCTTCGCGTGGTCGGAGAACTCCGTCCCGAGGCGGCGGTCGGGCTGGATCTCCCGGCCGACCAGGCCGTCGAACCCTTCGAGGCGGACGGCCTCGACCTCACCGCCGGAGGAGAGCGCACCGCCGATGACGCCGGAGTCCGTGTCCTCGAAGACGTCGGTGACGTTCTGCGGGTCGTGGACGACGGCCTCGCGCTCGGCGAGTTCGCTTTTGATATCCAGCAGTTCGACCTGGCGGCGGACCTCGTTACGGACGATGTCGTCGATGTCGTCGAGGCTCTGGACGCCCTTCAGCTCGATACGGGCGCCCTCGGCGATGGAGACGTTGACGTCCTGGCGGATGGTGCCCAGTCCACGCTTGACGTGGCCGGTCGAACGCAGGAGCATGCCGATCTGTTCGGCTGCCTCGCGGGCCTGTTCGGGCGAGCGGATGTCGGGCTTGGTCCCGATCTCGACGAGCGGGATGCCGAGTCGGTCCAGGGAGTACCGGACGCCGTCCTCGGTCTCTTCGACGCGCTGGGCGGACTCCTCTTCGAGCATCATGTCCTCGACGCCGACGGACCCCTCGCTCGTCTCTATCTCCCCCTCGTTGGCGACGAGCATCGAGCGCTGGAACCCGGTGGTGTTCGAGCCGTCCACGACGATCTTTCGCATCACGTGGACGACGTCGACCAGCGTCATGTCCAGCAGCTGGGCGATCTCCATGACGACGTCCATCGCCTCGCGGTCGACCCGGTGGGGCGGTTCGTCGTCCTCCTCGACGAGGCAGGTCGAGTCGTAGCCCAGGTACTCGAACTCGCGGTCGACCATGCTCTCCTCGAGGGCGGCCTGGTCGATCTCTCCCAGTTCGCTCTTCGTCGGGTGGAGGTAGCGGGTGAACGTGCGCGTCGCCTCTCCGGGGTCCCGAATATCGGTCGGACACTCACAGAAGAGTTTGGTGTCCGTGTCGAGCTGCTGGTGGATCTCCAGGCCGGCCACGAGGCCGAGATCCTCGTAATCGTACTCCGTCATTACGCGTAGGTCGGCCCTCCGACGGTAAAAAACCGTCCAGTTCCCGGTAGCGGCCTCCCGGCAGGACCCACCTTTTTGCGCCCGGCCCCGAATGCTCGGCTATGCGCTGGGGGCTGCTCGCCGTCCTCGTCCTCGCGGTCACCGCCGGCTGTGGGACGTTCACGACCGCGAGCGAATCGACAGAGACCGTGACGCCCGTGCCAGTCACCGGCGTCCCGACGGAGGAACCGACACCCACGGGTATCGCGCCGGGGCTATTCGGTGGCGGCGTCCGGGACGTCAACCGCCTGGCCGAGGCCCACACGAACGCCATCGAGGGCGAGCGCTACGTCTGGCACTCGATCCGCCGGACTGATTCCCTGCCGAACGTCTCCGGGCAGGAACACGTCGTCCGCCAGAATCTCAGCGTCGAGAGCGAACAGCGGTATCAGTTCTACACCAACCGACGTGACCTCGCCCAGCGCGGTGACGAACGGCTCCTGAACGACGTCAGCGAGTTCGCCGACGGAGAGACCGTGTATCGCCGATTCATCCCGTTCTCTCAACAGGAGTTCACCTACGCCCGACAGCCCGCCGAGGCGGCGAGCGTCCGGTACGAGAGCGAGATGGCCGGGCCAGTCCGACGGTACCTTGCGGTCCCGAACGCCACCGTCGCCGAGGCACGTGTCGACGGGGAGCCCTACTACCGCGTCCACTCCGAGCGCGAGATGGTCCCGGGATTCACGAGGGGACGGAACTTCTCGGCCACCGCGCTGGTCTCACCCGAGGGCTTCGTCAGGGCGATGAACGTCTCGTACGTCGTCGACCGACCCGATCGAGCCGTCACCGTCGAGTACTCTTTCCGGTACGAACGGCGTGACGACGTTTCTGTCGACAGACCTGGCTGGGTCGACGAGCAGTGGCCCCAGGCGGCGACCGAGAGCGAACGACGACTGTCCCGCCCGCGGGTGGATGACAACGGTGAGTAGAAGCCCGACTCCAGCATTTATTGCTCCAGGACCCGCCAGTACACAGGTAATGGGCTGGCGGTTCCTCGGTTCAGTCGGTCTGGTCGTCCTCGTGGTCACCGCCGGCTGCGGGTCGCTGACCGACAGCCCCACGGAGACGACGACGGTGACGCCGGCACCGGTGCCGACGCCCTCACCGAGCCCCGAGGAACCGGGCGGATCTCTCGCCCCCGGACTGGACGCGTCTGGCGTCACCGATCCCGGTTCCCTCGCGCAATCTCACGGCGAAATCACGGACAGAACGAGCTACCGGATGGATCGGACGAGTTCCGTCGTCCACCGGTTCGGAAATACGACGGCCGAGAGCGCCGTGGTCCGACGGCTCACGTACGAGAACGCGTCGAGGTATCACCTGGCGGCCGACCCGTACGAGACGGTGATCGACGGCCGCATCCAGAGCCTCGACGACTACGAGGCCTACGTCGACGGCGACGTCGCCTATCGGACCTGGCAGACCGACGACGGCCGGGTCGTCCGCAAAAACGCGTCCGCGGGCGAGCGCCCCGCCGAAGCCGACCTCGTGACCGTCGCGATACGACGATATCTCCGCCTCGAGAACGAGACAGTCTCGCGCATCGACGTCGGTGACGCCCCTCACTACGAAGTCGTCGGGACGCGCCCGACGTTGCCGCGGTACGGTGCCCTCGACTCCTATCGTGCGCGTGCCGTTGTGCGATCAGACGGGTTCGTTCGGAGCCTGAACGTCACGTTCACCGTCCGGCGGAACGACGAACGGATCGACGTACGCGACAACTTCACGTACCGGCAGGTCGGGGCGGCGACGGTCACCGAACCGGAGTGGGTCGCCGACGACGCGAACGAGTCGAAGAGGACCGACATCTAGTCGTCGCCGAGGATGACGCGTTCGGTCATCTTCGCCGGGTCAAGGACTTCGTCGACCTCGTCCTCGTCGAGGTACCCTTCCTCGAGGACGACCTCGCGGATGGTCTTGCCCTCGGCGAGGGCCTGCTTCGCGACCTTGCTCGCCTTGTCGTAGCCGATGGCGGGGTTGAGGGCAGTCGCGAGTGCCATCGACTGCTGGACGCGCTCTGCGCAGTGTTCGCGGTCGGCCTCCAGTTTGGCGACGAACTTCTCGGCGAACACCTCGCTCCCGTTGGCGATCAGCCGCGCGGACTGGAGGAAGTTGCTCGCGAGGACTGGCTTGTAGAGGTTGAGGTCTATCTGGCCCTCGGCCGCGCCGGCCGACACCGCGGCGTCGTTGCCGACGACCTGCTTGTGGACCTGGTTGACGGCCTCGGCGACGACGGGGTTGATCTTCCCGGGCATGATGGAGGAGCCAGGCTGATTCTCCGGCTGGTCGACTTCGCCGAGGCCGTTCCGGGGGCCGGAGGCCAACAGGCGCAGGTCGTTTGCTATCTTGTTGAGGCTCCCGGCGACCGTTTCCAGGGCGCCGTGGGCCTCGTTCATCGCGTCGTGTGCGGCCTGGGCCTCGAAGTGGTTGTCGGCCTCGCGGAACTCGACGCCAGTCTCCTCCGACATGTACTCCGCTGCCTTCGCGGGGAACTCGGGGTGGGTATTGAGCCCCGTCCCGACGGCAGTCCCGCCCAGCGCCAGCTCGGAGAGGTGGTCCCGGGTCCCCTCGACACGCTCGATTCCCTTCTCGATCTGGGTCCGGTAGCCCGAGAACTCCTGACCGAGCGTGATGGGCGTCGCGTCCTGGAGGTGCGTTCGCCCCGTCTTGACGACGTCGTCGAACTCGTCTTCCTTCTCGGCGAGCGCGTCGCGAAGCGTTGCCAGCGCGGGGAGGACGTCCTTCTCGACGGCCTCCAGGGACGCGACGTGCATCGCGGTCGGGATGACGTCGTTGCTCGACTGGCCGAAGTTGACGTGATCGTTGGGGTGGATCTCGCGCGTCCCGATCTCTCCGCCGTAGATCTCCGTGGCCCGGTTGGCGATGACCTCGTTGGCGTTCATGTTCGATGACGTGCCCGACCCGGTCTGGAACACGTCGACGGGGAACTGGTCGTCGTGTTCGCCGGCGATGACCTCGTCGGCGGCCTCGACGATGGCTTCCGCCTTGTCGTCGGGGACCGTCCCGAGGTCGCTGTTGGCCAGCGCGGCCGCCTTCTTGACGACCCCGAGCGCGCGCACGAAGCGCCGCCCGAAGGTGACCTCCGAGATAGGGAAGTTCTCGACGGCGCGCTGGGTCTGTGCACCCCAGTAGGCGTCCGCCGGCACCTGCATCTCGCCGAGACTGTCGCGTTCGGTCCGGAACTCGTCGCTCATGACACGTGAGACGTCGCTCGCATGCGCGTAAAAGCCACCGTTTCGCCGCCGATGGCAGGTGCGCCGGCTACCGAAACTTTTGCGTGATGCGGTCGTCGTTCGCGTATGAAAACGGTCGCAATCGACCGGATCGAACCCGCCGACGTCGGGAGCGACGCCGAAAAGCAGTCGCTCGGGGAAGGCCTCGGAACCAGCGACATCGCGATCAATCGCTACCGCGTCGAACCCGGGACCCGACTGGCGGGGCTGCACGCCCACGCCGACCAAGAGGAGATATTCGTTGTGCTCGACGGGACGCTCACCTTCGAAACGCTCGACGGAGAAGTCACCGTCGCCGCTGGCGAGGCCATCCGGTTCGAGCCCGGCGAACACCAGTCCGGCAAGAACGACGCCGACGGCGACGCGGTGGTGCTCGCACTCGGTGCCCCCCGGGACACGAACGAGTTGTTGATTCCGATCGCCTGTGCGGACTGTGGCCACGACGAGCAGCAACTGGTGGAGACTGGGACCGGCGGTGCGCTCGTCTGTGCCGACTGCGGAACCGAGTCCCGGCCCAGGTGCCCGGAGTGCGACGGGCAGGACTTGCATGCCGTGCTCGGTGAGGACGGCGAAACGCCGGTCTCGAAGTGCAAAACGTGCGGTACGGAGTGGAAGTGATGGGTACGGAAACAGTCGTGACTGCACGGCAGAAATGACGAAAACCCCCGAACAGCGCAGTGGCTGTTCGAGGGTTGAAAGTGGTATAAGTGGCAGGCGGCGAATCGAGTTTCCCAGAGGTTCGCACACTCCAGTACTCACCGAAACGCAGGCGGGCTTATCTTCCGTGTTCGGGATGGGTACGGGAGTCGCCCCGCCGCTATGGCCGCCTTAACGCCGACTCGCGGAATCGAACCGCGATATTCCGAACTCGTGTTCGGGTACCAATGTCGGTGGTAAGATCACCGTGTGTACGTGCAATCCAGTTTACGCCTGGACCCGTTTCAGCGGGTCAGTGCGTCCAGTATGATTGGTGTGGCTTCGGTTGGTTAGTGCTCGCGGACTAAACGCCTCGTTACCTCGGCGCGTACATCCCGAGTCTATCGAACTCGTCTTCTACGAGAAACCTTGAAGCGGTGTCTCTTTTTCGAGGGGGGTTCGAGCTTAGATGCATTCAGCTCTTAACCCGTAGTGCGTAGCTGCCCGGCAGCGCCCTTCCGGACGACCGGTACACCAGTGGCACCCATTCGTAGTTCCTCTCGTACTATACGAACGTTCTCGGCAGACACCAGAACACCCCCAGTAGATAGCAGCCGACCTGTCTCACGACGGTCTAAACCCAGCTCACGACCTCCTTTAATAGGCGAACAACCTCACCCTTGCCCGCTGCTGCACGGGCAGGATGGAGGGAACCGACATCGAGGTAGCAAGCCACCCGGTCGATATGTGCTCTTGCGGGTGACGACTCTGTTATCCCTAAGGTAGCTTTTCTGTCATCAATTGCCCGCATCAATCGGGCTAATTGGTTCGCTAGACCACGCTTTCGCGTCAGCGTTCCTCGTTAGGAAGAACACTGTCAAGCCATCTTTTGCTCTTGCGCTCTTCTCCGGATCTCTGTCCCGGATGAGATGGCCTTGGGGCGCGCTCGATATCTTTTCGAGCGCGTACCGCCCCAGTCAAACTGCCCGGCTATTGGTGTCCTCCGCCAGGAGTGAGGGTCACAGTCACTAACGGGTAGTATTTCACTGATGCCTCGGTGGCCCGCTAGCGCGGGTACCTGTGTAACGGCTCCTACCTATGCTGCACATTAGCGACCATGTCCCAGCAACAGCCTGCAGTAAAGCTCTATAGGGTCTTCGCTTCCCCATGGGGGTCTCCAGACTCCGCACTGGAACGTACGGTTCATCGGGTCCAACGTTGGGACAGCGGGGCCCTGGTTGATCCATTCATGCAAGCCGCTACTGAAGCGGCAAGGTACTACGCTACCTTAAGAGGGTCATAGTTACCCCCGCCGTTGACGGGTCCTTCGTCCTATTGTACTAGGTGTTCAGATACCCGCACTGGGCAGGATTCAGTGACCGTACGAGTCCTTGCGGATTTGCGGTCACCTATGTTGTTACTAGACAGTCCGAGCCCCCGAGTCACTGCGACCTGCTCATCTCCTGAGCAGGCATCCCTTCTTCCGAAGGTACGGGACTAGATTGCCGAATTCCCTAACGTCGGTTGTGGCCCGACAGGCCTTGGCTTTCGCCGCCATGAGCACCTGTGTCGGATCTCGGTACGGACATCGCACTCACCTTTTCACGGGTCCCAGGTTGAACCAACTTGCGCACTCCCGCCGTTCGTCCGCTTCGTGCCATTACGGCTTCCACGGAATTGGACGGTTGGACCGGGCGAAGGCCCGGCTTGGTCGACCCCGAGACGTCAGTTTTCAATGTGCGACGGCGCTGGAATATTAACCAGCTTCCCATTTCGTCTACTTCGAATTACGGGTAGACTTAGGATCGGCTAACCCTCAGTTGATTGACAGTGCTGAGGAACCCTTGCTCATTCGGCCGTCGAGGTTCTCACCCGACTATCGCTACTACTGCGGCCAGGATTGTCGTCACCGATCGGTCCACAGGAATTCTCACCCCTGCTTCCATCCAATCGGAGCGCCAACCTACTCGGTCAGGATTTGACTCCTGCGGTCGGGTCTCGGTGGTGGACTTGAGTCCCGATCATTTTCGGCGCCTCGAACCTCGGCCGGTAAGCTGTTACGCTTTTCTTAGAGGATTGCTGCTTCTAAGCTCACCTCCCGGCTGTCTAGGGCTCGAGACCACCTTCGATCACACTTAGTCCACACTTGGGGACCTTAACCTAACTCTGGGTTGTCTCCCTCATGGTGCACAGGCTTACCCCGCACACCGGACTGCCCGCGTCGACAGCGTTCGTAAGTTCGGAGTTCGACAGGGAAGTTCACTCCTCTCGGAGTGAAGCATCCCAATCGGTCGCTCTACCTCACGAACTACCTCGGCGGACGTCATGCTTCGACATGTTTCGGTTGGAACCAGCTGTTGCCGGACTCGATGGGCCTTTCACCCCTACACGAAGGTCACGGGAGGGTATTGTAAGACACCAGCCCTAACAGGCTTCCACGTGCCTTTCGGCACGCTTCACCTTGCCCACGTGTAGATCGTCCGGTTTCGGGTCGTGTCAGCGGGACTCCCCGCCCTTGAAGACGGCGGCCCTGGCGCAAAGCGCTGCGGCCATGTTGGTTTCCCTGTGCCTTCCCCGATGATCGGGTTAGACTCGCCTCGCAAACACACTCCCTGGCTCGTTTTTCAAAACGCACGACGCGACATCGGCTTCCTGTACGTCCTACTGGAGACTCGCGTCTCGGTCGTTTTGTACAGGACCTTGTATGCCCCGTCGTTCTATACCCACTCGATTTCAGGCGCTGTTTCGCCTCCCTTCTGAGGATACTTTTCAGCGTTCGTTCGCACTACTGTTCGCTATCGGTCTCGAGTTGTACTTAGCCTTAGCAGGTTGATGCCTGCCATATTCACGAGGGAATTCCAACCCCCGATACTCTGGGACTGACGCACACGTTACCGGTCGTCGATACGGGACTGTCACCCTGTATCGTCCTCCCTTCCAGGAGAGTTCTCGACGGCTGTCGCGTGATGAGAGTCAGCCCGAACACCACATCGCCCGTGAGGGCTTCAGTTTGGGCTGTGTCGCGTTCACTCGCGGTTAGTAACGACGTCGCAGTTGCTTTCTCTTCCTGCCGGTACTGAGATGTTTCAATTCCCGGCGTTCCCCATTGCGCAAGGCAATTGCGGAGAGGATTCCTATTCGGACATCCCGAGTTCTTCGCTTCCATGCAGCTCCCTCGGGCTTATCGCAGCTTGGCACGTCCTTCGTCGGCACTCGAGCCGAGCCATTCACCGAGTGGCGTAGTAGCCACGTTGCACGGTGGTCGGGTGAACGATCACCGTGACTAACAATGAGCTGCAACTGTAACCGCTTCGGGTCCTCTCCGGCCGAAGCCGGAGAGATCCATCAGTGCGTTACAGTTGCAGCGACGTTCGGATACACGTTCCACGATGAAACGGATCCAGTTGACGTCTGGATTGCACGTACACACGGTCGTCATCGTAACACTCCCGTGGTGAACGGGAGCGACGGTCTTACCCTTCCCAACCACGCTTTCGCGGGATGGTGCATCGGTTTCGCGTGACGGCACGGTGCCGTCCGCGGTAGTGATCGACCCGGAATCGAACCGGGGCCGCCTCCGGAAGGAGGTGCTCTTCCACTGAGCTATCGATCGCCCCTCGAAGAGGGGTGAACTGCAAGTAAGCCCTGACAGTTCGGTGCCCGGCCGGTACGGCCGTGGTGTCACCATCGCCTGCCACAATGGCTGGCGAAGTAAAGGTGGGCCAGGCGCGTCGGCCTGGTCCCGGTCATTAGGAGGTGATCCAGCCGCAGATTCCCCTACGGCTACCTTGTTACGACTTAAGCCCCCTTGCGAAGCCCAGATTCGACCTGGGAATCCAGGCCTCATCCGGACCTCACTCGGGTGCTTTGACGGGCGGTGTGTGCAAGGAGCAGGGACGGATTCACCGCGCGCTTCTGACACGCGATTACTACCGAATCCAGCTTCATGTGGGCGAGTTTCAGCCCACAATCCGAACTACGACCGGGTTTAAGGGATTAGCTCCGCCTCTCGGCGTTGCGACCCGTTGTCCCGGCCATTGTAGCCCGCGTGTTGCCCAGCACATTCGGGGCATGCTGACCTACCGTTGCCCGCTCCTTCCTCCACGTTAGCCGTGGCAGTCTCCGTAAAGTACCCAACTACCACAAGGGTATTGCTGGCAATTACGGATACGGGTCTCGCTCGTTGCCTGACTTAACAGGATGCCTCACGGTACGAGCTGACGGCGGCCATGCACCTCCTCTCAGCAGCGTCGCGGGTAAGCTCGTTAAGCTGACCGTCATCACTGTTGTCGGTGCTGGTGAGATGTCCGGCGTTGAGTCCAATTAAACCGCAGGCTCCTCCGGTTGTAGTGCTCCCCCGCCAATTCCTTTAAGTTTCATCCTTGCGGACGTACTTCCCAGGCGGCCCGCTTACGTCTTCACTTCGGCACAGCGCAGGCTCGTAGCCTGCGCCAAACCTAGCGGGCATCGTTAACGGCTAGGACTACCCGGGTATCTAATCCGGTTCGAGACCCTAGCTTTCGTCCCTCACTGTCGGATCCGTGCTTCCAAGGTGCTTTCGCCATCGGTGGTCCGTCCAGGATTACAGGATTTCACTCCTACCCCGGACGTACCCCTTGGATCTTCCGGTCCCAAGCCGAACAGTTTCCACCGGACGTCCAGTAGTTGAGCTACTGGATTTCCCGACAGACTTGCTCGGCCAGCTACGGACGCTTTAGGCCCAATAATATCGACCATCACTCGGACTGCCGGTATTACCGCGGCGGCTGGCACCGGTCTTGCCCAGTCCTTATTCGTCGACCACCTTACGGTCGACAAAAGCGAGGACTATATGCCCTCGCACTCGGAGTCCCCTTATCGCACTGTCGTGCAGTGTAAAGGTTTCGCGCCTGCTGCGCCCCGTAGGGCCCGGAATCTTGTCTCAGATTCCGTCTCCAGGCTCTGGCTCTCACCACCTGTACCGATTATCGGCACGGTGGGCCGTTACCCCACCGTCTACCTAATCGGCCGCAGCCACATCCTACAGCGCCGTAGCGTTTCCAGCTCACGATGTTCAAATCTGTGAGCTGTATTCGTTATTAGCCTCAGTTTCCCGAGGTTATCACGATCTGTAGGGTAGTTTGGCCACGTGTTACTGAGCTATCTGCTACGGGTCTGAACCCGTGCAACTAGCATGGCTAAATCGGACTCCGATAGCAATGGCCTCCGGCAGGATCAACCGGAATGGGTTTCCTGACTCAAGGTCAGGATCTGGCGGAGACACGCTATCATACGTTGTCTCGTCGTCAGTCGGCGACACCGCGTCGGTCGTACCGAACCAGGTATCACCGAACTGTCAGGGCTTGCATCATATCTCATCTGTACGGCGGACCGCAGGGGTGAGATACTCATAGCTTTCGAATCCCATCATCGACGAGAAGCACTCGTCTAAGGTGGACGGCGTAGCGGGCAGATTCCCGCTGGGCGCCATCCTTCGAACGGATATAGTTGTAGAGGACTACCCCACATAAAGCCACCGATTGTGGTCCGTGTATGATAGTCGAAATCACACGACGGAACCGGCCTGACGGATCAGGCACTGAGTGGCTTTATGTGGAAGCCCGCTACTCCGTTCGAGCTCGATTGCCGCCCTGACGGACGGCGTCACCGAACTGTCAGGGCTCACATCAGATCCCGCCTGTACGGCGGACCGCAGGGCTGGGATCCTCATCTTTCGCGGGAGCAGGTGCTTGCACAGAGGCGAGCACGCTGAACTCTCGCTTCGCGGCAGGAAGTCACGTCGACTCCTCCGCACCGTGCCGGGGCGTCCCGGCGCGGCGTTCACATAACATTCCGATGGGAAGGTAACGGATAAACCCTCCGTCTCGAACCTGCCGTGAGACGGCGACACAGGCCACGTGACGGGTGATACGCAATCACAAGTTGTGTCGTACTGACTGGACTCGTCGGCGGATCCGTTTCGAGCTTCCCGGATCAGGTCCACTCATCGAGGCCGGTCTGGACGAGCGAATCCTCGATGCGTTCGAACCCCCGTTCCACCTCGTCTGCAGCGATCTCCCACTCCCCGGTGACGTAGTCCCTCGCCGCCTCGACGTCGGGGTTCATCGTCAGGTCCAGATCGTAGTCGTCCGTCACCGCCGGGGTCAGGAACATGTCACGGATCCGGTCGGCGTTGTCGACGTGGGCGTCTCTGGCCTCCAGGGCCCCCCAGAGGTCGCCGTGTTCTTTCACGAGTTTGACGGCCGTCTTGGGGCCGACGCCGTCGATGCCAGCGTTGAAGTCGGTCCCCATGAGGATGGCGGCGTCGACGAGCTGTTCCCAGGTGATGGCGTGGGCGTCCAGAGTCGCCTCGAAGTCCATCAGTTCGGGGTCCCCGCTGCTCGTTAGCTGGCGGAGCGTGAGCGGTGCCCCGAGCAGGAGCGCGTCGTAGTCCTCCGTCCCGACGTAGTCGACGTCGCCCTGGCGAGCCATGTGTGCCGCCTGTGCCTCCCCCTCGGCCGGGGCCTCGATGACGGGAACGTCCAGCAGTTCGAGCGCCCGCCGCGTCGTCCGAAGGATCGCGTCCGTGAGCCGCTGGGTCTGGGAGTCCAGCCTGGCCACTTCCGTCACGTTCCCCGCTTCGCGTGCGTCCGCGAGTTTCTCCTCCCGCTGCTCCCGCTGCTCACGCCGTTCCTGGATTTCGTCGTCCTTCATGTCCGTCACCGCGCCGTCGAAGACGAACACCGGCGTCAGGTCGTGTTCGAAGAACTTCGGGAGGCCCTGGACGACGCCGATCAGGTTCGCGACTTCGGTCCCGTCCGTGGTCGTGTACGCGCCGTCCCGGGTGAACCGCACCGTCGTCGTCAGGTAGCGATAGAGCCAGTTGTGCGCGTCGACGGCCACGACGCTTCCCGAAACGTCCTCGAAGGAGACGTCCTCGATCGCGGCGAGCGACCGGAGGTCTGAATTACCCATTGACCGGCCGTAGGACAGTGCAGGGCTTGATACTGTCGGCTGCCGGGTACCCGCCAGACAGGGTCGACCGTCAGACCGACACGGCGTCACGGAAATCGTCGGAACGAGAAGGTTCTTTGGCGTTTGATCCGAAGACACACGTATGGAATCCGGGGACGGTCGCATCGCGCGATTCAGACACGGCCAGTACACGGGCGAGAACCGCTGTCTCCCGTGTAGCGTCGTGAACGTCTGCATCGCGTTCGGTCTCGCGGTCACCGTCCAGGCCGCAACGTTCCGGCTGGACGTGCCGGCACTCGCGGTGCCCGGAAGCGCCGCCGTCCTCGTCGTCGGACTCGGAACCATCTACCTGCGTGGCTACCTCGTTCCCGGCACGCCGACGCTGACCGAGCGGTACTTCCCGGACTGGCTGCTGGCCGCGTTCGGGAAGGAACACGACACCACCGGCCTCGTGGGAACCGGCGTCTCTGAGCAATCCGTCCAACACGAACAGGAATCGGTAGTCGACGTCGAGTCGACGCTCCTCGATGGGGGAGTACTGACCGAGTCCGAAGACGGCACTGAACTCCGACTGACGGCCGAGGCCGATCGGTCCATCGACGAAGTGGTGACAGCCCTCCGGACGGATGACGTGACCCGGGCACGACTGCTTGACGTCCTCGCCGTCACCCGGGGGGACGTCGCGTTCGAGGAACACGGCGCCGCGTTCCGGGTGTACTGTGACGGGACCCCTGTCGGGACGTGGGAGTCTCGGCCGGCCTTCCTCGCCGACGTGGCCGGCGCCGCCGTCCTCGCGGACCGGCTCCCGGAGTGGGACGACCTTCCGGTCGACCAGCGCGGAGAGTTACTCAACGGTCTCAGGCTGTACCTGACGACGTGTCCCGCCTGCAGCGGGCCGCTCTCGTTCGGCATCGACACGGTCGAGTCCTGCTGTACCACACGCGAGGTCGCGGCCGTCTCCTGTGACGACTGTGGCGCGCGCGTGTACGAGTCAGACCCGGTCGAGTGAGTCGGTGGCGAAAGAAGGAACGGACAGTCCGGGCGGTCACTCGGCGTTCGAGGCGCCGTTCGGCGACGGTCGCTCCGTGCGCTCGGCGAGAAACGCTTCCTCTTCGTCAGACAGGTCTCGGTCGCAGAACCGGTCCAGTCCGTCACGATAGCGCTCGGCGTCGCCGCCGGGATCGCCTGCCGTCGTCCAGGCGAGCACGAGTTCCGCGATGCCAGTGGTCTCGCCGGTGAACGCGAAGCCGGCGCGGTAGCAGGCCTCGTAGGCGAACGGGTTGTTGACAGCAATCTTCATTCTCTCGTACGCGCGCTCGCTCGCGCGATCCAGTGCGAAATCGAGCAACTTCGGACCGATTCCCTCGCCCCGACGGTCGTCCCGGACGGTGACGTAGCGAAACCAGAGCGTGTCCGGGTCGGTCCGGTCCTCGTTGAACGCGAGCGCCGCGACGACGGTGCCGCCGTCTCTCGCTACGACCTTCCCCGTCGAGGACATGACGAACTTCCCGGCGTAACTGAACCGCCGCCAGTCGAGTTCGAGCGTGGGGCCGTCCGACGGCCAGCCGAGGAGTTCGAACTCCATACCAGCGGTTCGAAGCGCACCGAAAAGTAGGTGGCGCAGTGTCAGCGGGACGTCGTCTGCCCCGGACAGTCGGGCATCGTATCACTCTCCCGAACGTCGAGTCGGGAGAGCCAAGTCGGTCGCGTTCGATGCGGAGATATGAACCAGGCGTGGTCGCTCAGACGGCGAGTCGAACCGACGTCGCTGACGGCACTGGTTGCCGTCGGTGACCTCCTCGCGATCGCAACGTTCGTCGTCGCTGGCGAGCTCTCCCACGGGTACGGCCTCTTGGAATACGCGGGGCGTATCGCCGCGACACTGGTCACGTTTCTGGTCGGATGGGCAGTCGTTTCGGTCCCTGGCCGCCTGTACAGTCACAGTACAGTCGGTGACCTCGAAACGGAGGCACTCCGAACACTAGGGGCATGGGCTCTCGCCGTCGTCATCGCGCAGGCACTCCGGAGTACGTCGGTCTTTCCCGGTGGGGCGGCCGTGACGTTCGCGCTGGTATCCTTTGGCGTCGGTGGCGCCCTGCTCGTCGGGTGGCGAGCGCTCGTCTCGATCGTCAGGTGACGGCATACGTCGTCGGAAAGGAAGTATTCCGTCGAAGAGAGAGGAAAGGGTGGTCGCCGGAATAAAGCGGGAGACGGTCTGCCAGAACGGCCGAACCCGCGTACCGCCGGCCATCTCGAATTTCTATGGGTTCCGTACCACGCCGTCGGGGCTCATCGCATCGAACCGACGTCGATGGCCACTGTCGACTGAATCCACGACTGGTGATTCTGTCGGTCGTAGATGACGAACTCGTCGTCGCCGATGTTCAGTTCGGCGAATCGCGTCTGCTCGCCGTCCGTGGCCTCGTTCGTATCGTCCGTGGCGTTCGTGCTCATAGATTTCGAGGAACGGGGGTCGGGTGTCCCTCTACTACGTGATATCCAGTTCCCCCCAATAAGCGCTCCTCCTCGATTATCAAACAGCATAATCGGCATTAGATGGTCAGTAAGTAACGTCCCACTCGTTATCAATCGGCATATTTTGGGAATATATCACACACGTGTTTGGTGAGCGGTTCGCGAGCGACCGTTGCTCGATCGGTTCGGGAGCGCTGAAGCGATCTGAGCGATAGCGCACGCTGGCGCCGTCGACAGAGCGCGCGCGAGATATATTCCGGATAAATACGCCGCCTATAACTTATGAATTTGTTTTTAATAACCCACGCCGTGACTACACAGGACCAATGTCCAACCATACGAGAGATTTACGGGAAACACTTATATGGGTATTTATCGTAATTACGAGTATATTCATGACGGGCTACTACGACATCGTCCTTGGACTCATTCCGCTCGCACTCGCAGGTATCACCGGTGTTCTGGTCCTCGCCGGATTCGCGCTGACGACCGCCATCCCGCTGGCATCCGTCGTCGCCGTCGGCCTCATCGGACACGCGATGTTCGTCCGAACCCCGGTCGACTCGCCGCCCGCTCGCCGCGAACCGGGCAAGACAGCCGACTGAGCCACCAGCCCGTCACCCCGTCGTGCGATTTTAGCGTTCGATCTTTCCGTCGACCAGTGCGGACAGGAGTACGCCTAAGGGACGGCGAAGCGAACGGCCGGTATGAGCGACGCCGAATCGACGGCACTGTTTCTGACGAGTGCGGACGTGACCGGACTGGCGACGCCGGAAGAGTACGTCGACGCCGTCCGCGAGGGGTACCGAGAACGCGGGCGAGGCGCTCCGGCCGCGCCCCGGACCGCCCTCTTCAACGACGTCCCGGCGGGAATGGTGACCAGTTACACGGCTATCCTCCCGGAGACCGGCGCGATGGGCGGCTACGTCTACACCGCCGGCTTCGGCGAACGCGACGCCTACTTCTCCCTGCCGCTGTTCGACGCCGACACCGGTGCGCCCCTGGCCGTGTTCGACGGCGCATCACTCAACCCCTTCAAGACCGGTGCTGCCGGCGCCGTCGGCGTCGACGCTCTCGCCCGCCGAAACGCGTCGGACCTCGCGCTGTTCGGGAGCGGCCCGCAGGCCCGCGGACAGCTCCGGGCGACGGCGACAGTCCGGAACCTCGACCGCGTCGAGGTGTATTCGCCGACGAAGGACCACCGGGAGAGCTTCGTCGCCGAGATGAACGACGAACTCGACGCCAGCGTCGCCGCCGTCGCGACCTCGGACGCCGCTATCGAGGGCGCCGACGTCGTCGTCACCGCGACGAACGCGGACGAGCCGGTGTTCGACGGCGACCTCCTGGAACCGGGGACCCACGTCACCGCGATGGGCCAGTACAATCCCGAGAAGCGCGAACTCGACGCCACGACGATACGGCGGTCCACGTACGTCCCGGACCTGCGCGAGCGCGTCACGCAGGACGCCGGGTCCTTCATCGGAGCCCTCGAGGAGGGAGCTATCGACGAGGACCACGTGCACGCCGAACTCGGCGATGTCGTCGCTGGCGAGGCAGAGGGGCGCACGGACGAGGACGAGATCACCGTCTTCGACAGCGGTGGGACGGCCATAGAAACAGTCGCGGCGGCCCACATGCTGTACGAGCGGGCGAGTGAGCAGGGGCTGGGGAGAGAGATCGAGTTCTCGCCGGCGAGTCAGGCGCTCACGGGACGGTAGACTGACGGGTCTCTAAAGGTACGCGTCGAGTCCGAGCGCCTGAACGAGCGTCAGGCCGCTCACGAGCGCTCCCAGGACGTAACCGGCTATCGTCCCACCGTTGAGCAGCGGGAGCCCCGCGTGGGCGCGCCCCTTCATCACCATCCACAGCAGGACGGCCAGTCCGGCGAACGTCCCGACCATCGCCGTGAGCGCGGGCAGGGCGACGCCGGCCAGCGTCGGCACGCTCTCCGGCGCGAAGAAGGCGGCGCTGGCGACCAGCACCGTCGGGATGACGGCGTCGCCGAGGCCGATGAACATGGCTTCCCGTTCGAGCGGGTCTGCGGCCTCCGTCTCGTCGATCTGGCCGTCACTGCCACCGCGCGTGAAGTCGGTGGTCGGTTCGCCGTCCGCGCCGGACTCCGCGTCGACCGACGACCCGGAAATCGCCGACTGCTCGGCCGAGTCCGCGTCGTCCGCCATCGGGTCCGGCATGTCGGCGTCGAGGAACGAGTAGTCCGCCGTCATCGGGATGACGAGGACGACCGGTACTTTGAGGTCCATCACACCGGACGCCAGGGTCAGCATGTGCTCGGTGCCGTACACGCTGATGGCGTCGTAGACGGCCAGGACGGTCAGCAGTATCAGCGCCGGGAGGACGCCGAAGCCGATGCCGAACAGGCCAGCGGCGGCGGCGCCCATGAAGGCCCCCGCGATGTCGATGACGTACCACTCCGGATGGACGTACAGCGCGACGCCCAGCGCGATGGCGAACGGGATAGCGACGACGTCGGCGAGGGGAGCCGGCGCGACGAACCGCATCAGGACGCGGAAGACGTACAGGGAGAGCCACGCCCCGGAGGCGACGATAATCAGCCGGATCAGCGCGTCGACGTTCAGCTTGAACGCGGCGAGCATGAACGCCGTCGCGACGAGGATTGCACCGACGTAGACGAGGCTGTTCGTCGGGTCCTCGGGGTTCTCGACGGGCTGGTACCCCGCCGCCTCGAACGGCTCCACGAGCGCTATCGCGGACAGCTGAATGAACAGGAAGATGGCGACGATGATGCCGACGCCGAACGCGACCCGCCTTCGCTCTGTCATTGTCCGGTGGTCCGGTGGGAAGGGTTTGAGCGTTACGGGAGGCTGCCGGCGATCCTCTAACGAGAACTACAGAAAATTGGTGCGCCGAGATCCGACCACTGCGTCAGCGCGCGTACAGCGGTTTGCCCACGAGCGACGCGAGTCGGACGTCGTCGTCGGGCGTCACGGCCACGTAGGGGCGCTCGACGGGGCCGAACACGTCGACGACGCGGCCGGCGTCTTCAAGGTCGTCCGTGAGGACGGCGCGCCCGATGTCGGGGTGGTCGTCGTCCGGGCAGCGGGCGACGGCCAGGCCCTGGGCCACGCGGACGACGTCGCCGACGCGTTTCATGCCCGGATGGCCTGGAGGTACGCCGCGACGGCGCCCAGGAGGTCCGACTTCGTCGCGTCGTCGGCGTTCTTCACGAGCACGCGCCCGCGCTGTTCGTACTCGCGGGGGTACGTCTTGTCGCGTTCGATGACCGCGTCGTAGCCGACCTGCTGGACCGCCGTGGCTATCTCGTCGACCGTGGGGTCGGGGATGGCCTGGTCCAGCGAGACCCGGCGTCCCTCGTTGCGCGAGCGGTCGGCGTCCAGAAACGCCGGCCAGATGACGTTCTCGACCATACCGGAAGTGGCCGCCCCTGGCTTATACGCCTTTATGATGGCGGGGGAGACGTGCGCTATCCGCCGCCCCACAGGCACGGCCTCCCCACCCCTCGCTCGGACCTGTCGGCGAGCGACCGTATACAATAAGTATTGGGCTAGAGTAACCGTAGTTGATACAGTGGAGTCACCGCCACGCGCGCCCGTACTCCTGGGCCTGGGGGCAGCGCTCGTCGCGACGGTACTGGCGAGTGCGACGGTCGGCCCGGTGAGCATCGACCTGCTCACGGTGTCGAAGGCGGCGCTGAACGCGGTGGGGGTCCCGGCCGGCCTCTCCGTCGGCGTCGGGACGACGCGGATCCTCGGGGTTTCCGTGCCCCTTCCCGGCGTCTCGCTCCGGTACGTCTATCCGTTCTCCTTCGCGGTCGCCGACTCGAGTGAGACCATCGTCCGCCAGATCCGGCTCCCCCGCATCGTCCTCGGCGCCATCGTGGGCTTCGCGCTCGCCGCGGCGGGAACGGTCATGCAGGGGTTCTTCCGGAACCCGCTGGCCGACCCGTCGATCATCGGCGTCTCGTCTGGCGCCGCCGTCGGCGCGGTGGCGGCCATCGTCTTCGCCGTCGGCCTCCCGCTCCAGGCGATGGCCTTCGCCGGTGCGATACTGGCGGCCTTCGCCGTCTACCTCATCGCGACGCGGGACGGGGAGACGCCCGTCGCCACGCTGCTGCTGGCCGGCGTGGCCATCCAGACGTTCCTCGGTGCGGTCATCTCCTACATGCTCGTCCACGCCGGCGAGAGCCTCGAACAGGCCATCTACTGGCTGATGGGGCACCTCCAGAACAGCACCTGGGGTGAGGTGGAGGTGACCCTGCCCGCCGCGTTCCTCGCCTTCGCCGTCCTGCACGTCTACGCCCACGACCTGAACGTCCTCCTGATGGGCGAAGAGGACGCCCACGCGCTCGGTATCGAGGTCGAGCGGACCAAGCGTATCCTGCTCGCCGTCGCGAGCGTCATCACAGCCGCCGCCGTCGCCGTCGCCGGCGTCATCGGCTTCGTCGGCCTGGTCGTCCCCCACGTCCTCCGGCTGATCGTCGGCCCGGACCACCGCATACTCCTCCCCGCGAGCGCACTCGCGGGCGCGACCTTCCTGGTCGCCGCCGATACGCTCGCACGCTCCGGACCTGCGGAGGTGCCGGTCGGCATCGTCACCGCGGCGGTCGGCGCGCCCTTCTTCCTCTACCTCTTGCGGCGCAAGGAGGTGCACACGGTGTGATCCGCGTCGACGACGTCCACGTCGCGTTCGGCGACGTCGAGGTGCTCGACGGCGTCGACCTCACGGTCGAGGCAGGGGAGTTCGTGGGCCTCGTCGGCCCCAACGGCGCCGGCAAGACGACGCTGCTGCGCACGGTCAACGGCGCGCTGACCCCCGATTCGGGTGACGTGTTCGTCGGCGAGGACCGGATCCACGACCTGTCCTCGCGGGCAGCGAGTCGCCGCGTCGCGACAGTCCCCCAGGACACGAGCGTCCGGTTCGCCTTCGACGTCGCGGACGTCGTCGCGATGGGGCGGACACCTCACCGCTCACGGTTTTCGAGTGACCCAGACCGGGGGGCCCGCGTCGACGCGGCGCTCGAACGGACGGAGACCACGCACCTGCGCGACAGGCGGGTCGACACGCTGAGCGGCGGCGAGCGCCAGCGCGTGTTCGTCGCCCGCGCGCTCGCTCAGGACGCCCCCACGCTCGTGCTCGACGAACCGACGGCGAGCCTCGACGTGAACCACGCGACGCAGACGCTCGCGCTCGTCCGCGAACTCGCCGACGAGAGCCGGGCGGTGCTGGCGGCGATCCACGACCTCGAATCGGCCGCTCGCTTCTGTGACCGACTCGCACTCGTCCACGACGGGCGAATCGTCGACCAGGGGGAGCCTGCGGACGTGTTGACCACCGAGGCCCTGGAGACAGCCTTCGACGCGCGCGGCGTGGTGACGACGAATCCGGTGACGGACTCGCCGGCGGTGACGACGCTCCCGTCGACGACTGGTGGGGGGCGTCGGGTCCACGTCCTCGGCGGCGGCGAGACCGGTGCCAGCGTCGTCGGGTCGTGCTGGGCGGCGGGCCACCAGGTGAGTGCGGGCCCCTTCTCCCACGACGACGCCGCCCGGTCCGTCGCGCGGACGCTCGACGTCCCGGTCGAGACGACGCCGCCGTTCGCGGCTATCGATCGAGCCACGGTCGAGGCGGTCAGCGAGCAAATCGCGGCCGCCGACGTGACGGTGCTCGCGGATCCGGTCATCGACCCGGCTGCGACCGTCTGCCGACTCGCCGACGACGCCGAACGGCTGGTCGTCGTCGAATCGCGACCCCTCGCCGAGCGCAACTACGGGGGTGATCGAGGGCGCGAGCGGTACGAGTCGCTGCGGCGGCGAGCGACTGTCGTCGACGCCGACCGAGTCCCAGCCGTTCTCGACGAAAAACCGGGTCCCGAGAGGGTACTGGCGGACGATTGACATGCGGAAGGTTCAACTGATTCGATCGCAACCGTGGGATCAAGATGGTAAACAAGACTGCGGTCGGGATACTGGGGGTCGTCGTCATGGCGTCCCTCGGCGTCGGCGTCCTGATCGGAATGCAACTGGGTGGTGGAACGAGCGCGCCGGTCACGACGAGTCCGGCAGCCGACGGCGGGACGGCGACGACGACCAGCGACCAGACGAGCGGCGACGACGGGGCAGCGACCCCTTCGGAGTCGACGAGTGAGCGCCAGACGACGATTCCAGCCCGGCAGTTCGACGAAGCCGAGATAGCGAATCACATCGCCAAGTTCGTCAACCAGGAGCGCGAGGCGCAGAATCGGACGCAGCTGGGCACCGGCGACGCCACGGCGACCCGCGTCTCTCGCATGGCGAGCAACCACAGCGTGGCGATGGCGAACCACGGCAGCGCCGCCCACAAGGTGGACGGTGTCTCGACCACCAATCGGTACCGGAATCACGACCTCTACGAGCGCTGCAAGTTCAAATCCCACGAGGGGAGCTACATCGACACGCCCGACGAGAAGTTCGAACTCGTTGGCACGACCTACGCCGGAACGCACTACCAGGCCGACGGGCAGGAACGGTTCAACGGCGACGAACGAGCGGTCGCCCGCGCCATCGTCGATAACTGGAACGAGAGCTCGACCTACAGCGAGCGACTCCTCGTCGGCGGGCCGACCCGGATGGGCGTCGGCGTCGAAGTGACCAGCACCGGGAAGGCGTACGCGACGGTCGACGTCTGCGCCTGAGCGATAGTTCTCGCGGCCGCTTTCCTCCTGTCCCGTTCTCCGCACATCCGTTCCGGTTGTCGAAGCGCTCTGCCGGCGAACCGCCGTCGATCACCGGCCCGGAGTCGGGGTATCCTTCCGGGGACGATGCCACACTCGGGAACCGAAGGGCAGTCGCGCCCGCCTTCGGAGGGAGTTACTCGCGCTCCCAGAGGACCAGGCCCACCATGGTCAACACGACGCCGTCAGCGTTCGACGTCTCGATGGCGCAGTGGACGAGCCCGCGGTCCTCGTCCCACACCTCCTTGTCGACGACCTCCGTCTCGACGCGCAACGCGTCGCCGGGCCTGACCGGGCTGGGGAATCGCAGGTCGTCGATGCCGACTGCGCCGAGCGCACGGGAGTCTGCGAGGAAGTTGTCCACGAGCAGTCGCATGGTCATCGACGCGGTGTGCCAGCCGCTGGCGACGAGACCACCGAACATCGACTCCCGCGCGGCGTCTTCGTCGACGTGGAACGGCTGGGGGTCGAACTGTTCACCGAAGGAGACCACGTCCTCCTCGGTGACCTCGTACGTGCCGAAGGCGTCGGTCTCGCCGATCTCGATCTCCTCGAAGTAGTCGGACATGTCGCTACCTGCGACGGGCGAGCGCAAAAAGAACGTGACCGCCTCAGGCGGACTGCTGTTCGTCGAGCCAGCTCTGGTACTCGTCATCGGAGACGACCTCTATCTGGCCGAGCATGTCGGAGTGGCCAGTGCCACAGTACTCCGCACAGTAGAGCTGGTAGGTTCCCGTCTCGGTTATCTCGGTCTTGATGACGTTGTGGTTCCCCGGAATTGCGTCGCTCTTCAACCCGAGACCGGGCGCGTGGAACGCGTGGATCCAGTCCGTGGAGGTGATGTGTAACACGACGGGCCTGTCGGCCGGGAGCACGAGCGTGTTACTGGAACTGACGCGGTCGTCTCCCTGCCCGGTGTCGTTGTAGTTGAACGTCCAGCTGTAGCGCTGACCGACGACTTCGACCTCGGCAGGCTCCTGGTCGGACTCGATCTGCTGGTCCGCGGTGGCCGTGACGTACGGTTCGGCCATCACCTGGTAAGAGGCGATACCGACGACGAGGAGGATGATCGCCGTCGCGATGGTCCAGGTTATCTCGAGACGCCGGTTCTCCATCGTCGGCAGGGGATCCTCGTTGTTACGGAACTTCCAGACGGTGTAGATGAGGATGCCCTCCACGAGCACCGTGATGGGGACGGCGATGTACAGCAGGTTCATGTTGAGGTCCCAGATCAGTTCCGCCGTCTCCGACGTCGACACCTGGGCTGCTGCCGGCTCGACGGCGAGCGCGAGAAGAGCTCCAGTGAAGACCGTGAGGAGCCCGACGCGTTTCCCATTCATGCGTGTTCGGGAGTTCGGAAGTCGGGAATAAATAGCTGCTGTCTTGCCCTCAGGGGCGCGCGACGGCGTGGGACGCCCACCCGACCATGTTCGGCGACAGATTCAGGAGGTGAACGAATCGTGCCGGGCGCCGTGCCGTCCGAACCACGAGGTGCCGAGGCGTCCGAAGCGCGGGGTCTAAGTGCGATGGAACGAAGGGTCTAGGAAAGAGGCCTCCCGGGATGAACTCACGTCGCCCACGGTTCACGACGCTGCTCGCCGCGAGCGCTGTCGGTGTGTACCTGCTGGTCGTCCTCGGTGCGACGGCCGACGTTGCTCACGCCGTCAACTCCTGTTCCACCTGGCCGGTCTGTCAGGGGCCAGTACTCGAAGACACGGGTCTCCTCGTCGCGTGGAGCCACCGTCTCGCCGCCGCCGTCGTCGGACTGCTCGTCCTCGCGACGGCGGTCGCCGGCGCCCGGTCCGCCGCCAGGCGCCGCGTCACTGCGCTGGCGGTCACGGCACTGCTCCTCTACCCCGTCCAGATCGGACTCGGCGCGCTGGTCGCGACCTCGGGCGCGACGGCTCCGTTCCCGGGCGCTCACCTCGCCACGGGCATGGCCATCTTCACGACGCTCGTCCTCGCTCTCGCCTGGCAACTCGAGTCCGAGACGCGGACGCCGGACGACGCGCCCGTCGTCGATCCTGTCGACCTGGACGCCGGCGATACGGCGACCGGCGGACCGTCACCGGGCTCCGCTTCGCTGTCGACGCGAGAGCGAATCACCGCGACCGCTGGCGCCTACTTCCGGCTCACGAAGCCGCGCCTGATGTGGCTGCTCTGTCTCGTCGCGGCGGCCGGGATGGCGCTGGCCGCCGGTCCGGACCTCACGACGCCGACGGTCCTCTTCACCCTGACCGGCGGCGTGCTCGCCATCGGCGCTTCGGGGACGTTCAACCACGTCATCGAGCGCGACGTCGACCAGCGGATGGAGCGGACCTCGGACCGTCCGGTGGCGACCCACCAGATCCCCGTCCGAAACGCGCTCGCGTTCGGCGGGCTCCTCTCGGTCACGTCGGTGTGGCTGTTCTGGCAGGTCAACGCCCTCGCCGCGGCGCTTGGCTTCGCGGCCATCCTGTTCTACAGCGTCGTCTACACCGTCGTGCTGAAGCCGAACACGGTCCAGAACACAGTTATCGGCGGGTTCGCCGGGTCGCTGCCCGCGCTCATCGGCTGGGCCGCCGTCACCGGCGAGATCGGCCTGCCGGGACTGGCCCTCGCCGGCGTCATCTTCCTGTGGACGCCCGCGCACTTCTACAACCTCGCGCTGGCGTACAAGGAGGACTACGCCCGCGGCGGCTTCCCGATGATGCCCGTCGTCCACGGCGAGACGGTGACCCGCAAACACATCGTCTTCTACCTCGGCGCGACACTCGTCGCTGCGGGCGGGATGGCCGCGCTGACACCCCTCGGTCCCCTGTACGCCGGGACGACCGCGGTTCTGGGCGCGGTGTTCCTCTGGGCCGTGGTCCTACTCCACCGCGAACGGACCGAACAGGCAGCCTTCCGGGCGTTCCACGCCTCGAACGCTTACCTCGGGGCGCTCCTGGTCGCCATCGTCGTCGACTCCATCGCGCTATGAGCACGACCTACAAGATCGACCGGTTCGAACTGCGCCGCGACACGCTCCTGCTGAGCGCGCTGCTCGTCAACACCCAGCTCCTCCTGTTCCTGGCGTACCACCTCCTCAGCCCCAACGACATCACCGGGGTGACGCCCGTCGCCGTCCCGCTCGTGTGGATAACCGTCGGCGCCTGGGCGCTGGTCAGAACGGAGCGACCGACCGCGTCACAGCGCCAGCGGACCGTCGGCGTGGCGGTCGCGGCGGCGTACTTCGGCATCCTGGGCTACTTCGGTGGCGTCTGGGGACCCGGTGCCGACATGCTCCCGGCCGGCGTCGATCTCACGGTGGCGTCGGCGCCACCGGGCTGGGCGCCCCGGCTGTTCGTCAACCTGCCCGCGACCGGCCTCGCGCTCGGCTCGCTCCAGATCCCGTTCCAGGGCGTCCGGATCAACCTGATCCCCTGGCAAGTCGTCGGTTACGTCGCGCTGGCGTACCTGGTCTACGCCGCCGTCGTCGACGCCGCGGGGTCGGCCATCTCCGGCATCGTCGGCCTGCTGTCCTGCGTCTCGTGTACCTGGCCGGTCATCGCGACGATAGCGACGAGCGTGTTCGGGGGGACAGCGGCCGTCGCCGGGGCCGTCTACGACCAGTCGTACCTCCTCTCGACCGTCGTCTTCGTCGCGACAGTCGCACTGCTGTACTGGCGTCCCGGCTGGCGCTAATTATTCCTGGCAGCTCGTCGAAACTCGTCGTCGCTACGTCAGCGGCCGCGGCGTGATCAGCACTCGCGTGTACCAGCCCTGGATTCTCGCGAGCAGGTTCAGGAGGTGGAGCGAGACGACGAACAGTAACACGCCGACGACCGCGACGCCGACCGCCTCGGAGAGCGACGTCACCTGCCATGACGTTATCGTGAGGGGGTAGGAGACCACCTCGACGCCGCCCCACTGCTGGACGGCGTAGGAGAGGGTGAGGTGGATGGGCTCCGGGATGGAGACCTGAATCGTCGCCTGGCGGTAGTACAGCGGCGCGAGGACGAACGACCCGGCGAGCGTACCGAGGAGCGTCATCAGGATGAAGGTGAACAGGCCGACGACGAACTTCGACGCCAGATAGACCAGGCCCACCCACGTCCCCAGGTCGGCCAGGGGCGACCGCAGGTAGTCCCACACCTCGTCGTGTTCGGTCTCCCGGTCCAGCGGAACGTCGACGCCGAGGAGTCGGGCCGCGAGCCACCGCTCGAAGACGAGGATGCGGTCCGAGAGGAGGAGCACGCCGACGAGTATCGGGAGGCCGACGAGGAAGACCAGGAGGCTAAAGCCCACGGACAGCCCCGTCGTCAGCAGGACGAAGTAGCCGAGTCCGAGCGGAAAGGTCAACGCCAGGTAGACCAGGTTCCGGTACGTCTGCCGTCGCGAGAGGACGCCGACGAACCACCGAACCGGTCCGGGGACCCGAGCGGCCGGATGTGCGCGAACGCTCATGTGTTTATACGCTAACAGCACCGTCAAAAACGTATCGGGACGCGCCTTTTTGTTCGTGGCCGCTGACCGTCCACGTATGTCCGACGTAACGATCGAATACTGCGTTCCCTGCGGCTTTCGTGAACGAGCCCTCGAAGTCCAGGAGGTCGTACTCAGTGGCCTCGAGGCCGAGCTCGATTCGCTCGAACTCGTGATGGGTGACCACGGCGTGTTCACCGTCAGCGTGAACGGCCAGACCGTCTACGACAAGGAGGAGGACGCCTACGACCCCGACGAGATCGCCCGCAACGTTCGGGCGGCACTCTGAGCGGGTCGCGGCCATCGCCGGAGAGCGGCGGTGTGACGACCCGCGGCGACCCCGGCGACCGATCGGAGCGATTTTCGGTCGGGCCGACCGACCCACAGCCATGGAGGAGGTACTCGTCGCCGAGAACGTTCGCCGTGCGTACGGCGACACCGTCGCCCTCGCCGACGTCTCGCTGACGCTCGGAGAGGGAGAGGTCGTGGCACTCGTCGGGCCGAACGGGGCCGGCAAAACCACGCTCGTCCGCGCGCTCACGGGCACGACCGACGCCGAGGGCCGCGTCGAACTGTTCGGGACGTCGCCCCGCGACGTCGACCGGGACCGGATCGGACTCCTGCCGCAGGACTTCTCGCCCCACGACCGGCTCACCGCTCGCGAACTGCTGGCGTACTACGCCGGCCTCTACGACGAGTCGCGCGACGTCGAGCGCGTCCTCGCCGACGTGGGCCTCGCCGACGACGCTGGGACGTGGTACGAGAACCTCTCGGGCGGCCAGCAGCGCCGGACCTGCGTCGGCGCGACGCTCGTCAACGACCCCGACCTCCTGTTTCTCGACGAGCCCACGACCGGTATCGACCCCGCCGGCCGTCACGACCTGTGGGAACTGCTCGAAGGGCTGGCCGACGCAGGCGTCACGATCCTCGTGACCACCCACGACATGGAGGAGGCGCACCGACTCGCCGACCGGGTCGGACTGCTGGCCGACGGCGAGCTCGTCGCGATAGACGCCCCCGACGCGCTGATCGAGGCCTACGGCGGCGAGAGCCGACTCACCGTCTCCGGCGACGTCGACGAGTCCGTCGCGACGACGCTGCGGTATCCCACGGCGTTCGACGGAGACGGGATGACCGTGTCCGGGGTCGCCCCGGAGGACATCGGCGGGGTCGTTCGGGAACTCGAGGACGCCGGCGCTGACTACGACGGCCTCAGCTGGGCCGAACCGGACCTGGAGGCGGTGTACATGGAACTTACGGGGAACCGCGTCGGACGAGGAGACCGGGGGACCGACCGGGAACCGACCGCCGCCCCGGCCGGAGGCGAGCGATGAGCGCGATTCGCCGCGTGCACGCCGAGTTCACGGGCGCCCGGAAGGCGTTCCTCCGCCGTCGCACTGCCGTGTTCTTCACGTTCTTCTTCCCGCTCATCATCGTCGTCATCTTCGGCGCGCTCGTCCAGACGCGACCCGGTGGCGGTGGGCTGTTCACCGAGCCGCCCCGGTACTACGTCGCGGGCTACCTGGCCGTCGTCGTGCTGTTCACGCCGCTGTCCCGGGTCGGGAGCGAAGTCGCTCGCCACCGGGAGGGCAACCGGTTCGAGAAACTGGCGACGACGCCGCTGACCAGGCTGGAGTGGCTCGCTGCCCAGACGCTCGTCAATATCGTCGTCATCGGCCTCGCCGGGCTCTTGCTGCTCGGACTCGTCGTCGCCCTCACCGGCGCGGAGGTGGTCCTGACGGCGGTGTCGGTCGCCGCGCTGGTCGCCTTCGTCGTCGTCGGCGTCGCGCTGTTCTGCGGCGTCGGCGCACTGATCGGCAGTTTCGCCGACTCACAGGACGGCGTCATCGCGGCGTCGAACTCCATCGCGCTCCCGCTGCTCTTCCTCTCGGAGACGTTCGTCCCGCCGGCGCTCCTGCCGGCGTGGCTCCCCACCTGGCTGTCACCGCTGACCTTCTTCTCGCGGGGCGTCCGGGCGGTCACGACGTCCGGACAGACGGGTGACGCAGTCACTCCCCTCGCGATTCTCACCGTCGCCGGGCTGGTGGCGTTCGTCGCCGGTGCGGTGGCGCTCCCGAGAACTGATTGAGCCCGGATGCCGTCGTCCCGAAGCGCGGCGGGACCGACGCAACCAGTTCACTCCGTCGCGACGGCGCAGTTGTTCGGGCCGAGTTCCAGTTCGAAGGCCTCCTCGTCCGAGACCGATTCGCGACCGAGATTCACCGCGACGACGCGCTCGAAGTTCGCGGGTCGGGCGCCCATCGAATCCATGACGCGTTCGACGAAGGCCGTCCGATCCTCCGAGAACGCCGCCAGTCGGTCGCGGAGGTCGCCCAGCGTCGCCGCGTACGAGCCGTCGGTGGCGGGCGCGCGGCCCGGAACGTAGTGGCCGGGCGCGACGATAACGTCGTCGGGCAGCGGTGCGAACCGGTCGGTGAGCGTCTCGTGGAGCGTCTCGGCGAGTTCCAGGGCGCCGTCCGCTCCGCGTTCGAGATCCGGTCGTGGAGCGCCGTCGAGGAAGAGGGAGTCACCGGTGAACACGACGTCGTCGAGGACGAGCGAAATCGACCCCGTCGTGTGGCCAGGGGTCGCGAGGACGTCGAGTTCGTGCTCGCCGACGCGGACGACGTCCCCGTCGTCGACCGTCCGCACGTCGCCGGTGACGCCGCGGTCCGCGGCAGCGGTCGACAGCACCGGCGTGGCACCGGTGGCCCCGGCCACTTCGCGGAGGCCGCTGAAGTGGTCCGCGTGGACGTGCGTGTCGACGACCGTCTCGATGGCGGCGTTCACGTCGGCGACGTCGTCGCTGTAGCGCTCGACGAACGCCAGCAGCGGGTCGACGGCGAGGGCCTCCCCGGCGGAGACGACGACGTACGCGAGACAGCCAGTGGCGGGGCGACGGTACTGGTAGACGGTCGCGTCCGTGGCGTCGCGAGCGATCTGCGTCCGCCGATAGACGCGCGCCCAGCCTTCCATCCCGCCCGCGAGGTTCACTGCCTCGACGCCGTCCTCGGCGAGCGACGCCGCGACCTCCGCGCTCTCGGCCCCGCGCGGACAGACGGCGACGTAGGACTCGTCGGGGTCGACCAGATCCGCCGGCTCACCGGTCGCCCTCGCGCTGACGAACCGCATGTACGGGACGTGGGTCAACTCGACCCCTGGCCCGTCGATCTGCCAGGCGTCGACCTCGTCGCGGTTGCGGACGTCCAGGAGCGCGATCCGTTCACCGTTCTCGATCCGGCTGGCGAGTTCCTCGGGGTCGATCTCGCGCACCGTGGTTCCGTCGCCCGCCGGGGCGTCTTCGGTCATATCCTCCTGTAGGCCCGGAAGCGGTAAAACGGCCCCGTCGAGTCAGGATACCAACAGTATATGTGGCCGGCGTGCGAAGCCGTGGCATGGACGGTTCGGAGTTCGTCGAGGAGGTACGATCGGCCAACGAAGGGCGCCTGGCCCGCCTCGGGTCGGAGAAAGCGCTCGTCGCGAAGACGGCGGGCGACCTCGACCGGGAGACGGTCCTCGAAACTTCCGTCGCGGCGGAGACCAGAGCGGCGGAGACGTTCGATCAGTGGGCCGGGGACGAGACGGACGACGACGCCAGGAGCGCGTTCGAGGCGGAACGGGCGCGCGAACGCGAGCACCGCGACCGCGTGCTCGAACTCGCTGACGGCTCGCCCACCGAAGCGGACCCAGACCCGCTGCACGAGCACCTCCGCGGCCTCGACGAGACCGTCGAGAGGGTCGCCGCGGGCCTCGTCGCCCGCCCGCTGGTCGCCTCGCGGAGTCTCCTCCAGGTGATCAACTTCTTCGTCAACGAGGGCGACGAGCGCGCGGCGGCCCTGTTCCGCGAACTGCGCGCCGAGACCGACGAGCAGGTCGAACGCGGCGGCGAGGTCGTCGAGACCGTCTGCGAGCGCGACGACGACCGAGAGCGGGCGGTGGCCGCTGCGAGCGCGGTCGTCGACCTGGCCTACGACGAGTACGCAGGCTCGCTCGAAGGGATGGGCATCGACCCGAAACCGGTCTGTTGACGCGTGCCCGTCGGCGGCGTTTACCCAGCCGTCACCAGTCGAGTGGAGTCCGGGTAGCGGCGAGCAACAGGAGGGCAGCGGTCCGGGGCTCCCACCCGTACACTTGGTTGAGCATGACGTAGGTCACGAGACCGAGGAACAGGCTGAGCGTCCAGGCGGCGACGGCGATGCGGCCGACACGGGCGTGCGAAGTGTCCCTGAGTTCCGATGGCGAGTGAGTGAGTCCGAGGACGACGGCGTGGATGACGACGGGGACAGAGACGGCCGAGAGCAGGATGTGGATAGCCAGCATGACGAGGTAGGCCCACCGAACTGGCCCCTCGACGAGGATGGCCTTCTCGAACCCGCCGCCGACCTTGAGCAGGTACATGACGAGGAAGAGGAGGATGAGTCCGAACGCGGTGAGCATCGCGGCGCGGTGTTTCCGGACTTCGTCGCGGCGGATGTACCGGACGCCGGCGAGGATGGTGACCAGCGCCGTCGCGTTGACCACCGCGATGGCGTCGCTCAGGACGATGACCGTCTCGTTGGACAGCTCCGGGAAGAAGGGAAAGATCCGGGCGAACGTCCCGACGACGAGCGCGTAGCCGATCAGCGAGAGGACTGTCGTGACGAGAAGGGGCTTCGCCTTGGCGCGCGAGTGTATCCGGTCTACGGCGGCCATTATTGTCCGGAGTTCGTCGGCCCGCGTGTTTCCCCTTTCGGATCCGTTTCGCGCGTCGCGTCGTGGCCCGATAGTCGTTAATCATTATTCATCAACTCCGTTAGAGTCAAACGGTGGGGCGTGGTACACCGGTACATGAGCGCGGACCAGGAGCAGGCCGAGCGAACGATCCGGTGTCTCGTGGCGAAGGTGGGCCTCGACGGCCACGACCGCGGGGCACACGTCATCGCCCGGGCGTTCCGTGACGCCGGGTTCGAAGTCGTCTACTCCGGCCTCCACCGGGCGCCGGAGGAAGTCGTCCAGGCAGCGGTCCAGGAGGACGTCGACGTGCTGGGAATCTCGATCCTCTCGGGCGCGCACAACACCCTCGTCCCGAAGATACTGGAGGGACTGAAAGAGTACGGCGCCTTCGAGGACACTCTCGTCCTCGTCGGCGGCATCGTTCCCGACGGCGACAAGGAGGAGTTGCGCTCGCTGGGCGTCGCGGAGATATTCGGCCCCGGCGCGTCGATGGACGAGATGATCGACTACGTCCACGAGCACGCGCCGGAGCGGAACTGACGTGACCCGGACGAACGCGAGGGCGAGCCGTGAGTGAACTCGTCGCTGACCTGCTGGCCGGCGAGCACCGCGCGCTGGCCCGCGTCATCTCGATGATCGAGGACCGGTCGCCAGGATACAGAGAGATCGTCTCCGAGTTGCACCGCCACAGCGGCACCGCCGACGTCGTCGGCGTCACGGGCTCACCGGGCGCGGGCAAGTCCACGCTGGTCGACAAGGTTGCGTCGACCTACCGGGACCGGGGGGAGACCGTCGGCGTCATCGCCATCGACCCGTCCTCGCCCTTCACTGGCGGCGCGGTGCTGGGCGACCGCATTCGCATGGCCTCGAACGCCGGCGACATGGACGTGTTCTTCCGGTCGATGTCGACGCGGGGGTCGCTGGGCGGTCTCTCGACGGCGACCACCGACGCCGTCACCGCGCTGGACGCCTTCGGCAAGGACAAGATCATCGTCGAGACGGTCGGCGCCGGCCAGAACGAGATCGACGTCGTCCGGACGGCCGACACCGTGGCCGTGCTCGTCCCGCCGGACTCGGGTGACGACGTCCAGATGCTCAAAGCGGGCATCCTCGAAATCGCCGACCTCTTCGTCGTGAACAAGGCAGACCTCGACGGGGCCGACCGGACGGTCGGCCAGCTAAAGGAGATGATACACCACCGGACGGACGCGAGCGGGCCCGAGGGCCACGGCACTGACGACGACGGCTGGACGCCGCCCATCGTCGAGACGGTGGCCAACGCCGGCGAGGGCGTCGACGATTTCGTGGGCGCCGTCCAGGACCATCTGGACTACCTCGACGAGTCGGGTCGCCGCGAGGAGAAGGTGCGGTCGCGGTACGCCGCCGAGGTCCGGACCCTGCTCCGCGAGGACGCCAACGCGCTACTGGCCGAGGAACTCGAAGCAAGGGGCGGCGTCGACCCGGCCGTCGACCGCATTCTCGAACACGAGACGGACCCCTACACCGTCGTGGCGGACCTGATCGAGCCGCTCGAATCCTGCCTGGGAGAGCGACGGCAGGGGTAACGGGCGGACGCGGCGCATCCGACCCGACCCGGAGACCGCGGTCCCACACGTATAAGTCCTTCAGGGCCCGACAGAAAGGTATGAAGCTCCGGAACATCCTCGGCGTCGCCGCCGGAACGGTCGGGTTGACCGCGCTGGCCAACCGCCTGTTGCGGCGTCAGGGCGACTCCTTCGAACCGTTCCTCGCCGGTGACGAGCGCTCGTATCGCTGGCGAGGCTTCGACGTCAGTTACGTCGAGGCCGGCGACCCCGAGAACCCGGACCTGGTCCTCCTCCACGGAATCAACGCCGCCACGTCGAACCACGAGTTCCACGCGGTGTTCAGTCGACTCGCAGAGGACTACCACGTCGTCGCGCCGGACCTGCCCGGCTTCGGCCACTCGGACCGGCCGCCGCTGCTGTACTCGGCGTCGCTGCTCACGAACTTCGTCCGGGACTTCCTCGCCGACGAGAGCGAGAATCCGACCGTCGTGGCGTCGTCGGTGACCGGTTCCTACGCCGCCCTCGCCGCGCGGGACGTCCCGGTCGAACGACTCGTCCTCGTCGCCCCGACGGACAGCACGATGGGGAGTCGCCGGGGGTGGCGGCGCACACTGTTGCGGACGCCGCTGCTCGGCCAGGGCATCTACAACGCCATCGTCAGCAAGTACTCGCTGAAACACGCCCACGGCGACCACGGCTACTACGATCTGGACAACCTCACGCCCGCGGTGCTCGACTACGAGTGGACGACTGGCCACCAGCCGGGCGCTCGCTTCGCCCCCGCGTCGTTCTTCACCGGCTTTCTCGACCCCGAGGAGGACCTGGGCGTCGTACTGGGCGAACTCGACGTACCGATAACGCTCGTCTGGGGGCGCGACGCCGACGTCTCGCCACTGGAGAACGGACGGGAACTCGCGGACGAGGCCGACGCACGCCTCGTCGTCTTCGACGAGTCGCTGTTGCTCCCGCACGTCGAACACCCGGACCAGTTCGTCGACGTGGTCCGTGGGGCACTCGAGACGCCCGCAGCCGAAGAATCCCAGTAGTCGGGAACGATCCGTCGATTCAAACCGGTGGCGAGTGAACGTCTAGACCCGAGTCCAACGGAGTTTGTCACCCCATGAAACAAGAACACTCGAGCCCCGACCGGTCCCCAGTCAGTCGTTCTCGCCACCGGCACACCCGGTGTCCCAGCGAAACGTCCTCACCGCACCGGCTGTCGAAGCGAGCCCTGCTCGGTGCGGTGGGCGGAGCCGTCCTCGCACCGCTCGCCGGTTGTGCGTCACAGGAGGCGGACGTCCCCGAGCCGGTGACGATGACCCAGTCCGACAGCTGTGACGTCTGCGGGATGGTCATCCCCAACCACCCGGGGCCGACGACGGAGATATTCTACGCGGACCAGCGCCCCTCGGGCCACGACAACCCTGCCCGGTTCGACAGCAGCTGGGAGGCGTTCCAGTACGACTTCGAGCGACAGGACCGGGGCTGGACCCGGCAGGCGATGTACGTCACGGACTACTCCACGGTGGACTACGAACTGACGGACGACGGCGGCGACGTGCTCATCTCGACCCATCCGGAAGCCGACGCGTTCGTCGACGCCGAGTCGGTCACCTTCGTCGTGGGCTCCGAGGTGAAGGGCGCGATGGGGGCGGACCTCGTCGCGTTCTCGGAGGAGTCGGACGCGACGGCGTTCAGCGACGAACACGGCGGGTCGCTGTCGACGCTCGACGAGGTGACGCCCGAGACGATCGAGAGCCTCCGACAGGCCTGAGATGGACGTCCGATACGTACTGGGAGCCGTCGTCGTCGCGTTCGGCCTCTGCGGCCTCGCCTTCACCGTCCAGCCCGCCGGCGGCGCGGCCGTGAGTCCAGTGTCGTTCGACGAGACGCTCTCGATGGGGATGACCGGCGTCGACGTGCGGGACGCGGAGGCGGCGGGCTACGAGATTCCACGCGGCCAGGCGTTCTACGCCCAGTACCAGTACGTCATCGGCTACTACGGCGTCGAGGCGATGGTCGAACAACTGGAGAGTGGCCACGCGGTCCGGCAGTTCGGGGAGCCGGTCGCTCTCTTCGTCACCGAGTTCAGCGGCGCACAGCCGTCCCTGACCGAGGACGGCTACCTGGACCTGGACAACGACCCCGGCGTCGACTGGGTGCGCGCCGACCACGCGGTGTACGCGGTGGACAGCGACGCGCGAACGACGGCCGGGCCAACAGTGGTCCCGTTCGAGCGACGCGCCGACGCGGAGCGATTCACGGACGAGTACGGCGGGCGCGTGGTCGACTGGGACGCCGTCCGCGAGCGATACGGCGAGCGACCGGCGGTCGCCCGGGAGCGCCAGGCAAGTCTGGTCGAGAACCGGACCGCGTGGGCGGACCGTCGCGTCGCCGCGAGCGCGTCGCTCCTCGACCGACCCCGCTCGGTAGTCGTCGGTCGCGACGCCCCGACGGTTCAGGCCGCAGTCGAACGGGCGCCACCGAACACCACCGTCTACGTCCCGCCGGGAACCTACGAGGAGAACGTCACGATCACGAAACCCCTCACGCTCCGCGGCGCGGGCGAGCGGACCGTCGTCGACGGCGGCGGCAACGGCACGGTGATCCGGGCGAACGCCTCCGGCGTGGCGCTCGCTGACCTCACCATCCGGGGCGTCGGGCCTCGCGACCTCGGGACAGGCGAGGGCAACGTCAGCGGATGGGACGCCAAGATCCAGCTCGTCTACGGCCGGGGCGACGCGGGAATCCTCCTGTCGGGAGCGAACCGGTCGCTGGTCAGCAACGTCACGGTCGACACGGGCGCGAACGGCGTGATCGCACGCTACAGCGACGGGACCGTGGTCGACGGCCTCGTGGTGAACGGCACCGACCAGTGGCAGGACGGATCGATGGGCGTCTTGACGATGTACTCGCGCGCGGTGGTCCAGGAGTCGACGTTCGAGGGGGGCCGCGACGGCGTCTACACTCACCGGTCGGACGACCTCGTCGTCCGGAACAACGAGATGCGCGGGATGCGCTACGGCGTCCACGAGATGTACACCTCCGGCGCCCTCGTGAGAAACAACACGTTCAGCGACGCCGACGCGGGCGTGATCGTGATGAGCCGGCCGCGCGAGAACGTGATCCTCGACAACGACGTCCGCGACAGCGACGTCGGGGTGTCGCTGGCAGGCGACGCGTCGTACGTCACCGGCAACGTCCTCGTCGGCGGCGGGACGGGGATGACTATCGCGGGCACCCGCTCGATGTACGCGAACAACACTGTCGTCGACAACGACATCGGCCTCCGGTCGGACACTATCCTCCCCTCGAACAGAGTGGTCGAGAACGACGTCGCGGGCAACGACGCGCCGGCGACGGCCAGTAGCGGCCCGGTCGCCGTCTGGACCAGCGGCGGGCGGGGCAACTACTGGGCCGGCGCGCCCGGCCTCGACCGGGACGGCGACGGGGTGCTCGACCGACCGTACAGACCGGCGGACGAGGTCGACCGGGCGCTCGCCGAGTCACCCGCCGGCCCGACCGTCGCACGGTCACCCGCGCTGGGTCTCCTGCGCGAAGCGCAGGCCGTCGCGCCGGGGCTCCGCCGGAGCGACGTCATCGACACCGGTCCCCTCGTCGAGCCCTCGCGCCCCGACGTCCTGGCGGAGGTGAACGCGACGTGACGGACACCGAGGAGCCCGTACTGACTGTCGACGACGTCCGCCACGCGTTCGGCGACCTGACCGTCCTGGAAGACGTCTCCTTCAGCGCAGACCGTGGGTCCGTCGTGAGCCTCGTCGGCCCGAACGGGTCGGGGAAGTCGACGCTGCTCCGCATCGTCGCCGGCCTGATCGAACAGACGGGAGGGGAGGTGACGGTCGCGGCGTCGGCGGACCGCCCCGTCGGCTACCTCCCGCAGACGCCCGCCTTCCGGCCCCAGTTCTCGCTCGCGGAGACGCTCTCGTTCTACGGTGACCTGGCTGGAGTCGACGTCGACGTGGACGACCGACTGCGCCGCGTCGGTCTCCAGAACGTCCCCGACAGGCGCGTCGACGCGCTCTCGGGCGGCATGACGCGCCTGCTCGGCATCGCGCAGGCGACGGTCGGCGACCCGCCGCTGCTCGTCCTCGACGAGCCCTCGAGCGGCCTCGACCCGGTGATGGTCGAACACGTCTCCGCCGTCGTGGACGACCTCGCGGGTGAGGGGACGACCGTGCTGCTGGCCACGCACAACATCGACGCCGTCGAGCAGATGGCCGACACGGTGCTGGTGCTCGACGACGGCACCATCGTCGCCGCAGAGAGTCCGACGGCGCTTCGAGAACGGACCGGTGCCGACACGCTCACCGGCGCGCTGGCAGACGTCATCGAACGCGACGAGACCGCGTCCGTCAGCGTGGGCCAGCGGGGTGGAGCCGAATGAGCGATGGCCGCCTGCGGCAGGTCCGCGCGCTCGCCCAGCGGGAACTCGACGCCGTTGTCAGGACGCGGACGTACCTCGTCCTGGTCACGCTGTTCGGCCTCGCCGTCGCGTCCGTGCCGGCCCTCGGCGGCGCGGGCGGCTACCTCCCGCTCGTCCTGAATCTGATGACGCCGGTCGAGGTGCTGGTCCCCGTCCTCGCGTTCGCCTTCGGGTACCAGGCGATTCGGGCCGACGCGGAACGCGGCGAACTCGACGTGATACGCACGTATCCCGTCCGCCGTGCCACCTACGTCCTGGGCGTGTTCCTCGGTCGCGCGACGGCGGTACTCGCGGCGGTACTGGTCCCGCTCGCGCTGGCGGCGACGTTCGTCCCCCTCGCCAGCCAGCCCGCGCCCTCGTTCCTCGCCTCTGCAGCCACCGTCGACGACCCGATATACTACGTCCGGTTCGTGGCGATCACCGGTGTGTACGCGGTCGTCGCGCTCGGCATCGCGGTCGCCGTGTCCACGGTCGCCCGCACCAGGCGGGAAGGACTCGCACTGGCCGTCAGCACGCTCCTGGTCGTGGTGGTCGGCCTCGACCTGGCCGTCGTCGGCGGGCTGACCACCGGCGTGGTCGGTCCGGACGGCCTGGGTGCAACCCTGGCCCTGAGCCCGGCGAGTGCGTTCAGGGGACTCGTCCTGGCGTTCGCGGCGACGCCCGTCGCGGGCGCCTCGGCCCCGGCCCCCGCTGCGCTCCCCGGCGCCGTCGGACTGTTCGGCTGGCTCATCGGGACGCTCGCGCTCGCGACGGTGACGGTGTGGCGGGCCTGATCTCTGGGCGGGCCCGGCCAGTCGTCGACAGTCCGGAATCGCACGACGCCGAGGGGATCGCGAGTGTACAGTTAAGTAAGCCCGCCACCAAATTATAGGTGCAATGACACGACATGCGCGAGCGAGATCTGTCGACCGGCGGACGGTACTGGCAGCCGCCGGCGCCGTCGGCGTGGGTTTCACGGGCGCACTGGCTGGCTGTGCCGAAGGCGGCGGCGATGGAGAGGACGGCGACGGACAGGACGGCGACGGACAGGACGGCGGCACCGACGGAGCCGCGACTATCGCCGGTAGCGACTACCCGGCGGTCGACGAGTGGCTCACCGAGACAGAGGTCGGCGGCGCCGACGACACGTACGACGGATCTATCGTCGACTGGCGCGAGGAGAGCGAACCCACCGTCGACGTGGGGGCAGAAGGGAACGACGGCTACTACGCGTTCGGTCCGCCGGCGATAGCCGTGTCCGCCGGAACTGAGGTCCGCTGGGTGTGGACCGGCGAGGGCGAGACCCACAACGTCAAGGCGGAACCCGAGGACCAGATCGGCGAGTCGGACTACGAGTTCAGTTCCGGGGACCCGGTCGCCGAGGCCGGCACCGAGTACACGTACACGTTCGACGAAGCGGGCCTCGCGCTGTACCACTGCGAACCGCACCTCGCGCTCGGGATGAAAGGCGCTGTCGTCGTCCAGTGAGGGGCCGACGACCGGCGTCGACCACTCACAGCCGGGGTCGAGAACTGACGGGGGCCGCGCGCCCGGTCGGGTATCGACCGGATTCAGTCGCTCGCCAGGTCGTCCATCCCGAGACGTTCGGCGACGTGGGCCGCAACGGCGACGTCGAACGGCAGGCCGGCGGGACTGCGGACGAGTAACGGAGCCCGTACCGACTGACCCGCTTCGTACGGCGCTACAGACAAAGTATTTGGCGGTGAGGGAAACACGTCGAGCTATGCGTCGGTTGCTGGCTCTGGGCGTGCTCGCCTCACTCGTCCTGTTCGGCGGGATTCTCGCGGCTGGACTCGTCGCGTCTGGACTCGGCGGCGACCCCGGCCCCGCGAACGCGACGGTGACCGAATTCGAACCACGCGTCGCCGTCAACGAGGGCGACTGGGCGAACGAGACAGAGGGCGAGGGCGTCCAGACGTGTACGTCAGTTGGGCCGCCGCCGGGGAACTACGGCGTCACTGGCACCCTCGTCGTGGAACGGCCGTTCGAGAGCGAGGGCCCCGAGAAGGCGGCGTTTCAGGCGGTGGTCGCCCTCGCCGACGGGACGACGGTGGAGCGGCACAACGTCACGCTCCGACCCGGCGACGACGTCCAGTTCCGTCTGTTCGACGTCGGGCAGAACGACGGACTGCTCGCGGCCGGGACGAGCGCGAACCTGACAGTGCGCGTCGACCACGGCGACGCGACGGTGGCGAACGCTACGCGGTCGGTGGCTGTGCACGAGAGCGGCGAACTGAACTGTGACGACGGGGCGTCGTGAATATCGACGCGAGGGACAGCCGTTTCTCGACCGGCGAGCGGGCTATCGCGGCCGGAAGACGACGGCCCGGTCGCCAGTCGTCTCCCGTTCGCCGACGTCGATACCGACGACGTCGCCCATCTCGACCGCCGCTGGGTCGACGTCCCGGACCATCCCGGTGATGGAGACCGGACCGAAGTGGGCGACGGCGGTGACGTACGGAGCGTCCTCCTCGAAGGCGGGCGTCGCGACGTAGACGGTGGTGTGAGTCGCTATCTCGCCCGCGTCTGGCAGCGGTTCCTCGTCGAGGTCCCTGGATCCACAGTCGGGACAGACTCGCCGCGGGGGAAGCCAGCCGTGGCCGTTCGCGCATTCGAGGTAGTATCCCTCGCCCTCGGCGACGGCGTCGAGCCAGTCGTCGTAGCCGCCGTCTCGCGCACTCATCGTCCTCCCTCCCTCGCTCCGCTCGGGAGCTCTCGCGTTCGCTCTCGTTGTTCGCTCACGCGACCACCAGAAGAGCAGAGCTCTTCTGAGGCCTCATTCACGTCGCTTCGCTCGTTCATGAGACCACCTCCAGAACGTGGACGGTCGCACTCGCGGCGGTGCCGCCGGCGTTGTGTGCAACGGCGACGTCGGCGTCGGGGACGTCGTCAGCGCGGGGATGGGACCCGTCGAGGAGCCAGGTGAGCGTGGCTATCTGGGCGACGCCCGTCGCGCCGACCGGGTGGCCCTTGGCCTTCAGGCCGCCGGAGAGGTTGACTGGCATCTCCCCGTGGCGCGTCGTGACGCCGTCGCGGGCGGCGGCGATTCCCTCACCGCGCTCGAACAGGCCCAGCGATTCGACGGCGAGCACCTCGGCGATGGTGAAGCAGTCGTGGACCTCCGCGACGTCGACGTCGTCCGGGCCGACCCCGGCGTCGGCGTAGGCCTCTTCGGTCGCCGCGTCAGCCGCCGGGGTCTGGTCGAAGTGCGGCCGGTCCTGGAGCGCGAGGTTGTCCCCGCCCTGGCCGGTGCCAGTGACACTGACCGGCGCGTCGAGGCCGTGCACTTCGGCGTACTCCTCGCTCACGAGGACGGCGGCGGCCGCGCCGTCGGTGATCGGACAGGCGTCGTACAGCCCGAGGGGTTCTGCGACCATCGGCGCCTCCAGCGCGTCCTCGACGGTGATCTCCTTGCGCAGCTGGGCGTGCTCGTTGACCAGCGCGTGCTCGTGGTTCTTGACGGCGACGTGGGCGAGGTCCTCCCTGTCACCTCCGTATTCGGCGAAGTACGAGCGGGCCATCAGGCCGTACGCGCCGGGAAACGTCATCCCCGCGCGGACCTCGTAGAGGTCGTCGGCGGCGATGGCGAGCGCGTCCGTCGCGGCGGCAGTCCCGATGTTGGTCATCCGTTCGGCACCGCCGATGAGGATGACGTCGTCCTCGCCGCTACGGAGGTTCTTCACTGCCTGTCTGACGCCCGCACCGGCAGAGGCACAGGCCGCCTCGAAGCGTGTCGCGGGCGCCTCGACGCCGACGGCCTCGGCCATCAGCGGCCCCTGGTGGCCCTGGTGCTCGGCGAGTTCACCCATGAAGTTCCCGAAGTACAGCGCGTCGACGTCGTCGGCGGGGACGCCGGCGTCGTCGAGCGCAGCCAGGCCGGCCTCGGCGAACAGGTCGCGGCCGGTCCGCTCCGGATGCTCACCGAAGTCCGTCACTCCGGCACCGGCGACGCGTGGATCTGACATTACCTCACACTGGGCACTCAGTACTTAAATGCTTGCCGCCGCTGGCGGATTTCTGGCCCCGTCGTCGCCGGAATACCGCATCACTGCGTCCGTCTCCGGCCCAAACAGAGATACGCGCCCGCTTGCCCCCAATCACACACGAAGGAATCTATTGGCGGGCGGTCAGTCGACGATCTCCGCGATCCGCTGGGGCTCACCGGAGAGCGCCGGGTCCGGTTCGACCAGCCGCAACACCTCGTGGTCGGTGACGTCGGGATAGGACTTCTCGGTCGCGTCCTCGATGAGCGCCTTCTCGAGACGGAACTCCGTCCCCTCGTAGATGACGTCGACGCCCTGCTCGTCGAAGGAAAGAACTGTCATGTACGGAGATTGGGCGAGAACGGGTAAATATCTGAAGATCGGCGCCCGGCAGTCACCGGTCCTTCAGCGGGTCGAAGCGCTCGTCGCCGTCCGAGCCCGATTCTGCGCGCCCGAGTCGCCGTCTGATCCACGTCCGCGGCCCGCCGATCTTGCTGACGAGGTAGGTCGGAGCGAACAGGGCGATCAGGCCGAGCGCCAAAAAGGCGAGTCCGGCCGGCGCGTCGCCGCTCGTCACCATGTTCATGCCAAGAACGAACATGGGCCCGGCCATCGACATCCCCGCGACGATCTGTAACATCGAGAACAGACCCGGCCCCTTCATCGGCACGTCGTATCACCTGCGGATAGTTGAATCCACTGGCCTGAACGGGCGACGACGTCCGGGCGTCTGACGCGCGTCAGACGGGCGTCATCGCCGGCGTTGGGGTTTAAGGCGACGGAAACGAGTAACGACGGTGTGCCTATCGGTTCAGATCCCCTCGACCGTCTCGCGATTCCTGACGGGACCACAGTCGAGGAGCACGACCTCGTGACGGAGGGCAACGTCATCGTCGGCGGCCAGACGACGGTCGAGTTCGGCGTGCGCGGCCACTCGATCATCGCCGACGAGCGGGTGCGCTTCGACGGTCACATCGAGGCCGAGGGCGACTGCCGCCTCGACATGTGGTGTGACGTCGGCGACAACGTCCTCGTCGGCGAGGACGCCTACCTGGGCGAGCGGGTCCACATCGACGGCGAACTGAAGGTCGCCGGCGACCTCGACATCGGCGACGACGTCGACATCGAGGACGGCTTCGAGGCCAACGGCTGGATCGTCATCCGCAACCCCATGCCGACCATCGTCTTCCTCTTCGTCTACCTCTCGCACCTCCTCCGCATCGGCGAGGAGGAGGCCGCCGAGGACGTGCTCTCCTCCGTCACCGGTGACGACGTCGACAGCGACCCCGTCCTGATCCCCCGCGGCTCGCACGTCAGCGACGACGTCTGGCGCGTCTCCGCGCCGGCCACCATCGGCGACGACTGCCGCCTCCACGGCAACGTCCGCGCCGAGGACATCGAGATGGGCCGCGACGACACCCTCTTCGGCAGCCTCCGTGCCAAGGACGACATCGCCATCGGCCGCGGCAGCGACGTCAAGGGCGACGTGACCACCCGCAACGGGACCGTCAGCATCGGCCCCGGCGTGAAAATCTGGGGCGACGTCGTCGCCGAAGACGTCGAACTCCACGAGAACGCCACCGTCGACGGGACCATCCGCGCCCGCGGCGAGATGGTGATGCACACCGACGAGGTCATCGAACGCCCCGACGAGACGGCCGAAGCGATGGCCGAAGCCGCCGAGGAACTGGAAGCAGACGAGGAGAGCGACGATGACGCGGTCGACGAAGATGAAACCGACGCCGACGCAGAAGAACCCGACGCCGACGCAGCCGAGCGGCCGGACGCCGACGACAACGCCATCGAGACGTCCGATTGACTCTCAGATCGCGTTGACTACCGACATCACCCACCCGTCGTCGCTGTAGTCGCGGTCGTCGTACCCACCGATTGCGACGTAGTGGCCGTCCTCGCTCGCGAGGCCAACCGGTTCGATTTCGCGGTCAGGAGCGATACCGTACTTGGTGCTCGACTGCACCCCACCATCGGGTCCGATAGCAGTTACCCAGAATCCTTCGTCACCCTGGCCCGCAAGAAGATACCCACCGGCAGCAGTTGGCTCTAACACACGGAGCCCAGAACCTGGTTCGTCGTACGTTTTGGTCCACAGTTCCGTTCGATCCTGTTCGAGACTTCGTATGCGGATCTCGTTTTCACCCCCCGCCCACAGTACGTACCCGGTCGGCGTGGGACGGGCGGAGCGAAATGAATCGGGAGTCAGCTCCCACTGCGCCGTTCCATCGGGTCCGAACTTCTCCAGCCACGTTTTATAGCCGGTTTTGGCCCCATGGACGAACCAGCCCCCGTCTTCCTTCCGTCGAATGGATTTGATCCAGCGAGAGTTGTAATCCGTCTCCCAGCGTAGCGGTTCGTCGGGGCCCTCGAATCCTCTGAAGTACGCGTCGCCGCCCTCGGCGCTGTAGATAGTCCACGCGCACATGTAGGTTTCACCGGCAAGCTCTAGAAACCATACCTTTTGGGCGGTACCAAATCGCTCTTCGAACCGACGTTCCCATTCGAGTTCCCCCCGAGAGTCCGTTTTGACGACGCCGGCATCATCGGCGTCAGTCTGTGGAATCGCACCAACGAGATACCCTCCATCCGACGCCACGTTCACAGTGACTCCATCTCGACCGGGCTTCCAGCCCGAGTAGATTCGAGACCATTCGACGTCCAGGTTCGTATCGAACGCGACGAGCCAGATAGTCCCGTCTAAGGAGCCAGCGCACAGAATCTCGCCACCATTCACGACGAGGTCGGTGAAAACCCCGGCCAATTGCCCTCCCTCGCGGTCAGAGAGTTCCTCCGTCCGAACGAGATCAGTCGGTGGCTGGCCGTCTGGTGCTGCCGTCTCTGTCGGCGTCTCCGTCTCCGTTGCCGTCTCAGTTGGCGTGGTCGTTTCGGTGTCGGTCCCCCGGGCTGTCTTTGTTGCCGTCGCCGTGGGCGACTGCCACGGCTCCGTGGTCGGCCGGTCGGCTGATGGGTTTAGCTCGTTGCACCCCGCGATACCGCCCGTCGCAACGACGCCGAGCCGTCGAAGTAACTGTCGCCGCGAGAGGGGACCAGCCATTGTTCGATGCACCGATTGGAGGAATAATAATCGATCGATAGCTGAGCCGGCCGAAATCAAGTGAACTCAGGAGTGCGGCAGCGCATCCGATCCGTGACGCCGCTGGTGAATAGTCGGGCCGCAACCGCCGGAGTAACCTGACGGCCGCTCTTCTCGCCGTTCAGTAGTACAGCACGTCCCAGAACCACTCCATCGGTGAGCGCTGGCCGATTTCTTCCGGGCGCTCGACGTCGACTGTTTCGTCTGCGGCGTAGCGCATCTCGTACTCGTAGGCGTTCCCCGTATCCAGTGAGCGGGCCCGGATCCGGACCGTGTCGACGACCCTTCGCTCGCGGTCGACGACGACCCTGAGATAGCTATCGTTTGCAAGATCACCGTTCATTCCGGCGTACGACGTCGAGAAGGCCGTCCGAATGTCGTCCGCGGTCGTCGACTGGTACACGAGCACCGACGCATTGCTGTGCGCCACCGACCAGGTACCGCCCCGCTTCGGTACGGGCGCGACGTCTGTCGGGTCCGATACGACATAGCCGGGCATGGCAATCACGGTCCAGCCGTTCCGCTCCCGCGTGACCGGGCCGAAGGTTCCCCGCCACGACCCGCCGCCGCTTGGCAACGCGATGGTCCCCTCGCCGTGGTAGCTCCCGACGCGGACGTCCGGGTCCTCTCCGTAGAAGAATATCGACACCCGTCGGTCGTCGTAGTCGATAGCCGACTCCGACGTCTTCCGCCACTCGCTGTCCGGTTCGGTGGCGTTCCGGGCCAGGACCGTCCGACGGTGGTTCGCCTCGTGGGTGTTGTTCGCCGCGACGACGTATGCCGCTTCGGGGTCGTCCGGGAGTTCCTGCATCTCGGCCTGGCCCGCACCGGCGTCGACCGCGCGGACGTAGCCCGTCCCAGCGACGGCGGCGACGAGGACGACGGCGACCGTAGCAACCCGCGTCCAACGAACGGTGACCGGCGGCACGGCCTGGAGGGCCGGCCGGACGGTCCGCTCGAAGTAGGTGACGTGGAGTGCCGACGCGAGCGTGACGCCGACAGTGCCGACGATCACGACGACCCCGATGGCGGCCGCGACGGAGGTGGCGTCGTCGACCTGGCCGAAGGCGAACTGGAGCAGCTCAGCCGTTCCCAGCAGCACGGTCGTCACGGTCGCGTAGCCGAGGAACGAGAGGGGGCGTCGTCGGGCGAATCCCGCGCTCGACTGCCAGGCGGCGCGGGGACGCTCACCGTCGTACGCGACGCAGACGTCGGCGAAGCGCGTCACGAGCAGGCCGGCGGCGAGGAAGACCGCGAACAGGAACGGAAACCCCCAGACGGCGAGGACGGCGATAGGTTGCCCGGGATCGCCGGTCACGTACTGGACGTAGCGCAGGACAGTCGCGAGGACGAACGCCAGCGACGTGCCAGCGAGCGCGAGGGCGACGGCCGCCGCGAAGGCAGAGAGCGTCGCGGTCAGCACGCGCAGGTAGTACCGCCGGACCGCTCCGATCGCTGACGAAATCGTCTCCCTCGCGTCGCCAGTTCGCTCCCTGACCGGTTCGTAGAGGCCGACGGCCAGCGGCGCGGTCAGTAACAGGACAGCGACCGGTCCGGCGAGGGTCAATACGGGCCCGTACACCGGCGACAGGGTCGCCTCGACTGCGGCGAGTGCGAACGAGAGCGCGGTCTGGAGAGCGACGACGGCGAACCCGACCAGGAACAGCGAGGGATGGACCGCGCGGATGGAGGGCGCGACGCTCTGACGGAGGGACATGGATCCAGATGGCAGGCATTCGATAATAAAGACTCTGACGTCGGATCCGCCGACGGCTCACGGGGTGAGTGAACCGAAACCCCCTTTTCCCCGACCCCGGTACCACGTAGCATGCTCTCTATCGCGCTGGCGGGGAAGCCCAACGCCGGCAAGTCTACCTTCTACAAGGCGGCGACGGAGTCGGACGTCGACGTCGGCAACTACCCGTTCACGACCATCGACCCGAACCGCGGCGTGAGCTACGTCCGCACCGACTGCCCCTGCCTGGACCGTGAGGAGCGCTGCGGCGGGGACAACTGCCGCGACGGCAAGCGCTACGTCCCGGTCGAACTGCTCGACGTCGCCGGTCTGGTCCCGGGCGCCCACGAGGGGCGAGGCCTTGGAAACCAGTTCCTCGACGAACTCACCAACGCCGACGTCATCCTCAACGTCGTCGACGCCTCCGGCGGGACGAACGAGGAGGGCGAACCCGTCGAGATCGGGAGCCACGACCCCGTCGAGGACGTCGACTTCGTCGAGGAGGAGATGGACCTCTGGCTCGCGAGCATCGTCGAGCGCAACTGGGAGGGCGTCGAGCGCGCCTCCCGCTCGCCTGACTTCGACCTCGACGAGGAACTGACCGAGATGCTCACCGGCGTCGGGGCGACGGAGGCCGACGTGGCGCGTACCTTGCGCGACATCGACTACCCCGACGACCCCATCGCCTGGGAGGACGAGCACCGCGAGGCGCTGGCCCGCGAGATTCGCCAGCGGACCAAACCCATCGTCGTCGTGGCCAACAAGGCCGACATCGCACCGGAGGGGAACGTCGAACGACTGAAGGAGGCCGCCGAGTACGCGATTCCCGCCACCGCCGATGGCGAACTGGGCCTCCGGCGCGCGGCCGACGCGGGCATCGTCGACTACGACCCAGGCGACTCAGACTTCGAGATTACGGGTGACGTCAGTGGCGACCAGCGCGAGGGCCTCGAACGCATCCGCGACGTCATGGAGGAGTGGGGCGGCACGGGCGTCCAGCAGGCCCTCGACGAGGCCGTCTACGGGCTGCTCGACCACTTCACCGCGTTCCCCGTCCAGAACGAGAGCAAGTGGACCGACGGCACCGGCACCGTCCTCCCCGACGCCTTCCTGCTGCCCGAGGGGTCGACACCGAGAGACCTGGCCTACGCAGTCCACTCCGACATCGGCGAGGGGTACCTCCACGCCGTCGACGCCCGCGAGAAGCGACGCATCTCGGACGAGACGGAACTGGAAGAGGGCGACGTGATCAAGATCGTCAGCACGAACTGACCGCTCCTCGTTGCTCGGTGTTTCCCGTATTCCACCGTTACTCCCGACCGACTTTCAGCGACGACAACGAGGCACACGCTTTTGTTACAGGCCACGAAAGGGGTCTGTATGTACGAGATCCTCGTTCCGGTGGATCGTGACGAACCGCGCGCGCTCTCACAGGCTGAGGCCGTGAGTGAACTACCGCATTCGGCCGAAGAGGTCCACGTTACCCTGCTCCACGTGTTCACGAACAACGCGGAGGGCGCCTCAGTCAATCAGGTCGGCTCCGTCCGCGAGGCACAGGAACGCATGGAGGAGGCTGGCATCGAGGTGGATCTGGCAGAACAGAGCGGCGACCCGGCCACGGAGATTCTCGACTACGCCGACGAGGCCGACGTGGACCTCGTCTGTCTGGCGGGACGGAAGCGCACCCCGGCAGGCAAGGTGCTGTTCGGCAGCGTCACCCAGAGCGTCATCCTGGGGACGGAGAAGGCGGTGCTGGTCAGCGGACGTGGCCAGGCGCCCTCCGAGTGAACGGCCCGCTACCGCGCCGCCTCGACGTCTTCGAGTGACTCCGGGTTCTCGATGCTGCTCAGGTCGCCCGGGTCCTCGCCTTCGTAGGTAGCAGCGATGGCTCTGCGAACGATCTTGCCGCTCTGGGTCTTGGGAAATTCGTCGACGAACAGCACCTCGCGAGGGCGGAACGGCTTGCCCAGTTCCTCACCGACGAGACTCCGAATCTCCTCGCGGAGGTCGTCGGACTCGGCCGTGTCGTCCGCGAGGACCGCGTAGAGGACGACCGCGGTCCCGGTGGTTTCGTCCGGGACGCCCACCGCCGACGCCTGAGTCACGGCGGGGTGCTCGATGGCCGCCCCCTCGACCTCGGCGGGGCCCACTTTCCGTCCGGCGACGTTGAGCGCGTCGTCCGCGCGGCCGTGGAGGAACCACAGCCCGTCCTCGTCGACCTGTGCCCAGTCGCCGTGGTCCCAGAGGTCGTCCCAGGTCGACCAGTACTCCTCGATGTAGCGCTCGTCGCCGCTCCAGAGCGACTTGGTCGTGCTCGGACAGGAGTCGGAGGCGACGAGGTAGCCCCGTTCGTGTCGGTCGGCGACGGAGTTGCCGTCCTCGTCCACGACGTCGACGGCCATCCCGAGCCCCGGGCCGCCGAGCGTACAGGGCTTGAGCGACTGGATCGGCATCGGCATGAGGAAACAACCGCAGATCTCGGTCCCGCCGGAGATGTTGATTATGGGGGCCTCGCCACCGCCTACCTCGTCGAGGAACCACTGCCAGGACTCGGGGTCCCAGGGCTCGCCGGTGGACCCGAGCAGGCGAAGCGACGAGAGGTCGTGGCCGTCCAGCCACCGATCCCCTTGCTTCCGGAGCGCTCTGATGGCCGTCGGGGAGACGCCGAACACCGTCAGTTTGTGGCGGTCGATCATCTCCCAGAATCGGTCCGGTTGTGGGTGGTCGGGCGCACCCTCGTAGACGAATATCGTCCCGCCGAACGTGTGGTTCCCGATAAGCGTCCACGGGCCCATCATCCAGCCGATGTCGGAGACCCAGTAGAACCGATCGTGTGCCTTGTGGTCGAAACCGAAGTAGATCTCCTTGGCACACTGCAGCTGGACGCCGGCGTGCGTGTGGACGATTCCCTTCGGCTTCCCCGTCGTCCCCGAGGAGTACAGCAGCATCGACTCCTGATCGGCGGGGAGATGCTTCGTCTCGTACTCGTCGGACTGGATCGAGACCGCCTCGTTCCACCACTGGTCGCGGTCGTCGTCCCAGTCGAGGGCCGTCTCGTCGGAGCCCAGTCGCCCGTAGACGATGGTGTGGTCGACGTGGCCGGCCTCCGCGATGGCCGCGTCGGCGGTGTCCTTGAGCGTGACCTCGTTCCCGCGGCGGTAGAACCCGTCGGCGGTGAACAGCACCGAGCACTCCGAATCCTCGATGCGGGTCGCCGTGGCGTCGACGCCGAACCCGGAGAAGATGGGAACGGCGATGGCGCCGACCTCGAAACAGCCGTAGAGAATAGCCGCGACTTCCGGGACCATCGGCATGTAGAGGCCGACGGTGTCCCCCGTTCCGACGTTCCGCTGTTCGAGCGCGTTGGCGACCTGGTTGGCCTGCCGGTGAAGTTCGTGGAAGGTGACGTCGCGCGTGTCGCCTGGTTCGCCCTCCCAGACGATAGCGCTCTTGTTGCGGGTCTCGCTGTCGACGGCGGCGTGCCGGTCGAGGACGTTGTGGGCCAGGTTTATCTCGCCGCCCGGGTACCAGTCGCTGAACTGCGGTCCATCTTTGCGCGCGGCTTCGCCGCTCGCACTTTCTGGGGCGCGTCGCGCCCCACTGTCGTCTCTGACCTCGTCGTACTCCTCGTAGAACTCGATACCCAGGTACTCGGGGAGCAGGTCCCAGAACCAGTCGACGCCGGACGCTGGCTCCCCGTCGACGTCGCCCGTGGTACGCTCGATCAGTTCGTCGTAGTCCGCCATCCCGTACTCTTGCATGAACTGCCAGACGTTGGTCGACTCGACGAACTCCCGGGAGGGCTCGTAGGCGAACCGGTCGAGCCCGTCCAGCGAATCGGATCCCATACCACGACATTCGGTGACGAGTGCCAAAGTAATTGCGCGCGTCCGGGGCGGGCGGCGGCCGAATTCGGTCCGTACGACGACGTGCCCAGCGGTTCGTTACAGATTCTGGTGGGTCGAAAACCCTTTTGCACACAGCTTACCAAGGTTCGGATATGTACGTCCGGGACGCGAAAAACCGCGAGGAGGTCTGGCTGCTCGACCGCATCGAGGAGATGGGGCTCGACGAGACGGCGTTCCGGTCGCGGGACTACGTGGTGGCCATCGACGAGGAGAGCCACGAGAAGGCCGGTTTCGGCCGCATCCGCATCCACAAGCCCGAGGACGAGACGGAACTGTGTGAACTGACGAGCATCGGCGTCCTCGACGCGTGGCGCGGCCAGGGAATCGGCGCCCACGTCGTCGAACGCCTCGTCGAGTACGCCAGCGACGAGGGGTTCGAGACGGTGTACTCGCTGACCGGCCATCCCGACTACCTCCAGCAGTTCGGCTTCGAGCGCATCGACGAGTCACAGCTGCCCGAGAAACTACGGGAACGCCTCGAATCGAAACGGGAGACCCTCGAACCCGACGCCGTCCCGACCCGAATCGACACTGACGACTTCCGGATGCCCGACGAGTTCCGGGAGCGGTTCAAGGGCGCGACTGCGGAGGAAGCGGGCGAGGGCGAACCCGTCGAGGGCCCCGAGGACTTCGGCATCGACCCCGAGGAAGCGACCTACAAGTACGACACCGGGCGGTAGACCGCGATAGGCCGGCTCCAGCCGCCCCGATCCGGTTTCGGACCGTCACAGGGAGTGGTCGAGATCGCAGGAACAGTTGCCAGTGAATCTCACGCCGGGGACACGCTTTTCCCGGGTTCGTTCGGATTCCGTCGTATGGCCGACGAATTCACGATCCCACCGGCTGCGTCACCCGGCGACCGCGTCGCCGTCGTCGCACCGTCGAGCGGCGCCGCCGCTCACCACCGAGACGTCCTCACGCTCGGGCTGGACAGGCTGCGTGACGTCTTCGACCTCGAACCAGTGGTCTACCCGACGGCCCGGCAGTCTGACCGTTACCTCCGGGGCCACCCCGAGGCCAGGGCTGCCGACGTCCACGCGGCGTTCCGGGACCCCGATATTTCGGCGGTCTTCGCCACCATCGGGGGCGACGACCAGCTCCGGGTCCTGAAACACCTCGACCCCGACGTCCTCCGGGCGAACCCGACGCGCTTCTTCGGGATGAGCGACAACACCAACCTCGCGCTCTCCCTCTGGAACCAGGGTATCGTCTCGTTCTACGGCGGTCAGATCCTCAACCAGATCGCGACGCCCGGATTCCTGCCCAAGTACACGGAGCGCTACCTTCGCAGAGCGCTGTTCGAGGAGTCCATCGGCGAGATAGAACCCGCCGAGCAGTGGACGGACGACGTCGTCGACTGGGGCGCCGAGGACTATGCCGATCAGGAGCCCGAGTACGAGGCCAACGACGGCTGGCGCTGGCACGGAGACCGACCCGTCGAAGGGCGGCTCTGGGGTGGCTGTCTCGCCATCCTCCGCTGGCAACTCGCGGCGAACAGGTACCTCCCCGACGCCGCTGCCCTCGACGGCGAGATTCTCGCCCTGGAAACGTCGGAGCAACTCCCCAGCGCCGACCGCGTTCGCTGGACGCTCCAGGCGATGGGCGAGCGCGGCCTCCTCGAACGGTTCGACGGCGTCCTCGTCGGCCGTCCACAGTCCCGCCATCGGTTCGACGACCGAAGTGTCGACGAACGAACGGAGTACCGGCGTGACCAGCGCGACGCGGTCCGCTCGATGCTCGACCGGTACAACCCTGACGCGACGGCAGTCTTCGACCTCGACTTCGGGCACACGAACCCGACAGTGCCGGTCCCCATCGGCGGCCAGGTGGAGATGGACCCGGCAACGGAGACGATCCGATTTCCGTGAGCAGTAGGGCTGTTTACCCGATCAGTGACTTCCAGTAGACGGCGAGTTCGAACGTCTCACCGAATCCCTCCAGTCGCTCTTCGCCGATGAATCGGAATCCCAGCGAGTCGTAGAACGACTGTGCGACGTCGTTCCCGGCGCCCGTGTCCAGGACGATCTGGTGGTAGCCGTCGCCGCGAGCGCGGTACTCCAGTTCCTGGTAGAGCGCCCGTCCGAATCCCCGGCGCTGGTAGTCGGGGTCGACGCGCACCCTCGTGAGTTCCGCAGTCCGGCGGTCGAAGTCGAACCGCCCGGCGAGTGGCCACTCGTCGACGTGGTGGTAGGCACCGGTCGCGACGATTTCGCCGCCGTGGCGACCGACCAGGAACTCCCCGTCGCGGTCGAGGTAGTGGCCCGGGACGTCGTCGAGGTCCGGTTCGGGGACGTCCTCGGCGTAGTCACCCGCGCCCCGGAGGGCCGCCTCGTTGAGTTCCCGCACGCGCGGACCGTCGTCGCGGAACCGGCGGACGGTCAGGCCAGTCGGCATAGGAGCAACGGCGTCTGCGGGCCGTAAAACTACTCTCACGACAGAAACGACACAGGCGACACAGTCGACACTGGCATTACAGACCGATCACTCCCCGTACTCGGCAAGCGGATCCCCGTTCGTCTCGAAGTCGTCCCAGAACGTCGCCGCGCGATAGGCGTTCTCCGGATACAGTCGCGCCGGCGGGCGGTCGAACCACGCCGCGCCGGCGAGTTCGCCGGGTTGTATCGCCACGTGCCCGCCGGCGTAGGCTGCGTCGAAGAACACCGAGAGCGTGTGCAGGCGCTCGTCGTGGTCACCGTCCGAAGTGGCGACACAGTGGCGGATCAGGAACAGGTCCGTCAGCTCACAGTCGACGCCGGTCTCTTCGCGGATCTCACGGACCGCCGCCTCCTCGTACGTCTCGCCAGCCTCGCGACCCCCACCCGCGAGCCCCCATCGCTTGCCGCCGCGGCCGAGTATCATCAGCACTGCAGGCCCCTCGTCCACCTCGTCGGGCATCGATTCGGTCAGGTCGGCGGCCTGTTCGGGCCGGCGAACGACCCAGGCGTAGGCCCCACCGGTGTAGCCGTCACGGGCCAGTTTCCGGAGTTCCGGGAACCGTTCGGCGTCGACGACTTCCCCCTCCTCGTGAAGGCGGACCTCCCCGTACTCGTCGAGGAGCCTGTCCCGCCTGCGCTCGACCGTCTCCCGGTTGACGTCCTCGGGCATTGGATCCACACGGTGTCGTGTCCGTTCGAAGAAGCTGTCGGTCCGTCGTCATGGGCCGGCGACCGGGCGCCGGAGCTGTGTCGACTGTGTCGACATAACAGCTTTGGGGCCGGCCCCGGAGCCTCCCGTCATGGACGTCACCGAGCGCGTACACCTGATGCCGGTGGGCTACGAGAACGACCGCATCGTCCTCGCCGCCGAGCGGTTCCGGGCCGACCGCGTCGTCTTGCTGGAGTACGACGACGAGACGGACCACCCCTCCTACGGCGACGTGGTTCGCGAGCGCCTCGACGACCGGGGCATCGACCACGAGTCGGTGTCCTGCGACGTCTTCGACTTCTACGACTCCATCGGCACCGTCGCGAAACTGGCCACGCGCTTCGCTGACCACGACGTCTACGTCAACCTCGCCTCGGGCAGCAAGGTAACCGCCATCGGCGGGATGATCGCCTGCATGGCCACCGGTGCGACGCCGTACTACGTGCGCGCCGAACGCTACGCCGCCGAGAGTGAGAGTGACACGGCGGAGGGCATCCGGGAAGTGACGGAGCTTCCCACGTACCCGATGGAGAGCCCCGACCCGCAGCACGTCGCCGTGATGGACTACGTGGCCCGGGAGGACGGCGCGCGCAAGCGAGACCTGATAACCTTCGGCAAGGACGCGGGGCTTCCGTTCGTCACCGACCACGACGCGGCGAACCGGAAGAGCGAGTACCGCCTGCTCGACAGCCACGTCCTCGACCCGCTCCGGGAGAACGAGTACGTCACCGTCCGCGAGCGCGGCCGATCGAAGCTCGTCGAGCTGACCGACGCCGGCGAGAATACGCTGCGGGCGTTCCGGTACCTGCTGGACGAACCATAGTGGTGGTTGTAACTTTGTCGCGGCGTTCGACGTGGCTGGTGCCGTCGAACGCCGGGAAGGGCTTACAACCACCACTATCAGCCGGCGACCGACGAGCAGAACACTAGTGAATAATCGTCAAGATTCGGTAACGGTTAAAGGACTGCGTGCGCACCTGCGGGTATGTTCGACCCGGAGGAGCTGGACGAGATTCGCTCTGCCAGGGAGGAGTGGGAGGCCGAGCAGGTCCAGCCGACGGTAGACCGGTTCGGGGAGCGCCGGGAAACGTTCGAGACAGACACGCGCGGCCGTGAGGTCGACCGTCTGTATACGCCCGAAGACATTGCAAACGTAGAGTACGAGGACGACCTGGGCTTCCCCGGCGAGGAACCGTACACGCGCGGCGTCTACCCGACGGGGTATCGCGGACGGCTCTGGACGATGCGCCAGTACGCCGGGATGGGGACCGCCGGGGAGACCAACGAGCGGTTCAACTACCTGCTCGACGAGGGCCAGACCGGGCTGTCGATGGCGTTCGACCTGCCGACGCAGATGGGCCACGACTCCGACGACCCGATGGCCGCCGGCGAGGTCGGGAAGACGGGCGTCGCCATCGACTCGCTGCGGGACATGGAGACCGTCTTCGAGGGCATCCCGCTCGACGACGTCTCGACGTCGATGACCATCAACGCGCCGGCGAGCGTCCTGCTGGCGATGTACGTCGCCATCGGCGACCAGCAGGGTGTTCCGCGCGAGGAACTCCGGGGCACCATCCAGAACGACGTGCTCAAGGAGTACATCGCCCGCAACACGTACATCTACCCGCCGGAGCCGTCGATGCGAATCATCACGGACATCTTCGAGTTCTGCGCCGCGGAGGTGCCGAACTTCAACACCATCTCCATTTCCGGCTACCACATCCGCGAGGCCGGCTCGACCGCGGCCCAGGAGATTGCGTTCACGCTCGCCGACGGCATCGAGTACGTCGAGGCAGCCATCGACGCGGGGCTCGACGTCGACGAGTTCGCACCGCAGCTCTCCTTCTTCTTCGCGTCGTACAACAACGTCCTGGAGGAGGTAGCGAAGTTCCGGGCCGCCCGCCGCCTGTGGGCCGACCTGATGGACGAGCGCTTCGACGCCGAGGACCCAAAGAGCAAGCAGCTCAAGTTCCACACCCAGACCGCCGGGTCGACGCTGACCGCCCAGCAGGTCGAGAACAACGTCGTCCGCGTCGCCTACCAGGCGCTGGCGGCAGTCCTCGGGGGGACCCAGAGCCTCCACACCAACGGGAAAGACGAGGCCGTCGGCCTCCCGACGGAGCAGAGCGTCCGGACCGCGCTCCGGACCCAGCAGATCCTCGCCCACGAATCAGGGGTCGCCGACACCGTCGACCCCCTCGGCGGGAGCTACTACGTCGAGTCCCTGACCGACGACGTGGAGGCGGAGGCCAGAGAAATCATGGCCGAGGTCGACGAACGCGGCGGGATGACCCAGGCAATCCAGGACCAGTGGGTCCAGCGCCAGATACAGGACGTCGCCTTCGAGCGCCAGCGCGAACAGGAGGAGGGCGAGCGCATCATCGTCGGCGTCAACGAGTACACCGTCGACGAGGAGGAGGCCGTCGACATCGACGAGGTCGACCAGAGCCAGGAGGAACGCCAGCGCGAGCGGCTGGCCTCCATCAGGGACGAACGGGACGACGATGAAGTCGATACAAAACTCGCTGCCCTCCGCGACGCGGCCGAGGGCGACGAGAACCTCATGCCCTACCTCGTCGACGCGGTCAAGGCCTACGCGACGACGGGCGAATGCTGCGACGTGTTGCGCGACGTGTTCGGCGAGTATCAGCCGGGGTCAGCCCTATGAGATTCGACCACGCGGGCATCGCGACGGACGACGCGGCGGCCCTCGTCGACCTCTACGGCGGCCTGTTCGACGCGCCGGTCGCCCACGAGGAGACGTTCGGCGAGCTATCGGTGACCTTCCTCGACCTCGGGAACGGCTACTTCGAATTGCTGGAACCGGTCGCGGACGCCGACGGCCCGATTTCGTCGTACCTCGAACGGAACGGGCCCGGTATCCACCACGTCGCCCTGGAGACAGACGATATCGAAGCGGCGCTCGACGTCGCTCGCGAGGCGGACGTCGCCCTCATCGACGAGGAACCGCGCCAGGGCGCGTGGGGCCACGACGTCGCCTTCCTCCATCCCTCGGCGACCGGCGGCGTCCTCGTCGAGTACGTCGAGCACTGACGCCGTCTGTGCCGCCGCTGCCGTGACGGCCCCGAACGACACGACCGACTGCGCAGGTTTTTCGGGACGGAGTTCTGAGATGGCGCTATGTCACGAACTGCTGTCGTCGCCGGCGCCGGTCCGGGACTCGGCGAGTCTGTCGCGCGAACGTTCGCGGCGGAAGGGTGCGAGGTCGGGCTGTTCGCCCGTTCATCGGAGTACATCGAGGAGCTCGCGGACGAACTCGGCGAGACCGCAGGCGACGGCATCGCGGTACCGAACGATCTCGCAGACCCGAACCAGATAGCGGCCGGCTTCGACCGCGTCAGGGAGGCGTTCGGTTCCGTCGACGTGCTCGTCTACAACGCCAGCGCCGCGCCCTGGAAAGGACTCCGGGCGGTCGGCGACGCCGAGTTCGAGACGGCGCTCGACGTCGGCCCGCGAGGCGCGCTGCACTGCTCCCAGGCGGCCGTCGAGGACATGCTCGCCGGCGACGGCGGGACAGTCGTCTTCACCGGGGCTACCTCGTCGGTCCGCGGAAAGGACGGCGCCATCGGCTTTTCGGCGGCGAAGTTCGCCGTCCGGGGCATGGCCGAGTCCATGGCTCGTGAACTGGGCCCCGACGGGATTCACGTCGCGCACGTCATCGTCGACGGCCAGATCCTAACACCAGACGCCGCGGAGCGGGCGGACGACCGGCCCGAGGAGGCCTTCCTCGACCCGGACGAAATCGCGAACGAGTACTGGCACCTCGTCGAGCAGGACCGCTCGGCGTGGACGCTGGAACTGGACCTGCGGCCACACGTCGAGGAGTTTTAGCCACTGAACGGTCGCTCGCAATCTGGGCTGACCGCCCGCGAGCACCGGAAACCCGCACCTGCAACGGAAAAGGACTTACATCCGACGTTAGTCCGTGTAGGTATGGAAGCTGTGGTCCTCGCCGGGGGGTACGCGACGCGGCTGTGGCCCGTCACGAAGAACCGACCGAAGATGTTGCTCCCGGTCGGCGAATCGACCGTCATCGACCGGATCCTCGGGGAGCTGGAAGCGGACGAACGTATCGACGAGGTGTACCTGAGCACGAACGAGCGGTTCGCCGAGGACTTCGAGGCCCACCTCGCCGAGTCGGCGTTCGAGAAACCGACCATCAGCGTCGAGGACACGACAGAAGAAGACGAGAAGTTCGGCGTCGTCGGCGCGCTCGCCCAGCTCGTCGAGCGCGAGGGCATCGAGGACGAGGACCTCCTCGTCATCGCCGGCGACAACCTGATCAGCTTCGACGTCGCCGACTTCCTCGACTTCTTCGAGGAGAAAGGGGCGACCACGCTGGCCGCCTACGACGTCGGCTCCCGCGAGAAAGCCAAGTCATACGGGCTGGTCGAACTCGACGGCGACGAGGTCGTCGACTTCCAGGAGAAGCCCGACGAGCCCAACAGCACGCTGGTCTCCATCGCCTGCTACGCCTTCCCCGCCGAGGAAGTCCGGTTCGACGAGTACCTCCAGGGCGGCAACAACCCGGACGAACCCGGCTGGTTCATCCAGTGGCTCGTCGACGACGGCGAGGTCAACGCCTTCACCTTCGACGAGGCCTGGTTCGACATCGGCACGCCCGACAGCTACCTCGAGGCCGTCTCCTGGCAGCTCCAGGGCGACAACTTCGTCGCCGACTCGGCGTCCATCGAGGACACCACGCTCGGCGACAACGTCCACGTCCTGGACGGCGCCGAAGTCGTCAACTCGAACCTGGACCGCGCGGTCATCTTCCCCGAGACGACCATTCGCGACTGCGACATCCGGGAGTCCATCATCGACCGCGAGACGCGCGTCGAGAGTCTGGACCTCTCGGGTGCACTCATCGGGGCACACACGCAGATAACGAACGGGGCGTAGGGAGTAGTTCTCCCCGTTGATCAGTCAGTTTCGAACAGTTCCAACAAAAGCTCGCTAGCGTTAGCGACGTACCGAGCAAGCGCGGCTATGAGCGATAGTTAGTCCAGCCAGGCGTCCGTAATCTTCACAGAGCCACGAGTTCCCTCCCACTCCGTCTCGTACTCCAGCCGGATCGGCCGGTCCATGTGGGGCCCGTCGGTCACCAGCGTCTCGAACTCCCCGCCCTCGCCGAGGATGTGAACCCCGTACTCGTCGTTGAGGGCTTCGAGTACGTCAAGCGCGTCGGCGTCGAGCGTGCGCCCCAGCCACGACTCGTCGAGTCCGTGGGCGGCGACCTGAATTATCTTTATTTCGAAGCCGGCGTCGAGCATCTCGTCGGCGAGTGCTCTGGGGTCGCGCTGCCAGAGCGGGGCGAACAGTTCGGCGTCGAGGCGCTCGGCCATCCCCTCGATGCGGGAGGTCTGGTACTCGCTCTCGACGGCGCCGGCGGTGAGGCCGGCGACGCCGCCGTCCAGTTCGTCGTCCAGATCTTCGAGCGCCGCCTCCAGGGGTTCGAGTTCGCTGTCGCCCTGCGCGCTGGAGTCGGGGACGTCGTCCGCCCCGAAGTCGGCCGGCTTCACGTCGAGAAGCGGGATTCCGATGCTCTCGGCCGCCAGCGACGCGAGATCCGTCGCCGGGACGTGGTACATGTACGAATCGCCCTCTGGATGGACGGTGACGAGTCGCTCGACGGGGAGGTCACGTTCGAGGGCGCGGTACAGCGCCCACGAGGAGTCCTTGCCGCCGGAGAACAGGCTCACCCACGCGCCGGTCATGAGCAGTGCTTCCGCTTCGATGGATAAATCGATGTGGATTCGGGTCCACCCGGAATTGGTGAGCGCAGGGTTCGGGAGACGACCAGCGGGAGTCTCCCGGCGTTCAGTCGACCAGTTCCTCTTCGATGCTCGTCTGGTTGAAGTACGTCGAGAAGCGGACACCGACGAGGCTGATGAGGATGCTCGCCAGGATGAACAGCGCGAGGCGGGTCCCCGGTTCGAGCGCGAAGGGTTCGATGTTCACCATCGCGTAGTCGATGCGGCCGACGCGGAACGAATCGAAGACGCGGCCTCGTTCGAGGAAGTAGGCCGAGAAACCGCGTGCGAGGAGGCCGACGGCGACGGCCGCGAACGGCAGGTTGACGAAGGCCGAGCGGACCCCCTCGCGCTGGATGAGTTCGTCGAGCAGACGGCCCGTCGAAGCGGCGAGGGCTGCCGCGGTGAGCCACGGGACGGCGCTGAACACGAAGTGGTTGACGAGGAGGAACGTGTTCGCGTGGTCGACGTCCGAGATTGCGAGGAAGCCGACGAATGCGCCGACGAGGGTGAGGCCCACCGCGACGACGTAGGTGACCAGCGACACCTGGCCGGAGTACAGGGCCTCCTGTATCTCCCCGGGAAGTCGCGAGAGGTACTCGTCGATACCGAGCCCCTTGTAGATGAGGAACCCACCGACGGCGGCCGTGATGGCGCCGATGGCGAAGGCGGGGTTGTCACCGATGAGCAGCAGGAGGGGGAACGCGATGAGGGCGACGCCGAGGGGGACCAGCACCGTCTTCCGGAGCTCCTCGTCGGCGAGGAACTGCTTGAGCAGGTAGTACGTCGATTCGAGGTCCCGGGCCTGGCGGACGACGACGCGGTCGACCGCGTCGACGCGGAGGCGGCTCTCGATGATGGGGACGAGTCGCTCGTCCTCGGCACTGTCGACGACGACGACGGCCGAATCCGGCTCGTACTGCTCGATGAGTTCGTCGGCCTGGCGAGCGACGCTCCGGTCGGCACTGACGCCGTCGCCGCGGTCGCCGAGCACCGCGACCACCGGGTCGTCGCCGTCGGCTTCGAGGTCGCGGGCCACGCGAAGTCCCTCGAGCATCGTGTTGACGCGACTGTCTTCCGGGTCGTCGACGCCGACCTCGGTGACGAGGGATTCGACGGCACCCTGACCGTCGATTGGCAGGGAGGCGTCGGCGGGAAACTCCCCGCCCCGGTCGATACAGACCACCAGCGTTGTCACGGTGAGTGAGAGTGTATCAGAGAATAAAAATCCCCACTACCGTGGTCCGGGTTCGCACTCACTGGACGGGCACTGCGGGGTGACCGACGGCGACTACCGGCGAACGACAGCGACTACTGGCGGAACGACAGCCCGTCGACGTCGCCGCTGAAGACGCTCGCGACGCCAGCGCCCAGCGCGAACGCGACCGACTGGGCGCCGCCGCGGAGCCGCCGCATGACGCCCCGGCTGGGTTCGAACTCTTCGACGGCCACTGGCTCGTCGATCAGTTCCTCGACGTGGGCCTCGACGTCCTCGCGCGTCCCGAGCTCGTCCACGAGCCCCAGTTCGGCAGCCTGGTCGCCGAGGTAGACGCGCGCCTCGGTGTCGCGAATCGTCTCCTCGTCGAGTTCACGACCCTCGGCGACGGTCTCGACGAACTGGTCGTAGTAGTCGTCGATGAGCCCCTGGAGGTAGGCCCGTTCGTCGGGTTCGAACTCCTTCAGCGGCGTCCCGGCGTCCTTGTACTCCCCGGCGGCCAGGCGCTCGTAGGAGAGGCCGAGGCGGTCGGCCAGGTCGGCTGCGTTGACCCGCGAGCCGATGACGCCGATGGAACCGACGATGCTCCCCTCGCGGGCCCAGAGTTCGTCACAGCCCGCGGCGATGTCGTAGCCGCCGCTGGCGCAGACGTCCGTGGCGTAGGCGATAGTCGGACCGTCGAAGCGCTCGGCGGCGATCCGGATGTCCTCGCTCGGAACGATCTCGCCGCCGGGCGTGTTGAGCTTCAGGAGGAGCGCCTGGACGCCGTCGTCATCCTCGGCGCGTTCGATCTGGTCGACGATTTCGTCGGCGACGGCCCCGACCGGCGGGCTGGTCAGACTCCCACCGCCGTCGCGGGTGATCGGTCCCTCGACGGCGACCTCGGCCGCGTTGTGCGAGGGGAAGATGGAGTTCGCGATATTGCCGCCCACGCGGACCGCGACCACGACGAGCCCGATCAGGAGGAGGACGCCGAGCAGTTGCGCCAGGTTCTGGGGGACGACGACGAACACGATCCAGCCGACGATGGCGGCGAGCAGGGCGGCCAGCGCGACGATCACGAGCTGTGCCACTCGCCGTTGCGTGTCGCTCATTGGGTCGCCCTCGGCGCGATGGCACTCTCGCAGACGGTCCGATGAGACCAGCGACGTGGTGACGCGGGCGCGCTCGCACGTCCACGCACGGGCGTTCCGTCGGCCCCGTCGGTGAGGTCACACGCTACGTACGCGAACCGGAGCGACGGCGATTCCGTTTCCGTTCGTCTCTGTCCGGGGATTCGTACACGGGTCACGTGCCCAGTACGCGGCGCGGAGGGCTTAACTGGTGTGGCGACGGACTCGCACCGACTCGCGTCGGTCTCCGTCACCGGCGCTGTATGGGAAGCGCCGCTCACCGTGTCATCGGCGCTGCGAACCAGCGAGAGTCGCTGGATAAGCGATGGCTACTCTCAAACCAGGCGGTTCGCGACGAGCAACACGATGCCCAGAACGAGTATCAGGACGCCGTCCGCCGGAGACAGGTACGGTGCGTCGACGAACCCCATAATCGCCGTGAACAGGAAGACCGAGATCAGTACGAATTCGAATTTGGTGACGACCATCGTGTCCGATTGCTCGACATGACGATAGACAAACGTTTTGGTCGTGAGTCTGTGGCTCAAAAGGACGAGGAGAAGGGGCATATCGACGAACGGTGCGCCTAGAAGCCGATCAGGTCGGTCCCCTCGTCGATGACGTCACCGCCGGCGTCGGCGAGGTCGTCGGCGATGTCGTCCGCAGTATCGACCGCGCTCCCGCCAGCGTCCTGAAGCGCGTCGACCGCGTCGTCGAAGTCGACGTCGAGGTACCCCTCGCACGTGGGGACGATCAGGACGTTCAGGTCGGAGTTCGTGGTGTACTCCTCTCGTCCGTACACTTCGAGTTCGACGGCGTTGCAGGTAGTCATCTCCGAGAATATCCCCTCGATCGTACAGGTCGCGGTCCCGGCGAGACAGATCGTACCGGCTATGCTCGCACCGCCGACGACGGTGACCGGTCCGCCAATCCAACTGGCCGCACCTCCGACAATGGCGACGCCGGCGCACAACACGCCAGGCCCTCCCGTCGGAGCACCGTGATCCTCGAGCCACTCGGTGACCTGGTTGTCGTCACCGTAAACGTCGTTACAGAGGTCGTTGACGTCGATGGTCATCAGGTACTCGTACCCGGGTGCGTCGAGTTCCGGCATCGTCAGTCACCTCCCCCCGTCGTGGGAATTCTGTAGACGAACACGCCATCGTCCGCCCTGGCGGCGGAGTTGTCACCGACTGCAGTGGTGCATTCGTCGACGAATATCGGGTCGCCTTCACACTGTGAGATACACCGTGCCAGGATCTCGTCGTCGGTCCGATGACCGAACAGGACCGCGCCGCGGATCCGGTCGTCGTCCGCTTCCCCCTCGTAGTCGCAGGGCACTTTGAGTGCGAGCCACTCAGATCCCGTTCCCTCGTTCGTCACTCGCATCCCAGTGACATCACCCAGGTCCGGCCTGAAACCCCGCTCACGAGTCGATCGACGGATAGTTTTGAACGCACTGGAGGACAGCACTTCACCCCTCAGTTGGCCCTTCTCGCGCGGTGACAACGGTTCAGCGGTGAATTCAACCTGCGACTCGTCGGCCGACTCGCTGGCAGTGGCGACGCCGGACCCGCCGACCAGCCCCAGCCCGACCAGACCGCTCGTACCGACGCCCTGGAGCACCCGACGGCGGGTCGGGGTGGATCCGTCGTCCGTCGGTCGGTTCGACGTGTCTTTGCCTCGTGGCCGTGGATCGGTTTCCTGATCCATACTGCGTAATTATCCAATAGCACCTTAATATTCATCAATTCAAAGACATTATATGGTGATAATTGTCTGAAACCAGTCGACGGTGCTGCGAGTACGAATGTAGAACACATCTCACGTCTGCTACCGGTGTAAAATCTCGGAGCGCAGTCCAATCAGTGTGAGAATCCGGTACAGGGAGTCATGCCGGTGGGAAGCGCGACAACTCGCGGATCCGAGCGCGCCCCAGACACCGTTCGTTCGGGACCAGCCAGGATTCCCGCCACCGGCAATCCGAGACCGCTCTCTGCGATACCCGGCGCGGAGACGCCAGTTACTGATACATCCCGAGTGGCTCGGCGCTCGTGCTCTCCTCGCTGGCCTGTTGCATCTGCTGGGCGAGCTGTGACTTGGCCTCGCTGATCTCCTCGGCCTGTTCGACCAGGCTGTCGGTCTCGACCTCGACGCCGGTGAGCGGTTCGATTCCGTTCAGGAGGACGATCCGCGCCGCCTCGGGGTCGGGGAACTGCCTGTTCGACTCGACGATCAGGCCCACCGCGTCGAGGTCGCGTCGCTCCGCCTCGTAGATGAGCGCGCCGGTCGGTCCCGTCACCGCGCCATCCTGGCTGGGCGCCTCGATGCCCGCCTCGGCCAGCAGGTCCGCCGCACCGCCCGTCGCGATTCCGTCGAGTTCGGGGACGTCGCCCTTCTCGGCGGGCAGGCCGGTCAGGTAGATGGGCGTCACGTCGTGGTCCTGGAACCAGTCCGTGACGCAGTCGACGAAGTGTTCGGCGCTCTTCGGGGAGACGGGGACGTCGCTGCTGAGGACGAGCAGGTCCCGCTCCTCGTCGGCGTAGATCCGGACCGGTGACCGAACGCCAGTCTCACCTTTCTGATAGACGGCGACGCGCGGGAGTCCATCGCAGTGGATCGACGCGTAGTGCGTCATCTCGAAGGCCGATACCAGGTGGTCCGCGGCGATCTTGCCGACGAGGCCGATCCCCGGTAGCCCCTCGACCAGCATCGGCTCGTCGAGCGCGACGTCGTCTCGGTGGACCGTTACGTGTGCCATGGCGGTGGTTTTGGCGTCTGGCGGGGTTAATCTTCGGGGACCATTCGGTCGCACGCGCACGCACGTCGCGGGAACCAGCCAGCGGGAAGTTCGAAACCCACAAGCGAGTCCCGGTGAGAGTGAACGCCAATGGAAGTCCTGGACCGCTACGAGTCCATCGTCGACGACTTCGAGGCGTTCACCGCGGCGTGTGAGCGCCCGCTCCCCTCCGCCGTCCGCGTCAACACGATCAAGACGACGGTCGAACGGGCCCGCGCCGCGCTCGACGCCGAGGACGTCGCGTACGACCCCGTCGACTGGTACCCCGGACTGCTGAAACTCCCCGACGACCAGCCGGGGACCAACTGGCCGTACTTCCACGGCTGGATCTACGGCCAGGAGGAGGTCTCCGCCGTCCCGGCGGAGGTCCTGGCACCCGAACCGGGCGAGCGCGTCTGGGACGCCTGCGCCGCGCCGGGGAGCAAGACCTCGCAACTCGCCGCACTGATGGACGACGAGGGCGTCGTCGTCGCGACGGACTCGAACCTCGGCCGGCTCTCGGCGCTCCGGTCGAACGCCGAGCGCCTCGGCGTCACGAACGTCGCCGTCACCCACGAGGACGCGCGCAACCACTCGCTCAAGCCGTTCGACGGAGCGGAGTACGACCGCGCGCTCGTCGACGTCCCCTGTTCTTGCGAGGGGACCATCCGCAAGAACCCCGACGCGCTGGACGACTGGGAATACGATCACGTCAAGGGGATCTCTGGTGTGCAGAAGGGCGTCCTCCGGCGGGCCGTGCAGGCCACCCGCGCGGGCGGCACCGTCGTCTACTCGACGTGTACCTTCGCACCGGAGGAGAACGAGGCCGTGCTGGACTACGTGCTCGACGCGGAGGACTGCCGCCTCGTCGACTTCGAGCTACCGCTCGATTCCGTGCCGGGAATCACCGAGTGGCCCGGCGGCGAGGACGGCGCCGGCGGTGCTGACGGCGCTGGGTCAGACGAGTCCGACGACGGCCCCCGCGAGTTCGACCCCAGCGTCGAGAAGGCAAAGCGCATCTACCCCCACCTCAACGATACGGGCGGGTTCTTCTGTGCGAAACTGGAGGTGGAGGGATGAGCCGCGAAAGTACCCGATTCGATCGAGTGCCCGCGACGGACGCAGAACGGCCCGACGACGACTCCGAACAGGTCACCCGCGAAGAGATTCTGGTCTTCTGGGAGGACCGCTACGGCGTTCCCCGGTCCGTCTTCGCCGACCACACGTTCTGGGAGCGCGGGGCCGGCAAGATCTGGATCTTCCGCGGGGACGCGCCGTCGCCCGTCGATATCGAGGGGCTGGGGATGACGTTCCTCCGGACGCGCCAGGAACACTGGAAGCCGACGACGGACGCAGTCCAGCGGTTCGGCGGGCACGCCGACCAGCGCGTCATCCACCTCGACGACGAACAGGCGGCGACGTTCGTCGCCGGTGAGGACCAGGAGATAACAGACTGGGACGGCGACTGGGGGTACCTCGTCGTCACCCACGACCTGGTCGGCGAGTCCGAACCGATGGGCGTCGGTCTCTACCTCTACGGCGAACTCAGATCACAGGTTCCGAAGGGGCGCCAGCGGGAGCTATAGGCACCCGCTGAGACGGCGGCGAGGAGCGACTCAGTCCGTCACCGCCTCGGCCGACTCGTTCGTTGCCGAGTTCTCCCCGTCCGACGCGGCGGGTATGTCGACCTGGACGGTATCGCCGTCGTAGATGGCCGTCTCGGGGACAGCCACGTCCCGGACCGTCGCTCCGGACTCGGTGCCGACGCGGACGGTGTACTGCCCGGCGGCCTCGACGCTGGAATTCGTGCCGCCCTCGGTCGGCGGGACGCCGTCGGTCGTGGCGTAGGGCACCGTCATCTCGAACGACCCGTCAGGCCCCGTGGTGGTCCGCTGGACGTAGGTGAAGTTCCGGCCGGCCTCGGTCCGCAACTGGACCGCGGCGGCCACTGCCGTCCCGTTCTCGGCGTCCGGAACCGTTCCGGTGAGCCTCGCGCCCTCGACGCGTTCGTACACCTTCACGCGGGACTCCACGGCGGCGTCGTACACGTACCAGCCGCGGGAGACCGAGACAGCCTGCGAACGCGAGTCGGCCTGTCGGAGCGCAGCCTCCAGCGAGGCGACCCGGTCCCAGTCACCGGTGAGGGGTACGTGCGTCAGGGCGCTGCTGACGCTGTTGCCCCGGATGGAGCCGCCCACGACGGCGTACCGGTCGACCTCGTGGACGAGGCGGTAGTGGGAGAGGCCGCGGGCGTCGTCGTAGTACAGCTCCGCGAGCATGGTGTCGTCGTAGCGAGCGTTCGTCGTCGGCAGGGTCGCGTTCTGGCCCTGGATCCGGAACTGTTGGCGCTGGAAGTAGGCGCTCGCGCCTGGCCCCGTCCACCGCGTGATAGGCGGGAACTTCTCGCCGGCCATCTCGTCGTCGACGACGACGTACTTGCCGTCCTCGCCCGTCGCCGCGGACTGGTTACCGACGACGTCGCGGAGTTCGGCCGTCGATAGCTCGGCGACGCGGTTCGGGTCCTCGGAGAGCGCCGGGAGCGCGTCGAGGATGAGGTTCGCCCGCGTCTCGTCGGTCGCCTGGAAGAACGCCGACGCGGGGACGGGCCCCTCCTGGAACGGGTTCGCGTACGGGATGCGTTGGCCCATGACGGTGATCCAGTGGCCGTAGTCCCACCAGGACATCACGCCGTAGGCGCCCTGCGGGTAGTCGAAGTCGCCGTCGGCCGGTCGCTCGTACCGCTCGTAGTAGCCGAGCGGCGGTTCCGGGCTGTTGTCCCCCAGCCAGGTCGCGGCCTCGTACCACGACTGGTCGGTGCCGCCGAGGTGTTCGGCCTGGTCCCACACCGGCTGTCTGTCCCCCGTCGCGACGACGTTCCCCGGGAAGACGAGCAGGAGGATCATCGCCACGCCGACTACCTGGTAGGCGTCGACGTCCCCCGGCGCACTGAGGTCGGCGTCGAGCGAGAGCACTCGGGTCGTGAGCCACCAGACGCCGTAGGCTGCCAGGATGGCCACGTTCACCGCGAAGTAGTAGCCGTAGCGGGACATCGTGAAGTAGGCCGCGACCATCGAGAGGCTCCAGAGGACCACGAGGAGTTCGACCGGCCGGTTCTCCCGGTACACGCGCAGTGCCAGGACGAGGAACCCTGCCACTGCGAGCGCGAGCATCGGGCCGAAGGCGGAGATGGCGTCGCCGACGGTCGCCGGCTGTATCTCGGCGACCGTCCCCGCGGACGTCGACGTGAGCAGCCCGAACGAGTACACCCGCTCGACAAGGCGACCGAACATCTCGATCCCGCGCGGATAGACGAGCCACATGAGGACGAAGGAGAGTGCGATCAGGGCGGCGACCGCGGGCGGATACCGTGAGCGGTCGTAGCCCTCCCGCTCGGCGTATCGGGAGAGCCCGAACAGTATCAGCGTGCCCCCCGCGACGCCGAAGGCCACGAGCGGTTGCAGCAGCGAGAACGCCGTCGCTTCGAGGGCGAACGACCGGGCGTACAGCAGCGTCAGGAGGCCGGCGACGGTCATCGGCACGACCGCGGCGAACGCGACGTGGTCGGTGGCGCGTCCGGCGTAGTGGTCACGCGATATCTGGAGGACGACGAAGACGCCGAAGGTGAACAGCAGCATCACCCCGGGCGGCCACGTCGCGAGGTACGCGGCGACGCCGAGACCGCCGACCGCCCCGGCCAGGACCGGCGTCCGCAGGAACGTCCAGTTTCGGTCCGTCACGTCTTCGAACATCGGGCTCTCGCCGAAGGCCGCCGCGAGCGCGACGACGAGCCCGACCACGGCGAGCGTGCCGAACAGCGGTTCCGCCGACTGGTGGTCCGAGGCGCCGGCGTACGTCCGAAAGAGGATGCCGCCGCTCGAGAGCGCCAGTACCACCGTCGCGACGACGCCGCCCCAGCGGTCGGTCAGGCGCCTCGCGACGAGGTACGTCGGCACGGCGGTGAGCGCGCCGAACACCGGCGGGGCGACGGCGAGGACGACGTCGATCTGGTGGTCGCTCGGGTCGCCGAGTCCGACGACCAGCGCGGCCAATGCGACGATCTGGTCGTACAGTCCCCCGAACCCGGAGTGGCGTCCGGTCCCGTAGGGGAAGTTCGACCACGGGTCGAAGGGCGTGGTGTTCGGGAAGTACTGGACGGCGTAGTGGGTCATCCGCGCGTGATACCAGGCGTCGTTGCCCGAGAAGAACACCGCGGAGTCGGTGATGACCCGGTCTGCGGGAATCATCCGCACCCAGAACATGAACCCCACGACGAACAGGAGGGCGATCTGCGGACCGTACCGGTGGAGGAGGGCGTCTACGTCGCGGTCGACCATCGTCTTGCCGTCTGACTGTCAGGTGGATAAAGATACCGAACTCCCTGTCGGCCGGCCGGTACCGGTCCGGAACCGTCCGATCGAGCGTCGGGACCCTGCGCGGTCGCCGTCGGTTCTGCGACGGTCAGGCCAGCCGGAACGTCTCGAGGTTCTTGGGGGCGACGGTGCGCATGTTGAACTTCTGGTAGAGCGCGGAGGAGAGCTGGTCGGTCGAGGACTCGTCGCCGTGGACACAGAGGATCCGCTCGGGACGGGGGTTCATCGTCTCCACGAAGTTCTCCAGGCCCGCGCGGTCGGCGTGGCCGGAGAAGCCGTCGACCGTCTCGACGCCCATGTTCAGGGCGACGCGCTCGGCACCGTTGCCGGCCGTGTCGTTCATCGAGATCTCGTCGCGCCCCTGCTGAATCTGGCGACCGAGCGTCCCCTCGGCCTGGTAGCCGACGAACGTCAGCGTGCTGTTCGGGTCGCCGCCGAGGAGGCGGAGCCAGGACATGATGGGGCCGCCGGTGATCATCCCCGACGTCGTCAGGATGATAGCGGGCTCGCCGTCGACGACGTCGCGGCGCATCTCGTCGCCGCCGTCGACCTGCTGGAACTGGTCGGCGAGGAACGGGTTGTCGTCCTCGTAGAGGATCCGGTCGCGCAGGCGCTCACGGAGGTGTTCCGGGTAGGCCGCGTGGATGGCCGTCGCCTCGCGGATCATCCCGTCGAGGTAGACGGGCATGGTCGGGATGCGACCCTCGCGCATCGCCTCTTCGAGTACGAGCATGAGTTCCTGTGACCGACCGACGGCGAAGGCGGGGATAAGGACCTTGCCGTCCTGCTCGTGGACCTCGTTGATGACCGCTTCGAGGTTCCGCTCGGAGTCCTCCTGGTCGGTCTGGTAGTCGTTGCGCCCGCCGTAGGTGGACTCGAGGACGAGCGTCTCGACGCGCGGGAAGTCGTTGACCGCGCCGTCGAGGAGGCGGGTGTCCTCGTAGTGGATGTCGCCGGAGAAGGCGACGTTGTAGTGGCCCTCGCCGACGTGGAAGTGACAGACCGCAGAACCGAGAATGTGGCCGGCGTTGTGCATCGTCAGCTTCACGTCCGGCGCGATGTCGGTGACGTTGCCGTACTCGACCGGGATGGTGTGTTTGAGCGTCTCCCGGACCATCTGGCTCTCGTAGGGCGGGGTCCGGCCCTCCTTCGAGGCGACGTCGAGATAGTCGAGCTGAAGTAGGCCCATCAGGTCCCGTGTCGGTTCGGTCGTGTAGATGGGACCGTCGTAGCCGTACTTGAAGAGGATGGGCAGCAGCGCGGAGTGGTCGAGGTGGGCGTGAGTGAGCACGACCGCGTCGATGGACTGCGGGCCGGCGGCGAGCGCCTCGGGCGCCTGGAGGTAGGGCACCTCGCCCTCGGCGCCGGGTTTGTCGCCGCAGTCGATGAGGATGCGCGTCTCGGGCGTCGAGAGGATGAACGCGGCGCGACCGACCTCACGGCAACAGCCCAGCGTCGTGATCCGGACCCAGCCCTCGTCGCTCGTGGTGGGGCGGTGGATCTGACGGCCGACCCGCTCCAGAATCTCCCGTCGATCCTGGCGCTCCTGCTTGAGGAAGTTACGGACGTTCGAGACGGTGGAGGACTCGATGGGCGGCGTCCGGACGACCTCGGGGGTCCAGCCGACCGCCGTCCGGATCTCGTCGAGGGTGTTGCCCCGGCGGCCGATGACCAGTCCCGGCTTCTCGGCCTCGATGAGCACTTCCCCGGTGTCGGAGTCGAAGTCAATGGACTGGACGCCGGCGTCGTCGGGGATTATCTCCCGGATCTCCGGTTTCGCCTTCTCCTGGGGGACCAGCGCGTCCGGCGTCGGGCGGACGGTGATCCGCTTCTGGAACGTCTGGGCGAGGTTGGGGACCAATCGGTCCCGTGCCGCGAAGGCCTTGACGTCGGGCGTGTATATCACCAGCTCCGCCCCCTCGAACTGGACGCGCGAGATGGCGATGTCGTCCGGCGTCTCCGCCTCTACCTGTTCGTGGATGTCGTCGAGTGCTTCGTCTGCTGTCGTCATCGGTCGTGTATTGGCATGGTCGGTCGATCTCGCGAGAACCGTCGAAAAACCCGATAGCTCTCGGGCACGTTACATAGACTCAACGTGAGGGCGGTTATGAACCTTTCCTCTCGAACGCGGCGGACGCCGATTCCGGTCGCGGGCGGACACTGGACGGCGCCGGTGTCGGACGCCGGACGGGCTCACTGGGTGGGCTGGAACCACTCAAACAGAACTCGGGTTGAAGCCGCCGTCGACGGTGACGACTTCGCCGGTCGTGAACGAAGCGGCGTCGCTGGCGAGGTAGACCGCCAGCCCGCTGACCTCGTCGGGCGTCGCGACGCGTTCCATCGGCGTCCGCTCGTCGACGTGCTCGCGGAACTCCGAGCCGTCGTCGAGCTTCGGGCCGGCCATCTCCGTCTTGATGAACCCCGGCGCGATGGCGTTGACGCGGATGTCGGGGGCCAGGTCGGCGGCCGTCGCGCGGGTGATGCCGTTGACGCCGCTCTTGGCGGCGCAGTAGGCGACGCGCTCCTCTCGGGCCTGGTCGGCCGACATCGAGGAGATGTTGATGATACTCCCGTCGGACATCTCCCGGGCGAAGATCTGGGTCGCCCGGAACACGCCGGAGAGGCAGACGTCGATGTCCGTCTCCCACTGCTCGTCGGTCATCTCGGTGATCGACGCCTGCGCGACGACGCCGGCGGAGTTGACGAGGATATCGATCTCGCCGAGCGCGTCCTCGGCCTCCCGCTGGAGGGTCTCGATGGACTCGCGGTCCCGGACGTCGCAGGTGACTTCCGTCGTCTCCGCGCCGAGGTCACGCAGTTCCGCGGCGGCTTCGGCGACGGCGTCTTCCGAACGGCTCGTCGAGACGACGTCGGCGCCGTCCCGCGCGAACGCGAGCGCGATGGCGCGGCCGATGCCGCGCGTCCCGCCGATGACTACCGCGTTCTTCCCCTCGACCGTCACTTCGCAGGAGTTCGTGTCTGTCATGGAAATCGTTCGCTCGGATTCTCGGAACACGTCGTAATGCCTCTGGCGATGTGTCGAGGCCGGGACGGACGTCCCAAACCTCGCGTGACCGAACGGCACGTTCCACTGGGTATTTACGTCAGCGCGCCCGACTCTTCGCTAACCGAAACACGTGCTGTCCCCGGGCAGGGGTGAATCGGCGACGTCGTCGTCGCGAACGCCGACGCCGCTCGATTCACTTCGTCCCTGCTCTCCGGCTTCCGGCGGATTCCTCATCGAGTTCTGGGATCGCCCTGATCGGACCTAGCTATGGAAATAGAAATCGCAACTATCGGCGGCTACGAGGAAGTTGGCCGCCAGATGACGGCAGTCCGTGCCGGAGACGACATCGTCGTCTTCGACATGGGGCTCAATCTCTCGAAGGTACTGATTCACGACAACCTCCGCGTCGAGGGGATGCACTCCCTCGACCTGATCGACATGGGCGCCATCCCGGACGACCGTGTCATGTCCGAACTCGACGGGACGGTGAAGGCCATCGTACCGACCCACGGCCACCTCGACCACATCGGCGCCATCTCCAAACTCGCCCACCGTTACGACGCGCCCATCGTCGCGACGCCGTTCACGCTCGCACTCGTCGAAGAAGAGATCGACGACGAGAACAAGTTCCAGGTCCAGAACGACCTCGTCGAGATGGAAGCGGGCGAGACGATGTCGATCGGCGAACGCTGCGAGCTGGAGTTCGTCAACGTCACGCACTCGATCATCGACGCGATCAACCCGGTCCTCCACACGCCCGAAGGCGCTATCGTCTACGGCCTGGACAAGCGGATGGACCACACGCCGGTCATCGGCGACCCCATCGACATGAAGCGCTTCCGCGAGATCGGTCGCGAGGACGAGGGCGTGCTGTGTTACATCGAGGACTGTACGAACGCGAACAGGAAGGGTCGTACGCCCTCCGAGGCCGTCGCCCGGGAGCAACTCCACGACGTGATGCGGAGCTTGGAGGACTACGACGGCGGTATCGTCGCAACTACCTTCTCCTCGCACATCGCGCGGGTCTCCTCGCTCGTCGAGTTCGCCGACGAGATCGGGCGCGAACCGGTCCTGCTGGGCCGCTCGATGGAGCAGTACTCCGGCACGGCGGACCGCATCGGCGCCGTCGACCTGCCCGACGACGTCGGGATGTACGGCCACCGGAAGTCCGTCGACCGGGCTTTCGAGCGCATCATGAGCGAGGGGAAGGAGAACTTCCTCCCCGTCGTCACGGGCCACCAGGGCGAACCGCGCGCGATGCTCACCCGGATGGGCCGGGGCGAGACGACGTACGAACTCGACGAGGGCGACAAGGTCGTCTTCTCGGCTGGCGTCATCCCGGAGCCCACCAACGAGGGCCAGCGCTACCAGTCCGAAACCCTGCTCCGCATGCAGGGCGCCCGCATCTACGACGACGTCCACGTTTCGGGCCACCTGCGCCAGGAGGGCCACTACGAGATGCTCGACGCGCTCCAGCCCCAGCACGTCATCCCGGCCCACCAGGACATGAAAGGGTTCTCGGGCTACGTCGACCTGGCCAGCAGCCAGGGCTACGAACTCGGTCGCGACCTTCACGTGACCCAGAACGGCAACACCATCCAGATCGTCTGATTTCGGCGGTGAAAACTGTCAGCCGGCAGCCCGCTGCCGGTCAGACCACGCGGAACACGCGAATCGTGTCCCGTGAAGTCGGCTCGCGAATGAGCTGGGCGAAGCCGCGCCCGGAGAAGACGTCCTTCCAGTTCCGGTGGAACAGCGGAAACTCGTCGTTCACGTAACTCACGTCGGCGTCGTCGCGGCCACGATTCGGGCTGTTCCCCTCGTTCTCTGCGGTGATCAGCAGGTCCGTCGTGAGGCGGGCGAACTCGTCGAACACCCAGGCGTCGTCGGGGTGGACGTGCTGAAGCGTCTCGACCGTGTAGACGACGTCGAAGGCGTCGTCGTCGAACTCGGGCAAGAGGTCTTCGAGCGCGCCGGTGTGGAACGTACCGGTCTCGGCCAGGCCCGGGTAGTGGTCGGCCATCACGTCGAAGGAGTCCTCGTTGATGTCGACCCCGGAGAGGTTCTCGAACCCGTGGTCGCGCAGGTGTGCGAGGTGGCGACCGGAGCCACAGCCGACCTCGAGGATGGCGGCGGCGTCGTCGACGTAGTGGCCGAGGACGTCGGCGAGCGTCTCGCTCACCTCGTTCGGTCCGATTTCGGCGTAGTACGCCGGTGAGAACTTTCCCGACCGTTCGGCCCAGTCCTCGCGGACGTCGTCCGGCTGCATACACGCCGACAGGGACCTGGGGAGTTTATACTCCGCGGAATTCGACGCGGGTGGGCCGGGATCGGTCGTCGGGGAGACTCGCTGGATACCCCGAAAGCGTACGTACCGACCTGTAAACTCCCTGTAACGGCCAGATCCCCAGTTCTTATTTACCTGTATAGCATGGGGTCTGTAACACTCGTAATGAACTCTCTTCTCGCGAAGCCGACCGCCGTGCTCGCAGTCGGCGGGACGGACACTGATCGGGAGCAGATCCGTTCAGCGGTCCGTGGCGGGGCCGCCACGGCCGTCCTCGACGCAGCGGACGTCGACGAGGCGAGGACGACCCTCACGGCCCGGGAGGACGTCGGCTGCGTCGTCGCGCTCGACGGAGACGAAGCGGCGTTCCTCGACCTCGACGACGCGGTCAGCGGCGTCAGCGAGCACCTGCCGGTACTCGCGTACGTCGACGACGACCCGGCAGTGGCGACCGCTGTGGCTCGTACCGGGCGGCGATTCCTTCCGCGCTCCGTTGACGACGCCGCCCTCCGGGACGCCGTCGACGGCGCGATGGAGACCTACGAGGAGCGACGGCAGGCCGCCGCAGACAGCGCCATGTTCAGGACGCTCCTGGACGAGGGAGGCCTCTCGATGTTCGCCAAGGACGACCAGGGGCGATACGTCCGGATGGCGGACGTCCCGTACACGCCGGACCCGGACGACGTCCGCGGGAAGACGGACGTCGAGGTGTTCGACCACAACCCGGCGGTCGCCGCAGCGGCGACCGAGGACGACCTGGCAGTCGTGGAGACGGGCGAGCCCATCAGGGGCAAACGCGAGAACTTCAGCCAGCAGGGCGGCGAGTACTGGTCGGAGTCGACCAAGATCCCCTGGCGAGACAGCGATGGGGACGTACAGGGACTGGTCGGGTTCGCGATAGAGACCACGGGCCGGATACAGGCCGAGCGGAAACTGGAGAAACAGCGCCGTCGATTCGACGAGTTCGCCAGCTACGTCTCCCACGACCTCCGGACGCCGTTGCAGGTGTCCCTCGGTGCGCTCGAACTGGCCAGGGATGGAGACGAAAAGGCCCTCGACAGGATCGAACGCGCCAACGAACGGATCAAGGAGATAATCGACGACCTCAGCGCGCTGTCGAAGGGGGACCGCTCGGACGGGACGCTCTCCGAGGAAGTCCTCGACGTCCTCGAGGTCGGCGTCGAGTCGGTGGATCTGGTCGACGTCGTCGAGAGCGTCTGGCGCGTCAACGAGACCGGCGACGCGACCCTCGAGGTCGACGTCCCCGAGGGGACCGAAGTCGTAACCGGCACGGAGACGCTCCGGCCACTGGTCGAGAACCTGCTCAAGAACGCCATCGACCACGGCGGCCCCGGCGTTACCGTCCGTGTCGGAACGCTCGACCGGGGGTTCTACGTCGAGGACGACGGCCCCGGAATATCCGCAGCGAAACGCCAGAAGGTACTCGAGAAAGGATACACGACTTCCGAGGAGGGGACTGGAACGGGACTGGCCATCGTCACCGAGACGGTGAACCAGCAGAACTGGGAACTGACTGTCACCGACAGCGAGCGCGGTTCCGGCGCCCGGTTCGAGGTGACCGACTGTCCCGTCGTCACGCCAGTGACCGCCGTCCCCGCTGGAGCCATCGAACTCTCGGAACGCGCCGACGTCGGCGACGTCTCGGTCCCCGGCCGGGCCTCGTACGACGAGGCGACGGACCGCTGGACGGTCGTCGGGAACGGCAGGGACATCTGGCAGGACATCGACGAGTTCCACTTCGTCTACGGCGACGCGTCGAATCCCGTCAGAGTCGAAGGCCACCTCGACGCCTTCGAGGGAGTACAGGAGTACAGCAAAGCCGGCCTGATGGTACGGGACGGGCTGGACGACGACGCGGCGTTCGGCTTCGTCGGTGCGACCGAGAGTCACGGAACCGAGACGCTGTGGCGCGCCCACCGTGGCGAAGACGCCGCGAGCGACCAGTTCGAGGAACCGTACGACGTCTACCAGTGGTACCGCATCGACGTCATCGGTGACGAGGTGACCCTCTCGTTTTCCAGAAACGGCGACGAGTGGCAGGCGCTCGACCAGCACCGGATAGACCTCGACGACTCGCTCGCCGTCGGCCTCGCCGTCTGTAGCCACTCCGAGGCGGAGACGAGCGAGGCCGTCTACGATAGCGTCACCGTCGACGAACTCGTCGTCGAGTGATGACCGCGGTCGACGCGTCTCGTCCGTGAAAAACGGACCGCGAGGGCCCTGCCAGGGGACTAGTGAACCACCGTGCGGTCCGTGGTGAGGGGGGTGCCGGGACAGTACGCACGTCGGCCGGCACTCGTCCTCGGGGAGTGGGACACAAGTGGAGAGGGGCTGACTAGTGGGGTACGGGTGCGGGTCGGGGACGATTCTGTGGGTTTCCGGGGGCAGAGCCGTCCGCACCGACCGTGACACCGCTACTGCTTCGACCGGATCGTTCCGCCACTGAGGCCGTCCCACTCGACCCGGTAGCCCAGCGCCGAGAGGAGTGCGCTGTCCTCCCCGATTCCGTGCGCGTCGAACAGGTTTTCCACGTCGGACAGTGAGAGCCCGGACTCCAGCTCCGCCGCGAGTTCCTCGAGGACGCGTTCCCGGACGAGCGTCTGTCCGATCCGCTCGTGGTCGGGGAAGCCCACGTCGTCGAGCGCCTGCTCACTCGTCCCGTGCTCACCAGCGACCTCGCCGAGCGAAACGACGTCCGCCTCGGGTCGGAGTTCGCCTGGAATCGAGGCGACGCTTTCGGCGACGAGGTCGTCCTCGTATCGCCGCAGTGCGTCCCGGACGTCCTTGATCCGCACCGACCCGGTGTAGGGAATCGCCCGGTGGTCCCGGGCTTCGATGTCTTCGCCGACGCCGAGGCTGTCGTCGACGGCGACGAGCATCTCCACGTCTTCGAGCGTGTCGAGCTGGTCCAGCTTCTTCTCGACGTACTCGGGCGTCCAGAACCCCATAATCTCGAAAAAGATCCGGAAGTCGGCGAACTGGTAGTCGAACGCGAAGTCGGGGATCATGACCCGGCTCCCCGCCTCCAGCGGCTCGGGTTCGCGGACCAGTTCCCAGTCGAGGTCGAGGGCCTCGAAGCGGGCAGCGAAGTCGGATTCGATGCCGCTGTCGAAGCTCACCTCCGCGATGGGGTCGGCGTCGGGGACCTGAACTAGGTCGTCGTCGGACAGTCGCATCGTGCGCTCGGTGCCCCTGTCGTCGATGGTCGCTTCCAGTTCCCACTCCTCGGCCTTCGCGACAGTCCGGAGGAGTCGGGCGAACCGAGTTCCGTAGCGTCGCGTCGTTCGAAAGAGCGAGTCGGGACCGGTGACGACGACCTCGCGTTGTCCGTCCTCTCGCTTTCGGATTTCGTACATCAGACGGAGTCGCTTCACGGCAGACACGAGCGCCTTCGGATCGGAACTCCTGACGCGGACCTCGGTCGCGTCGAAGAGGGCCGTCTGCGCCAGCGAGTGGTTGTATTGCCGAACCAGGTCGGCCGGCCCCCATCGCGGGTCGACGGCGGTGAGCACCTGCGCGCGCTCGCGGTCGGCGTAGAGCGCCTGCTCCAGCGCGTCCGGTTCACTGCCCAGCTGGTCCGCGGCGGCGGCCAGCGCCGCGTCCCGGTCGTCGCTCGTGACGACGACACCCGCCGCTTCGGCGGCCGTGAACACCGTCCGCCGGACGCGCTCGGGCGGGATTGGCGCTTTCGTCTCGAAGGTCGCCTCGCGGTCGACCAGTTTGGCGAGCCCCCGAACGAGTTTGAAGTCGTCGGCGTCCGCTTCGAGGTCGGTCAGAGCCTGCTGGAGGTGTGCGCGCGGTTCGCCGACGTGGCCCTGATAGACGCCCAGGACGCTCGCGGCGAGGGCCTCGTCGGCCTCGCTCGCGAAGCGGGGCTGGTAGCCGCCGCCAGCCCGGGAGACGCGAAGCAGGTCCTTCGTCAGCACGTCCTCGGATCAGTAGCGTCGCTACTAATGTGCTCCGCACTCGGCGGTTCCGACGGCTGGCCGCCACGAATCCAGGCCGGTATCAGTATCGCTGGAGGTCCGCGGACCCGACGTCGATGCGCACCAGTGTATTCTCCGACCAGTCGTCGGGTTCGGCGCCGTACTTCTCGTTGATCCGCCGGTTCGCCGCGCGGTTCGCCGCCTCGTCCTCGACGACCGTCGCCGTCCCGCGGAGCGTGACCGCCCACTCCGGATGGCCGTCTGTGTCGTGCTGGACGGAGAGCGCGACGCGGGAGTTCTCGCGGACGTTCGCCAGCTTTCGCCCGGTCGTCACGACCTCCACGGTCCCGTCCTCGTAGCGGTACCACACCGGGGCGACGTGCGGTCTGTCGTCGGTCGACGTCGCCAGGTGTGCGACGACGCGGTCACCCGTCAGTAACGCCTCGACCGCCGGCGGCACTCCGGATTCCATGTGTCCCGGTACCTCGACGAGCGGGAAAAGCGTCCACTCGATGTGGTTGCCAGGAGGAGACCAGGGATATCCAGATGGCCCTCGACTGTCTCCGTCGGATGGAGATGCACCGGCTGTCACCTGGCGAACGAACGTAACCACCAGCGGGGGCGGCCATAGTTTGATAGCGTTCGGGGAGAGACGTCCACGGGATGACGACGTCGTATCTCACCGTCGACGACGCGCCGACCGAGACCTTGCCCGAGAAACTCGCCATCCTCGAGGACCACGACGTTCCCGCGCTGTTCTTCTGCGAGGGGCGTCGCCTGGCCGAGTACCCCGACCACGCGCGCCAGGCCGTCGAGGCCGGGTACCACATCGGCAATCACGCCTATTCGCACCAGCACGCCTCGGAACTCTCGGTCGACGACGTCCGGGAAGAGGTCGCGGAGACCGAAGCGCTCGTCGAGGACGTGTACGCCGACGCCGGGGTGACTCGCCCCGCCCGGCTGTTCCGGTTTCCCTACGGAGACAAGGGCGGCGAGCGTGCAGATCGCTTCCAGGAGGTGCTCGAAGCCGAGGAGTTCACGCCGCCGGACCCCTCACGGATCGAGTACGACTGGGACGGCGAGAACCGGGACGGCGACCGCGACTGGTACTGGACGGTCAGCGTCGAGGACTGGGAAGCCGATTCACGGGCCGAACTCCGCGACCACGTGGCTGCGGTCGACGACCGGTTCGACCAGCCGGGGGACGACGTCGTCCTCTTCCACGACGGCGGGAACACGCCCGCGCTGTTCGAAGCGTTCCTCGAACTGCTCGCCGAGCGGGACGTCGAGTTCGGGGACCCCCTCGACCTGGTGAACTGACAGCGTCCATCCTCCAGGCAGGCCCCTTCGTCCGCCCTGCAACGCTAGGTTGATACGAACCGTCCGCCTCAGATCGATCAATGGCCGCCTGGTACCGCGTTCTCTCCCTGGTCGGTGGCCGACGCGCCATCCTCGCCCTCGGTGGACTGTACGTCGCGCTGGCGGTCTGGTGGACGGTCGTTTCGGCGGGCGAAGCCGTCTCTATCGGCGAGTTCATCGTCTTCGCGTTGATAGCCGGCCCCGGCCTCGTCGTCCTGTACACCGGGTACCGGTTGCCGCACTTCGACATCCGCGACGAGTTCCAACCGACCGTCGCGGGCTGGAGTCTCGGCGGACTGGTTCTGATGCTCGGCCTCCTCGGATTCTACAGTCTCCAGCCCGGCGAGAGCGTAGACGGCCTGGGGAGCGTACTGATCCTGACCGCGCTCGCGAGCGTCGCGGGGCTCGCGGCCGGAATCCACAACGGCCAGTCCAGAACACGGGCCCACGAACTCGAGGTAACGGTCGACGAACTGGCGACGGCGAACGAACGACTCGAACGCCACCGGCGGTACACGGACGACGTGCTCGACGCCATCGACGACGTGTTCTACGTCCTCGACGAGTCGGGGAACCTCAGGCGCTGGAACGAGAGTCTGCGGGAAGTGACCGGCTACGCGCCCGACGAGATAGCGTCGATGCACGCGACGGACTTCTTCGGCGAGGACGACCAGGACGAGATCCAAGCCGCGGTCCGGACAGCCTTCGAGACGGGTTCCGTCGAGGTCCAGCTCGACTTCCGCACCAGCGACGGCGAACGGATCCCCTTCGAGTTCGCCGCTACCACGCTCGAGGACCCCTGGAGCGAGACGGTCATCGCGGGAATCGGGCGCGACGTCACCGAACGGGTCGACCGCGAGCGACGCCTCGAAGAACTGGTGGACAAACTCGAGGAGTCCAACGAACGCCTCGAACAGTTCGCCTACGCCGCCTCGCACGACCTCCAGGAACCCCTGCGGATGGTGTCGAGCTACCTCCGGTTGATCGACCGGCGCTACGCTGACGAATTCGACGCGGACGGCGAGGAGTTCATCGAGTTCGCCGTCGACGGTGCCGACCGCATGCGGGCGATGATCGAGGGACTACTGGAGTACTCCCGGGTCGAGACGCGGGGCGACCCCTTCGATCCGGTAGACCTCGACGAGGTCCTCGCGGACGTCCGTGCGGACCTGCAGGTGCGAATCGCAGAGAGCGGCGCGGAGATCACGGCAGCGGAGTTACCACGAGTCCGGGGCGACCGAGGGCAGTTACGCCAGCTGTTCCAGAACCTGCTGGACAACGCCATCGAGTACAGCGGCGAGGAACCGCCCCGGATCGACGTCTCCGTCGAGCGAGACGGCGCGGAGTACGTCTTCTCGGTCCGTGACGAGGGGATCGGAATTCCGGGAACGGACAGCGAGCGCGTCTTCGAAGTGTTCCAGCGACTCCACGCGCCCGACGACCACTCGGGAACCGGAATCGGGCTGGCGCTGTGTGAACGGATCGTCGAGCGCCACGGCGTCCAGCCGAACGCAGCGAGGCCGGGCTCGAGAGACGACCGGAGTGAGTCAATCGGCGTCGACGCGAAGGAAGCGAGCGTGGGCTCGACGGACGAGCAGAGCGAGTCCGTCGGCGGCGACATCTGGGTCGACTCCGAGCCGGGAGCGGGATCGACGTTCAGGTTCACCCTGCCGAGAAACGGCGGCTGAGCGGTCTGCTAACCCGTATCTCTCCGCGGTCCGTTTCGACGGTGAGCTTCGTGACGCCCGTCGCCAGGCTACCGACGTCGCGCCGCGACGTTCTCTTCGGCCGTCTCCTCGCTCACGAGTTCGTAGAGGACCGCCCTCCCATCGTCCGCTTTCGGTCGGAGAACGCGGCCGAGGCGCTGGGTGAACTCGCGCTCTGAACCGCTGCCCGACAGCACGACGGCGACGTTCGCGTCGGGCACGTCGACGCCCTCGTCGAGGACGTTCGCCGTGACGACTCGGGAGTACGACCCGTCGCGGAACTTCTCGAGTATCTCACGCCGTTCGCTGGTCCCCGTTTCGTTCGTTATGGCGGGGATCAGGAATCGCTCGGAGAGGCGATACACGAGGTCGGTGTGGGCGGTAAAGACGATGATACGGTCGTCCGAGTGCCGGTCCAGGATGTCAGCGAGCGTCTCGACCTTTCGGTCGGCGTTCATCATCACCTCGCGCGCGCGTTGTTTGGCGAGCAGCGCCGCTCTCGCCTCGGGGTCGCTCCCGGAGCGCTTGACCAGTTCCTGGTAGTCGCTCCCCGAGCGCATCCGGATGCCGGACCTGGCGAGGTAGTCGGTGAACGTCGACTGGTGGTCCTCGTACACTTCGCGCTCCTCGTCCGTGAGTGAAACTTCGACCCGCTTGACGTCGTAGTCGGCGAGGTGCTCGCCGGCCAGGTCGTCGACGGAGAGGCGGTGGACGACCGGTCCGATCAGGTCGGCGACCACCTCGTGGGCGTCGTCCGGTCGCTCGAACGTGGCCGTCAGTCCGAGACGGGCCGGCGCGGCGAGCAACCGGGCGACGTCGCGGTACCCCTCGCCGCCGAGGTGGTGGACCTCGTCGAAGACGACGAGACCGAACCGGTTGCCCAGTTCGTCGGCCCGGAGGTACGCCGAGTCGTACGTGGACACGGTGACGTCTTCGACGCGCTGCTCGCCGCCGCCGAGTCGGCCGATGGGGCGGTCGAACTCCGTCGCCAGTTCCCGTTGCCACTGGTCGAGCAGGTCTACCGTCGGGACGACCACCAGCGTCGGCGTGTCCAGGGCCTCCATGGCCGCGATGCCGATGACCGTCTTGCCGCTGCCGGTTGGGAGTTCCAGCACTCCACGTTCGTTGGCCTCCCGCCAGGCATCGAGCGCAGTCTGCTGGTACGCCCGGAGCTCGTAGCTGGATTCGAGGGAGAGAGTGGGGAAGTCGAGTACCGCGTCGTCGACAGAAACGTCGCGCTCGGCGAGGGCGTCACGGAGGGCCGCGTACCGGTAGGCGGGCGCCCGCGCTGTCTTCGAGCGGTCGTCCCGCTCGACACCGGGCAACCCCTCGGGGACGTCACCAGCGAGCCGGATCGTTCCCTCCTCGTAGGTGAGCGCGAGCGACACGGACTGTTCTCAGAGACCGCGGCGCTTAACCGCTGTGCTCGGACGCCAGTTCGACGTCGTAGTCCAGGGTGACGACGCGGTGGCCGAGCAGCCGTATCTCGTGGACGGCGGTGACGGCCCCGGTGCTGTCCCCAGGTTCGGAGGCATCCGGTTCGATGACGAGCGTCTCGTCCAGCGGGAGCCTGATTCCGAACCCCCGGACGACGAGGGAGAGGCCAGCGTCGTCTGCGTTGCCGGGTACGGCGTACGAGGTGAGTCGGAGCCCCCCGTCGTCCGAGCCGGAGTTCTCAGCCCGGAGTAGGCCGGTGAGGTTGGCGCCCGGGAGCGGGAACGTCGCCCGGAGGTAGGCCGTGCCGTCGGCGACGTACCGACCGTACGTGGCGACGTAGGTCATTCGGTCGTCGCCGTCCGTCGCGTGCGCGTTCGACCGTATCCAGGCCCGCGAGCCGGCGTGGTCGTCCGGGCCGTCGACGCCGGCGACCGTTCCCCTGAGCGCCGCCTCCGAGGTTACGGCCGAGAGTGGCAAGGTGAGCTGTTCCATCCGCGTGGCGAAGAGGCGGTAGACCGGGACGAGCGACCCCCACGGACGATTCCAGTCCGGTTCGACAGAGAGCAGGTACTCCCCCGAGTGTTCGTAGAAGCGCCGGACCGACGGCGCCACTTCGTCAGGGTCGAACCCGTCCCAGGCGTAGTCGTCGACACTCGCCATCATTCCCGACGCGGCGTCTTCGGTCGCGTACCCCCGCCGGTCGAGGAAGTCGCGCCCTATCCGCCGACCGCCCGCGAGTCGACTGAACGGGATGCCGGGCGCGCGAGCGGTCGATTCCGGTGGCGAGAGTCGCCAGCCGACGAGCGTGAGCAACGCGAACGCGAACGCGTTGAGCTGACCGTGGTAGCGGACCATCGGCGTGAACGCCTGCGCGTGGATGCCGAAGTACGTCCCGCCGGTCCACCGGGCCAGGCCGTAGCAGACGGCGAATCCCATCGACGCCGTCACCGCCAGCGACGCCGTTCCGACGAACAGTTGCTGGAGTCGGGATTCGCGACCGGGAAGCACGTCGACGAGGACGGCGATGGAGAACAGCGCGACGGCGGTCGTGAAGAAGGCGACCGACGTGAACTCGACGGGGCCCGCGAACGGGATCTGGAGCGCCGCGGCCGTGATCCCGGTCGCGATGATTCCCGGCCCGACGGCGATAATCCCGGTCGTCACTCGCCGGGTACGTCCGAGGTGGTCCCCGGCCGCCGCCCGGCCCGCGAGCCCCGCCACGACGGGGAGAGCGAATCCCGCGTAGTGGAAGTGGACCGCGGTGAGCGTGATCAGGATCGGTTCGAAGAACAGCGAGATGGCCGCGCGGTCGAACAGCAGGGCACCGCCCCCGACGGCGACGTAGACCAGGCCAGCGTCGAGCGTCAGTTCCGAGAGCGGCCACGGGCCGCGCTGGAGCAGTCGCCACAGGCCGAATCCGGCCACCAGCGCGGTCAGGACGAGCCAGGGGACTGCGAGGAGCGTCGCGGTGGTTCCCCGAGTGACCGCGAGGGACGCAACGCCAGAAATCGCCGCGGCTGGCTGGAACGCGACGGCTATCTGGTACCAACGCGCGCGCGACCCGTCCCGCCGCGGCGCATCGGCGAGTCCGACGCCGAGGGGGACGAGCACGAGCATCGCGAACGCGAGTATCGCGTCGATCTGGCCCAGGGCGTCGGTGACGGCGAGGCCCGCCCACGCGACGCCCCCGGCGACCGGGCTCGCGTCGGAAACACGTCTCAACCAGTCGCGAGTCACGATTGCGCGTCGATTTCGAGCGTGGCCACTTATAGTGCCGGTTGTGAGCCCATACCGGCGTCCGGTCGAACTGCGTGAGGCCGGGCTCGATAGACGAACGAAGTGAGTATATCGGCGTTCGAGTCGAACAAATCCGATCACCGAGTTCCGTCTCGCATCCTGGGCAGTCCCCCGACCGCCGACGTGCCGACCGAGGCGGATTTCTGAATTCTTTTATCCGCTCGTGCCCCTGTCCCGTGTATGAGCGAACAGGACGAGTCAGGCGGCGGCGACGCGACTGTCGAGGGGGAGTCGGCGGGCGCCGGAGACGGGACCGAGGCGAGTCGGGCAGACGGCGAAGCCGGGCCGGCCGACGAGGTGGCGAACGGGGACGCCGCGTCCGGCGCCGTCGAGGATTCCGACGCGGTCCACGGCGACGTCGACGAGTCGCTCGTCGAGCGCGTCCGGGAGTCCGATCCGGCGGACGTCGCCCACGAACTCGCCTCGCTGCGGACCCGCATCGACGGACTCGAAGGGGAGCTCGAGGCCAAGGAGTCCGAGAACGAGGACCTCACGGAGAAGCTCAAGCGCAAGCAAGCGGACTTCCAGAACTACAAGAAGCGCATGGAGAAGCGCCGCGAAGACGAACAGCAGCGCGCCACCGAGGACCTGGTGACCCGGCTGCTCGACGTGCGCGACAACCTCAAGCGCGCGCTCGATCAGGACGAGGGGACCGACATCCGGGGCGGCGTCGAGTCGACCCTGCGGCAGTTCGACGACGAACTGGATCAGGAGAACGTCGAGGTCGTCGAACCCGAACCCGGCGAGGACGTCGACCCCCACCGACACGAGGTGCTGGTCCGCGTCGACTCAGACCAGCCCGAGGGGACCATCGCCGAAGTTCACCGGCCCGGCTACGTCATGGCCGACTCGGTGCTGCGTGAGGCACAGGTCACCGTCAGCGACGGCAGCGGGGAGTAACAGCGGCGGTTCGACGTCGGTTGTCGTCTCGGGCTCTATCGAAATCCGCTTCTTCAGGTATCTGGTCGTCCGAAACAGCCAGTCGACAGGTGTGCGAACTGACCAGCAGCCTGAAGTATCGATACATTGTTACTGGTCGCTCCAAATCCACGTTCCATGCCCTCCGAGACAACGGCGCTGCTACGTTCACTCCGACGCTGGATGTTGCTAGGTACGTTCCTGCTTGGAGTCGGAGTGGTTGCTATTGCGAATATGGGCTACGTCCTCACGAATCATCAGGACGCGGGACTTTGGGTCTATGCGGGCGCTGCTGGTGGGTTCGTTTCGCTTGCTGCTTGCATCCAATTTGTCCGGACGTTTCTTCCTGGCTCGGCGGACAACCGTCCCGCGGCAGAGTGACCGGCTCCGACGCAATACGTGGTGAGGACTGCGACAAAGCGTCGTCTCACAGCGTCCCGTACCGGTCCCAGACCTCGTAGACGCTGTCCCCGTCGCGGATGTCCGACCGGACCTTGTTCTCGGTCTCCAGCTCTTCTTCACCCTGTTCGATGACGTCGTCGACGATATCGGGGTCGAGGACGACGATGGACTCGTAGTCGGCGAAGATGACGTCGCCCGGAGAGATGGTCACGCCGTGGATTTCGACGGGGACGTCCCACTCCCGGAAGCTGACGCGGCCGAAGGACTCGATGGAGCTGTGGCCGTCGGACCACACCGGGAACGCGTGTTCCTCGATGAGGCGGGAATCCCGCGTCGGCCCGTCGATGAGCGCGCCGGTCGCGCCGTTCTCCTGGACGATGCTGCTCAGGAGTTCGCCCCAGAGGCCGACTTCGGTGTCCTTCGGCGCGGCCATCACGACGAAGTCGCCCTCCTCGACGGCCTCCAGGTACTGGAAGAAGTCGATGTCCTCGGCGGCCACGTCCTCCTCGTCGTCCTCGCCCTCGTCGTATCCAATCTCCACGCGCTGGGCGGGGTGGGCCGTTCCGACGGTCGGCTCGCGCGACCAGACCGGGCGGATGCGTGTGCCAGGGATGACGTTGTCGCGGATCCCCATCTCGTCGGTGACGTCGTTCACCAGTGCGCTGTGGAGGCGTTCGAGGCGCTCGCGCTGGTCGGCTGTGATCGTCATTGCTCCCGTAAGTCAAGCCAGAGGTGCCACATAAAGGTGGGTCCGGCCAACGACCACTGGGGCAGTCGTCGCCGGCAGGCACGGCGAAAGGTGCCTCGTCGGCGGCAGTCGGCGCAAGAGGAATACGCGACGCGGCCGTACTGTGAGCCGTGACCATCTCGGCCCTCACCTTCAACGTCCTCTACGAGGGGCTGGAAGACGTCGCCGTCGAGTGGCCGGACCGGGTCGCCGACGTCGCCGGATTGATCAGGTACCACGAACCGACCCTCGTCGGCCTCCAGGAGTGCTGGCTCGGCCAGACCGACGACATGCGCGAGTCGTTGCCGGAGTACGAGTGGTTCGGCGAGGACCGCGACATCGGCGAACACACACCTATCGGGGTCCATCGCGACCGGGCGACCATCGTCGATACCGAGACGTTCTGGCTGGCGCCCGACCGGACCGACCGCCGTCCAGCCTGGGACGCGACGCTCCCGCGCCTGGCGACGCACGTCACCGTCGACGTGGAATCGACCGGCGAAACGATCGACCACTACAACGTCCACCTCGACGTCGACGGCGAGCGTGCCCGCTCCGAGGGCGCGAAGATACTCCGGGAACGATTCGCCGACCACGACGGGCCGGTGATCCTCACCGGCGACTGCAACTGCCGACCGGGCTCTCGGGCCTACGAGATACTCGCGGACGCTCTCGACGACGTACGCGAGCACGTCGAGCGACCGTACGGCCCTTACGAGACGTACCACGGCTACGACCGCGAGAAGGGCAAGCGGATCGACTACGTCTTCGCGAACGGGTCGCTGTCGGCGACGACGCACGCCGTCCTCACCGACCGCGCGGCCAACTGGCGGTCCCCCTCCGATCACTGGCCGGTCATCGCCCGGTTCGAGCCCCCTGCGTGAACCCGAGAACGGTTGGTTTGCGGGGCTGTATATACCCACCGGTCACACAGGTCAGAGAATCGCCAAACCGCACGGAGGCGACCCCCTCCGGCTCGTTCGCGTTCGTCGCGTCTAGCAACTTTTAACCGGCACAACTGGATATAGGCAGACAAGATGGCGAGCAACAAGATTCTCGGAATCGACCTCGGGACCACGAACAGCGCGTTCGCGGTCATGGAGGGGGGCGACCCCGAGATTATCGTCAACAGCGAGGGTGACCGCACGACCGCGTCCGTCGTCGCGTTCGACGACGGGGAGCGCCTCGTCGGCAAGCCCGCGAAGAACCAGGCCGTCAAGAACCCCGACCAGACGATCCAGTCCATCAAGCGGCACATGGGCGAGGACGACTACTCGGTCGAACTGGAGGGCGAGGAGTACACGCCAGAGCAGGTCTCGGCGATGATCCTCCAGAAGATCAAACACGACGCCGAGGAGTACCTCGGCGACGACGTCGAGAAGGCCGTCATCACGGTACCGGCGTACTTCAACGACCGGCAGCGTCAGGCCACGAAGGACGCCGGCGAGATCGCCGGCTTCGAGGTCGAGCGGATCGTCAACGAGCCGACCGCGGCCGCGATGGCCTACGGCCTCGACGACGACTCCGACCAGACCGTCCTCGTGTACGACCTCGGTGGCGGCACGTTCGACGTCTCCATCCTCGACCTGGGCGGCGGCGTCTACGAGGTCGTCGCGACCAACGGGGACAACGACCTCGGTGGCGACGACTGGGACGAGGCCCTCATCGACTACCTCGCCGACGAGTTCGCGGAGGAACACGGCATCGACCTCCGCGACGACCGCCAGGCCCTCCAGCGTCTGAAGGACGCCGCCGAAGAGGCGAAGATCGAACTCTCCTCCCGCAAGGAGACCCGCGTCAACCTCCCGTTCATCGCGACGACTGACGACGGTCCGCTCGACCTGGAGACGAAGGTCACGCGCGCGACCTTCGAGTCCATCACCGAGGACCTCACGGAGCGCACCGTCGGTCCGACGGAGCAGGCCCTCGACGACGCCGGCTACGACAAGGGCGACATCGACGAGGTCATCCTGGTCGGTGGCTCGACGCGGATGCCCCAGGTCCAGGACCAGGTCGAGGACCTCACTGGCCAGGAGCCGAAGAAGAACGTCAACCCCGACGAGGCCGTCGCGCTCGGCGCGGCCATCCAGGGCGGCGTCCTCTCCGGTGACGTCGACGACATCGTCCTGCTCGACGTCACCCCGCTCTCGCTCGGCGTCGAGGTCAAGGGTGGCCTCTTCGAGCGCCTCATCGAGAAGAACACCACGATTCCCACGGAAGAGTCCAAGATATTCACCACCGCCGCCGCGAACCAGACGCAGGTCCAGATCCGCGTCTTCCAGGGCGAACGAGAGATCGCCGCGGAGAACGAACTGCTCGGCGAGTTCGCACTGAGCGGCATCCCGCCGGCGCCCGCCGGCACCCCCCAGATCGAGGTGTCGTTCAACATCGACGAGAACGGCATCGTCAACGTCTCCGCCGAGGACAAGGGCTCCGGGAACTCCGAGGAGATTACCATCGAGGGCGGCGCCGGCCTCTCCGACGAACAGATCGAGGAGATGCAGGAAGAGGCCGAACAGCACGCCGAAGAGGACGAGGAACGCCGCGAGCGCATCGAGGCCCGCAACGAGGCCGAGGCCTCCATCCGCCGCGCGGAGACTCTCATCGAGGAGAACGAGGAGAACGTCGACGACGACCTCATCGCCGACATCGAGGACGCCATCGACGAGGTCCAGGAGACCCTCGAAGACGAGGACGCCGACACAGAGGACTACGAGGAGGTCACCGAGGCCCTCACCGAACAGCTCCAGGAGATCGGCAAGCAGATGTACCAGGAGCAGGCCGCCGAAGGCGCCGCAGGCGCTGCGGGCGGAGCGGCCGGTGCCGGCGGCATGGGCGGCATGGGCGGCGCAGGTCCCGGCGGTGCCGCGGCCGGTGGGGCTGCCGGCCAGGGCGAGGAGTACGTCGACGCAGACTTCGAAGACGTCCAAGAAGACGACGAAGACGAGTGAAACGAGTCTGAGGAGTCTTCTTGGGCTCGGAAGACGAGCGGAGCGAAGTCTTCCGGTGTCTGCGCGAACGCCGTGAGCGCAGGCTCGTCGGGCGGCGAAGCCGTCCGACGATGTCTGAAAAAGCGAGCGAAGCGAGTCTTTTTCAGGAAAGCGACGAAGACGAGGACTGAACGGACGACTCCGAGTCGTCGGCTCGGAAGACGAGCGGAGCGAAGTCTTCCGGTGTCTGCGCGAACGCCGTGAGCGCAGGCTCGTCGGGCGGCGAAGCCATCCGACGATGTCTGAAAAAGCGAGCGAAGCGAGTCTTTTTCAGGAAAGCGACGAAGACGAGGACTGAACGGACGACTCCGAGTCTTCTTGGGCTCGGAAGACGAGCGGAGCGAAGTCTTCCGGTGTCTGCGCGAACGCCGTGAGCGCAGGCTCGTCGGGCGGCGAAGCCGTCCGACGATGTCTGAAAAAGCGAGCGAAGCGAGTCTTTTTCAGGAAAGCGACGAGGACGAGTCCGAGTCGTCGGCTCGTCTGCTCACCGGGAGTTCGCCCCAGTCGGCAGTCCTGGGCCGACCGGGGAGGGACTTAGGTGGCTGCCCGACCTTTCTGCAGACGTGCTCTCAGACATCCTCGTTCCGATGGACGACTCCGACCACGCGGAGGAGGCGCTGAAGTACGCACTCGACAATCATCCCGACGCGAACGTGACGGTCTTGCACGTCGTCGGGGTTCCCTCGATGATGATGGGCGAGGCGATGGCGCTCGCCCTGGAAGACGACGTCGACGAGGCGAGTGCCGAACGCGCCGACCCGGTGTTCGAACGCGCCCGTGAGATAGCCGACGAGCGCGGGCAGGCGGTGGACACCGTCGTCGACTCGGGCCACCCGGCCCGGAATATCGTGGAGCGTGCCGAAGAGTACGACGCGATAGTGATCGGTGCACACGGCGAGGACTGGCAGCGCGCGGCCCACCGGTTTCTCGTCGGAAACGTCGCAGAGACCGTCTCGAACCGGTCGCCGGTCCCCGTCACCATCGTCCGCTGATGGCGGTCCGTGGCACGCGCCGGTCGCATCGGGGGACGCCCCCGGACGCGGGAAGTGAACAACAACACCCATTGTTCTCCGAATGGACCCCGTACGTATGACGCAGTTACCACCGGTCGGCATCGGGACCTGGGAGAACACCGACCCCGACGCGTGCACGAACGCTGTCGAGACGGCCCTCGAGATGGGGTATCGGCACGTCGACACGGCAGAGGCATACGGCAACGAGGAGCACGTTGGCGAGGGGATCGCGCGGGCGAGCGTCGACCGCGAGGACGTCTTCCTCGCGACGAAGGTCCACTACGAGTCGACGGGGGTTGCGTACGACGAGGTCGTCGAGACGGCGCACGGGAGTCTCGACCGCCTGGGCGTGGAGTACCTCGACCTGCTGTACGTCCACTGGCCGCTGGGGAATTACGACCCCGAGGACACGCTGTCGGCCTTCGACGACCTGGTGGCGGCGGGGGTCACCCGAAACGTCGGCGTCTCGAACTTCGAGCCCCGGCAGGTCGAGACGGCCATCGACGTCCTGGACGAACCGCTGTTCGCGAACCAGGTCGAGATGCACCCGCTGCTCCAGCAGGACGACCTGGTGAACCACGCACAGGAGCACGACTACTATCTGGTGGCGTACTCACCCCTGGCTCGCGGCGACGTGTTCGACGTTCCAGAAATCCAGGACGTCGCTGCCAAACACGGCGTCAGCGAAGCCCAGGTCAGCCTCGCGTGGCTCCGCGAGAAGGAGAACGTCGTCGCCATTCCCAAGGCGACGACAGAGGACCACATCGCCGACAACTGGGCAAGTCTGGACCTCTCGCTCGACGAGGAAGACCTGACGGCGATCAACGGCATCGAACGTGAGGACAGACACGTCGAGTACGACGACGCCCCCTGGAATCAGTAGTTTCCGCGTGCTACGACTCGCCGTGGATCGACTCGCCCCGGTGGAGCCGTCTGGCGATGGTAAACGTCTGTTCTCGCTCGCGGCGAGTCGGGGAGTGCGCAGACAGGTACCGCGCCGTCGCCACCAGCGGTAGCCGACGGTCGCGCTCTGCATCCGCGGCGTCGAACTGCCGAAAAGCCGCCTCGACGTTCTGGAGCGTGTGAAAGCCCGCGTCCTCGCGCAAGAGTCCCTCGCCGAGCGTCTGTTTCAGATCGGCCGCGTCGCCACCGGCCTCGAAGTGATCGTTGACGAGCCGTGCGGCCTCCTCGACCCGCCCCTGTTCGTCGAACGTCGCGAGCAACTGTTCGCGAATGGCATCGGGTTCGGCGTCTGACGCACCGTCGCCGACGTCGGGAATCGGTGCGGCGGGCTGGTTGAGGAATCGGTCGAGGTACACCGCCATCGCGCCGTCGAGGCAGGCCCGGTACACCTCGACGGCGTCGGTCCGCCGGGAGATCTGGGAGACGGCGTTAGCGTAGGTGAACGTGTGGTGGACCGTGTCCCAGTCTGAAAACTCGTTACTCGTGGCGAACTGGGCGACCCGGCGCGTCGCCGCGAGCGCGACTGCCCGGGAGAGCTGTTCGCTCGTCGCGCCGTCCCGAATCGCGTCCTGGAGTGCGTCGACGATGGCCTCCGGGTCGTCGTCGAGGAGCACGTCGACGAAGTCGTCGGGGCGCTCCCAGGAGGCGCCCTCGCCCGCGGCGACGAGGTCGTCGAGCGACTCGAACGCGTCGAAGCAGAGTGCAGCGACGTCCACCGGCTGTCGCCAGGCCGACGTCTCCTCGGCCCGGTTCGCGTCGGTGATCTGGGGAACGACCGACGCCAGCACGTCCTCGGCGTGGTCCCAGCCGAGGTGGTCCAGCGTCTCGAAGGCCTTGTTGACGAAGTCGAGCGTGTGGCCGGCGTTCACGTACAGGTGGTCCGTCACTGCAGCGACGACGATTTCGGCGACCTCCTCGGGCGGGAGGATATTCGCCGCGGTCCTGATGCAGCGCTCGGCGCCGTCCTCGTCCCGGACCTCGCAGGTCTCCCGGAACCAGGACTTCAGGCGCTCTTTCGACAGGCCCGCGTTGCCGAGTTCGTACTGGGCGAATCGCGGTGGCTCGCCGGCGCAGTCGTCCGCGACGGAACCGATGCCGACGTACAGCGCCCGCAGTTTCTCGTCGTGGGCGACGTCGTCGTAGAGGTTCGCCATCGCCCCGAGGGTGGTCAGCCCGCGGCCCCAGCCGGAGGACCGGTACTTCGTCCCGAAGGTGACGGCCGTCTCCAGCGGTGTCCCGAACCCCTCACCAAGCGAATCCAGATTGATGACGCTCTTGGCGACGACGAGGCCGAGGTTCTCGCCCATGCCGTCGACGAGTCGATTGCGCCAGCGCGTTGCCGGCGGGACGTCCGGTTCGGGGTCCGGGTCGAGGTACACCTCGCCGTCGCGGACCTCCGTGGGGAACGTCTGGACGTCGTCGGCCCAGACGTCGAACGTGTCGCCGCAGGCCAGTTCGAAGCGGGCGTGATGCCAGTGACACGTCAGGAGCCCGTCGTCGACGGTCCCCTTCGAGAGGGGAAATCCCATGTGAGGACAGCGGTTGTCGACGGCGTACACCTCGCCCTCGTGGTGGAACAGTGCGACCGCGTGCCCGCCCGCCGAGACGACGTCGCGCCCCGCCTCGCGCAACTCGTCTGCGTCGGCGACGGGAACGTACTCCGTTGCCATATGTTCACAGACGGCGAGGACGTCAAAGAGTGTTCCCTGAACGACGATTTAGTAAGAAACCTGTCACCCAGAGCAGCGTCGACCGCTCACGACCCGGTCGACACCGTCACCGTGTCGAGCGTCGTCGTCACCTCGCCGGGCGCACCGAGCGGTCGGCCCCGCCAGACCACGGCGGCGGTGTCGCCGTCGTCCAGTTCGAACCCGACCGTGGCGTCCCCGTCGAAGGCGTTGCCGTCGTCGTCGCTGTCGACCGAGGGGTCGTCGACAGCGATACTGTCGCCGGATTCGACGGGGTAGGCCGCGACGGCGTCGCCGCCGTCTGCGGCCCAGGTCACGTTCTGCGCGCTCTCGCCGTCGGCGTCGGTGACGACCACGACGAGTGACGACGTCGGGCCGTCCTCGATGGCGTCACCGCCGGCGTGCTGGAGGGTCAGCGTCCCGGTCGCTTCGTCGTAGGATCCGGAGAACGTCGCGTCGGGCGGTGACGCGGCGATCAGCCCGGGCTGGAGCACGATCGCGACGGCGAACCCGGCGGCGAGGAGGACCAGAAACCAGGCGGCCACGCGCTCGGCGCCGACTGCACCACGTACGTCGTCGGAGAGACTCGCCCGCATCACGTCGACCTGACTCGCGGCTGGCACGTAAAGCCTCGTTGTTCGGCCGCTGACCGCCGGGCGCCGGACGCGACGACCGAACGTTCGACTGTCGGGGCAGACCAGTCGTTCCAGTCGGACCCGCTCATAGTGGTGGTTGTAACTTTTTACCGGCGTCCGGCCGGACGCCGGTACGGGCTTACAACCACTACTATCAGGCGTCGTCGGCCATCGTCGAGACGGTCACCGACGCAGTGTCGGTCGCCCCCTGCGTGTCGACGACGCGCAGCGACGCCGTCAGCGTCTCCTCCCTGCACTCTTCGCCGAGAACGACCGTCTCGGCGTCGCCGTGTTTCTCGAACTCGCCGTCACCGTCGAGGTCCCACTCGTAGCGCTCGACGCCGGCCTCGGCTTCCGATGGCTCGGCACTGAACGTCACCTCGTCCATCAGAGCGAGGTCCCTGCTCTCGGCGTCGGCGGGCTCGGTCTCGATGCGCGCAGTCGGTCCCGCGCACTCGGCGATGTCGACGGTGACCGTGTCCCGCACGGTCCGGTCGTCGGGGCCTTCCCCAACGACTGCGACCTCGTACGTGCCGGGTTCGTCGTACGTGTGCCGGACGAGTTCGCCGGCAGTTTCGGTCATCGGCTCGGAAGCCCCGGACTCGCCGTCGCCCGTGTCGAAGTCCATCTTCCAGGTGTAGTCGTCCTGGCCGAAGTCGTTCGTCGAACCGGGCCCGGAGGCTTCCCGGATGAACGTGATCTGACTTCCGACACAGTAGGACTGGTCCGGTCCAGTGCGGAGTTCGACCTCGGGTTCCGGCGGTTTGGACGACCCTGACGATCCATCCCCTTCGGTGATCGCGTAGAGGCCGGAGTCCGCGTTCCACACACCGACGAACGCCGTGCCGCCCGCGACAGTAGGCGGGCTGTGGCCGTCGCTGAATCCCCCGTCCGGGGCCTGACCCAGTTGCTCGCCGGTCTCGGCGTCGAAGGCGAAGACGCCGCCGATGAACGTTCCCACGTACAGCGAATCCTCCGTCGCCACGAGGTCGGTTCGGCCCCCCGGGTCGCGTTCGGTTTCCCAGACGGTCTGCCACTGCCGTTCGCCAGTTCCGGCGTCCAGGGCCACGAAGGCGCCCCCGTCTCGCAACGCGTAGACCGTTCCGTCCTGAACGACGGGAGAGTCGACGTCCGACTCCGACCACTGCACGTCGCCGGTCGCCGCGTCGAGCGCGAAGAGGTCCCCGACGTCGACGTAGACCGATCCGTCGGACACTGCGGGGGCGGAAGCACTGCCCGATTGCGCTGCGGGGAACTCGGTCACCCACTGCCGGTCACCGGTCTCGGTGTCGAGCGCGAACCCTACCGACCGGGAGTCGCCGTCGTCGGGGTTCACGCGTGCGGTTCCGTAAACGGTCCCGTCGGCCACTGCTGGGGCCGCGTACGCCGACCAGTCTACCGTATCGCTCGCAGGGTCGAAGCGCCACTGCTCTGTCCCGTCCGCGGCGTCGAAGGTGGTGATCACGTTGTCGTCGGTCGCAGTGTACACCGTCCCGTTCGCCGCTCGCACCGACCCACGGACGACCATCTCACTCCGCCACAGCTCCGTGCCGTCTTCTGCGTCTAGCGCCAGCAAGGGGCCGTCGCCGACGAACACCCGCCCGTCCGCGACCGCCGGCGTCGACTCGTTCCGGTGCCCGTGTTCGGGGTCCATTTCGCCGGAGCCGGCCTCGATCGTCCAGATCTCCGATCCGTCCGTCGCGTCGATTGCGTGGACGCGCGAGGTATAGCCGATGTCGGTCTTCAGCGACGTTACGTACAACGTGCCGTCGACCAGCGCCGGGGCGCTTTCGATCCCCCACGCATCGACGTCCGTGTAGCTCCACTCGACCTGGAGGTCAGTCCGGGGACCGCTCGTCGGGGCAGCGCCGGTGTTCGCCGCGCCGGCCCCGTCCTGGGACCACGGCGCGGCCTGTGAAAAGCCGTCGCTGCCGGACTGTCCGTCCGCATCGGTCTGGGCGGCGACTCGTTCGAGCGCTCCCGATTGGACTCCAGTCGCGGCGGTCGCGCTGCCGGCTGCGGCTGTCAGGGCTCTCAGATACGCTCGCCTGCTAAAGTCGACCATACGGAGCGGGATAGCGCGTCCCCCGGCATTACTATCTGACAGCTAAGCGACGAGTGGAGACTCGTCGTTCAGACGACGCCCACGCGCGCCGTTTCTCGTGAGAACACGGGACGAAACGGACGGAGGGTACCGTTGTTCGTCCCCGTCCCACAGTTAATACGCCGTTATTAGCAGCCGACCAGTTGCCGCGGCACGTCGTTGGACGGCGTGTTCGAACCTGGACGTATCCCACCGGTCGCGACCCGTTCTTTTGAAGTGTTTCAACGAATTACAGTGGGACAACGAATGAGCGAGGACTTCTACGAGGTGCTGGGGGTTTCACGCGACGCCAGCGAAGACGAGATCAAGGACGCGTACCGAAAGAAGGCACAGCAGTACCACCCGGACGTCTCCGACGAGGAGAACGCCGAGGAGAAGTTCAAGAAGGTCCAGAAGGCCAAGGAGGTCCTCACCGACGAGGAGAAGCGTCAGATGTACGACCAGGTCGGCCACGAGCGCTTCGAGCAGGCAGAGAAACACGGCGGCGTCGGCGGCGGTGGCGGCCGCCGTGGCGGCGACCCGTTCGGCGGCGCCAGCGGCATGGGTGGCATGCAGGACATCTTCGACCAGTTCTTCGGCGGCGGCGGTCGCGGCCGGAGCGGCCCCCAGCAGGGCCAGGACCTGCGGACGACGCTGACCATCGACCTCGAAGACGCCTACGACGGCGTCGAGCAGGAACTGACCGTCCGGCGACCCGAGACCTGTTCCGACTGCGACGGGCGGGGCCACCCGGCGGACGCCGACTCGCGGACCTGCCCGCAGTGTAACGGCCAGGGCCAGCAGACCCGCGTCCAGCAGACGCCCATGGGCCGCGTCCAGCAGACCCAGACCTGTCGCCGCTGCGAGGGCGAGGGGACGCTGTACGACGAGACGTGTTCGACCTGCCGCGGCGAGGGGACCGTCCGCAACGAAGCGACCCTCTCCGTCGAGATCCCCGCCGGCATCCGCGACGGCCAGACGCTCCGGATGGACGGCGAGGGCGCGCCGGGCGACCGCGGCGCGCGCAACGGCGACCTCCTCATCGAGGTCAGCGTCCGCGACCACCCCGACTTCGAGCGCGACGGCGACGACCTGCGCCACAACCACGCCGTCTCCTTCCCGCAGGCCGTCTTCGGCGACACCGTCGAAGTGCCGACCCTCGACGGCAAGGCGGAGTTCGACGTCCCCGCCGGCACCCAGAGCGGCGAGGTGTTCCGCCTCGGCGGCAAGGGGATGCCCCACCTCCGCCGGCGCGGCCACGGCGACCTCTACGTCCAGGTCCAGGTCGTTACGCCCGAGAGCCTGAACGAGGAACAGCGAGATGCCCTCGAAGCCTTCGCCGAGGCCGGCGGCGAGGAAGTCGAGGTCGAAGAGGGCTTCTTCGAGAAGATCAAGAACTCGCTGTAATCACTCGCCACTTCCAGCCGTTCCGCTCGTCTCCAGCCGCTTTTCGTACTTCTCTATCGCACTCGCCAGCGCGTCCTCGGCGTCGACGTCGGCCCGGTCACACAGCGCCAGCAAGGAGAACACTGCGTCGCCGAGTTCGTCCGCCGATAGCTCGACGTCGGTCGGTTCGTCGCCGTAACCAGTCGACTCGTTGGCCTCCTTCGCCAGCTCTCCGAGTTCCGACGTCAGGTCGAGCAGTCGGTACGCGACCGGTGCGTCGAGGTCGTGTTCGGCTACGAACGCGGAAACGCGGTCCTGTGCGTTCATAGAGGCTCAACCAGCGCCGTCCGTTTTTGCGTTGCGGACCGCGGGGGACGCACGCGACGGCCCCGTCCCTTCGAAATGCGACCGCTCCCAGCACACGGATTACTCGAAGTGGATCAGCGGCTTGATCATCCCGTCTTCCTTCGTGTCCATCATGTCGAAGGCGGTCTCTATCTCCTCGAAGTCGAACTCGTGGGTCGTCATCTTCGTGGGGTCGACGCGGTCGGTCTCGATCAGCCGAAGCATTCTACTGATCCGCAGGCGGCCACCGGGACAGAGGTCGGTGACGATGTCCTTCTCCGCCATACCGACGCCCCACTCGACCCGCGGAATGTGGCGGAATTCGCCCTCGCCGTGGTAGCCGACGTTCGATATCGTTCCGCCGGGTTTCGTGACCTCGATGCAGTCCTGGAGCGTCTCGTCGGCCCCGAGCGCCTCGATTGCGGCGTCGACGCCCTCACCGTCGGTGTGGTCCATGATCGCCTCGACGGGGTCGACGTCTGCGAAGTCGACGACGTGGTCGGCGCCGTACTCCCGGGCGAGTTCCTTGCGGTTGTCCATCGTCTCGACGGCGATGATCTCACCGGCGCCCTGGAGCACGGCCCCCTTCGTCGCCATCAGTCCAACGGGCCCCTGGGCGAAGACGGCGACCGTTCCGCCCATGGGGATGGCCGCGTTCTCCGCGCCGGCGAACCCGGTCGAGAGCATGTCCGCGACGTAGGTCGCCTCGTGGTCGGTGACGCCGTCGGGGATGTGTGCCATGTTCCCGTCGGCGTCGTTGACGTGAGCGTACTCGGCGAACGTCCCGTCCTTGACGTTGGCGAACTTCCAGCCGCCCAGCGCCTCGTTCGACTGGGAGGGATGTCCGTCCTGGGCCGCGAGCGAGTTCCAGTCCGGCGTGATGGCGCCGACGGCGACGCGGTCCCCCGCCTCGAATTCCGAGACCTCGTCCCCGACTTCGTCGACGACGCCGACGATTTCGTGACCGAGCGTCAGGTCCTCCCGTTCGCCGATCGCCCCGTGGACCGTGTGGCAATCGGACGTACAGATCAGCCCCTTCGTCGGTTTGACGATGGCGTCGTTCGGTCCAGGTGTCGGACGGTCTTTCTCCACGATACCAGTCTCGCCGATCGAACGCATGACGAATGCTTGCATAGCACAGACAGGTCGTGGATTCGACCCCTGGTGTCAAAAGTGTAACAGATTTCGGTGAGTACGTCAGGAGTGTTTCGCGAGTCGCCTGCAACGAAGTCGTAGGCAGCTCTCGACGAGCGCTCCCGCGTCGCGGCATCGACCGGAATGGATTCGATCGTCGCCACTATCTTCCCCGACGGTGAATTCCCGTCCATGCAGACTATCGGTGACCTCGTCGCGGAGGCGCGCGAGCGCGAGGGCGCGCTCTTCGAACCGGCCGAGCGAGCCACGCCGTTCAGCTATCGGGATTTCTGTACGAACGCGTGGAAGGTCGGGAACCTCCTCCGCCACTACGGCGTCCGGGAAGGCGCGCGCGTCGCCATCGTCGCCGGGCCGAAAGCGCCTGTGGCCGACGACGTACCGGGCTGGATCCGCGAGTCCCCCGACGCACTCCAGGCGTTCCTGGGTGCGGCCCTCGACGGCGCGGTCGTCGACCTCGACCCGCCGGGGGCCGTCGATTCGAAAGTCCTGATCGCCCCGAGCGACTGGATGGACGACTACCAGGCGGGGCCGGGCACCAAACCGATCGCCTACGGTGGGCCGCCGGAGGACCCGCGGATCGCCCACCTCGAGCGCGAGGCGTGGAGCGAGAACCCACTCCAGCCACCGGGTGAGTTCGGGCCGGAAAACGCGGTGCTCGCCGCGGACCGGACCTACACCCACGGCGACCTGCTCGCCGCGAGCCACCGCGTCGTCTCGGAGTTCGACCTGACGAGCGAGGACAGAATCGCTCTCAGGGCGCCGGTCACCGAACCCGGAGCCATCGTCGCGGGGCTACTCGCGCCCGTGCGCGCGGGCGCGACAGTGCTCCTCGGGGAGGGAGAAGTCGGGACAGTCGCAGTTGCTGCCGACGGCGGAGACGTACCCGAAGAACGAGTCATTCTGCCGGACGACGCGTCGCCCTAGACGGGGTGTCGTCAGTTCGAGACGCTGGCCCGGTACTCCCCGTGCTTGACGCCGACGTACAGCGTCAGGAGCATGAACACCAGCAGACCGGGCAGTATCATCATCGTGATCGGGGTCGGCATCCCGCTCGTGAGCGTGCCACCGGCGAGAATCGCGAACAGGACGACGAAGGCCGCTCCCGTGACGGTCGTGTTGAACTCCATAGGGGCGAGTTAGCGACGACGCGTGAAAAACGTACCAGTTACTCCGTCGGGCGGACGGCGTCGGCGAGCGTCACCAGCAGGCCGAGGATCCAGCCCAGCGGGACGGAGATGCCGAGCCACATCAGCGCGTAGCCGACGCCCTCGATGGAGAAGTTCCCGACGAAGAACTCGTAGAGGCCGAGCGGTCGGGCGACGTTGTCGAGCAGGACGTTCGCGAAGTCGCGGCTCCCGGGGAGGATGACGTTCCCGATCGCGGGAGAGAACAGCGCCGCGACGACGGGTGGCAGGAAGATGGCCGTCATCGCGAACGGATAGGACAGGAGCACCGTCGTTCCCCGACCGCCGACGCGGCGGGTCGCGAGGGCGAGCGCCGCGGATATCGTCGCGACCCCGCTGGCGGCGGCGATGGCGACGACGCCACCGGCCGCCATGTCGAGCTGAAACTGTGCGAGCGCCGTCAGCGCGCCCCAGACGACTAGCGAGAGGAGGACGACGCCGACGAGGCCGAGGCGAGTCGCCGTCCCGTCGATGCGTCGCGTCTGGAAGCGGACGACCGCACCGAGCAGGACGAGCGGGTAGACGACGGCGATGACCGGGACGCCGAGGGCCGACCAGACGCGGTAGAGCAGCATCTGGCCCTGCGTGTTCGGCGTCCACTTGCCGAGGACGGTGTCGTTGGCGCCGCGCTGGCGCGGCCAGACGATCTCCATCCACGTCTCGTGGAGCCGCTGCAAGTCGATCTGGATACCCCCGACGATACCCGGCTCGTTCCCGACGGACATATTGACTCGTTCGACAGCCCGGCCTTTAATTCTTCTCGCACGGGCGTCCTGAGTGACAGAAAGGGAGACGACGGCGGGACCCGAACGGCGGGCGTCGGCCGGTGCGTCGGATCGCGGTCAGTCCCAGCTATCGGGCCCGAAGCCGGGGTTCACCTGCCGTTCCGTGCGGTCGATGCCGTCGATGGCGGCCACGTCCTCGTCGTCGAGTTCCAGGCCCAGGCTGGCCCAGTTGTCGGCGACGTGGTCCCGGCTGGTCGCTTTCGGGATGGCGGTGACGCCCTTCTGTCGGAGCCAGGCGAGGCTGACCTGGGCCTCGCTCACGTCGTGTTTCTCGGCGACGTCCTGGATCTCGGGGACGTCGAGCACCTGCCCGCGTGCGAGCGGCGAGTAGCCGACCAGTTCCACGTCGGTCCCTTCGGCGTACTCGCGGAGTTCTTCCTGGGGGAGCAACGGGTGCATCTCGACCTGGTTCGCGAAGATGGGGTCGTCGACGGCGTCGCGGGCGGCGTCGAGGTGGTGGGGTTCGAAGTTCGAGACGCCGATGCGGTCGATCAGCCCCCTGTCTTTCAGTTCGGCGAACGCCGAGAGCGTGTCCTCGGGATCGTAGTTCGCCGACGGCCAGTGGACGTACAGCAGGTCCACCGAGTCGACGCCGAGCTTGTCGAGGCTCTCCTCGGTGCTCGAAATCACGTCGTCGTGGGCGTGGTTTGTGTTCCAGACTTTCGTCGCGAGGAAGACGTCCTCGCGGTCGACGTCCGCCGCGGCGATGCCGTCGCCGACGGCGGCCTCGTTGCCGTATATCTGGGCCGTGTCGACGTGGCGATACCCCATCTCCAGCGCGGTCCTGACGCTCTCCGCACACTGCTGTGGGTCCTCGTTCTGCCAGGTGCCGAGTCCCAGCGTCGGCATCTCCTGTGCGAGCGGCGCGCTCTCGGGAGTCTGTTCGGTAGCCATCACCGAAACCGAAGGGAAGGCGACGAAAAGAGGTTGCGGATGCGGTGTCGGTCGTGTATTCGACGCGCAAAACCGATTCGGACGGCGGGCCGAGCGCTCGTTCGAACCGGGACGGGGACCGCGAGAAAACCAGCCAGTACGAAACGGTGGATTCACTACGGGCGATTCCGAACTCCAGCACATGAGCGACGGTACTGCGGACGTGTCGCGCCGGACGTTCCTCCGGACGGCGACGGGGACAGCCGCCATCGCGGGGGCGGGCGCCGCGTCGGCCCAGGAGAACGAGAGTGGCGGGAACGAGAGTAGCGGTGGTGGCGGCGGTGGCGGCGGACCGCCGGATTTCGGCGGCTACCTCGACGACGCAAACGAGTTCGGCGGAAGTGCCGAAGACGCCACCGGACAGGGCGAAGTCGCGGTCGACGTCGGTGGCGGCAGCGACGGCCTCGCCTTCACACCGGCGGCCGTCAAGGTCGACAACGGCGCGACGGTGGTCTGGGAGTGGACCGGTGAGGGCGGCGCCCACAACGTGGTCTCGAACGACGGCGATTTCGAATCAGGTGATCCGGTCGCCGAGGCCGGGACGACCTTCGAGTACACGTTCGAGGAAGACGGCGTGTACAACTACCACTGCGTCCCCCACGAGGCCGTCGGCATGAAAGGTGCCATCGTCGTCGGCTCCGACTATCCGACTATCGGGGGCGGCGGGAGCGGCGGAGGAGGCGGTGGTGGGGCCACGCTGCCCGACAGCGCCAAGTCCCTCGGCGTCGCGGCGTCGTTCGTGATGGCGGCGACGCTCGGCCTGGCGTACTTCTTCATGAAGTTCGGCGGCGACTACGAACAGCCCGACGCGTAGCGACGACAGCCGTTTCGAGTTCGTTTCTTCCCGCGGATCACACCGAGTCCGGCGTCGTGTGTATCTCGAGGTCGACCTCGCGGGGTTCACCCTCGAGGTCGGCGACGATGCGCTCGACGATCCGTTCGGCCTCGTCCTGCACGAGGGGTTTCACCTTGCCGATGACCCAGTCCAGCGAGACGAGTCGCGGCAGGTCGAGTGTGCCCGAATCGGCCGTGTCGGGGTCGAACCGGATCGAGAGGGCGACGCGGGAGGCGTGGTCCTCGCCGGCAGGTGCGGCCTCTGGTACCGGGTCGACTCGCCAGTGCCCGTGGGCGTGGATGTCCTTGACGAGTTTCCAGTCGATCTGTTCCGGCGGGTCGACGGCGGTCACTTCCGAGCGCGCGGTGTAGGAGACCTTCCACCAGGCGAAGGTGAGCCCGTAGCGCGTTCCCGAGGAACCGTCGCCGTCCTGGGTCACGGATTCGAGGTACTTAGAGTACTTCGCGTAGCCCGGGAAGTCCAGGAGGAACTCGTAGACCTCCGCGGGCGGCAGGTAGACGACGGTACTGACCTCGACGTTGTCCACGTGGGTCCATCGGCGCGCTCCGCCTTGAGCGTTCGTCCTTCGACGAACTGTCACGTCGTGCCGCGGGCGGGGAGCGCTCGGTCCATAGAGCTTTGTAGGCGACCCGGCATACGGTGTGACGTATGAGTAACGACGAGGAGCGTTCGGGCGAGTTCGGACAGTTCGGCGGACGACACGTGCCAGACGTGATGAAAGAACCACTGGCGCACCTGGCCGCCGCGTTCGAGGACGTCACGTCTACCGACGAATTCCAGGCGGAGTTCCGTTCGATCCTCCGGGACTACGCCGGCCGGCCGACGCCGCTGTTCCACGCCGAGAACCTCTCGGAGCAGTGGGGAACGGACGTCTACTTCAAGCGCGAGGACCTGCTCCACGGCGGTGCCCACAAGATCAACAACTGCGTCGGGCAGGCCCTGCTGGCGAAGAAAGCGGGCAAGTCCCGGCTCATCGCCGAGACCGGCGCCGGCCAGCACGGCACCGCGACGGCGATGGTCGGCGCGCTATTCGACCTCGACACGGAGATCTACATGGGAAAGAAAGACGTCGAGCGCCAGACGATGAACGTCTTCCGCATGCGCCTGATGGGCGCGGAGGTCAACGAGGTGACTCGCGGGGACGAGGGGCTGGCCGACGCCGTCGACGCCGCGCTCGAGGACTTCGCCGGCAACGTCGAGGACACCCACTACCTCGTCGGCAGCGTCGTCGGCCCGGACCCGTTCCCGCGGATGGTTCGGGATTTCCAGTCCGTCATCGGCGAGGAGGCCCGCGAGCAGTTCCTGGAGCGGACCGGTGAGCTCCCGGACGCCGCCGTGGCCTGCGTCGGCGGCGGCTCGAACGCGATGGGGCTGTTCCACGCGTTCCGTGACGACGACGATGTCGACTTCTACGGCGGCGAAGGCGGCGGCGAGGGCGCGGACTCGAAGCGCCACGCCGCGCCGCTCGACACCGGGACCGAGGACGTCCTCCACGGGATGAAGACGCGCGTCATCGACGACGACGTCGAGGTCCACTCCGTCTCAGCGGGCCTGGACTACCCCGGCGTCGGCCCCGAGCACGCGATGTTCCGCGAAGTCGGCCGCTGTGAGTACCGCGGCATCACCGACGACGAGGCGCTCGCGGCCTTCCGCGACCTGAGCGAGGCCGAGGGGATCATCCCCGCGCTGGAGTCGGCCCACGGCATCGCGCTGGCGAAGCAACTCGCCGAGGAGGGCGACCACGACACGCTCCTCGTCAACCTGAGCGGTCGCGGGGACAAGGACATGGAGACCGCGGCGGCCCAGTTCGACCTCGGGTAACCCTCTTTTTTGTCCACCCCTGCCCCACATCCCTCCATGAGTGACGAGTCAGAATCCGTCGTCGTCGTCGGCGGCGGCGTCGCCGGCCTCTCGGCGGCGCTGTTCACGGCGCGAGCGGGGCTCCCGACCCGCGTCGTCTCGGCCGGCGAACCGATCCTCGCGCGCAACGCGCATCTGGAGAACGTCCCCGGGTTCCCCGCAGGCGTCAACGCACGACTCCTGCTGGAGATGACCCGCGACCAGGTCGACGACGCGGGCGCGGAGTTCGTCGACGGACAGGTCGTGGACGTCACGCCGGTCGACGAAGGCGCTGCCGACCAGGACCGTTCCGACGACGGCGCTGGCTTCACGGTCGCGCTCGAAGACGGCCGGGACCTGTCTGCCGACTGCGTCGTCGCGGCCTCGTGGTCAGACGCCACCTACCTGGACGACCTCGACCTGGGTCTGATCGACCGGGGGAGCAAACGATACGTCGACGTCGACGAGTTCGGCCGGTCGGCCGTCGACGGCCTGTACGCCGCTGGCCGGCTCGCCGGCACGTACCACCAGGCCATCGTCGCCGCTGGCCACGGCGCGACGGTCGGCCGAACCGTCGTCGAGGACTCGGAGGTGCCGTTCTACAACGACTGGGTCGCGCCGGAGGGGTACTTCACCGGCCGCGGGCGCGAGGTCCCGCCCGGCTGCGAGGAGATCGGCGAGGCGGAGTGGCAGCGACGGGCCGACCGGTCGGCGGAGACGATGCGAGAATACTTCGAGGATCCGGCCGTCGAACCGCCGACGATGCACCCGTCAGTGGACGACGACGAATAGAAAGTCGTCGTGAGCCGGGCCATCGCGCGACCGCTAGCTCGTGTCCTGTTCGGAGAAGGTGAGCCGCCAGTTCGACGCGTCGGTAATGTCGACGCCGTTGTGGGACCAGTCGCCGGTCAGCGACCGGACCACGTGCGTCGTCGGGTTCGCGACGCTGCCCAGCGGCGGCCGGTCGTCGCTCCGGAACCCCGCGCGCCCGAGCGCTGACCGCGACAATGCCGACGGCGCGGCCAGGATGTCGGATTCTGCGTAGTCGCGAACCAGGTGGTGGAGGAGCGCGTCCTGCGCGTCGGTCGCCTCCCCGTCCGGCGTCGGGACGACGTCGGTGACCTTCGTCGTGCGGAGTCCGGACTCGACGGAGGTGCCGACGACCATCCCGGCGACCGGCTCGCCGTCCCGCTCGGCGACGTAGGCCGCGTAGTCCCACGCGGGAGTCTGGAAGCGCCAGTCGTAGAACTGTTCGTCCCGCCAGACGTGGATGCCACTCGACGTCTCGCTGGCCGCCAGGTCCGCCATTGTCTCGGCCGGAACCGACTCGTAGCGCCGCACAGTCACGCCGTCGGGGGACCGGGTCCGCAAGTCAGACAGGCGGTTGTAGCCGCCGAGTGCGAGTCCAGCGGCGCCGGCCACCGACTTCCACGCCGCCGACTCGTCGAGTCCGAACGCGTTCGTGTTCTGTATCCGATAGTACGTCGTCTCTTCACCGACCGTCTCCCAGCCGAGTTTCAGGTAGCCCGGTCCGGAGCGGTGGTTGGGGAAGTTGAAGAAGAAGGCCGGCTCCCCCTCGCCGTACTTTTCGATGGCAGCCTCGGTCATCCGGGTGAACAGGCCCTGACGCCGGTGGTCGCGGTGGACCATCGTGTCTCCGGGCTGGAGCGCCAGCGCACGCTCGCCGTCGACGGCCAGGTCGAGCGCGAAGAACGGACGCGCACCGACGAGCTCACCGCCCCGTTTCGCGACGAGGATGGGGACGTGGTCGACGTAGGGGTTGTCTTCGTACTTCCACGCGAACCACTCGGGACCGTAGTTCGGTTCGAACGTCTCCGAGTGCAGGTCGAGGAACGCCGTGAGGTCGCTCGACTCGAACTCCCGGACGGCGTACTCCCGCTGGACAGGCTCCTGACGGCTCATGCGTACTCCCAGGCAGATGAATCGTATAGTAATACGATCGCTACCGCCGTATCGGGCGCGGCACTAGTTCGAGTCCTTCTCGGCGAAGGTGAGACGCCAGTTCGCCGGGTCAGTCACGTCGAGCCCGTCGACGCGCCACTCCCCGGTCAGCGACCGCACGACGTGCGTCGTCTGGGTCGCGACGCGCGAAAGCGGCGGTCTGTCGTCGCGCCTGAACCCGCGCCCGACGGCGACCGAATGCGGAAGCGTCGCCGGTGCGGTCAGGACGTCCGACTCGGCGTTGTCCCGCACCGCTCGCCCGAGCAACGCGTCGAGACAGTCCGCGGTGCGACCGCCACCGACAGCGTCGTCTGGCAGTGGAAGGACGTCCACGATCTTCGTCTGGACGATGCCCGCGCTGACCCCCGTCCCGGTGACCATCGCCGCGACCGCGTCACTACCGTCCACCGCGACGTAGGCGTCGTAGGTCCAGACGGGATTGTCGAACCGCCAGTCGTAGAACTGCTCGTCCCGCCACGCCCGGATCCCGTTCCGGTCCTCCGGCGCGGCCAGCGACGCGAGTGTCGCTGACGGAACCGTCTCGCGACGCTGTACCGTCACGCCGTCGGCGGTATCCGTCCGACGGTCGGACAGCCAGTTGTGACAGCCGACCACTGGCCGCAGGCCGAGCGCCGCGACTGTGCTCCACGGCGCCGACAGGCTCGTCGCCATGGCAGACGGATCCTGGACACGATAGTACGTCGGCCGATCGGCGACTCGCTTCCACCCCAGTTTCAGGTTCCCCGGCGCGGACCGGTGGTTGGGGAAGTTGAAGAAGAAGGCTGGTTCCCCCTCGTCGTACTTCTCGATCGCAGCCTCGGTCATCCGGGTAAACAGGCCCTGACGGCGGTGGTCGGGGTGGACCATCGCGTCGGCCGGCTGGAGTGCCAGGCGGCGCTCGCCGCCGACCGACACGTCGAGCGCGAAGAAGGGCCGGGCACCCACCAGGTCGCCGTCCCGTTCCGCGACGAGTATCGGAACGTGGTCGACGTAGGGGTTGTCGCCGTACTTCCAGTCGAACCACTCCCGGTCGCGGTCGGTGTCGAAAACCTGCGCGTAGAGGTCGAGAAATCCGTCGAAGTCGCTGGCCTCGTACGGCCGAATAGCGTATTCGGACTGCCGCACCGAAAGTTGGCCCATCGTCGTATGCAGACGCGCGGGCGAACTATACTTATCTTCCTCGTAATCTCTCACAGCCGTCCATGAGCGGGAATGCGGACGTCTATCGCGACGTTACCGACCGCCTAAAATCCGTTCTCGGGTGACAGATCGCACCGAACACGTCTGTTTGAGTGGCGGTGCTTAAATGACAGGCAGGACAATCTACGGGCAATGTTGCAGGGAGCGAACGTCGCGCTGGGCGTCACGGGGTCGATCGCGGCCGTCAAGACCGTCGAACTGGCCCACGAACTCCGGCGCCGGGGTGCGACGGTCAGGGCGGTGATGACGGGGAGCGCCCGGGGCATCGTCCACCCCTGGGCGCTGGAGTACGCCACCGGGAACGACGTGGTGACGGAGCTGACGGGACGCGTCGAACACGTCGAACTGTGCGGCGTCGACGGCTGGGCCGACGTGTTGCTCGTCGCGCCGGCGACCGCGAACACGGTCGGCAAGATCGCCGCCGCGGTCGACGACACGCCCGTGACGACGTGTGCGACGACGGCGCTCGGGGCGGGCGTCCCCGTCGTCGTCGCGCCCGCGATGCACGAACCGATGTACGACCATCCGGGCGTGCTGGACGCCATCGACCGCGTCGAGGAGTGGGGCGTCGACTTCGTCGACCCCCGGATCGAGGAAGGGAAGGCGAAGATCGCGAGCGAGGAGGCCATCGTCACCGACGCCGCGCGCGCCGCGACCGACTCGCCCCTCGAGGGCCGGCACGTCGCCGTGACCAGCGGGGCGACGACGGAGTCGATCGACCCGGTACGGACCCTCTCGAACCGGGCATCCGGCAAGACCGGGCGTGCGGTCGCTCGCGCGTGCTACGTTCGCGGGGCGGACGTCACGCTCGTTCACGACGGATCGGACGTGCCGTACGCGGGCGTACGAGACGTCGAGTCGGCCGCGGAGATGACCGACGTGGTGGCGGATCTGGGCCAGCAAGCGGACGCGCTGGTCTCGGCCGCCGCCATCTCCGACTACACGATGGACGGCGAACCCGAGAAGATTCCCTCCGGGCAGGAGCGGCTGACGCTCGAACTCGAACCCACGCCCAAGCTCATCGACGCTGTCCGGGAGGCCCACCCCGACCTCCCCATCGTCGGGTTCAAAGTCGAGACCGACGCGGACGACGATCAGCTCATCGAGCGTGCCCGTGAGATACAGGAGCGAGCGGGCCTCGCGTTCGTCGTCGCGAACGACGCGACCGTCATGGGGGAGGACGGGACCCGGGCACTGATAGTCGACGGCGAGAACGCGCGCGAGTACGAGGGATCGAAGGACGGACTCGGTGCCCGGATCGCCGACGAACTCGTCGCCGAACTGATCTGATCCGGGCGTTCGGGCCCCGCTGGTCGACCGGTTACGAAATAGTTATCCTTGTGGTAGGGTGAATGTCGGACGACAACTGAATCGCTCGCCAGACAGCGCTGCAGCGAGATTTCCCACGACTGTGACATCGAAAGAGGCCCGTCGTTTGCTCGTGCCAGTGGCCGACTCCGTGACGTTGCGAAACACGGTCGCCTACGCCGTCGAGGAGGCGGCCGCCGCGTCGGACGGGGCGCCCGCGACGATCCACTTCGTCGTCTTCGAGAGCGCCCGCGCCGTCGACCCGACCGGTCCAGCGGACCTGGGCGACGACCACGAACTCCTCGACCGCGTCTCCGTGTGGGCCGACGAGGACCGCGCCGGTCAGGAAGCGTCCGTCGAGGTCGAACTGGCCGTCGTCGGCGCCGACCGCTACCTGTTCAGCCCGGACCAGTACGCCGACGCGCTGGCAGACTACGCGACCGACCACGACCTCGACCGGGTCGTCCTCGACCCGGAGTACGACCCCGGGTCGGGCGCACCGATGCTCTGGCCGCTGGCGACGGAACTACAGCGTCGCGACCTCGACGTCGATGAGGCACCCGTCGAGCGGCCGCGCCGACAGACCGTCCTCGGTCGCACTGGCACCGCGCGGAAGTACGTCGCCATCTTCGGCGCCTCGTTCCTCTTCTACCAGGCGCTGGGCGCGTGGACGACGTTCGACCTCGTGACCGGCGGGCTCACCGCCGGCCTCGTCGCCGCGCTGCTCGCACCCATCGTGTTCGGTCACCAGCCCTCCCTGACTCACCTCGCCGTCCAGACCGTCCGCATGGCCGTCTACGCCCCCTACCTGCTCTGGGAGATCGCGAAGGCGAACCTCCAGATCGCCTACGTCGTGCTCCACCCCTCGCTCCCCATCGACCCAGAGATGGTCGAGTTCGACGCTGCCGTCTGGGGCGACACCCCTGTGACGACACTGGCCAACAGCATCACGCTGACCCCCGGCACCCTGACCGTCGACGTGACCGAGCAGTCGTTCGTCGTTCACTCGCTGACCGAAGCGACGCGCGACGGCCTCTTCGAGGGGAGTCTCGAACGGGCCGTCCGCTTCGTCTTCTGGGGCCGCGCGGCGGCCAGGATACCGAGCCCGCGCGAGCGCGGGGAGGAGGGCGACGATGGTTAACGTGGAGGCCGCGCTGCTCCTCGGCGCCGGCGCGTTCGTCGCCTTCGCCATCGTCGGTCTCTACCGGATACTCCAGGGGCCGACGATGCACGACCGCGTCGTCGCGGTCAACGTCGTCGGGACGAACACCGTCATCGCCATCGCGCTGGTCGCCGGTGCCTACGACAATCAGATGTTCCTCGACATCGCGCTGGTGTACGCCCTGCTCAACTTCCTGCTGAGCATCGCCATCTCGAAGTTCAGCGTCGAACACGGAGGGGTGCTCTGATGGCCATCTCCGAGTACGCCGCCGTCGCGCTCGTCGCGGGCGGCGCCTTCTTCGGCCTCGTCGCGGCCGTCGGGCTGGTTCGACTACCGGACGTCTACACCCGGACCCACGCCGCCTCGAAGAGCGACACGCTCGGGGCGGTGCTCGCGCTCGGCGGCGTCGCCCTCGTCATCGACGCGCAGCTGGCCACGGTCAAGGCCGTCTTCCTGCTCCTGTTCATGTTCCTGACCAACCCCACCGCGGCACACGCCATCGCCCGTGCGGCCCGTGACCAGGGTATCGAGCCGTGGACCACCGACGACGCCGACGCCGGAGGTGAGCCGTGACCCCGTCCGTCCTCGAGGTCGTCCTCCTCGCGTTCGTGCTGACGAGCGCGCTGGGCGCGGCCCTGCTGAAGGACACGCTCGCCGCCGTGATGGCCTTCGCCGCCTACAGCCTGGGCATCTCCATCATCTGGGTGCTGCTCCAGGCGCCCGACGTCGGCCTGACCGAGGCCGCCGTCGGCGCCGGCGTGATGACCATCCTCCTCCTCATCGCGCTGGCCAACACCGTGCGACCGTCGGAAGACCAGCTCTTCGAACGAGTCCGGCCCCGGACGGTGCTGGCCGTCGGCGCGTTCGTTCTCGTCATGGGGGCGACAGTCCCCGCGCTCCCGGCGGTCGGCGCGACCGACTCGCCCGTCGGCTCCGGCGAGGTGACCGACTACTACCTCGACAACGCCTACGAGGAGACCGAGGTGCACAACGCCGTCACCGCCGTGCTCGCCGCCTACCGCGGGTTCGACACGCTCGGTGAAGCGGTGGTCGTCTTCGTCGCCGGCGTAGCGACGCTGACGGTACTACGCAAGGAGGCGTTCGCATGAGCGGACGCGAGCGGGCGCCGCTGTACGTCGAGAGTCCCATCATCATGACCACCGTCAGGGTCGTCGCGCCCTTCGTGCTCACGTTCGGCCTGTTCATCATGCTTCACGGGGCCGACTCTCCAGGCGGCGGGTTCCAGGGCGGCGTCATCGCCGGGTCCGTCGTCATGATGACCGCCTTCGCCTTCGGCATCGACGCGACCCGGGAGTGGATCGACGCCCGCGCCATCGTCGGGCTGACGTCCCTCGGCGTGTTGACGTTCGCCGGCATCGGCCTGGGTGCGATGGCGCTCGACGGCGCGTTCCTGCAGTACGACGTCTACGCGCCCTACATCTCGCACGCCAGCAAGTACGGCATCGAACTGGTCGAACTCGCCATCGGGGGCATCGTGGCCGGCGTCGTCGTCGGCCTGTTCTTCGTCCTCTCGGCCGGGTTCGGCCACGCAGACGGAGGTGAGGAGGCGTGAGCGTGATAGACGCCCTCCTGACACACTACAACTACTACGCCGTCGTCCTGTTGCTGGGCATCGGCGTGTACATGCTGGTCGAATCGACGAACCTGATCAAGAAGGTCATCGGGATGAACATCTTCCAGACCGGTATCTTCCTCTTTTTCATCACCGCGGCGTACGTCGAGGGCGGGGCCGCACCGGTCGTCCACGAGGGCGGCGGGCCGTACGTGAGTCCGCTTCCCCACGTGCTCATCCTGACGGCCATCGTCGTGGGCGTGGCGCTGACTGCGGTGGCGCTCGCGCTCGTCGTCCGTATCTACGACGAGTACGGGACGCTCGACGAGGAGGTGTTGCGACAGCTCTACCATGATTGAACACGTGCCCGTTCTGCTGGTCGTGGCCCCCATCGTCGGGGGTGCGCTGCCGCTACTCGTCGGACTGCTCACCGACCGCGCCGGGTGGTCGGTCGCGACGCTGACTCTCGGTGTCCACGCCGCACTCGCCGCCTGGCTCGTCGCCACCGTCGCCGGCGGCCAGCCAGTCGTCTACGAGGTGGGCGGCTTCGCGGCACCGTACGGCATCGAACTCGTCGTCGACGGCCTCTCCGCGGCCGTCGTCGGGCTCGTCTCGGTCGTCTCGCTGGGCGTGCTCGCGTACGCGCGCCGCGCCGGACCCCACACGAACAGCTTCTACACCCTCTACCTGCTGCTCGTCGCCGGACTGTCGGGGATGAGCATCACCGGCGACGTGTTCAACCTCTACGTCTTCCTGGAGATAACCGGGCTCGCCGCCTACGCCCTGGTCGCCAGCGGTGACCAGGACGCGGCCGCCGTCGCCGCGCTGCGGTACCTGATCATCGGGACGTTCGGCGCGTCGCTGTACCTGCTCGGCGTTGGCTACCTACTCGTCGCGACGGGGACGCTCAACATGGCCGACCTCGCGACGAAGATTCCGCAGGTCGCCGGCGGCTACACGTCGACCCTGATACTCGCTGCGTTCGGCCTCATGACCGCCGGACTCGCGGTGAAGGTGGCGCTGTACCCCGTCCACACCTGGCAGCCTGACGCCTACGCCAGTGCGCCCGACTCGGTGAGCACGCTCATATCGGCGCTCGTCTCGACCGTCGCCGCGTACTCGCTGGCGCGCGTCGTCTTCTCCGTGTTCACCGTCGATTTCTTCGCCGCGGTGCCGCTGGCCCAGGACGCGCTGTTCGCCGTCGCCGCGATAAGCGTCGTCGTCGGCTCCGCACTGGCCGTCTCCCAGCGCGACGTCAGGCGGATGCTCGCGTACTCCTCCGTCTCGCAGTTCGGCCTGGTGATAGCCGGGTTCGCCGTGGCCTCCTCGACGGCCGTCGTCGGCGCAATAATCCACCTCGTGGGCCACGCCGTGATGAAGGGCGGCCTGTTCGCCACCGCGGGGATCATCGAACGGAAGACCGGCGCCCGGACCATCGAGGAGTACGCCGGGCTGACCGACCGCGCGCCCGTCGCCGCGGGTGCCTTCGCCGTCCTCGCGTTCTCGATGGTCGGCGTCCCGCCGGCCGTCGGCTTCGTCGGCAAGTGGTACATCGTCCTCGGCGCCGTCGAGGTGGGCGCGTGGGCGCTCGTCGCCGTCTTGCTGCTGAGCACGGTGCTCACGCTGGCGTACTTCGCCCGCCTCGTCGAGTCGATGTACTTCACGGACGCGCCGACGGCTGCCGAGGCCGAGGCCGTCGCCGAACCCGAAGCGGCCGGCGCGGCCATCCCCGACGGCGGTGACGCCGCCGTCTCGCCGGGGATGGTCGCCGTCGCCGTGACTGCGGCCGTGCTCGCGGTGGCGCTCGGCCTCGCGTTCCCCGGCGTAGAACAAGCGCTCGAAAACTCGCTTCCATTCCTCCCATGACCGATCTCACCTCACTCCGACCGCTGCTCGCAGTGCTTGCCTCCGCCGTGGCGATTCCGCTGATCTACGCGGCACGCGGCCGGCCCAACCGCCGGGAGGCCGTCACCGTCGCGGCGGCGGTCACCAAGTTCCTGATCGTGGCCAGTATGGTCCCCGGCGTGCTCGCGGGCGAGCGCTACGAGGCCTCACTGGGGACGTTCGCCACCGGTATCGAACTCGTCCTCCGGGTGGACCCGCTGGGGCTCCTGTTCGGCCTGCTGGCGAGCCTGCTGTGGATCGTCACCAGCTTCTACAGCATCGGCTACATGCGCGGGCTGGACGAACACGCCCAGACGCGCTACTTCGCCTCCTTCGCCGCGAGTCTCGCGGCCGCCATCGGGGTCGCCTTCGCCGGCAACCTCCTGACGCTGTTCGTCTTCTACGAACTGCTGACGGTGGCGACGTACCCGCTGGTCACCCACGACGAGACGCCCGAGGCTCGGAGCGCGGGTCGAAAGTACCTCGCGTACACCTTCGGCGGCGGCGTCGCCGTGCTCGCAGGCACCGTGCTCGTGTTCTGGATGACTGGAACGACCGGGTTCACGCCGGGTGGCATCGCCGCGCTCGCGACGGCGGACCCGATGCTGGCACGGGCGGCGTTCGCGCTACTCGTCGCCGGCTTCGGCGTCAAGGCCGCGCTCATGCCGATGCACTCCTGGCTCCCGGACGCGATGGTCGCCCCGACGCCCGTCTCCGGCCTGCTCCACGCCGTCGCCGTCGTCAAGAGCGGCGTCTTCGGCCTGGCCCGCGTCGTCCTCGACGTGTTCGGCCCGGAGACAGTCGAACAGATCGGCGGCGGCGTACCGCTGGCGACGGTGGCCGCTATCACCTTGCTCACCGCGAGCGTCATCGCGCTCCGGCAGGACAACCTCAAGCGCAGACTGGCATACTCCACAGTGAGCCAGCTGTCCTACATCGTCCTCGGACTCGGCTTGCTCAGCGGAGACGCGCTCGTCGGCGCCCTCCTCCACATCCCCGCCCACGCGTTCATGAAGCTCACCCTGTTCTTCTGTGCCGGGATCATCCACGTCGAGACCCACACCGACGACATCAGTAACATGGCCGGCATCGGGAAGCGGATGCCGCTGACGATGGCCGCGTTCGCGCTGGCGGCGGCCGGGATGGCCGGCATCCCGCTCGTGGCCGGCTTCGTCAGCAAGTGGTACCTGCTGATCGGTGCCATCCAGGCCGAGCAGGCCATCTTTGCGGGCGCACTGCTCGTCTCGGGCGTGCTCAACATCGCCTACTTCTGGCCCATCGTCTACCAGGCGTACTTCGAGTCCCCCGAAAGCCACGACGACAAACCGCTGATCGAGGGACCCTACGGCGGCCGCGAGATCCTCCGGGCCGACGGCGACGGTCGAGGGGGCGACGACGTCGACGGTGACGTCGACGAGGACATGGACCTCGAGGAGGCCGAGGCGGCCGCGGCGGCCGACCCCGACGTGGACGTCGACGAGATGCTCGGCGAGAGCCAGGGCGCCCACGAGGGCCACTACGCCGGGCCGCCCGCCGGCGGCTGGGAGAAACGCAACTGGCGCGGCGGCGAGAGCACCTGGTTCATGCTCGGCCCCATCCTCGCGGCCGCGACCGGCGCCTTCCTGCTCGGCGTCGTCCCCCACGCCGCCGTCTTCCTGCAGATCGTCCAGCGCATCGTCCGCGACCTCCCGGGGGTGGGGCTCTGATGTCCGCACTCACCGCAGTTCCGCCGGCCGTCGTGTTGCTGGCCGTAGCCGTCGCCGTCGCGGTACTTCCCCGACGAATCGGGCACGCCCTGGGGATACTGGCGACCGGTGCGACCGCCGCCTGGGCCGTCGTCGTGCCCGCGGGGACGTACCTCACCGACCTCCAGTTCCTCGGGTTCAAGACCGCACTGGTCCACGTCGACGAGTTCAGCCGTCTGATGGCGATCATCTTCGGCCTCATCGGCGCCGTCGCAGTGCTGTACTCCTACGCCTCGGAGGCGGACAGTCGACAGACGGCCTTCGCGCTCTCGTACGTCGCCACGAGCGTCGGCGCGGTGACGGCGGGCGACTGGCTCACGCTCCTGTTCTTCTGGGAACTGATGGCCGTCACGAGCACGCTGCTCGTCTGGCACTACGGCGGGAAGGCCGTCCGCGCCGGTTTCCGGTACGCCGTCTTCCACGGCATCGGCGGCAGCCTGTTGATGGGTGCAATCATCTGGCACTACACCATCACGGACACGTTCGTCTTCGACGGCACGGGCATCGCGACCGCGTCGGCGCCCTTCACAGAGCTTCCGCTGGCGATGGCCGCCATCGGCATCGGCGTCAACGTCGGCTTCGTCGGCCTCCACGCCTGGCTGCCCGACACCTATCCGCGCCCGCACATCGCTGCCAGCGTCTTCCTCTGCGTGTTCACGACGAAGACCGGCGTCTACGGGATGTATCGGGCGTTCCCCGACGGCAACGTGTGGATAGCCTACATGGGCGGCGCGATGGCCGTGTTCGGCGTCTTCTACGCGCTGCTCCAGAACGACATGCGCCGGCTGCTCTCCTACCACATCCAGTCCCAGGTGGGCTACATGATCGCCGGCGTCGGCATCGGGACGGCGCTGGCCCAGGCCGGCGCCTTCGCCCACGTCTTCAACCACATTCTCTACAAGAGCCTGCTGTTCATGACCGCCGGCGTCGTCATCTACCGCACCGGCGAGGAGGACCTGAAGAAACTCGGCGGCCTCGCCCGCGAGATGCCCATCACTGCCACGGCCTTCACCGTCGCCGCGCTCTCCATCGCCGGCTTCCCCTTCTTCAACGGCTTCGTCAGCAAGGGCATCGTCATCTCGGCGAGTCACTACACCTTCGACTACGCGTTCAAGCTGGCGGACTACACCGGGCTGGAAATCATGCTCCTCGTCGGCGGCGTCGGCACCTTCGCGTCGTTCATCAAGTTCGGCTACTACGCCTTTTTCCACGGAACGCACGATGGCGAGGTGGAAGACGCCAACCGCGGCCAGAGCGTCGCGATGATCGTCGTCGCGGTGCTGTGCGTCGTCTACGGCGTCTCCGACGCCGCCCTGTTTTCCCTCCTCCCCTTCGACGTCACCGACGGCGCCGTCGTCGAGCACGTGTACAAGACGTACACCATTGCCCACCTCGTCGAAGGCGTCGCGCTCGCCCTCGCCGGCCTGGTCCTCTTCGTCGCGACGAAGAAGCCTCTCGGCAAACTCGGTCGCGTCCGCGACGTCGACTCGGCGTACAACCCCCTGACCTTCTACGCGACGCGGGGCCTCGTCCGTGGCGTCACCGAACTCTACGCCGCCGTCGACCGCCTGGCCGTCCGGGTCGCCCGCGGCGTCACCTACGCCGTGACCTCGCCCACCGCAGTCGTTGACGAACTCCGCCGGCGCGTGACCGGCGACGGAATCGACACCGAGGACCGCCCGGCGCACCCGCTGCGGGCCTCCATCGGGACGAGCATCCTCGTCCTCGCCCTCTTCGCGACGCTCGGCATCGTGATTCTGTCGCTGTAGAGATTTCGCCGATGGTCGTCGTGCACTACCTTACAGGCTCTCGATCCAGCTCGGAGTGAGTGTTTCTCCATTCACGAGCGTAGCCTAACTTCCGTCCTCCAGCGATCCCAGCAATCCAAATTCACCTGAGTGGTTATCACTCGTTGTACTCGGGTGCGAACTTTTTATACCGGGTATTGCCTCCTTGCCAACACACACGACTCACGGCACGCTGGGATCCCCGTGCAGACGGGCGATTCTCCAGCCACTGGGTGCGTGTCGCATACCAAAACCATGCAACTCAAAGAACTCCTCTCAGACGACGACGCCGTATCACCAGTGATAGGCGTCATCCTGATGGTCGCCATTACCGTGATTCTCGCGGCCGTCATCGCGACGTTCGTCCTCGGCCTGGGTGACCAGGTCAGCAACACCGCACCGCAGGCGAGTTTCAGTTTCGATTACGAAGAAGGCGGTACAGCCGCTAAAGACATTAGCGGCACCTCGAATTCAGCATCTGGTGCGCTAACTGTGACTCACGAAGGAGGAGACACGATTGACTCGTCTGCACTGTCGATCATCGCGAGTCCAGGAGACTCGGCCGATGGCACCAACGTGTTTTCAGGTAGTTCCGTGGCCGCTGGATCGAGTGCCTCTGTCGAGGTTTACGAAGGCTCTACGATCCGGGTCACGTACTCTGACAGCAACGGTGGTAGTTCCGCAACACTCGGTACGTGGAGCGGTCCTGCAGCCTAATCGAATATAACACAATGAATATTAAATCAATCATCGTTGACGATGACGCCGTGTCGCCTGTCATCGGCGTCATTCTGATGGTCGCTATCACGGTCATCCTCGCAGCCGTCATCGCGACGTTCGTCCTCGGCCTGGGTGACCAGGTCAGCAACACCGCCCCGCAGGCGAGTTTTAGCTTCGATTATGATAGTTCCGGTCAAGAGAACCTATCGATAACCCACAACGGAGGTGACACCATCGGTCCCGCTCGACTCAGTGTCACCTCAAGCAACGATTTCCACCCGGCCCCAGGCAATAATTCGGGTGGGACTCTTGACTCCGCGAAGACAGTTACCTCCCTTACCTTAGATAGTACAGCGGGCGGCAGTCAATGGGTTGGCAGCAATGTCCAAGCAGGAACGACCTTCGGAATTGTACCACATTCCAGTTTAGACTCAGCTACCGTTCGAGTGACCTACACAGGCCAGTCTGGAGATAACTCGGCGACCTTGGCCACCTGGGAAGGCCCCAGCGCCTGAACTACCTTCTGCAGTCTCTTCTGTCGTATCGACTGTACGTGAGTAACAGCTACATCTCCCAGCCACCGCTGCGATTATATAGTGGGCCACCACATGCGGGAACGTAGAACGACAGCCGCGACGGCGTCGATGGGGCCGACGCAGGGGATTGACGTCACTATGAGTAACCAGACAGAGCAAGTCACGAACGTGGGCAGGGGTGTCCAGGACCTCTCGAAGGGGGAGATATTCGATGTGTTGCAGAACAAGCGACGGCGATTCGTTCTCCAGTACCTCCGTCGGCACGGCGGGCCGGTGGAACTCGGCGACCTGGCGACGCAAGTCGCCGCCTGGGAGTACGAAACTTCCTGCGAGGGCATCTCGAAGAAACAGCGCAAGCGGGTCTACACGACGCTCCAGCAGACGCACCTCCCGCGCATGGCCGACGTGGGCATCGTCGCGTACGACTCCGACGACGGCGTCATCGACACGACGTCGCAGACCGACGACCTGACGGTGTACCTCGAGATCGTCCCCGGCGGGGAGTTCCCCTGGCGCGAGTACTACCTCTCCGTCGGCGCGGTCAGCCTGGCCCTCGTCGCGACGCTGTGGGTGGGCCTCTTTCCGTTCACCAGGATTCCACCGCTCGTGCTGGCGACGGTTATCGCCATCGTCCTCACGATATCGGCCGGGTACCAGAACCTGCACGGGCGCGAGATGACGCTCTCGGAGTACGAGAGCCCCGGCGACGACTAGTGGGCCGGATTTCAGCGTCCCGGATAGACGTTGAGAACGCTTCACTCCGGAAGAGACTACGCGCTTTCACGCTGTGATTCAGACACGATAGCGACGTGTGTAGATCACCGACGTCGCAGGCACGATGGATTTATCTGCGGGGTTACTCTCCGTTGGGACGATGAATACGGAACGGGGCGTCGTCTACGGGGTTATCGGCCTCGTGCTCGCGACGACACTCGTTTCGGGACCGCTCGTCGGAGTGGTCGACTTCACGACCGCTCCAGAACGAGCCTCGTTCGACGGCGGCGACGCGACGGTCACTGACGTCTCACTCCCATCGAGTACCGAAATCACGTCCGGTCGCTTCGGTTCGGGCGAGTACTACGTCCTCGTCCCGGACGCGACACTCACGGTGGCGAACGTCACCGGAACGCCGTTGCTCGCCTACCAGTTCTCGATTCCCGCGCTGGGGTACTCGCGCTCGACGACCCACTTCGTGACGGCAGCCGATACGGGAGCGTACGGGCTCTCGCTCGAACGGGACGCTATCGAACCCTCGCGCGTGGAGAGTCGGAGCTACGACGGGAGTGTCACGGTGTTCCTGCGCTCGAACGAATCCGAGCGACGGCTGGCCGAGCGGAACGTCACCGTCGAGGTGACTGGATGAGCGTCCGGCCGGGGTGGGACGATTCGACCAGTCCGCTCCGGCGGAGGGCACTCTCGCTACTCTGGGGCGACCGCATCGGACTCCTGATCTTCCTCCTGAGTCTCTGCCTGTTCGGACTGACCTGGCGGACGGCGTTCCTGATCAACGACAGCTACACCATCGCGAACGGGCTCTACGCGCTGGAGCACGGGTCCCTGGACATGACGACCGCGGCATACGGACCCGGCCTGGAGACGCCGGGGGCAGAGTGGTACGACGGCGAGCTGTTCTCGCGCAACTACGGCGTCATCTTCGCCGCACTGCCGCTGGTCTATCTGCTCAGAGCGCTGGAACTCGTCGCGGACCTCCGAATCGTCGTCGTCGCCGCCTGGTGTCTCACCCTCCTTGCCGCGACGCTTCTGGCCGGCCGGATTCTGGATCGTCGACGAACGGCGACGTACGCTGGCAGCGTCGCCGTGTTCGGCCTGTTTTCACTGAACGTCGCGCTGGCGACGCCCCTCGACCCCGTCCAGCACCACCTGATCGCCCTCCAGATCGTCCACGTGGTCGGCGCGGCGTTCGTCGGCGTCTTCGCCTACCGACTGGTCCGGGAACTCCACGACCGCCGGCGCGCCGTAATAGCGACGGTCCTCGTCACGCTCGCCACGCCGCTCCCGTTCTGGGCCGCGGTTCCCAAACGACACGTCCTCACGGCCGCCGTCGTGCTCGCCGTCGCGTTCGCCATCACTCGTAGCCGCAACGGGGAGCGGGCGTACGCGACGGAATCGCGCGCACTCGCGTACGTCCTCGTCGGCCTGCTCGCCTGGGTCCACGCCCCGGAGGCGCTCGTCGTGCTGGTCGCGCTCGTGGTCGTCGACGTCCCCTCGGCGCCGGCGAACGACGCCCGCTCGCTCGCGGTCGTCGGCGGCGCGTTCCTCCTCTCCCTCGTCCCGATGCTGGCAACGAATTTCGCGCTCACCGGCGACCCGCTGACCGTCCCGCGTGCGCTTCGGAACGCGCCCCCCGATGCGGACCTCGCGATAGATGGCCGTTCTGGATCGAATCCAGACGCCGCTGGCGGTGACACCCAGACCGATACTGTGCCGGAGCACTCCGCCGCCGGGAACGAGTCGAACGAAGAGACCAGCACGGTGACCGAAGGCAGCGCTCGTGATGGACGCGAGGGCTGGTCGACACGACCGATTCTCCTCCTGGGTTTCGCACTGGTCGAGTCGGCGTTCGAGGCGCTCGCGACGTTCGGCGAGTTGCTCTCGCAGGGCCTGTCGAAACTCTCGACCCGGCCCGACCAGGTCTACCACTCGTTCGTCCGCAGCGGCTACGTCGACCGCGTCGCCAGGCGGGCACAGGACGCGCCCAGTGCGAACCTCTCCTTCCTCGAATCGGCGCCCGTCGTCGCCGGGCTCGTCGCGGTGATACCGGCAGCCTGGACGAGGCTGAGGGCCTACGGAGGTTCGTCTCGACTCCGACCACACATTCCACCGGTCGACGCCTTCGTCGTCGTGTTCGCCGTCTGCTACTCGCTCGTGTACGTCTCCCGGTTACCGGTTCACGCCCAGGTCACGGTGCGCTATCTCTTCCCGCTCTATCCGGTCGCAGTGTACGGGCTCGTGCGGCTTCCGCCCGTCGGCGCCGTCCTGACCCGACACTGGCGGACGTTCGCCTGGACGTATAGCGCGGGGTTACTGGTCGGAAGCCAGCTCCTGTTCGTCGCACTCGTCCTCCTCACCCCAGGGCGTGGCGAAGCGTTCCAGTTTCACGCGCTCCTCGCACTCAGTACGGCGGGGCTCGTCGGAGCCTGGGCCCTCACGGGCCGAACAGTCGGGAAGTGTGGCCAGTTCGGCGCGCTCTCGATCGGGCTCGCGACGGCGGCGGCGACGACCTTCCTCCTCTTCGTCACGGTCGAATACTTCGCCCTCGGAGACAGCCACGCGTTGCCGATGGTACGGGTCCTCGCAGAGCTGGTCGACCTCGTCTAGTCCGCCGACGGCGCCACGACGGACCCGACACTCGAACCTCGACAAAGCAGAGCGTTGACGGTGGGTTTTTGTGCCGCCTCGCAGTACCGCCAGCATGGATCAGCTCAAGCAGTCGTTGCTCGATGCACCGATCATCGAGAAGAACGGGTATCACTACTTCGTCCACCCGATCAGCGACGGCGTGCCGATGCTGCGGCCGGAATTGCTCCGCGAGATCGTCATCAAGATCATCCGGAAGGCCGAACTCGAAGACGTCGACAAGATCGTCACCCCGGCGGCGATGGGCATCCACATCTCCACCGCCGTCTCGCTCATGACCGACATCCCGCTCGTGGTCGTCCGAAAGCGCCAGTACGGCCTCGAGGGCGAGGTCGCGCTCTCACAGGTCACGGGCTACTCCGAGAACGAGATGTACGTCAACGACGTCTACGAGGGTGACCGCGTGCTCCTCCTCGACGACGTGCTCTCGACCGGCGGGACGCTCGCGGCCCTCACCGGCGCGCTGGACGAAATCGGCGCCGACGTCCGCGACATCGTCAGCGTCATCAAGAAGGTCGACGGCGAGAACAAACTCGCCGACGCCGGCTACGAGGCCAAGACGCTCATCAACGTCGACGTCGTCGACGGCGAGGTCGTCATCGTCGACGAGCACGGCGACGACTAGCGAGCGACCAGGCCTGTGTGGGAGCGGGTAGGAATTTCTGCACCGACTGAACCGTACTGACGAGCGGTGTGTGTAGCTCGAGTGACGCCCCCTTTTTCCCGAGCTATGCGGGATACGGCCGGTCCACTGCGTCGGCGACCGTCGAGTCGGCGGTGGACCCGATAATCCACTCCAGGGGAACCTCCCGCGTCCGGTCACCGACGTCGAGCACGGCCCTGTCGGCGATCAGTTCTCCCTGGCCCGGCACGCCCCGGTGCCAGGGCGGAACCTTCTCGACGACCCCCTCGGCGATGTACCCGTAGACGGCGCTGTGTGGCCCTTCGACGTAGTAGGCGACGCGGTCGCCCTCGGCAAGCGCGTCCGCGTCGACGCCCGGTTCGGGACCGTCGATGGGTTCTACTTCAGGTTCGTCGGCCGGATCCTCGCCCCGGTCGAGGGCGTCCCCACGCCGACACTCGATCCGTTCGACGACTTCGAACGACTCGACCGTGACCTCGGACTGGCCTTCGTACCACGCGGTCAGGGCGTCCTCGATAACGTCCTTGGTGGCGTCCCGCCGCGACGTGACGTCGAGATCGACGGTCGCCGACTCGAGGCCGGCCGCGCCGCGGTACTCGACGACGAGGACGAACCTCTGGTCCGCTTCCCCTCGTGCGATCTGTTCGAACGACAGCGTCTGATCGTCGACTGTGAGTGTCCCCATTTTGTGACCCCCTCTGCTCTCCGTTAAAATCAACTCAGTTCGTGCCACTAAAAATCGTTCGGCTCGAAAGTCGATTCCCCGGCCTCAGTTGAGAATCGCTTCCACAATGGAGACAGAGGGTTCTGTTGAAATCCACAGCAGTGCCAAAATTCGACGTGGTTGCGGTCTGTACAGCGGGCTCAGGGGACACGTATGTAGCGCCCCCATCGTATAGTCGTCGTGAACTGCGCGCTGAATACGGAGTGTGAATCCGACGAGTCGCGAAGGGAAGACGTCTCAGCAGGTCTGATTCATGTACCCTCTTCGACTTCGAAGATTTCGTCTGCGGTGAGACCGTGTGCTTCTTCGTGAACCTTCTCACCCGCTTCTTTGCTGGGGCCTTCAAAGAGGCAAAAGACGGCCCCCTCGTCGTCGTCTACCCAATAATTCAGGTAATTCACGCCGTGTTTTTCCTGAGCCTCGATGTCTTTTTTGTGAGCTTCGACAACATCCTCGACGCTTGCATCCACGTCTCGGTGAACGTCCATATACAGTGCCATAGTACGCTTTGACCCAACACAGGGACGCGGTTAGTTATTGAGGCGTCATTTTTGCTAGGAGGTCATTATATGGCTGCCTGCTCGTTCGTCCAGGGCCCTCGTGGCCGCTGCGATCGGTATCGACATTTCGCTGCGAGCCCGCCGAGAGAGAGACGTGCGCTGTATTCAGCGCGACACTACAGAGATTAACGACACCCCGCAGGACCACCAGTGGTCAGTACGCTCCACCTACCCAGCGGTCGAATCGTGGTTGAAGAGTTAGATTTCGACAGGGCTCGGGTGGTGGATTTTAACCGGAGGAAGACTCGCTGACGCTCGTCTTCCAGGGCTCAAATCCACTCTATACTCCATTTGCGGACGCAGGACTCATCACTTCGTTCTTCGTCGTTGCGTCCGCAAAATGATAGCGGGAGGTGGATTTGAACCACCGATCTACGGGTTATGAGCCCGCCGGAATCTCCTGGCTATCCCATCCCGCTACTACATTCATACCCGAGTCGGTTTATTAAGGGTTGTGATCCAACTGCCGTCCGGGAACGCCTCCCGCGGTGTTACGTATCGTGGACTCGCCAGGTGAACAGGCTCTCGAAGACGTAGTTGACGAACATGGCGATGGCGATGGCGATGGGGCTCGCAGCGAGGAACCACAGGTCCACGCCGAACACCGGCAGCTCCACGGTCAGTTCCTGTGTGAGGAACCAGTAGACGGTGAGCTGGATGGCGACGCCGCCGGAGCGGACGAGGTGGGACTTCACCAGGCGCTTGAGCAACGGGCCGCGGCCGGCCTTGCCTGCGCCAGCGAACGTCCAGTGCTCGTTGACGAGGAACATCACCAGAATCGCCGTCTCGACGCCGGCGGCCTTCGACCACATCTCCTGAACGCCCACGAGCAGCGTGAGGACTGCCAGGACCGTGTTGTCGCTGATGGCGCCGACGACGCCGACGGAGGCGAACTTCCCGAACCGGACGCCGGAGAGGAGTTCACCGACGGCGGGCGTCGAGTCACTCATCTTTCTCCACGAGGGCCGTCGGCTCCTCGCGTCGGGCGGCGATGGCGGTGTGGAGGCGACTGTTCCTGACCTGTTTCGCGCGATGACGCGCGGTCACGAGCGCGCGTGCCATCCTGAGGGACGTCCGAACTGGCGAGACTGTCGAGCCGGGCTGGTCCTGCCACTCGATGGGCACCTCGTCGATGTGCAGGTCGAGCGCGGCGGTCATGGCGACGAGTTCGACGTCCCAGGCGAAGCCGGCGTCGTAGAGGTGCTCGCGGACCATCGCCCAGGCCTCGGCGTCGATGGCCTTCGCGCCGCACTGGTAGTCGTACAGCGCCTCGTCGAGCAACTGGCCGGCGAGCCAGGCGAACCCGTCGCCCAGGAATCGCCGGGCGAGCGTCTGGTGGCTCTGGACCGTCGCGTCGGGGTGACGCCGCGACCCGACGGCCAGGTCGGCCTCGCCGTCGCGAACGCGATCCACGATAACCGCGAACCACTCGGCGGGCGTGGACCCGTCGGCGTCGGCGAAAGAGAGGACGTCGGTGTCCAGGGCCTCGAAGCCGGCGGTGACGGCCGCACCCTTCCCGCGACGATACGGGACGGCGTTGACCGTGGCCGGCAGGTCCGCGAGCTCACCGGGCACTGCTTCCTTCGGATCGTCGAGTTCGATTCGGATCGCGTCCGGGTCCAGTGCCTCGTCGAGGTCGCGCACGTACCGGCGGAGGCGTTCGACGTCGGGCCTGAACGCGGGGACCACGATACCGACGGACCGCGCCATTAGATACCCCCACCCGGGGCGCGAGTAAAAACGGTTCGACATGTGTCGCGCTCACAGGAACCGGGTGGCTGGACCGGGCCCGACCCAGTTGCGTCGAACGGGCACGTCGGTTCAAAAAACGTATAGTTCCGGCTTGCGCTGTGTCCGATAATGGAATTCGGCCTCGTCGTGCTGTGGCTCCTGGTCTACCTGGCCCTCCTCTACGCGGGCGCGACGCTCGCGTCGGCGCTGTTCCCCCGCTTCGCCGACCGCGGCGTGGGCGTCGCGTTGCCGCTGGCGCTGGCCGTCCTCTGGCTCGTCACCTACTTCGTCGGCCGCCTGTCGCTGACCGCCGGCGTCTGGCTCGGTGTGCTCGTCCTGGTCGCCCTCGCCGCGTACGCGGGCTACCGCGGCGAGACGGTCGACCGCGGGCTCTACCTGGAAATCGCGACGGTGTTCACCGTCGCGTTCCTCTTCCTCGTCGCCATCCGGTCGGCCGACCCGGGCATCCGCCCCATCGGCGGCGAGAAGTTCCTCGACTTCGGCCTGCTGAAGTCGCTCCTCAGGGCCGACCGCCTCCCGCCGGAGGACATGTGGTTCGCCGGTGAGCCGGTCGCCTACTACTACGGCGGTCACCTCGTCGCGGCGATCCTGACGAAGATTACGGGGACCGCCGGCCACTACGCGTACAACCTCGCGCTGGCGGGGTTCTACGCCGCGCTCGTCACCGCGGTCTACGGCCTGGCGGGCTCCGTCGCCGCCGAGCGTGGACTCTCCCGGCGCACCGCTGGCGTCTTCGGCGCCTTCTTCGTCGGCATCGCGAGCAACCTCTCGACGCCAGTGAAGTTCCTCGTCTGGTTCCTGCCCGACGGCCCCGCGAACTGGCTCGCCGAGACCAGCGGGCTCCCCGTCGAAGGGCTGGCCGACGGCGGCCCGTCAGCCTTTGGCTACTGGGACGCCAGCCGGGTCATCGAGGACGACGTCGCCGACTTCGCCGGCTTCGAACCCAGCGCCGCGTTCGTCATCGACGAGTTCCCCTTCTTCTCCTGGCTCAACGGCGACCTGCACGCCCACATGATGAGCACGGCGTTCCTCCTGCTCGCGGCCGCGCTCTGTTTCACCTACTACCAGACGCCAGCCACCGAAGTCCGGCGCCGCCGAGCGCTCCTCCTCGGCTGTCTGCCGCCGCTGGCCGGACTCGTCGCCGTCGTCAACACCTGGTCGTTCCCCTCGGTCGGCGGGCTGGTCGCCCTCACTGTTATTCTCGCGCCGGCCGACCCCCGGAGCCTGCTCCCCGCTGGCGCCGGCGGCCACGCTGACGAGACCAGGCTTCGCGACGAGGGGGCACGCCTCGCGCTCGGACTGGGCGCAGCAGCCGTCGTCCTCGCACTCGGCCTCCTCTGGTCGCTCCCCTTCTGGCTCGGTGCGGCCAGCGGTCGGGAGGTGGCGTTCCTCCCCGACCGCTCGGCCCTGGTCGAACTCCTCCTCGTCCACGGCGTCTTCCTGGCCGCGTTCGTCCCGTACCTCTACCGTCAGACCGCCGACGCGACGGACCGTGAGACCGCCCGCATCGTCGGCCTCGTTGCGTTCGGGATCGCCGCGTTCGCCGCGTCGGTGGACCTGGCCGCGCTCGGCCTGTTCCTCCCGCTGATCCTGGGCGGCTGGGTCCTCCGGCGCGGCCCCGTCCACCTCGACGAGTTGCGAACGACGCCGACGGCGAGTTCGGACGGCGGGCAGGTCGGCGATGTCGAATCTAGCGTCGCCCGGGACGGCGTACTCGGGTCCTCCCCCGTCGGCTTCGAGATGGTCCTCGTCGTCGCCGGCGCCGGCCTGGTCACCCTCGTCGAGTTCGTCTTCGTCGCCGAGAACGTCGGCCGGATGAACACCGTCTTCAAGACCTACATGCAGGTGTGGGTGCTCTGGGCCGTCGCCGGCGGCGTCGCGCTGGCCGGGATTCTCGACGGCTGGCCGGCCCGCTCGACCCCGACCTGGAAACCGGCGGCCGCCCACGTCTTCACCGCGCTCCTGCTCGTCTCGGCGTCGCTGTACGCGGGCCTCGCGCTGTCCTCGCACTTCGCCGAGAACGACGTCGCCGGGAGCGACGGCCCCACGCTCGACGGGCGCGCCTGGATGAACGAGAGCCACCCAGACGAGGCCCAGGCCATCCGGTGGCTCGATTCGAACGTCGAAGGGCGACCGACGATCGTCACCGGCACTCCGGCGGGATACAGCTGGTATCCCCCCGACGGCGAAGGTTCGAGCGCGCCCGCCAGCATGACCGGCATCCCGACCGTGCTCGGCTGGCACCACGAGGCCCAGTACCGCAACGACACGGTCTACCGCGAGCGACTCGGCCACGTCGAGACCATCTACACCGGCCAGCCGGATCAGCAGGCCGCACTGCTCGCGGAGTACGACGTCCGCTACGTCTACGTCGGCCCCGCCGAGCGCAACAACTACGGCGAGATCACCGTCGGCGACGTCGACGGCGTGAGCGCCCACCGGACGTGGGGAGAGGTGACGCTCTACCGGATCGACGGCGACGAACTGCCGGAATAGACCGCAGAATCGAAGCGACCGTCCTCAGGCCTGGGACTTCCGCTGGAGGACGTCGACCGCCTCCGCGTCGACGTTCTCCGTCTCCAGGTGCATCGGAATGAAGTCCTGGTACTGGAACGTCTCGCGCTCGTCGTCCTTCCCGATGGTACACCAGAGCTGGGGTTCCTCGGGCCCGTGCCACTCGCCCTGGACGTTGACGGCGAACACGTTCCACTCCTCCCCGTCGTACTCGATGACGCCGCCCTTCCTGACGCCGGGGTTCCCGTGGATGATCAGCTTCTTCATGCGCCTGGGTTTGTGGACGCTCTACTTAGTGACTTCGAAGCGAGGAAAGTGAGGCGTTGTTGTCCGGGTTGTCAAGGGCGCAGTTCGTTCGGCCGTTACGGTAGTAGTCGGCAACGATACCGCAACCAGAGGAAAGCCCTCGGCCCGCTCGACTCGCGCGGCTCGCTGCGCTCCTCGCTTCGCTGCGGTGCTTGCTTCACCGGGCTTCGTCCAGCGGGCCTCGCCCTTTCATTCCTCCAGGGAATTGCATGGCTCGCGCGGACTCCGTCACGCGCTCACGGCTCGCTTCGCTCGCCGTTCGCTCATCCGAAGGCCCCTCGCTCCGCTCGGCGCCTTCCTGCGCTCGCGAATGACTCCACCACTCCTCCCCGGACCCGTCGCGTCCGCTCCGGGTCACGCTTCCTGACCGCACCGCGTCGTTTCCCGTTCTTGTAGCTCTAGAGTACGTTCGACACGGTGAAGGCCTGTCACCCCAATCCCATCGTGAAGGACGCTCAGGGGCGCAACGAACCAAACGGGTTTTAAGCAACCATGTCTAATCTCGCCGTAAGGTAGATATCTATGGAGATGCCACGCCGGTTCAATACGTACTGTCCGCACTGCAACGAGCACCAGGAACACGAGGTCGAGAAGGTCCGTACCGGGCGCCAGACCGGGATGAAGTGGATCGACCGACAGGAGAAGCGCAACTCCGGCATCGGGAACGACGGCAAGTTCTCGAAGGTCCCCGGTGGCGACAAGCCCACCAAGAAGACGGACCTGAAGTACCGCTGCAGCGAGTGCGGCAAGGCCCACCTCCGTGAAGGATGGCGCGCCGGTCGACTGACGTTCCAGGAGTAAATCATGCCAGGAAGCTTCCTCTCCGTCGAGTGCCCGGATTGTGAGAACGAACAGACCGTCTTCAGCAAGGCCGCCTCCGAGGTCGCCTGCGCCGTCTGTGGCCACACGCTCGTGCGGCCCACCGGCGGCGAGGCGGACATCGAGGGTGAGGTCCTCGAAACCGTCGCACACCGATGAAGTTCAGTGGCTGGCCGGAACCCGGCGAACTCGCCGTCGGCGAAGTAGACGACGTCAACGAAGACAGGGGCGTCTACGTCGACCTCGACGAGTACGAGGACAAGCGCGGGTTCGTCCACATCAGCGAGGTCGCCAGCGGGTGGATCAAGAACGTCCGTGACCACGTCAGTGAGGGCCAGACCGTCGTCGTGAAGGTGCTCGACGTCAACGAGTCCTCGCGACAGATCAACCTCTCGATCAAGGACGTCAACGACCACCAGCGCAAGGACAAGATCCAGGAGTGGAAGAACGCCCAGAAGGCCGACAACTGGATGGAACTGGCCTTCGGCGAGGACATGGAGGACGAGCAGTACTCCGCCATCGCCAACGCGCTGCTGGCCGAGTTCGGCTCGCTGTACGACGGCTTCGAGCAGGCCGCCATCCACGGCCACGAGGCCCTCGAGGACACCGACCTCGACGAGGACGAGATCGACGCCATCGTCGAGACCGCCCGGGACAACGTCTCGGTGCCCTACGTCACAGTCACGGGCTACGTCGACCTGACCTGTCCCGAGAGCGACGGCGTCGAGTGCATCAAGGAGGCGCTCCAGGCCGCCGAGGGGAACGGGGAGGTCCCTGAGGAGGTCGACCTCGAGGTGACCTACGTCGGCTCGCCCGAGTACCGCATCCGCGTGCAGGCCCCCGACTACAAGCAGGCCGAGTCCCAGCTCGAAGAGAGCGCCGACCGCGCCCGCGCCGTCGTCGACGGCCACGGCGGGACAACCGGGTTCCACCGCGAGCGGAACGTCGACGACGAGTAACCGAGCGGTTCTTTCTACCAATGCGCGCCGACATCCACGTTTGCTCGGACTGGCGCGCGGCCCACGACCGCCCAGTGTACACGCTGGAGAGCACCTGTCCCGAATGCGGCGCAGACGCCGTCAACAGCGCTCCTGCGCCCTTCAACCCCGAGGACCCACACGGCAAGTATCGACGGTCTCTTAAGCGCCGACGCCGCGACTAGGCGCATGGACGAGTTCGAAATCGAGTGGGTCGCGGACGTCGATCTCGACGCGCCGGTGCTGGTCGAGGGGCTCCCGGGCGTGGGACACGTCGGCAAACTGGCCGCCGAGCACCTCCTCGAGGAACTCGAGAGCGAACTCCTCGCGCGGGTGTACTCCCAGCACTTCCCGCCGCAGGTCAGCGTCGAGGACGGGCACGCCGAACTGGCCAACGCCGAGTTCCACGCCGTCACCCCCGACGAGGGCCAGGACGTGCTCGTGCTCTCGGGCGACCACCAGGCCCAGGACAACGTTGGCCACTACGGCCTCACCGACGCCTTCCTCGACGTCGCCGAGGAGGTCGGCGTCGAGACGGTGTACGCGCTGGGTGGCGTCCCCACCGGCGAACTCATCGAGGAGTACGACGTCCTCGGGGCCGCCACGGTCGACGAGTTGACCGACGAACTCGAAGGCGTCGGCGTCGAGTTCCGCGACAACGAGCCCGCTGGTGGCATCGTCGGCGTCTCCGGCTTGCTTCTCGGTCTGAGTGAACGGCGTGACATCCCCGCAGCCTGCCTGATGGGCGAGACGTCGGGCTACCTCGTCGACCCCAAGAGCGCCCAGGCCGTCCTCGAGATACTCCAGGACCTGATCGGCTTCGACGTCGACTACGCGTCGCTGGAGGAGCGCGCCGAGGAGATGGAGGAGGTCGTCCGGAAGATTCAGGAGATGGAGCAGGGGCCCGCGACGCCCTCGGACGAAGACCTGCGCTACATCGGATAGGGACTGGCCGTTGGCCAGCGAGGCCGCGGCGATTCTTTCTTAATCGCTCGCTGCCAAGGGCGCCACGTGCTCGCGGAACTGGGACCGTTTCCGGAGTGGCTCCTCGTCGGCACGCTGCTGGGCGTACTCGGCAGCGTCGTCGTCGCCGGGCTCTTCCTCGTCGCTAACCGGCTCTATCCGACGCCGACGGCGACGAGCGACGGCCGGGGCGACGGCGAGGGACGGCGCCGCGACGAGCTCCGGGCGTACCTCCAGGCCATCGACGAGTCCTACGCAGAGGACCACTTCGTCGAGGGTCAGCACGTCGCTTTCTACCTCCCGAAACGCGACGTCGCCATCACCTTCGACGCGCGCGCGTTCTACCGCATCGAGCGGTCGCCGACGACGCCGGTGCTCGTCGAACACGAGATGCCCGGCGTCCAGCTCGGCGCGCGTCTGCCCTTCGAGACGCCGGAGGTCGACTTCGGGACGCAGGCCGACCGGGACAAGGTCCACCCCGCGACGGCGGCGTTCCGCGAACTCGGCCTCCCGGCGGGCGCGACGCTGGAGGAGGTCAAGCGAGCCTACCGACGCCGCGTCAAGGAGGTCCACCCCGACCGCGGCGGCGACGAGGACGCCTTCAAGCGCGTCCGCGAGGCCTACACCACGGCCAAGCAACATGCAGCGGAGTGAGCGGCGCTTCCGTCCGGTCGTTCCGCCGGTCGCCTACATTCCCTGGCTCATCAGGTAGCTCCGCAGCAGGTCGGCCTCTTTACTTCCAGCGACCGGATTGAGCAGTGCGACGGTATCGTCGGCGTCCAGGTGGCCGTCGTCTGCAAGTGCGCGCGCGCCAGCGACGGCGACGCCGCCGGTGGCACCGACTTCGACGCCGGTCTCGCTCGCCGCGTCGGCGCCGGCTTCCAGGATGGCGTCGTCGTCGACGACCACGGCCCGGCCGTCGGTCCGGTCGACCGCGTCGACGGCCAGGTCCCCGGCGGCCGGGTCGCCGATCTCCAGGGGGCCGACGATGGTGTCGGGCGTCTCGACCGAGTCGAGTTGCCCCTGTTCGGCCCAGCGGTCGTACACCGGCGGACAGCCCTCGGGCTGGACGGCGTAGAGCCGTGGACTGTCCGCGACGATACCCGCGGCGTCAAGGTCGTCGATGGCGGCCGCGAGACCGGCGATCACGTTTCCGTGACCCACCGGAACCACGACGGCATCCGGCGCTTCCCAGCGGAGTGCCTCGACGAGTTCGAAGTAGACGGTCTTGGCGCCTTCCCGGCGGTACGGCGAGGCGGGGCCGACGGGCGCCCACTCCTCGCCGTCGGCCACGGCGTCCTCGTAGGCGGCGAGCGCGTCGGCGTACCGGCCCTCGACGACGTTCATGTCGCCGCCGTGGACGTTGACCATCGCCTTGTTGACGAACGGACAGCGCGTCGGGACGAACGAGTGCGAGTCGATACCCGCACGGCCGGCGTAGGCCGCGGCGGACTGCCCGCCGTTGCCGGTCGTCGGGAGTGCGACGTCGGTCGCGTCGCGCTGGACTGCGGCCGTGACGGCCAGCGAGAGCCCGCGGTCCGCCGCCGCGCCCGTCGGGTTGCGCCCCTCGTCCTTGATCAGCGCCGTCGCGACGCCCAGGTCGTCAGCGAGCGACGGGCAGTCTACGGCCGGCGTGTTGCCTTCGTCGAGAGAGACGGTCGCGTCGGCACTGAACGGGAGAAACTCGGTGTAGCGGCGCGGACCGGTGGCGTCACGCGCGGCGACGGTGGCTCGATCCGGAAAGGCCGATTCGTCGTAGGAGGCCCCGAGCAGGCCGTCGCAGTCGGGACAGCGATACGCGACCCCGACGTCGTCGACCGTCCGTCCGCAATCGAGACACTCGAACACGCGAAACGCCGTGTCAGTCGTCATATCGGTGTCTGGCAAGCCGGAAGTAAATCTCTACGGATCGTCGTCGGCGGTGTCCTCGCCCCCGTCACTGGCGGTATATTCGACGGCGAGTTCGCGGTCGAACCATCGGAACTCACGACCGAGGAGCCCGTCCTGTTCCAGATTCCAGACGTCCCCGTCCCGGACGACCGGACCGTCGACCCACGACGTGACGACGTTCCAGACGAGGAGCAACTGCCCGAGCAACAGGATGAACGCGCCGACGGTCGTCACCTGGTGGAGCGTCGTGAACTGTGCGAGGGGACCGGCCGTGATGCCATCGTACGCCGCGTAGCGGCGTGGCATACCCAGGTAGCCGAGCACCATCATCGTGAAGAAGACGACGTTGGTCCCGACCATCGAGAGCCAGAAGTGCCACTTCGCGAGCGTGCGCTGGTACCGCCGACCGGTGACGACCGGGTACCAGAAGTACAGCGCCGCGAACAGGCCGAAACCGATCACGCCCATGACCATGTAGTGAAAGTGGCCGACGACGTAGTAGGTGTCGTGGATGATGAGGTTGACGGGGACGGCGGCGAGGAACACGCCCGTGACCCCGCCGATGATGAAGTTGAACACGAAGCCGATACAGAACAGCATCGGCGCTGTCAGGCGGAGTCGACCGTTCCACATCGTCGTGATCCAGTTGAACGTCTTGACCGCACTCGGTATCGCGATGGCCAGCGAGACGGCCATGAACGACGCACGCAGGCGCGGGTCGATACCAGTCGCGAACATGTGGTGGGCCCAGACGCCGAAGCTCAGGAGGCCAATGGCCAGCGTCGAGTAGACGACGAACTTGAATCCGAACAGCTTGCGCGCGGAGAAGCGCGGGAGCACGTAGCTGACGACGCCCATCGGCGGGAGCACGAGGATGTACACCTCGGGGTGGCCGAAGAACCAGAACAGGTGTTGCCAGAGGATGGGGCCCCCGCCGTCGACGGTGAAGAACGTCGTGCCGAGGTTTCGGTCGAGCAGCAACATGATGAGCGCGCTGCCCAGCAGCGGGAACGCGAAGAGGATGATACCGGACTGCGTGAGGATGGTCCAGCTAAAGATATCCAGCGTCGCCCAGTTGACGTCCTCGCCGCGCTCGGTGAAGATGGTCGCCATGAAGTTGATCGCCCCCATCGTCGTCGAGATCCCGGAGAGGTGGAGGCCGAGCAACATCAGGTCCGGACCCGGACCCGGCTGTTCGATCGACAGCGGGGGGTACATCGTCCACGACGTCTGTGAGGGACCGAACGCCGGAACGAAGAATCCGGCCCAGATGAGTACCGCCGCGGGGGGCAACAGCCAGAAGGCGATGGCGTTGATCCGCGGGAACGCCATGTCGTCGGCGCCGATGAGCAGCGGGATGAAGTAGTTCCCGAACGCCGCGATCATCGGCGTCCCGAAGAGGAACAGCATCGTGATCCCGTGGCTCGTCAGGAGGGCGTTGTAGAAGTTCGAATCGACGAGCGTCTGTGCAGGGAACAGTAACTCCGTTCGCATGATGACGACGGCGATTCCACCCCAGGCGAACGAGACGAGCCCGAACACCCCGTAGAGGATTCCGACGTCTTTGTGGTCGACCGTGGTCAGCCACCTGACGATCCCACCCGGTTTATCCACTGCCGGAAACGAGGGCTCCACCTCACCAGTCCCGCTCCCGGCGCCGCTCAACGGACTGTACCATCGCCACTCCTGAATCCGCGAGACGAGGACGGCGACCAGTACGACCACGACGACCATCGCGACCGCGATGGCCAGTTCGGCGCTTGCCATGGCTGGCACGTGGGAGGCCGACACGATATCCCTATCAATTGTTCACTACGTTTTGCAGTCCTTTCTGGTGCGTGCGCGTGGCCTTCGTACGGGACGTAGACCAGTTGACGGAGGCTACTATCGAAAATCCACGCCTACCACCGTCGATCCTTTCCGGTTCGTCCTCGAACGTGGACCATGAGCGACGTCGTCGTGGCCGGTGGCGGGCTCGCTGGACTCGTCGCGGCCCGTCACCTCGCCGAGTCGGGCGCGGACGTGACGGTGTTCGAACGGGAATCACGCGTCGGTGGCCGGGTCCGGTCCCGCCGCCTGAACGGCTACACGGTGGATCGCGGGTTCCAGGTGCTGTTCTCGGCGTACCCCGCCGTCCGTCGAGAGCTGAACCTGGACGCGCTCGATCTGCGGTACTTCACGCCGGGCGCGACCATCGCCCGCCCCGGCGAGCGGTCGGTGCTCGTCGACCCGCGCCGGGCGCCGACGGACGCGCTGGCAACGTTGTTCAACGGAGACGTCACGTTCGGCGACAAGCTCAGGTTGTTCATCCTCCAGCGGGAACTCGCCGGACGTACGACCGGCGAGATACTGAATCGCGGCGGCACGAGCACCCGGGAGTACCTCGACAGGGTCGGGTTCTCGACGAAGTTCGTCGACAACTTCGCGGCGCCGTTCTACGGCGGCATCACGCTGGATCGGGACCTGGAGACCGACAGCCTCGTCTTCGAGTACACGTTCAAGATGCTCTCGGAGGGGCGTATCGGCGTGCCGGCCGCGGGCATGGGCGCGATTCCCGACCAGCTAGCGAAGCGAGCGGAGATGGCGGGAGCGACGATCGAGACCGATGCGACGGTGTCGTCGGTCGAGTCCAGTTCGGCCGAGGCCGTCCTCACGGTCGACGGCGAGACCGTCGTCGCCGACGCCGTCGTCGTGGCGACCGACCCGCCGACCGCCAGGGACCTGACCAGCGTCGGCTCGATTCCGACCGAGGCACGAAGCTGCGTCACCCTCTCCGTCGCGCGCCAGTCCCGGACCGGTCTCCCGACGGGCAAGCGCCTGGTGCTCAACGCCGACGAGTCCGGCCCGAATCAGGTGGCCCCGCTGTCAGCCGTCGCGCCCGAGTACGCGCCGAGCGACGCGACACTGTACAGCGCGACGTTCCTGGGCGAGCGCGAGGAGAGCGACGAGGCGCTGTTCGAGTCGGTGCAGGAGACGATGGCGTCGTGGTACCCCGAGGCCAACCTGGCGGACCTTGAACTGGTCGCGACCGACCGCGTTCCGTTCGCACAGTTCGCCCAGCCGCCGGGGTTCCGCGTCGGCCTGCCCCCCGTCGACGACCCGGACGGGCCGGTGTTCCTCGCCGGGGACTACACCAGGTGGTCGTCGATACAGGGTGCGCTGGAGAGCGGACGGGTGGCAGCGGACGCAGTCGTCGAAGAACTGGGGCGATAACGGAGCGGTACCGGCGCGGTGACGGAGCAGTGCCGGAGCTGTGCTGGAGCGGTACCGACCCCGGATTCAGCTCGGGCGACCGGCGTCGGCGTGCGGGTCGTCGGCGTGGTCTTCGCCGTTCAGGATCCGCGGGACGTAGTACACCGTCCCCCAGCAGAGGAGGGTGAATCCGAGAAGCGTCGTTCCGATGAGCGCGAGTGCGACTTGCGTCGTAGCCATGTGGGAGCGAGCGCCGCCGCGGCCAAAATAGCTTCCGGGATCGATCCAGATTCCTGCAGACCGCGCCCCGACGGCATCCAGCGGAACCTACAGCATCCGGCGGAACTCCCCCAGCGGCGGGAACTCCAGGGTCTCGTCGGCGTCCTCGTCGCGAACGATGGGCCTGAACGCCTCGGCGCTTCGGACGAGGGGTGACATGAAGTCACCGGCGTACATCCCGTTGACCCTGACGCCGCGGACGAGGCGGTTGAACGAGGGGAGCATCAGGACGTCGGCACCGCGAAAGGCGTCCTCACCGTAGAGGTAACATGGTCGGCGCTGCCCCTCGATGACGATGGTCGGGTGGTCGTGGCCGACGACGTACCGGTCGGCGTCGGCGTCTGGCGTCTCGTGACCGTGGAGGACCACCGTGTCACCGACGCGGTACTCGTCCCGGATCGCGCCGCCCCAGAGCGACTCGATCATCGGGTCGTGGTTCCCCGGCGTGACGGTGATCTCGACGTCGTACGCCTCGCCGATGCGAGAGACCTCCCGGACCGTCTCCTCGACCGTCCGGGGGATCGTGCCGAACGAGTGGAGGAAGTCGCCGGCGACGACGACGGCCGAGACGTCGCCCTCGCTCACCAGCGCCTCGAAGCGCCCGGTCATGTCCGCGCTGTCGCCGACCGGAACCTCCAGGTTCGCCGTCTCCCCCTTCCCGACGTGGAGGTCCGCCAGCACGAGGACGTCGTCGAGAACGAGCGCCCGGTCCCGGTAGGCCAGTTCCATGGGCGGCGGGTCAGTGCCGCCCGGCTATCAACCTGACGCCACGCAGTCTGTGACCAGTTCGAGTCTCACGGACCGGAACCGCCAGCTTTCAACCGTCCCGCGACGAACGGGACGTATGGACGACATCGAAGCGACCGTCCGGGAGTTCCTGGCCAGCGCCGACGACTGTTACAGCGAGTACGACAACGGGTACACCGACGCGGACGCGACGCTCCGCCGCCTCGAAACGCACATCGACGACCTCCGTGACGCGGTCGAGGAGTAATATTCGCTTCACTTCCCTCGGCCACTGAGGAAGCGTGGTAGCCGGCGGAGGGGGAGCGCGATGCGCGGCGTCGTGGTCCGGGCGGTCTACTCTGGTCTTCGAAAGCCACCGTTATCCGGGGAGTGCGTCGGCTTAACTCGGTCGTGCCAGGTCCTGTCAGTCCGACGGGGAGACGGCGGAGGCAAACGTCCCTCCGCCTCGCGACGGATGTGACAGAATCCGGTTGTGTTTTTCGAATCGGTACAGGACGGTTCTGACGCGCTCGTCAGTACTCCTGTAAGCGCACGTTGTCGGTCGGATCGTCGCGAGTTACTCGCCCGGCTTCGACCGGTAATATCCCTTACTCTCGTTTCTCTATTTATAACAAAGGTGACTGGTCGGGTACCGTCGAAGGAATGCTTTCAAAGCGAATCTCCACGACAGCGGTGTCGAACGGGACAGTCGTCGCGATCACACTCCTCGTGGTCGCGAGCACGATGGTGATTACCGCCGGCGCCGTCACGACCGGCGGCCAGTCACAGGTCGCACAGCAAGCCGAACCGGACGGGCTCTCCGGCGAGACGAACCTCTCGGACGCGGACACGGTGTTCCACGGTGAAGACGTAAACGATACCGCGGGGCGATCGGTAGCCAGCGCCGGTGACGTCAACGGCGACGGCGTCGACGACCTGATCATCGGCGCGCCGCACAACGACACCGGCGGCGAGGACGCCGGCGCGGCCTACGTCGTTTACGGGCCCGTCGACACCGACGAGGTGGAGCTGGAAGACGCCGACGTCAAACTCGTCGGCGCCTCGGCCGACGACATGGCCGGCTGGTCCGTCTCGCACGCGGGCGACGTGAACGACGACGGCTACGACGACGTCGTCGTCGGTGCGCCGAACCACGACTCGACCGGGTCGAACACCGGTGCGGCCTACGTCGTCTACGGTGGCGACTCGCTCCCCGCGAATATGAGCCTCGCCGACGCGAACGCCACGTTGCAGGGCACCGACGCGGACGCCCGCGCGGGCTGGTCGGTGTCGAACGCGACCGACGCAGACGGTGACGACGCGGTCCTGGTCGGAGCGCCCTACGCGAACGACGGGGCGGGCGCCGCGTACCTGGTCCCCGGTGCGGACGCCGACGGGACCGCCACGCTCGACGACGCGGCCGCGGCGACGATGGAAGGCGAGTCGGCCGGCCACCTGGCGGGCTGGTCCGTCTCCGGTGCCGGTGACGTCGACGACGACGGCACGGCCGACGTCGTCGTGGGCGCGATGAACTGGTCCGGCGAGACGAACGAGACGACGAGTGCCGGCGGCGCCTACGTCGTCTCCACCGACGTCTCGGGGACGGTCAGCCTCGGTTCGGCCGACCTGATCCTCACCGGCGCCTCGGACCGCGACCGCGCCGGGTGGTCGGTGTCCAGCGCCGGTGACGTGAACGACGACGGCGTCGCGGACGTCGTCGTCGGCGCGCCGTACCACGACGCCGACGCCGTCGACGCGACCGGCGCGGCCTACGTCGTCTACGGCGGCGCCGACGCCGACGGAGTGCGCTCCCTGGCCGATGCCGACCGAACGCTGACGGGCGACCGTGAGGGCGACCTGGCGGGCTGGTCCGTCTCCGACGCCGGCCCGGCCGACGTCACCTGTGACGGAATCGACGACCTGCTCGTCGGCGCGCCCGGCCACGACGAGAACGGGAACGACTCTGGTGGCGCCTACGTCGTCGCCGGAGCCCAGTCACCTCCGGCGTTCCAGTCACTCGGTGACGCAACGTCCACGTTCTACGGCGAGGCCGCCGATGACCGCGCCGGTCACGCCGTCTCCGGCGCCGGCAACGTGACCGACGACGGCGGACCGGCTGTCCTCGTCGGTGCGCCTGACAACGACAACGACGGAGAGACCGACGCCGGCGCCGCGTACCTCCTGGACAGCGACTGCGGCGACGTGACGACGGAAACCGAGACGGAGAAGCCGACTGACACCGAGACGGCGAAGCCGACAGAGACGGAGACTGAGACTGATACCGACACCGAGACGAGGACCGAGAAGCCGACTGACGCGCCGATGACCGAGACGGAGACGGAGACTGCCACGGACACGCCGGATACCGACACGCCAGACACGGACACCCCAGATACCGACACCCCGGACACCGACACACCGGACACTGACACCCCGGATACCGATACGCCGGATACCGACACCCCGGACACCGATACGCCGGACACTGACACACCGGACACCGATACACCGGACACTGACACCCCGGATACCGATACGCCGGATACGGATACTCCAGATACCGACACCCCGGAAACCGATACGCCGGACACCGATACGGAAACAGAGGATGGACGCACCGAGATCAGCTACGTCCTGCTCTGTACCACCGACGATGGAGCACCCACAGTAGGTGGAGCCGGATCCGGTGACTGTCCAGAGGGCGAACCGTTCGTCAGGTGGGAGTGGACCGGTAGTTCGTTCACCGCCGAAGATGGCGACGCGGGAACGACGATGGAACCGTCCCTGTTCAAGGAGCCGAACGAGCCGGTCGAGGCCCAGTGGACGTCGACGACCTACGACGTCACCGGCGCCGTCGTCGGGGCGGGCGGAGAGACCTGCACGTTCCCCGGCGACCCCGACGAACTCCCGGACAGCGGGACCGTCGAGTCCTGTGAAGGACCGGCCAGCGAGTCGTTGAGTAACCCGGTCGCTGGAGGGTTCGTCCCCGGATCGGCACCCGGCGGACTGATCGCCGGGACGTTCGCGTTCGCCGGCGCGTCGGTCCTGGCCATCAGGCGACAGAACTACTGACCGAGCGGCCGAACGAGCCGAACCACGTCGACTTTTCTTTCTTCGACCGCGGCGGACCACCAAGAGTTATCGGCGAGCGCGACACCCCGTAGAGTATGACCGACTTCTCCGCGCGCGTGGAGGCGATATCGATCAGCGGCATCCGGGAGGTGTTCGAGGCGGCCGGCGAGGACGCCATCAACCTCGGGCTGGGCCAGCCCGACTTCCCGACGCCCGAGCACGCCAGGCAGGGAGCCATCGAGGCGATTCGAGCCGGCGACGTCGACGCCTACACGTCGAACAAGGGGACCGAGTCGCTGCGAGAGGCTATCGCCGACAAGCACGCGCGGGACAACGACCTCGACGTCGACCCCGAGGATATCATCGCGACCGCCGGTGGGAGTGAAGCGCTCCACATCGCCATCGAGGCCCACGTCGATGCCGGTGACGAGGTCGTCTTCCCTGACCCGGGGTTTGTCTCCTACGACGCGCTGACGAAACTCGCGGGGGGGACGCCCAAGCCCGTGCCGCTTCGCGAGGACCTCACGATGGACCCCGCAGCCGTCGAGGAGGCTATCACCGACGACACGGCCGCATTCGTCGTCAACAGCCCCGCGAACCCGACCGGCGCCGTCCAGTCGCCGGAGGACATGCGGGAGTTCGCCCGCATCGCCAGCGACCACGACGTGCTGTGCATCTCCGACGAGATGTACGAACACATCGTCTTCGACGGCGAACACCGCTCGCCCGCGGAGTTCGACGACACCGGCAACGTCGTGGTAGTCAACGGCTGCTCGAAGAGCTACTCGATGACCGGCTGGCGACTCGGCTGGGTGACGGGATCGAACGAGCGCGTCGAACGCATGCTGCGCGTCCACCAGTACGCCCAGGCCTGCGCCGCCGCGCCGTCCCAGTACGCCGCCGAGGCCGCGCTGAACGGACCCCAGGACGCTGTCACCGAGATGACCGCCGCCTTCGAAGAACGCCGCGACGTCCTCGTCGACGGGCTGGCCGACGCCGGCCTCGACTGCCCGACGCCCCAGGGCGCCTTCTACGCGATGCCGAAGGTCCCCGAGGGGTTCGTCGACGAGGTCATCGACCGCGGCGTCGTCGTCGTGCCGGGCGAGGCCTTCGGCGAGCACGGCGCGGGGTACGCGCGCATCTCCTACGCCGTCGACGTCGAGACGCTGAAGGAGGCCCTCGAGATTATGGACGACGCTGCACAGGCAGTCCGACCCTGACCGCCGCACAGGCGGTCCGTCCGCGACGGCACCCGGCGCGTGATCGATCCGGTATGAGTTTCTATCCCTCGATCGCGACGCCGTCCGGCGAACTGTCACCGGGCCCGACGACAGGCCAATAGTGCTCCAGTCCGTACAGTCACACCGATGGATTACCTGGCGTCCTCGAACGTCCCCGTCTACGAGACGGTCGACGAACAGCGGGCTCTCTGGGAGCGCTGTGCCGAACGCGGCCAGCCAGTGCTCGCCGTCCGCGACGCCGCGCGCGGCTACGTCGTCCACTACGACCTCCAGCACCTCGACGCCGAACTGACCCAGGCCGCCCTCCAGGCCCTGCGCGACCGCGTCCGCTCGCGACGCCCCTACCCCACCGGGACAGATCCCGTCTCCGAGACGGAGGGCGTCGGCGGCGAGGCCGGACCGGTCTCCGGCGAACTCCACGCGCCCACCGAACGCGACGCCCGTGACCTCGCCTCGCACGTCTCCGGATTCGTCCTCGACCGGGGGAACTGGCGGTAAGCGAGCGGGCCGACCACCCCACACTCTGATTGGATTTTTAACACGAGCGCCCCTTTGACCGCACATGGCAATCGCGCGGCACGGATCCGGCGTCGCGGCCGCCGTTCGGGCGCTCGCCTCGCAGATCCACCCCGTCTTCATGCTCCCGCCGCTCGCGGCGTCGCTGTTCGGCGGGCTACTGGCCGACCAGTTCTCCCTCCCGCTCGCCGGGGTCCACCTCGCCGCCGTCTTCTTCGGCCTCTACACCGCCCACGTGAAGGACGGCTACGTCGACTTCTACGGCCGCGGCGAGGACGACGACCACCCGCTCTCGGAACGAGGCTGTCGTCTCGCGCTGGCCGGCGCCTCCGTCGGGTTCTTCGCCTGCACGCTCGGCCTGTTCGCGCTCGTCGACGTCTGGGCCGCCCTGATCACGCTCCCGGGGTGGCTCATCGGCTACCACCACGCCCCCCGACTCGACATGCATCCGGTCACCGCGAGCGTCGGCTACCCGACCGGCATCGCCTTCGCGCTACTCGGCGGGTTCTACGTCCAGACGGCCGGGCTTGCGCCCGTCGTCGTGGCACTGGCCGTCGTCTTCCTGGTCGTCCTCTCGGGGATCAAGGTCATCGACGACTCGACCGACGTCGAGTACGACCGCTCCATCGACAAGCGAACCGTCGCCGTCGTCCTCGGGCGAACTCGGGCACGGCAGCTGGCCTACGGACTGATGTTCCTGGGAATGGTCGCCGTGCTCGGGATGGCCGTCGTGATGAGTTCCATCCCGCCGAGCGCGGCACTCGCAGCTCTCGCGTTCGGTCTCGTGGCCGTGCTCTCGCGGAACGCCGACGCCGAACTCGCGACGATGCTCCTCATCCGCGGGTCCTACGTCTTTCTCGCCCTGTTGCTCGCGGCCGTGTGGTTCCGGCCGCTGGCCTGACGCGTCAGGAGCCGCGAAACCCGCGGTCGCTCACTCGCCGTCCAGCGCGGTTCCACAGTTGGGACAGAACCGGACGTCCGCCTCCATCGAGAAGGACTCGCCACAGGCGTCACAGCGGTCACGGCCGCCGGTCGCGGACGGCCCCTCGTCGCCGGTCCCCGGGACTGCATGCGTCTCGCCGGCCGTAGTGGACCCGAACCCGCCGTCTCCGTCGTCGGCGGGCGGCGTGAACACGCGCGTGTTACTGACGTCGTCGAGGTCCTCCCCGTCGTCGTCGGATTCCACCGAATCCTCCGAATCCGTCCCGTCCCCGTCCGATTCGGTCGGCCCCCGGTCGGCAGTCGAGGTGTCGGTGTCCGTGCCAGTCGACCCGGCTGACGAATCCGACGTATCGGCGGGGGTCCCGACCGGCGTCGTCGAGTCCAGGAATGGCGGGTATCGCTGGCCAGTCCGCATCGAAGACCGGTCGACGTCGGGTTCGACCAGCCGAACGCCGAGCGAGACGACCGTCTGGACCAGTACGTACGCCAGGGCCAGGGCGAGCGGGAACGCCGCCACCGCGGCGACGCCCGACACGACGAACCCCTCCACAGAAACGGACCCGAGTACCCACGCCGGGAGCCCCGCCGCGCGGAGCGCCCGTTCCGCGAGCTGGCCCCGTCCCGTCGCCGTCCCGACGGCCGCCAGCGCGCTTCCGAACGCCACGACAGTCGAGACGACGGCGAGGAACTGCACCACGAGCGGGTGCGAAAAGGAGTACACCCGGTACGTGAAGGCGAGCGTCCGGACCAGGGCGAACAGGCCGACGGGGAGCAACACCAGGGAGAAGTACCACGGGAACCCGCCGAGGGCCAGTCCGACCACGACTGCCACGACGACGAGGAGCGTCGGCGGCGCGAGTAACGTGGCCGGATGTTCGAAGCGGTAGTACTGTTCGACGTTGCCGCGGAGGTTCAGCGTCCGTCGCCGTATACGGACCGTGACGGCGACGGCCGGGACGGCGAGCCAGAGGACGGCGAAGAGGCCGACCGCGAGCGGCGACGGGCTCTCCCCGGCCGCGAGCCCGAGTGAAACCCCGAGTACGTCGGCAACCTGAACGGCGAGCGCACCCGTCCCGCCGATCCAGACGACGGCCGCGACGACGCCGACCAGCAGGTCGCGGAGGAACCACTGCTCGTCACCAGTGACGAGGCGAAACGAATCGGCGAGTTCGCGCCGTCGGCGTCCTGACATTGCTTGGAGGGTGTTTTTCGCCGGGTGGGAAAGCTGTTACGCGACAGCTTCGACTCGCCGCGTTATACGCTGCGATCGGAACGGGGAAACTACCGGCAGCGTGGTCAGGCCGCTTCGACGTCCAGGGTGACGACGTCGGAGAGTTCGAGTTCGTCGCCTGGCGCGACCGCCTCCCGGTCGCCTTTCGTCAGCGACGTGCCGTTCACGCGGGTCGGGTTCTGGCCGAGCGCGACCGCGTAGAACTGGCCGTCCTCGCGGACGAACCGGACGTGTTCGCGGTGGACGCGAACCGCCTCGTCCTCCGGACGGCCGGCCTCGGTCAGTAACGACCGTATCTCCCGGCCGACGATGTCGCCATCACCGGCGACGACGGTCTTGCCGTGGGCGGTCAGCGCGAGCGCACTGGGCGCGCTATCGCCGGACGATGCGTCGCCGGCTCCCACAGCGGCACCCGAGCGGGCGGCGTCGAGGTCGGCCCCGCAACCCGCACAGAAACTGTTGTCCGGACCGACGTCGGTTCCGCAGTCGGGACACTCCGTCAGGACGCTCGCGCCGCCGCGGTGGGCGTCGAGGTCCTCGCCGCACTGCGCACAGAAGCTGTCGTCCGCGTCGACGTCGCCGCCACAGGACGGACAGGCGGCGAGTTCGTCGCCGGCGCCGTCGTCGGCCGGGAAACTGCTCACGTCCGCGCCGCAGTCGGGGCAGAAGTTGACGTCGGCCGCGAGCTCGGTGCCACAGCCCGGGCAGTCGAACGACTCCGCGTCGGCCGCGCCGTCGTCCGCGTCTGCCGCCGACGCGTCGTCTGTTTCGGTTTCCTCGACGTCTGCCTCGGCGTCCGCGTCAGCACCGCCCCACTCGTCAGCGGATTCCTCGCCTGCCGCCGACTCGTCCGACTCCGTGTTCTCGTCGGAGTTGGCGGCGTCGGCCTCCTCGTCGGCCGATTCGTCGTCGGACTCCTCCATCCACGACGGTGGGTCCGGTGACTCCGAATCGTCGGCGACGTCGGCGAGCGGGTCGCCGTCGTCGCCCGAATCCTCCGCACCCACCGATTGCTCGTCCGACGTGGCGTCGGCTTCGTACTGCCACTCGCCACAGTCGGAGTTTGTACACCAGCCCCCAGCGGCCGCCGGGTCGAACGCCTCGCCGCAGAGCGGGCATTCGACCGACGCCGTGTCACTCTCGGACATGCCTGGGAATACACTATACCCAGGTGGTGAAAATAGTTTCCGTCAGCGAACCGGAAAAATACACTCCAGTGGGCCCGAGACGGGGGCGCTCACGCTTCGGGGTCAGCCGCTCCTCGGAAAGCTTCGGAGGCAGTCACTCCTCGGGAACGATCACGGTCTCCCGGTCCTCGACCGGGTCGTCCGGGTCGACGGCCCTGACCGGCATCCCTTCGTCATCGCCAGGGGTCGACGGGAGTTCGGGGTCGCGGGCCAGGACGACCGACAGGTTGTCCTTTCCGCCGCGTTCGTTCGACAGGTCGATCAGGCCCGACGCGGCGTCGTCCAGCGAGTCCGACCCGAGAACCAGGTCGCGGATCTCCTCGTCCGTGACGACGGCCTCGCGCACGACCTCGGCGGCCTCGTCGCTCCGGCCTGCCTCGACGTATCGCTCGTACAGCGCGGGCGCGTCGGTCTGGGCGTCGATCAGCCCGTCGCTCGTCACGAGCAGGACGTCCTCGGCGAACAGCGTGACGGAGTTGGTCTCGACGGGGACCGACGCCGTCTCCGGGTCGCCGTCGCCGGCGCCGCCGAGTGCGCGCGTTATCTCGTTGCCCCTGGGGTGGACGTGGGCCGCGACGTCGTCGATTTCGCCCCGGTCGTGTAGCTCCTGGACGACGCCGTGGTCCTTCGTGAGCAGTTCGATGGACTGGCGCGCGCCGTTGACGAGGTAGGCGCGGCTGTCGCCGACCCAGCCGTAGTGGACTTCGCCGTCGACGACGACGCCCGCGACGGCCGTCGTGTAGGCCTGGGTCCCGCTCTCGGCGGCGTACCGGACGACTTCACGGTGGGCGGCGACGATGGCATCCGCGACGGCCGTCTGGAGGTCAGTGGCGGTCGGCCGGTCGGGCAGCAGCGACTCGTCGATATCGACAGCGAAGGCGTCGGGGTTCCGCCTGCTCGCCTCGGCGACGACGGGTGCCAGTTCCTCACAGATGACCGTCGTCGCCAGGTAGGAGGCGACGTCACCGGCGTCGTGGCCGCCCGCGCCGTCGGCGAGGGCGAACACCGCGGCGCTCCGGTTCGCCGGCGGGTCCTCGTCGTCTCGCTCGCCGGTTCGATCTTCGCCGACCCCGTCCGTGGTCACTCCCGACCGGTGGCCCTGTTCGAAGACGGACAGCGCGACGCTGTCCTCGTTGATACCCCCGCCGCGCTTGCGGTCCCCGACGTCGTAGTTGGTAGCGTAGTCCATGGTTCAGTGCTGGTGGAACTCGAAGGTGACCCCGTAGCTCGGGTGGACGAGCGCGACGAGGTCGCCGTCCTGCAGGCGGAAGGTGGTCGGCGGGACGTTGCCGTGGCGGTCCGTCGGGTCCTCGCCCTGCTCGCGCAGGCGCTCGCGGCCGGCCTCGCCGAGGACGCGCTGCCAGCCGTCGCCGGTCTGGACGTACGTCCCGTTGAGGCTCCGGTCGCGCAACACCCAGTTCCCGTGGTCGTCGACGTCGAACTGGACCTGGACGGTCGAGATGTACTCGTCGTCGTCCTGGATGGCGACGGCGGGCGAGGGGCCCACCGCGTCCTCGCGACCGATGGTGTCCCCGACGTGGATGGTGTAGCGGTCCTCCTGCTGGAGGTAGCGGACCGAGGCCTGCGGCGGCGGCGTCGGGTCCTTCTCGCGGAGGACGTGCTCCATCGCCGTCGCGTTGTGATAGCGGTCCTCGTAGCTCGTCGCCGTCGCCCGCTCGACGATTTCGGCGAGGTAGGGCGGACAGTCGACGCCGAAGTCCCGCGGGTCGACGCCGTCCATCTTCGGAACCGTCCCCTTCAGCAGGAAGAGGAGGATCTTCCCGATGGAGTAGACGTCGGACCAGGGGCCCTGGCGGGCCTCCGAGCGACTCGCGTCGGCGACCTCCCGGGGTTTGTAGGGGCCCAGGATCGTCGTCCCTGAGTCCTCGGCCTCCCCGGAGGCGTCGAAGCCCGTGGCCGTGTTGAAGTCGATGAGCACCGGCGTGACGCGTCCGTTCCGCTCAGTAAGCATGACGTTGTCCGGCTTCAGGTCGCGATAGACGATCTCGTTCTCGTGCAGGAACGACATCGCGCCACAGAGGCCGACGCCCACCTCGCGGACTTCTGCGGGGTCGAGCGGCCCGGTCTTGTCGATGGCGTCGTCCAGTTCGTAGCCGTCGACGAACTCCACGACGAGCACGGGGCCGTCGTCGTCCTCGTGGCGGTCGAGGAGGTTCATCACGTTCGGGTGGCCGCCCGCGTCGCGGATGCTCTCCAGCGCGGTGGCCTCCTTCAGGAAGTACTCCTCGACGACGGCCGCGTCGTTGCTCGACCCGGCGGTGTTGGGAACCTTCACTGCGACCGTGTCACCGGTTTGCGTGTCGACGGCCTCGTACGCGATGGCGAAGCCGCCGCTGCCGGCCTCGTTCTCGATGCGGTAACGGCCGGCGACGAGGTCGCCGCTGGCGAGCGCGGTGGCGCTCATCGGCGGATACCTCCCGTATCGTCCCGTCGACCGGTCATCCGAGCCGGTCGCCGTCGTCGACGATCTGGGTGGCCTGGCTCTGCTCGGCGCGGCCGCCCTCCTTGACGATCTGGGTCTGGCGGTCGGCCTCCTGGACGGCCTCGGCGTCCTCGCCGTGGACGACGGTCATCTTCTCGACCTGGGTCTCGGCGGCCTCGACGTTGCCCTTGCCGAGTTCCGTCCGGATGACGGTCTGCTTGTGGTCGATGGAGACCGACTCGTCGTGCTCGGCGAGCAACTCCTGGTCGTCGGTGTACTCGACCGTGACGTCGTCGTTCGCGGTGTCGCCGCGCGCGGAGAGGGTCACGTCGGCGAGGGTCACTTCTTCGAGTTCACGACGCGCGGGCGCGTGTATCTTCAGGACGACGCGCTGGTGCTCGCGCTCGGTGAGGTCGGGAAGCTTCACCACCGCGGCGTTTTCCTCCCACTCGACGTCGACCTCCTGGGCCTGCGGGAGCGCGCGGTACACCTCGCTCACCTCGACGCCGGGGGCCACGTCGAGTTCGACCTGTGCGTCCGGCGCGACGACGGAGGCGGCCTGCTCGACGGCGTCGCCGAAGAACTCCTCGATGTCGCCCGGCGCTTCGAGGTGGGTCCAGGTGCCGCGGGCGGTCGTTCCGAGCGTCCGGATGGTGTCCTCGTTGTAGTCCTCGCCGATGCCGGCGGACTGGATGCGGACGCCCGAGTTGTCGATTTCGCGGGCGAGTTCCTCGAAGTCGTCGGGCTCGTGTTCGTTGTCCTTGCCGTCCGAGAGCAGCAGGAGGCGCTTGACGGCGTCTGGGCCGGCGCGCGAGGACGCGAGTTCCTCGCGGGCCGACGCCAGCCCACCGAACATGTCGGTGCCACCGCCTGCAGTCAGGTCCTCGACGGCGTCCATCGCCTCGTCGCGCTCCAGTCGGCCCCAGCGCGTCGTGGGGATGTGGACCGTCGCGTCGGTGTCGAAGCCGACGAGGCTGACGTAGTCGTCGTCGTCGAGCAGTCCGAACACCCACGCGGCCCCGTCACGGGCCTGCTGGATCTTCGCGCCGCCCATCGATCCGCTGGTGTCGATGCACAGCGCGACGTGTCGGCGCACGCTCTGGTCCTGTTCGCCCGGTTCTACGTCGATCTCTGCCGTGATTTTCGCACCGTCGGAGGGAAGGTATGGGCGGTTGACGTCGGTCGAAATTGTCGCCATGTCTGTGACTCTGTGGCCAACCGTATGAATATATTGTGCCGCTTTCGGGCCACGATTTCCAGCTGGCGGCCGGACCCCATACCGGTTCAGTCAGCCGTGAGGACGATCCTGAGCCGTCGAACCTCGTCAAGCACCACTCGCCACTGCTCGACCGTCCCGGGAATATGGTCCTCGCCGCCGGCCGCCCCCGCCCGCTCCGCGACGAGGCGGTGGACGTCGTCCGGGTCGTCGAGTGCGCGGAGCCGGAGTTCGGCCCCCTCGCTCCCGGCGGTGTCCACCGTCACGGTCCCGTGGTCGAACATCGCCCCGAAGACGCCCTGTGAGTAGGCGCTGTTCTGGACCTTGTCGAGACCGAGTTCGGTGACCGTGACCCAGACGGCACCGGTCCGGTGGTACAGCGCCGCCTCCGTCAGGAGGTAGTCGGTGTGGGCCCGCCAGAGATAGGCGGAACCGGCCGGCACGGCGAATCCCAACACGGCGACCGCGAGGAACGCGGTGAGGAGGAGGGGTCCGATGGCACCGGTCTGCCAGAGGAACCCGCCGACGCCGAGGATCGTCACCGCGACCAGTGCGCCGACGACGACGCCCCAGTGCACGACGCGAGCGCGCGGTTTTCCCTGCCAGACTGCGGTCTCGTCGGCCGACGCCGGGGCCCAGTCGGGGAGACTCATCTGTCGGCGCGGCCGCTCGTCTCTCGCGGGCCGTCCGCGCCGCTGGTCTCGACCGACTGGCGGATCGCCCGGAGCTCGACCAGGATATCGTCGAGGACGTCCGCCTTCCCGTCAGACTCCTCCTCGCCACGGGCGCCCTGGGCGCGCTTGACGAGCCGGGAGAGGCGCTTCTGGACGTCCTGTGGGTCCTCGACGGCGCGAAGCTTCATCTCGACGCCCGACCCGCCAGCCGTACTGATGTCGACGTCGCCGTAGCCGAAGTACCGGGCCACCGGCCCCGCGGAGAAGGCCGTGTTCTGGATCTTCTCGTACTCGATCGCGGTGACCGAGCGGCTGAGGATGCCGGTCTTCTTGTACACGCCCTTGCTCGTGATGACGTAGTCCGTGTGCTTGACGATCAGGTACGAGGGCACGATTATCAACAGCCCGAGGCCAAGCAAGAGGATCAGCGGCACCCCGACGACGTAGGTGCCTATCATCGACTTCTGGGATATCTTTCCCTCCCAGAGTATCTCCTCGTCGTCGTCCAGCGTCAGCCAGTCGTACTCCTCGCTCATGACTGACCCTGCAACGGGTGGACTGTTGAGTGTTGTGTCACGACCGCGCACGCGGCTAGAAGAAAACCGCTCGAAAACGACTCGCCTACGTCACATGTAGCCCAGGTCGCGGAGGCGCTCCATGAGGTCCTCCTTGTCCTGGGCGCGGCCGGCGCGTTCGGTGGTGTTCTCCATGTCCTGGAGCCACGCGGGCTCCTGGGCGGACTTGTCGGTGCTCACTTCGCTCCCGAGCGAGCGGAAGCCGGCGAAGTACTTCGGCGAGACGGGGACGTCGTCCTTCTCGATGCCCTCGGGAAGGTCGTCCTGCCCCTGCGGGACGTAGCCTTCGTCGGGGAAGTCCTCGACGGTGTCCGGCACGACGAAGTTCCAGAAGGCCTCCCAGACGTCGGCCTCGGCGAACTGGAGGATGGGCTGGACGCGGTCGTGGGGCGGGTAGATGTCGGGGTCGTGTCGCGGCGAGAAGAACGTCTCGTCGGCACGGGCCTCCTGTTCGTCCCAGCGGACGCCAGAGAGGACGGCGTCGACGTCGTACTCCTCGAGCGTGTCGTTGAGCGCGACGGTCTTGAGCAGGTGGTTCCCGACGTAGGTGTCGAGCAGGAACGGGAACGTGTCCTCCTCGTACTCGAGCAGGTTGCGAACGTGATGCTGGTTGTGCTCCGAGAGCGCGTCGACCGGGATGTCGTCGCCCGGTTCGAGGCCGTGTTCGTCGACGTAGTCGCCGATGTCCTCGTTACGCGCCCAGATGACGTCGAGGTCCCACTCGTCGGCCCAGTGCTTGCAGAAGTCGATGAGTTCGTCGAAGTGCTGGTAGTGGTCGATGAAGACGACCGGGGGAACCTCCAGGTCGAAACGGTCGGCCACTTCCTTGACGAAGTACAGCGTCAGCGTCGAGTCCTTGCCGCCGGTCCACATGATGACCGGGTTGTCGTACTGTTCGAGGCCTTCCTTCGTGACTTCGATCGCCTTCTCGATCTTGTGGTTGACGGAGGGATAGTCCTCGGGCGACTCGCCCTCGCCGTCGGCGTAGTCGACGTCGAGGTAGTCGGGGAAACTCTCTGACTCTGACATCGGTAATGAGATGTAATTAGGAGAGGCTGTAAGTACTTTTTGGATGCCGGGGGAGTTAGGCACCCCATAGCCACTGTTTTCACGGTAGGCCGTCCTTAGCAACCCGTTAATCAGGTTGGATTCCGGGCCCGGAAAGACGACGCGACCGGCGGCGGTCGGAGAGGCCGAGATAGCGGTATCCGCCTGGACGTGGGGCGCTGGCGCCGAAGAGTGAGCGGTAACTTTTTACAACCAGTCCAATTTCTCACTGTATCTGGGTGGAAAAAGGTGAGTGAACGCACGAGGGGAACTATCGGTGACCGGCCGTGAGCTGGCGCCCGGGCGGTAATCGGGCGCCGCCGCCGAAGGAGATACGGTCGACGTCGGACGTCGAATCGGGATATCGTCCGAGCCGGTGGGAGCTTCGGGACTTCGCCCTCTCCTACGTCGTTCTGAGCATCTCGTTCGGCGTCCTGTTCGCCGGTGGCGGGCGGGGCCTGCTGGACTCGGCGAGAGAGATGCCGGAGCTAACGGCCTACCTGTTCGTGCTCAGCTTTCTAACCGCCGGCGTCGGGTTCGTGGTACACGAGCTGGCCCACCGGATGGTTGCCATCCAGTTCGGCCGTGCCGCGGCGTTTCGCGCCCACTACGGCATGCTGGTACTCGGCGTCGCCACCGCCCTCGGCGGGTTCATCTTCGCCGCACCCGGCGGCGTCTACCACCGACGCGACGTCCCGCGCCGCGAACGCGGGCTCATCGCCCTGGCCGGACCGGTGTCGAACCTCGTTCTGGCGGTCGGCTTCGGAGTTATCCTCGCCGCTTCGTTCGTCGTCCCGGGCGGAACCCTCGGAATCGGCAGCGTCGACTACTCGTATTCGGGCCTACTACTCACCATCGGCGGAGCGGGGGTCCTGATCAACTGCATTCTCGCGGGGTTCAACATGCTCCCGGTCGGTCCGCTCGACGGTGGGAAAGTGTACATGTGGAACGGACTCGTCTACGTCGCCGTCGCGCTTCCGAGCGTCCTCGTCGGAGCCGCATCCGTACTCTTCGTTTTCGTCGCTCTGTGACCGGCTCCGAAAGCCAGTTTCCGCTACGCTCCCTCGCCGCGGTCTAGCCACTCCCGGAGGTCGCTGGACCGGTCGACGCGCCAGAACACCTTGGTACGTCCGACCATCCGCGAGGCGACCAGGCCGCGCTTCTCCAGCAAATCGAGTTTCCGCCTGGCCGTATCACGCGTACATCCCAGGTGATTCGCGACGTCGGCGGAGCCCAAGACCGGGCCGTCGACGACGTCGAAGAGTTCGACGACGTCCGCCGTGGTGACCGTCGATCGGAACGTCCCCTCCGGGCCGCGCTCGGGCATATGCAGTGATTATGGAAGTACGGCCTTAATTGTATCCGGTGGTGGTCACCGAGTGCAGGACAGCGTCGTGACTCCGCGAACGCTGGTCGGCGAAAGAATAGCCCGTCAAACGGCTACGAGATGAACTTGTTGTCGCGCCAGTTGACGCCCTCGGCGGCCTCGTCCTCGCGCGGTTCTTCGACGACGTTGATCGTCGCGGGTCGGTCCTCGCCGTCGACGATACGGACCGCCTCGAGCTCGTCGTCGACGCACGCGATGGCGGTAAGGGTCCCTTTCTCCGCGTTCCGCGCGACCTCACACAGTACCAGGAACATCGGATACTGCAGGGCCGTGTTCTGGAGGACGGTCTCCCGGTCGCCCTTGAAACAGGCGTATTCGACGAGTTCCGAGGGAATCTCCTCCTCTTCCTCTTCCAGCGCGCCCCACTGGGGGCCACCCGGGCCGCTGCTCGGGCCAGGACCGCTCTCTTCTTCCTCGGGAAGTTCCTCGTACACGCGGTTCTCGGTGACGCTGGCTTTCAGCTGAGCCGTCGGCGTGTACTTGCTGATCTCTTCGTCGTCCGACACCGCGCTGATGATGAGCGTGTTGTTCCGACGGGTGATGTCCACGTCGTTGATCTCTGGGGGGAGATCGGCGTCCTCGAAGAAGTCGTATGTGTCTTCCAGTGGCAGTTCGAGCGTCGAGTGAAGTCTGTATACGCGGCTGGTCATGGTTGTGAACGTGTGTCAGTCTTCGACAGCCGTCCCCTGGCGAAGGTGCAGGTGTCTACTACCCCATACGCACCACTACCATATATGACCTGTCCTTCCACAGACCGCGATCTAGAATCGCTCAGACGGAGTTAACAGACCGTTTACCGGCAAAAGGACCACATAATACTTTGTTTCTTTAATTTCCGCCAGAAACCGAAACTCGTCAGTCGTCGGCCGCCGCCGCGTCGTCGCCGGCGACCGCGGATGTGCCGCCTTCGATAGACGGTGGGTACTTTCCACGGTCGAGAACGAGGTCGGATGCCGGCCTGGCCATGCACGTCAGCGCGTAGGCTTCCCGTTCTTTCTCCGAGAGTCCCCTGGCAGCGGGCTGGGTGACCTCGCCTTCGACGATTTCCGCCGAACACGCGAGACACATCCCGACGCGACAGGAGTACTCCTGGGCGATCCCTTCCTCGATGCATCGCCCCAGGATCGTCTCGGTGTCGGAGACGGTGATCGTCTCCCCCGTCCCGACGAACTCCACGGTGTAGTCGGTCATGCCCCGGGGTTCGGAACCGCCCGACAAAACGTTTGTCACTGGCTAATCGGCACCTAACCCCAGCGAAGCGACAGGTATCCGCGAAGTGAATAAAGAGTTTTCTCCCTCGGGCCAGCAGACCATGCCATGACCACTACGAAGCCCGGTTCCGCCGACGGCGCGTCGGCGACGCCCCGCACCGAGTCCGTCGACGTCGCGGTCGTCGGCGCGGGGACCTCCGGCTGTTACGCCGCGGCCACGCTCGCCCGCGAGGGGTACGACGTCGTCGTCGTCGAGCGCAAAGACGAGTCCGAGGCGGGTCACATCGCCTGTGGGGACGCGCTCAAGGGGGCGAGCAACTTCCCCGACGCCATCCCCAAATCACAGATCGAGGACGCCTTCACCAACACCGGCGTCGACCACGGTCGTTTCGAGATCCCACAGGAGGACACCGTCCTCGAGATTCCCGTCCCGGGCGAACTGGCCGTCATCGACCGCTGGGAGTACGGCCGCCTCCTCATCGAGGGCGCCGCGAAGACGGGCGTCGAGTTCCACTACGACACCGTCGTCAAAGACGTCACCCAGGACGACGATGGCGTCGTCACTGGCCTATCGGCCGTCCGCAAGGGCGACCCCGTCACCTACGAGGCCGACGTCGTCGTCGACGCCGCGGGGTCGCTCTCGCTGCTCCAGGACAAGGTCGACTTCGACGACGCGACGTTCGACACCAACGTCACCTACTCGCAGTTCTGCTCGGCGTACCGCGAGATCGTCGAGACTGAGGAGCCCGTCCCCTGGGACGACGCGCTCGTCTTCAAGCCCACGGACCGCGCCGCAGGCTACCTCTGGTACTTCCCGCGCACGGACACGGAGATAAACGTCGGCCTCGGCTTCCAGATGAACGAAGAGCCCATGGAACTCGTCGACGACCTCAAGGAAGACCTGGAGGGGCGCTCTGAGTTCCGCAACGCAGAGGTGAAGGACAAACTCGGCGCCGCTCTCCCGACCCGCCGGCCCTACGACTCGGCGGTCGCCCCGGGCTACATGGCTGTCGGCGACGCCGCTGGTCACGTCAACCCCACCACCGGCGGCGGCATCGCCGGCGCGGCCTACGCCGGCCAGTACGCCGGTGAGCAGGCCATCGAGGCCATCGAGGACGGCACCACCGACCAGGAGGCCGCCCTCTGGCGCTACAACGAGCGCGTGATGGACCACTTCGGCGCCCGCTACGCGGCGCTGGACGTCTACAACATCTTCACGACCGCCGTCGAGGTCGACGACCTGATGGGGCTGCTCGCCTCGCTGCCCGCGAACAAGATCGCCGACGCGCTGTACTCGGGGTCTGCGGAGATCAGCCTGGGACTCAAGCTCAAGACAGCGATGAAGAGCTTCGGCCACTGGGGCACCATCTACGACCTCTACAAGGCGAAGGGGCTCGCCGACCAGTTGAAGGACCACTACGAGTCGTACCCGTCGAGTCCCGACAGGTTCGACCAGTGGCAGTCCGAGCGCGACGACCTGATGGACGAGATATACGAGGTCACCGGCGCCGACGCGAAGTACTGAGTGTACTCCGGTCCCGGTTCAGTTTCCTGCATTCGTGCCGAGTTTCTCGACGACGGCACTCAGCCAGTCCACACCGATAGCGATGGAGTCCTCGTCGACGTCGAACGTCGCCGTGTGATGCCCGCCCGGATGATCAGTTCCGACGGCGACGTACGCCGCTAGCCCGCCCTGCTCTTGCACCCGGCGCATCAGGAAGGTCGCGTCCTCGCTCCCGCCCAGCGGGTCGGTTCGAAGACGTGAAGATATCGACGGAATCTCGCCCGCGACGTCGTAGGCCAGGTCGACGAGCACGTCGTCGTTCTCGGCGCTGGGAGCCTCACCCGTCGTCTCGACCGACACCTCGCACTGGTGCATCCCGGCGGCGTGGTCGAGGACGTCGTCCGCGCGCTCGCGCATGTACTCCATGAGCTGGGTCGTCTCGCCGCGGACCTCGCCCTCGATGGTGGCCTGCTCGGGGACGATGTTCGTCGCGGTGCCGCCCTCGACGACGCCGGCGTTGACGCGGGTCGCGCCGCCCTCGTTTCGCGGGATGGCGTAGAGGTTCTGGACGGCGGCTGCCATCGCCTGGACGGCGTTGCGGCCCTGGGCCGGGTGACCGCCGGCGTGGGCCGGTTCGCCGGTGAAGTTCGCCGCGAACTGGCTGACGGCGAGGAAGTCGGTGATGCCGGCGACGACCTCGCCGGTCGTGTGGTCGAGACCGACGTGGACGGCCAGGAACGAGTCGACGTCGTCGAGGTGGCCGCTCTCGGCGACGGGTTTCGCCCCGCCGACGACCTCTTCGGCTGGCTGGAAGAGAACTTTCAGCGTCCCCTCGAAGTCGCTCTCGGCGACGGCCTCCAGGACGCCGAGGCCGAAGACGGCGTGGGCGTCGTGGCCGCAGGCGTGCATCGCGCCGGTCTCCGAACGGAACCCCTCGTCCGCGGGAACGTGACCCGGGTCGGTCGACTCCTCGCGCGGGAGTCCGTCGATGTCGACGCGCAGGCCCACGGTCGGTCCGTCCCCTTTCTCCAGGATGGCGAGGACCCCGGTGTTGCCACCTCGGAGTCGTTCGAGGACGTCGGGGTCAGCGCCGGCATCGCGTGCGCGGTCGTACCAGCGGTCGAGTTCGTCGGCGTCGGGGACGGCGAGGCGGTCCTCGGGCGAGTAGAGGTCCGGACCGACGTACTGGCGGTCGACGCCGATGCGGTCTAACTCCTCGATGATTCGCGCGGTCGTGTAGAACTCGCACCACGCGGGCTCTGGATGGCGGTGTAACTCGCGTCGGAGCGAGACGAGTCGGTCGAAGCGGTCGTCGTCCATACCCGAGCGACGACGCCGGAGAACTTAGGATCAGTTGCCGGGGGTCCGGGGATCAGTTGCCTGAGAGCCGGGGATCAGTTGCCTGCGTGCGTTCGCTGTTCGACTTCGGCCTCGACGTGGATCCCCTCGGGATACTCGCTGCCGGCGACGTCGCGGGCGAAGTCCTCGTACCCGACGATCTCGATGGTGCGCGTGTAGACGGTGTACTCCCAGGACTCGAAGCGGGCGCTCCCTGGGCCGAGTGTCTTCGACTGGGGCACCCGGAGGTGCTCGGGGGGGCTCGGGTGTGGCCCCTTCAACTCGACGCCCTTGCGCGAGGCGCGGCGCTTGATGTCGTCGACGACGTCGTCGAGACGGTGCCGGTCCCCGCTTTCCAGGGTGAGTTTGGTGACGAACGGCATCTGTCGATCCGTCCGAATGCGAGGGTGAAAAGCGCACCTCTTCGTGGGCGGCATGTCACTCGTCCACCACTAGTGGCCACGCGCGCGTCGCTGCACCCGGTCTGGCCGTCGGGCGTCCGATATGCTCTTAAGTTACGGTCGTATACCCGTTGATAATGATAGAGGCCACGAGCGCGGGAGCCATCCTCTTTCGCGACACGCGTGGCCGGCGGGAGTACCTGCTGCTCAAGAGCCGCCCGGGTGACTGGGAGTTCCCCAAAGGTGGGGTCGAGGGCGAAGAGGAGCTACAACAGACCGCCATACGCGAAGTGAAAGAGGAGGCCGGAATCGGCGATTTCCGGCTGTTAGACGGCTTTCGCAAAGACTACGACTACGTCTTCGAGGCGAACGGGAAGACCATCCACAAGACGGTCCACCTGTTCGTCGCGAAATCGTACGAGGCGTCGGCAGAACTGTCCAACGAACACCGCGACCTGCAGTGGCGCGACTACGAACAGGCGATCAACACGGTCACGCAGGACGGCCCCCGCGAGATCCTCGAAGAGGCCCACGAGTTCCTCGACGAGAAACTCGAAGCGGGCGAGGACGAAGAAGAAGTCGAGGAGTAGCGGGTCCGATAACGCGGTCCCGTTCCCAGTTCACCCCGGTCCGAGAGCGGCGCATCCGGATCATAGTGGTGGTTATAAGCCCGTACTGTCGTTCGACGTGGCCGGTACCGTCGAACGCCGGTACAAAGTTACAACCACCACTATCAGTCGACGACGATCCGGCCGGCGTTGATCTTCTCGGCCTGGTCGTAGGCGTCGTAGGCGGCGACGACGTGGACGAACAGTTCGACGGGGGCCCAGACGAGGAAGAAAATGCCGAGCGTCAGCGTCGTGACGACGAACGCGACGAACTCCCACACCATCCAGCCGACGAAGACGATGGCACCGCGGCTGACCTGTCCGTTGTACAGCTGCCCGACGCCGGGGAGGAGGAAGGAGAGGACGGCGCTGACGCCGGACTCCTTCTCGTCGCTCGATCCGGACCCGGGGGTCACCTGGCGGACGCCACACTCCGGACAGATCTCCGCGTCGCGACTGATCTCGGCACCGCAGTCCGTGCAGTACTTGGTGTCACCGACCGCGTCGCTGGCTGCCGAAGATGCACCCGTGCTGGCGGTCGAGGAGCCATCGGCAGCCGATTCGGCCGCTCCGGTGGCCGACGCAGCCCCGCCGGCATTGCGGTCGTCCTCGGTCACCGCGTCGTCCGACGTCTCCGCGGCCGTCTGGTCCCGATCGTCCTCCCGTTCGTCCTCAGACATACCCGTGAAGCTACGCGTCACGGTCTTAAAACTGCCGTCGAGGCGGGTCGAAACCAGACGCTAGAGCTCGTCTCGCAACGGTACGATATCGGAACCGGTCCCTCGCTCCCGCGTCGGGCAGTATATTACGCCCCGGGTCTTTCGGCCGGTGTGGTCGACAGCGAGTTCGCGTTCGAACTGCGGGTCTGCCAGTGGGCCGAGGACAACTGGCCACCCACTGGTTCGAACGACCCACCCGCCATCGTCGCCCGGCAGCTCGGCACGAAACGACGCCGGTGGGACACCATCGTCGTCGAGTGCGACCCCGCGGGGCTCCGCCAGCGAGCCCGCTTCGGCAAGAAGCGCCTCGACTCGGACCTCCTCGATATCCTTCCCCACGCGCCCGCGGAGTGGGAGTGGTACCAGGACGCCCTCCCGGACCCGGGCTACCCCTGGCAGTACGTCCGCGAGGCGATACATCGGGCGGGGGACCGGGGCATTCTCGACACCCGCAAGCGCGGGAACAAGATAGAAATTCGGCGCACGTACGAGTATCCCGACTGGGTCGAGCGCGTCGTCGCCATCGAGAACAAACCGGACCTGGACGCCAGCGCGGCCCGCGACCTGGCGCCGCAACTCCACCGCGACGTCGCCCTCGGCCTGGCCGACGAGGTGTGGGTCGCCACAGCCGCCACCGGCGAGACGGTCGAACCCATCCTGTTGGAGGACCTGCCGGTCGACGCCGGCGTCCTGACGCTCGACGTCGACGCGGACGAGGCCGAGACTTCCTGGCATCCACGGACGCTCGCCGTCGACGAGCCCGGGACCCAGATCCTGGAGAATCCCGGTCCGAGCGAGCACGCGACGACGGCGGGCCGGTTCGAGTACGCCGACCCCGAGTGGAAGGCACAGAAGCGCCTGGAAATCGCCGAGCGAGCCTACGAACGTGGCTGGCGGTCGTTCGCCGACACGATGCGACCAGACTGCCGGCACTTCCAGCTTCGGGCTGACGAGACGGGCTTCGTCCCCCACTGCACGGCGAAGGGGCGGACGCCGACCGCCAGCGAGTGTCGACACTCCTGTCCGTCGTTCGAACCCGAACCACCGGTCTGGCGCTCGCGTGGCTGGCCAATCGAGGGCGGCCCTGGAAAGGGTATCAAGCGACTGCTCGCCGACCAGCGACGGCGTGAGCGGCCGGGACTGGAGTAGCGGTATCTATGGTCTCTGACTCTTCAGAGGCTATCCCGACGAATCGTCGATCGGTAGACCTCTAAACAGATCACTGGTTTTTATCTCGGACATAATCGGTTTTGTCGGGAAATGACTCCGCAAACCCTGTCGCAATTCCTTCTCACTCCAACCGGGCAAGTAATTCAACTGACTTGCTCCCGAATGAGGTGACATGGCCGATGATCCACTCAACAATCTCGACCGCCGTATCCTGCACCTGCTTCAGGTGGATGCCCGTGGTGCCACTGACACAGACATTGGCGAGGAAACTGACGTGACCGGGACGACAGTCCATAATCGGATCAAGCAACTCGAGGAGCAAGGGGTCATTCTCGGGTATAATCCAGAGATCAATTACGAGGAGGCAGGCTACCCGATGCGCGTCCTGTTTATCTGTTCGACTGAACTCTCCAAACGGTCGGAAATGGCCGAGAAAGCACTTGACGTACAGGGCGTCGTCAATGTCCGGGAGATGTTGTCGGGTGAGGAGAACCTCCACATCGAAGTCGTGGCCGAAGCAACCTCCGACGTGAAAGAAAGTACTGAGCAGTTAGACGCACTTGGACTCCGCATTATAAGTAGTAATATACTTGCAGAGGAGCATATCCAGCCCTGGAATCATTTCCACCAGGAGATGGCTGGTAAACCCGACACACTGTCAGAAAGCGAATCTACTGAGGAATAATCTTCGCCAGTAATGCGCCATTAGTTGGACTATTGAAGGTATGACGGCGTGCTTGACTGCTACCGTTCGTTTTGCTTGGGAAAGTCAATCAATCATCGCTCCCCACGTAGATTTATCAAAAGTGTATAATTACAACTAGGGAGACATTATACGGCTTCGGCCCAATCGATAGATGATGACAACGATGAATACATCACGACTGAACGAGACCTTCGACCTTCTGACTCATCCACATCGTCGGTACGTGTTGTATCATTTGAAAAACAAAACCGGAGACGTTGGCATCGAGCCACTTGCAGCCGCGATTGCCGATTCGGACGAGGTCCACCCGGGGATGGAACGGGCCACCAGTATTGACGAGATCAAGACGAAGCTGTATCACACCCACCTCCCGAAACTCGCGGAGGCCGGCTTCATTACAGTTGGTCCAACCATGGACTCCATTGTACTTGCGGCACCGGACGGACTCGATCGCTTCCTCGCTGAATCGGCGCCGATCGATGGCTATGAAGACACCATTACCACTGCGGATTAGTTAGCCGAATGTAACTCTCTGGGTCCCAGGCAGGTGTGTTATATCGTTGCCCTGTAATGCCTGGTTTCAGTGGACGGCAATCCCGTGTGACCGTCGACGAACCCCGGAGAACGACGACTATTCCTCCAGCGTCTCGACGTCGAGCTGGTCGCGCTCGACGGCCAGCCGGAACGTGGGCACCGTCTTCTTGACCGTCTCGACGACGCCCTTGTCGACCAAGCTTCGCAGGGCCGAGCGGACCTCGTCGACGGTCGGGTCCCGTCCCGTCTCGCGCACGTCGTGGAGCACCGAGACGACGCTCTGGCTGTCCTCGTCGGGGCCGGCGATGACCTCGAGAATCGCCGACTGGAGCGCAGTGACGGCGATAGTCTGCCCTTCGGCGTCGGGGCCGCCGACCAGTTCGACCGCCTCCGGCGTCGCGCAGATGAGGCTGTCCTCGTTGCGGTAGTAGTACTCCTTGAGTTCGTTCTCGAGGAACTGGTGGACCTCGCTCCCGCTCTCCATGTCCCACCGGTCCTGGAGTTCGGCGTTCTTCGTGGGCTGGAGTTCGACGACGTCCACGAGCCGTTCCCGTGCCTCCTCCGAGAGTGCCATCGCGTGTTGGTACGACGAGGGGGCTATAAGGTGGTTCTGGAGTAGCCCCGTCACTCGTGGCGCAGCGCGTCGATAGGGTCGACGCGGGCGGCGCGCCAGGCCGGGTAGAGCCCCGAGACGACGCCGACGAGCACGCCCACGGCGACGGCGAGGGCCATCCAGACCGGTGCGAGCGCGAACGACACCTCGGCGTATCGCGTCGCGGCCCACCCGACGACGAGGCCGAGCGGGACACCCACCGCGGAGCCGGCCAGCCCAAGCAGCGCGGCCTCGAACAGGAACAGCTGCATGACGTCGCGGTTGCGGGCGCCGACGGCCTTCATGATCCCGATCTCGCGAGTCCGCTCGGTGACGCTGACGAGCATGATGTTGGCGATGCCGATGGCCCCGACGACGAGGGCGATCACGGCGATACCGGTGACGAAGCGGGTGATCTGGCCGATCACGTCGCCGATCTGTTCGGCGAAGTCGCCGCTGGTCCGGGCGACGAGTTCAACGTCGTCGCTCTTCAGCTGGCCGGCGTCCGACTCGTTCGCCAGGTACGCCGCGACCGACTGCTCGACGGCCTCGGTCCGGGCAGGGTCGGCGACGACGGTCACCTGTGGGTACGCCAGCTGGTTGACGCCGACGGTCGGGCTCTCGACGACGGTCCGGTAGAACGGGTCGGCTGGGACGTAGATCCGGGGTTGCTGGCCGAACCCGCCGACGGGTAACTCGCCCGCTGTCCCGTTGACGATACCGACGACGGTCACGTTCCGGGCCCCGCCGTCGGACAGTTCCAGCCGCAGTTCGTCGCCGACAGTGAGGTTGTCCCGAAACCCGGTCGCAGCCTCCTCGTTCACCACTGCTTCCGCGGCGCCCAGTTCGAACGGCCGGCCGGCGACGGTCGAACCGTTCGAGAACGTCTCGGGCACCGTCGCTGTCACCTGTTGCCTGGCGACCGTCTCGTTCCCGTGGGTGACGGCGCCCACCTGGACGATCCCCTGGGGGACGACGGCCCGCACGCCGTCGATGTCGCGTATCTGGTTCACGTCGTAGGCCGTAAAGAGCGGCTGGACCGCCCGGTCGAACCCGTCGTCGTCTTCGGGAGACGCGAAGACGTAGACGTTGTTCGCGCCCGAGCCCTCCAGGTCACCCAGGACCTCCGCCTCGACGCTGGCACCGAACGTCGCGAACGTGACGACGGAGGCGATGCCGATGACGATACCCAGGACGGTCAGGACCAACCGGAGCCTGTGGGACCGGATCGACCGCACCGCCATCGAGACCGCTTCTCGCGGGTTCATCGGTCGCCGAGGTCCTCTATCCGCTCGATAGTTCCGTCGCGAACGTGGACGATACGCTCGGCGTGCTCGGCGATGCGGCGCTCGTGGGTCACCAGCAGGATGGTGTGGCCGCCGGCGTGCAACTCGCCGAGGAGCGCCATGATCCGGTCGCCGGTCTCCGTGTCGACGTTGCCGGTCGGTTCGTCGGCGAGGATGATCGCGGGATCCGTCGCGAGCGCACGCGCGATGGCGACGCGCTGTCGCTGACCGCCGCTCAGCTCGGTCGGGAGGTGTGAGAGGCGGTCGCCCAGTCCCACGTCTTCGAGCAGCTCGCGTGCGCGCTCGCTACGGTCGGCGCGGCCCCAGCCGTCGAAGACCAGCGGCAGGGCGACGTTCTCGACGGCCGTGAGCCGCGGCATCAGGTTGAACGTCTGGAAGACGAAACCGACGTCGGTTCCCCGGACCGCCGCGAGTTCGTCCTCGCTGGCGGTCGAGAGGTCGCGCCCGTCGACGGTGACGCGACCCTCGTCGGGCGTATCCAGGCCGCCGACGAGGTTGAGCAGGGTGCTCTTGCCCGACCCGCTCGGTCCCATCACGGCCGTGTAGGACCCGGCGTCGAGCGAGAGCGACACGCCGGCCATCGCCTCGACGACGCCGCCGACGTAGTACGTCTTCCGGACGTCGGCGAGTTCGACCACGGGCGCGGCGCTGGCGGAGCCCATCGGTCGATCCGTCGTGTTGGAACGGTATCAGGTTTGGTGAGAACGAGTGGCCCGTAACTGGCGAGAATCAACTTTCCAGCCCCGGGCCAAGATCACCCGATGGAACGACGTCACCACAGCGTTCGGACCACGGTCGCCCTGCTCCTGGCGGTCGTGGTCGTCGGTAGCATCGGGACGGGCGCGGCCGGCGCCATCGACGCCGTCGACCAGCGCCAGCAGCCGACGGGCGACGAGATCCTCGACCGCGTCGAGCAACGATACGAGAGCGCAGACACCATCGCCGGGCGTGCGGTCCTCACCACGAGCAACGCGTCGGCGACGACCACGGCGAACGTCTCCTTCGCCGTCGCCGACCCGGACAGTTCGCGACTGGTCGTCGAGCGCGGCGACGAGACGTACCGCTACGGGACCAACGGGACGGTAACGTGGACGGTCGGGCCCGCAGGCACGTTCGTCTGGGACGCTGACAGCGCGGCGCCGTTCGACCAGGGCCAGGTTCCCGGGGACGACGACGCACTGGAGTGGACGGTCCCGACTGACGGCAACGAGACGGACAACGTCTCCGCGACCCTGGCTGGCACGACCGAAGTCGACGGCGTCCCGGCCTACGAACTCGAACTCCGACCCGCCGGCGGCGGGGAGGTCGGCGACGTGACGGCGCTGTGGGTCGCCCAGGAAGACTACCGCGTCCTGAGGGTCGAAACCACCGACGGGACGAACACGACCACGGTTGACGTCACGGAGACCTTCTTCGACGTCAGCATCGACGAGAGCACGTTCCAGCCGCCCGAGGACCGGCTGACGGCGTGGTCGTTCGACCGGTACGAGAGCTTCGCGGCGGCCCAGGACGCCACTGACCTCGACCTCCCGGGCCTCGACGGTAGTAGCTTCTCCGAGGCCACGGTCACGGTCCAGGGGGGCGAGACCGTCGTCTCCCAGCGCTACGAACTCGACGGCGAGAACGTGACCGTCGTCTCGACGACGAGCGACCGCTTCAGCGGCGAGACGGAGAACGCCTCGACCGTCGAAGTCGACGGACAGAACGCGTCCGTGACCGACTTCGGCGACCGCTCCGCCGTCTTCTGGACCGAGGACGACGTCACGACGGTCGTCATCGTCGAGGGATCGACCGACCGCGCCGTCGAGGTCGCGGAGTCCCTGTCAGTGTAGCGAGAAGGTTCACAACCCTACGAGCGTCTCGGCCACGTCGTCCCAGTGGCTGCCTTTCCAGAAGTGCTGGCCGCAGTCGACGCAGCACCAGACGTCGGTTTCCGCTGAGTCCGGCGCGTACTCGGGCGTCGGTTCGATCGGGTCCACCGCCTCGACGCGACCGTTGCAGTTCCCGCAGCGCGACGGTTCGTCGGGCAAGGCAAGATCGAAGCCAGCGTCGGCGAGTTCCCGAAGCTGGCCCGTGACGTCTCTCGATTTCAGCAACACCGCGTCCCCGGCACGGTCGGCGAGCTGACGGTCCCTGGTGACGATACGGCGGTCCTCGGTCTCGGCACGTGCAAGTAAGTCGTCGTCGCTTGGGGCGCGGTCGCTGTCGAGCGACTCCCCCTCACCCGCGTCGAGGGCGTACGCGGCGTCGTAGCCGCACATCCGCAGGTAGGTGGCGAGTTTGCCACACATCGTATCGAGGAGGAGCCGGTCCGGCATGGGTACGAAAGGGGCGAGCGCGGAGTCAGTCGTGGAGGAACTCGCGGACGCCGTCGGCGTCGCGGGCGTTGAGCACGTCGGCGGCCTCGGCCCAGCCGCGGCGAGCGGTGTGGACGCCGTAGCGGACGTTGGCGAACTCCGGCGGCGAGTGGGCGTCGGTGTTGATCACGATGGTCGCGCCCGCCGCTATCGCGGTCTTGACGGCGCCGCCCCAGAGGTCGAGTCGCGAAGGATTGGCGTTGATCTCGAGCGCTGTGCCGTGGTCGGCGGCGGCAGTCGCCAGTCGCTCGACGTCGACGTCGAGGCCGGCCCGCTGGTTCAACATTCGCCCCGACGGGTGGCCAATGATATCGACGGCGGGGTGTTCGGCCGCGGCGACGAGCCGCTCGGTGCCGTCGCCGTCCAGCCCGGAGTGGGGCGAGGCGACGACGCAGTCGAGGTCCGCGAGCAGGTCGTCACCGACGGAGACGTCCCCGTCGGCGTCGATATTGGCCTCGACGCCCGCGAACACGTCGATTGCGGCGTCGTCGGCGACGGTCCTGATTTCGCTCAGTTGCTCGCGGATCTCCTCGTCGTCCAGGCCGACGCCGCCGACCATGCCCGGACCAGTGGCGTGGTCGGCGATGCCGACGTAGTCGTGGCCGAAGTCCGCCGCCGCCCGGACGTGGTCCGCGACGGTGTCGGCGCCGTCGGACCACTCCGTGTGGGTGTGGAGGTCGCCGCGGACGTCGTCCTCCGCGATCAGGTCGGGCAGGTCGCCGTCCACGGCAGCCTGTATCTCGCCGCGGTTCTCGCGCATCTCCGGTGGGATCCAGGGCATGTCCAGCGCGTCGTACATCGACTCCTCGGTGTCGCCCGCGACGCGTTCACCGGCCCGCTGGCCCGCCTCGGCCTCGTCGCGGTCGAGGTCGCTCACGTCGAACATCCCGTACTCGTTCATCTTCAGGCCGGCGTCGATCGCCACGTTCCGGACGGCGACGTTGTGCTCCTTGCTCCCGGTAAAGTACTGCAGCGCGCTGCCGAACTCCCGCGGGACGACGACGCGCATGTCGACGCGAACCCCGTCGGCGCGGACGCTCGCCTTGGTGTCTCCGGCCTCGATGAGGGAGTCCGCCTCAGGCCAGTCAGTGAAGGCGTCGACGACCGCCTCGCCGTCCTCGCTTCCGACGAGCACGTCGACGTCGCCGATGGTGGCCTTCCAGCGCCGGAGCGACCCACCGAGCGCCACGTCGTCGACGGCAGGGACACCGTCGAGGAAGCGGACGATGCTCTCGCCGGAGGGACGGGCGGTCCCGAGCAACTGGCGCTCCTGGGTCTGGCGGGCGAATTCGATGTTGTCGAGGATGTTCTGCTCGGTCTTGGCGCCGAAGCCCGAGACCTCCTGTATCTCACCGGCCTCCGCCGCGGTCTCCAGGTCGTCCAGGTCCATGATCCCGAGTTCCTCGTACAGCGTGCCCGCAGTCTTTGGCCCGACACCTTCGACGCTCGTGATGGCGGCGATGTCCATCGGGTACTCGTCCCGGAGGTCGTTCAACTCCTCGATGTCGCCGGTCTCGACGTACTCGACGACCTTCGAGGCGATGGCGTCGCCCACGCCCTCGATGTCGTCGAGCGCGTCCTCGCCCTCCGCCGCGAGGGTCTCGATGGCGCCGGGGTACTCCCGGATGTTCTCGGCCGCCCGGCGGTAGGCCCGCGGTTTGTACTCGACGCCCTTCGCGTCCAGCAGGTCGGCGAACTCTTCGAGTCGGCTCGCGATTTCGGCGTTTCGGCTCATTGTCTTTCTCTCTCCGTCATCGTCCCCTGCTCGCTCCGGCTCATCGTCCCCTGCTCGCTCGTCCGGTGCCCGAATCCGCGGCTTCGTGGCCCAGCGCCTTCTGCAGGAACTTCATCCAGCGCTTGCGATCGGCCATCTCCTGGGCCTGTGCCTCGCCCTCGATGTTGGCCGGTCCGAGCTGTTCGAGCGCATTGAGCGCCCGGTCGATCCCGACGACGTCCTCGACCAGCGCTTCGCCCTCCTCGAAGCTGACCTCGCCCTCCTCGACCAGCTGGCGACGCTGGAGCCGTTCCCGCCGGAGGTTCTTCTTCGCCGTCTCCACGCGCTCGCGCTCGCCCTTCGGAATGGTGTCCCGGCGCTTGATCTCGAAGACGAACGACTGGAGGTCCAGGTCCTCGCCCTGGACCTCGATCTCCTCGGGGATGGACGCCCCCACCGTCGCGCCCTCCCGGTCCAGGCGTTCGAGCAACTGCTTGCGCTCGAATTCCTTCATTGGCGATTCGTTTGGTTCGAGGGACCTTACTCGCTTCGCTCGTCTGTCGAGCCACTGAAACAGAAGCGTTTCCGCACGACGCGAGCGAGTGTGAAAGCCGCGCGAGCGAGGGCGTTCCCGAACGAACGGGAGCAGGCGGCCTGGTGTTACAGTCGCCAGGTGAAGATGGTTCGCAGCACCACGACGAGGCTGTTCCGCTCGCCCGTTCCCCAGATCGCCGTCTCCTCGATGGAAGACGCGTCCGCACGGTCGACGAGGACGCTCACGAGGGCGGTTCGCCTATCCGTGACGAGCAGGCTTCCCGCACCCTCTTCGGCCCACTTCCATGCGGTTTCGAAGCTCTTCGTGGAGGGGACGCGGTCCAGGATTCGGGATTCGACGTCTGCCGAGACGTTGCCGAGGTGGATATCGACGCCTCGCGCCTCGGCCGCACTCAGCGCGGCGAGGTGGTCGTCCGTGAGGAGTTCGTCGACCGTCATGTAGATAATTTCGTCCTCGGCGTCGTCGACGAACTCGACGAGTCGACTGGCGACAGCCGCTCTATCGACGACTGTCCAGACGCCGAACTCTTCGGGGTGGGGTTCGGCGGGTTCGAGCTGGTCGAACAGTGCGCGCAGCTTCGTGAGGTAGTTCTCACGCTGGAGTTCGAGTTTGCGGATCGCCGTCTCGCGTGAGACGGGCGTAAATCGCTTGGGCGAGGAATACTGGACGTCGACGAGACCGGCCTCGTGGAGTGTGTCAACCGCGTCGTAGACGCGGGTTCGGGGAACGCCATCGATGTCTGCGACGTCCTTTGCGGTCCCGGATCCGAGCCGGAGGAGATAGACGAACGTGTAGGCCTCGTACTCGCTCAAGCCGAACTCCTTGAGCAGGGTGACACACTCGTATTCGAGCCGTTCGTTCGAGTTACCCGCCATGGCTGAGCGTAGGGACCCCACGTAGAAGTAGTGGTTGGCGGGAACTCCCGAGGCGGCGTTCCGGGTCGATTCCCTGGACTGAGGACCTTCACTCGACAGAGACCACCCCCAGCGGTCGACTCGCGACCGTCGCCGAAGCGCACGACGCCACCGTGAAATGGACAGCGAACGACCATTCTGGAACCCCAGTACATCCAGCTGGGCGTCTCCCGATCCGTCGAAGCACAATCCCTTTGCACCGGCCTCGCTAATTCCCCATCAATGTCGAGTTGCGACGTGTGCGGCAAGAACGAAAACATGCCGTACCAGTGTCACCACTGCGGCGGGACCTTCTGCGCCGAACACCGGCTCCCCGAGGCGCACGACTGTCCCGGGCTGGACCAATGGAACGACCCGGGAGGGGTGTTCGACAGCGGGTTCGACGACAGCGTCGAGGACCGCGGCGGGTCGGGTGGGCTCGCCGACCGGCTGTCGCTGAACACCGGCCCCGGTGGACTCTTCGGGTACTTCCGGGGTAACATGACCTACGTGTTCCTCGGGCTGATGTGGATCACGTTCCTGCTGCAGCATATTGTCGCGTTCACCGCCGGCGCTGACGTTTACAGGGACGTTTTCGTCCTGACACCACAACATCCCGAGTACGTCTGGACCTGGTTCACGTCCATCTTCTCGCACTCGCTTGGCGGCTTCTGGCACATCGGTGGCAACAGCATCATCATCTTCTTCTTCGGCCGGATCGTCGAGGATTACCTCGGCTCGAAGCGCTTCACTGCCCTCTTCATCGTCTCTGGGGCACTCGCAGGACTATCACAGATAGCGCTGAACGTGCTCCAGGGGTCCCCCTACGGAGTTCTCGGGGCCAGCGGTGCCGGCCTGGCTATCATGGCCTTCCTCAGCGTCCTGAACCCGAGCCTCCGCGTCTACATCTGGTTCCTGATCCCGGTCCCGATCTGGGTCATTACCATCGGCTACTTCGCGCTGAGCGTCGGCGGCATCTTCGGAACGGGACCGAGCATCCTGACCGGGAACGTCGCCAACATGGGCCATCTCGCCGGCCTGATCATCGGTCTGCTCTACGGGATTAAGATGAAAGGGCAACAACGGGCCCCACAGCAACTCCAGTTCGGCGGCGGCCGGGGCCCGGGCGGACCGGGCGGTCCCGGGGGGCCCGGCCGCGGTCGGTTCTGAGCGATGGAGGTCGTTCGCCCCGAGTTCCTCCCCGACCCCGCGCTCTCCCGCGAGGAGATGGAGGCCCTCCAGCGCGACATCGCCGGGGAGGCAACCTTTCTCGACGACTTCGCGTTCGACGTCGGACACGTGTGCGAAGACGACGCCGACCAGCAGCGACTCGGCGAGCCGACGGCGTCAACGGAAGCGTCCGCCGACCCCCCGCTCGTCGCCGGCGTCGACCAGGCGTTCGTCGACGACCGCGCCGTCTCGGCTATCGTCGTCTCGCGGGGCGACGAGGTGGTCGAGCGCGTCTCCGCCGTCGTCGACACGGAGATCCCCTACATTCCGGGCCTGCTCAGTTTCCGCGAGGGCGGCGCCATCGTCGCCGCGTTCGAGGCGCTCGAGTCCGAGCCCGATCTCGCGCTAGTCGACGGCAGCGGCCGGATCCACTTCCGCGAGGCCGGGCTGGCGACCCACGTCGGCCTCCTGTTCGACCTGCCAGCGGTCGGCGTCGCAAAGAGCCTGCTCTGTGGCACGCCGGCGCAGTCGCTGGACGAGAAGTTCGACGTGGGGACCCGAATTCCTATCGAGGCCAACGCGAAGGTCGAGACGGCCGAAGCCGGAACGGTCATCGGCTACGCGCTCCAGACGCGCCAGTACGCGAACGCAGACCGCTACGTCAACCCGCTGTACGTCAGCCCGGGCCACCGCTTCAGCGCCGAGACGGCCGCCGACGTCGTCGAGGGCTGCTGTGCGGGGTACAAGCTCCCCGAGCCGACCCGGATGGCGGACTCCTACGCCGACGAGTCGAAAGCCGAGTTCCGGACGTAGGGGCTCGCGAGACGACCTATCAGCGGACGTAACTACTAGAGTCTTAACTGACAGGGCTTCGTCACACCGCGTATGGCGAAGACCGTGCTGATTACGGGTTGTTCCTCGGGGATCGGTCGCGCGACGGCGCTGGCGTTCCTGGACGAATCGTGGTCCGTCTGGGCGACGGCGCGCGACGAAGACGACGTCGCCGACCTGGCCGACGAGGGGTGCCGGACTGCCGAACTCGACGTGACGAACGCGCGCGACTGCGAGCGTGTCGTCGAACGAGTCCTCGACACCGAGGGCCGGATTGATTGTCTGGTCAACAACGCCGGCTACGGCCAGTACGGGCCACTTGAGGACGTCTCTCTCGAGGAACTCCACGCCCAGTTCGACGTCAACGTCTACGGCCCCCATCGGCTCGTCCGCGAGGCGCTCCCGCACATGCGCGAGCGCGGCGACGGGACCATCGTCAACGTCTCCAGCGTCTCCGGGCGCATCGCGACGCCGGGCAACGGCGCCTACAGCGGGTCGAAGTTCGCCCTCGAGGCGATGAGCGACTCGCTCCGGGCCGAAGTAGACGGCTTCGGCGTCGACGTGGTGGTGGTCGAACCCGGGCCCGTCGACACCGCCTTCGACGACCGGTTCGAGAAGGAACTCGAAGCCGGCGATCACACGCCCGAGTACGACTGGCTCTACGAGATGTACGACGACGCCTCGCTGGTGGGCGGCGGCGGGACGTTATCGATTCCGCCCCGGGCCGTCGCCCTCACGATCCGAGACGCCGCCTACGCTTCGGACCCCGAGCCCCGCTACCCCGTCGGCGAGTTCGCGAAGATTGCCCTCATGACCAGGTTCCTCCCCGGCAAGTACCGCGACTTCGCCTTCCGGCTCTTGCAGAAGCTGGTATGATCGACGACCGGCCGTCCCTCGCGCGAACGCCGGCCCACGACCTCGCGCTGGAGTGCGTCGAAGCCGGTATCGAGGCGGCGACGCCCGAACGCGTGATCCGCGACCGGGTCTCGCTCGACGGCGACGTCCTCCGCATCGCCGACGGCGAGTACGACCTGGCGGCGTTCGACGACGTCGTCGTCCTCGGTGGCGGCAAGGCCGCCGCTGGCGTGGCCGCCGCGCTCGAAGCCGTTCTCGGCGACCGGCTCACCGGCGGCGTCGTCGTCACCGACGAACTGCCGGCGAGTGACGTCGACACCGGCCCAATCGACGTCGTCGTCGGCGACCACCCGGTCCCCAGCGAGCGGGGGCTGGAAGGCGCTCGCCAGGTCCTCGATGCCGCCGCCGCGGCCGAGGAGGGCACGCTCGTCCTCGCCGTCATCACCGGGGGTGCCAGCGCCCTCCTGCCTGCGCCCGTCTCCGGTGTCGGGCTCTCGCCGCTCCGGACGGTCACCGAACTCCTGCTTTCGTGCGGCGCCACCATCGACGAGATAAACGCCGTTCGCAAGCACTGCTCGCGCATCAAGGGCGGCCAGCTGGCGACGACGGCCGCGCCAGCGACGGTGGCCGGCCTCGTCTTCAGCGACGTCGTCGGCGACGACCTGTCCGTCATCGCCAGCGGCCCGACGGCGCCGGACGAGTCGACCTACGCCGACGCCCTGACCGTCCTCGACCGGTACGACGTCGAGGCGCCGGACGTCCGCCTCCACCTCGAACACGGCGACGTCGGCGACTTCCCCGAGACCGCCGCCGCCGACCACCCGGCGTTCGACCGCGTCGAGAACTACGTCCTGGCCAGCGGGCGGACCGCCATCGACGCCGCCCGCGAAGTCGCGCGCGATGCCGACTACCGACCGCTCGTGCTCTCGTCCACGGTCCGGGGAGAAGCCAGCGAAGCCGCACTCACCCACGTCGCGATAGCGGAGGAAGCGCTGTCGAAGGGCGACCCGGTCGAACCGCCCGCCGTCGTCCTCTCCGGCGGCGAGTGCACGGTCACCGTCGAGGGCGACGGGTCGGGCGGCCCCAACCAGGAGTTCGCGCTCGCCGCCGCCGTCGAACTCCCAGCCGAGGCCGTGCTCGCCTGCGTCGACACCGACGGCGTCGACGGGTTCTCGGAGGTGGCCGGCGCAATCGTGGACGCGTCGACGGTCGAGGACCGGGCAACCGCCCGCGACGCGCTGGCTCGTAACGATGCGGGAAGCTATCTCGACGAACGCGACGCGACGGTTCGAACCGGACCGACCGGAACGAACGTCAACGACCTTCGCGTGCTCGTGCTGGAATAGCGAGTCCGGTTCTCACTCGACCGTTATCAGGAGTTCGAAGGGATAGGAAGCGCCTTCTCCCGGGACCTGGTCAGGCAGGCTCCACGAGATGCCGAATTCACCGCGACTCACGTACGTCCCGCCGGGGAGTTCGTCGGGAACGGTGTAGGTCGCGGAGAACTCGTCCCCCGGGTCTGCGGTTTCCAGCACTTCGTTGGTGGCGCGCCTGGCACGGTCCGGGTCGTCGGGAGCGTCCCGCCATCGGTCTTTCTCGTAGGCGGGACTGTCCAGCAGGTGCCGCTCTCCCTCGTGCGTGACCGACAGGACGCTCGGCAGCGCACCGCGGCTCGTGAGCGTGAACGAGTCCTCGACGTCCGTGTTCGCCTTCTCGGGCGACGGAGAGACTGTCAGCGTGAACTTCCGACCCGCGCCCCCGTCGTCGACCGAAACCGAGACGGGGGCGCCGTCGTACTGCGGTCGTCCGGCGCTGATGAAGTAGACAGTTCCGTCGAGCCGGAAGTACGGCGGTCCCCGCTCACCCACGAAGTCGAAGTACGATTCCGGCACGTCGTCGGTGAAGTACCGGATGTGACGCGGTGACGGTGTCACGAGTTCGCGGTGGTTCGAGGCCAGTGCGCGTTCGAAGAACGCCAGGAGGTCGTCGTCCAGCTCGGTGTCCTCGACCACCGGGTGGCCCCACATGTCTTCGTCCGTCAGTTCCCGCAGTTCGATGGTGTACGGCGGATCCGCGTGCCGTCGTTCCGTCTGGATCCGAGAGACGCCGTGGTGATCCTCGAGGTAGTCGTACTCCGCGAGGAACTCGTCGACTGCGTCCGGGACCACCGACCGTCGGTACTCGCTCCGTGGTACGTGGGTCCCCTGGGTGGTCAGCGCCCTCACGAAGTCGTCCACCGCCTCGGATTCGACGTCCCGTTGCTCGTCCTCCCGGAGAAGTCTGTCCGCGTCGTACTCGTCGAGTGCCTCGTCCCCGAGTTCGGCGACGAACGTCGGGAACGACGGATCGAACTCGTATCTCGTCCCGTCGAGTTCGACGTACGGGTGGAGAGTGCCCTGAGCGTAATCGCGGAACTCGTCGAGGCCAGACAGCATCGCGTCCGAGACCGAGTCCGTCTCGAAGTCGCCGTCGCGGGCCTCGAAGAGGGGATCACGGAGTACCGCCGGAATTTCGTCCGCGGGGACGATGTCCTCAGGGTCGATCCCTCGACCGCTCGAGATCGGGAACGCACTAACGACGTACTCTACCCTCTCGAGCACGACGCTGACGGACCTGTCCGTCACGCCGGCCGTCTCCGGACTGTCCGTTTCCGGGGGCGTTCTGCTGTCGTCACTGTCGGTCGATGAGGCGTTCGTACCAGGCATCGACTCGGTGCCGCCCCCGTCGCTGGTACAGCCAGCGACGCCGGCGAGGGCACTAGAGGCGACCGCGAGGAGGCCTCGGCGGCGCATGAACGGACCTCGTCCACCTGATATAAATCCTTTCTGTGCGAAAGGAACGGTCGGTTTCGCGCCGTCGACCAGCGCTGCCCGAGAGCCCTGCCAGTACTCCCCTCCGTTGGACGGTACGCGACGCTGCGATCGCCCCACGCCGGGACCCGACCCACCGAGATCAGTCTGTCACCCGTTTACTCGATACGAACGATGCGCGTGAAATTGTGGACTTTTTAACACCTTTCCGTCCATCGGCGCGCCGTGGGGAGTGGCAGGAATGGTACCGAACGACCGTCTGTTCGACGCACTGGCGGACCGCCAGCGACGGCTGCTGTTACTCGACTTGCTCGACCACGAACCGAGAGCCGTCCCGAGATTGTCGAGCGCGTCACAGGAGATAGTGGCGGCCAACGACGCGTATCTCGCGGAGTACCTCTCCTCTGCTATCGAGATCCCCGACGTCGACAAGGAAGCTGTCCGGGCCCACCACGTTCACCTGCCGAAGCTCGTCGACTACCGGTACGTCGAATGGGACGAGGGTGCCTGCGTCGTGTCGCGTGGGGCCGACTTCGACGACCTGCGACCGCTACTGGAACTACTCGAGGACCATCGAGACGACGCGTCCGATGGAACACCCTCGCTACTCGTGCGGAGTGAACGCCGTCGACGGGTCCCGGAATCGTCCTCGAACCGGTGAGAACCCTTCCGACACCGATTTTGCCGTCCTCCGCCTGTGTTCCGCCATGTCCGGCGATTCGACCGTCGGCGTCGTCGTCTTCGAGGGGTTCGAGGAACTAGACGCCGTGGGTCCGTACGACGTGTTGCAGACGGCCGCCCGCGAAGGCGCCCCGATAACCGTCGAACTGCTTGCCGTCGACGTAGCCGATCTGGTCACGGCGAGCAAGGGACTCCGCGTCGAACCTGATGGCGTGCTCGCCGTCGACGACGCGTCCGAGTACCTCGTCGTCCCCGGCGGCGGGTGGAACAGCCGAGAGGAGGCCGGTGCCTGGGCCGAGGCGGAGCGAGGTGTCCTGCCGGACCGAATCGCCGGGTGCCACGAGCAGGGAACGACGGTCGCGTCGGTCTGCACCGGTGGGATGATCCTCGACCGGGCGGGATTGCTCGACGGTCGGCCCGCAGTCACCCACGGCGGCGCACTCGCGGAACTCCGGGAGGGTGAGGCGGACGTCGTCGACGCGCGCGTCGTCGACGATGGCGACGTGCTCACCTGCGGCGGCGTCACCGCCGGCATCGACCTGGCGCTGTGGCTCGTCGAGCGCGAGTGGGGGGCGGACGTCGCCGACGCCGTGTCGACCGAACTCGAGTACGAACGGAGCCGGGACGTGTATCAACGCGCCTGAGCCGTCAGTCCAGACACGCAGCGACCACGCGCAGCAGTTCCTCGCCGCGGACCTCCTCGGCCAGCAGCGGCACCCGCTTGACGTCGTGGCCGCGGAACAGGTCCTGGGAGCGCTGGAGCGCCCCTTGCTGGACCTGCCAGCGGCGGGCGCAGAACTCGCAGTGGTCGAGGTTCGGACCGACGTAGGCGTCGGCGACGTCGGCGTCGACGACGTCCGAGAGATCCTGCATCACGCGATTGACGACGATAGTGCCGACGGGGACGCCGAACCCCTCCAGGCGAGAGAGGAGTCGTTCGGACTCCATGACGGAGAGCTCCTCGGGAACCAGCACGATGCGGAAGTCCGTCTTGTTCGGGTCCCGGAGGACGTCCCGGAGCTTCTCGATCTGTTTTCGGACTTCCTCGAGGTCCTGCATCTCTTCCTCCGCGTCGGGTCCGTCGTCGCCGCCGAACAGCCCGCCCAGTCCGTCGAGCATCCCCGAGAGGCGCTCGCGCAGGGTCAGAATCTTCCCGAGCATGGAGTCCATCGCCTCCGGAAGTTCGAGCAGGCGGAGGGTGTGGCCCGTCGGCGCGGTGTCGATGACGACGCGGTCGAAGCGGGGGTCGTCCATGTACTCCAGCAGGAGCCTGATAGCCGCCGCCTCGTCGGATCCGGGCATCGAACTGAGCGGGTTGGCGTCCTCGCCGAGCGGCCCGTCATCGGCCGACCCATCCCCACCCCCGAACGGGGCGCCCTCGCCGCCCATCGGGCCGCCCCCGCCGAGTAGCTGTTCGAGCCCACCCATGTCGCCGCCCATCCCGAACGGCCCCTCGTCCATGGCCGCCTCCGGGTCGATTTCTGCGGCGTAGAGCGGAATATCGTCCCGGACCTGCGTCGGCTCGCCCGGGACGTCGGTCTCCAGCGTGTCCGACAGCGAGTGGGCCGGGTCCGTCGAGACGACGAGCGTCGCCGTCCCGTCGCGGGCGCTGGCCAGCGCCGTCGCCGCGGCCATCGTCGTCTTGCCGACTCCGCCTTTCCCCCCGTAGAGCACGTAGTCCGGGGCCTCGACTCCCTCCGGCGCGTCGATGTCCTCGACCGCCTCCACGTCGATATTGCTCATGGCGATTCCTTCTGTGCCTGGCCTTGTGTACCTTTAGAAACGACCACGAGGATGGCGCGTCGCCGGCCACACGGCCCGGACCAATTCGGTCCTACTGGTCTTCCAGCGTGGCCTGGTTCCCGGGCGGCGTCTCCGCCGGAGTGGGCCACCTGGAGCCACCGACCAGATAGCCGTCCGTCTCCCCGTCGTCCCACGGGACGGCGTCCTGTATCCAGACGAACGCGCCCGGGCCGGCGCACTCCCGCGCCCACTCCCGAGCGTGAGCCTTGGACGGGAACCGACGCGTCGGACCGTTCCGGTTGACCCACCGCCCGACGGCGGCGTTCGACTTCCGCGCCGAGGGCTTGACCGCGACCACGTAGCCCTCGTCGGCCACGGCGTCGTCGTCGGCATCGCTCTTCTCGTTCGCCGCGCTCTCCTCGATCACTATCGGTCCCTTTCGTGCGGGGGACCGTAAACGGGTCGGCCACGGCTCGGCGTTCAAGGGTAGTCGGCACACCGATCAGCTGACTTCGGGCAGGACTGAAAGGGGCGAGCGTCTGAACGAAGGCGAACGAAGTAAGCACCGCAGGCGAAGCCGAGGAGCGCAACGAGTTCCCCGAGTTCAGACGCTCGGGGCTTTCAAGCCGTTGCTGTCCGAGGTATCTCGACAGTTCCCAGTTCGTGATCCTCCGAAACGCCGAGGCTTTTCATACCCCGACTCCCAATCAACTGACATGGAACACGAGGCCATCGTCGAGGGCGTCGGCATCGGGGTGGGCGACGAGGGATCTGGTGCGCCGGTCGTCCTCCTGCGTGCGCGCGGGGAGGTCGTCCCCATCTTTGTCAGCTCCGACCAGGCCCAGTCGATGCAACTGGCGATCGACGGCGAGCCCTTCGAGCGGCCGCTCACCCACGACCTCATGGTGGAGATGGTCGCCGAGTTCGGCGCGGCCATCGACCGCGTCCGGATCGACGACCTCGCCGACGGTACGTTCTACGCGAAGATAGACACCGAGCAGTACCTCGACGACCGGCGCAAGGAGATGGTGTTCGACGCCCGCCCCTCGGACGGCATCGCCCTCTCGCTGCGGACCGACTGTCCGCTGATCGTCTCCGACGAAGTCGTCGACGCGGCCGGCCGGTCACCCGAGGAGTTCCAGACGGAGGAGGAGCAGGACGACGAGAACGACTTCAAACTCTGAGTCGCAGGCACCGCACGGTCGGTCCGGGTCGATCGTCGTCCGGCGCCGACGCTAGTCCGCCGCCGCTCGCTCGCGGAATCGCTGGACGGCCTCGGGCCACGTCTCCCGCGTCGTCGGCTCGTCCGGGCTCGTGACGGGGACGCCCAGGTAGCCACAGCCGACACAGGACAGCGACTGGCTCCCCTGGAGTTCGTACCGCTCGACGTGGTCGCCACACCGGGGACAGGCGAGGCCGTCGGTCGCGACGTCGCGGTCGGTCTCCTCGCGGATGGTCCGCAGGGCCGCGAGGACCGCCACGGCGGTATCGCCGTCGCTACCGGCCGTCGCGAGCGTGTTGAGGCGGCCGGCGAGGCGCTCGACCGACCGGTCGTCGAGCGAACGCTCGTAGGCCGTCGCCAGGGCCGCCGTCGCGCGGACGGCCGTCCGCCGGACCGACGGGTCGTCGTCCCGAACTGCCGCCAGGAGGATCTCCTCGACGACCCACCACGTGTCGGCAGCAGACCGCGGCCGCGGCCGGTCCGCCCCGTCGAGGCCCGCCGTCGCCCGGGCAAGTTCCCGCAGGAAACGGACGACTGCTCGACGCTGGAACGGGTCGCCGTCGCGGTAGCTCGCCCGGCACCAGTCGACGTTCTCCTCGACGAGTCTGGCCCGGTCGCTCGGCCAGGTCATGCGGACGGCCCGAAGCGCCGCCCCCACCGACGCGGGATCACCCGATTCGATCGCGGACGAATACCACCCTGCCTCCCGAAGCATAGACGGTTCTCTCCGTGCAGCCCCGTAATACATTCTATCCGGTCCGGCGGGAACGAAACGGCGCCGTCGCTCGTCACGGACGGAAACGGAAGAAGGTGTCAGAGGCGACTTCCGTCGGTCTGGAAGCTAGTCGTCGGCGGGCGTCGCGACGTTGCGGGAGGTCAGTTCGACCTCCGGGGCGTCGACGTCGAGTTCGTCGAGGGCGACCTGGGCGGCGCGTTTGCCGGAGACGAGCATGGCGCCGAACGTCGGGCCCATGCGCGGGAGGCCGTAGGTCGTCGCGGTGGCCATGCCGGTGACGACGAGGCCGTCGTGGGCGAGGCCGGTGTGCTCGACGACGGCGTCCTCGGACTCACCGACCCACATCGAGTCGTGGCCGGGCGAGTCGTGGCCGGGGGCGCCGTAGGAGTCGTCCCCGGTCTGGTCCATGCCGGCGTTGGTCTTCGAGTCCTCGATGCCCGGCGCGTTCAGGACGCCCCGCTCGTCGAGTTTCTTGACGGCCATCGCGTCGTGGCCGGTGGCGTCGATGACCAGGTCGGCCTCGACGGCGATGGGGTCGACGCAGGTGATCTCGCGCGGGAGCGCGTGGACCGGCGTCCAGTTCATGACGATGCCGCCGACGCGGTGGTCCTCGCGGATGACGATGTCGGTGAACTCCGTCATGTTCTGCATCTTCGCGCCGGCGTCGCAGGCGGCCTTGATGAGGCCGGAACAGGCCTCCGGGCCGTTGGCGACGAAGAGCCCCTCGCTGTCCTGGGACTGCTTGTAGTCGACGTCCAGGTCCTCGAGGACTTCCTGGGCGGGCGATCGGACGGTCACCTTGTTCATCAGGAACCCGCCGAGCCAGAATCCCCCGCCGAGGTAGTTGTTCTTCTCGACGACCATCGTCTGGACGCCGCGCTCAGAGAGCTCCTTCGCAGCCATCAGCCCGGAGGGGCCACCCCCGACGATGATGACGTCCGAATCCGAGAAGTCCATGAACTCCTCGGTCCACTCCTGCCCGATGGCGCGCGTTACCTCCGCTTCGCCGACGTCGCTGAACTGATCGAACTCAGTCATACCACCCAGTGGTACCACTGCTGAAACCATAGTCCTTCCGTTTGGCTGGGCGCCGAGGCGATGACTGTGTTCTGTCCGGGCGGCGGAGTGATGGCTGTGTCCTGGCCAAGCGCCGGAGAGATACCCGTGTTCGAACCACGAGAGCGCCGGTATACCCCGATTTCGGGGGTGAACCAAGTGCCGGTCGCTCGGCTGCTAACCAACAGACGATGCGCCTGTCAGCACCAGTCAGGAGAACAGCGTGCGTGCGAGCAACCAGTCAGCTCACCACGTGCAATCGGTGCTGATAGCGGTGATACGAAGAGAGTTACTCCGAGAGATCCAGATCGGTCGTTCCCTCGGCCTCCCGGTACCGGTCTCGCCCGCCCCAGTCGGCGATGCTGGACTGGGTCTCCCAGACGGCGATTTCGAGGTGTTCCCGGGAGACCGGCGAGTCGTCCCGCAGGGCGTGGCGAGCGGCGTCCTCGGCCAGCAGTTCGAGGTCGCTCGCGGCGTAGCCGTCGGTCGGTTCGACGACGGCGTCCCAGTCGATATCGTCAGAGACGGGGCGGTCCCGGAGGTGGATCTGGAGTATCTCGCGGCGGGCCGCGGCGTCCGGCGGCGGCACCTCGACGCGTTCGTCGAACCGTCCCGAGCGCCGCAGCGCGGTGTCGACGTCGTCGACGAAGTTCGTCGCGCCCACGACGACGACGTCGTCCTCGGCGGCCCCCTCGAGTTCGGTCAGCAGCTGATTCACCAGTTGCTGCTCGCTGGTGTTCATCCCGCCGCGGCGGGAGCCGGCGATGCCGTCTATCTCGTCGATGAACAGCACACAGGGGGCGTTGGCCCGCGCTACCTCGAATAGGTCGGCGACGTTCCGGGCGGGCTCGCCCATCCACTTGCTCGTCACGTCGGCCGGCGACACCTCGACGAAGCTGTGGTCCAGTTCGCCGGCGAGCGCGCCCGCGAGGTACGTCTTCCCGCAGCCCGGCGGGCCGTAGAGGAGCAGGCCCGACAGCACGTCGATACCGTACGTCTCGTACTCCTCGGCGTTTTCCAGCGGGTCGAGGACGGTCTCTTCGAGCCGTTCCTTGAGCTCGCTCATTCCGCCGACGTCCTCGAAGGTCCGGTCGGGGTCGGCGTCGACGAGGGAACTGGCCTGCAGGTCGACGCCGTCGGGCTGGACGACGCCGTCCTCGGCGACCGCCGCCGGGTCGACCCACTCGGCGATGCTCGTCTCCGCTTCCTGGGCGGCCGAGAGCAAGTGGTCGGTGCCGATGGGAGCGTCCTCGCGGAGCGCCTGCCGGGCGGCGTCCTCGGCGAGCAGTTCCAGATCGCTCGCCGCGAAGCCGGCCGTCTCATCGACGGCCGGTTCGAGGTCGAGGTCCTCCGCGGTCGGGCGTCCAGCGAGATGTATCTTGAGTATCTCTCGGCGGGCCTCGGCGCCGGGGTGGGGCACCTCGACGCGCTCGTCGAACCGGCCCGACCGCCGGATGGCGCCGTCCACGTCCTCGACGAGGTTCGTCGCGCCGACGACGACGACGTCCTCGTCGGCGATCCCCTCCAGTTCGGTCAGCAGCTGGTTGACGAGTTGCTGCTCGCTGGAGTTCATGTTATTGTCCCCGTCGCGCGAGCCCGCGATGCCGTCGATTTCGTCGATGAAGAGGATACACGGCGCGTTCGCGCGGGCGACTGCGAACAGCTCCTGAACCTTCTGTGCGGGCTCGCCCATGTACTTGCTCGTCACGTCAGCGGGCGACACCTCGACGAACGCGTGGTCGACCTCGCCGGCCAGCGCGCCGGCGACGTACGTCTTCCCGCAGCCCGGCGGGCCGTGCAGGAGGACGCCGTTGACGACGCCGATGCCGTACTCCTCGAACGCCTCGGGGTCCTCCAGCGGCCGGACGACCTTGTGGTTGAGCGTCTCCTTCAGGCCGGCCATCCCGCCGACGTCGGCGAAGCTCCGGTCCGGATCGAGCTCGACAAGCTGGTCGGCCTGCAACTCGATGCCGTCGGGCTGGACCACCTCGCGTTCCTCGGTGGGGTCGGGCGACTCCCGGTTGATCGTCGGGGCGCCGTCGTCCGGACGGTTCGTCGGCTGCGTCCGGCGGTCGTCCGGTATCGAGTCGACCCCCTCACCGCTTTGCCCGTCCTGGTTCGTCCGCTCGCGGATGTTCCGTTCGAGCCGGTCCCTGTCGACCTCGTATCCGTAGGTCGCGAGCCTGCGAGGGTCCTCGCTGACGTACTCCGAGAGCCAGGCGTCGCGTCGCATTGCCTCGACCGACTCCCCGGGGTCCCGGAAGCTCACCATCACGACGTCGTCACTGTGGGGCGAGTGGAACTCGGCGAGCCAGAACGGGAGGTAGATCCGCTCGATACCGAGGACTTCCTCGAATCCGTCGGGGTCGAAGTCGCCCGGCAGGCCGTAGGCCTCCCGGAGTTTCCGCAGGAAGACGTTCGCCGTCTCCGCCCGGCCGTCGCGGTCGTGTTCGCGATACTCCGTGACCCGGTTGTGCAGCAGCGACTCTGCCCGGTCGTTTGTCACCTGAAACTGGAGGAGGACGGACCGGCCCAGTCCCGGGACGTCGGCGCCGAAGTCGTAGTCGTTCGTCGCCCGGCGGACGAGATCGTCGGTCCCGTCGGCGTACTGGGAGAGCGCGCGGTCGTTGTCGTCCCAGAGGCCGTCGAGCAGGGCGACGGCCCCCTTCGTCTCCGTCCCGAAGAGCTTCCCCTTCCCGGTCTCGTACTCGTACTCGACGCGGAACGCCGGGTAGAACACGCGGTGGAGCCGTTCGAGGCGTTCGTCGTCGCCGAATTTCGTGAGCGTCTCCGAGTCCAGGGTCTCCCGGACGCTCTCTTCGTCGGGTATCCGACGGTCGGCGTAGACGTACGTCGGGAGGCTCATTCGAGGTCACCTCCGCGGATAGCCCGTTCGGCGGCGTCGAGCGCCGCCTGGGCGTCGAACTCGTCGATGGCTTGCTTCTGGGCTTCGGGGTCGCCGTCGAGGTCGTGGGCGTGCTCGGTGACGTTCGGAATCGCGCGAATGATGTTGTCGACGATGGGGACCGTCGCCGTCTGTGCCGACCGGGAGAGGGGGTTCAGGTCGACGACGAGTTCGGTCTTGCCCATCTCCGCGAGCGCCTCGGCGCGGTCGCCGTCCTCCAGCGGGACGAGCACGACGTCGGCGTCGCCGATGCCGTCGGCGTCGACCTTCGCTCGCTCGTGGTCGAGGCCGGGGATGCGCCCGTCGGCGGTGAGCCCCTTGACGCCCTCGGCGCCGTGCTCGCGGAGGTGGTCTGCGATGGCTCCCATCCGCTCCTCCGTCCGGTTGAACAGGTTCACTTCGAGGTCCGCGCCGGTCGCCTCGGCCAGTTCGACCATCTCACCCGGGACGAGCGCAGCGACGTTACCGTTGATCGAGAGAACGGCGTGGTCGGCCCGAAGGAGATGGGCGGCGGCGGCCCGGGCGGCGGCGTCGGCGGTCGGGATGGTCCGCTCGCCGAGCAAATAGTCGTACGCTTCGCCTCGCCCCTGTGCGATGAGGCCCTGTTTCGAGGTGATCCCCTTCTCCACGCCCTCCTCGATGCGATGGCGCGTGAGGAGGGACTCGTACCGTGGGTGGCTCTCGGGGACGTCGACGTCGGTCATAGAATTAGCTCACCGTCGACTGTAGAAAAGGCATCGCCTCAGACGAGGACCGGAGGTCGTGGTCGGTACACAGCTTTATGTCAGATCGGGGGACCAAAGCCGCCGATGTCCTGACGAGTCGCCGCGAAGCGGTCCGCGGGAGCGCGACGCCCCGCTTCGCGGTCCAGACGCGTCGCCTGTTCGCAAGCGACACAGACCCACGAGCCCGCAAGGAGCGCTCTTTCGGCGACCGACCGTCAGGTCAGTCCAGCAGCGTCGCCCCACCCGGATGGACGCTCGTCACCTGAGCGTCGTAGCCGGCGTCAGTTAGCCCATTTCCGGGGGCGAACACCGTCTCGCCGAGCATCGCCATCGACGCCTCGCCGCCGGCGTCGGCCACGTCCATCACCACCTCGCGGACGTCGGGCGTGAGCAGTTCGGCCTCGCGGGCGAACTGGCGCGAGGCGCGCATGAAACTCGACAGGGTGGGTTCGCCGACGACCCGGGAGAGGGCGCGCTGCCCGGCGGTCGAGAGCGTGTGGGTGTCGCCGGAGAGGACGTCCTCCGTCGAGAGTTCGTCGATGACGTAGTACTCCACGCGCGTGCGTTCGGGGATAGCGTCGATGTAGTTGTGCTGTGGCCCGCCGGGGTCGAGCCGGAGGGGGATCCCACCGCGTGCCTGCGCGACGACGTCACCCAGACCGGTCCCGGCCTGAACCTCGGCACCGTGGGCGATGGTAACCAGTTCGTTCTCGGACAGGGGTCGGTCGAAGGCCTCGCTGGTGGCGAGGGCGGTGCCGAGCGCCATCGCTCCCGAGACGCCGAATCCGGCACCCAGCGGCAGGTCGGTCTCGCCCGTCACGGTCGCCGTCGCTTCGAGTGCGTCGAGCACTCGCTCGACGGCGCCCATCTCCAGGTCGACGCCGTCGAGCGAGATCGCGGTCTCGTCGGCGGGTCGGACCGTCACTTCGACGCCGTCGTCGAGGGCGATGCCGCCGCCGCGGGAGCCCGCCTTCGTCGGGTCGTCGTCCCGCTCGCTGGTGAAGAAGCCGGTGACGTGGCCGGGCACGTACGCCGTCGCAACGTCGGTCATTGGCCACCTCTCGGTGGGGCCGGGGTAAAATCCTTGGCAGTTACTCCGCCGCGAGGAAAGATCCGGTCGTCACTCGTGGGTCGGCACGATGCGCGCGTGCGGGTGCTGGTCGGCGAGTTCTTCGACGTATCCTTCCTCGCGCAGTCGCTCTATCTCCGACTTCGCCCCGTCGCGGCTATAGGGTCCGAGCGCGCTCACCGCGTCAAGCAGGAGGTCCTGGGGTACGCCGTCGCCGGTCGCCCCCGTCGCCGTCTCCTTCTCGCCGCCCGCCAGGTCGTCGTCAATCACGTCGACGTACCGCAGGACGTCGGCTTCCCCCCGTAGCTCGTCGTGCCACCGCGCCGGGAACGCGCTGAACCCGTCGCCGACGTCGTAGATGGCGTCCGAATCGACCCAGGTCTCCGCGTCCGTTCGGTCGGCCTCGAGGAGTTCGTCCATCTGCTCGGCGTCGACCGACTGGACGCCTCGCTCGTCCAGCGCGTCGGCGTAGGCTTCCAGCCGGTCGACGAGGACGCCGCGTTCGACCTCGTCGTCGTACTCCTCGATGAAGGTCAGCAACTCCTTCGCCAGAAGGTACTGGCCGCGCTCCTCCGCCGTGTCGAGGGCCTCGCTATCGAGTTCCATCGGTGGTTCGTGTTGGTTCGCCGACCAGATAAACCCTCTACCGGGGGGTCCCGGACACCCTACGGATTTATGTCGGACGGTGTGTGAAAGCGTACACATGCCGACCATCAGCGCCCGGTTGCCCAGAGAGGAGAAAGCCGACCTCGACGAGGTCGCGGAGTTGCTCGCGGAGGACCGCAGTACGACGATCAGGAAGGCGCTCAGGGAGGGACTGGAGACGATGCGGTTCCGCGTGGCCGCAGAGCGCTACCAGTCGAACGACGTCTCCATCGCCGAGGCAGCTCGCATCGCGGACTGCTCGGTGGCCGAGTGGCTGGCCTACGCCCACGACACGCACCTGACCTCGCACCTCTCGCCGGAGGACGTCGAGCGCGACGTCGAGGAAGCCACCGAGCTATGACGCGCATCTACGTCGGGCCCACGGTGCTCCACTCGCTGGGCCAGATCGGCGAGCTCCCGCTGCTCACGCACCTCGACGGGCGACTCGTCATTCCCGACGCCGTGACGGCGGAGGTGGACTCCGAGCCCGCGCGGACGGGCGTCGCGGAGTTCCTCGAAGACGAGGACGTCTCGACGGCAGTTCCCTCGAAGGCGCTCGAGCGCGCGAAGTCGATGCTCGACACGGAGGATGAGACCCACGAGGCGGCCGTCCTGGCGGGCGTGCTCGCCCACCGCGACGGCGACGACCGGACCGCCGTCGCCGTCCTCTCGGAGGACACCCACCTCCGGGCGCTGGCCCACGGTCTCGGCGCGACGGTCACGAGCAGCTACGGGGTCGTGGCGCGAGCGGCCATCGAAGACAAGTACCTCTCGTCGTCGGCCGCCAAGCGGATCATCCGCCGGACGGACAAACACGGGTTGCACATGACCGGTGAGTTACGCGAGCGCGCCGTCGGTGAAGTGGCCGACTGATCAGGAGCGGCCGGAAACGGTGACGAGAAAGCCTGCCGTGGCGGATAGACTTTTGGTGGATTGCTCTCTTGAACGGCCATGGGCGTGGTTTCGTACGCAGGAGTGGTGGGGATAGTTATCGTCGTCGGGTTCGCGATTCCGCGGTTCGAACCGGCGGTCGTCGACCACCTGTCGCGGCAGGTCGAACTCGACCGCACGAAGGGTATCGGACTGTTCGCAGTCGCGGTCCTGTGGATGTTCCTGCCGCTCCTTGGCGGCGCGGAGGCGGGAGAAGGAGAACTGTGGGTGGCGGGCTCGGCCGTGGCCGGCGGGGGGTTCTACCTGGTCGCCGTCGCGGCCAGTTCGCTCGACGAACACCGCCTCCTTGATCGGGCGACGCGATACGGACCGGACGCTGTCCCACCCGGCGCGAGCGACGACGTCGTGGCGATTTCGGGCGTACCGTCCGTCGAGCACGAGACTGACGCGACGACTCCGTTCTCCGGCGTCCCCGCCGTCCACACGGAGTGGATGGTCCAGCGTCGGCGACGGATCGGGTTCCGGAAGACGTGGAGCGCTATCGCGAGCGGCGTCGAGCACGTCCCGTTCACGCTCGGAGATGGTGCGGTCCGCGTCGAGGCCGGACGCGCCCGGGCGTTCACCGACGCCGAGTTACACCGGACCGTCGACCCGGACGAGGACCTCCCCGGCAGGACGGACGGGGCGTTCCTCCGGGACCACGAGGCGCTACCGGACCCCGACGACCGGGAGAAATCGCTGACCCTCATCGAGCAGTTCGTCCCCGCCGACGAGCACGTCACCGTCGTCGGGACGCCGCGGCAGGGCGGCGAGCCCGGGCAGGTCGTCGTCGACGAGGCACCGCCCGACGACCTGCTCGGGACCCACGCCGACTACACCGCCGGCGACGGCTCCGAGGCCGACGCCGTCCTGATCCGCGGCGACCTCGATGCGGCGGCGTCGCAACTCCGGAGACGGGTCTACAGCGCGGGTATCCTGGGCGGCATCATGGTCATCGGCGGCCAACTGGTCGCGTTCTGGCTCTCGCCAGCGACGCTGAGTGGACTGTTCTGAGCGACGCTTCGGCAATCCGAGTCGAGTGGGCGAAAAACGGTCGGTGGACCGACGCGGTTTACGGGCTCAACCGCTGGCGATCTCGCGGGAACGCCGTCAGACTCGCTTCGCTCGACTGACGAGCTCCCGCTCGACAGTTGCGCTGTCGCCTAGGGCGACAGACGCTGCCTGTCTCGCGGGAAGAGAACCGCTTCACGGATGTTACCGAGCCCGAGCATCGTCATGACGAGGCGCTCGCCACCCAGTCCCCAGCCGGCGTGGGGCGGCATGCCGTACTTGAACATCCTGGTGTAGTAGTCGAAGGCCTCGGGGTCCAGCCCCTGCTGCTCGAACCCTGCGACGAGCTGGTCGTAGCGGTGTTCGCGCTGACCGCCCGAGACCAGTTCCATCGTCGGGTGCATCATGTCGAAGCCGGTGGAGACGTCGTCGTCCTTGTCCATGATGTAGAAGGGCTTGATCTCGCTGGGCCAGTCGGTGATGAAGTAGTGCTCGCCGACGTCCTGGCCGAGCGCGTGCTCGCCCTCGGTCGGGAGGTCGTCGCCCCAGACGAGCGGTTCGTCGAGTTCGCCCGTGGCGTTGATGCGCTCGATGGCCTCCTCGTAGGTCAGGCGCGGGAAGCTATCGGCCGGGGCCTCGAACTCGTCGGCCAGGTCCAGCGCTTCGAGCTGGTCCTGGCAGTTCGCCTCGACGGCCTCGTAGGCGGCGCGGACGACGGACTCGCAGGCGTCCATGGCGTCCTCGTGGTCGGCGAACGCCGATTCGAAGTCGATGCTGGTGGCCTCGTTGAGGTGCCGCGGCGTGTTGTGCTCCTCGGCGCGGAAGATCGGGCCGATCTCGAAGACTCGCTCCAGGCCGGAGCCGACCATCAGCTGCTTGAACAGCTGCGGGCTCTGGTTCATGAACGCCTCGCGGCCGAAGTAGGTGATCGGGAACAGCTCGGTGCCGCCCTCGGTCCCCGTGGCGACGATCTTCGGCGTGTTGATCTCCGTGCAACCGATCTCGCGGAACTGCTCGCGGACGGCGCGGAGGACTTCGGCGCGGATCTCGAAGATCGCCTTGGTCTCGTCCTTGCGCAGGTCGAGGGTGCGGTTGTCCAGGCGGGTAGAGAGTTCCGCGTCGACCTTCCCGGAGGGGTCGAGCGGGAGTTCGGGGTCGGCCTCCGAGATGACGTCGACGGAGTCGGGCGTAATCTCGACACCGGTAGGCGCCCTGGGCTCCTCCTCGACGTCGCCAGTGACGGCGATGACGGACTCGCGCTGGACGTTCAGCCCCGTCTCGACGAGCTCGTCGGCCATCTCGTCTTTCTCGAACTTGACCTGAATCTTGCCCGTGGTGTCTCGCAGGATCAGGAAGGCGATGCCACCGAGGTCCCGTACCTCGTGGACCCAGCCGGCGACAGTGACCGTGTCGCCCGGCTCGGCGTCGGCCGTGTAGGTGCGGTCGTCCATACGTGCCCGTTCTGGAGGACCGGCCTTAAAAACCGTCTTTTCGGTCGCCGACGGCCGGTGCCCACAGGGAAAAGGCCTACTGTCCGTCACGCCAGAGCCAGGGTATGAACGACGAGCCGCTCGACGCCCTCGACAAGCGGATTATCCACGCGTTGCAGTGTGACGCCCGGAAGACCTCAGCCAGCGACGTCGCCGGGAAGGTCGGCGTCTCGGCGAGCACCGTCCGGAACCGGATCCGCAAACTGGAGGACGCGGGTATTCTGATGGGGTATCGGCCCGAAGTGAACTACGAGAAGGCGGGCTACCAGCTCCGGACGCTCATCGTCTGTACCGCCCCGATACCCGAGCGCGAAGAACTCGCACGGGACGCGCTGGAGGTACCGGGCGTCGTCGCCGTCCGCGAGATAACGACGGGAACGGAGAACGTCCACGTCGAGGCCATCGGCACCGACGGCGACGACCTCAGCCGGATCGGCCAGGACCTCGACGCGCTGGGCCTCGAAGTCGTCGACGAGGACCTCATCCGTAACGAGTACGAACACCAGTTCCACGAGTTCGACGTCGACGTCTGACTCGCGTCGGTCGAACCCCGTCGTTCGCTGCGACTGGCATCGGACGTCGGAGAGACGCCGGGACGAAGCCAGCGTGCTCCGCCGACGGCGACCAGCCTACTGCCGCTCGGAGTGTCCCGAGAGATGCCGGGTTCGATCACCACCTTCGGACGACCCCACAGAATATAGACTATATATTCACGCTTCCGCAATCCAATCGGGCTCTTTATCGGGATGCGGGAAGGATACCCAGCTATCCAACCGATGATCGACGGTGGAGTGGACCGATCGAACACTGAAATGATTTCGGTACTACAGGTAACGTGACGGACAGCTCACCGAATCGGCCCCGCGACGTTCCGACGGAGGCCCCACTGCGACGTATCGACGAGACTGCTGCCAGTCGGCGACTACTGACATGCCAAAGGAACTAGAACGAGACCTCGGATTGTTCGCGGTGATAGCGATAAGCATCGGTGCGATGGTCGGGAGCGGCATCTTCATCCTCCCGGGCCTCGCGCTGGAGACGGCCGGGCCGGCGGTCATCCTCGCGTACCTGCTGGCCGGCGTGCTCGTGCTCCCGGCCGCCCTCTCGAAGTCGGAGATGGCGACGGCGATGCCTCAGGCCGGCGGGACCTACATCTACATCGAGCGCGGGATGGGACCGCTGCTCGGGACCATCGCCGGCGTCGGCACCTGGTTCTCGCTGTCGTTCAAAGGCGCACTCGCGCTCGTCGGCGGCGTCCCCTACATGCTGTACCTGTTCGACCTCCCCCAGAAGCCCGTCGCTCTCGGGCTCGCGGCGGTCCTCATCGTCGTCAACATGCTGGGCGCCAAGCAGACCGGTCGGTTGCAGATCGGCATCGTGGCCGTCATGCTCGCGGCGCTGCTGTGGTTCGTCCTCGGAGGACTCCCCGACACGACGCCGGCCTACTACGGCGGCTTCTTCGACGAGGGGTCGGGCGGCCTGCTCGCGGCGACCGGCCTCGTCTTCGTCTCCTACGCGGGGGTGACGAAGATCGCGAGCGTCGCCGAAGAGGTGGAGAATCCCGACCGGAACATCCCGCTCGGGATCCTCGGATCGCTGACGTTCACCACGCTGCTGTACGTCCTCATCGTCGTCGTGATGGTCGGCGTGACGACGCCTGACCTGCTGAGCGACTCCGACGTCCCGATGATACACGCCGCCGAAGCGTCGCTGGCGCCGGTCGGCGTGTTCGCCATCATCGCCGCCGCGGTGCTCGCGCTCGTCAGCACCGCCAACGCCGGTATCCTCTCTTCCTCGCGCTACCCGTTCGCGATGGCCCGCGACGACCTGGCGCCGCCGTCGCTGACGGAGATCCACGACAAGTACGGGACGCCGGTGCGAGCGATCACCCTCACCGGCGCCGTGATGCTCGTGCTCATCGCCTTCGTCCCCATCGCCGAGATCGCCAAGCTCGCCAGCGCGTTCCAGATCGTCGTGTTCGCGCTCGTCAACGGCGCCGTCATCGCCTTCCGCGAGGGCGCCGTGGGCGACTACGACCCCTCCTTCGAGTCGCCGCTGTACCCGTGGACACAGATCGCCGGCATCCTCGGTGGCCTCCTGCTCATCGGGTTCATGGGGACCATTCCCCTCGTCGGCGCCCTGGTCATCACGGTCGGCTCCGTGCTCTGGTACTTCTTCTACGCCCGCGAGAAGGTCGACCGCGAGGGCGCGGCGACCGACGTGGTCCGCCGGAGCGTCGGCCGCAAGGCCGTCGAGCGGACGAAGTCGGCCTTCGACGACGTCACGGGCTACGAGGTGCTGGTGGCCATCACCGAGCACACGAGCGAGGAGCGGGAACGGTCGCTCCTCCGAATCGCCGCCGACGTCGCCCGCAAGAACGACGGCTCCGTCACCGTCGTCCAGTTCGACGAGGTGCCCGACCAGGTGACGCTCGAACACGCCTCCGAGACGCAGTCGCCCGCCGACGTCAAGTTCGAACGCCAGACGGAGGAACTCACTGCGGAGTTCGACGTCCCGATCCGCTACGGCGAGATCGTCAGCCACGACGCAGAGCGAGCCATCGTCAACTTCGCCGACCACGAGGACCCGGACTTCCTGCTCCTCACCCGCCGCGACGACCCCCTCTACGCGTCGGTGTTCGGCACCGGCATCGAGTGGATCACCAGCAACGCGCCGTGTGACGTCCTCCTCGTCGAGGACCGGGACCTCGACCGCATACACACGATCACCGTCGTCACCGACAACGGCCCGTTCGACCCCGAGCGGATCGCCGTCGCGAGCGCGCTGGCGACCGAGACCGGGTCACGCATCGACCTGCTCTACCCCATCGAGGGCACTGCGACCGACGCCCAGCGCGAGACCATCACCGAGTACCTCGCCGAACTCGAGGAACTGTGTTCGGTCCCCGTCCACCGGGAAATCGTCGACTCCGAGGACCCCAGCCGCGACATCGTCTCGGCCATCGACCCGGCGGACCTGCTGATCATCGGCACCGACGGCGGCCGGATCACCGGCAACCTCTTTGGCCGCCCCGCCGACCGCATCGTCGACGCCGTCGACTGCACGGCCATCCAGGTCCACCCACAGGGCGCCAAGCGGTCGACGATCCTGCGCCGACTCTTCGAACGCTTCGTCTTCTAACGGGTACCCAGAAGGATCTCGGCGCACTCTCAGGAGTCGGGATCCCGACCGCCAACACCCAGAAAGCCCTCGGCGCGCTCCCTGAAACTAACACTGCGACCGCTAACAACCAGAAAGCCCTCGGCTCGCTCCGGCACCGAAAGACTCGCTTCGCTCGTCTTTCGAGCTCTCGTTCGCTCCGCTCACGAGAATCCCGGGGCTTGCTGCGCGTGGTTCGAAAGGCGCTTCGCGCCTTTCGTCATCACGAGAGAGCTTCGCTCTCTCGAACGACCTCACTCCGTTCGGTGCTTGCTGCGCCCGGGTTCCCGGAGCCCGCCTCGCCCTTTCATTCCTCCAGGCTCAGCCTCGCTCGCGCCACGGAGGCGCTCGCGATTGAGTCCGCCAAACCTCCCCGAATTCGCGGCGTCCGCCGCGAATCACGCTTCCTACAGCAACCGCACGGCGGTCGGCCGGGAGCGCGTTTCATCGCGCGACCCACCGAAAGACTCGGCACACCTCGTCTTTCGAGCCCACACTCGCTTCGCTCGCGTGGAAGGGGAAGGGCAGGGCTGCTGTGCAGTCCCTGGAGGACTGAAAGGGCGAGGTGCGGTCGGGGAAGCTGGGACCCCCAAGCACCGGAGCGGAGTGAGGAGCGCAGGGTGGTCCCCGCGACCCGAGCGCGCCGAGGGCTTTCGAGGTGTTGTTGTTGGCTTCAGTGCCGACTGCAGAGAGCGCGCCGAGGGCTTTCGAGGTGTTGTTGGATTCAGTACCAACTCCAGAGAGCGTGCCGAGGACGTTCCACAAATTGCCGTCTCCGGTCTCCGTCGCCAGTTCGCCCGCCACCAAATTCGAGGGTCTCGCGGGCAGCGTCGGGCGCCTACTCTCCGGCGATGTCGACGATGAGGACGGGGCGGCGGGCGCGCGAGACGATCTCTTCCGAGACGCTCCCGAGCATCGTCTGGCTGTAATCCCGACGCCGGGTCCCCATGACGATCAGGTCCGTGTCAGTCTCGTCTGCGTGGGCGACGATCTCCTCGGCAGGGTCCCCGCTGAGATTGGTCGTTTCGACGTCGACCCCTTCCTGTTCGAACCACTCGACGGCGCGCTGGGTCGCCTCCTCGCCCTGCTCTCCGAGTTGTCGTTCGACGTCGTCCATGATCTCCTCGTCCAGAGTCAGGTAGGCACGCTTGTCGACGACGTGGACGACGTCGAGGGATGCCTCGTGGCGCTTGGCGATCTCGGCTGCGTGTTCGAAGACGGCTTCCATCTGCTCGCCGTCGTCGGTCGGGATCAGGATACGATCGTACACACCTGCCGCGTTGTCGAGGACGGGATTAATACTCGCCGGAATCCGCTCACCGTCTCAGACAGCGGCAGCGCCGATAGCCGAAGGGGGTCGGCGAACCTACTGCGTCGCGCGCTGGGCGTCTTTCGCCCCTTCGACGGTCTCGCGGACCGCGTCGACGCCCTCGTCGTGGACCAGGTCGCCGACGACGACGGTGTCGGCGACGCCGGCCATCTGGCGCGCGGAGTCGTAGTCGTGGATACCGCCGCCGTAGAACAGCGTGGCGTCCTCGAGGGCCGACGCGGCGGCCTCGACGATTTCGGGGTCGCCGAGCGTCCCCGAGTACTCGACGTAGACGATGTCCTGGCCGAGGAGGTGCTCGGCCACTTCGGCGTAGGCCGCGACGTCGTCGGCTTCGAGGTCGCAGTCAGCCTGCGTGTAGCTGGCGACGGAGGCCTCGGGGTTCATGACGATGTACCCCTCCGTCCAGGTGCGCGACCAGTCGATGCCGTCGTCGAGGCGCGCCCACTCCTTGTGCGCGCCCGTGATCCACGTGACGTCGCCCGCGTTGAGGACGACCGGGACCAGATAGCCCTCGTGGAGGTCGCTGTGGACCACCGACGCCGGGTTGGACGGCTCGATGTACACCGGCACGTCGTGTTTCCCGCAGGCCTCAACGACGCGGGCCATCTTCTCCTCTGTCATGCCGGTCGTGCCGCCGACCTCGATGGCGTCGGTGCCCGTCGCCGCGACGTCCTCGAACGTCTCCCCCTCGACCAGCGTCTTGTCCGGGTCGATCTTCACGATGTGGTCCCAGTCCGCCCAGTCAGTCATTGGTGGGTGACTCTCGCCGCACGGTAAAACCGCTTCGGAACCACCTTTTTCTTCGTCGGGTGCCGTCGCGTCGCTCCGGCACCACTCCTCGAAAAACGTGGGCGAAAAAGGCCGCTCGCTCACTCCGTTCGCTCGCGGTACTCAGTCCTCGCCCACCGCCTCTTCCACGATCACGATTTCCTCGTCGGTCAGACCGTAGAGTTCGTAGACGATTTCGTCGATGAGGTCGTCGGTCCGCTGGATTTTGTCTTCGAGTACCTCGGCGCGTTCCATCGTCTCGACGTAGCTCGCCAGCCCCTCGCGCACGTCGTCCACTGCGGGGAGGGTGAGTTTCCGGAAGCGGTCCACCAGCGAGTTGGTCTTGGTCGCTGTCTCGCGGAAGCCCGCGAACCCGCCGGCCTCGTCGACCACCCCCAGACCTTAGTCCCTCTCACTCCACAGCACGACCATGCCGACGGGAACCGAACTCACCACCGTCTCCGACGTCCGCGAGAACCGCTCCTATCGCTTCACGGCCACGGACGAGTACGGCGCCGAGGAGGAACTACTCGTCGTCACCTGCGACGAGGAGGACCGACCTGTGAGGGCCTTCGTCAACCGCTGTACCCACGAGGCTCAGCGCCTGGACACCGGGCGCGGCGTCGCCATGCGCGACGGCCAGATCATCTGCCCGAAACACGGCTCAATGTTCGACGCCTGCTCGGGCTACTGCGACAACGGCGACGCCGCCGACACGACCCTCCCCGACGTCGGCCTCTCAGTCGACGACGGCGCCGTCTTCCTGACCGACGACGAGTACACCTTCGCCCACGAGGGCGGCCTCAACGACGGCGACGACGGCCCGAGTTCGACCTCCCACATCGGCTTCTAGGTGTTCGGTATCTCGGTAGTAGCGAGTGAGACTGATGGGGCACTGGACGATTTGCCGGAGCAGCTGTGACCACGACGTCTAATACTTCGAAAGCCCTCGGCGCGCTCTCTGGAATTGGCACTGAAGCCAACAACAACACCTCGAAAGCCCTCGGCGCGCTCGACTCGTGCGAACCCGCTTCGCGCGCTCGTTCCTCGCGTGCTTACGGGTTCGGACTTCGTCGACCACGCCTCGCCCTTTCAGTCCTCCAGGCCCAGCATCGCTCGCGCGATGAAACGCGCTCACGATTGAGTCCGCCAACCCTCCCCGATCGCTCGCCGTCCGGCGAGCGATACGCTTCCTGACCGCACAGCACGGCCGGGAGCGGCGTTTATGCCGCGACCAGGGGAAGGGCAGGGCTGCGGTGTGTACCTGGAGGACTGAAAGGGCGAGGTGCGGTCCGGGAACCCGGGCGCCGCTAGCACCGTGGTTCGAGAGAGCGAAGCTCTCTCGTCATCACGAAAGACGCGAAGCGTCTTTCGAACGACAGCGTAGCGAGGAGCGCAGCAAGCCCCGGGATTCTCGTGAGCGGAGCGAACGAGAGCTCGAAAGACGAGCGAAGTGAGTCTTTCGGTGCCGGAGCGGGCCGAGGGCTTTCTGGGTGTTGGCGGTCGCGATCCCGACTCCTGAGAGTGCGCCGAGGGCTTTCTGGGCGGTGGTGGTCTTGTTTCTCCCAGCACCAATCCGACCGAGAACCGACCATTCACTCGAAACACGCACTCAGTAAACGATAATCCTCCACGAACGACCCACACAATAGCAAGTCTCGCCACGAACGCCCCATTGATACCCAATACCACATACCATAGAAGCGTGGCACCTGTTCCGCTCGGCGGCTTGCTCCGTCGACCACTGCTCAGACACGCCCTCAAACCGATCGCGGCGTTCGCGGCCGTCGTCCTCGCCGGCGTCGCGGGCTTTACCGCCCTCGGCGGCGTCGGCGTCGTCGACGCGTTGTTCTGGTTGCTCGACCCGACGAGCATCGAGTTGCACTTTCAGAACCACGACGGGCCGGCGACGCTGGTGAAGGGGTACGCTATCGTCGTACTCACGGGGCTCGTGCTCTCGGGGCTGTGGACCGGCGAGACGGTCCTGACGGCGGCGTTCGGCGGGCAGATGCGCGACGAACTCAGAGCGATGCAGCTACTATCCACCATCGGCGACCTCGACGACCACGTCGTCGTCTGCGGCTACGGCACCTTCGGCAAGACCGTGGCTCGCAGCCTCGACGACGCCGGTCGCGACGTGGTCGTCGTCGAGACCCAGGAGGCACAGTACGACCAGGCCGTCGAGGACGGCGTCCTCGCGGTGCGGGGCGACGCCAGGCGCGAGGAGACCCTCGGCAACGCGGGCATCGAGCGGGCCAGCGCCGTCGTCGGCGCCATCGACGACTCGAACGCGAACATCCAGATCGTCCTCGCGGCGAGCCAGCTGGCCCCGACCGTCAGACTGGTCGTCCGCGTCGGCGACGAGACCGACGAGACGCTAGCCCGCCGCGCGGGCGCCGACGAGGTGATCATCCCCGAAGTCGTCAGCGGCGAGCGCGTCTCGACGACGCTGTAGCTCATCAGTCGACGGCCGCTGGGCCAGAGAACCGGAACTCGGTCAGTCCGCAGCGGGCGCTTCGCCTTCGCCGTCGAGGGTCTCCTGCCACTCCTCGACCTGCTTGGCAGTGACACCCTGGACGGTGGCGGCGACCTCGCCCGGTTCGACGTCTTTCAGGTCGTCCGGCGAGTCGACGCCGACGTCGGCGAGTTTCTCCGCAGTCGCGCCGCCGATACCCGACAGGTCCTCCAGGTCGTCGACGCGCTGGCGGGCCTGGTACTCCTCGAAGTTGCAGATGGGACAGCCCAGTTCCCACGGTCCGTCGTCGTCTGCCTCGTCGCCAGCGCCGTCTTCTGCTTCCTCGGCTGCCTCGTCCTCTGTCCTGTCGCCAGCCCCGTCGCCCGCCTGGTCGTGGATCTCGATCTCCGGCAGGTCGTGCTCCTCACAGCGCTCCTCGGTGACGACGATGTCGCCGTTGCGCGGCAGCGGGAGCGAGTAGTCGCAGTCGGGGTAGCGTGTACAGCCGACGAGTCGGGAGCCAGAGCGGAGACGTTTGATCGCCAACTCGCCGTCGTGCTCCTCCCCACACTCCGGACAGACGCCGATGACCTCGTCTTCGGTGTCGTCGGCCTTCTCCGCTTCACAGCGGGGACAGCCGTGGACGAAGGTGTCCCGGCCGGCGAGCATCTTCACGTGGTTCATCTCGTGTTCCTCGCAGGTCTCCTCGATGACGAGCGGGTCGCCCGTCGAGGGGAGCGGGAGCGTGTACTCGCACTCGGGGAAACCGTCGCAGCCGACGAAGTACGACCCCTGGCGCGACCGGCGGACGAGCAGGTCGTCGCCGCAGTCGGGACACGGACCGAGGCGCTTGTCGGCCTTGAGCGACTCCTGGAGGTGTTCACCGACCTCCTCGCGGGAGGAGGCGAGTTCCTCGAACACCGCCTCCAGCATCTCGCGGGACTCCACGGTGACGTCGTCGAGCGTCGCCTCGCCGTTGGCGATGGCGGACATGTCCGCCTCCAGCTGGGCGGTCATGTCGTCCGAGACGACGTGGTCGGCGAACTCCTCGGCCGCCTTGACGACGGCCTTGGCCAGCGTCGTCGGCCGCGGCGGGTCGTTCTCGATGTAGCCACGGTTGTACAGCTTCTCGATGGTGTTGTGGCGGGTCGCCTTCGTCCCGAGCCCGAGTTCCTCCATCTTCTGGATGAGCCGGGACTGGCCGTAGCGCCGTGGCGGCTGGGTCTGTTTTGCCTGTAACTCGACGTCGGACATCGCGAGTTCCTCGCCCTCCTCGACGGCGGGGACGAAGTTCTCGCTCGCGCTGGAGTAGGGGTACACCTCGTGGTAACCCGGTTCGATCAGGCGCTTGCCGTTGGCCTTCAGCGAGTGGTCCGCGGCTTCCGCGACCACGCGGAGGTGGGCCCACTTCGCTGGCTCGGCCACCGTCGCGAAGAAGCGGCGGACGACGAGTTCGAACACTTCCCACTCGTCCTCGCCGAGTTCGCGCGGCGCGGGAATCTCGCCGGTCGGGTGAATTGGCGGGTGGTCCGTCGTCTCGTCGTCGCCCTCCGTGGGCACGATGTCCTCTTGCTCCAGCAGCATCTCGGCGTGCTCGCCGAACGTCGAGTCGCCGACGAACTCGTCGAGCAGTTCGTCCGGCTCCAGGTCGTCCGGGTACACCGTGTTGTCCGTCCGCGGGTAGGTCATGTACCCCGCGGTGTACAGGTCCTCGGCGATGGACATCGAGCGCTGGGCGGAGTAGCCCAGCGAACTCGCGGCGGAGATGAAGGCCGTGGTGTTGAACGGCTCCGGTGGGTCGTCGGTGCGGGTCCGTCGGCGGACCGACGTGACCGTCGCCGCGTCCGTGCTCGCGACGGCCTCGTAGGCGGCCTCGGCCGACGCCTCGTCCCAGACGCGTTCGGCTTCGGTGCCGTCGTCGGCCTCGTAGAAGTACTGGGCCTCGAAGGATTCGGCACCCTTGGTCAGGTCGCCGTAGATCTCCCAGTAGTCCTCCGGGTCGAAGGCCTCGATCTCTCGCTCGCGGTCGACGATGAGCTTCAGCGTCGGGGACTGGACCCGGCCGACGCTGATGAAGTCGTTGCCCAGCTGGCGCGCCGAGAGGGAGAGAAAGCGCGTCAGTGCGGCGCCCCAGACGAGGTCGATGATCTGGCGGGCCTCGCCCGCGGCGGCCAGGTCGAAGTCGATGTCGTCCGGGTTCGCGAAGGCGTCCCGGACCTCGCGTTCGGTGATCGAGGAGAAGCGCACGCGCTTGACGGGGACGTCCGTCTCCTCGCGGATCAGTTCGTACGCTTCCTTGCCGATGAGTTCCCCCTCGCGGTCGTAGTCAGTCGCGATGGTGGCCTCCTCGGCCTTGCGGGCGAGAAAGCGCAGCGTCTCGACGATGTTCTCCTGGGTCGCCGACTTGACGACGTCGGCGTCGACCAGTTCCGCCGGCTCGACGTCGCGCCAGTCGGAGTACTCGGGCGGGAAGTCGACCCCCACGACGTGGCCCGAGAGCCCCATCACGCGCTTCGAGCCCCAGCGGTAGACGTTGACCCCGTTCTTGCGCTCGGCCTGCGCGCTCCCTTCGCTGAGGATCTCCGCAATCCGGCGGGCAGCGTTCTCCTTCTCGGTGATGATCAGCTCCACGAGACATCACCAGATTGCTCGCTCATTACAGGGTGATAGGGCGAGGTGCATGCAAAAGTGTTTCGTCCGAAATCGACAGATAGCGCGTGTGTGCGGGCAGTTGGGCGGGCGCGGGCGTCCGCGCACGGCGCGTGTTCGTTCCCGCGCTCGCACACGTGCGCGGAGGTGTACCGTTCCCGCCGCGTATCGACGCGCTCTTGGCCCCGCTCGTCCGCGTTTCGGACATGAACGACCGGTACGTCCGCGCGGCGCGGGCCGCCGTCGCCGCCCTCGTGTTCGTCACCGCGGCCTACCACCTCTGGTGGGGGTTCCCGCGGAGTCTCATCTACGGAACCGCCCTCCTCGACCTGGCCTCGCGCGGCCTGCCGCCGGACCCCCGACCGTTCCTCTTCGTCGCCTTCGCGCTCGCGCTCCTGTCGGGGCCCTACCTCGTCATCCACGACAAACTCTCGCTCCGCCGGGCCTATCAGCTCGGCCTGGCGTTGATGGTGCTCTCCTTTCTCGGCTGGGTGTTCTGGCACGAGACGGGCCACGGCGCCTTCCTGACAGGGGCACCCGCCCCCGGCGCCGGCGGCGGCCACTCCCACGGCGGGGGCGTTCTCGGGACCATCGCCGAACACTACGTCGTCGAACCGGTCGAGGGGGTCATCAAGAGCGTCGAACTGCTCGCGGCGGCGCTGTTCGCGTTCCTCCTGCGGTTCGATTCCGACGCCGACACGGAGTAGTGGCGCGCCCGGCGACCGCTCCCGACGACTTTATCATTCCTTTCGACTAACGTTTCGGCAATATGAATCGGCGAACTCTCCTGGCGTCGACCGCGGCGCTGGCAGGCGGTCTCGCGGGGTGTCTCGGCGGTGGATCGGGCGATAGTTCGGGCTCGGGGACGGAGTCTGAGTACCAGACGCTGGACGTCGGCGGTGAGCAGGTCCCGCTGGTTCCCGTCGACGAATCCCACACGTGGCACCAGGAGACCGACACGAAGTTCGTGGACGCCCGCGGCCAGCGGCAGTACGACGAGGCGCACATCACAGACGCGGTCCTGAGTTCTGCACGTCGCGTCGAGGACTGGTCGAAATCACGGCAAGTCGACCCGACCGACGAGTGGTCCCAGGACCAGCGTATCGTCTGTTACTGCCGGTGCCCGCACCACCTCTCGTCGCTCCGGGCCGGCGAGTTGATCTCCGAGGGGTACGAAGACGTCTACGCTATCGACGAAGGATTCGGCGCCTGGATGGACAACGGCTATCCGACCACGGGCAGCGGGTCGAACGCCAGCTTCGAAATCCGCGGCCAGTCGGACCCCGCGGACGCCGGCGAGTACGCCTGGGCCAGCCACGGGGCGAGTGATCAGCAGGAGGCCGTGCCCATCGCCGACGACGGGAGCTACCAGATGACGCTGCACTTCAGCGGTCTCTCTTCGACGTCGCCCATCAATCTGCGGACGCCGAGCTACGAACTGACGGCGCCGCTGTCGGACCTGACGGACGGCGTCGTCGACGAGTCGCTGGCGTAGGTTCTGCTGCTTCCGTCTACTCCGATTCGTCCACGTAGTCGAGCAGGTCCCACTCCATCTGGGCCAGGTCCTCGGCGGCCGAGTTGTCCCGGTTGATCGCGTACATCTGGCTGTTCCCCACGCGACGCGTCTCCTCGATCATCTCGTAGTCGAGCAGGTCGTCGAGGTGGTCGTAGAACGTGCTCCGGTCGATACCCGCGAGGCGGGCGATTTCCGTCGCGTTGAGGTCGCGGTCGTTTTCGCTCAGCAGCGCGGTCAGGATCTTCACCTTGGCGTGGGAGCCGAGGACATCTGTCAACACGGTGTCTTCGACGGCGGATTCGATCTTGCTCATGGAAATACCCACTCCTGTGAGATTGGTTTACTCTTCCAGCTCCTCCCGCAGCAGCCCGTTCACTTCACCGGGGTCGGCACTTCCACCCGTCTTCTGCATGACCTGGCCGACCAGGAAGTTGATGGCGCCGTCGTCGCCGTCGTGGAAGTCTTGGACGGCGTCGGGGTTCTCGTCGATGGCGTCTTCGACGGCCACCTGTATCTCGTCGCCGCTGGTCTTGCCCAGGTCCTCGGCCTCGACGATGCTGTCCGGGTCGTCGCCGTCGTCGAGCATCCCGCGGAGGACGGTCTCCTTGGCGTTCTTGGCGGTGATCTCGTCCTCGGCGACGAGTTCGACCAGGCGCGTCACCTCGTCGAAGCGGTCCTCGACGTCGGTTATCTCCATGTCGCGGTAGTTGAGTTCACCCAGCAGTTCGTCGGCGACCCAGGTGGCCGCGAGGTCGGCGTCGAAGCGCTCGGCGACGCTCTCGAAGAAGTCCGCGACCTGCTTGGTGCTCGTGAGCTTCGAGGCCGCCTCGTCGCTCAGGCCGTACTCCGAGACGAAGCGCTCGCGGCGAGCGTCGGGAAGTTCCGGGATGGCGATCTCTTCCTTCCAGTGGCTCACGCGGAGCGGCGGGAGGTCGGCCTCGCGGAAGTAGCGGTAGTCCTTCTCCTCTTCCTTCGAGCGCATCCCGACGGTGTTGCCGTGGGTCTCGTTGAAGTGGCGGGTCTCCTGTTCGACCTCGCGTCCGGACTGGACGAGTTTCTTCTGGCGGGAGGCCTCGAAGGCCAGCGCCTGCTCGGCGCCCCTGTGGCTGGAGATGTTCTTGACCTCGGTCCGGTTGGCGTCTTCGAGGACCGACTCGTCGATGGCGCCGTCCTCGTCCACCTCGTCCGCGTCGACCAGCGAGAGGTTCGCGTCGATGCGGAGGCTGCCGTCCCGCGTCGCGTCGAAGACGCCGAGGTACTCGAGGACCTCCTCCAGCTTTTCGAGGAACGCCCGAACCTCACCGGGCGCCCGGAAGTCGGGCTGGGTGACGATCTCCATCAGCGGCGTGCCCGCGCGGTTGTAGTCGATCAGGGTGTAGTCCGCGCGGTCGATGCCGGTGGTCCGGGATTCGAGCGGTCCGCTGCCGTCGCGGACGTGCTTGATCGACCCGGGGTCCTCTTCGAGGTGCGCCCGGCGGATGTCGACCGCCCGGCGCTCGCCCTCGTGGGAGAACTCAAGCGTGCCGTCCTGGCAGATGGGGGCGTCGTACTGGGTGATCTGGAAGTTCTTCGGCAGGTCGGGGTAGTAGTAGTTCTTCCGGTGGAAGGTGGTCTCCTCGGGGACGTCGGCGTCGATGGCCTTGCCGACCTTCACCGCCGACTCGACGGCGGCCTCGTTGACGACGGGGAGCGCGCCGGGGAGTCCAAGACACACGGGGCAGGTGTGCGTGTTGGGTTCGTCGTCGCCCACGTCGGTCGAACAGCCGCAGAAGATCTTCGTCTCGGTCTCGAGCTGGACGTGGACCTCGAGCCCGATGACGGTCGCGAGTTCGCGCGACTCCGTGGCCTGAGCAGTCATTGTCCGCGATTCGACGCCGTTCGGCTAAAGGCTAACGAAGGGGTTCGTTCCGCTCGTCGACGTGCATGCCCCGGGCTAAGCGATTAGGGGGTAACGTTTTGAGTGGTGGCCGAGGTCTTTCGGACCTAAAATGGAAGGTACCTGGGGGTCGACTGGGTCAGCGACGCGTCGAAACGTACTGAAGGGGATCGGGGCCGCGACTGCCGCGGCGCTCGCCGGCGGTGCGGTGCCCGCGAGCGGGGCGGCGGAGACGAGCGGCGACGCCGTCGTTCTGGGCGACTTCGAGTCGGACCTGGACGGCTGGCGAGGCGTCGGCGAGACGACGCTCGACCGGGCCGCGAAATCGGATCGACCGGTCGCTGTCACGAGCGGCGAACACGCGCTGGCGGCGACGACGGACCGAACAGGGGGTCAGATCGAGAACGAGGAACGCGTCAGGAACGCCGACCTCGTCGCGGCTCCTTCGCTGTTCGCGACGGTCACGCCCGGCCGGATTCCCGAAGGGGACGTCGCCGTCTCGGTGCGATTTCGATTGCACTACGCAGACGACGGGCTCTTCGGCGAGGACACTGCCGTCGTCGAATCGGACGCACAGACCGTCCGGCCGCACGCGCCCGCAGTCGTCTCGTGGGACCTGCGCGACCTGGCCGAGACGACGCGAGCCGACGCGACGAAACTGGAGATCGACTGGTCGCCGGCGGCGGACTCCGTGTCGGACTCGCTGGACAGTGCCGCCAGCGAGGCGTGGACGACCATCGTCGACGACGTCCACCTGACCGACGACGGCGACCAGATCCGGCGCGTGCGACTGGGCGACCACTTCGAACGTCTCCAGTTCGCCCTCGGGGCCTACCGCTCGACGGAGGTCCACTTCCGGACGGAGCACCTGGAATCCGGCGAATTCGTCTTCGAGGGCGGCGAGTCGGTGCCCTACACCGTCGAGACGCTGACCGACGACGGGGTGGAGTTCGTGCTGGACGGCGTCGAGTACCTGTTCGGAGGTGGGTGGCTGTGAGTGACGAGACGGTGACCGGGTCGGCGACGACGCTCTCGCTGATCCCCGGCGGTAGCGAACACAGCACCGCGGGTGGCGACGACCTCGACAGCGCGATGCCGGATTACTGGGGGAAAGGCCTCGACGCGTGGTTCCTCGGGGACCAGCGGGAGTCCCTGCCGACGGACCTCGACGACGCGCTGGCGGCCAGGAAGACGTTCCCCGAGTACCCGGGCGAGGAGTTCCGGGCCTACCGGCTGAAGAACCACCTGGAGGTGCACTTTCCGTCGAGCGACGGGAAGCAGATCGACAACTGGGACGCGGTGACGGTGACCCTCGACGAGCACGAACCGGTCTGGGTCTGCGTCGAAGGGGAGACCGACCACGGCGAGGACAACGCGATGCGGACCCTGATCGAGGACCCCCCGAGCGAGTTCTGGGACTGGTTCGACGGGCGCGAGAAGGCGAGGGCCCACCGCATTCGCTACGACGACGATATCGTCGAGCGAGAGGGCGGCGACGGCCACGGCCACGAACCCAGGTCCGAGGACGTGAATCGCGTCGCAGTGGACGGGCCGGACGGCGAGACGGTCGAGGGCGTCCGCGTCTCGGCCATCGTCGGCGGCCAGGACACCTACGTCCGGAAGCTCAACGAACTGTTCTACCGGGACCCGGTCCGGTTCCAGGTGGAGTTCCCGGACAACGGCCCGGAGGACGTCCCGTCGTACATTCGGACGCCGCCGACGGTGTACACGTTCCTGGACCTGATCGTGCTGGCCGACGGCACGACGCTGGCCCGCACGTGGGACGCCAGCCCGTACCCGCTCCACGTCTTCTACGTCAACGGGACCCAGCCCGAAGGCGGGATGACGAACGGACTGGAGCGAGGGACCGACGAGCGTCTCGACGGAAGCGTCGAGGACGGCAACTGGCTCCGGAACCAGGAGATGAACCGGGAGCGGTTCGTCCCGTGGGCGACGCAGGCGTACCTGCCGACCGGGACGGAGCCGTTCTCACCCCACTCGCCGCTGGCCTACGAGGCGAACTGGGACGCTGACGTGCCGGGATTGACGCCGCAGGACCATCCCGTCATGGTCGACGGAACGGACGGATCGACGGTGACGAGCGACGGCGTTCGCGAGCAGTGCGACGGCCCGTTGTTCCCGTGGACGGACGCGTAGCCGTCGCGTGTCGCTATCAGCGATGGGAATCGCCCCGCATCGTATTTAGCACGCCGCCCGAACGAGGAGGCAATGGGACTCGCCGACATCATCGCAGACGTCGACTCCGATGAGAAGACGCTCACGATACGGAATCGGGACGAACCGGAGCCGCTCGTTCGAATGCTCAGGCGGATGGTCGACGCACCAGACGTGCGGATTCGAGAGGACGAACCCGCCGAGGGAAGCCCCGGCAACCTCGTCATCCTCGAAGGAGACGAAGAGGGAGCGGCGCAACTCGCCATCTCGTCTATCGCCGACGTGGGAAACAGCGTCCTGATGGTCAACTCGGACCTCTACGTCACCGGGACGCGGTCCATCGACGAAGTCGACACGCCGGACGTCCTCGCGGGTCTGGACGAGACGACGTTCACCGTCGCGGGCAAGCAGAAGATGCTACTGATCGAGATCTCGCGCCACGTCGAGGCCCTGGCGTACCGGTCCGGCGGGAGCACGTTACACACCGGTTTTCAGCACCTCGCTCGCATCGAGGACGAACGCGGGACGAAGTCGGTGTACGAGCGCCTCGTCGACGCCGGCATCGCCGTCCACGTGTACGGGTCGCCGGACGGCCTGCCGTCGCTGCCCGACGAACTCACGGTCCACGCGGACGGCAGCGAGGAGATTCGCACCTCGTGGTTCGTCGTCAACACCGATTGCCCCGACGAGTTCAAGGGCGCCCTGCTCGCGACGGAAGTCGGGCCGAACGAGTGGACGGGCGTGTGGACCTTCGACCCCGCCGTCGTGGACCGCACCGCCGCGTATCTCGACGAGGCGTACGGAGGATAATCGCCACATTGCGACCGGATTCGTCGAAGCAGACAGGTCGGGGAGTTGTCAATCTCGCTGTCAATGTCTGACGGAGGTTTAAGGGCCCTCAGTCGCGCTGTATGTCCATGTGCGGTAACCGTGTCGAGGAACTCGAATCGCGCGTGAAGGAACTCGAAGCGTCTGTCGAAGGGCTCACCGACGAACTCGTCGAGTGCAAGGTCCGCCTCCGCGAACTGGAGAACGCCGTCGACACCGATATCGGACTCAGCAACGAGAACGCCGGGTCCGCGGGCGATTCGACGTCGAACAGTGCGCAAACTGACACCACACCGGCAGCGGAGCAGGGGGCAGCCGACACACATAAAGCCGAGGACGCCACAACTGAGGACAACCGGGAGGAAAGCGAGGCCGACTCCGGCTCCGACATCATCGTCGCGTAGGCCGGACGGCCACGAGCGACCCAATGCACATCAAAGAGCTCGTCCTTGACAACTTCAAGAGTTTCGGCCGGAAGACGCGGATTCCGTTCTACGAGGATTTCACCGTCGTCACCGGACCGAACGGGTCGGGGAAGTCGAACATCATCGACTCCGTCCTGTTCGCCCTCGGCCTGGCCCGCACGTCGGGCATCCGGGCCGAGAAGCTGACTGACCTCATCTACAACCCGCGGGACGCCGAGGACGAGGACGACTTCGGCGGCGAGCGCGAGGCCAGCGTCGAGGTCATCCTCGACAACTCGGACCGCAAGCTCCAGCGCTCGCAGGTTATCAACGCCGCGGGCACCGAGGACGTCGGTAACGTCGACGAGATATCGATCCGGCGGCGCGTGAAACAGACCGAGGACAACTACTACTCTTACTACTATATCAACGGCCGCTCGGTCAACCTCTCCGACATCCAGGACCTGCTGTCTCAGGCGGGCGTCACGCCCGAGGGGTACAACGTCGTGATGCAGGGCGACGTCACCGAGATCATCAACATGACGCCCGGCGCGCGCCGGGCGATCATCGACGAGATCGCGGGCGTCGCCGAGTTCGACCAGAAGAAGGAAGCGGCCTTCGAGGAACTCGAGGTCGTCCAGGAACGCATCGACGAGGCCGAACTACGGATCGAGGAGAAGCAGAACCGCCTCGACCAGCTCGAAGACGAACGGGAGACCGCCCTCGAATACCAGAGCCTTCGCGAGGAGAAAGAGGAGTACGAGGGCTACCGCAAGGCGGCCGAACTCGAAGACAAGCGCGAGGAACTCGAGGAGATCGAATCGGAGATCGACGAGCTCGAAGACGAACTCGCCGAACTCCAGGAGGAGCTCGACCAGCGCCAGGGCACCGTCGTCCGCCTGGAAGAGGACCTGGAAGACCTGAACGCGGAGATCGAACGCAAGGGCGAGGACGAACAGCTCGCCATCAAGCGAGAGATCGAGGAGATCAAGGGCGACATCTCCCGGCTCGAGGACAAGATCGAGACCGCCGAGGAGAAGGTCGAGGACGCCGAGAACACCCGCCGGCAGGCGTTCGTCCAGATCGACCGCAAGCAGGAGACCATCGACGACCTGGAGAGCGACATCCGCGAACGCAAGGTCGAGAAGTCCAACGTCAAGGCGGAGATCCAGGAGAAGGAAGCCGAACTCGAGGAGGTCCAGCAGCGGATCGACGAGGTCGGCGACGAGTTCGAGGAGGTCAAGAACGAACTCGAATCGAAGCGCGCCGACCTCGAGGAAGCCAAGTCCGAGAAGAACGACCTCCAGCGCGAACAGGACCGGCTCATCGACGAGGCCCGCCGCCGCTCGAACGAGCAGCGTGAGAAGCGCGAGGCCATCGAGGAGGCCGAGGCCGAGATCCCCGACCTCGAATCGGAGATCGGCGACCTGGAGAACGAACTGGAGAAGGCCGAGAAGAACAAGCAGACCATCACCGGCGTCGTCGAGGACCTCAAGAGCGAGAAGCAGGAGCTCCAGTCCAGAATCGACGACCTGGAGGACGACATCTCCGCCAAGCAGCAGGAGTACGCGGAACTCGAAGCCCGCGCAGGCCAGGACGGCGACTCCTCGTACGGCCGCGCGGTCACGTCCATCCTCAACGCCGGTATCGAGGGCGTCCACGGCACCGTCGGCCAGCTGGGTGGCGTCGACCCGGACTACGCCACCGCGTGTGAGACCGCCGCGGGCGGCCGACTCGCCCACGTCGTCGTCGACGACGACACCGTCGGCCAGCGTGGTATCGAGTACCTGAAATCCAAGGGTGCCGGCCGGGCGACCTTCCTCCCCATCACGGAGATGCACCAGCGCGGGCTCGGAAACCTGCCGAACAAAGACGGCGTCGTCGACTTCGCGTACAACCTCGTCGACTTCGACCCCGAGTACGCGGGCGTGTTCTCCTACGTCCTGGGCGACACCGTCGTCGTCGACGACATCGAGACGGCCCGCGACATGATGGGCCAGTTCCGCCTCGTCACGCTCGACGGCGACCTCGTCGAGAAGTCCGGCGCCATGACCGGTGGGTCCTCGTCCGGGACTCGCTACTCCTTCTCCGGCGGCCAGGGCAAACTCGAACGCGTCGCCAAGAAGATCAACGACCTCGAGGACGAGCGCAAGGAGGTCCGCGAGGAACTCCGCGACGTCGAGGGGCGACTCGACGACGCCCGAGACCGGCAAGCCGACGCGGCCGACCAGGTCCGCGAGATCGAGGCCGACGTCGAGCGCAAGGAGACGGCCATCGAGGACGCGGAAGAGAAGATCCAGCGTCTCGAAGACGAACTCGCAGAGATCGAGGAAGAGCGCGAGGCCGTCTCCGACGAGATGGACGAACTCGAGGCCGAGATCTCGGAGAAGGACGAGACCATCGCCGGGCTGAACGCCGACATCGAGGAGCTCGAGGCGGAGGTCGCCGACTCCGACCTCCCGGACCTCACCGACCAGAAGGACCGGATCAACGCCGAGATCGACCAGCTGGAGGACCGCCAGGACGACCTCGACGCCGACCTGAACGAACTCAACCTGGAGAAACAGTACGCGGAGGACGCCATCGACGACCTCCACGACGACATCGAGACGGCCCAGAACCGGAAGGCCGACGCCCAGGAGCACATTGCCGAGTTCGAATCCGAAATCGAGGACCACCGCGAGAAAAAGTCCGAGAAGGAGGCCGAAGTCGAGGAACTCGAAGCAGAGCTGGCAGACCTCAAGGACGAGCGTGAGGATCTGCGCGAGGAACTCCAGGAGGCCAAGGAGGCCCGCGACGAACAGCAATCGGAAGTCAGCGACGTCGAGCGCGACCTCGACGACGCCCGCGAGGAAGAGGACCGCCTGGACTGGGAGATCGAGGAGCTCGAGGCCCAGGTCGGCGACTACGACCCGGAGGACGTCCCCGACCACGACACGGTCCAGTCCGAGATCGACCGGCTCGAAGGCGAGATGGAGAAGCTGGAGCCGGTCAACATGCGCGCCATCGAGGAGTACGACAGCGTCGCCGAGGACCTGGGCGAACTCGAGGACAAGAAGGAGACGCTCGTCGAGGAAGCAGAAGAGATCCGGAACCGCATCGAGACCTACGAGGCCCGGAAGAAGGAGACGTTCATGGAGTCCTACGACGCCATCGACGAGAACTTTCAGGACATCTTCGAGCGCCTCTCCGACGGGGAAGGACGGCTCTTCCTCGAGAACGAGGCGGACCCCTTCGACGGCGGCCTGACGATGAAGGCCCAGCCCGGCGACAAGCCGATCCAGCGCCTCAACGCGATGTCCGGCGGCGAGAAGTCACTGACCGCGCTGGCGTTCATCTTCGCCATCCAGCGCCACAACCCCGCGCCGTTCTACGCACTCGACGAGGTCGACGCCTTCCTCGACGCCGCCAACGCCGAGCGCGTCGGCGAGATGGTCGACGAACTCGCGGGCCAGGCCCAGTTCGTCGTCGTCTCCCACCGCTCGGCCCTGCTCGACCGCTCCGAGCGCGCCATCGGGGTGACGATGCAGGACAACAACATCAGCGCCGTCACCGGAATCGACCTCTCCGGCGACGTGGATATCGACGGTGACGGGGAGGTGCCAGCGGATGATTGACGATAGCGGGGACGAGGAGAACAGCAAAGACGGTGAGGACCGGAACGACGACATCCCGTTGAACATCGCGGGACACGAGGACAGGGAGCCGCCTGGCGGTTCCGATGCGGCAGATCTCTTCGGCGCGAGCGACGACGTCGACGAGGAGTCTGAAACCACATCGGACGCCGAGAGTACGGCAACAGAGAACGAGGACGCCGAGTCCGACGAGGACGACGACGAGAACGTCGAGCCGGTCGAGGTGCTCGTCCAGCTGGCAGACGAGGGAGAGATCGACCCGTGGGACATCGACGTCGTGCGGGTGACGGACAAGTTCCTGCACGTCCTCGACGCCCAGGACCTGCGGACCTCCGGCCGGGCGCTGTTCTACGCCTCGGTCCTCATCCGGATGAAGAGCGACGCGATGCTCACCGAGGACGACGAGGAGGAGGCCGAACAGGTCGAGCCCTGGGAGCAGGCGATGGGCGAGGACGCGCCTATCGACGAGCCGGACCCCTTCGCCTCGCTCGAACAGGAGATGGACCGGCGCCTCGAACGCCGGCGGGCGCGCGGGATGCCCCAGACGCTGGACGAGCTGGTGCGGGACCTGCGGGACGCCGAGCGCGAGTCGTGGTGGAAAGAGTCCCGTGAGTACGACACGAGCGACTCCCCACAGGGGTTCCAGCGCGGGACCCAGGAACTGGACTACCGGTCGGCCGACGACCTGCGGATGGACGACGAGCCGACGGAGGACGACGTCACCGGGACGACCCACGCGGAGAACATGGACGACATCATCGACGCCGTCTACGAGGTGCTCCGGGAGCACTACGACGCCGGCCGCGACGAGGTGCTGTACCGTGAAGTCCACATGGCAGGCGGGTCGCGCGTCGAGACGTACCTCGGCCTGCTCTTCCTCTCCCACCGCGGCCGCGTCCGCCTCCAGCAGGACGAACTGTTCGGCGACCTGTGGGTACAGGACCCCGCCGCGCCGACGGGGTCGGAAGAAGCGTTCGCGGACTAATATTCCGGTTTTCACCACCCTCACACCAGTTAGTCGTCGGAACGGGAACGGCTATCTACTCCGTGTGCATAGATACCAATGGCCATGACGCCTACGTCAATTCGCGAACGCCTCGAGGAGGTCGGTGACGGGGTCGACCCCGAGGAGTTCGTCGCAGCGCTCGAGTACGTCCGCGACGACGGTCGGTCCCGCCGTCAGCACTGAGAGTCAGATCACGACGCCGGACTGGAGAATCGCGACCAGTGCAGTGACAGTGACGACGCTCGCGACGGTCGTCAGGAACACTGTCGCGCTGACGAACTCGCTGGCGGTGATACCGTCGGTGTCGCCGCTGAAGGCGCCGACGAGGATGATCGGTGTCACCGCGGTCGGGCCTGCGAGTAGTAACACGACGACGCGGGCGACGGTGGCGTCGCCGAACCCGACGAGGAGCGCCGCGGCCAGCGCGACCACGGGAGCCACGAGGAGTTTGACCCCGCTCGCGAGGCCGACCGGGCGGAGCGCCCCCTCGACGTCGACGCTGGAGAGCTGGATGCCGAGCACGACGAGCATCACCGGGATCGACGCGTTCCCGAGCAGTTCGAGCGTCTGCATCACCGTCGAGTCGGTCGGCGGGACGACGCCCAGCCAGCGCGCCGCGAGCGCGACCACCACGGCGTACACCAGCGGCAGGGTGAACACGCGCTTGACGTTCTCGCGGACGGCGCCCTCGTCACCCCGGGCCGCGACGTAGACGCCGAGGGTGTACAGCAGGACGCCCTGGACGGCGGTGACGAGGACGGCGACGCTGCGACCGACCTGGCCGAAGGCGAAGTCCGCCAGCGGGATGCCGAAGTTGCCGACGTTCGGGAAGATGACTACCATGACGAACGCGCCCAGCAGCGGCTCCGAGCGGCCCGACGCGCGACCGATACCCTCGGCGAGGACGATCATCGCGACCGAGAAGACGGCGACGACGGCCACGATTTCGAGGATGGTCGACCCGCCCAGGGCCGACGTCGCGAGGCTATGGAGTACGAGCGCAGGCGCGAGCAGGTACACCGTGACGGTGTTGAGCGCGTCCGGCTGGACGCCCTTCACCCGGCCCAGCGCGAAGCCGACGGCGGCGATGGCGATAATCGGGAGGATAGCCGACGCGAAGATGCCCAGGAGCGACACGCTCGTGAAGTGCGCGGCGGGGCTAAGAATCCTGTCGAAACCGCACGCGTCGTGTCAGGCCCCTCACTCGACGAGTGACCAGCCGTCGCCGGTCCAGTCGACGACGTCGCGGCGTTCCATCTCGGTCAGGACCTCGCCGAGGCGGTCGGGCTGGGCGATCTCCATCTCGATGCGGTCGACGTCGTGGTACGTCCGGAGCAGGCCGCGGACGGCCTCCTCTTCGAGCACGTCCTGGTCGGCGCGCTCCATCACGCCCTCGACGAGTTCGATCATGTCCTCGATAAAGTTCCAGGGGTAGACCACCCAGGTCCACTCCTCCAGGTGCTCGCCGACGAAGTCGGGCTGGAACTCGCTGGTGTCGAGCAACTGGAGCGTCGCGGTTCGCACCTCGCCGCAGTCCCGGTCCGTGACGTACTCGTGGGCCCGACTGATCGACCCGCCGGTGTCGGCGATGTCGTCGATGATCAGGACGTCCTTGCCCTCGACGGAGCCGGCCGGCATGGGATATCGGACCTGCGCCTCGTCGGCCTTCTGGGCCGTCCCGACGTAGTGCTCCATCTTCAGGCTCGTCAGGTCGTCGAGTCCAAGGAAGTCACACAGGCAGCGCCCGGCGAACCAGCCGCCGCGGGCGAGCGCGACGACGACGTCCGGTTCGAACTCTGCGCGCTTGACCTCGTCCGCGACGTCACGGCAGAGCCCGTAGATGTACTCCCAGTTCGTGATGGTACACGAGAAGTCGTCCGGCAGGTCGCTCATGTGTTGGTGTGCATCTTCGCCGACCTTCGGTGTTTCGAGTAGGAGAGTCCTGAGTGATTGACGAGATGGCCGTTTACAGCAGTGCTATCACTGCCAACAACAGCCCGAAAGCCCCGCCCGGCTGGCCTCCCGCGGCTCGCTGTGCTCCTCACTCGCTACGCTCGTTCCGGTGCTTACTTCGCCGGGGTTCGGCCAGCCGGACGCCCCTTTCAGTCCCACCCGACTCGTTAGTCTAGGAGGGTGGGACTGAAAGGGGCCGGTCGCTCGTGGAGCGAGACCCACCAAGCACGCCGAAGGCGCGCGCAGGTGCGGTCGCAGCCCACGAGCGACCGGGGGCTTTCGAGTTGTTAGCGGTGAGTACTATCACACTCGCAGTACCAGTCACAACACCTAGTCAGGGGAATCGTTTTCACGCGCGTCGGCAAACCCCAGGCCATGGACACTCGGCAAGCATTATTAGTCGACGCGTTCGCGGACGAGCCGATGGCCGGGAACCCGGCCGGCGTCCTGCCGGACGCGTCCGACCTGAGCGAAGACCAGATGCAGGCGATAGCGGGTGAACTCGGGGCCAGCGAGACGGCGTTCGTCGTGCCCTCGGAGGACGCGGATCGACGGCTGCGCTACTTCACACCGGAACGGGAGGTGGACCTGTGCGGGCACGCGACGATCGCGGCCCACGCCTACCTGTTCGAGCGGGCCGTCGTCGACGACGGGACCCACACCCTGGAGACCGAGGCTGGAACGTTCGACATCGAGTTGACCATCGACGGGACCGTGTGGATGGAGCAAGCGAACGCCGAGGTCGGGCGGGTCGACGTCGACGAGCAGGAGGCCGCGGACGCGCTGGGCGTCGACGTGGCGTCGCTCCGGGACGTCGGCGCGGACGTCCCCATCGGGAAGGTATCGACCGGCATGCCGTTCCTCATGGTGCCGATCAACTACTTCGAACACCTGAGCAACGCCGACCCGGACATGGCCGCTATCGAGGATCTGTGCGAGCGAACCGGCTGCGAGGGACTGTACGCGTTCACGTTCGACACGCTCGACATGGACACGACGGTCCACGCGCGGGCGTTCGTCCCGCTCGCGGGCATCCCGGAAGACCCGGTCACGGGGACGGCCGCGGGCGCACTCGGCGCCTATCTCCGGCGACACAACGCGATGGACGAGGAGTTCGACGAGATTCTCGTCGAGCAGGGCCACTTCCTCGACCGCCCGGGGACGGTCCGGGTCGAGTCCGACGGCGACGAGGTCCGCGTGGGCGGGCGCGCGGTGACGACGTTCGACGGCGACCTCGTGATCCCCGACGACGACGAGGACGAGATAATCGAGGTCTGACGGGCGATACCGTGGCGAGCCGTCGACACAGTGACGAGAGAACAGGTCGGAGAAGCGATTGATTCGATTCCGAGTCAGGGGTACTAGATGGTGCCGGCTTCGACACTACCTTAATATTTGTACATGTAGAGACGAACGAGTACATGGCGCTACGATGGCTCGACGAGATTACGGCCGACGACCTCGACTCGGTCGGCGGCAAGGCGGCGTCCCTCGGTGAACTCACGGCAGCCGGGCTCCCCGTTCCGCCCGCGTTCGTCGTCACCGCGGACACGTATCGCTCCTTCATCGAAGACACCGGCATCGACGTCGAACTGTTCGAAGTGGTCGACGTCGACACCGACGACTCACAGGCGCTCGCGGCGGCCGCCGAACGTGCGCAGGAACTGATTCTGGAGACCGAGGTCCCCGACCACGTCCGTGACGAGATCGTCGGGGCCTACGACGACCTGGGCCACGACGTCGTCGCGGTGCGGTCCTCGGCGACGGCGGAGGACCTGCCCGACGCATCCTTCGCGGGCCAGCAGGAGACGTTCCTCAACGTCGAGCGCGCGGACCTCCTGCAGCGCGTCAAAGAGTGCTGGGCTTCGCTGTTCACCCAGCGGGCCATCTACTACCGCCAGGAACAGGGCTTCGCCCACGATATCGTCGACATCGCCGTCGTCGTCCAGGCGATGGTCGACGCGGACACGAGCGGCGTCCTGTTCACGAGCCACCCCTCGACAGGAGCGCCCACGTCGATCATCGAAGCCGCGTGGGGGCTCGGTGAAGCCGTCGTCTCTGGCGCCGTCTCGCCGGACAACTACGTTATCGACCGCAAGACCGGTGACGTAGAGGAGGTCACCGTCGCGGACAAGAAGATGATGTACGTCCGCGACGGCGGCGAGACCGTCGAGCGCGCCGTCCCCGACGAGAAGCGCGAACAGCGCGTCCTGGACGACGACGACGTCGACCGACTGGTGACCCTCGGTGAGCGCATCGAGGACCACTACGAGACTCCGCAGGACGTCGAGTGGGCCATCTACGACGACGACGTCTACCTGCTCCAGTCCCGGCCCATCACCACCATCGACGAAGCCTTCGACGCGCCTGCCGACGGAAGCGACTCACAGTCCATCGAAACGGACGCCGACTCCGCCAGCGTCAGCGCCGACGCCGGCCTGGCCGACGGCGGGGGGATGGCGAGCCAGGAGGAAGGCATCCTCGCCGACGGCCTCGGCGCCGGCCCCGGGTCGGCGACGGGCGACGTCCGCATCGTCACCAAGCTCGACCAGCTGGACAAGGTCGAGTCGGGCGACATCATCGTCACCGAGATGACGACGCCGGACATGGTGCCCGCGATGAAACGCGCCGCCGGGCTCGTCACGGACGAGGGCGGAATGACCTCCCACGCGGCCATCGTCTCGCGCGAACTCGGCGTTCCGGCCGTCGTCGGGACGAACGACGCGACGGCACGGCTCCAGGACGGCCAGCGCGTCACTATCGACGGCGAACGGGGGACCGTCCGCCCGGACAGCGCAGAGGGTTCCAGTGAAAGCGACGACGAACACCAGACCGCGACGGCGCCGGACGGCCAGTCCGGCCAGTCTGCCGACGGGCAGTCCGGGTCCACCGGCCAGCCGGCGACGAAGCCGATGACCGGCACGGAGATCAAGGTCAACGTCTCCATCCCGGCCGCGGCCGAGCGGGCGGCAGCCACCGGCGCCGACGGCGTCGGTCTGCTCCGCATCGAGCACATGATCCTCTCGACGAGCAAGACGCCCGAGCGCTACATCGCAGACCACGGCGAGCGGGCCTACGTCGACGAGATCGTCGACGGCGTGCGCACCGTCGCCGAGTCCTTCTACCCGCGCCCGGTACGGGTCCGCACGCTCGACGCGCCCACCGACGAGTTCCGCCAGCTCGACGGCGGCGAGGACGAGCCCAACGAGCACAACCCCATGCTGGGCTATCGCGGCATCCGCCGCAGTCTCGACCGGCCCGAGACCTTCCGGCTGGAACTCGAAGCGTTCCGCCGGCTGTACGACATGGGCTACGACAACGTCGAGATGATGCTCCCCCTCGTCACCGACGCCGAGGACGTGCTGCGGGCGAAGGCCATCATGGAGGACGTCGGCCTCGACCCGGAGAAGCGCTCGTGGGGCGTGATGGTCGAGACGCCAGCCAGCGCGCTCTCGATCGAATCGATCTGTGAGGCCGGCATCGACTTCGCCAGCTTCGGGACGAACGACCTCACGCAGTACACCCTCGCCGTGGACCGGAACAACGAGAACGTCGCCGACCGGTTCGACGAACTCCACCCCGCCGTCCTCGAACTCATCGGGAGTACCATCGAGACCTGCCGCGAGCACGACGTTGCGACGAGCATCTGCGGGCAGGCCGGCTCGAAACCCGAGATGGTGCGCCACCTCGTCAACAGCGGCGTCACCTCCATCAGCGCCAACATCGACGCCGTCTTCGACGTCCAGCAGGAGGTCAAGCGCGTCGAACAGCGATTGCTGCTCGAGTCGGTACGGTAAGTCGCCGGGCCGCCACTGTTTTCGATACGACTCGGTCTTTCTTGACGCGTCGGACGTGAACGAGCAGGGCACTAGTCGGCCACTCCAGAACTCTGATTCCACGCTCCTCGCTCGAACACAACGGCTAAAGGCCACAGGCCCGTGGTATGGGATAGAATGCAGCAGGCCGCACCGCAGGATTTCGACCGCGTGCTCTCTTCGATGTGCACGGAACCGCACCCGGCGGCCCGCGAGGCGGCGGAGCGATTCCTCGCGACGAATCCCGGTGACCCCGGGACCTACGAGACGATTGCTGACATGGAACGCGAGGCCGTGGAGCGACTCGGCGCCATCTCCGGCCTCGCCGACCCCGCGGGCTACGTCACCAGCGGCGGGACGGAGGCCAACATCCAGGCGGTCCGCATCGCACGTAACCGGGCCAGCGACGCGACGGACGACCCGAACGTCGTCGCGCCCGAGCACGTCCACTTCTCGTTCCGGAAGGCGGCGGAGATGCTCGGCGTCGAGTTGCGAACGGCGCCCGCGACGGGCCATCGGGCCGACGTCGACGCGATGGCGGAACTCGTCGACGACGACACGGTCGCTCTCGTCGGCGTCGCAGGCACGACGGAGTACGGCTTCGTCGACCCCATCCCGGCCATCGCGGACCTGGCCGCGGACGCTGGCGCGCTCTGTCACGTCGACGCGGCCTGGGGCGGCTTCTACCTCCCTTTCACCGACCACGAGTGGAGTTTCGATCACGCCGCCGTCGACACGCTCACCATCGACCCGCACAAGGTCGGCCAGGCTGCGGTCCCCGCTGGGGGCCTGCTCGCGAACTCGACCGATCTGCTGGACGAACTCGCCATCGATACGCCCTACCTCGAATCGACCAGTCAGGTCACGCTCACGGGCACGCGCTCCGGCGCGGGTGTGGCCAGCGCCGTCGCCGCGATGGACGCGCTCTGGCCCGAGGGGTACCGCGAGCAGTACGAGCGCTCGATGGCTAACGCCGAGTGGCTCGCCGACCAGCTGGACGCCCGCGGCCACGACGTCGTCGGCCCCGAGCTCCCGCTCGTCGCCGCGGACCTGTCCGTCCCGATGACGGCCGAACTCCGGGAACGCGGCTGGCGCGTCTCCAAGACCGGCGCCGGCGAGATGCGCGTCGTCTGTATGCCCCACGTCACCCGGTCGATGCTGCGCTCGTTCGTCGCCGACCTGGACTGGTACTGACCTGCGAACACTCACTGGCTCTCGCGTCCCAGTCCCAATCTGACCATCAGTGCCCCCGCAATCAGTGCTACCGCGCCGATGACCGTCCACTGCAGTGATCTCCCGGTGATGGGTTCGCACTCCGCGACGCACAGGACCGGACCGAGCTGGACGATTCCGAGGCCCTGTACAACCCACAACAACCCGAGGAGGGTCACGACGACACCGACGACCGTCACGATTGCTCCCTTCGCGTTCATGTCAAGAGTGGAACGTGAGTCGCCTTGAGCGTTCCCCGGCCGAGACGCTCCCGACGGAGCGGTCCTGATCACGTTCGTCCGTCGCCAGGGCGCGATTCGGCGAAACCGCTCTCGTTCGGAACGGTCAGGCTTTTGCTACACCAACCCCAATCAATACCAATGCCAGCGACGTGGTCCCCCGAAATGCGCGGCACGATGCCTTTCTTCTAGCACCGGGTGGACCCACTCGACGACGCCTCGCCGGTAACGCGACGGGGCGGCCGCCGACTGGTGAACCCCGGTGGGTCACCAGCGTCGTACGCACCGAGTAACTGCACCAGTCACGACACAGATGACAGCACCAAACCCGCGGGTTTTAGGCCCGCATGGAGGTATCGCACACACATGAGCCACGACACGCTACCGACCGACAATCCGGCGGTCGTCACGTGCGGGTTGCCCTACGCCAACGGCGACCTGCACGTCGGCCACCTCCGGACGTACGTCGTCGGGGACGCCTACTCGCGCGCGCTCGAACGCGTCGGCCAGCAGACCGCCTTCGTGAGCGGGTCGGACATGCACGGGACGCCCATCGTCGTCAACGCCGCCGAGGAGGGCGTCGACCCCGAGGAGTACGCCCTGGAGTACCACGAGAAGTACGCCGAGACGTTCCCGAAGTTCAACGTCGCCTTCGACAGCTACGGCCACACCCACGACGAGACGAACACCGAACTCACCCAGTCGTTCGTGGAATCGTGGATCGACGGCGACCACGTCTACGAGAAAGAGATCCAGGTGGGATACGATCCCGAGGCCGACCAGTGGCTGCCCGACCGCTTCGTCGAGGGGACCTGCCCCTACTGCGGCGAGCACGCCCGCGGCGACGAGTGCGACGAGGGGTGCCAGCGCCACCTCGAACCCGGCGAGATCGAGGACCCGGTCTCGACGCTGACGGGCAACCCCGCCGAGTACCGCTCGCGCGACCACCGATTCCTCCGCCTCGCGGACTTCCAGGAGTACCTGCAGGGGTTCATCGACCGCCTCGAAGGGACGGACAACGCCCGCAACCAGCCGCGGGAGTGGATCGAGGGCGAACTGGAGGACCTGTGCATCACGCGGGACCTCGACTGGGGGATCGACTACCCCGGCGACGAGGACAGTGAAGCCGACGAGGACGCGGACACCGAAGAAGACCTCGTCCTCTACGTCTGGGTCGACGCGCCCATCGAGTACGTCGCCTCGACGAAGCAGTACACCGAGCGGGTCGGCGCCGACGAGTACGACTGGGAGCAGGTCTGGAAGGTCGACGGCGAGGAGCGCCACGGCACCGAGTGGGACGACGCCTGGACCGACGACGCCGGCGAGATAATCCACGTCATCGGCCGGGACATCATCCAGCATCACGCCGTCTTCTGGCCGGCCATGCTCCGCGGCGCGGGCTACGCCGAGCCACGGGCCATCCTCGCGGCGGGCTTCGTCGGCATCGACGGCAAGTCCCTCTCCACCTCGCGCAACCGCGCCGTCTGGGCCGAGGAGTACCTCGACACCGGCTTCCACCCCGACCTCTTCCGCTACTACACCATCTCGGGCGCCGGCCTCGAATCGGACGTCGACTTCTCCTGGGACCGCTTCGCAGAGCGGGTCAACGGCCAGCTGGTGGGTAACGTCGGCAACTTCCTCTACCGCTCGCTCCTGTTCGCCCAGCGCAACTACGGCGGCACCCCCGACGTCGAGACGAGCGACGACGTCGCCGAGCGTATCGAGGACGCCGTCGCGGAGTTCAGAGAGGCCGTCGCCGACTACGACCTCCGAACTGTCGCCGACGCCGCCGTCGAACTGGCGGACTACGGCAACGAGTACATCCAGCGCAACGAGCCCTGGAACCTCGTCGACGACAGCCCCGACGAAGCGGCGCAGGTCATCCGCGACTGCGTCCAGCTATCCAAGGCCGTCGCCGTCCTCATGCAGCCGGTGCTCCCAGAGAAGGCCCAGGCCGCCTGGGAGCAGCTCGGAGAGAGCGGCACCGTGGAGGACGCCCACCTCGACGCGGCGCTGGAAGCCCCGCCCGCCGAGTTCGACGAGCCGGAAGAACTGTTCGCCAAGGTCGAAGACGACGAGATCGAGGCGCTCAACGAGGACCTCCGCGAGCGCGTGGAGGCTGCGAGCGAGGGTGACGACGAGGGTGACGAAGCAGACGACGGCGAGGGCGACGGTGAGGCGAGCGACCAGGCCGTCGACCTCGAACCCCTCGAAGACGAGCGCATCAGCTTCGAGGACTTCCAGGGGATCGACCTACGCGTCGGCGAGATCGAGTCGGCCGAACCCATCGAGGACTCGGACAAACTGGTGAAGCTGCAGGTGGACATCGGTCACGAAGTCCGCCAGGTCGTCGCCGGGATCAAACAGCTCCACGACGTCGACGAGCTTCCGGGCACCCGCGTCGTCCTGCTGGCCAACATGGAGAAGGCCGAACTGTTCGGCACCGAATCCAACGGGATGGTGCTGGCGGCGGGCGACGAGGCCGACCTGCTGACCACCCACGAGGACTCGCCGCTCGGAACGCGCGTCCACTGAGCAGGTCGAAAACTGGGGTCCGACTCCCCACTGCTTCTACGGCTGGCTCGCTTCCTGGCTTCGAACTTGCTCGAAGGCTCGCGTCGTCGCCGCGATACTGAAGACCAGGACGAACGCGGAGGTGACGGCCCCGGCGACCGATCCCGCCAGCGGCGAGAAGAGGCCCACGAGCGCCGGCGGAATGCTGGCCACGAGACCGACCAGGGCGACCACGAGAGCGAGGCCGATAAGGTCCAGGCGATTACCGCGCGACAGGTCCCAGGCGCGCTCCATCGCGCCGAACGTGTTCCTGTCCTCGAGGGCGATGACCTGCCTGACGAAGTAGAACGACAGCGCCAGGAAGATCCCGGGGATAATCAGGAGGACGAATCCAATCACCGTCGCGATGGCGACGAGAACGCCCGCGAGGACTCCGTGGAGCGTCACCCACGCGAGGTTCCGGCGGACCAGGGTGGCGGGGATGGTCTGGGTCTCCGCCGACGCGAAGACGCGGATCGCGACGATCCTGAGCGCTTCCTCGCCGACGGCGAACAGGACGGAGAGCGCGACGACGGTCCCGGGCGGTAACGTCGTCACGTGCCAGTCGACTCCGTCCGAAGTGACGTCGAAGAGCGGTTCTAGCGGTGAGGGCGTCGTACCGTCCGTGCTGGTCAGTATCTCCGACTGCTCGGTGAAGAACTCCGCGTACGTCCCGGCAGTCGCTTCGCTGGCGAGCGTTCCGAGGAGTCCGAACGCGACGAACGCCGCGACGAGCAGCAGGCCGTTTCGCTCGAAGGTCCGGGTGAGTCCCTGCTCGACGGCGTCCAGTACGTGGAGGGCCATAGCGGGTGCATTTCGGGCCGGAATAAATGGTTTCCGTCACGTGGCTGCCGGAATTAGGACAGACCGCTCGTCGGTTCCTCGTTGGCGGCACGCGAGGCGCTTTAGTAGCGCGACGAACAACCCCTCTGTATGCGAGATGACGCGGGTCGCGGGGCAGACGACGGCGAGGAGTCCCGGGACGGAACCTGGAGCAGCCCCGGCGGTGACGAGAACGTCAACGGCGACCGACTCGACGAGGAACCGGAACAGGAGTACTACAACCAGCGATACGAGGCCGGGGTCGTGGACGGGGACGACGACGGCGGCGACACCGACGACGGTGACGCGCGGTCGTCGGGGGGCAACGTCGCAGGGGAGTTTCGTCCATCGGCGACCATCGAACCGGGAACACCGTCGCTGGAGAACTCGCTGTTCGTCGTCTTCGGGGCGTACGTCGCCGTCCTGGGGCTGACGCGGCTGTTCGTCGACGTCCAGGGGTTCGACGCGCAGGACCTGCTCGTCCTCACGGGCGGGACGTTCCTGGTTGGCCTCGTCCTCTTCGGCTTTTTCGGCGTGTTGACATCCGACTCCTGACCCCCGACACTTAATTTCGCCGGGACCCTAGCCTCGGATATGCCGGAACTGTTCAGCGAGTCGATATCCTTCTTCCTGTTCCTGGCCGGTGCCATCCTCCTCGTCGCCGAGGCGTTCGCGCCGGGCGCTCACCTGTTCGTCCTCGGGGTGGCACTGCTGTCCGCCGGACTGGTGGGACTGTTGCTCCCCGGTGGGCTGGGTATCTTCGCGCCGATAATCCTCGCCGTCGTCGTGCTGGCCCTGACCGGACTGACGCTCTGGGGCTACCGACGGCTGGACATCTACGGGGGCGAGGGCGCGGCGGAGACGAGCCACTCCGGGTCGCTCAGGGGCCAGTTCGGGACGGTCACCGAGCGAGTGACCACCACCGAGGGCGAGGTCAAACTCGAAGACGGTGGCTTCAACCCCTACTACCGCGCCCGGAGCGTCGAGGGCGAGATCGAGGTCGGGAGCGAGGTCATGGTCGTCGACCCCGGCGGCGGCAACGTGGTGACCGTCGAGTCGGTTGCCGAGGGTGACGACATCGACCGCGCGCTCGCACGGGAGCGAGCCGCGTCGGAGCCCGGGGAAGACGCCGAGAGTCCGGAGCGCGACGACGACGGAGACCGTGAGACAGACGTCGAGTCGGACCGGGCTTCCTGAGGCGTGGAAGCACACCGAACACTTTTATTTTAGGGAACCTGAAAACCGAACGTTATGCTACCAACAGTGGTCCTCCAGGGTGGCGGCGCCGGAGTCATGTTCGTCGGCGTCATCCTCCTGTTACTCGTTATCGCGCTGGTTTACTCCAGCATCGTCATCATCCGACCCTATCAGCAGGGCGCGTACACGGTCCTCGGTTCGTACAACGGCCTGCTCGACCAGGGTATCCACTTCGTCTGGCCCTTCGTCTCGGACGTGACCCGGTTCGACATGCGTACCCAGACGCTGGACGTCCCCCGTCAGGAAGCGATCACCCGCGACAACTCGCCGGTGACCGCCGACGCCGTCGTCTACATCAAGGTGATGGACCCGAAGAAGGCGTTCCTCGAGGTCGAGAACTACGAGCGCGCGACCTCCAACCTCGCCCAGACGACGCTCCGCGCCGTGCTGGGCGACATGGAACTCGACGACACGCTCAACAAACGCGGCGAGATCAACTCCCGCATCCGCCAGGAACTCGACGAACCCACCGACGAGTGGGGGATCCGCGTCGAGAGCGTCGAGGTCCGCGAGGTCAACCCCTCGAAGGACGTCCAGCAGGCCATGGAGCAACAGACCTCCGCCGAGCGAAAGCGCCGCGCCATGATCCTGGAAGCCCAGGGTGAACGCCGCAGCGCCGTCGAGACGGCGGAAGGTGACAAGCAGTCCAACATCATCCGCGCACAGGGTGAAAAGCAGAGCCAGATCCTCGAAGCACAGGGTGACGCCATCTCCACCGTCCTCCGCGCGAAGTCCGCCGAGGCGATGGGCGAGCGCGCCATCATCGACAAGGGGATGGAGACGCTGGAGGGCATCGGCCAGAGCGAGTCCACGACGTTCGTCCTCCCCCAGGAGGTCACCTCACTCGTCGGCCGCTACGGCAAGCACCTGACCGGCTCCGACGTCAAGGAGAACGGCCACGTGCTCGAAGGGCTCGAATTCGACGAGGAGTCCCGCGAGATGCTCGGCCTCGACGACATCGAGGAGATCCTCGGTCAGATCGACGCCGAGGCGGACGTCGACGTCGAAGAGATGGAACAGGCCGCCCAGGCCGTCAAACACGGCGAGGATCCGAACGAAATCTCCGACGCCGACGAGGTCATCGAGGAGATGGACCAGGAGTTCAACGCCGACGGCGGGTCGACCGCCTCGGACGAGAACTGATCCTAGTCGAAGCCGTTTTACACGTCCTCGTCATACCAACGTATCAATGGGTCGGGATGGTGACGTCGACGAGTCCAAGCGGGCTACCCTCCGGCGGTTCGCCGCACTCGGCGCGGCGAGTCCGCTCGTCCGCTTCTCGGAGAGCGAAAGCGGGAGCGGGAGCGACGCCCGCGACGCCATCGCCGGCTACCTCTCGACCACGCCGGGCGCCCACTTTTCGAAGATCCGTGACGACCTCCAGCTCGGCACCGGCGAGACCCAGCATCACCTCAGGGAACTGGCCGAGAACGGCGCCATCGAGAGCGAGAAGGACGGCGACTATCGCCGGTTCTTCCCCGCCGACCAGTTCAGCGAGTACGAGAAGGTGACGCTCGGGTACCTCCGACGGGACACCACCCGCGGGATGCTCGTCGCGTTGCTCCGCGACCCGACGACGACGGCGGGGAACCTGGCCGACGACCTCGACGTCTCGCGGCCGACGGTCAGCAAGTACGCCGCCGAACTGGAAGCGGCCGGGCTCCTCTCCCGGGAGGACGGCTACGCGGTGGACGCACCGGAGACGGTGCTGACGCTGGTCGTTCGGTACGCGGATTCGTTCGACACCGACGCCGCCGCCCTCGCCTCGGAGGCGGCGGACCTCCTCGCGTACGACCCCTGACCAGGTCGTCTGTCGGCTCGACTGGTCTGGACTTAGCACCGTTCTCTAGCGAGCGAACTTACGCCCGGAGTGAGAACGACGTCCGTTGGGAGCAGTCGCTCGACCCACTGGCAGCGTCGAAAAGAGGCCGTCGCCGTGCGGTCTGCTCTCCCTACGCGGTGACCTTCCAGGTCGTCGAGGAAGAGTAGCCCCACTTTTCGACTTCGACGTCGAACTCGCCGCCCTCGATGGCGGTCATGTTCGTCCCGACTTCCTTGGCCGAGAGGTCGAGTTCGTCGCCGATGAGGCGTGACTTGAAGTAGGTCTGGGTGTCGGCGTTGTCCCGGAGGAACTCCAGGATGCGGCGTTGCTTGTCCGAGAGGCGAGTGTCCGTCGTCGACGCTGTGGCGCTCATATCAATCCGTTTGGGGGAAACGGTCTTAGTGGGTTTGGTACAGTCGGTTAACGGCTCGCTTTCTTGCGGTTTTCGCGGTCATCCCGCCGGTATTCGACCGACCCGCTGCCGTCACTGGTACGGTCGGGTAACCGGCACCTACTCTGCGGAAAGCCCGGTGACGGCACCAGCGGTCCGCGTGAGCGCTCGCGGATGCGACAGGCTACCGGAGAAATCGGTACGTCTCTCTAGGGGCGCGAGACCGGGGAGACCGACGTAACATCTTTATCAGTGGCCTTCAATGCGGGGAGTAGAGGTCTAAAGCTGTGGAAATCTCAGAGAAACTCTTGTGTCTGTTCAGTGCGGAGGTCTCCGAGGACGGGGACAGCTACGTCGTCGAGGTACCGCGTCGCGAGGTCGACACCGGATCTATTCAGCCCGGCGAGACCTACCGGGTCGCGCTCATCGCCGCCGACGAGTCCGAGGAGACGAGCGAGGACGGCGGGACGACGACGGCGCCGACCGAACCCCAGCCGCCAGTCGAAGGGGGCGAGATACGCTACGTGGAGATCGAGGACATCGGCAAGCAGGGCGACGGCATCGCTCGCGTCGAGCGCGGCTACGTCATCATCGTCCCCGGTGCGGAGATCGGCGAGCGCGTCAAAGTCGAGATCAGCGAGGTAAAGTCCAACTTCGCCGTCGGCGAGATAATCGACGAAGAGTTCTAGGCGCTCGTTTCTCCCGCTCGAACGGCCCCGGCCGGTCGCCTACTCGACCGGCGTCCCGTCCGGCCGTTTCGCGCCTTCCGAATCGTGGACGACGACCCCCTGGTCGGGGTTCGCCGGCTCGTAGTTCTCCCGGACGTCGATGGCCGACGCCAGTTCTCGTACCGCCCGCTCCCTGAGTGCGGCCGCCAGTTCCTCGGCGTCCGATCGGGAGATGTCCCGGCCGAGGCCCTCACATTCGTGTGCCCGAACCATTCCGGCTTCGTCGACGGCCTCGCCCATCGGCTGACTGGTCCCGCCGAGCGCGACGCTGAAGGGGTACGTCTGGCAGATGAGCGGGCGGTCCCCGTGGACGGAGCAGGCGCCGACGCCGTCCTCGTCTTCCCGGTAGAACGTACAGTCCCCGCAGTCGTCCGTCTGGAGCGCCCACTCGAAGGTCTCGCCCTCGGGACCATCCTCGCCCTCGCGGACGCCGAAGGGCATCGGTCGGGCGACGTCGCGCCAGTCGTATTCCTTCTCTCCGGCCGCCTGCAGCCGACGGACTTCCTCGGGCTGGACCGTCGCCGTGTGCGGCTCGGTCTCGCCTTCGTCGTCCGTCTCACTCCCGTCGACCTCGTTCGCCTTGCAGCACGCGCCACAGCGCGTACACTCGAACCCGATGTTCTCGATGGCGTCGGCCAGGTCCGCGACGTCGAGCGCCCGCGCGCGCTCGAGTTCGGTTTCGAGAGATTCCACGTGAGTGAGTACGGGCCAGCGGTGAAAAGGGGTCCGGAAGCGCGAATCAGTCGGCTGTCCGATGGGTCGCGCAGCAACGCAGCGGACCCGGCGGCTACGCGGGGCGCGCCCGACGGCCGTCCCACTCGACTCGACCCTCGACGGCGAGCTTTTCGAGGTGCGCTCGTACCGTCACACCGGCGAGGTCGCGGACGCCAGCGAGGTCCTTCTCGTAGGCGGCGTCGAGGATGGCGTCCACGAAGGTCGCGCCGGATTCGACCGCGGCGAGCACACGTCGCTCGCGGTCCAGCCGGTGCTCGATCAGTCGCGCGCACGTTTCGCGCGGGTCGGTCACGACCGCGCCGTGGCCAGGAAGTAGTCTGGCGGGTGCGCGAGCGTAGACTCGACGAAGAGAGCTCAGGTACGCGCGGACGTCACCCTCTGGCGCGCCCACGACGACGCTGCCTTCGGCCACCGCGAGGTCGCCAACGAGGAGATCCTCATCGACGGCGAAAGCGACGTGTTCTGGGGCGTGGCCCGGCGTTTCCGCGACGGCGACGCCGCCCCCGCTCACTGGGATGGTCGTCCCGTCGCGAAAGGTCCTGTCCGGCGCGATGCCGGTGGCCGATTCGAATCCGTCTTCACGGCCCGCCCGTGCCCAGACGGTCGCGTCGAACTCGCTGGCGTACGACGCGACGGCGCCGACGTGGTCCGGGTGGTGGTGGGTGACGGCGACGTGTGCGACCGGCCTGTCCGCGAGAGCCTCGTCCAGTGCGGGCGTTCGGCACGCCGGGTCGACGAGGAGCGTGTCGGAGTGACCGACCACGTACGCGTTCGTCTGGCCGCCCGGGGCGCGGGTTTCGACGTCGACCGGGATTCGCGTGCGTTCCATCCAGTCGCCCGGCAGTTCACACCGACAGGAAGTAAACCTGTTTCCGGGCGTCGGAGAAGCTGTAGCGGGAGTCGACCAGGTCGCACTCCTCGAGTCGGTTCAGGGCGTAGCGGACGGTCCGGTCGGGGAGCAGCGACTCCTCGACGAGCTGGCCCTGGGAGAGGGGTTCACCGGACTGGAGGACTTTTGCCACGAGTTTGGCGCTCGGCGGTAGTTCACGCAGGGTTTCACGGAACGCTTGCTCGGTGAACGGATCAGTCGTGGGTTCCTCGGTGGTCGTGCTCATACGAAAGCCTGCATCGACGTCACTGGTAAAACTTCGCTATATGGAGGTCAATACAATGGAAAGTATACAGTGCATATAATGACCCCTTATATTCCCGGATTCGGGTGATCGATCTGGCGGTTTCGGCGAACGCTGAAAGGGCTGGCGTGACTCTCTGGGCGTATGGCAGCGATACCCGAGGCGTTCCACGACCTGTTCGAGAAGCGGACGTTCGCCCACGTCGCGACGCTGATGGGCGACGACACCCCCCAGGTGACGCCGGTGTGGGTCGATTACGACAGCGACCGCGACCGCCTGTTGCTCAACACCGTCCGCGGGCGGTTGAAAGAGCGGAACCTCCAGCGGAACCCGAAGGTCGGTGTGAGCATGACGGACCCCGAGGACCCCTACCGGTTCCTCTCGGTCCGGGGCGAGGTCGACGCGATGGTCGAAGACGGCGCCGTCGACCACATCGACGAACTTGCCCGGCGGTACATGGACGTCGACGAGTACCCGAACAAGGGGACCGAGGAGGGTGCCCGCGTCATCGTCGAGATACGGCCCGACCGCGTGGCGACGTCGTAGGGACTCGTCGCCGGTTCGCGCCCGGGAACCGCCCGTCCCGGTTGCGTCGAAGCAGTATCGTTTTATTCCCCGGGTGGGGAAACCTGCTAACGTGAAGGGCCAGGAGTGGTATCAGGCTGACGACGTCGCCGAGGAGTACGATTCGAAGCGCTTCTCGCGCGGCGGGCGCCTCATCGACAGTCGCGAAAAGGAAGCGGTGCTGGACGCGATCAGCCCCGTCGAGGGGAAGTCCGTCCTCGAAGTCGCCTGCGGGACCGGCAGGTTCACCGTGATGCTCGCCGAACGCGGCGCCGACATCGTCGGCCTCGACATCTCCGGGCCGATGCTCCAGCAGGGTCGAACCAAGGCCCAGGCGGCCGGCGTCGACGACCACGTGGAGTTCATGCGTGGCGACGCCGCGCGCTTGCCGTTCCCCGACGACCACTTCGACGTCGTCATGGCCATGCGGTTTTTCCACCTCGCGGACACCCCCGCATCCTTCCTCGCCGAACTCCGGCGCGTCTCGAAGGAGCAGGTGGTGTTCGACACGTTCAACCGGTTCTCGACGCGGTCGCTGTACAACTGGGCGCTGCCGATGGGGTCGCGGCTGTACTCCCGCTGGGAGATCGACCGCCTCCTCGACGGAGCGAACCTGGAACTGGCCAGCGACGAACACGACTTCGTCCTGCCCTACGGCTTCTACCGGAAGATCCCGAACAGTCTCGCCGCCGCGTTCCGCTCGCTCGACACCGCCGTCGGAAAGTCGCCCGTCGGCGACTCGCTGGCCTCCGTGTCGTACTGGGACGCCCGGGTCTGACCGGCCGCGCGCGCCCGCTCCCCCGCGAATCGCTGTCAGACACCGGCACGGACCCCCACGGCGGGCGAGAGTGCGCGAACTTTATACGGCTCGGCGGAACTATCTGTATCTATGCAACTCTCGGTTGTCGTCCCGACGCTCAACGGCCGGGAGGAGCTGCGGGGCTGTCTCGACGCGCTCGCCGAGCGCGTCCCGGACGCCGAGGTCGTCGTGGTCAACGGCCCCTCTGCGGACGGCACGACGGGTATGGTCCGTGACCGGGCGGACGTCGACGTGCTCGTCGAGATCGCAGACCGCACTATCAACGCCGCCCGTAACGCGGGCATCAATCGCGCTACCGGAGACGCCGTCGCACTGCTGGACCGGACGTTCTCCGTCGAAGACGGCTGGTTCGACGCCGTCCTCGAGGGCCTGACGGAGGCGCCAGTCGTCACCGGCCCCACTCACCAGGAACTCACCGCCGGGATGACGACCGAGTCCGAGGAGACGACGACCATCGCCGGACGCGACGTGACGTACTTCAACCCGGGGAACGTCACGTTCACGACCGAGATTCTCGACGAGTTCGACGGCTTCGACGAGTACCTCGATATCGGCGGGGCCCGCGACCTGGCCCACCGGATCGCCGGGGCCGACTACGACGTCGCCTGGCAGTCGTCGATGTGCGTCCGTCGCGAGTTCGAGGCCGACGGCGGGATGCGCCGGACGGACTGGACCGCCAAGTACCAGTCGCTGGCCTACCGCCTCGTCAAGAACTACGGGTTCCGACCGACCGTCGCCCACCGGGTCGGCGCCCACGCCGCTCGCGACGCCTACGACGGGCTCCGGGACGTGCTTCGGGGCGACGCCGGCGCCTCGAACTGGCTGGGCACTGGTCGCGAGGTCGCTGGCGGCGTGTCGACCGGTGCCAAGGACGGCGTCGTCGCCCGGTTCCGGGACCACCCGCCGCGCCAGAACCCCAACGGACGCTCGATGCGCGTGGACCGGGCGGTCGAAGTGTACGAGTAACGTTCGGAGCCGACCGCTCGCTCCCAGAATTCTACGGCGCGAGTTCTTCGACGACGCGGACGGGATTCTTCGAGAACACCTTCTTCATCGCGTCCTCCGGGACGTCGAGGGTGAGAATCTCCATGACGGCGACGTTGGGATGGGCGCTCGGTGCGCCGCTGCCGAACAGCACTCTGTCCGGGTGTTCGATGATAGCGCGTTCGAGCGCGTCCCGGTATCGAACGACGCTCGTGTCCAGGTAGCACTGTTCGTAGGCGTCCAGCAGGTCGATGGACTCGTGCATCAGGTCGCGCTGGAGGGGATGCGCACCGAAGTGCCCGAGGATGACGGGCAGGTCGTATTGCAGGAGGTGCCGTTCGACGGCCTCGGGCGGGAATTCCAGGCCGCCGTGGACGAGTAGCGGTTTGCCGACGGACTCCAGTTCGGCCATGACCGCCTCGTCCGGGAGCCCGTCACGCGAGGGGTGGAGTTCGAAGCCGGCGAAGCGGTCGTCGTAGGCGTACTTCTCGACGTCGTCGGGGGAGGTGTGGTCCTCCCCGCGCCGGGCCGCGAGGTTCTTCAGCCGTGACCCGGCGTCGGTGCCGGCCTCGCGCGACCCGTTGATACGGGCGAACGCGACCATCGGGCGACCGACGCTCATCCGGGCCACGCCGTTGTTGGCCTTGAGATAGCTCCCCTCCCGGTCGCCCGGGTAGACCACCGCGCGGACGACGCCCGCCTGGTGCATCTCCCGCTCCAGTCGCTCCGGGTCGCCGATGCCGTCGCGGGGACGGCGGGACTCGTCGGGTTCCAGGCGCGCGTGGACGTCGACCACGCGAAATCCGTGCTCCAGCTCCAGCATGGTCCGAGTGATGCGGTATCGCTGTATTAAACCATCGGCAGCGTCGCCGGTGAGCGCCGGTTCTCGTCCGGGTGTCGCACGCCGTCTCGCCCGCCCGATAGGAAAGTTTTATATAGAACCGCTAACGATGTTTTGAGTGAGGTATACAGCTATGTCACAGTCCGGTCAGCGACGCATGGGTGGCCAGCCCCTCTTCATCCTCGACGAGGACACCCAGCGGACGCACGGGAAGGACGCACAGAGTTCGAACATCGCCGCCGGAAAGGCCGTCAGTGAGTCCGTTCGGACGACACTGGGCCCCCGTGGCATGGACAAGATGCTCGTCTCCGACTCGGGCGACGTCGTCATCACGAACGACGGCGCGACCATCCTCGAGGAGATGGACATCGAGCACCCCGCCGCCCAGATGATCGTCGAAGTCGCCCAGACCCAGGAAGACGAGGTCGGTGACGGCACGACGACGGCGTCCGTACTCACCGGACAGCTCCTCGCGAAGGCCGAGGACCTGCTCGACGACGACGTCCACGCGACGACCATCGTCGAGGGGTACTCCCAGGCCGCCGAACTCGCCCAGGAGGCCATCGACGAGGAAGTGCTCGACGACGAACTCGACGACGAGATTCTCGAGAAGGTCGCCGAGTCCTCCATGACCGGCAAGGGAACCGGCGACGTCGCGGCCCACGCACTGGCCGAGACGGTCGTCGAGGCCGTCCGACACGCCGACAGCGACGACGGCATCGTCCGCGACAACATCGTCGTCCGGACCCAGACAGGCTCCTCTTCCTCCGCGACGGACCTCATCGAGGGCGTCGTCATCGAGGAAGAGCCAGTCCACGAGAACATGCCCCGCTCGGTCCAGGACGCCGCTATCGGCGTCGTCGACGCCGACCTGGAGGTACGCGAGAGCAACATCGACGCCGAGTACAACGTCTCCAGCGTCGACCAGCTCAACGCCGCCATCGAGGCCGAGGAGTCCGAGCTCCAGGGCTACGCCGAGGATCTCGTCGACACCGGCGTCGACGTCGTCTTCGTCACCGGTGACGTCGACGACCGCGTCGCCGCCCACCTCGCCAAGGCCGGCGTCGTCGCCTTCGACAGCGTGGGCGACGACGACGTGCAGGCCATCGTCAACGCCACCGACGCCAACCGCGTCGGCAGCGTCGACACGCTCGAAGACGAGGACATCGGCGCCGCCGACGACGTCAGCGTCGAGAAGTACGGCGACGACGACCTCACCTTCGTCACCGGCGGCGCGACCGCCGAGTCCGTCACCGTCTTCGCCCGCGGCGGCACCGAACACGTCACCGACGAGCTCGAGCGCGCGCTCAACGACGCGCTCGACGTCGTGACGGCCGCCCTCGACAAGGGCGGCGTCGTCCCCGGCGCCGGCGCCACGGAGATCGCCGTCGCCGACTACGTCCGCAGCGAGACAGCCGGCATCGAGGGCCGCAAGCAACTCGCCGTCGAGGCCTTCGCTGACGCCCTCGACGTGCTCCCGCGCACGCTGGCCGAGAACACCGGGATGGACCCCATCGACGCGCTCGTCGACCTGCGCAGCCTCCACGAGCAGGAGGGCCGCGCCGGCATCATCAGCGAGGGCCAGACCGGCGTCATCGACGACCCCGTCGACTACGGCGTCCTCGACCCCGCCGCCGTCAAGCGGGAGGCCGTCGAGAGCGCCACCGAGGCCGCGACGATGATCGCTCGCATCGACGACGTCATCTCCGCGAGCTGATCGGTCGAGCGTTTCATCGCGAGACTGCGGCTCGCGGAGAGTACGAAGCGAGCTGATCGGTCGACTCCCGCGCCGCGATTCACCTCGACCCTCGCGGCGCTACTCGGTCGATGAATCGAACACCGACTGTCGGCTTTTTCGAAGTGACGGGTTCGCGCAGTGTCCGTCTGACCGACTCGAAAACGTTTCGTCCGCGGAACGAGTCATCTGACTCAATGGTCTCCGCCCCCCGAACCACGAACGCGTGGCTCGCCTTCATCGCGTCGGTCGTCGCCCTCTACGTCGCGATATTCCTGGCCTTCGGGGACGGCGGATTCCTCCAGGTTCTCGTGCGGGGCGCGTTCGCGGGCCTGTCGATGTCCGTCGCCGTCGCACTGCTCGTCGTTCTCTGGCGGGGCGTGCCCGACCTGCTGGTCCCGGACGACCCCGAGACGGCTGAACAGCGGTGACCGGGACGCGTCACTGACTCCGACCGACGAGTCTGTCGTACACGTTCGTTCTGACGCGGTAGGTGAGATAGACGGCGATCGCGAGGGATGCCAGGAGCGGCGCCACGGGGTAGATCAGGAAGGTGTTACCCAGGTATCCGAGACTGACTGCATCGACCGCGACGAAGCTCACGGCCGTCACGATCGTGAGCGCCAACGTCGAGAGCACCAGCAGCGTAGCGAACTCCGCCGCCCGGTCCGCGCCGTCTGGCCGGTCAGCGAGCAGGGACCCGGCGAGAGCCCCGAGACCGACGAGAACGACGATGCCGGGGCCGCCGTTCAGGTCGAAGTTCGACTGCGTCGCTGAGAGGTAGCTTCCGTACGCGACGAACCCGATTACTCCGAGTAGCAGCCCGACGAAGGCGCCCTGAACCGCGCCGAGGAGTCGACTCCGGTTTCGCTCGTACCAGGCGGGGTCGACGCGGTAGGCGAGCAGGGACGCGCCGCTCATCGCGGCCGCCGCGGTGAGCGTGGGTAGGAGGAAAAACGGGACGGAGAACAGAGAGTCGCCGAGTACCCACTCGAAGGTCAGCGTCGGCACGATGGCGAGACCCCACCCGGCGACGAGCGCTCCCACGAACCGGACACGGGTCTGATGGGCCGCCGCGGTCGCGTCGCCGCGACCACTCGCTAGCCACCAGTACCCGAGAATCGCGCCCAGGAGGAAGGCAGGCATCGACGCCATCTGAACGAAGGATACCCAATCGGGCGGGAAGAACGCGTCAGTCGTGGCGCGGTAGTAGTTTCGGCCCAACCGGCCCACCGTGTCGAACACGAAAGCTGCGACCAGCCCCCACTGAAGGGCGGTGACGAGAGCGTGAGGACGAGCGTTGGAGGACTGCTTCGATGGCACGTAGAAAATCTATGGCCAAATGATAATAATCCGATCGCTTCGGGCGAGAGTGGCACGTCCGAGACTGACCGTTCGTCGTTTGGTCGTCTGGGAAAGGGGACAGACGCGCGCGGCGGGATGCCCACGGTAGTGGTGGCCGCCGCGCGTGTGTTCGAAAACGGTGCGCTGTCTCGCAAGCGTCGCCCGGCGTGTACCGGCTTCCGCGGCACACATCAGTTTAGGCGTGCCTAAAGAACAAAAATCCATCGGTGATTTCCACCTGGTGGGCCCAACACTCAAGCCGGTCGTAGTCGAAACTGTTGACGAGCCAATACTACTGGAGCCGTTCGCCGACCCGGCAGCAGTCCCTGGATTTCCCTGCTGTCTCTCGCCACTCCAATGCCCGATTCATCACGAACGACGGACCGACGTGACGCACCGACCGACACCACGCGACGAACCTACCTCCAGGCCGCCGGCGCGCTCGGAGCGGTGTCGCTGATGGGGAGCGCCGTCGTCGACGACACGCTCGAACAGCGCGAGGTGCGACAGGTCGCCGACCCGGTCGGGTCGAACCGTCGCGGGGACTTCCTGTGGATGTACGGTGACGTGCTAGCCGACGAGCGCCGCCGGGCCAACCGCTTCGCCTTCGCACGCCGCCACGACCTGGCCGTCGTCGTCCTGATCCGCTCGGCCAACCTCGATTCGAGAGGCGGCTTGTTCAGGCGAGCGCTCGAAGAGGCGACGGCCGCGGGACTCGACGTCTGGATTCGCGTCGGATTGCTGACGGACGTCACCGCGAAGGCGTTCGTCGAGGACGCCGATGCCCGCGAGCGCCATCTGGACCGACTCCATGAGGTCTGTCGGATCTACGACGACCTGACCGACGACGGGCGCGTGATACTCTGGGAGGAGGCGCCCGTGTTCGGCCAGTGGGTCGCGGGCGGCGAGTGGAACGACGCGGCGGTCGAGAACATGCTCGAATACGGCCCGCGAATCTACGCCGCACAGAAACGGACCGTCGTCGAGGCGACCACCGACCGCGAGGTGGGCATCTTCTGCCACTTTCCCTACGTCGTCGATTCGAAGAAGCCCGAGGTGTTCGAGACGCTGACCGACCGCATCGCAGACCGGGGTGCCAGCCCCGACTTCGCCTTCACCGACTTCTACCGGGGGTGGTACGAGAAGGACGTCGGCCCGGAGGTCGCCGACGACGCCGTCAGAAGCCTCGTCGAAAACGCCGGCGCGGCCCTCGGCGGGAAGCCAGTGTTCTACCTCGGGCAGACCCACACGGTCAACCCGAAGCACACGCCGAGCAAGCAGTCCATCCGGTCGAACCTCAGGGCCTCGCTCGACGCTGGCGCCGCCGGCCTGGGCTGGTACGTGCGCGGGAGCTACGTCCCGACCGAGCAGGGGTTCGACCCGTTCGTGCCGAACGCGCCCGGCGCCACGTTCGAGGGCCCAGTCGCGACGGACACCGTCGCCCGAGACCGCTTCCTGTACGCCTGGCTCTCGACGCTGTCCACGCGGCCAGCGTTCGACCCCGCCGACCGGTTCGACCTCTGGCTCCGCGGCGACGCGTTCTCTTTTTACGACCGCCGCGTGAGCGCGCGGAGCGGCGACGGCTGGACGTTCCTCCACGACGTCGACGGCTACGTCGACGGGGAGTACCCCTACGACGGCGGGCCGGACGGGAACGTCGCCGTCGTTCGCGGCCTCCGGCGGGACCGGTGGCTCGACGGCGACACGCTCGCCCTCCGAATCGCGTCGGACCAGGCCGCCGACGAGACGACGCTCCGCGACGCGCTCGCGATGCCCTGTGACCCCGACGCGTACGTCGCCGAACACGAGGCGGCGTCGCTGTTAGCGGGCGACAGTCGGGTAGAACGATTCTCGCTCGGTTCGAACGACGAACCGGTGCTGCTCGCTCCCGGTGCGACTCGCCGACTGGAGGTCCCCATCGAGCGGTCGGACCCCCCGTCGCTCCACGGGCTCCGGCATCCCGACTCACTCGACGCGATTCGGGACCTGCAGGCGGCCGAGCGGCGTGAGGGGTTCGACCGGCGCGACCACTTCGACCTCTGGGTCCACGGCACGGAACTCTCCGAACTGGGTAGCCTGCCGGGAATCGAGGACGGAGTGGGAGTGCCGAAGTCTCCGGCCGACGAAAGCGTCACGGCCGTCAGTTCCGACTCGGTCGCGCTGTGCTACGGCCTCCGGCGCGACCGGTTCCTCGACGACGGACTGCGACTGGCAACCGCCGAGACCGAACCAGCCGTCAGACGCGCTTACGCGATGCCCTACGCCGGGAGCGAGACGTTCCGGTCGGCGGGAGAAGCCGCAGCGCTGTGCGGGAACCAGCCCGGAGAAGTAGCGACGTACAGCATCGACGCAACGGAGCCGTGACGCCCCGGAGTCCGGCCGCGCCGGGAGCCTCCGGCGGGCGTCGACGGCGAAAATCATGGCAGCCGGGCGCGGCGACGACGATCGGATCGAAATCCAACGCGGCCGCACCGACTGGAACGGACGCGTGGCCGTTCGGCCACGGAGATGGTCCTACTCCTCGACGACGACCACCCCGGTCATTCCCGCCGCCTCGTGCGGGATACAGACGTAGTGGTGCTCACCCGCGGTCTCGAAAGTGTGGACGTACGACTGGCCGGACTGGACGGCGCCCTCGCCGTTCTTCCAGCCGGAGCGGGCCGCCTCTTCGGAGTCGAAGTCGCCGGAGGCCCAGTAGGTCGCGCCCTCGGGGATCTCGGCCTCCGTGGCCGTCACGGAGTGCGGTTCGCCGCCGGCGTGCTCGAAGGCGACGGTGTCGCCGACCGAGACGGTGAGTTCGGCCGGTTCGAACGACACCGCCTTCGCCGCGACGACGTGGTCCGCGTCGTCGGGGACGCCCTCGACGACGTCCGGACCGCCGGCGAGGGACTCGCTCCCGCCGTCGTCGCTGCCCTCGTCGTGGTCGCCGCCGCTCTCGCCCGCCGGTGCCTGCTCGACCGCACCGACCACGGCGAACTGCGCGGTCCGCGTCGCGTTCGCGAACGCGGTCGGGTCGGCGTCGCCGGATTCGAGCGCGCTCGCGTAGTCGTTCATGGCGCTCTCGAAGTTCTCGTAGGCGTCGTGATCGGCTTCTTCGAGAGCCTCGTGGACCGCGGCCTCCTCGAACGTCGCGAAGACGTCCTGGACGATGCCAGCCGCGGCGGCGCCGTGATCGCCGCCGGCGTTGGCGACGATGGCGTAGATACCGGCCACCCCCTCGTCGTTGAACGATTTCGCGGCGGCGTACGCGTCGCCGTCGTCGGCCGCCGCCGAGCGGACGGCACCGAGCTGCTCCTCGAAGGCCTCGTAGCGGTCGTGGTCGGCGTGTTCGAGGGCATCGTGAAAGCCGGCCGCACCGCCCTCGAAGTACTCGAAGGCGTCTGCGGCGATAGTTTCGGCGCGGTCGCCGTTCCCCGTCGCCGCGACGGCGGCGGCGTCGAAGCCGCGGCCGAGCATGAACGCCGTCTCGGCCCCGCTCGCGTTGGCCGGAGAGCGAGACGCCTCGAACTCCAGGAGTGCTGACTGGACGCCCTCGTAGTGCGTCGCGACCCCCTCGTCGTCGCCGTCGGCGAAGGCGGTCCCCAGCGCCGACAGGTGCTCCTCCTCGAACCGGTGATAGAGGTCTTCGCTCTCCTCCTCGATGGCCTCGTGGAGGTCGAGTTCGTTCTCCTCGAAACGGGCGAACAGGTCCTCGACGACGTCCGCGGCCGCGTCGCCGTCGCCCAGTTCGTACAGTTCGCGCGCGTCGCCGAAGCGGACCCGGAAGTAGCCCGACTGGATCACAGGCGCGTTCTCGCCTGCGAGACTCTCGACACCAGTGACCAGGTTCGAGTCGACCGCCGACTCGGCCTCGTCGACGCCGGCCTGCTCGCCGTTCTCGATGGCCGTCCGCAGGTCGTCGAGGCCGCCCTCGAATCCCTCGTATGCCTCGTGATCCGCCTCCTCCAGCGCTTCGTGGGCCTTGGCGCCCTCGAAGTGGGCGAAGACGTCCTGTGCCATCGTCGCCGCGAGGTCGGACTCGCCCTGGCCGGTGAGCCAGGCGGCGTCGGCGGCGCGAGCGCGGTAGACGGTCAACGACGCGGCGTGGGCGAGGGATTTGCCCGGCCCGCCCAGGCCGGCGAGGACGGACGCGTCGTACCCGCGCGCCTGGAACGCGGCGAGGTGGCCGGCCCCTGCGGCGCCGTCGTCACCGGCGAAGCCGTACGCTCCCTCGACGGCGGCGTCCAGCGCGGACTGGACCGCGTCGCCGACGGCGCCGATGTCCTCGTCCGCGGCCACCGTCGCGGCATCCCCGAGGCCGCCCTCGAACGCCTCGTAGGATTCCGGGTCGGCGTCTTCCAGTGCGTCGTGGACCTGCGCGCCCTCGAAGGACTCGCTGGCCTCCGTGGCGACCGTTTCCGCGGCGGCGAAGTGTCCGGCATCGGCGAGGAAGCCCGCGTTTGCGCCCCGGCCTGCGAGCCAGAGGAGGTCGAGCGCGTTCGCGGTTCCGTCGCTCGCGACGGCCCGCTGGGCGCTCCGCAGCTGGCCTGCGGCGGCATCGGCCGCCTCCGTGGCGCCCGCCAGGTCTTCCTCCGAGAGACTCGACTGGAGGTCGCCGAGCGCGTCCTCGAACCCCTCGTAGGCCGAGTGGCTCGTCTCCTCCAGGTACTCGTGTGCACCGTATTCGCCGCTCGCGCCCTCGAACGTCGCGAAGATGGACTGTGCGACGCTGGCCCCGGCTCCCGGTTCGCCAGCGCGTCCGAGCGCGACCGCGTCGTAGAGGCGAGAGCGATACACGTTCCACTGCGCCGCGACGGCCGCCGCCGCGCCACCGGTCGGCTGTGGCGTGTTCGTCCCGCCGGTACTCGTCTCCTCGGTGTTCGATTCGGCCGTATCGCTGGGACAGCCCGCGAGCGAGCCACTCGCCGCCACACCCAGCCCCGCGATGAGCTTCCTTCTCGTGTACATTCGTCTGTTTAGGCCGGCCTAAAGAATATAAGCGTGGTGATCTTTTGGCTAGCCTAAAACCATGATGAATGCCGGTCACTCCCCTCCACCGGCGTCCGTATCCCTCAGTGTGGACGAGATTTCGCGTGAATAGACGGGTCAGAACTCCAGTTCGACGCGGTCCCCGGCGCCGACCCGGAACGCCTCGTCGCCGCGTCCGCGGTTGACCGCGAGTTCCACGTTGCCGTGACTCCCGACGGTGACGAGCCGGTCGCCCGGGCCGACGCGAGCGTACGTCCTGCGGACCGGCACCGGTTCGCCGTTGATCCCGACCTGCTCGCCGAACCTGTCGGCGACGGCGTCGCCCGGGACGTTGGTGACGACGTTGCCGAAGCCGTCGACGACGAGCGCCTCGCCACTGGCGCCCGTCTCGCTCACGGTGGCCATCGGGAACTGCAGGTCCTCGACGGTGTCCGCGGGGACGAATCCGTCGTCCTCGTGGAAGCGGTCGACGCCCGCCTCGTGGACGGTAGCTGCGGCCGGTGCGAACACGTCCCGGCCGTGGAACGTGCTGCTCTCGGGGTCGTCCACGGTGATTCGGAAGACGTCCAAGTCGTCGTAATCGGGTCCGTTCGCGAGCGCCCGTGCGGCCGGGATGAGCACGCCGTTGTCCGGGCCGACGAGCGCGTGGTCGCCCGCGCGGACGACGATAGCGTCCCGGTCGGTGCCGACGCCCGGGTCGACCACGACGAGGTGGACCGCGGGCGGGAAGTGCGGGAGCACCTCGCGGAGCCAGAACGCGGCCGCGCGAACGTCCTGCCGGGGGAAGTCGTGGGCCACGTCGACGAGGCGGGCGTCGGATTGCCGGAGAATGACTCCCTTCATCGCCGCGGGATACGGCGACCCGAAGTCGGAGCTGAGCGTGATCATCGCTCAGTCGTCGTCGCGTCGCGCGCTCTCGCCGCCAGAACCGTTCTTGGCCTCCCAGCGCTCGACGACGTCGTCCTCGGCGACCGTGCGGAGGCGCTGGATGCCGTTTATCTCCTCGATGGTCTCGACGACGGCGTCCGGGACCCGGTCCCGCCAGGTCTCGCCGTCGATCATCCGCTGGCGGATGTCGCTACCCTCCAGGCGGTCGCGCTCGAACATGCTCGACTGGCGGACCTCGATGCCGGCCTCCTCGAACAGCTGGACGACGAGGGGGTTGTTCGAGTAGGCGACCTCGAAGCTCGGGCTCATACTCTGGACGTGGCTCACCCAGACGGAGTTGCGGTTCAGGTCCTCGATAGGGACGACGTAGGTCACGAGGTCGTGTTCGCGCTCGTACTCGCGGACGGCCTTGGTGATCATCATGATGCGCTCGCCTGCAGTGAACGGGTCGTGGGCAGAGTGGGAGTCGCCGGCGCTCCCGATGCCGAGGACGAGTTCGTCCACCTCGTCGGCGATGGTCGAGACCATCGTGTGATGGCCGTTGTGGTACGGCTGGAAGCGTCCGATGTAGAAGCCGCGCATACTCCCCCTCCGGCGCCGCGTCTAAAAAAGGCGACGAGTGTTTCGGCAGGCGCCCACCGAGACGGTCGTTGGGCCGGAGTACGGCGGTTATGCAACCCATTCGGAGCGGCGCGAGGGGAGAAAGTATATCAGTGGACAGTCCTTCCGATCCGATGTTAGCAACCGTTCTATGAGCGACAATAGAGACACTGACGACACTCCCGACTCCGAGCGGGAGGTGACCGAGCCCACGCCGGACGAGGAGTCCGGTAGCGACGTCGTCGTCCCGGACGAGGAGGACCGGGCGACGGCGGACGACGGCTTCGCCGACGAGGGCGACGACGCCCCCGAGGCGGGCGACCAGCCCGACCTGGGGAGCGAAGTCGAACTCGAAGGCGAAGCGACGTTCGACGAGGCCGAGGAGGCCGGCGTCCTCGGTGGACTCGAGGTCGAGTCCACCGAAGACATCGAGGTTCCCGACCGCCTCGTCGACCAGGTCATCGGGCAGGACCACGCCCGTGACGTCATCAAGAAGGCCGCCAAGCAACGCCGGCACGTCATGATGATCGGCTCGCCCGGGACGGGCAAGTCGATGCTGGCCAAAGCGATGAGTCAGCTGCTGCCGAAAGAAGAACTGCAGGACGTTCTCGTCTACCACAACCCCGACGACGGCAACGAGCCGAAGGTCCGCACCGTCCCCGCGGGCAAGGGCGAACAGATCGTCGACGCCCACAAGGAGGAGGCCCGCAAGCGCAACCAGATGCGGACCTTCCTGATGTGGATCATCATCGCGATCGTCATCGGCTACGCGCTGATCATCGTCCAGCAGATCCTGCTGGGCATCCTCGCGGCGGGCGTCATCTACCTCGCCTTCCGCTACGGCTCGCGCGGCAACGACGCGATGATCCCGAACCTGCTGATCAACACCGCGAACCAGCAGACGGCGCCGTTCAAGGACGCCACGGGCGCCCACGCCGGCGCGCTGCTCGGCGACGTCCGCCACGACCCGTTCCAGTCCGGCGGGATGGAGACGCCGAGCCACGACCGCGTGGAGTCGGGCAACATCCACGAGGCCAACAAGGGCGTGCTGTTCATCGACGAGATCAACACGCTCGACGTCCGCAGTCAGCAGAAGCTGATGACGGCCATCCAGGAGGGCGAGTTCTCCATCACGGGCCAGTCCGAGCGCTCCTCGGGCGCGATGGTCCAGACCGAGCCCGTCCCCTGTGACTTCACGATGGTCGCGGCGGGGAACCTCGACGCCATGGAGAACATGCACCCCGCGCTGCGCTCCCGTATCAAGGGGTACGGCTACGAGGTGTACATGGACGACACCATCGAGGACACCCCCGAGATGCGCCGCAAGCTCGCCCGCTTCATCGCCCAGGAGGTCGAGAAGGACGGGCGGCTCCCGCACTTCACCCGGGACGCCATCGAGGAGGTCATCCTCGAAGCGCGCCGCCGCGCCGGCCGGAAGGGTCACCTGACCCTCAAGCTGCGCGAACTCGGCGGCCTCGTCCGCGTCGCTGGCGACATCGCCCGCGCCGAGGACCAGGAGATGACCACTCGCGACGACGTCCTGCAGGCCAAGAGCCGCAGTCGCTCCATCGAGCAACAGCTCGCCGACGACTACATCGAGCGCCGCAAGGACTACGAGCTCACGGTCAACCAGGGCGACGTCATCGGGCGCGTCAACGGACTCGCCGTCATGGGCGAGGACAGCGGCATCGTCCTCCCCGTCATGGCCGAAGTCGCCCCGTCACAGGGACCAGGACAGGTCATCGCTACCGGGCAGCTCAAGGAGATGGCCGAAGAGGCCGTCCAGAACGTCTCGGCGATCATCAAGAAGTTCTCCGACGAGGACATCTCGGAGAAGGACATCCACATCCAGTTCGTCCAGGCCGGTGAAGGCGGCGTCGACGGCGACTCCGCCTCCATCACGGTGGCGACCGCCGTCATCAGCGCCCTGGAGGACATCCCGATCGAACAGCACCTCGCCATGACCGGCTCCCTGTCGGTCCGGGGCGACGTGCTGCCGGTCGGCGGCGTCACCCACAAGATCGAGGCAGCGGCCAAGTCCGGCCTCGACACGGTCATCATCCCCAAGGCGAACGAACAGGACGTGATGATCGAAGAGGAGTACGAGGACCAGATCGAGATCATCCCGGTCTCGCACATCAGCGAGGTCCTCGACGTCGCGCTCGCCGGCGAACCCGAGAAGGACTCGCTGGTCGACCGGCTCAAGTCCATCACGGGCAAGGCCCTCGAACAGCGGGAAGTCGGCGGCGGCAGTCCCAGCCCGCAGTAGAATCGTGACCAGGTGGGCCGCATTCGTCGGCCTCACCGGCGTCGTCGTGACGCTGTTACTTATTCTCGCGCGCCTCTCACAGACCGTCGTCAGCGACCGCACCGCCGTCTCACACGCCACCAGCTCCCGTCCCTTCGGAGATACGCGGTCCCGGCGCGACGCCGAGACGGACCCGGTCATCCCACGATTCGACCGACCGGGTGAGCGCGGGTGGCCGGCAGACGCGAGCGCGAGGCGGGCGGACGTCGACCCCCACGACCTCTCGACCGGGGCGCTGCTCGCGAACGTCGTCTTCACGCAGGGCGTCTTCGGTGCCCTGCTCGCCGGCGGCGCGGTCTACTTTCGAATACCGCTCGCGGGGCTCGGCGTCGGCCCGACACCGCTCGCCGCGGGCGGCCTCGGGGTCGCAGCGGGCGTCGCCTTCGGAATCGTCCTCTGGCTGGGGAACGAGGCGGCCGGGCGCGTGGCCGAAGTGGCGGGCGCGGGCTACGACGAGTCCCTCCGGGCGATGCTCGCTCCCGACTCGCTCGGCGGGTGGATCATCCTGCTCGGCGTCGTGCTCCCGACCATCGCGTTCGTCGAGGAGTTCATCTTCCGGGCGGCCGCCGTCGGCGCCGTCGCGGCCGGCTTCGGCATCTCGCCGTGGCTGCCCGCCGTCGTCTCGTCGCTCGCCTTCGGCGTCGCCCACGGCGCACAGGGTCGCGTCGGCGTCGTCGTGACGGGGACGCTCGGATTCGTGCTCGCGGCGGGGTTCGTCCTCACCGAGAGCCTGCTCGTCGTCGTGGTGGCCCACTACCTCGTCAACGCGCTGGAACTGGTCGTCCACGAGGGCCTCGGCGTCGGCCGGGGCGCTGAACACGTTTAACACGGGCCGTCCCCACCACCCGGCAATGGCCGACCCTTTCGACATCGAAACGCCGACGCAACGACGAATCATCCTGGCCGCCCTCGTCGTCTATCTCGCGCTGTTCCTCGTCCAGTACGTCACGGGGAGTGACCTCGCAACCGCGGCCGCCGACCTGCTGCTCGCGGCACTGGTGGTTCCGGCGTCCGTCTACGTGATCCAGCGGGCGAGGGAGCAGCGAGAGACTGACCAGCTCGCCGTCGTGACCGGCGCTGCCTTCCTCGTCGCGGGCCTCACCATCGGCTACGAGGGGCTGGCGAAGCTCGGCGTCGTCCCCGTCAACGCCGCCGTGTCGCTGCTCGGGACGGTCGCGCTGCTCGCCGCGTTCGTGCTGTACCTCTACCAGCGGAGTCAGTCGCGACCCCGATAGAAAGCGACCGTCCGCACGTTACTCAGAGGTCTTCCAGGGACCGCAGTTTCTGTTCGACTTCCGGTGGTGCGCCGCTCGGCCCGTCCCGGACGCGGTGGTCGGGGATAAGTAGCGGAATCGGGTTCGCCGCCAGCGCCTCGCGGACCGTCGTCAGGTCCTCGTCCTCGTTCGGGTCGAGGCCGGCGGCCATCTGCGCGACCTGCTGGACGCTCCCCTGCTCGCCGTAGGGAATCTCGCGCACCGCTTCGAGCACGTTGCGGTAGTCAGTCGGCACCGTGAGTCCGATCTGGGCGTCGGCGAAGCTGTCCTCGGCGCCCTGGAGATAGGCGTCGATCCGCTCGAGCACCGGGTGGTCGTCCGTGGCGTCCTCGTCGGGCGTGACGGGAAACGAACAGCTGATGACCTTCTCGCCTGCCGCACCGATCTGGACGAACCGGTCGAGATACGCCGACTCGCGCGCGTAGATCCCCGCGTCTTCCATAGTATCGGGTCGGGACCGTGGACCTTCAAGATTTGCGTGTGAGAGGAGTGATGCCTGCTGCAACGAAACTCGAAAGCGCTAATACGGTCTCGAAAGCCCCGAGTGGCTGGACTCGCGCGACTCGCTGCGCGCCTCGTCACTCACTCCGTTCGTTCCTCGGTGCTAGCTTCGCCGGGCTTCGTCCAGCCACTCGTCCCTTTCATTCCTCCTGTCTGTCGGTTGTCCGGGCCGGTGTCGCAACCCTTATGTACACATCTGTACGTTAGTGTTCGGTAATGAACTCCAGTGAGGGTGAGATAGCACCGGCGGTGCAGTCGATACTCGACGCGGCCCGCGAGCGGGGCGGCGCCGAGGGTCGGCGCTCCGTCGACGCGCAGTCGCTTCCGGCGGCGTTCGAGGCCGCCGAGGCGGACGGACGGGTGCCGATCATCGCCGAGGTGAAACCGACGAGCCCGACGACGGACGGCGAGCGGACCGACGACCCGGTCGAACTCGCCGAGCAGATGGTCGCGGGCGGCGCCGCCGCCCTGTCGGTACTGACCGAACCCGAGCACTTCGGCGGGTCGCCGGAGACGCTCGAACGCGTGCGCGCGGCCGTCGACGTCCCGGTACTGCGGAAGGACTTCGTGCTGCACGAGGAGCAACTGGACATCGTCGAATCCGACGTTATCCTGCTGATCGTTCGGTTCCTACACGAGGAGAACACCGACGACCTGGCGGACCTGCTCGACGCCGCGCGCGAGCGGGGCTTCCAGGTGCTCGTCGAGACCCACACCGCTGCGGAAGTCGAGGAAGCCATCGAGGCAGGCGCGGAGATCGTCGGCGTGAACAACCGCGACCTCGCGGAACTGGAAGTCGACCTGGAGACGTTCGAGGACGTCGCTCCCTCGGTCCCGGAGAACGTCACCCTGATAGCGGAGAGCGGCATATCGACGCCCGACGACGTCGCGCGGATGCGCGCGGCCGGCGCCGACGCCCTGCTCGTCGGCTCGGCGATAATGGACGGAGACGTGACCGAGAACACGCGCGAATTGACTACGACGGAGCAATCATGAGTAGCGAATCCACCTTCGGCGACTACGGCGGCCAGTACGTCCCAGAGGCGCTGATGCCCGCCATCGAGGAACTGACCGACGCGTACGAGCGGTACGTGCTCGACAACGAGGACGGCTTTATGGACGAGTTCCGCGAGCGCCTCGCGGACTTCGGCGGCCGCCCGACGCCGCTGCAGTACGCCGAACAGCTCTCCGAGCGCTACGACACCGACGTCTATCTGAAGCGCGAGGACCTGGTCCACGGCGGCGCGCACAAGCTCAACAACGCGCTCGGACAGGTCTTGCTGGCGAAGTACATGGGCAAGGAGCGCATCATCGCCGAAACTGGCGCTGGCCAGCACGGCACCGCGACGGCGATGGCCTGTGCCCACCTCGGGATGCCCTGCGAGATATACATGGGCGAGACCGACATCGCCCGCCAGCGACCCAACGTCTTCCGGATGCGGATCAACGGCGCCGAGGTGAACCCGGTGACGACTGGTCGCGGCACGCTCAAGGAGGCCATCTCCGAGACGATGCGGGACTGGGCGACCACCGTCGAGACGACCCACTACGTCATCGGCTCCGTGGTGGGGCCCGCACCGTTCCCCGCGATGGTCCGGGACTTCCAGGCCGTCATCAGCGAGGAGGCACGCGAGCAAGCACGGGAGAAGATCGGTTCCCTCCCCGACTCGGTGCTGGCCTGCGCCGGCGGTGGGTCGAACACCATGGGCACGTTCGCGAACTTCGTCGAGGATGAAAACGTCGGCCTGTACGCCGTCGAGGCCGGCGGCTCCTCGCTCTCGGTGGACGAAGAGAAGGGCGTCGCACCCAACTCCGCGTCGCTGTCGACCGGCGACGAGGGGGTCCTCCACGGCGCGCGCACCAAACTCCTCCAGGACTCCCACGGCCAGATCATGGAGTCCCACAGCGTCTCCGCGGGCCTGGACTACGCCGGCGTCGGGCCGGAACTCGCCCACCTCGTCGACGAGGAGCGAGTCCAGGCCGTCAACGTCGACGACGACGCGGCGCTGGACGCCTTCCACCGCCTCTCGCAGGAGGAAGGTATCATCCCCGCGCTGGAGTCGAGCCACGCGCTCGGCTTCCTCCACGAACACCACGACGAACTGGGCGACTCCGTCGTGGTCAACGTCTCCGGTCGCGGTGACAAGGATCTGGAGACGGTCATCGAGGAGACGTCGAAGCGCGACCTGGAGTCGGCACCCGATCTTTCCGTGTTCCGCGAAGTCGGTGGTGGGCTATGAGTCTGGAAGCCGTGTTCGCCGACGAACCCGCCTTCGTCCCCTACCTCGCGGCGGGCGACCCGGACTACGACTCGTCCATCGAGTACGTCGAGGCGCTGGCTCGCGGCGGCGCGGACGTCATCGAACTCGGCCTCCCGTTCTCGGAGCCCATCGCCGAGGGACCGACCATCCAGGAGGCCGTCGTCCGGTCGCTCGAAGCGGGGATGACGCCCGAGCGGTTCTTCGAGTTCGTCGAAGACCTGGACGTCGACGTCCCGCTGGTCTGTATGACCTACTACAACCTCATCTACCAGTACGGTACGGAGGAGGGACCACGCCCGTTCGTCGAGCGAGCGGCCGACGTCGGCATCGAGGGCTTCGTCGTTCCGGACCTGCCAGCGGAAGAGGCAGGACCACTCCGGGAGGCGTGCGACGAGTTCGGCCTCGACCTCGTGTTCATCGTCGCGCCGACGACCGAGGGCGAGCGCCTCGAACGGATGATGGAGCACGTCTCTGGCTACGTCTACGTTCAGGCCCGCCTGGGCGTGACGGGCGCGCGCGACGACGTCTCGGACCACACCGAGCAGTCGCTGGCCCGACTCGCCCAGTGGGACGTCCCGAAGGCCGTCGGCTTCGGTATCAAGACCGGCGACCACGCCGAGCGCATCGTCTCGGCGGGCGCGGACGGCATCATCGTCGGAAGTGCACTGGTGGATATCATCGCCGAGGGCCACGAGAACGGCGACGACGTCGCGGACGTGGCGGAACGACTCGAAACAAAGGCGCGGGAACTCAAAGGCGGCGCGCTCCGCGGGGCACAGAATCGACCGCAACCGGAAGGCAAATAGTCGTACTTGCCACACTCTATCACAACATGACTGCTGGCAAAGCTGCACGACTCGACCGGATCGGGACAGACGGGAAGTACCTCGTCGTCCCGATGGACCACGGCGTCACGATGGGCGCCGTGGACGGTCTCGTGGACCTCGAATCGACAGTCTCGGACATCACCGACGGCGGCGCAGACGCCGTCCTCACCCAGCGCGGCGTCGCGGGCCGCGTCCATCCCAACCTCGGCGGCGCGGGCTACATCGTCCACCTGAACGGCTCGACGACCATCGGCCCGGACGAGTCCGACAAGCGCCCGACCGGCAGCGTCGAGGACGCCATCCGCGCCGGCGCCGACGCCGTTTCCTTCCACATCAACGTCGGCTCCGACCACGAGCCCGACCAGATAACGGGCCTCTCGGAGGTCACCAGCGCCGCCGAACGCTACGGCCTCCCCGTGCTCGCGATGACGTACGCGCGCGGCCACGACGTCCGCAACGACGACCCCGAACTGTTCGCCGAGGACCTGGGCCACGCCGTCCGCCTCGGCGAGGAACTCGGCGCCGACGTCGTCAAGACCGCCTACAGCGGCTCGCCGGAGACCTTCGAGCGCGTCGTCGAGTCGACGTCGCTCCCGGTCGTCATCGCCGGCGGCTCGCGCGGCACGGACGAGGAGACCCTCGACATGGTCCGCGGAGCGATGGACGCCGGCGGCGCCGGCGTCTCGATGGGCCGCTCTATCTTCCAGCACGAGGAGCCCGGCCAGATTACCCGCGCCGTCTCCAAGGTCGTCCACGACGACGCGGAGGCCGCCGACGCGCTGCGCGAGGTCGGCCTCGCCGTGGAAGCCTGAGAGAATCGCGCCACCGCTCGCTTCACTCGCATCACCGATATCGACCGCTCCGTTCCATTCTCCGTCTCTCCAGCGACTGTTTCTAGATGACGCCGTGCAGGTCAGTCATCGAGTCGAGCCGGTGGGTCGGGGCCGGGTCCGGATCGCTCGGTAGTTCCGCAGACGGGAGCTCCCGCCGCGGTACCCAGGCCGACGCCATCCCGGCATTGTGGGCACCGACGACGTCGGCCCCGTGTGAGTCGCCCACCTTGAGTGTCGCGTCCGCGCGCACGCCGAGTTCGTCGAGCGCCGTCCGGAACGGGACCGGGTCGGGTTTCGGGACGACGCCCGCCGAAGGGTCGCAGTACACTTCGACGTCGAAGTGGTCCGTGATGCCCAGCGCGGCCTGCTTCGCCCGCTGAGTCTCCCGGCCGCCGTTGGTCACGAGGGCGAGGTCGTATCGTTCCCGAGCGTACTCCAGAACGTCTCGGGCGCCCTCGCGAAACGACACGGCGGTAGGATCGAGGGCTTCCACGTACGCCTCGGCGACAGCCGTGATGGTCGCCGCTGATGGATCGGCTCCTGCACGTTCGGCCGACGCACCGAAGAGCAAGCGCTGGAACTCGACGTCGGAATCGGCCGGTGGAAGGTCCGCCGGGTCTACCGCGGCGACGTCGGCGACCGAGAACAACGAATCAGTGTCGGCGCGCGCGAAGGCAGCGTCGAGAAGCTCCGCTGGGTCCTGATCGGACACACAAAGCGTTCCGTCGAGGTCGAAGCAGACGGCGTCGAACCCCGTCATTTCAACCTCGTACTCGAGAGGTGACTGTAAACGTTGGCGTCCGCGCGCTACCCGGAGCGGCGAAGGAGTGCCGTGACCCGGCCGGCCAGCGAGTCCGGGGATTCGTCGTCCGCGTTGGCATCGGCGTCGTCCGCGTCTCCCCGATTCTCGGCGTCTGATTCGTCCGACGCTGGTGAGTCGGTTGACCCCGTGGCGTCGTTCCCGGCGGAGTCGGCGCCATCGGTCGACCGGTCCGCCGACTCCACGTCGAGTATCGACGCGTCGCCGCCGTCCGACGTGAGCGAGCGGACGGCTCGGTTCCCTCGGTCGCGAGTCACGACGTCGATTTCCGTGCGGTCGTGTTCGTCGGCGGTCTCGGTGTCGCCAGCGCCGGGGAACGTCCACCCGTCGGCCTCCAGCGTCTCCTTCGACGGCGGTGGCGTCGCCGGTTCGTCGGGTGCTCTCGTCGGCTCGTGCCCGGCGTCCGATCCGGTCGGTGTGGTCTCGGTAGTAGGCTCGTTGACCGCGGCGAATTCGTCGGCCGACGTCTCGGACTCCACAGCTGCCGTTCCCTCGGGTTCGTCGGATTCGAGTCGCGATTCGGCGAGTGACGCCGCGCCGTCGACGTAGGCCCGGGCCGCGTCGCTCTCGGGGAGCCGTTCGACCACCGGCACGCCGGCGTCCTGTGACTCGTGGATAGACGCGTCCTGGGGCACCTTGCAGAGGAGGGGGACCTCCAGAAAACCGGCGAGGCGGTCCGACCCGGGCGAGGATCCGGTTCCGTCCTGTGTGAGCACGAGACCGGCGACCTCGCCGCCACGCTTCTCGACGATGGTACGTGTCTTCTCCGTGTCCCTGACGGAGGCGACCCGCGGCGTGGAGACGAGGATTGTCCTATCAGCCACCGAGACGGCCGTCGTCGTCGCGCTGTTGACGCCCGCGCCGGTGTCGAGGACGACGACGTCGAAGCGGTCCCGGAGCGTCTCGATGGCGTCCGGGAGGTGGTTCATGTCGATAGCACCGAGTGCGTCGAGCGCGGTGCCGCTCGGGGCGACCGTCGCGCCGCCGGGGGCGTCGTAGAGGGCCGCTGTGACCGGGACGTCGCCAGCGAGCACGTCGTGCATCGACGGGTCGGCCTCGTCGTCGAAATCGAGTGCGAGGAAGTCCACGACGTTCGCCATCGCCAGGTCCAGTTCCACGACGACGACGTCGAGGTTTCGGGCGGCGAGTGCAGTTCCAAGATTGATACTGGTCGTCGTCTTACCGACGCCCCCCTTGGCACTGGCCACGGCGAACACCGTGCAATCTGGCATCTACCGCTAGCCAGTGTGACCAGCACCGTAATTATTACGCCTGATATCAAAGAGAGGGTACGTCGGTCGGCGGCCGAGTCTATCGGTGGTACAGTGGCGTTCGCCGACCGCCCGACCGTGCACCACCGTTTTGGTATCGACCGCCGTGTTCTCGGCCATGGGAGACGCGACCTTCGACTTCGACGGGGAGACGGTAATCGTGACCGGCGGCAGTTCCGGCATCGGGCGGGCGACGGCCGTCGCCTTCGGCGAGGCGGGCGCCACCGTCGTCGTCGCCGACATCCGCGAAGCCCCGAAGGACCTCGACGCGGAGGTGGCGACCCACGAACTGATCCGCGAGCGCGGCGGGACTGCGGAGTACGTGGAGACCGACGTCTCGGACCCGGACGACGTCGAAAGCGTCGTCGCGGCGGCCCGCGAACTCGGCGGCGTCGACGTGATGGTCAACAACGCCGCCCTGTTCGCCGGCGGCGGGATCAGGGACCTCGACGTCGACGACTTCGGCGCGATGTTGCGCGTCAACGCCCGGGGCGTCATGCTCGGAACCCAGGTCGCCGCCAACGACATGCTCGACCGGGACGAACCGGGCTGTATCGTCAACACCGCCTCCATCAGCTCGACGTACGCCCAGTACGGCCAGGTGGGCTACGACGCGACCAAGGGCGCGGTCCGGATGCTCACCCGCGGCGCCGCCCTCGACCTGGCCGAGACGGGCGTCCGGGTCAACGCCGTCGCACCCGGGCAGATCGCGACCGAGTTTCTCGAGGGATGGACCGAGGAGGCCCAGGAGTCCGTCGACTCGGACGGATTTCTCAAGGATATCCCGATGGGACGGGCCGGGACGCCAGCGGACGTCGCGCCGGTCATCTGCTACCTCGCCAGCGACGCCGCGGGCTACACCACCGGCGAACTCCTCCACGTCGACGGCGGCTGGCAGGTCTGCTAGGTTCGAGGATCCGCCACGTTCAAGCCCCGCCGCTGCAGACGTGGTGCTATGACACGATCCGTGTGGCTCAAGGCCGACAGCTCTGTCGGCGACTGGGAGGCCAGGAAGCGACGCATCACCGCCGGCCTGGAGGCCGGCGTCGACTGGGTCCTCGTCGACGAGGTCGACGTCGACAGCGTGCGCGACCTGGGCGAAGTCAACGTGGCCGCGTTCTCCAGCGACGACGTCCACGTGATGGACGCCGAGGCCGCCGACGTCGATGCCGACGCCACCATCGTCGGCAAGGACGGCGAGGGCGACGGGACCGTCGACCTGCCCAACGACTTCTCGGGCTCGGCCGACCTCTCGGCGCTCCGCCAAGACAGCGCCAGGCCGCAGGGCGGCTACGTCCGGATCCGCGGCAAAGAGTACGAGGAGTTCGCCGAGGCCGTCGCCGACGAGTCCGAGTTCACCATCGTCATCGGCGACGACTGGCAGATCATCCCCCTGGAGAACCTCATCGCCCGCGTCGGCGACGACACCGAGCTCGTCACGGGCGTCCAGACCGCCGAAGACGCCCGCACCGCCTACGAGACGCTCGAACTCGGCGCCGACGGCGTCCTGCTCGACTCTGACGACCCCGACGAAATCCGCCGCACCGTCGAGGTCCGCGACGAGATGGGCCGCGAGACCCTGGACATGCAGTGGGCCGAGGTCACCGACGTCGAGCAGACCGGCTCGGCCGACCGCGTCTGTATCGACACCGGCAATCTCATGGAACACGACGAGGGGATGCTCGTCGGCTCGATGGCCCGCGGGCTCTTCTTCGTCCACGCCGAGACCGCCGAGTCCCCCTACGTCGCCTCCCGCCCTTTCCGCGTCAACGCCGGCGCGGTCCACGCCTACGTCCGCACGCCCGACGGCGGCACGAAGTACCTCTCCGAGCTCCAGAGCGGCGACGAGGTCCAGGTCGTCGACGCGAACGGCAACACCCGCGAGGCCATCGTCGGCCGCGCCAAGATAGAGAAGCGCCCGATGTTCCGCGTCCAGGCAGAGACGGAGGGCGGGGACCGCATCGAGACGCTCCTCCAGAACGCCGAGACCATCAAGATCCGGACCCGCGACGGGCGCAAGGCCGTCACCGACCTCGAGTCCGGCGACGAGATCCTCGTCTACCTCGAGGACGCCGCACGGCACTTCGGTGAGGCCGTCGAAGAATCGATCATCGAAAAGTAGCGGTTCACCGTCTGAGAACTGCACAGCGGTTTTTACCCCAGGTAGGGATGTCGAGCGAACCCCAATCGCCTGGGTCATCGATCCTCGTCCGAACGCGAGGGGTCCCGTCCCGCTGCCTGACGACACGCCTCAGTCGGTGTTCCTACTGGCTCAGGCGGCGGGTTCTGTCGTCGAGCCGACGTCTGCTTCTGACGTCGCGACGCCGGTCACCTCGAACCTGGCGCCGCTGTCACTGCTCTCGGTGATAGCGAGTGACCAGTCGTGGGCGTCGGCGATGGACTGGACGATGGCGAGCCCGAATCCGGTGCCCTCGTCGACGGTGGAGTACCCGTACTCGAAGACGGCGTCGCGTTCGTCTTCCGGGATGCCGGGGCCGTCGTCCGCGACGAAGAAGCCCGATCCCGGGCCGACGTTCGCCCCCGCACCGACGCGACCGACGGTGACGCGGTGGCCGCCGTGGTCGGCCGCGTTGCGGAAGAGGTTCTCCAGCAGGGTTCTGAGTCGAGAACGGTCGGCGAGCACTCGATACTGGTCGTCGACCTCGACCGACAGGGTCGCGTCGCCCGTGTCGGACGTCTCCCAGGCGTCGGCGGCGACGCGCCTGAGCGAGACGGGGTCCGGGTCCGACACTGCGTCGCCGTTCCGGGCGAGCCTCAGCAGGTCGTCGATGGTCGTGTCGATGCGGTCCAGCGCCTCCCTCGATTTTCGGAGGTGTTCGCTGTCGCCGTCCTCCCGTTCGAGTTCGATCCGACCCATCGCGACCGAAACCGGATTCCGGAGGTCGTGGGAGAGCACGGACGCGAACTGTTCGAGTCGTTCGGTCTTCCGTTCGAGTTCGGTGGAGTACTCGACCAGGGTCGTGACGTCGCTGACGATGAGACCGTATCCGTATCGACGCCCGCCGCGGGATATCTCGGAGGTCGTGACGTTGAAACTGCGCGTCTCGCCGTCGACGGATCGACGGACTGCACCGACGAACGGCGAGATCGACTCGCCGACGCCGTGGTCGCTAGCGTCGGGCGTCCAGTCGGCGGACCCGACCAGGACCGGACAGACGTCGTCGAGCGGACGCCCGATCCTGCCGTCGAGCGAGGGAAAGAGGGCGAGTGCGCGAGCGTTGTAGTCGACGAGGCGCCTGTCCGTGTTCACGACGATCACTGCGTCGTCGACGGAGTCGAAGAGGGAATCCCGGGCCAGCGGCGCCACCGCGAACAGGCGTGTCCGGTACAGCGACCCCGCGACGAGGACGCCGAAGACGCCCGAACCGAAGATGCCGTAGGGGAAGTTACGGACCGGAGCGAACGGCGTGTACGCGAGCATGGCAAGCAGGAGGATGACGGGTAAGCCCGCCAGCAAGGCCGCCGACTGCCAGCGCGACGACCGCCGAGAGAACACCGACAACCGGATGAGGAGTGCAAATCCGGTGAGTATGCCCAGCGTGGTCAGCACCAGGAAGGATTCGTTGAGCGACGTGACTGCCGCGTAGCGGAACGTGAACGGTTCGGTCTGCACCGTCCAGTCGGTGAACATCAGTCCGTGGACCGGGTCGGTCACCGAGAGGACGAACGGGACGACGCCGCCCAGCCAGAGAACGAGCCGGACCCGCGCCGTCATCCAGTGGTCTCGTCCGGTGTAGTATATCGCGAAGGCGAGCCAGACGGGCGCGGTCGCGGGAAACAGCCCGTGCCAGGTCCCCACGAGCAGTTCCTCGACGGCCGCCGACGAGACGAGCAGCTGGACGGCGACGAGCGCCGCCATCGTCGCGTGGATCCGGAGCAGCAGGACCATCGTCCGCGCGGCGCCCTCGTCGGACTGTCTGGAGACCCAGCGTGCCACCGCAATCGAGACGCCGGCGGTCACCACCAGCCCGAGGAGGTGGAGGAGATATCCCGGAGCATCGACTGGGAACTGGAGCACGCCTGGCTCTTTGCTGAGAACCGAAATAGCCGTTGTGCCCCATACTCAGGATCGATACCCGGACCGCACCGGGCAGTCGTGGATCGATGCTGGATCATCGGACGGCGAGCGAATTTCCGTGGAGAACAGTGGGAGCGATCGCCGTAGCGTGATACCACGAACGATAATCAGAGATTAGCAGTCGACTAAAGGGGAACAGTCAGTCGAAGGCCTTCGGTCGGGACGTCGCTCCGTCAGTCACTCCAGGGGTTCGAGGCGCGTCGTGCACCAGTGACAGAATTCCAGGTCCTCGTCGACCTCGCGGCCGCAGTGGGGACAGGAGACGCCCTCTTCGGTCGCCGCCTGCTGGTTTCCCCGGGTCGCGATCCAGTAGGCGTCGGCCATCGAGAGCGCGGTTATCGCAAAGAGCGCGAGTCGGCTGGGAGCATCGACCTGATCGGCCGCCATCCGCGAGGCTTCGAGGACAGACGTCACGGTCACCTCTGCCGGCATGGGGGGCACGGGTACCAGAAGTTCCGTCGCCGCGAACATCAGTCCGAACCAGACGACGGCCCGAAGCCACTCGCGGAGATAGACGTGTCCGAGACCGGGAGAGAGTAACGCCAGTGCAGCGGCCAGCCAGGGCCGCCTTCGCTTGGTTTCAGCCACCGTAGTGGCTCAATCGCGTTCCGACGTACGTTAATCTTCCGCACCGACCTTTTTTCGTGGGGGGCATCGCGCTCGCCTCCGGCGAGCGCTCAACCCCCCACAAAAAACGTCGATGAAAAAAGGCCGAACTCGCCTCCGGCGAGTTCGGGGGAAACGGCGCGCTTCGCGCGCCGTATGCTTGACGCGACTACAACCGCTCCGCAACCGGCCCGAAATCGCTCAGTCTCCAAACTACTCCCTGCTCTTGAGCTGGTCGATCAGTTCCCGGAGCGTCTCCAGGTCGTACTGGCCTGGCGCCGTGGCGTTTTCGGGGCGGACGGGAGCGTACCCGATCTTCGAGCCGTACAGCGGCGCGACGGCGCGGGAGTGGCGACCTGCCTCACCCATGGCCATCGTCGCGACGGCGTGGCCGCGGCTGGTCTTGGCCTCCGTGGCGGAGAGCAAGGCCAGGACGTCGGTGGGTTCGTTCGCGGTGGTGGCCACCTTGCCGACGTCGCCGTGTTTGCAGGCCCGGGTGAGCCACTCCTCGATTTTCTCGCGGTTTGGTGTCCGTTCGAAATCGTGGGCCGAGACGATAACGGTGGTGTCGAGCCCTCTCGCCGCCTCGACGACGCGGTCGGCGTTGTACGCTCCCTCACCCACGAGCGCCCCGAGTTCGACGTCGACGGCCTCGACGGCGTCGTACTCGACGGTGGTCTCCAGGGCGTCCAGCCGGTCCGCAGTGTCGGGGGCGTCGCCGCCCTCCCACTCCACGCGGTTGGTCACCAGCAGCGGGAGCTCGCCGTCGTACTCGGCGAGTTTGTCTATCGGATCCGTCGCCAGGTCCATCCGGTACTCCAGGATATCGGCGTGGGAGCGGGCTGCCGGCTCGTCGTAGATGTCGCCCGTCGCCGCCGAGAGAACGAACGAGTCGAAGTCCATGCCGACGGTTTCACCCGTCCGGGATTTATCAATTTGCCTTCAGCGAGCACCGCTCTCCCTCGGCTGGGAACGGGGTATCCGTGAGGCCCATCGGCGTCGGCCCGGCCACCGTGCTCCAGTTGCCCTCATCGACGGGATTTACTCGTCGGCGTTCGAGCCACCGACCGATGCCTGCGTACGACCGCTCGCTCTCGACGGGGTTCGAGGTCATCGACCGCTGGTCGGGCGGCGTCGGCTGGCTCGCCCATCCCGACGAGGCCGGAGAACGCGCGAGTCACGCCATCGCCGCCGACGATGGCCTCTGGCTCGTCGACCCGGTCGACGCCCAGGGGGTCGACGACCTGCTCGCCGAGTACGGCGACGTCGCCGGCGTGGCGGTCCTCTCGAACTACCACGCGAGAGACGCCGACGCGTTCGCGAACCGCCACGACGTCGCCGTCCACGTCCCGCGCGGGATGGACCGGGTCGAAGAACGGATCGACGCGCCGGTCGAGTGGACCGACGCTGTACCTGGGCCAGCGGGGTTCGAGACGACCGCCGTCGAACCGCTCTCGCTGTACCAGGCGGTCGTCGCGTACCGGCCGGCCGACGGGACGCTGATCGTCCCGGACCTGCTCTCGTCGGGCTCGGGCTACCCGGTCGGTGACGAGCGCGTGGGCGTGATGCTCGGGAGCCGACTCTTCCCGCCGCGGGAGGTGTTCGCTGACATCGAGCCGGAGCGCATCCTCTTCGGCCACGGACGAGGCGTGTTCGAGGCTGCCGACGAAGCGCTCGACGACGCCCTAGACGGCGCACGACGTCGGCTCCCGCGGGCGCTCGCCGCGAACTTCGGGACGAACCTTCGGCTGTTCGTCTCGTCGATGGTCGACTGATGGACGGCGAGAACGAGTAACGACAGCGTGGCGAGACCAGGCGTGATCCGGCGTTATCCGGTGTTACCGGCTCCGAATGAGGCTCTGTAGCTCGTTGACCTTGGCGGCCTGTTGCTCGTTGGCGGCGGCGATCTGTTCGATCTCTTCGGCCACCTCCTCCGCGCTCTCGGCGGTCATGTCGATCATGCTCGCGACCTCCTCGGTGGAGGCCGCCTGTTCGTCCGTCGCGGAGGCGACCTCTTCGGCGCCCTGGGCGGCCTCGCGGACCGCCTCGTCGATCTCCTTGAGGATACCGACCGCGTCCTCGACCTGGTCGATGCCCTCCTCGACCTGGTCGTTGGCGTGCTCGATGCTGTCGACGGTGTCGTCCGTGTCGGACTTGATGTTCGAGACCAGCTGTTCGATCTCGGCGGCGTTCTGCTGGGACTCCTCGGCGAGTGACTTGACTTCGTCGGCGACGACGGCGAACCCCTGGCCGGCCTCACCGGCGCGGGCCGCCTCGATCGAGGCGTTGAGCGCCAGCATGTTCGTCTGGTCCGCGATGTCGTTGATAACCTCGACGATCTCGTCGATCTCGTCGATGCGGTCGCGCAGTTGGCGGACGTCCTGGGAGACGTCGGTGTTGGCGTCGTCGACCGACTCCATCGCTTCGATGGCGTCGTCGGCGGCCTCACGCCCGTCGTCGGCGAGGTGTCGCGCCTGGTCGCTGACGGCTTTCACCTGGCTCGCACTGGAGGCGACTTCCTCGACCGTCGCCGAGAGGTTCGACACCTCGCCGGCGACCTCGCGCATGTTCTCCGACTGGTCGTTGGCCAGGTCGCTGATAGACTGGGAGCTCTGGGAGACGTTCTCGGACGCTGCCAGCAGCTCGTCGATAGCGGCGCCGAGCTCGCCGTCGTCGAGCGTGTCCATCGACGGCGACGTCATCTCGACACCCCCGTCGGGGCTGGGGTCTGGATCCATGCTACAGAAAGCGATGCGGACCGGATTAAGCGTGACTGCGCAGTTATCAGGAGTGATTCTTTCGCTGAGAGACCGGCGAGGAATCGGGTGTGGTCGAAACCCGGATCAGGCCGCAGGGAGCCCCTGTTCGGCTTCGAGGAGTTCGTGGTAGCGGTTCCGGATGGTCACTTCCGAGATGTCGGCGACCTCGCTGACGGCCGCCTGCGTCGTCTTCTCGTTGGTGAGCAAGGCGGCGGCGTAGACGGCCGCTGCGGCGAGACCGACGGGGGACTTGCCGGAGTGGACGCCCTGTTGCTTGGCGTTCTGGAGCAGCTGTCGGGCGCGATGTTCGGCCTCGTCGGACATATCGAGCGAGGAGGCAAAGCGTGGGACGTAGCTCTCGGGATCGGCCGGGGCGACCTCCAGGCCGAGTTCGCGGACGACGTAGCGGTAGGTCCGTGCGATCTCGGACTTCTCGACGCGGGAGACGTCGGTGATCTCGTCGAGCGAGCGCGGAACGCCGGCCTGGCGCGCGGCGGCGTAGACGGAGGCCGTCGAGACGCCCTCGATCGACCGGCCGGGCAGGAGGTTCTCGTCGAGCGCACGGCGATAGATGACCGACGCGGTCTCGCGGACGTTCTCGGGAAGACCGAGTGCACTGGCCATTCGGTCGATCTCGCCCAGGGCCTGCTTGAGGTTACGCTCCTTGGAGTCTCGAGTGCGGAACCGCTCGTTCCACTTGCGGAGGCGCTGCATCTTCTGGCGCTGCTTGGCGCCCAGCGAGTTGCCGTAGGCGTCCTTGTCGCGCCAGTCGATGTTGGTCGACAGTCCCTTGTCGTGCATCATGTTCGTCGTCGGGGCGCCGACGCGCGACTTGCTGTCCTTCTCGCTGGAGTCGAAGGCGCGCCACTCCGGGCCGCGGTCGATCTCGCCCTCGTCGACGACGAGTCCGCAGTCGTCACAGACCGTCTCGCCGTGTTCCTCGTCGGCGATCAGGTGCCCCGAACACTCGGGGCAGGCCGCCGACGTGTGCTGTTCCTCCGTCTCGTCCGTGCGTTCTCTCGTTCGCGTTCTGGTGTTCTCGTCGCTCATTGTACGGGGCAGACGCTCCGGGCAGGAAGGTTCCTGAAAATATACCGACGTACGACGGCCGATATACCCGGGCGCCCGGTTGGTACCAATACAATGAGTTCGAAAAGCATTTAAAGATTTTGGTACGGTAGTGCGAATGCCACGCACACGGGCCGACGACCGGGTTTGTGACTCGTTACCGCACCCATTCAAATAGCATCTGGTACGTTCCCGGTCACCGGAAGGGAGAGCGCCGACTGGCTCCTGTATCAGTCCTGCGGCGTGGGTTCTGCCTCGACGTCACTGGCGTTCCGGCTCTCCTCGACGGCCGTCGTCAGCGAGACGTTGAGCCAGGTCATCGACGCCAGGCCGCCGAGGATGGTGACGGCGTTCTTGACGGCGTGGTCGACGATGGAGATCGCGAGTGCGACCGGGGCCGAGACGCCCGTCATCCCGACGACGATGAGCGTAAACGCCCCCTCGTAGAGTCCGATACCACCCGGGGATAGCGGAAGGATCTTCGCGAGGTTCCCGACGCTGACCGCGAAGAACGCCGCTGCGACCAGGGAGGCGGTGATCTCCCACTGGGTATCGGGACCGGAGAACGCCGCGAAGATAACGACGGCCGTCAGCACGTCGACGACCCAGATGAGGAGGCTGCCGACGCCGACCCGGAAGAAGGCGCCGCGGTCGCCCACCACGGTCTCGACGTCGCCGACGAACTGCTCGATGACGCCCGAGACGTAGGCCGCGTAGGAGTCGTTGCTCACGGCGGTGACGGCCCGATGGACGAGGTTGCTCTCGCGCCGGGCGTTGACGACGATGACGGCGACGCCGGCGATGGCCGCGACGCCGACGGCAGCGGCGACCTGGAGCGCCGTCCGCGCCGCGGCAGCGGGGTCGAGCGTGTCGTCACCGACCTGGACCGGCGGGACGTCGGCGGCGATGGCCTCGGCGATCTGTTCGGTGCCGCCCGTCAGGACGAGCCCGACCAGGACGCTCCCGGCCAGCACTGTGATGGCGAGCAGGTCGAAGACGCGTTCGATGGCCAGCGACGCGAAGCCGGTCGGATAGGGGATCGAACGGCGGGCCTTGACGACGTACGCACGGACGCCATCCCCGAGCCGGGCCGGGAACACGAGGTTCCCCGTCTGACTGATGAAGATGGCACCGGTGAGGAACCAGGTGTCGCCGTCGTGGCCCAGGCGGTCGAGGATGTCGCGATACCGGAGCCCGCGCAGCGGCCACGAGAGGAGGTAGACGACCCCGGAGGCGGCGACGATACCGACGTCCGCCCCGCCGATGGCGTCCAGCACCGCCGAGGGGTCGAAGACGACGGTGACCGCCAGCACCAGCGCGGCGATGACGAGCAGCGACCCGGCCGTCATGCTCACCTTCCGCGTTATCCGGGGACTCACCGAGAGTTGCCACCAGGTCCGGAGAATCTGGCTCCCCATCCCGAACACGTCACGGACGAGGTCGACTTTGGTGTCGCCCTTGGGCTCCCAGTCGACGGGGAACTCCTTCACACGGAAACCCGTCCGCTGTGCGCGCACGAGCATCTCCGTGTCCCAGAACCAGTGTTCGTCCTGGACGTCGTCGTCCAGCGCCTCGAAGGCCTCGCGGGAGAACGCCTTGAACCCGCACTGGTGGTCCCGCAGGTCCGACCGGAGGAAAAAGCGAACGAGCGTGTTGAATCCCAGACTGGGCACGCCCCGCTTGGCCGGCCGGTCGGCCGTCTTCTCGGGCATCCAGCGCGACCCCGTCGCCACGTCGTACTCGCCCGAGCGAATCGACTCGATCAGCTCTTCGAGGTGGTCCATGTCCGTCGCCAGGTCCGTGTCGAAGTACGCCAGCGTCTCGCCCTCGGCGCGGTGGAAGGCGTACTCCAGCGCGCCGCCGCGGCCGAGCCGCTCGTCGGAGTGGATGTGGCGTACCCGGTCGTCCTCACCCGCCAGCCGCGTCGCTATCTCCGGTGTCCGGTCGTCGCAGCCGTCCTCGGCCACGATGACCTCGAACGACCCGGCCGGCATGAACGAGGCGAGCGTCGACAGCGTCACCTCGACGGTCCCCTCGATGGTGGCCTCTTCGTTGTAGGCCGGGAGGACGACGCTCACCTCGACGTTGCTCATACGGGGACGTGGAGCGGGGTCGAAAAGTACCTTCTGTTCGCTGACTCGTCTGGATCAGTCCGCCCCTTCCGGCGACTGGACGGTGACGAACTGGTCGAGGTCCGCGTCGAACTCGCTGACGGACTCGTAGGGCCGGTTCACGACGACGTCGCCGGCGGTGCTCTTGCCGATGCCGGGAATGGCGGTTAGTTCGTCCATCGACGCCGAGTTTAGATCGAGCGGGTGGGGAACGCCACCGACCGAACGATAGCCGTGGTCCGTGATGGCGACGTCGAGCACCTGGCCGAGTTCGCGCTCGCCCGGAATCGCGACGAGCAGGGGGTAGGTCCCGATCTGTCGGCCGAAGGTCTTCCCGTCCTGGTGGTACTCCAGGTGGACGTCGGGAAGGATAGTCCCGGGCGGCGCGACGCGCTTGAGCATCGGGTTGTCTATCTCCTCGCGGACCTCCTCCTTGTACTGTTTGAACAGCTGCTTGTGGTCGTTGGCGATCTCCGCCCCGGTCTCGGCCATGTCGGTGCCCTCGAAGGCCATCACCTGCCGGATGTTGATCCGCCGCAGCATGTACCCCTCGTCGAGGACGCGCTGGAGGAACCGCTTGTTGTGTTCGAACGTCTCGCGGCGCTCGCCTTTCAGCCCGTGGAGCAGGTTGATGCCGGGGAGGAGTTTGGGGAGTCGGCGCGGGGCGTCGTCGCCGAAACTCGGGCCGTCGCCGGGTTCCTCTCCCGGGCGCCAGCCGGCCTCCTCGTTGACGATGCGGACCGCCTCGAAACACTGATCGGCGGTGACGTTCAGGTTGTTCTCCTCCTGGACGAGCGGGTCCGCGGATTCGAGCCCGAACGCCGCGGTGTCGCCGGGCGTGTTGTGCTCGGCGATGATCCGTATCCCCTCGCGGGCCTTCTCCGGCCACTTCACGACCGTGATGGGGTTCATGTTGTCCAGGTGCAGCGTCTCCAGGTCCGGGGCCACCTCGCGGATGCCGCCGTACAGCTCCCGGAGGGCGTCGGGGTTCGGCGCCTCGCCGTCGCCGCCGTAGGCGAGGATGTCCGCCTGGCGGCCGATGCGGAAGTGCTTCACGCCCCGGTCCGACAGCGCGTCCACCTCGTCGACGACGCTCGCTGGGGGGCGGAAGTCCGGATCGCCGTACATCGGTTCGGTACAGAAGGAACACCGGTAGGCACACCCGCGCGATGTCTCCAGTTCGGCGATGAGGTAGTCCGGGTGGTTTGGGTGCTGCTCCACGACGAAGGCACCCTTGCGCGCCCAGCGAGTCTCCTCGGGGACGCCGCGGTAGCGGTTCTCGAACCCTTCGAGACCGTTCGAGACGAGGTCGTAGGCTGCCGCCTCGACGTCGGCCATCGCCAGGAAGTCGAAGTCCAGGTCGTCGCGAGCGGTCTCGCTAGCACCCTCGTTGGCCTCGCCGACGCCGAAGCGGACGGGCCCGCCCATCATCGAGACGCCGTCGGCGGTCCAGGCCATCCGGCGGACTTCGTCGGGTTCGGCGGGCGTCCCGCCGACGTACTTGCCGGGGACGGTCATCCCCCCGACGTAGATCAGCAGGTCCGCCTCCTCGACGTCCTGCCAGCGCGAGCCGTCGTCACGCAGGCCGTCGATAGTGTGGTACGTTATCTGCGATTCGGGTACGCCGGCGTCGACGAGGGCGCCGGCGGTGTAGCGCGGGTACGTCGAGACGTACGGCGGGACCCCGAAGTGCGCGGGCTCGTCGACGTAGCCGTCGACGACCGTGACCGAGAGGTCGGCGGGGTCGGCAGTCATGGACGCGGGTAGTCGCCGGAGGCGTAAAACCGTGTCTGGTCCGTCCTCGCGACCCCCGCTCCCGAAAGCTGTTTGTCCCGTCCGGGCCTACGTGTCGGTATGCCAGCCACTCTGGAGGTCGTCTGCGAGAACGAGGACTGTACGCTCGACATGTTCGAACTCCACTACACCTACGACATGCCCGACGACGTCGGCGTGTCGGACTTCGAGTGCCCCTACTGCGACACGACCGAGGAACTCCGGGAGGTCGAACTGTGATGCGGCAACTCACCCGATCAATCGGCGACACCATCTTCGAGAACATCGGGCGCGCGGCGGGCCGCTTTCAGGAGAATCGTCCCCTCCCAGCCGACGTGCTGGAGAGCGACGACGCGTACCTCGTCGTCTTCGACGCTCCCGGCGTCACCGCGACGGACGTCCAGGTCCGCTACGTCGAGGACCGCGTCGAGGTCCGCATCGACCGCTTCCGGGACTTCCACGACGGCTTCGAGATGGTGTACCCCGGCCGCGGCCTCTCGCTCGCGGGCAGCGCCACGCTCCCCGAGGGCGCGCCAGTGGACACCGAATCGGCGACCGCGACCCTCCGCGACGACGGGACGCTCCAGGTTCGAATCCCCAAAGGCAGGAGCGAACCCGGCAGCGCCGAGGAGGACCTCGGCGACGAGATAGACGACACGGTCGAAGAGGCCGACGAACGCGAGGGCGCCGGCACCGAAGTCGGCGACGACGACGATTCCGACGAAGACGCCGCTGCAGACGGCGGCCACCAGAACGAGACCGACCGGGGAGAGTAAGGCGGGAGGCGTCGCCCCTCCTACTCCTCGTCGAGCGCCATCCCTTCTATCACGTCGAACTCCTCGTCGCCGTCGAACCGGCCCGGGTCGTAGTGGGCCACCGAACCGTCGTTATCGCCGAGCATCTGCGCGGCGACGCGCTCACCCATGGCCGGCGAGCGCATGAAGCCGTGGCCGTGCCACCCCGTGGCAACGTAGAGGCCGTCGGCGACCGCACCGAGCAGCGGGTCGCGGTCCGGTGTCGCCGTACAGAGCCCGGCCCAGGAGCGGTTCACGTCCGGAGCGAGCGTCGTCGCCGCTCGAACGCGCTCCAGGGCGCTCTCCAGGAAGGAGTCGTCGGCGTCGCGGTCCCACTCGTTCGAGTCGACCGGGTGGGCGCCGTCGCCGACGAACAGCCCGCCGTCCCGCGGTCGCCAGTAGACGTGCTGCGTCGCGTCGTAGGTCATCGGCAGCGTCGCGTGGAGCGGTTCGGTGACGAGCGCCTGCGCCCGGTAGGCCTTCAGCGCCAGCGAGACGCCGACGTCGGCGACGATTGGCTTCGTCTCCGGCCCCGCCGCGACGAGGACGGCGTCGAACGATTCGGTCCCGGTGGGCGAGTCGACGGTCGTCGGGCCGTCGAGGGAGACGGGCGCGTCCGTACGGACGTCGACGCCGGCGGAGCGGAGGTCGTCGGCGACGACGGCGGCGTACTCCTCGGGGTCCACGTGGCCCGCTTCGTGGGCGATGGCGGCGACGGCGACGTCGTCGGTCCGGAGCTGCGGATACCGCTCGGCCAGGGCCTCCGGGTCGACGAGATCGACGTTCCGGCCGTGGGCCTGCATCCGGGGCACCTGCTCACGGATGGCGTCGGCGTTCGCGTCGTCGCCCTCACGAGCGAGCCAGACGTACGGACACTCCGTGAGGACGCCCAGTTCGCGAAAGCGCCGCAGCGACTCGGCACCGATTTCGGCGTCCAGGTCCTCTGCGAAGGCGTCGTAGCAGATGCCCGCCGCGCGGCCGGTGCTCCCGCTGGCGATCCCCTCGCGCTCGTAGAGGACGACGTCTGCGCCTGACTCCGCGAGGTGATGGGCAGCGGCGAGTCCGACCGCGCCGCCGCCGACGACGGCGACCCGGGTCACCGGACCACCGTCATCAGGAGAGCACCGGATTGAGCCCGCGGGCAGGGTACGCGACGATGGTGTCGGCGCCCACCGCCTCAAGTTGCGAGACGCGCGCTGCGACCGTCTCCACGTCGCCGACCAGCGCGTAGTCCCTGACCGCCTGGCTCAGCACCTCGCGCGCTCGTCCCCGGGCGTCGGCACCGGGCGCCGCGTCGGCCGGTAGTGCGTCGCGAACGGGCTTCCGGCGAGCGGCGTACTCCCCGACGGCGTCGAGGATGGCGTCCTCGTCGTCGGTGAGCACCGTCGGCGCGTAGACGGCGATATGGCCGTCGAAGCCCGCGCTCCGGAGCGCCTCGATATCGCGCGCGGCCGACGGCCCGAGCAGTTCGAACTGGGTGCCGCCGACGGCCATGGCGAGTCGCTCGACGCCCTCGGTTCCGACCCAGGGGTCCGTGGTCTGCGCCGCTGCCTCTCGGAGCCGGGGCGCGACTGCCCGCGACGCCTCGGCGTCGGAGAGGTACGCCGGGTGGCCCGCGACGAGGATGGACCCGACGCGCTCGGGCATCGCCGCCAGCCGCGAGTCGTCGCCCAGCGGGTCGAAGCCGTCGGCCCGTACCGGCGTCGTGAGCCGCACGTCCCGCTCGTCGGCGAGTCCGTCGAGAACCTCCAGGTCCGGCAGGTGCTCGACGCCCTCGTAGTCGACCGTCACGACGTCGACGGCCAGCGCCGACGCTCGCGAGACGTCGACCTCGCTGGGTTTCAGCGCGACCGCGTCGATACCCGCCGCCGTGAGCGTCGTCCCTGTGAGCATGGTTGTCCGGGCGAGCGCGCCCGTTTGGTTGCGCTCTCGTACCCCTCCGCCGCCCAAAGTCCTGTCGGAGTACTGTGAACGCCACCGTTGCGGGGCGAAAGGGAGCGGGGCTGAAGGAAGCGTGATTCGGCGCGGACAGGGTGGCGCGGAGTCGTTCGAGAGAGCGAAGCTCTCTCGTGATGACGAAAATCGCTCCGCGATTTTCGGACCACGCCACCTATTGCGCGAACGGCGCAGCCGTGAGCGACGCGCCGAATCCGGGGAGGTTTGGTGGAGCCATTCGTGAGCGCAGGAAGGCGCCGAGCGAAGCGAGGGGCCTTCGGATGAGCGAACGGCGAGCAAAGCGAGCCGTGAGCTCGGGCCGGAGCGAACGCGGAGGCCGCGCGAGCGATGCTGTGCCTGGAGGAATGGAAGGGCGAGGCGCGCTCGTCGCCGCCCCGACGAAGTAAGGACCGCAGCCGTCAGGCGAGGACCGCAACGAGTCGCGGCGGTACGAGCGCGCCGAGGGCTTCCCTCTGTCGTCGGTAGTCCCTCTGTCGTCGGTAGTCCCTCTGTCGTCGGTAGTCCCTCTGTCGTCGGTACTCACTGCGAACTCGTTGTAGCAGTGGACTCCTACAAAAACTCCTAGCGCACCTGATCACGGACGCTCTCGGGCAGGTCGTCGTCCGGGCCAGCCACCCGGTCTGGCTCGGGGGGCATCTCCCAGTCAGTCGCGAGCTCAAGGAACTGCACGAGCATCCGGGCCGTCGCGCCCCAGACGGTGTAGCCGTCGACGTAGAAGAAGTGCAGGCGGATGTCGCCGTAGTAGGGGTGGTCCCGGCGCTCGGACTCGTAGTTCCCGTGGTCGACCAGTTCGCGAACGGGCAGGACGACCACCTCGGCGACTTCGTCCACGTCAGTCGGCACGTACTCGCGGTCGGGAATGCGCACCACGAACGGCCTGACGGAGTAATTCGAGACGGTGCGGATGTCGTCCACCCGGCCGACGACGTGGACGGCCTGGGGGTCCAGGCCGACCTCCTCGTTTGCCTCCCGGAGCGCGGTCCGGAGGAGGTCGTCGTCCTCGGGCTCGCGCCCGCCGCCGGGGAAGCTCATCTGGCCGGGGTGGTCCGACAGGTGGTCGGCGCGCTTGGTGAACAGCACGTAGTACTCGCCGGGGTCGCGTTCGATAACGGGTACCACGACCGCCGCTTCGCGGTCCTCGCCGGTGACCGCCTCCGCGTCGAAGTCGGCGACCCGGTCGAAGTCCATGCCAAGAGCGTGGGTGGGCACGGTCTTAATTCGCTCGGGGCCGGATTTGGGGGGTGAGAATTGTGCGGACGGTCGTTGCAAACGGTGACGGCAAGACGAAGAAAGCCCTCGGCGCGCTCGGGTCGCGGGGACCGCCCTGCGCTCCTCGCTCACACCGTTCGCTCCGGTGCCCTCAGCGAAAGCTGAGGACTACGCGAGAGCGAAGCTCTCGCGGTCGCTTGGGGGTCCCGGCTTCCCCGACCGCGCCTCGCCCTTTCATTCCGCCAGGGATCGGGATGATTAGTCAGCAATAGTACCCGTGAACCAACTCGTCACGACTCTCCTTCTTGCGCCTCGACCAGCTGATCACGAGCACCGGAGACGTCCACGTCGCCCCACACCTCCAGTTCGTAGCTCACGTCCAGCAGGCGGTCGATAAACTCGGGATTGTCGCTACGAATCGCGACGACGCTCTCCTCCCGGAAGCGGTCGGCGACGGCGGCGGTCAGGACCTCTCGGTCGACGTCGCGCTCGGGGACGTCCATGATGTGCGGGAGATCGGCGCCGCCTTCGGGGATCTCCGGGAACGCCGTCGGGCCGGGAACGAGCAGTCGCTCGGCGTCGTCGCCGTCACCGCTCTCGCCGGGCTGGAACCCGACGAGGTGGTACGACGCGACGGCGTCGTCGATGGCGTCGTCCGGACGCTCCAGTTCGTCGGCGCGCTTGAACGCCAGTTCGGCCAGCGCGTCCGCAAGCTCCGATCGGGTCAACGCACCGAAGACGTCGACGACCCCCGCGAGTTCGTCCGCCGTTACCTCCATGGATAGTGGGCTGACGGCGACGGACTTGAGGATTCTGTCTGGCTCGCGGGACGACGGACTGTTCGAAGGAAGTCAGCGTCGGGAAAAACCGGGTCCGGTCGGACCGGACGAGTTACGCACTGTACGGAACTGCGAGAATCGGGCGCGTCAGTCGGCGCCGTGGAGGGGCAGGAAACCGCAGTTGGCGCAGCCGTTGTGTTTGGTGGTCTGATAGCTCAGCTGCTGGCCGCAGTTCGCACAGGTGTAGTGGTCTTGTTTCATTATCAGCATATGGTCGCGGGGAGACTATGAAGGTTGCGTGAGTCGCCGTCCCGTGAAAACCGTTCGCGTGCGGCAGTTTTTCTTGCGAAAACCTCCCACAGCGCTCCTCCCGGCCGTTCGGCTCACGAACCTGTTAGCAATCGTGAAGAGGCTGCGTCGGGATCGACCGGCTATTCGGCCGTCGCCTCGTCGGTGGCTCGATTCGACAACTCCCGGACCTCCTCCGGATCGAGTTCGCAGTCGCTCCATGCGGGGAGGCGACGGTCCTCGCCCGGCGCCCCGACCGCAGCGGCGTACTGGTCGACCTGGTCGCGCTCGCCAGAGGAGTCGTACTCCAGGTCGTTGAACGCCGCGTCGGCGGCGTACTGGTCGATAGTCGCCCGGGCGACGTCGCGATAGGCGGCCGCCAGCACGTCGTAGTCCAGGTCGACGCCCCGCTCCGCGAGCGCACGAAACAGCGCCGCGCCGACCTCGGCACACATGTCGCCGAGGCCCTCGGGCCCGCCCACGGCGCGGTGGTCGTGTTCGTGGGTCCCGAGGTCGACCTGCGCAGAACCCTCGAAACCCGCCGCGTCGTAAGCATCGCCGAGCGTGCCGATTTCGAGCCCCCAGCCGGGCTGGACGCGGAGCGAGCGGACCACGTCGCTCGTCGCGGCGAACTCGCCGGCCAGCGCGTAGCGGAACGCCAGCAGGTAGTCGACGAGCGGGTGGTCGGTCTCCTCGTCGAGCGCCCGGAGCAGCGGCCGGACGAACAGCCGGAAGAGGCGGCCGTAGAGCCGGCCGTTCTCCACGCGGGCGTAGTAGCCCTTCGAGAACTGAAAACCGTTGGCCAGCGGAAAGAGGAGTTTCGGGACGTGGGCCACCGAGTAAGTCGTCGCGTCCGCGTCGTGGACGACGACGTAGTCGTGGCGCGCGGCGACGCCAAGCGCCAGCCAGACGTCTCGTCCCTTTCCTGGGTCCCGCCCCATTCCCGCGTCCCCGCCCAGTCCGCGCTCGTCGAGGTGGGATTCGACCGCCGGCGCGTTGCACCACAGCACCTCGCCGTCGAGGTCGAAGCTGTCGACCCAGCGGACGACGTCGCCGACCTGGTCCGGTGCGGCCCGCAGCGCGACGTACACGCGCGCCGGATCGACCCGTTCGAGCCGCGAGAAGACGCGCTCGGCGGCGAGGCTGGCGTGGTCCCGCTCCGTGAGAGGGACGACGACGGCGGCCCGGTCGGTCGGGGCTGCCGGCACCGTCCCGTCGAAGTCGTGGAGCGTCGCGATCCGCTCCTGGACGTACTCCATCGGCCGCGGATTGTGCCAGCGCGGCCAAAAACCTCCCGTTCCGACCACGGTGCGCGGACGGGCCCCGAGTCCGAGAGACGGCACTCCGGCGACCGGTTTCCCGACCAACCCGCCGCGACCTTTTTATGCGATGGTCTCGCAAGCTTGGCTATGAAATCTGTGCGCAAGGGGCTCCGAGCCGGGGATATCGAGAAAGACACCTACGAGCGGCTAGCCTGCGCCAACTGCGAGGAGGCACTCGCCACAGAGAACGACCCGGACCAGGTGGGGAAAGTCCGCGTCTGTCCCGAGTGCGGCACGGAGTGGAAGGAAGTCGGGTAAGCGTCCCGTTCATAGCCCTCCGACGGTCCCACTGCATCGACCGATCCGCCGAACGAGCCCGCCCTGACTTCTTCTCTCCCGCGCTTCACTCACTCGAACACCGAGTCGAACGCATCGGCGCCCAGCGGCTCGTACGTCCCCGCCGCGACGTTCTCGGCGACGTGGGCCGGGGACCCCATCCCGACGAGCGATGAGGTGACGCCCGGCGCGCTCCGGGCGAAGTTGATCGCCCGCTGGGCGGCCGTCTCACCGGAGAGCTTCGCCGCGACGTCCTGGGGAAGCCCGTCGGCGAGTTGCCCCTGCAGTATCGACGCGCTGGTGAACACGTCGATGCCCGCCTCGTGGGCGAACTCCAGGGCCGACTGGGGACCCTCGGGCCCCTCGTGGGCTTCGACGGTGAACGCGTCTGCCATCTGCACGTTGAAGGGGAGCTGAATCGCCCGGAAGTGCGTCGCGTCGGCACCGGCCGAATCGGCCGCCGACCGGGCGCGACGGACGACCTCCGGCAAGGAGAGGTAGCTGTCGTGGTCTTCGGGTACCCGGAACCCCTCCCACGTCGCGACGCCGTAGTGGCGGATGTCACCGTCGGCGACGCGCTCCTCCAGTCGCTCGAAGGTGGCTTCGAGCTGGTCGTACACCGTCTCGGCCGACCGCTCGGCGAGTTGCGTCTCGGGGTTGTGGACGTAGTAGAGGTCGATGGTGTCGAGGTGGAGATTCGACAGCGACCGGTCCAGCTGGTCGTCGACGAACCCCGGCGCGATGGCGTGCTGTCCCCGTACCAGGTCTTCGCGGTCGACGACACCCGACTCCACGTACTCCTCGAGGACGTACTGGCCCGGATCGGTGGGGCGCTCACGGTCGAACGGGACGAACCCGCCTTTCGTCGCGACGAGTGCCGCCTCCCGGTCGATGTCTGCCTCGCGAACGGCGTCGCCGACGACCCGTTCGGAGCGCTGGTTCCGGTAGTTTATCGCCGTGTCGACGACGTTGATACCGGATTCCAGCGCCTCGACGATAGCGTCGTGATACCGGTCGTCGAGCTCGTCGGTCGAATCGCCGAGGTACGTGCCGACGCCGATGCTGGAGACGACGCAATCGGCGTACCGGCGGAAGAACGTGCGGGCGAACTCGCCGTGGTCGTCGCGGTACGCCCAGGTCGCCGTCTGCGTGGCCATACCGCAGCGTAGGACGCTTGGCCTGAAAACTGCTGGTACTCGAACCGACGCCGGGCGAGCGGGCGTCTAGATGTCGCCCGACATGGCGTCGAAGAGTCGCTCGGTGAAGTCCTGACGGAGGACGCCCTCGCTCGGGCCGATGCCCTCCATGTGCTCGATGGAGAGCTGACCGCCGCCCATGCGGGCGTGGCCGCCGGCGGTCCCCATCGGGATGTCGTCGACGACGTTGTCGAGCACCTTCCCCATGTGGACGCGGTCGTCCCGAGAGCGCCCGGAGAGGTGGAGCGTCCCGTCCTTCTCGCCGAGGACGACTACCGCGGTGACGCCCTCGAGTTTCATCAATTCGTCGGCGGCCTGCGGGATGGCGTCGACGTTCGACACCTCGCCGACGTCGCTGACCGCGAATGCGTTACGTACCGTCCGGCTGGTGATGGCGCGGGCCTTCACGTCGAGCACTTCGGCGTCGACCTGCGGGTTGGCGATGCGGTCGAGGCGGTCCTCGTCGATTCCCGCGTACAGGTACTCTGCGGCGTGGAACTCCGCGGGCGAACAGCCCTTCGTGAGGTGTTTGGTGTCGGACTGGATGCCGTATAGGAGCCCGGTCGCGAGCTGGACGGGGAGTCCGTCCCCGCCGTCCTCTCCCGAGTCGTCGCCGTTCTCGTCGGCACCGGGCTTCTCCGGCTCCCAGCCGAGCGTCTCGAAGTACTCGGCGAAGATAGTGGCGCAGGCGCCGTGGTCGGCCCTGACGTCGGTGAACTCGGCGCCTTCGCCGTCACCAGGGTGGTGGTCGATGACCGCGACGGGGTCGACGCCTTCGGCGCCGGGGAACCCGCGAGCCTCGTTGTGGTCGACCAGGACGACGCCGTCGCCGTCGAGTTCCCCCGCGCTGTCGATCTGTTCGAAGTTGACGTCGAGCACGGTCTCGAACGCCCGGTTCTCCTGGTGGCGGATCTGGCCGGGGTAGTTGAGGGTCGTCTCCGTACCGACGCTCTCGGCGAGTTCGCCGACGGCCAGCGCCGACGACATCGCGTCCGGGTCCGGATTCGGGTGCATCAACACGGAGATCCGGTCGTGTTCGGCGAGCGTCTCGCGAAGGGTCTCTGCTGGCGTCGAACGCAAGTAGCCCACGAGCCAGCGGAGCCCCGCCAGTACGAGTACCAGCGCGACGAAGATGGCGGCGACTTCCAGCGGTGACTCGGGGGTGACCGGCGCGAGTGCGTCGATCACGTCCTGGAGGGACCCCACAGCCCTAGGCGACATACGCGATAGGAGTTGGCCCCGACGACCATGAAGGTTCCCCACTCAGCCGGACGGAGCGACCTCCCACTCGACCGACTAGCCCTCGTGCGGTTTCAGGTCCGTCAGGTCAGAATGGATACGGGACTGCGCCGGAACCGATACTGGTTCGCGTCGTAGCTGTTCGCCCGGTCGAATCCGGTTATCCGCCGGCGACGTAGGCATCGATGGCTGCCCGGTACCCCTCCCGGAACGTCGGGAAGCGGAACTCGTAGCCCAGGTCCCGGAGTCGGTCGTTCGAACAGCGCTTGCTGGTCACGATGCGCCGGCGAGCCGCGTCCGAGAGGTCCCCGTCCGCGAGTCGCTCCGCCTTCGTCCGCTTGGACGGTCGCTCCACGCCGCACTCGTCGGCCAGCCAGTCGGCGAACGTCCACTTTGCAACCGGTTCGTCGTCCACCACGAGGACGACGTCGCCGCGCGCCAGGTCCTCGCTCAATAGATACTGGACCGCCCCGGCGGCGTCGTCCCGGTGGACCATGTTGAGGTACCCCTCAGTGACCGGCCCGTCGAGATAGCGATCGAGCCGGTACCGGTCCGGCCCGTAGAGGCCGGCGTAGCGGGTGACGGTCCCGTCGATGCCCCACTCCGCCGCCGCATCGCGCGCGACGCGTTCGGCCTCCGCGAGGACGCGGGTCTTCTCGGTGGTCGGATCGAGCGGCGTCTCCTCGTCGACCCAGCCGCCGTCGTGGTCGCCGTAGACGCCCGTACTCGACGTGTACACCAGTCGGTCCGGGGCGTCGTCACGCGCACCGAAGTGGTCGACGACGGTTCGCAGTCCCTCGACGTAGATTTCGCGGGCCGCCTCGGCACCGCGGCCGCCCGAACTCGCGGCGAAGACGAGCGCGTCGGCGTCCGGCACCTTGCCCAGCGAGTCCGAGTCCGTGACGTCGGCCTGAACCCCCACGCCACCCACGTCCTCGACGGCGCCGACGACCGCCGACGACCGCCTGACGCCGACGACGTCGTGGTCTCGTTCCGCGAGCTGTCTGCACAGTTCGAGTCCGACGTAGCCACAGCCCAGAATCGCGACGCGCATCCGTCACCCCTTCCGCTGCTCGATGTACTGGTGGAGCAGGGCGTACTCGGCCAGCGTCATCGGGAACCGGCCCTCGACTTTCTGCTGGATCTCCTTGGGTTCGAGGGCGCCGTCGACCCCAGAGGCGAGGGTCTCCACGTCGAGCACCGCCGTCGTCATCCCCATGAGGAGGATGTCCCGGGCCTCGGCCGCGACGGCGTCGGCCGGCGGCCGGTCCTCGTCGAGCGCGAGCACGGCCGCCGCCTCCTCGAGCGTGACCTCGGGCGAGTCGCCCGCCTCGAGCGACTCGACGGTTTCGCGGTCCAGCGCAGTCTCCTCGGCGACCGTCTCGAGGCCGACCTGGTCGATCGTCTCGGCGAGCAGGGCCTCGTACCCGCGCCGTAGCTCTTCGGGCGTCCGCTCGCCTGCGTCCGGGAACTCCCCTCGTATCATGCACGCCGCTAGCTGTCGGGGGTACAAATCAGTTTGTTCCGCCGCAAACGGACCGACCCTTTCCCGACTCTCAGCTCGGCCCCGGCTCGGGCCAGCCGTCGGATCGCTCGTCCACGTTCCCGTCCCGGTCGCCGACGCCGCTCTTCCCGGGCGGGACGACCACCACGATCGTCGTCGAGACGTCGAAGTCGACGCGCGTAGCCCGGCCGAGTCGCTCTTTCTCCCCGTCGTCGTCGACGTCCAGCCTGACTTCGCTTCCGTCGCGGGCGTACGCGAGGTCGCTCCCGGGCTCACTGGGTCTGCCGCGGTTGGCCCGTATTCCGAAGCGGGCGTACTCCCCCCTGACCGTCACGTGCCAGACGTTGGTCGTCGCGTACCAGGCCGTGATCGGCGGTGCGAGCGGCAGCCCCGACGGAACCTTCTCGAAGGACTCGTTGGTGACGCGCTGGACGCCGCGCTCGGTGGTGTTCTTCGCTATCCGTCGCGTGAGCTCGGTCGCGACGTCGCGAGTCACCGTCCGACTCCGGTTGACGGCATCGCTCTCGGGCTTCGCCGCGTCCGTCCGGAGCGCGGTCTCGGTCCGCCGTTCCAGTTCCAGCCGGAGACGGTCCTCCCGCGTCTCGTCCAGTGACTCCCGGTCGGCGGCCGCGGCGGCGACCGCGGGGCTGGCTGACCCGTTCGACAGTGCCAGCGCGCGCGCCGCGGTCGTGTCCCATCGAGAGAGCCCGTGGGCGACGATTTCGCGTCGTTCCGCATCGCCGTCACCGACGCCCTGTTCGGCCAGCGTCAGGCGCATCCCCCGTCGGACGTACCGGTTGCCGTCCGCCACTTCCGTCCGGAGGGCGTCGCGTCGCTCCCGGACCGCGCTCGCGTTCCGTCGTTCGAGCGTCGCGTTGGCCGCCCGGAGCGTTCGGGCCGCCGTCGCGAGGCGGACGGTCCCGCCTGACCCGATCACCTCGTCGACGACCGTGTCGGCGACGTCGCCGTACGGCGCGGTGACGACGTTGATGTTCCGGGCCACCAGCGGGTGGGCCGGCCCGTCGAGCGCCGGCACCCGCTCGCTGTCGATTTCGGCCCGGGTCAGGTACGACGGTGCGCTGTCGACCCGCATCCTGACTGGACCGGCCGGTCCCTCGAACGCCGGCCGGCGGTCAGGCGACGACGCCCGCGGGACGTCCATCCCCGCCTGGAGTTCCGAGAGCGAGCCGCTTCCGCGCTCTTCCAGCGACTTGCCGAGCCGACTCCCGCGGTCCAGTCGTTCGGCCGCCTGCTCGTCCAGGCGTTCCAGCACGCGGTCGAGGTAGGCGACCCGGGCGGCGATTCGCGCCTTCGTCGCGACGCCGTCGTAGGTGGCCGGCGCGTCGACGAAGGCCGCTCGCTGCCCACGGATCCGGTCGGCGAGCATCGCCGGCGGATTCACCTCGAACGAGCCCACTGCGCCGCGTTCGACGGGAACTTCCACGTCCCGAACCCGCTCGCGAAGGCCCATCAGGTCCCGGTAGACCCACCGGTAGAGACCGTCCGGGCGGTCCCCCTCGACGCGAACCGGATCCGCGTCGAGCGTCCCGGTCGCGGCCCGGGCCACGACGACGTCCGTACCGCCCCGACTCGTCACCAGGCTGTTGACGGCCTCGTCCCGGACGTCGGCCATGTTCGGCCCGTCGAGCGGTCCTTCGCCGTGCTCGTGGACGGTCGGGACGGCGTTGCCGGGCGCTCGTTCACTGGTGGTGTGGCGCCCGACCACGGCGACCGCGACGCGCCGCGTCTCGGTGGCCTCGGTCGCCGTCGTTCGCGTCTCGTTCCCGCGGCGCCACGTCCGGACGCGCGTCCGGTCGACGTCGACCTCCCGGCCGTAGCTTTCGAGCCGGTGCCAGCCCGTCGGCGAGGCCGGCGGGGCGACGTCCGCAGCTTCGACGTCGGTGGTCACGGCCTGGTCGTCGTCGACCAGCGTCCAGTTTGCCCCAGGAGACTCCGGCGCTGCCGGTCGGTCGCCACCGACGTGGTCGACGTCGCTGACGAGACGCACGTCCGCGCTGTAGACCGTGGCGATCGATTCGTTCACGTCTCCGTCCACGACGACGTCGAGGAACGCGTCGTCGGCCGTCTCGTTCACACCGACCGGCATCTCGTCGTTCCGCCGGGTTCCCCCGGGCGGTTCCAGCCCCTGGATGTCGTTCGGCGGTGGCTTCGTGGGAGAATCGAGGGCGTTCTGTACCGGCGGTGCCTCCGCCCCACTTGCACCGAGCAGTTCGCTCCCCGCGAGCTTGCCCGTCTCCACGGCCAGCGTCCGCCGTCCGACGCCGTCGCTCGTGCCGATGGTCTCACGCTGGACGTCGAGCAACCCCGCGTTCGTCGCCAGCGCGACGTACCGGTTAGTCACGACGTTGTTTATCGGCGCACCGCCGTACTGAGCGTAGCCCCGGGCCCAGGTGAGCGCGTACAGCTGTGCGGTCAGACGCTGGTCGAGCCCAGGCTTCGTCACGCCAGCTTCGAGCTGTCGCTGGTACGCGCTCACGCGGTCGTGCATGCCCAGGACGGGCGTCCCGACGACGAGCGTCGGCGAGACGCGCTCTTCGGTCAGGACGCGACCGTTCCGCGTAGCGGTCAGGGTGACGTTCTCGACCCGGACGCGCAACGTCGTTCCGTTCTCGTCCGCGCGTTCGACGTGGACACGGCGTTTCGCCGCACGAAGACCGGTCGCGTCTGCCACGGGCGGCAGTGACGCGTGGACGCGAACGTCACCGCGCCGACGCTCGACGTCCTGCAACCGGTCGCGCGCGGCGAGATAGACACGGATCCGGAGCGAGTCGCGGAACGGCACGGACTCATTCAGCGTCCGACCGGCAGTGGTGTTCACCCGTTCGACCACCGGTTCTCTGGCCGCGTCCTCGCTCGCTTCCCTGATCGCCTCGCGGAGGGCAGTCTGGGTATCGGCGGTCGCGCCGTCGAGGGCCTTCGAGACCGCCGGCTCGGCCGGTAGCGCTCGCGGCTGGCTCGTCGCGGCGATGGTCGCGCTGGTGACCAGCAACAGCACGCCCACGAGCGCGAACGGTATCCGGCCGCGGTCGGACCGGCTCACGGCGACCACGTCCTGACGGTGACGTCGACGGTGTCGGTCTCGACCGCACGCGCGGCCGCACCGGACGATCCGAATCGCGACTCCAGATCGGCGACGAGTCGGTCACGCAGCGCCGTCCGAAGGCGATCGTTCGAGACGGAGACGTTCGTCTCCTCGATCGTCGGCGGTTCGGCGCCGAACAGCGTCGCAGCCCGGCGATACCGCTGGTCCGTGAGTGCGTCACCCGGATACGAGCCCCGGAGCGCCAGTTGGGTCTCTCGCGGCGGGAACAGACCGTGGACGACGGCGTCGGCGACGACCGTCGCGACGCCCCGGAATCCGTCCTCCTCGGCCGCTCGTTCGGCCCGTTCTCGACTCGCCGGGAATCCGCTGTCGACCGTCAGCGTGGCGGCGTGTACGTCGACGTCTCGTGGCGGTTCGTCACCGACGCGCGTCGTACCGACGAGGTGTGCGTCGTCGTACGGTTCCCAGGTCACTTCGACGCTGGTCCGCACGCCCCGCCGACCGAGCCGGTCCCGGACCGTCGACGAGAGTCGGCGCTCGAACTCGTCGCTGGCGTGGGAGAGTTGCTCGCCGTCGCTGGCGACGTTTCCGACGGCCGCGTCTGCGAGCAACGACGCGAGCGTGCCGTGGGCAGTCCGTTCGAAGCCACTCCCATCCGTCCGGTGGAACGTCACGCCGTCGGCTTCGGCAGCCGTCGCCGGAGCCAGCGAGTAGTCGACCGTCGCCGTCGTCGTCGCCAGGAGCCTGGCGTCTTCGGCGGCCGGGTTCCCCGACTCCGGCCGCTCGTGGCTCTCCGCCTGCATCGTTCCGGTACCGGCGACTAACGTGGCGATAGCGCCGCCGACGAGCAGGAGGAAAACCGTCGCGTCGACGACCGTACTGACCGCTCTCACGTCCATACCCTCACTCGGAGTGTCCCGGTTCGGACCTGCGTTGGATCGACCCGAACCCCGAGTCGTTTGCGCGCACTGTCCGCGTTCGCGGGCGCTGGGGGGCCCGCACGCCATCGATCGTCCTCCGTGGTCAACGTTACGTTCGTCCGGTAGCCTCCGGGCCCGTTCGCCTGTCCGTCGTCGATCCGATCGGGAAGCGCGACGGCGGACGGGGCCAACGCGTCCTCGACGGGTTCGATGGCCGACGCCGCGACGTTTCGCTCCGACGAGGGGGCCAGCTCCGCGTCGAGCACGCCGACGTAGAGGCTCAGCCCGAGACAGACGGCGACGACCGCCACGAGGGCCGCGAGGGGCTCCGTCTGGGCCCTATCCGACGAGCGTGACATTCACGTGCCTCCAGGTGACGCGTCGGATGGTCAATCGGTCCGGTGCCGGTCGCCAGCCGGTTTTCTCTTCGCTGGCCGCTGACGCTGCGTCGGCGAACGCCGCTGGCGAGTCGAACGCCGATCGCGGGCTGTCTCCGTCGAGTACGCGTTCCAGTCGGTCGTCAGCAACGGCCGGCGTCACCGAATAGGCGAACGTCGCGTGTGCGCGGCCGCCGTCGTTTTCGAGCCCGACCTGCGTCGGTCCGAGTCGGAATCGGTCGGCCGCCGGGAGCGGGTGCGTCCCGACGGCACCAGAGGGACCCACGGCGACGGCGTCGACGGCGTTGGCCGCAGCCCTCGCGTCCGGCGGCGCGGAACTCGGGAGTCCGACCGCGACGCCGAACACCGCGAGACTGACCGCACCGACGCCGAACCACACGTACGTCGAATCTACCGGGACGTCGAACATGGGCGTCCTGGCCCCGTCATCCGTTTTAAACCTTCATAGTGGTGGTTGTAAACCCGTACCGGCGTCCCGACGAACATGGCGAGTCCGGGCTCGGGAGACGAGTGCAGCGAGTCTCCCGGCGTTCGACGTGGCCCGTGCCGGCGAATGTCGGTGAAAAGTTACAACCACCACTATCAGACGGTAAGACCGGTACCAACGAACGCGGCCAGGTACGTCGCCGTGGCGGCCAGCAGCGCGAGTCCCACGCGGTATCCCACGAGTGCGCGGTCGAAGCCTCGCGAGAGACCGGTCGAGAGTGCCGTCAGGATGGCGGCGAGGACGAGCACGTACGCCCCGACGACGAGGCCGAGGCCATCGGCCGCCCCACCGCTGGCGAGTGGTCCGGCCGACCCCATCGCCCCCGCGAGTGCGACCGTCGCACCCCCGACGAGCGGGCCGAAGATGGAGGCGGTGTTCGCGAGCGTCCGCGTCACCTGTTCGACCGAGCGACGCGCCTCGGCCTCCACGGCGGCGAGTTCCTGGAGGTGCTCGCCCATCGCGGTGACGGCCGCACCGGCCGGTGGTCCCTCCGCTGCCGCCAGCGCGAGCAGGGTCGCGCTACTGCGCACTCGGTCGCTTGGGATCGCTTCGAGAGCGCCGTTCGGCCCGAGAAATGCCGTCTCCACGCCGACGCCGAGCAGTCGCTGCCGACGGGCCGCGGCTGCCAGGAGTTCGCCCGTCGGCCCCGGAACGTCGTCGGCGACGCCGGCCACCGCCGACTCGACGGACTCGCCGCGTTCGACGCGACGACCGAGCAGCGCCAGTGCGTCACTCAGCCCGTCTTCGACTTCACTGACCGATTCGCGTACCTGGACGATCGGTCGGTAGTGAACGACGAGTGTGGCTCCGGCCCCTGTACCAGTGACGGCGACCGGTGTCGCCCACGGCGGAAACACCAGCGACGCGGTCCACCACGAGAGTGCGGCCGCGAGGCACCCGACGAGTGGGCCCGGCCAGCGACGGGCGGGAACGTCCGGATGAGACCGTTGGACCGTGGTCGGTGGAAACGCGACCGGTCGGCGAGCGAGGAGCCAGACACTCGCCCCCAGCAGGCAGAGCGGAAGCAAGAGGTCGTAGACCAGGGCGACGATCCGGAGTGGTGCGGGGAGGCCGGCCGCTCGGAGCGCCGGCAGCAGTGACACGAGCGCCAGGGGGAGCAGGACGCCGAAGGCGTAGACCGCCGTCGCCGGGCCCCGGATCGATCCCGCGAAGTCGGCCATCCGATCCCGCGTCGCGTCCAGGACTGTGCCCCGGGCGCGTTCGAGCGTCGCGGACCGCTGGTCGGCGGGGACGGTCCCAGCGCTCTCGACGAGTGTACACGCCCGCTCCAGTGCAGGGAACCAGGGCTTCCACTCCGCGACGAACCCGGCGAATCCGGTCTCGGGGCCGGCCGCCGAGCGCCGAACGTGGGCATCGAGACTGCTGGCCAGGGCCCCCTCGCTCGTCGCTGCGGCGAACTGTGCCGCCCGCTCGGGCGACGGCGCCAGTTCCATCGACAGCGCCGCCCGGGTAACGAGCGAGGGAGCGGATCCCAGGGCGCGCGTTCGCTTCGCCCGCGCGAGCGCGAGCGGCACGACCGGCCCGCCGACTGCGACGGCCGTCGCGAGCGCCAGGAACGGCGCGGCCACGATCGGTGTACTCCGGGTGGCAGTCGTGGCGACGAATCCCATCACCGCGAGCGCGACGGCTGCGGCGTACGAGGCGCGATGGACCGTCTCACCGTCGACGTCGGCGCCGACGAACGCCAGCGCCCTGTCGAGTTCGTCGTCGACGCTTACCGGGCCTGGCCAGAGGCGTGCGGTCGATTCGAGGACGCGGATCAACACGGGCCGGCGTCCGTCGGTTCGGCCCACGTCGGTTCGCCGGGGACCCCCGTTTCCGCCCGGAGCGAACGCTCGCGTTCGGCCAGCGTCGCCAGAAACTGTGCGTACGTCTCCCCGGACTCGGTCAGGGACGGAACGAGGCGGCTGTTCCCCCTGTCGATGCGTCCGGTCGGTCGGAGTTCACCGTCCTCCAGTGCGAACAGCGGCGCGAACCGAACGCCCGCGTCGCCGTCGACGACCGCCTCGATGCTGGCGACGCGACGGCCTCGGTCGCCACCGTCGTCGTACGGTTCGAGCGTCACCACGAGGTCGGTCGTCGCGAAGGACGACTCCGGAACGCCGAGGTCGGAGACGACGCGTTCTCTGACGCGCTCGCCGCCGTCGCCGTGGATGGTGCCGAGGACGGCGCTCCCGTTCGCACCGACGCGCATGGCCTCGTAGAGCACGGCGGCCTCTTCACCCCGGACCTCGCCGACGACGAGGGCGCCCTCGCCGAGTCGGAGTCCCGTTCGCAACGCTTCCGCTGGCGTAATTCCCGGCCCGTCGCCGCCGTTTGCGCGCAAAGACTGGACGTCACGCCCCGCAGCCTGGAGCGCGTCGACCGGGAGTTCGGGCGTGTCCTCGACGACGAGCGTCCGGACCGTCGGGGCGAGTTCCCACAGGAGCGCACCGAGCATCGTCGTCTTGCCGGCGCCGCGGGTGCCAGCGAGGAGCGTGGCGGCGGCCCGCTCGACAGCCAGCGAGAGGAACGCGGCGGCGTCCGGCGGGAGCGTGTCGTTGGCGACGAGGCGCTGGAGCGTCCAGGTGTCCCGGTCGTGGGCGCGAAAGGCGAAGGCCAGGCCGTCGCTGGCCGGCTCCGTCGTCGCGGCGACGCGAACACGGCGGTCCCCGACAGTCGCCGTGGCGTCGAGCGTCGGGTTCGCACGCGAGAACGCGCGGCCGCTCCGGAGACGAAACTGGGAGGCCAGCGCGTCGGCACCCCGCCGGGTCACCCGGACGTTCGTCCGGCGAAGCTCGCCGTCGACGCGGACGGTGAGCGGCGTCTCCGTGACGGGCGCGTTCGCGAAGACGTCGGAGACGCGCCCGTCGGCGAACAGGTCGGCGAGTACCCCGAGGTCGCTCGTGTGCTTTTCGAGGACCGCACCGAGTCGGTCGACCGGGTCCCGTTCGTTCGCGACGCGCCGGACGGCCCGCCGTGGCGCCCGCTCGCCGCCGACTGCCCCGCTCGCGAGGAACTCCCGTGCCCGGGCGAGCGTCGCGGTGGCCGCCTCCTCGAGATCCAGTTCGACAGGTTCGAGGTGATAGACGTCGAGTTCGCTCCCGGGCCGTTCGTACAGGCGAACCCTCGCGTCCGTCGAGAGGGTCCTGACGCCCTCGAAGTTCGCGTCCGGCGGCGGTGCGGTCCGGAGGCGTGCGTGGCCGATGCGCAGGCCGAGGGATGGCCTCAGGGCGTCGTCGTACCCGTCGACGCGCTGGGCGCCCAGCGCCAGTCCGGATTCGGCCGCCACGTCGGCGACCGGGGGTGCTCGTCCCGTGGCCTCGTGGGCCGCCGACAGCGGGTCCGACGTGGCCAGGTCGGCCAGCCGGTCGTCGTGGAACGCGACGCGGTCGGCGAACCGACCGGCGGCGACGAGCAGGGCCGCCGCGTCGTCGAGGTACGCCCGCTCGAGCCCGTCGTGACGGGTGACGACGGCGTCCACGTCGACGTCCCGGAGCGCGTCGACGACAGTCCGGCGGCAGTTCGGTTCAGACACCAGCCGTCCCCGTCCCGGGCAGTTCCCGGCGTCGACGACGAGCCGGTCCCGTCTCACGGTCGGTTCACACGCGCACTCGCCGACCGCTTCGCCGTCGCCGGTCGGTAACCACCGTCGCATGTGCCCCGCTGGTCCCGTCATCGCTTGTAAAGGTCCGGACCGTGACGATGGGCGCGGTCCGGTTGCCATCCAGTGAGAGCACGAGCCGGTGTCTCTCCGCTCCTTCGAGCGTCAGCGGCGTACCGTCACCCGTCCGTAGTGGAACCTCCGGAAGGTGACGCACTCGCTGTCTGCCGCCCGTTGCCGTCCAGGTGAGCCGTCCACCGCCAGCGGTCCGGGACTGGCCGATCGTGACAGCGTCGACGCCCGCGTCGCTCCAGCTTCGTGCAGGCAACCGAATTTCGACGACGCGTCGGGCCCCGTCCTCGGTGGGATCGTCGGTGTCCAGCAGGTCCGTCGCCGCCCGTTCGAGCGCGCGTAGCTCCGTCCCGACCGTCGTTTCGGTGTGTTCCAGACGCGCCTCGTCGATGGCCGGGAGACTCGCGCCCAGCAGGGCGGTCGTGAGCACGACGGCAAGTACCGCCCGTATCATCCGAACGTTCGCCGGATTCGCGCTACCAGGCCGTCGCCACCGGCGTTGCCATCGTCGCGGTCGCTGCCGTCTTTCCCGGCGTCGCTGTCGCCACCGGTATCGCCGTTTGCCTCCGTCCTGTCGTCCGCCCACTGTCGGTCGGGTGAACTGTCCCGGGGCTGTCGGGTGTCTCGACCGGGAATTGATGACCGAGGGGGATCGGTTGCCTCGGCGGAACCAGCGTCTGATCGTCCTGCGTCGTCGATCCGTGCTTCGAGGCGCTCGACGGCAGCCAGCGCAGCGTCGGCGCGCTGTTCGACGTCTTCGTTGACCGAGCGAACGTTGCCGACGTAGCCGCGAAGCGCCTGCGTCGACGCCTCGAGTTCGGCGATTCGGTCCTCCGCTTCGTCGAGTCGGGCCGCCAGTTCGTCGATCCGGTTCGCCTGGTCGCCTGCGGCTCGGAGGGAATCGACGTCGTGGTCGCCGTCGGTCAGTGATCGCTCGACCGCGCGCAATCGGCGCTGCAGCGCTTCGTCGTCGGACATGGGCCGTCTGGTCCCGTCCCGGTACTTGAACCCCGGGAGCGGGGCAACGTTGATTAGTCGCCCTGTAGAGCCATGTGGTATGAAAGTCGTCCTGATAGGGGTTGGACAGGCCGGGGGGAAAGTCACCCAGGCCCTCGCGGAGTTCGATTACGACATGGGTTTCGAGGCGGTGAAAGGCGCGCTCGCGGTCAACACGGCCGAAGCGGACCTTCGTGAACTCGACATCGACACGTCCCTCATCGGCCAGGACCGGGTCAAGGGTCACGGCGTCGGCGGCGACAACGAACTCGGCGCCGAGATCATGCAGGAGAACGCCACCGAAGTGATGGGCGACCTCGACGGTCGCATCACCTCCCAGGCCGAGGCCGTCGTCGTCGTCGCTGGCCTCGGCGGCGGCACCGGCTCCGGCGGCGCGCCGATGCTCACCCGCGAACTCCAGCGCATCTACGACGTCCCCGTCTACGTGCTCGGCGTCCTCCCCGGGCGCGACGAGGGCGGTATCTACCAGGCCAACGCCGGCCGGTCGCTGAAGACCTGCGTCCGCGAGGCCGACTCGCTGATCCTCATCGACAACGACGCCTGGAAGGCCGCCGACGACAGCCTCGAAGCCGGCTTCGACCGCATCAACGACGCCATCGCCCAGCGGGTCGGCCTGCTGTTCGCCGCTGGCGAGGCCGTCGAGGGCGTCGGCGAGAGCGTCGTCGACTCCTCCGAGATCATCAACACCCTCAAGAACGGCGGCATCGCCTCCATCGGCTACGCCGCCGCCCCCGCCAGCGAGGATGCGGGCGAGAACATCTCCGTCATCACCAGCGTCACCCGCAACGCGCTGATGACGAGCATGAGCCTCCCCGACGCGACGGAGGCCGACGCCGGCCTCCTCGTCGTCGCGGGCCACCCCGAACGCATCTCGCGCAAGGGCGTCGAACGCGCGCGAAAGTGGATGGAGGACGAGACCGGTAGCCTCGAAGTGCGGGGCGGCGACTTCCCCATCGACAGCGAGAAGATCGCTTCGCTCGTCCTGCTCGGCGGCGTCGAACGCTCGGCCCGCATTCAGGAGTTCATGGACCGCGCACGTGAGGCCAGCGAGGGCATGGCCGAAGAGCGGGACCCGATGGAAGGTATGACGAACGACGACCTGAACGACCTGATGTAACACAACGACCTTTTTTCGTGGGGGGAATCGCGCTCCCCTCCGGCGAGCGCTCAACCCCCCACAAAAAACGCCCTCAGACGCGCGATAGTAACCGCCGAAACCCTTGAACGCCTGGCGTTCGAAACTTGACGTATGCCGGGCGATCGACGCAAATCTGTTGAACGCCACCTCTCGCCCGACGAGTTAGACGCCGCGATCGACGACGCCCAGGAAGCCGGAAAACCACGCCGTGTGCGTCGCTTGTGCCTGATAAGGAATCTCTACGAAGGCGATTCCTTAAAAGAGGCCGGACGGCGCGTCGGCGTCTCTCGACCGACCGCCGGTCGCTGGGCAGATCGCTGGAATGAGGCCGGAATCGGCGGTCTCGACCCCGATTTCGGCGGTGGCCGGCCACCGAAACTATCCGATGAACAGCGTGACGAACTGAAATCCCTGCTCGAAGCCGACCAGCCGTGGACCAAGCGCGAGGTCAAAACGCTCATTGAAGAAGCGTTCGGCGTTGCCTATTCAGACCGTCACGTTCATCGACTACTCAGTAACTTTGGAATGAACTTCGCCAAACCACGACCACAGGATCCGGACCGGCCGGACGACGCCGAAGACCGTCTCTCCGACCGGTTGCAGGACGCGATCAACGAACTCCGTGACGAAGAACCCGTCCCGGACGGTGGTTACGTCGTCGGGTTCCTCGACGAAGCCTGGCCGCAACCGACGGAAAACCGTCAGCGGCTCTGGGCCTTCGATTCGCCGACAATCTGCAAAGAAACGCCGACGGCAACCACCGACGATCCAACGCTCGGATTCTACGCACTCAACGGTGAAAGTGTCGCCGAGTGCAAACCAGATGTCTCCAAAGAATCCATCGGGGAGTTTTTTCGAGCTGATCCGCGAGAAGAATCCTGACCGGCCAATCATTCTGATCTGCGACAACTTCTCTTCCCATTTTGCTGACTATGTCGACGATATTGTAGATCGGCTCGGCATCCACCGGGTGCGGCTCCCACGCTACGCTCCCGACTTAAACCCAATCGAACAGGTCTGGAAAACGTTGAAACGCGACCTCTCACCGCGTGAAGCGCCAGATATCGACGCCTGGCACCGTCTCATCGTCGACCGCTTCGAAACCATCGCTGAGCGACTCAGCTTTGCCGAATCGTGGGTGGACCGCTTCCTCGACGTTCAAAAGTTGTGTCTGTAACTAAAGCGCGTCTGATGGGCTCGCAAGTGCGGAGCACTTGCGAACGTCGTCCTGCGGTCGCGTCGCGACCGCAGGGCTCGTCGGAGCTACGCTCCGACGGCGGCGAAAAAAGGCCGCAAGTCGCGCCTTCGGCGCGCTTGCGGAGGAAACCGCGGCGCTCCGCGCCGCGGTATGCTGGAAACCTGCCGCGATACCGGTCCGCCACGCGGGCCAGACGTTTTCGGACTCGGACTCCTCTGGACAGGTATGTCGGAACAAGACTTCGACCCCAGCGAGTTCATCGACGGCGCGGACAACGAACTGAAGACGTCGCTGCCCGGTGTCACGGTGACGACGCGGCTCGCGGACGCCGACACCGACGAACTGGAGGAGGTCCACCGGCGACAGCTTGAGTTCGCGCTCGAACACGCCGAAGACGCGAAGAACGCTTCCAGGATGTGAGGCCGGTGGAGGCCCGTCGCTGACGTCTCCTGATTCGGGTCGGTCCGTCAGCGACTCTCTGTGAACTCGCGAATCACGCTCGATTCCGCCTTCCTGAGTAGTTCACCTGCAGTGCTCGTCGCGCAGTCGAGTCGCTCGGCGACGTCTTCGACCCCGCTGGACCGCGGCACGTCGTAGTAGCCGACGTCGACTGCGGCGGCCAGCGCCGCTTTCTGGCGTTCGGTGAGCGTCGCCGACGAGCCCCACCGGTCGAACTCCCCCACCCGTTCGACGGTCACGTCGGCGAAATCGGCGAGTTCGCCGTGGAACGCGGCGAGAGACTCCGACTGGCCGACGGCCTCGAACGCGACGTGACCGTCGTCGAAGAACGTTATCGGCGGCACGTAGACGACGGGCGATTCGGCGACCAGTTCCAGCAGTTCTTCCGGAAACTCGTACTCGGTCTGGTGGACGAACGCGTACGTTCCACCGTCACCGGGGACGAGTTCGGTGCCGGTCGTCGAGTCGACGGCCTCGAACACGTTCGCGACGGCGTCCGGCGCCCCGTCGAACCACGTGAGCGTGGAGACGGTCGACAGCGGTCCCCAGACAAGGAGGTCGGCGCGTGACACGTCGTCCGTCGCCGCGAGCCGACGATGGAACGGATGTAACAGGTCGTCGGGGTACCGCGCCCGGAACGCGACGCGCTCCATGCCATCGCCTTTTCCGAGGATCTGTTAAAAAGAACCGCATTCATCCGGGAGAACTGCCAGGCGGTTCGGCCTGCGACTATCGATCGATGACCGAGACGGCGGCCACGGACGGTCAGCGTCGGGACGTGGAAGTCGGAGACGAGCGCAGTACCGTCAGGACCGACGACGGACGGAGTATCGCTTACGCCGAGTACGGGACGGCGAGCGGTGCGCCCGTCGTCTTCTTCCACGGCACTCCCGGATCCCGCGTCCTCGGCGAGCTATTACACGACGCCGCACGCGAGAGCGACGTCCGCGTGCTGTCCATCGACCGACCGGGCTACGGCCGCTCGGACGAGTGGTCGGACCGGACGCTGGCCGACACCGAACGATTCGTGATGCCGGTGCTCGACGATGCCGGCGTCGCCTCCGCGAGGGTCGTCGGTTTCTCCGGCGGTGGCCCACACGCGCTCGCGCTCGCGGCGACCTCTCCCGAGCGAATCGAGACCGTCGATCTCGTCTCGACGTCGGCGCCGCCGTCGCTGGTCGAGGCCGTTCCTCGTCCGGTTCGCGTCCTCGAAACCGTCTCACGCAGGGCACCGCGACTCCTTCGAGGACTCGTCCGCGCACAGGCCTGGCTCGCGAACAGGACTACGCCTTCGCTAGTGGTCTCTCAGTATACCTCGGACGGCGGCGCGGCCGACGTCCCCGATGGGGCCGCCGAGGTAGTCCGGCGCGACTTCGTCGTAGCGGTCGCCGGCCGGGGCGAGGGGCTGGTCACCGAGAGCCAATTGCTGAACAGCGAGTGGGACTGCTCCCCGCGCGACGTCGAGGCGCAAGTCCGGCTCTGGCACGGTGACGCCGACGCGAACGTCCCCCTCGACAGTGCGCATCGGCTGGCAGACGCGCTCCCGAACGCGGAACTGACGGTGCTGGAAGATGTCGACCACCTGAATGCGCTACTGCGATGCAGAACTGACGTGCTCAACGACTAGTGAGAATCTGTGGCGCGCAAACCGCCCTCAGACCAGACTGCTGCCGTCGAACTCGCCGCGTTCGTAGTCGACGTCCATCAGGTCGAGCATCGTCGGCGCGATGTCGAACAGGTCGACGTCGGAGATGCGGACGTCTGGGTCGTCGACGAACAGGGAGGCGTTGTCGAAGCTGTGCATGCCGTTTCGGGGCCCGAGGCCGAACACCTCGTCGCTACCTTTGAACCCGGCTTTCAGGTCGTAGCCGTGGTTCGGGATGACGACGAGGTCCGGGGCGATGTCGTCGTGGTCGCCGCGGAAGGCGTCCTCCTTGGTGACGACGCGGTCGGCGACCTTCTCGCCGTCCGGGCCTTCGAGGGCCTCGAGTTCGGCCTGCAGTTCGTCGCGGACGGCTTCGTACTCGTCCTGTGGAACCGATCCGCGCGGTTCGCGGTCTTCGAGGTTGATGTAGAAGCGCCCGGGGATGAGCGAGTACGCGCGGGTGTCGTCGGCGATGTCGCCGAGGCTGTCGTGGTCGTCGTCCTCGTAGGAGAGCCACCCCTCCTGCTGGAGCCACTCGTTGAAGTGGACCTCGTGGTCGAGGCTGGTGAAGCCGTGGTCGGAGGCGACCATCATCGTCGTGTCGTCGTCGAGCATCTCCCGCAGCTGGCCGAGGTAGTCGTCGACCTTGCGGTAGAACTCGAAGAACTCCTCCTCGTACTCGCCGTCCTCCTCGTAGTGTTTGAACAGGAAGTGGTTGACCCGGTCGGTGGTCATGAAGACGCCGAAAAAGAGGTCCCAGTCGTCCTCCTGGACGTAGTGTTTGAACGCCTCGAAGCGCTTGTCGAGGGTCTCGTGGGCGTCCTCGATGAAGTCCGTCTTGTCGTCGTCGTGGCCGAGTTTGGCGTTGACGTCGATACGGTAGTCGATGTCGTCGAGGTAGTCGCCCAGTTCGTCGGGGAAGGAGGCGTCGCCGACGCCGGGCGAGAGGAAGCCAGACACCATGCGCTGGACGTTGCGCTGGGGCGGGAAAGTGACGGGAACGTTCAGCACGGTGGCGTCGCGTCCGTCGTCGGCGACCCGGTCCCAGACGCGCGTGGCCTGGACGTCCCGCCCCATCGGGACGTAGGTGTCGTAGGACCCGACCTCCCGGTCCTGGAAGCCGTAGACGCCGGTTTCGCCGGGGTTGACGCCGGTCGTGAGTGACGGCCAGCAGGCGCTGGATTCCGGGGGAACGATACTGTCGATCGGCCCCGCGCTGCCTTCCTCGGCCAATGCAGTGAGATTCTCGAACTGGTCGGGGTGGTCCGAGACGAGGCTATACGGGACGCCGTCGATGCCGAAGAAGGCAACACGGGGTCCCTCGTCGCCGCGGAGACGGTCGAACAGGCCCATACGCGTCCTTTCAGCGGACGGGAACAAGAAACTTCTTTTCGCGGCCCGAATTCGCGCACGTCGCCGGTATCGGCAATACCTACTCCTGGTGAGACGTCTGGCCGGCCACCGACTCACCGGTCACCGACTCACCGTCTTCGGTGTCCTCGTCGGTGTCGTCCGCGGCGTCGTAGTTCTCCGGCACGACTGTCGGGTGGTCCACGGCGACCGCCGGTTGCTTCGTTGCCATCACGTCTCCGACTAGCCGCTCTCGCCACAAGTAATTACCCATGCTCATAATTTATCGGTAGCGCTGTCCGGTATTACCGTCGGGTATCGATCCCGTCGCCGTCGGTGCCACTGGCGAGCATCACTGCTGACGACGCGAATAAGAGAGAAGTCGTTCGGCGAGCCGGACCGGAAACTTACGCGAAGTTTTGTTCGTAGAGGTCCATCGCGTGTTCGATGGCCTCCTTCGCGGCGGACTTGTCCTCCCAGCCCTGGGTCTCGACTTCCTTGCCCTCCTCGAGGTTCTTGTAGGTCGCGAAGAACTCGTCTATCTCGTCGAGTTGCTGCTGGGGGATGTCGTCGAGGTCCTGGAGGTGGTCGTAACGGGGGTCCTCCTCGGGGACGGCGATGACTTTGTCGTCCTGCTCGCCGTCGTCGTCCATCTTCATGAGCGCGATCGGTCGGGCCTCGATGACGCAGCCGGGGAACGTCTGGTCCTCGACGAGGACGAGCACGTCGAAGGGGTCCTCGTCGTCGTAGTACGACTGTGGGATGAAGCCGTAGTCCGAGGGGTAGTGGACGTTCGAGTGGAGCACGCGGTCGAGGACGACGCCGGGGACGTCCTTGTCGTACTCGTACTTGTTACGCTCTCCCTTCAGGCACTCGACGACGGCGTAGATCGATTCGGGCGGGTTCGGGCCGGTTTCGAGGTCTTGCCACAGGTTCGTCATCACGACTCAGTCCGTGAGGCGGCCAAAAAGTACTTTCGTAATCCATTCTCATCACCACGTGAGGCGCGGGGTAATCGGTTCGTACCGCCAGCTATTGGTTTCCTAATCAATTACAACACCTGTAATTCTGAATTGAACTTAGATTGGAGGATAGAGGCCACAGGTCTGCCGTCAAGTGGATTTTCGGGACAGCTCACTGGAGTTAACAAGCGTTAAATAGTTTGCTGACATTTCGCTAACCATGTCAGAGGCACAAGCCATCGACGGCACTCCGGGAATCGCGCGAGAACTCACGGCCTTCCAGCAGAACATTCTGGTCATCCTCTCCGAGGAGCCACGGTACGGTCTGGCTATCAAGCGAGAACTCGAGACCTACTACGACAGCGAAGTGAACCACGGGCGCCTCTACCCGAACCTCGACGACCTCGTCGAACTCGACCTCGTCGAGAAGAGCGAACTCGACAAGCGGACGAATCAGTACGCGCTCACCGAAGAGGGCGAGGAAGCGGTCCTCGACCAGCTCGCGTGGGTGTTCGGCAAGTTCGCCGCCGACGACGAGCGCGCGGACGCGCTCCACGACCTCGTCGACGCCGAGCAGCAGTAGAACCTACTCCAGCGGACAACTGATGTCAGTTTTTTCGAACGCTACCTCCACAGAGGCTTCAACGCGCGCCAGCTGTCGGTCCGTCGGCCAGGCGTTCCGCGGGAGGTACTCCTCGATAAATTCGCGGAGTTCGGACCGCGTCAACTCCGTGATCGGCTTCGCGTAGTGGTTACTCGCGAAGTCGGCCAGCGCACGGGCGTTGGCAGCGTGGACGTCCTCGTGGTCCGCTGCCACGTCCTCGACGAGTTCGTCGTTCGTCTCCGCGACCGCCTCCCAGTCGTCGGGGTCGCCCGCGCCGGAGAGTCGACGTTCGACGCCGCGGTCCACGTCCTCGATGCGCTCCGTCCGGACGGTCCCGTCGTCCATCCACTCGGAGGGATAGCAGACGAGGACGTCGGCGTCGTCGTCTTCCCGGATCCGGACCGTGTAGTCGTACTCGCCGATAAGCGCGTCTCGTTCCGTCCGGTAAGCCTTGCTTTCGGCCGGGTCGACGGCCTGTCGTGCCAGGCGCGTCAGCCGTTCGGCCTCCGCGACGACGTCGTCGGGAAGCTCAGTCATCGTCGAGCGCCTCGTTGGCCAGTTCGTCCGCGCGGTCGTTGACCTCGCGCGGGACGTGCTCGATTGACCAGTCGTCGAACGAGCGGAGTAGTTCGTGGGCGGTGACGCGGCGCTCTCGCAGTTCGGGGTCGTCGGCGTTCCACTCCCCGCGGACCTGTTTGACGACGAGGTCAGAGTCGCCGCGCAAGACGATTTCGTCGAAGCCGTGTCCCTGTGCGACTTCCAGGACGGTGATCAGCGCCTCGAACTCGGCGCGGTTGTTCGTCATCCGGCCGACGGTCTCGCCGCCCTCGGCGACGATGCCGTCGTTCGTGACGAGTACCCACCCGACCGCCGCCGGCCCGGGGTTGCCGCGCGAGGCGCCGTCGAAGTAGGCCTCGACCCGTCCGCCGCCGTCGCGGAGCACCGCCTCGAGCTGTGCGGTGGACCCGCCCTGGACGACCACTTTCCCGTCGTATGCGACGGCGGTCGCGCCGGCGTGGGTCGCTCGCCAGCGTTCGTATTCCGTGTTCCCCGGTTCGACGTCGACCCCCGCCGCTTCGAGCCGTTCGCGCGCGGTCGTCTCGTCGCACTCGATGGTCGGCATCGCCTGAAGATGGCCGACCTGAGAGTAAAGGCGTTCCTCTTCGGCGGGCCGGCGTCCCCCGGGATCTCGACGCTCGTCACCGCCACCGCCATCCGCCACGGCCCGGCCGACCACGACGGCGACGACGGTATGGCTTCCCAAGGTGTTAAATATCCTACTGCTCTTAACGTGTAACTGCGATGAAACGGCCCACCCGTCACCGCGAGCGGCAGCTACAGGAGGAGAACGAACGAGACGAGTCCGAACGGGCCAAGCAGTGTCCGGAGTGCGAGTCCGTGGACCTGGTCAAAGACGCCGACAGGGGAGAGCTGATATGCGAGGGGTGTGGGCTCGTCGTGGAAGAGGGCAACGTCGACCCGGGGCCGGAGTGGCGCGCGTTCAACCACTCCGAACGCCAGGAGAAGTCGCGGGTGGGAGCGCCGACGACGCAGACGATGCACGACAAGGGGCTGACGACGACGATCGACTGGAAGGACAAGGACGCCTACGGTCGGTCTATCTCCTCGAAGAAACGCAGCCAGATGCACCGCCTGCGGAAGTGGCAAGAGCGTATCCGAACCAAGGACGCGGGCGAGCGAAACCTGCAGTTCGCGCTCTCGGAAGTCGACCGGATGGCGAGTGCGCTCGGTGTCCCGCGCTCGGTGCGAGAAGTCGCCTCCGTCATCTACCGGCGCGCGCTCAAAGATGACCTCATCCGCGGCCGGTCCATCGAGGGCGTCGCGACCTCGTGTCTGTATGCCGCCTGTCGCCAGGAAGGCATCCCCCGGAGCCTCGAGGAGATCGCAGACATCTCCCGCGTCGACCGCAAAGAGATCGGTCGGACGTATCGGTACGTCTCCCACGAACTCTCCCTGGAGATGGAACCCGTGGACCCCAAGCAGTACGTCCCGCGGTTCTGTTCGGAACTGGACCTCACCGAAGAAGTCCAGTCGAAGGCCAAGGAGATAATCCAGGCGACGGCCGAGCAGGGGTTGCTCTCCGGAAAGTCGCCGACTGGCTACGCCGCGGCGGCCATCTACGCCGCCTCACTGCTGTGCAACGAGAAGAAGACCCAGCGCGAAGTCGCCGACGTCGCCCAGGTCACGGAAGTGACGATCCGGAATCGGTACCAGGAACAGATCGAAGCGATGGGGATCCATAGTTAGGTTGGTACCGAGCGAAGCGAGGTACCAACGAATCGCGAACGGGGAGCGCAGCGACCCGTGAGCAGGCTGGTGCCGACCGCAGGGAGGCACCAGCTATACGCGAGCGGGAGCGACCGAAGGGAGCGACACGCGAGCAGGTCGGGGCCGAACGGAGTGAGGGCCCGACTACACGCGAGCAGATTGGTACCGAGCGAAGCGAGGTACCAACGAATCGCGAACGGGGAGCGGATCGACCCGTGAGCAGGCTGGCGGGCCGTGAGACGAGCTGGTCACACCGCCTCTGGCTGGTCATCGCTCGCGTCCCGGCCACGTGAGATGCCGCGGACGGACCGATCGTCGCCGGTGAACGTCGTCACGAACGCGACGAGACTCACGACGGCGACGAGGCCGCCGCCGATCATGGTGACTGACGTGAACACGGGAACGAGGCCGAAGACGACGGGGGAGACGGCGAGGACCGCCCCGAACACGGCCGCGGCGAGCGCGACCGAACGGGACGCGTCCTTGCCGTAGGCGATCCGGTAAGCGGTGTAACCCATCGCGAGGGTCGCGAACTCGCCCACCAGGACGTTGGTCAGTGCCTGTCCGTGGCTCACGCGCCAGAGGGCCGGGGCGAAGATGGTACCGAGCGCGGCGACCGTGGCGACCACCGCCGCCAGTTTGAGAACGCGGGACATGCCTGGTGTAAACGTACGGACTGGACACCCCTAACTGTTAGCCTCAGTGAGAGGTGCGGCGCCAGCAGATCGGGGCACGGGCAAGTCGCCACCGCCGCTGCGGCGTGAGACTCCGAGCCCGCCGGGACAGATTCTTACCCCCCTGCGTCCAAGGGGAGATAGATGCGTCTCGACGAGTTCGTCGCGGGGTTCGAGCGGGACGAAGCGGCCGAGCGACGGCGCCTCGCCGAGGAGAAGTCCTACGAGATCACCAACTACCTGGACGACGTCGAACAGCAGTTCAAGGAGACGGTCCAGGGCGACTCGCTGTTCGGTTCGACCGCGCCAGAGATATTCGTCGGCCGGTCGGGCTACCCGAACATCTCCACCGGCGTGCTCTCGCCGATGGCTCAGGACGCCGACGCCGCCGACTTCGCCACCAGCGGCGAGTGGTACCAGCGCGGCCTGGGCATCGACGACGTGCTCCAGCGCCGGACCGGCCTGCTCAACTCCACGCGGTCGGCGAAGGTCAACGTCGACGACGTCTGGGACGGCTTCGTCGGCACCCAGCGCGAAGTGGCCATCGCCGACAGACCCGTCGACGTCGAGGTGGGGCTGGACGACGCCTCGAACCTCGACATCGGTCTGGACGACATCTCGACGCCGACCGGTCCGCGGGCCCGGGCCAGCAGCGCCGAACTCGCGGAGAATCCCCACGTCCCCCGCTCCGTCGAGAAGACGCTGGAGGACGACGACTGGCGCGCCGAGGGGGCAATGACGTACCTCTACAACCGCGGGTTCGACGTGTACGAGGTCAACACCATCCTCTCGGCGGGCGCCATGGGCCAGAACCACGAGCGCAAACTCGTCCCGACGCGGTGGTCCATCACCGCCGTCGACGACACCGTCGGCAAGTACCTCCGCGGCGGCGTCCTGAACCGTGACACCATCGACACGACCGAGGTCTGGTACAACGAGTACATGGGAAACCGGTACTGGGTCGTCCTCACGCCGGGTCGCTGGGAGTTCGAACTCGTCGAGATGAAAGCCCCCGAGAGCGTCTGGAACCCCGTCGCCGAGTCCTACTACCTCTCCAGCGCCAGCGAGGGGTACGAGGGCCGCACCGGCTACGTCGAGGAGACCGCCGGCGCGTACTACGCCTCTCGCCTCGGCGTCCTCGAACACCTCCAGGAGCGCGACCGGCAGGCGAAGTGCCTGGTGCTGCGCGAGGTCACCGACGAGTACTGGGCGCCCGTCGGCGTCTGGCAGGTCCGCGAGGGCGTTCGCAACGCCTTCGAGCAGGGTGCCGGCGACGCGAGCAACCCCCGCCTCGCCGACCAGCCGGCCGAGGCCGAGACGTTCCGCGACGCCGTCAACGCCGTCGCCCAGCAGCTTCCGGTGTCGCTGAACACGCTCCGCCGCAAGTCCGACATGGTCGCCGGACTGCAGTCGCAGATCACCGACTTCTGATTCGACAGTGCTTTGACGAGTGCCGCGGCAGGCGAGGGTATGCAGTTTGGTCTCCACCTCGGCGGTGAGGTCGTCATGTTAGTCTTCGTCGTCCTCTACTGGGCCGTCATCGTCGGTGCCGTCGTCAAGTTGATCGGCTGGATTGTCGCGAGACGGACGAAAGAACTCCGCCAGCGCGTCGCGCTGCTCGAACACAAAGTAACCGAGATCGAAGCCGCTGCCGACGACGACAGTCTGGACGGGGCGGAGTGACGGCGAAGCAGCGTTCACTGACATGCTGTCCCGGCAGCCAGGCCGGTGTGTTTAACAACTGACCGTCAGAAGCCCCCGCTATGCCCTCCACGATCGCGCAAGTCGGAATCCCCGGGTTTCAGGAACTGATTATCGTCCTCCTGATTAGCCTCCTGATTTTCGGCATTCCGATAGCTCTCATCGTCGTGTTCATTCGACGCAAGCGAGCGGCCGACGCTGCGTCCGAAGAGCGCGTTGCGGAACTCGAACGGGAGGTCGAGGAGCTACGAGCGGCAGACTCCGAGAGCGACCCCGCGTCTGGCGGTGATCGCTAACGGGTGAGGGACAGCCTGGAACTGCCTGTAGAAGCAAGTATATAACGAGCCATTCCGAGAAATTATCGCCAATGTACCAAACCGCCCTCCAAGTCGGAATACCCGGCACGCAAGAGATACTGATCATTCTCCTCATACTGATCGTACTCGTGGCCCCAGCCGTGGTCGTCGTTCTCGTTGCCCTGGGTGTTCTCCGTCTGTGGCAAGGTGACTCGACCAGTAACGAGGAACGCATCGCGGAACTCGAACGCGAAGTCGAGGAACTTCGGGAGGAGTCGTCTTCCACGGACGGAACGCCTGACGGCCGAGACTGACGCCGTCGTTCTACCGAATTCGGACGCCACGAGAGGCGAAACGTGGCTTCCGAACAGTCGAGGGAGTAGTTTTAACACGACCGGTTCGGTAGCCCGCGCTATGGTTTCAGTCGTTTTTCAGGTCGGACTCCCCGGCGTTCAGGAACTGATAATCATCCTTCTCAACTTCATCATCCTGGCCGGACTTGTCGGCGGGCTCATCGTCGTCGTCAAGCGGCTGACCGGGAACGACTCCGAGTCGGACGAGCGCATCGCGGAACTCGAACGCGAAGTCGAAGAACTCCGCGAAGAACGCGGGACGGTGACGGACGAACCTGACGACGAACTGGAGTAATCTTTACCAACAGGTATCGGGATCAGGTAGGTATGGCCGCTATCGTCTTCCCGTTTACCATGGAGTTACTCGTCATCGTGCTGTTCGGGCTCGTCGCCCTCCCGGTGTACGTCGCGACGCGGATCCTCGACGCGGTCGAGGACGCGCTGTCCTGAGGGGTCCTCTAGAGCGCTGCGAAGGCCTCGTCGACCATCTCGCCGGTCTCGGCGACGATGTCGGCCCACGTCTCGTCGTCGGGCGCCATCCCCACCAGACGAGCGATACGCATGATGCTGACGTGGTAGACGGTCTGGACGCCCGGTTCTTCCTCCCAGACGATGACGTTGCAGGGGAACAGCGCGCCGATCTGTTTGTCGCTGGCGTCGAGCGCACGGTCCGCCATCGCCGGGTTGCACGCGCCGAGCACGTAGTACGGGTCACGGTCCGCGTCGACCTTTTCGTTCAGGAGTTCCGACGGCGAGAACTCCACGGGGACGCCGAAGCCCGCGTCCGTGAACACCTCGCGGACGTGCTCGACGGCGGCCTCGTGGTCCATCTCGATCGTCGCTCGTTCCTCGCCGATGTCCTCTGACCGCACGGCTTCCGGGTCGAACGGGAGCGTCATGACTGACGATACAGTGCCGCGCGAGAAAAAGCTGGTCGGTGAGACCGTCGCCGGTCGATGGTCGGGTTCCGTGTCCTACTCGTTCGCCGTCGGAATCGGCCCGTCGCCGATGACGTCACGGACGGCGCTCTCGAACTCGCGGCGGTGCTGGAAGTAGGGAACGTCGACGTCGTCCAGCAGCGTCGCCAGTTCCTGCGGACCGTCGGGCGTCCGGACGAGGGTGTCACCCTCGCGCTCGACGACGGTGCTGTGCTTGATGCCCCAGGTGAGCCGGGAGCTCACGCGAGCCAGCGGCGCGCCCTCGACCGGTTCGCCGTCGCCGAGTTCGACGGCCGGTCCCTCGTCCTCGCTCTCGTCCTCGCTCATACCCTCCGGTTACGAGCGGCCGTGATTAGTGCTTTCGGTACGACGTGACGGGGAATTCGCTCCGAACGGGCGGAGAAACAACAACACCTCGAAAGCCCCGGCCCGTTCGCCTCCCGGGACTCGCTGTGCGCGCTCACTCCGTTCGCGTGCTTGCTTCGTCCGGGTTCTGCGAACGGGCCGCCCCTTTCATTCCCACCCACACCGGATGGCTCAGCAGCGGTTTTTCACGATGACTGGCCGTCCGTAGCCACCCTTCCCCCAGCCGTCACTGGCACTCGGTCGACTCCCCGTCCGACGATCGTCTGACGCATTGTTTTGGGTGTCGAACCGAAAGTCGCGCCCATGACGAGCCTCACCGACGTCTACGAGGGACGCGTCGGCCGGGTCGCCAGCCGGCGCCAGCAGCTCTTCGGCTCGGGGCTGTTTCTCGCCGGCGCGGCGATGCTGGTCGGTGCCATCGGCGTCGCCACGACGGGAATCGGGACGGCGGCACTGAGCGAGTATGGGGCCAGGGAAGTCGGCGGCATCCTGGCCGGAATCGGACTGCAGACGGTGCTGCTCGGCGTGTTCGCGTTGCTCCCGGCATCGCGCCGGGTACGCGGCGCAGCGGTCATCGGCACCGGCGTCGCGCTGCTCGGCGTGGCGTTGTTCCAGCACGTCTATCCGTACCAGTGGGTCGAGTCGGCGCCGCTGTTCGCACTCGCGACGACGACAGTCTACTTCTTCGGCGTCGTCACGACGTTCTGGTGTCTGTTCGTCGGACTCGCGACGTTCAAGACGCGGAACGACCCGGGCGGCACGGCCCGGATGGAGGTCACCCAGGAGGGGACCATCCGTCTCGTCGAGGAGGCCCAGTCGACGGGCGGGCTCGGCGGGATCGGCCTGTTCGGCAGGGAGCCCGACGGATCGGTCGAGACGCAGACGAACGTCTCGTCGGGACAGTCCGTCGGCGGTGTCGGCCCGTCGGCGGCGGTGAGCGACGGTGGCTCGGCGGCGACGGACGGGCTCGACGAAGTCGGAACGAGCACGACGCAGACGCCCCAGTCGACGACGGCTGGCGGGTCCACTGACCGGATGAGCGACTCGACGGCGCCGAAGACCCAGCCCGACTCGTACTGCGGGAACTGCCGACACTTCGAGTACGTCACTCTCGACGGCGAACCGGAGCCCTACTGCGAGTATCACGGCGAAGAGCTCGACGACATGGACGCGTGTTCGTCCTGGCGCGAGCAGTCGCGGTGAATCCCTGTCTTTAAATTACACCGACGGCGTATACGAGTGACAACATGGAATTCTGCGACGAGTGCGGCTCGATGATGAAGACGGAAGACGGCACGTGGGTCTGCGGGAGCTGTGGCTACGAGAAGGCCCGCGACTCCGGCTCCGAGAGCGCGATGGTCACGACCCAGGGGCAAGAAGAGAGCGAAATCGTCGACACCTCCGAGGTCGACGCCGAGGACATGGGGCCGACGACGACGGCGCAGTGTCCCCAGTGCGACAACGATCAGGCGTTCTGGGAGATGAAACAGATCCGGTCGGCCGACGAGTCCGAGACGCGCTTTCTCACCTGTACCGAGTGCGAGCACAAGTGGCGCGAAGACGACCACTGACCGGTCGTGACGGGGAGCGAGTCGGTCTCGTTCCCGACAGTTCCGCGCGATAGACTCGACGCGGGGGGCTGGGTCCAGTCCGAGAAAAACGTCGAGACGGTATTCCAGCTCCCCGGTGTGAGCGTTCGGGGAGCGACGCTGCAGTTTCGCGACGACGCCACGTCGACGGCGACTACCGAGAACGCAGACGTCGAGGCGACGTGGCGGTTCTTCTTCGCGACGGCGCTCTCTTTCGACCCGGAAGTCCCGCCCACCGCGAGTCGTGCGTTTCTCCTGCCGGTCGTCCGGGCGAGAGCGATCGACCGGTTCCAGTCGACGCTCCAGGACAGCGGTCTCACCGACGTCGATCGAGTCCGGACGGAACGGCGGCGGATCGGATTCGGGAAGCGCGTGCCGCTGAGTCGATTCGAGGCCGCGCTGGAGTTCGAGACGCCGGCTGTGACAGTCCCCCTCGCCGGCTGGCTCGGGGCGTGGTACGACGACGGATTCCTCGTCAGTGGGGGTGCCTACCCCGAACGACCGATAGGGCCGCTACTCGGCCTCGACGATCCACCGCCGGTGCTCCGTCGCGAGGCGTCGACGTACAGACGCGAACTGCTAGAACTGATGGGGGGTGTCTCGTGACTGCCCGATTACGAAAGGGTCGACAGGAACGAAGCGAACCTCACTCCCTGCGGGCGAACGTGAGATAGCCGGTGTGGCCGACGCCCCGCGTCGACGGCCGCGTGCCGCGGTCGCCGACGTCCATCTCCCGCTGGATGGTCTCCAGCGTCTCCGGGTCCTCGAGGTCGGCCGCCCGCGCCGCTTCGACTGCTTCTCGGGCCTGTTCGACGAACGGCGAGTAGACGGCGACGTAGCCGCCAGAGACCAGCAGGTCGGGCGCGCGCTCGACCACGGCCGCCGCGTCGGCGGTGTCGAGGGTCAGTACGTCGAAGCCCTCGCCATCGGTCAGCGTCGGGAGTTCGTCGGTCACGTCGCCGTGGCGGACCTCGACGGCCTCCTCGACGCCGGCCAGCGCCATGTTCTCGCGAGCGACGTCGGCGAAGTCCGCATCGGCTTCGTACGTCGTCACGCGCGCACCGATACGTCCGAGGTACGCCGAGAGGACGCCGGTGCCAGTCCCCGCGTCGAGGACGCGGTCTCCGGACTGCAGGCCGGTCTGCCCGACGACGAGGCCGATGTCGCGTGGCATCATCGGCGCGCCCGTCCGCTCCAGGTGGTTGAAAAGATCCGGGCCGCGGAGCTTCCGCACCCGGAACTCGGTGTCGAGATGCGTCTCGACCGTGTCGCCGGGTTCGACGTCCTCGGGCACCTCGAGGATACCCAGGTCCGACTCCAGCGTGTCGCCCGGGGCGAGCAGATACTCGCGGTCCTCGCGGACGAACAGGTAGCTCACTCTAGTCGCTCGACGGCCGCTGCGAGGTCACCGTCTGCGTTTTCGAGCGCCTCGCGCGCCTCGTCTTCGCCCACGTCGGCCCGCATCGCGACGAGTTCGACGTCGTCGTCCGGAATCCCGCTGTCGCCACCGGCGTCCGCACTCCCGTCGCCGCCCGACGCTGATTCGCCGCCCGAGTCGGCGCCGCGCTCGCGGCTCTCCGGGTCGCCGACGACCTGGTAGGTCTTCTGGCCCTGGGCCTCCATGAGCTGGACCTCCGCGTCGGTGAAGTACAGCTCCTCGTCGGGGGTCCGGATGATCACTTCCTCGGCGTCGATATCCTCCATATCGATGCCCATCTGTTCCATCATCTGCTTCATCTTGCGCGGATTGAGTCCGCCGCCGCCTCCTCCAAACATAGGCCAACCTGGGCCTTCCGTCCCAAAAAGCTCTCCCATTCCACCTTTTCTTCGTCGGGTCGCCTTCGGCGACCACTCCTCGAAAAACGTGGTCCACGCGAGCGGAGCGAGTGTGGGCTCGGGAGAGCTTGCTCTCCCGGTGGCGAAAAAGGCCGGAAGCGGCGCGCTGCGCCGCTTCCGGGACGAGAACGAACGTCCTCCAGACCGAAACGCCAGGGTGGCACGGTCGATGGCGGTGTGGGAATCGGACACCACTCAGACGCCGCCAGACGGAACTGATCCGACGGATTGGTCTCCAGTTACTCGTCGCTTTCGCCGATTGAGTCCCGCACCTTCACGGCCATCCCAGTTTCGAACGATCGCATGCCCTCGCCGGACAGTTCCGTGCGTCCGACCGCGAGGAGGCGACCGTCCTCGTGGACGACGAGCACCTCGTCGCCCGGCCGAATCTCGTCGTCGGCCTCGTCGACGAACTTCGCGAACACGTTGCGCCCGTCGCGGACGAAGGGTTCGCTCTCGTCGCCGACCACCACGCGGTTGCGCGGTGCCTCGAAGGCCTCGTGGAGCCGCCGCCCGCCTGAGATCCCGAGCGTGAAGCGGCCGTCGTTGCCGTAGCTGACCAGGCGGCCCTCGGTCGCCGTGACCTGCCGCGGTCGGCCTGAACTGGTCCGGGTCACGGTCAGCGATTCGAGGTCGTGAAACAGCGCCGCGCCGCCGCCGCGGCCGAACTGGTAGTCGGCGGCGCGGCGCAACAGCGTGGCCTCGGCGTCGGTCATCACCTGAAGCAGACGACCTGGCACCAAAAGCGTCACCAACCGCGGACGGACTCGCCTGAACGTCTAGATCGAAAACAATAACGATCGATCGAGTTTCTCTCCGTCGGTTTTGGGGAAATTTATACCGGATGACCGATAATCTCCGTCCGACATGGCAACGGATACGCGAAAAGTCGCAGTCGGCGTCCTCCTGCTCGTCGCGAGTACGGTTATCATCCTCGGCACGGGACAGCTCGGGAGCGGTCTCCCGCCGGTCCTCGGATCGCTCGCCGCGCTCGGCCTCGCCGCTGGCGCGCTGCTCGTCGGTACGTCCGAAGACGCCCGTCCGGTCTAAACTGTCACTTCTTTCGGCACGCCGCTTCGCCAGTGCCTACAGCAGGTACGTATCTTGGTTCTCGCTCAGGTTCTCGAAGCTGTCTGCCGCCGCGACCAGTTCCTCGGAGGTGGACTCGGCGAAGCTCATCGCCTCGACGCGACAGCCCTCGTGGCGCAGGTAGCGACACAGACGGGCGAAGTCGCCGTCACCCGTACAGAGGATGATGGTGTCGACGTGGGGTGCCAGCGAGACGGCGTCGAGGCTCATCCCGACGTCCCAGTCGGCCTTCTTCGAGCCGTCCTCGAACGTCTTGATGTCCTTGACGCGCGTTTCGAAGCCGATGTCGACGAGTGCCTCGAAGAAGCTCTCCTCCTCGGGCGAGTTCGCCCGAATGACGTAGGCGATGGCGCGCGTGAGCTCCCGGCCGTCGAGGGCACCTTCGAGAAGAGAGCTGTAGTCGATATTGCGAGAGTAGAGACTCCGAGCCGTGTGATAGAGGTTCTGCGCGTCCGCGAGGACGCCCACCCGTTGGGTCGGGTGCGTAACAGGCATGCACGTTCGTGTGACCCCTGCCCGGTTAATTTTTCGGGCTCGAAGGGGCCGGAGGGGCCGGAACTGTCAGCACGGTGGCGTCAGCGCGCCTGCCTCGATGTGGGGATCCGATGCGGCAGACGCGAGTGAGCGCCCAGCGTCGGAACGCAAGCTCTAAGACGCTCCACGTGTCCATTTCATCCAATGTCACGGACCGCACCGACCCGTCGCTGGAGTTCGACGAGCGGTGCGCCCGTACCGGCCACCAAGGCCAAGCCGAAACAGCTATTCTGAGCGGCTCGCGGCGGGCGTAGCGACCCCGTCCCGGGCCCGGAATCCTGTCGTTCGAAGCCGCGGAGCCGTCCACCCGGCGACCGAACGGCAGTCATTTTTGCATCGCGCGCAGACTCACCCACAACAGACCAGCGACCACTCACATGACAGACATCGACCTCACCGGCGTGTTCCCCGCGATGTGCACGCCGTTCCACGACGACGCGGACCGCAGCATCGACTTCGAAACCCTCCGGGAAGACGCCCAGCGCCTCGAAGCGGCGGGCGTCGACGGTCTCGTCCCCGTCGGCTCCACCGGCGAGTCGGCGACGCTGACCCACGACGAACACGTCGAGGTCGTCGAGGCAGTCGTCGATTCGGTCGACGACGTCCCCGTCATCGCGGGAACTGGCTCGAACAACACGCGCGAGGCGCTCTCGCTCTCCCAGCGCGCCGCCGACGCCGGCGCCGACGCCCTGCTCCTCATCTCGCCGTACTACAACAAGCCCGAACAGCGGGGCCTCGTCGACCACTTCGAGACCATCGCCGACGAAGTGGACTGTCCCCAGATCGTCTACAACGTCCCCTCGCGCACGGGCCAGAATATCGAGCCCGACACGGCCGTCGAACTCGCTTCTCATCCCAATATCCTGGGCTACAAGGCCGCCAGCGGCGACATGAACCAGATCTCGGAGATCGTCGAGCGCACGCGCGAGGAGGACTTCTCGGTGCTGTCCGGCGACGACGGCATGACTCTTCCGATGCTCTCGGTAGGCGCCCACGGCTGTATCAGCGTCGCCGCCAACGTCGAACCCGAGCGAACGTGCGCGATGGTCGGCGCCGCGGTCGCCGGCGACTACGAACGTGCCCGAAATCTGCACCACGAACTCGGTCCGCTGTTCCGCGGCCTCTTCGTCGAGACCAACCCCATCCCGGTCAAGGAGGCGATGCGGATCCGCGGCTACGGCCCCGCTCGCGTCCGACAGCCCCTCTCCCGCCTGAGCGAGGAGTACGTCGACGACCTCGAATCGATCCTCGCCGAACTGGAGAACCCGGACGGTGAGGACGCCTTCGCGGAGGTCGAGCGATGACGCGCGTCGCGGTCAACGGCGCGGCCGGTCGCATGGGCCGGGCTGTCATCGAGGCCGCGAGCGAGCGTGACGACCTCGACGTCGTCGTGGGCTTCCACGTGGACGACGTCGACGACGTCGGTGGCGTGCCTATCTTCCACGCCGACGACGTGGCCGAGGGACTCGCCGAACACGACCCCCACGTCGTCATCGACTTCACCGTCCCGGAGTCGACGCTCGCGCTCGCGGACGCCTGCGTCGACGCCGGCGTCGGCATGGTCGTCGGGACCACGGGCTTCGACTCCGGCGGGATGGCCTCGCTCCGGTCGGCCAGTCAGGACGTCCCGGTGCTGAAGGCGACCAACTTCTCCCGGGGCATCCAGGTTCTGCAACGGACTATCAGTGAGGCCGTCGCCGCGCTGCCCGACTACGACCTGGAGCTAATGGAGACCCACCACAACGACAAGATCGACGCGCCGTCGGGCACGGCCAACACCATCCTGGAGACCATCCAGGAGGAACGCGACGTCGAACCGGTCTACGGCCGCGAGGGTCACGCCCCGCGCCAGGAGGACGAGATCGGCGTGTTCGCGCGGCGTGCGGGGGACGTCCGCGGTGAGCACGAACTCGTCCTCGCCGGCAACGACGAGGTCGTCTCCCTGTCCCACCGCGCGGAGGATAGAGGGGTGTTCGCCGCCGGCGCGCTGGACGCCGCGGCGTGGCTCGCCGGTCGGGATCCGGAATGGTATTCATTCGGGGCGGTCATCGACGACACATGAGCCTCGAAGCAGACGTCAGCGACCTCTGGGAGCGCAAGCAGGACGGCCTGACCGCCGCCGACGCGACCGACGACCACCTCGGGACGCTCGACGAGTTCCTCGAAGCTCTCGAAGCGGGCGAGGTCCGCGCCGCGGAGAAGGGAAGCGACTCCTGGGAGGCCAACGAGTGGGTCAAGCAGGGTATCCTGCTCAACTTCGGCCTCCGGGAGACCGAGGCCCGAACCTACGGCGACGTCACCTACCACGACGTCCTCCCGCTCCGCGAGACCGCCGACCTGAACGAGCGCGGCACGCGCAACACGCCGGACGGCACCGTCATCCGCCGGGGCGCCTACGTGGGCAGTGACGCCATACTGATGTCGCCTGCGTTCGTCAACATCGGTGCCCACGTCGGCGACGGCACGCTCGTCGACTCCTGCGATACGGTGGGTTCCTGCGCCCAGATCGGCGACGACGTCAAGCTCGGCGCCAACACCCTCATCGGCGGCGTACTCGAACCGGTCGAGGATGCCCCGGTCATCGTCGAGGACGGCGTCTCCCTCGGCGCCGGTTGCCGCGTCACCTCCGGCTTCGTCGTCGGCGAGAACTCCGTCGTCGGTGAGAACACCCTCCTGACGCCTCGCATCCCCATCTACGACCTCGTCGAGGAGGAAGTGATCTACGGCGAACTGCCGCCGGAGCGCCGCGCGTTCACTCGCTTCGTCGAGTCCAGCGTCTCGGACCACGACCTGTTCGATGGCGGCGCCTACAAGCCCGCCGTGGTCGCAACGGACGTCGAGGAACAGACGCTGGAGGCGACCGAGCGCGAGGACGCGCTCCGGGAGTAGTCTCCCGCAATTGACCGTCGTTCTCTGCGGCGTCGGCGCCGACACCGGCAACGTGAGACCCGTCCCACGCGTCGACGGTGACGGGCGGTTCGAGTACGTCCCGATTCCGGAGAAAGGTCCGACCGCGGAGACGGCGACCTACGGCACGCTCGAAAGTCGGTACGGCGACGGTCCGCTCGCTGAGGCGCTCGACGGAATCCGACCGGGGAGCGACGGCGACTGGATGACCGATCCGGACGCCATCGCGAGCCAGCCCGTCCACCGCGACCCGAACCTCGACGCCCTGACCTACGGCGAGCACCGCCCACCCTACGTCGCCGCGCTCCGCGAACTGGACCCGGGCGACGTCGTCGCGTTCTACGGTGGTTTTCCTGGTCCGGACTCCGAGTACAAGCACCGCTACCTGTTCGGCTTCTTCACCGTCGCGGAGCGACCCGTGGTGCTGGAACCGGACGACGACCTGGCCGACAAGCGCGCAGTGCTGGAAAATCATCCCGAGAACGCCCACGCCAAACGTTTCGCCGCTCACGGCGACCTGTACTACCACGACCCCGATTTCACCGACCGGATGGATCCAGTCGTCGTCGTTCACGGCCGCGAGCCCGGGGGCTTGCTCGACCGGACGATTCGGCTGAGTGACAGCCGTCGCGGCCCGAACTACTACATGGCCGACGGCGTCGAATCGACGTTGCGCCCCTGCCGGAGTGGCGCCGATGGCTGTCACCTCGGCGGGTTCAAGCCAGCGATCAGGTGTGAGATCGATGCGGAGGCATTGCTGGAATTCGTACGGAGTGCGACCGACGACTTTTCCTGAGTGCGCACTACCGTCGGGTGAGGTACCGCGAACACCTCGAAAGCCCCCGTGCGCTGCGGTCCCGCGACTCGTTGCGCTCCTCGCTCACTGCGTTCGCTCCGGTGCTTGCTTCGTCGGGGTTCCCGCAGCGCACGGCCCCTTTCATCCCCACCCAGGTCGGCTCATTGGCCAGGAGAAATGGGTGGGAATGAAAGGGGCGACGCGGTCCGGGAACCTCGGACGCGCAAGCACCGCAGGCCGAAGGCCGAGGAGCGCAGTGCGTCCGCGGGACCGGAGCGCGTCGGGGCTTTCGAGGTGTTTGCGGTACTGCTCGTCGCGATTGCATCGAGACGCCAGACTCCAGCTCACACTCGGAGAAACGGAACCCTTGTTAGCGGGCGCTGCCGTGTGTTCGCCAATGAACGACGCCTCGCCGCCCATCCGCCGGCTCGCGGACTGGGACCACGACCAGTTGCTCGACCTCGCCGCGGAGTACGACACGCCGCTGTACGTCCTCGACCCGGAGCGGGTCCAGGAGAACTACCGGCGCTTCTCGGCCGCCTTCCCCGACGCCCACGTCATGTACGCCGCGAAGGCCCACACCGGGCAGGCGGTGCTCTCTGCCCTCCTCGAAGCGGGGGCGGACATCGAGTGTGCCGCCGCGGGCGAACTCCAGCGGGCGATCCAGGCCGGCGCCGACCCGGACACGCTCCAGTACACGGCGGTCAACCCGCCGGACCGAGACCTGGACTACGCCGTCGACCTCGCGTCGGACCATCCGGGACTCACCATCACCGCCGGCGCGCGGGACACCTTCGACCGCCTCGAAGCGCGGGGCTACGACGGGCGCGTCGCCATCCGGATCAACCCCGGCATCGGCACCGGGCACCACGAGAAGGTCGCCACCGGCAAGGACGCCAAGTTCGGGATTCCCTACGACGAGGTTCCCGAGGTCGCCGACGACGTCCGCGAGCGCTTCGACCTCGTCGGCATCCACGCCCACGCCGGCAGCGGCGTGTTGCACGACGACCTGGACGACCACTGCCGCGCCATCGCGAAGGTCGCTGACCTCGCCCGCGACGTCGGCGACGACGACCTGGAGTTCGTGGACTTCGGCGGCGGCTTCGGTGTGCCGTACCGCGAGGACGAGGAACCGCTGGACATGGAACTCGTCGGCGAGAAAGTCAGGGACGCCGTCGGGGACCTGTCGGCCCAGATCAAACTCGAACCGGGCCGGTACGTCGTCGCCGACGCCGAACTCATCCTGACGACCGTCAATACCGTCAAGGAGACGCCGGCTGCGACAGTCGTCGGCGTCGACGCTTCGCTCGCGACGATGATCCGCCCGGCGATGTTCGACTCCTACCATCCGATCCGGAACGTCAGCGCGCCGGAACGCGAGGACCACCCCGTCGCCATCGGCGGGCCCTGCTGTACCAGCGCGGACGTGTTCGCGACGGACCGACCGGTCGCCCGCCCCGAGCGCGAGGACGTCCTCGCCATCGGGAACTGCGGCGCGTACGGGTACGAACTCGCCAACCAGTTCCACTCCCAGCCCCGACCAGCCGAGGTCGCCATCGAGGGGGACGACGTGCGCGTGGTCCGTCGCCGGGAGACGATGGCCGACGTGACCAGAGTGGAAGACGAGGCGGAAATCGGGTCGGCCAGCCCAGAGTCCGACCGATGAGCTTCGACCTCGAGACCTTCCACCGGGAAGCCGTCGAGACCGCGTCCCACGAGGACGTGGACGAGATGCGCGACCTCCTGGTCGAGACGCTCGAGAACGCCGGCCACGACGCGACCGTCGACGAGGCGGGCAACGTGCTCGCGACTCGTGGCGGTGCCGACGACAGCACCGCAGACGGTGACGGGGACAACACGGACGGCCGCCACCTCGTCCTCAACACCCACATCGACACCGTCCCGCCGCACGTTCCCTACGAGCGCGACGGTGACATGGTCAGGGGTCGAGGTGCCTGCGACGCGAAGGGGCCGCTCGCCGCATTGCTGTCCGCCTTCCTCGTAGTCGAGCCCACCGACGGGAAACTGACCCTCGCTATCACGCCAGACGAGGAGACGGTCCAGTCCGGCGCGGCCCACCTCGCTGACCGGATGGCGGAGGGTGACCTGTCGGTGGACGGCTTCGTCGTCGGCGAACCGACGGGCCTCGACGTCTGCACCGCCGCACGTGGGCAGTACGAGGGGACGATCACCATCACCGGCGCGGCCGCCCACGCGGCGACGCCGGAGAGCGGCGCGAACGCGATTCGTGCGGCAGCGCCGGTCCTGCAGGCCATGGAGACCTATGACGAGAAACGCGGACCGGGCGAACACGAGTCGCTCGGGCGGCCGACGCTGACGCCGACGGTCGTCGAGGGCGGCGAGACGTCGAACCAGGTGCCCGAGACGTGCGAGATCACCTTCGACCGCAGGCCGGTCCCGCCCGAGTCGGCCGAGGAGTTCCGGGCCGACCTGGAGGAGCACCTGTACCAGTGGATGCCGACCGGGATGGACCTCCGCGTCGAACTTACGCCCCGAGAGTCGCCGTTCCTCAGTGCGTTCGCCACCGACCGCGAGAACACGCTGGTCAAAACGCTGGCCGACGCCAGCGGCGGCGACGTCCGTCCGTTCGGCGCCGCGACGGAGGCGTCCTTCTTCGCCGCGCACGCGCCGACGGTCGTCTTCGGCCCCGGCGACCTCGCGGACGACGACGGCGCCGTCGCTCACAGCGAACGGGAGTACGTCCGCCTCTCCGAAGTCGAGGCGGCCGCGGCGGCGGTCCGCACGGCACTGGGCGAGCTAGTGTAGGTACGTCTTCGCTTCCTCGTCGCTCACCTGGTCGAAATTCTCGAAGTACGCACCGACCGCGCGGAACGCGGCCGGGGTTTCGAGGGCTACCACCTCGTCGGCGAATTCGCGGAGTTCCTCGATACTTCCCCGGGGGCCGACCGGGACCGCGACTACCACGCTCGCCGGCCCTTCGTCGCTGACGTGCTGGAGACAGGCCCGCATCGTCGCCCCCGTCGCGACGCCGTCGTCGACGACGACGACGCGTTTGTCGGACAGATCCGGTGGCGGACCCTCCCGATATCGTCGCGCTTTCTCACTCGCGGCCTCGCTGACCGCTACCCGTTCGTCCGCTACGTATGCGTCGCGGACGCCCACGTCGTCGATCAGCGACCGGTTCAGCCACAGCGCCCCGTTCTCGGCGACGGCGCCGATGGCCAGCTCGGGGTTGTGCGGGGCGCCGATCTTCTTTGCCACGACGACGTCGAGCGGAGCGTCCAGCCGATCGGCGACTGCGCGACCGAGGGGGAGTCCACCGCGCGGGATGGCGAGGACGACGTCGGCTTCGACGCCACGCTCGCGAAGCGCGTCGGCAAGGCGTTCGCCGGGGTCCGTGCGATCGCGGAACATAGTGGAGTGTAGGGCCTGACGGTAGTTAGGTCGAACGCCGGCGAGTGACGGGCCGGGGAAATATTTCCGTCCCGAAAACATTCTTGTATTGTCGTGGCATACGATACCATACAACACACCAACAGACAGCGCTCGAACGGCGAATTCGCTGAGTGGGAACGAACGTCAGTCGTTGCGAAGTCACCGTGCCACCACACCAACCTGAACCGATCCGGCGGAGCATCGAAGTCGAGTACTGGGTAATCGACGACCAGGGCCGACTCGTCGAACCGGGCGAACTCCTGGAGGCGTCCCCAGGCGCCGAAGAGGAGTTCGTCGAACCCCTGATCGAGATCAAGACGACGCCCTGCGAGTCGACAGCGGCGCTGCGCGACGAACTGTACGAACGCGTCGGCGCTGTTCTCCAGCGGGCCGACGAACTCGACCGCGGGCTCGTCCCCCTGGCGACGCCCGTGAACCAGGACGATATCCGCGAGCGCGAGAGCGAGCGCACGCGTATCCAGAACGCCGTCGTCGGCGAGGACTTCGCGTACGTCCGCCACTGCGCGGGGACGCACGTCCACGTCGAGCAACAGCCAGGCCGCGCCATCGACCAGTTGAACGCGTTCATCGCGCTGGACCCGGCGCTGGCGCTGGTCAACTCCTCGCCGTACTTCCGGGGACGGCGCCTGGCCGACGGCGCGCGCTCGAAGCTCTATCGCTGGATGGCCTACGACGACGTCCCACACCAGGGTCGGCTCTGGCCCTACGCGGACGACGCCGACGAGTGGACCCGGCGGCTCGAACGCCGCTACGAGGAGTTCCTGACCGCCGCGACCGACGCCGGCGTCGACCGGCGCGCCATCGCGTCGGGCTTCGACCCCGAGAGCGCGGTGTGGACGCCGGTCCAGCTCCGCGAGGAGTTCGGGACCGTCGAGTGGCGCTCGCCGGACGCCGCCCTCCCGAGCCAGGTCGTCCGACTCGCCGACGACCTGGCCGGCGTCGTCGAACGCTTACGCGGCGCCGACGTCCGCATCGAGGGCGACAGCGGCCGCGTGGAGGGGGACGAAATCGTCCTGCCCGAGTTCGACTCGGTCATCGAGTACGTCAACGCCGCCATCCGCGATGGCCTGGCGGACCCCGAACTCCGGGCGTACCTCGACCGGATGGGGTTCGACGTCGACGCGTACGACCCGGTGTCGCCGAAAACCGACCATGGGCGGACCGTTTCGCCGGACGCGGCCCGGCGACTACGACTCGAACAGGCCGAACGGCTCGAACGCGACGTGCTGCAGGCCGAGCCGATGAGGAGCGATTGATTAGTGTCGGCCAGAACCGATACTCGACAGTCTTCGGCCTGATCGCGCCGTTTGGAGGGCCTCTCATGCACATCCTAGGTGGGGTAGTAGGGCACCTAGTAGACGTTCAGTCCCTGATATCAGTAAGGTTACCTCGTCGTTGTGCCGTCGGAACTGACCCAGCTCCCCGCACTGTCGTCCCAGACGTAGATTTCCGGCGTTTGGTTGGTATAGGCGTTATGAACGCCGATTTCGCCGGGATGCTGGCCATTCGCATCACCGATATCGCGCGCGACGACCACTCCATTGCTCCGCAGACGCTTTGCGATATCTGGGTCCGAGACGACTCCATCACTGTACCCGGGATAGTGCGTTCCTCTATAGACGTCCAGGCGACGATTCTGACCGCCGCTCTGGGTCGGTCCATCGATCAGATAGCTGTAGCCGCCCTTGATGCGAGTCCCGTGCACAGTCGCCGTCCGGCATCCTTCGAGGTACATGAAGCTCCCGAGTGAATCGTCTAATGGGTTACCGTACGCGCTGTCGATCGATAGTCCGTAGCAGCCTTCCGCGTGTATCTCGGCGCTCTGGCTTCCGACGGTAGAATCTCTCTTGTTCCCTTCCACGTAGGCACCGTAGACGTCAGCAGCGCTGAGCCCTTCCATGCGGAGCCCGTACCCCTGAGAGTCCTCGAGCTGACAGCCCATCATATTCACCGCATGACTGCCATTTACGTTGACTGCGTGTCTCCCCGCTTCGATGACTCTGACGCCAAACATGTTCGTCGAGTGAGATCCGCCCGCGACGTGGATACCGTCGTCAGTGCTGTTCTGAACGGACGTATTGTAGAAGTTCAGAGAATTCGTCGAGAGCGACGGATCCCTCACGGAGATTCCGTGTCCGCCGGTATCCCTCACGTGAACATTCGAGAATTGACAGAACTTCGTGTCCTCGATGAGTAAACCGGGGTCCCCGCCCTTTATGGATAGGTTCTGGAGGCTCACTGCGTTCGGACGCTCGCTCTTGCTTACGATTTTGATTGTCGGGCCGCTTCCCGGATTCGTGATGTACGTGTTACCGTCCCCTATCACCGTTATCTCCCTGTCGATGACGATCGGGAACGAGTCCTCGGCGCTGCTATCGTACGCCGAGCTTACGAACACGAGGTTCGACTTGTTGACCGCGTCCTGAAGGGACTCACCCTTACCGACGAACCGCGCACTGCCGAGGTCGTCGTCGTACGGCGCTGCCGCGGCGGTCCCCGCACCACCGAGGAGGAGCCCGCCCACGCCGAGAGCGCCGAGGACCTGTCGACGTGTAGAGTTCATCGGGGAGGCGTCACCGGACGAGTCCGCGGTCGTTTCGCGCTCGAGTCGTTCGATCCGCTGTTCGAGTTGCTGGATGCGTTCGGATTCGTCAGCCATAATATGCAACTGACCGAACAGCTCGCGCTATTGTAAATTTAACCAGAATATAGATAGTACGTAAGACGAGATGGGGTGGCTAACATTCCAATCAGCCGGGCAGGTATCGCGAAACCGTCGTTGCAGAACCTCGACGTTTGGTCAGTCGAGCGCGTCCACCATCTCGTCCGCGATGCCGGTGTAGCCCGCCGGCGTCAGCGCGTGCAGTTCCTCACGGACGCCCTCGCTCACGTCGAGGTCGTCGATCATCGCGGTGAAGTCGTCCATCGTCACGTGCTGCCCGCGCGTAGCCTTCTTCACCTGTTCGTAGGCGTCCTCGTGGCCCTCCCGGCGGAGGACGGTCTGGACGGCCTCGCCGATGATCTCGGGCGTCGATTCGAGGTCGTCGGCCATCACCTGCTCGTTCGGGACGACCTTCGCCAGCCCGTTCTGGCACTTCTGATAGCCGATGAGACAGTGCGAGAAGGCGGCGCCGATATTCCGCTTCACCGTCGAATCGGAGAGGTCGCGCTGGAGTCGAGACTTCGTGACGTAGTCACCGAGGAACGTCAGGTCGGAGTTCGCCTTCGAGAGGTTCCCTTCGCTGTTCTCGAAGTCGATGGGATTGACCTTGTGGGGCATCGTCGACGACCCGGTCTCGCCCTCGACGGCCTCCTGACCGAGGTAACGGTCGGAGACGTAGAGCCAGACGTCGAGATCCAGATCCAGCAGGACGTTGTTGGCGCCCCGCAGTGCGTCGAAGAGCGCCGCCAGGTCGTCGCAGGGGTTGACCTGCGTCGTGAGCGGTTCGTGGTCGAGGCCGAGGCCGTCGACGAACTCGCGGGCGAACGTCGGCCAGTCGACGTCGGGATAGGCGGCGTGGTGGGCGGCGTACGTGCCCGACGCGCCGGCGAGCTTTCCGGAGAGGTCCGCGGCGGCGCGCTCGATACGCGCGAGGGCACGACCCAGCCGCGAGGCGTAGACGGCCATCTCCTTGCCGAACGTCGTCGGCGTCGCGGGCTGGCCGTGGGTGCGCGCCAGCATCGGCACGTCGCGGTACTGCCGGGCCATCTCGGCGAGTACGTCACGAGTCTCACGCAGTTCGGGTACCAGCACCTCTTCGACGGCCGGTTTGACGAGCAGCCGGTGGGCGAGGTTGTTCACGTCCTCACTCGTCAGCCCGAAGTGGATCCAGTTCCCCGCATCCAGATCCTCGGGGAGGTTGAGGCGGACGAAGTACTCGACGGCCTTGACGTCGTGGTTCGTCGCTGTGTACTCGCCGTACCCCTCCGTTTCGAGCTGCTTGACGACGGACGCGTCGTCGGTGTCGAACTCCTCGTAGAGCCCGCGGAGGTGCTCGCGCTGGGCGGCGTTAATGGTCAGGGGCGTCTGTTCGAGGTCCGCCAGGTCGATCAGGTACTCAACCTCTACCTGCACGCGCGCCCGCATCAGCGCGCGTTCGCTGGCGTAGGGGACGAGCGGTTCGGTGTACCGGGCGTACCGCCCGTCGAGTGGCGAGACGGCGTCGAGCGCGCCGCGTTCTGTCATGGCGGTGAGTGGGCCGGGCCGCCGAAAAAGCGTATCGAATCCCGTGTGTATGACGTGGGCGGGTATGAGTTGGATTTGGGTTGGCTGGGAGTACGTCTGGTGATGGATTTAGATCTACGACGTAGTGATCAGTGGGTTCCGGCGTTTCAGCCGTGAGCATGAGTTCAAACAACTCGAAAGCCCTCGGCGCGCTCGCGGTCGCTCAGCGGGATACCCTCACGTCCGTTCGGGTAGGGCCCGCTGAGCGACTGCCCTTCGGCGCGAGCCGGCCTCGCCCTTTCAGTCCTCCAGGGTCAGCATCGCTCGCGCGATGAAACGCGCTCGCGATTGACTCCCCACTCCTCCCCCGGATTCGCGCCGTCCGGCGCGAATCACGCTTCCTGACTGCTCCGCAACCGCCCGGCCGAGAGCGCGGGCCCGAGCGACGGGCGGGCCGAGCGTCGCGACGGCCGCCGGATGGGCGAGCGGGAGCGAAGCGACACGCGAGCCGCGAGGGACGCGCGACCAGGGGAAGGGCAGGGCTGCGGTGCCTGGAGTCCTCGTGAGCGAAGCGAACGAGGGCTCGGAAGACGACGGAGTGAGTCTTCCGGTGGACTGAAAGGGCGAACGCGTCTGCGGGAACCCGGACCCCGCAAGCACCGAACGGAGTGAGGCGCGCAGCGTGGGTCCAGGGACCGGAGACGCGTGAGGGCTTTCTGGATGTTGCTGTCTCTATGTCTCCCAGCTACCTGTTACGGTATCCCACTCACTGCACGGAAAAAGCCAATCAGATCACGAAGAGACGACCGAACAGATCAGTCGTCTTCCGTCGTCGCGCCCATGGCGTCCGACTCGTCCTCGGCGCGGTGGTAGTAGCTCGTGTAGCGGGAGAGCTTGCGGTAGAGGAAGTAGCCGACGATGAGGTCGAAGCCGAGGATGAAGCCGAGGGAGACGAACAGGTTCCAGACGGGGAGGACGGCCGGCAGGTACGTCACGAGCGTGTTGTAGGTGGCGTGGATGAGCGCGGCGATGAGGATACCCTTGACGACGATTGGACCGGCGTTCTCGCGGTTGAACTTGGCGAGGCCGAGGTAGTAGCCGGCGAAGGCGGAGTAGAGCACGTGGCCCGGGCCGACGAATGCACGGCTGGTGGCCGTCCCTACTGCGCGTTCGATCTGGGTGACGCCGGCCATCTCCGCGGCCGCCTGGTACCCCTGTGCGATGTAGAGGGCGTTCTCGATGGTGGCGAAGCCCAGTCCCGCGACGGCGCCGTACACCGCGCCGTCGATGACGGCGTCGAAGTCGTCCCTGCGGTAGGCGTGAGTCCGGATCGCGAGCCACTTCACCGTCTCCTCGATGGGGCCGACGACGAGGAAGAAGAACAGCGCCATCCCGATCACGGGAATCCAGCTGAAGACGATCTGGAAGACCGAGTTGACTGCGGCGGCGAAGCTCGCGAACAGGACTGCGAGGACGAAGGTGATCGCGAGCGCGTCGATGGGCTCCCGGCGCGTGGGGTCGTCGTACCAGACGTAGGCGACCAGCAGGAGCGCCGGGACCGCCGACAGCGCCGCCAGGAAGCCAAGTCTGGGCTCTTCGAGGACGAGCAACCCCGCGAAGGCGAGCTGGGCGACGAAGAAGAGCAGCGCGAGCGCGAGGAGGCCGTACCGCTTGATCCCGTGCAAGACGGCGTATATCACGACCGAGAGCCTGTCGATTATCGACCGGGAGTCCCACTCGGCGACGTCGTACAGGTCCTCGGTACCGCCGAGAACGATCGCTACCGGGTCTCGATCACGCATACGGGGGAAAACGGGCGCCACACCGTAGTGATTTTCCCCGAGCGACCGACCATAACGGCCGCGAACCGGTCGATGCCGCGATGGGAAGGCGCGACTACCGCCCGGCGGCGCTCGGTTCGAGGTGGTCGGCCGGGCGATGGGGATGGCGCCAGAGGTGGCTCCCGACCGCGACCCAGGCCAGGCCGACCGGGAGCGCCAGCGCCGACACCCGGTTGAACCCCAGGAACAGGACGGTGCCGACGAACAGGCTGACACCGATCCACGGCGGGAGACGGCGGGCGCGCACGAGACCGGCGGCCAGGAGAAGCGACCCGGCCACGAGCACGAGGACACCGGGCGCGAGGAACCACGTCGCGAGCCCGCCTTCGCCACGGACCAGGCCGAGCGCCTGGCCGACGGCGAACGAGAGCGACCCAACGGCTGCGAGGGCGGCCCCCTCGCCGCCGGGGAACTGGTAGGCCCAGTCGAAGGCGAGGACGAGGCCGGCGAGCCCGACGGCGAGTAGCAGGCCCGAGATCGCGACCAGCGAGAGCGCGACGCCGTCGGCGACCGATCCGGTGGTTGCAGCGACGACTGCCCAGCCGGTCCAGGTCAGTCCACCTGCGACGACGGGGAGCGCGGCCCAGTGACGACGAGTACCGGTCACAGGGGCGACTACGGCCGCCCGTGACAAATGGTTCGGGTGTCGACCGCGTCGAAGCGCCACGCCGCGTCGACGGCTTCGGTCGCGTCGACTGCACCTGTTGCACCGACTGTGTCGACTGTGTCGAGGGTGGATTCGCAACTACTTTGCGCGCCCGCTCCGCTTCCTCGCACATGAAACTCGCCGGCATGGCCAGCAACCGCGGCCGGAACCTGATGAACATCGCGGACCGCGCCCCGGGCGGCGCGTCCTTCGCCGTCGTCGTCACGAACGACGCCGACGCACCGGTGCTCGACGCCGCAGCCGAACGCGGCATCCCGACCGAAGTGGTCGAACGCGACGAGGACGAGGAACGCGCGGCCCACGAGGAACGCGTGGTCGACGCACTCGCCGACTACGACGTCGACCTCGTCTGCCTCGACGGGTACATGCGCGTCCTCACCGACACCTTCCTCGACGCGACGCCGACGACGCTGAACGTCCACCCCTCGCTCCTGCCCTCCTTCGCCGGGATGGACGCCCACGAGCAGGTCATCGAGTCGGGCGTCAAGCTCACGGGCTGTACCGTCCACGTCGTCGACGAGACGGTCGACGGCGGCCCCGTCGTCACCCAGGAACCCATCCCCGTCTACGAGGGCGACGACGAGGCAGACCTGAAAGAGCGCGTCCTCTACGAGGGCGAGTTCGCCGCGTACCCGCGAGCGGTCAAGTGGTTCGCCGAGGACCGCGTCGACGTCGACCAGGCGGCCGGCACCGTCGACGTCGACGGTGACGACGGCGGCGCGTTCCCGACTCGGCGCCTCGTCAGCGACGAGCGCGCCGCGGACCTGCGCTACGGGGAGAATCCCCACCAGGACGCCGCGCTGTACGCCGATCCTACCACCACGGAGGCGAGCGTCGTCCACGCCGACCAGCTGAACGAGGGCGCCAAGGCGCTGTCGTACAACAACTACAACGACGCCGACGGCGCGCTGAACCTCATCAAAGAGTTCGACGAGCCAGCAGCCGCTGTCATCAAGCATACGAACCCGGCCGGCTGTGCGACGGCCGACACCGTCGCGGAGGCCTACGAGAAGGCCCTCTCGACGGACCCGATGAGCGCCTTCGGGGGCATCGTCGCGCTCAACCGCGAGTGCGACGCCGAGACGGCCGAACAGATCATCGACTCGTTCAAGGAAGTCGTCGTCGCGCCCGGCTACACCGACGCGGCGCTGGACGTCCTCTTCGAGAAGGAGAACCTGCGTGTCCTGCACTGCGAGGGGGACCTGGAGGCCACGGAGCCCCTCACCGAGAAACCCCTCGTCGGCGGCAGACTCGTCCAGGAGCGCGACCGCCAGAAACTGACACCGGACGACCTGGAGATCGTCACCGAGCGCGAGCCCACGGACGAACAGATAGCGTCGATGCTGTTCGCCTGGCACACGCTCAAGCACGTCAAGTCGAACGGCATCCTCTTCGCGAAGGGAACGGAGACGGTGGGCATCGGCATGGGACAGGTCTCCCGCGTCGACGCCGTCCGCCTCGCAGCGATGAAGGCCGACGAGCACGCCGAGGGGAAGGACTCGCAGGGCGCCGTCATGGCCTCTGACGCCTTCTTCCCCTTCCCGGACGGCATCGAGGAAGCGGTCGACGCCGGCATCGAGGCTGTCATCCAGCCCGGCGGGTCGAAGAACGACGACGCCGTCGTCGAGGCCGCGAACGAACACGACGTGGCGATGGTGTTCACCGGCCAGCGCTCCTTTAGGCACGACTGAGCGCTAGCGACTGCTTCGCTCGCCACCCTCGAACGAAGTTCCTTTCCGGGAGTTCGTCGTAGGACCCCCGTAATGGCTGATCCTGACGAGTCCGAGGGGAACCACGTCCGCGAGGCGGTCGAGCGGTCGCGACACGGCGCACCCGCCGCGGGCGCGGTGGTCCGCGACCGGTTCTCGTCCGACGAGATATTCCAGCGGATCCTCGCGGCGGCTGACGAGGAGATCCGCGTCGGCACCCGGGAACTGTTCTTCAGCGGCCTGGCCGCGGGCTTTGCCATCACGATCACCTTTCTGCTGTACACGGCGATGACGGCCAAGACCGGCGGTGACCCGGTCCTGAGCGCCATCCTCTATCCCCTGGGCTTCGTCTACATCATCCTCGGCGACTACCAGCTGTTCACAGAGAACACGCTCCCGCCCGTCGCGCTCGTCCTCGAACGCCTCGCGAGCGTGCCCGCGCTGCTGGGCATCTGGGCCGTCGTGCTCGCCGCCAACCTCGTCGGCGGCGTCGCCGGGGCGTTCTTCCTCTCCTCGACGGGCGTGTTCACGCCCGAGGCCGCGGCGGCGGCCGAGGGATTCGCCGAGAAGGCCATCGACACCGCCTGGTGGACGCTGTTCGCCAAGGCCGTCTTCGCCGGCCTCATCGTCGCCGGCGTCGTCTGGGTCGACTACGCCTCCCGGGACACCATCTCCCGGCTCGTGCTGGTCTACGTCGCCTTCCTCGCCATCCCCTTCGGCAACCTCTACCACGTCGTCGTCTCGTCCACGGAGATGGTCTACCTCGTCTTCCAGGGCGAACTCGCCCTCGCCGTCGGGGTCTGGGAGTTCGTCCTGCCGGTGTTGCTCGGCAACTCCGTCGGCGGCGTCGCCCTCGTCACCGTGGTGAACTACTTCCAGACGACCGAGCGTCGGGTGGAGGAGGCCCGGAGCGAGGACTTCAAACGCCAGCTCTCGCTCCGCGAGTCGTTGCTGGGCGGCATCAGCGGGCGCGCGTACGTCCCGTTCCGTGGGGAGAGCGACGAGGACGAGTGACGAGGCGGACTGTCGGAGGTAAGTGACGAGGTGGATCGACGCCGGCGTGCCGACACGGCTTTGTGCGCGCGGCGTCGGATGCGTGGTATGACATACCGCGCGATTCAGGTCGGGACCGGTGGCCAGGGCGCTCGCTGGTGTGACACCTTCCTGCAGCCCCACGTCGAAGCCGACCGGGTCGACGTCGTCGCCGCCGTCGACGTGGACGAGTCGGCCCACGAGAACGCCCGGGACCACCTCGGCGTGCCCGCGGAGGCCTGCTACACCGACGTGGAAGAGGCGTTCGCCGAACACGACGCCGACTTCTGCACCGTCGTCGTCCCGCCGTGGGTCCATGAGGAGGTGGTCGACGCAGCCCTCGCCCACGACCTCGACGTTCTCTCGGAGAAGCCCATCGCCGACACGCTCGAGGCGTCCGTCCGCATCGCCGAGAAAGTCGAGCGCGCCGGCGCGAAGATGGGCGTGACGATGAGCCACCGGTTCGACCGGGACAAGACGACGCTGCGTCGGCAGATCGGCGCCGAGTCGAGCGGCCCGCTGGACTACCTCGTCGGCCGGTTCACCTGCAACGCCCGGACCTACGGGACGTGGGGTGCGTTTCGCCACGACATGGATCATCCGCTCATGGTCGAGGGAGCGGTCCACCAGCTCGACTTCCTCGCGGACATGGCCGGCGCACCCTGCGAGCGGCTGTACGCCGACTCCTGGCAGCCCGAGTGGGCCGAGTACGCCGGCGACGTCCAGGCAACCGTCCAGCTGCGCTTCGAAAACGGTGTCCGCGCGACGTGGGAGGGCGCGAAAGCCAACGCGACGACGCTCAACGGCTGGGGGAGCGACTACGTCCGTGCGGAGTGTCGCGACGCCACCCTCGAGCTCGACGGCCGGGAACTGACGCGCTATCCCTACGACGCCGACGCAGAGGGAGTCGTCGGAACGACAGGCCGAGAGCGGGGCGAAGCGGTCCCCCTGGACGAGCGCGAGCACTGGTCGAACACCTGGCTCGTCGGGCAGTTCCTCGACTGGCTGGACGGCGGTGAGCCGATGGCGACCAACGTCCACGACAACCTCCAGTCGGTGGCCCTCGTCGAGGCAGCCATCGAGAGCAGTGAGACCGACCAGCCGGTCGCGGTCCAGAAACTGCTCGCCGACGCCCGCGCCACCGTCGACGTCTGAGCCTTCCGCGCGCGGCGGCACCCGTTCGTCGGGCTTGTGTCTTGCGGTTTCGCCGTGCTTTTGCCCCCGCACTGCGAACAGTTCGGCGTGAGTTGGTTCTCGCGTAACTGGCACTGGGTGACGCTCGCGCTCGCGCTCGTCGTCGGGTACGTCATCGTGGGGTTCCTCGGCGTGAGCGCGCTCGCGCTCCTGGCAGGTGCGGTCGGCGGCGCGAGCCTCGGAGCGTTGCTCGCCGACGCGGCGGTGGTCGTCGGCGTCGCGGCGCTGTTGATACTCGCCGAGGTGGCGCTGACCGTCGCGTTCGTCGTGAGCGTGCTCCGGCGGCTCTCCTTCCCCACCAGCGAGCGCGCAGCACGGATGTTCTCGCTCCTCGAAACCGTCCTGCCGCCGATTCGCGGGCTCGCCCTCTCCGAGCGGTTCGCACCGAGCCTCGAAGAGCGGGAGCGAGCGATCAAGCGCCGCTACGTCGAGGGCGACCTGTCGGAGCGGGACTTCGAGCGCGAGATGCTCGACCTCCTCGCCGAGGCCGAACCGGAGTCCACGCTCGCCGACCACACCGGCCCGCTCGACGCCCTCGAATCGACGCGCGAGAGCGACGACCGAGGTGGGGACTCACGAGTCTCGGGTCTGCTGAACCGTGAGCGACAGCGCGAGGCCGAGTGAGCCTGCGCCGCGGTCGTGTTCACCGTCGGTGGTGTTTTTGGTGGCGGCGCCCGTCGTAACACACATGAGCAGAGAGTTCACGTTCTTCCAGTTCGACGTCGACGAGGACGCGATCCGTCGGATCCTCACGTCGATTCCGGGTGTGACGCCTGTCCCGGCCGAGGAACGGGACCTAGATGAGGCGGGAAGTCCTGCGAGCGAGGCCGAGCCTGGCCCGTCCGCGACCGGCGTCGACGACGCGAGTTCCCCCGGCGCCGACGTCGGTCCGACCGACGAACCACCCGCGAGATCGGCAGGCGTGGAGGCACACCTGGACGACTCGGCCGGTAAGAACCGAGCGAGCGCGAGGACGTGGACGCGCCCGTCGACGCCGTGGCCCGGCGCGCCCACCGACGAACCGGACGACGAGGACGGGGGGCTCGTATCCCGAATAATGGAGAAGAAGCTCCTGATCGGCGGTATCGCCGCCGCGCTCGGCGTCGTCGGCGCCGTCGCCGTCTGGTTCCTGAAGTTCCGGGAAAGCGGCGGTGAGGACGAGTTCACGAGCAGCGGGCGCGGAGCCACTGACCAGGACCCCACTCCAGACGAACCCCACGCCGACGACGAGGCCTCCAGGGACTACCCGGTCGACGTCGCGCCCGTCGTCGGGATGGCGTTTCTCGCCGTCGCGACGGTCCTCCTTCGGAGATTCGACGGCGAGCGCGAGGACTGACGGGCCACCGCGGGCCGGGATTCCGGGCGCTGGGGTGTCGACAGTGTCGTCCCCGTCGTCGCTGACGTCGGTGTAATCGTCAGTCTAAAGCGCGCGGCGGGGAACACACGAGCATGGAGTTCCACGAGGCGGCGAACTTTCTCTTCGATCTGCGGCGCTTCGCCTTGCGGCCCGGCACCGAGGCAACACGGGACCTGCTCGCTCACCTCGACGACCCCCACGTCGACCTGCAGTGCGTGCAGATCGCCGGCTCGAACGGAAAGGGGAGCACGGCGCGAATGCTCGAACGCACCCTGCGGGAGGCCGGCCTCGACGTCGGCCTGTACACCTCGCCACACCTCGACGACGTGCGCGAACGGGTCACCGTCGGTGGCCACAAGATCACCGAGCGCGCCATCGTCGAGTTCGCAGAGGAGATTCGACCGTACGTCACCGACCAGGCCGCCGACGGCGACTCGCCGACCTTCTTCGAGACGCTGACGGCGCTGGCCCTCTGGGAGTTCGACCGGCAGGACGTCGACGTCGCGATACTCGAAGTGGGCATCGGCGGCAAGAAGGACGCCACGAGCGTCGTCGACCCGGTCGCCAGCGCCGTCACCGAGGTCACGCTCGAACACACCGGGATCCTCGGGGACACGATCGACGAGATAGCCCGCGACAAGGCCCACGTCGAGCCCGACGACGCACCCATCGTCACGGCGACGACCGGGGAGGCGCTGGCGGCGGTCGAAGCCGTGGCCGGTGACGTCGTGACCGTCGGCGACGCCGAGCGGACCGACGACTCCCGGGCCGGCGACGCCGACGACGCCGACCCAGGCGTCGAAGTCACGTACGACGGTCGGTCGGGGCTGGAAGGAGCGGTCTCCCTCTCGGGCCCCGACTGGGCCGTCGAGACGAAGCTTTCGCTGGTTGGAGCGCACCAGGCCCGCAACGCCGGTATCGCCGCGACGCTCGCCAGGCAAGTTGCCGACGTCGACGAGGCGACCATCGCCCGCGGGCTCCGGAACGCCCACTGGCCGGGCCGCTTCGAGGTGATGGGCGAGGACCCGCTCGTCATTCTCGACGGCGCCCACAACCCCGGCGGCGTCCAGCGCGTCGCCGAGACGCTGAGCGAGTTCGACTACGACGACCTCCACCTCGTCGTCGGCGCGATGGTGGACAAGGACCTGCGTAGCGTCGCCCGTGCCATCGATTCGGTCGACAACGTCGTCGCCTGCCAGCCCGACGTCGACCGCGCCGAGGACGAGTCCGTCGTCGCGGCGGCCTTCGAGGAGGAGACCGACGCCGAGATCGAGACTCGCAGCGACGTCGCGGGCGCGTTCGACATCGCGCTCGACGCCGCCGGCGAGGACGACTGCGTGCTCGTCGCCGGGTCGCTGTACGCCGTCGGCGAGGCCCGGTCGCGGTGGATCCGACCGAAGATACCCAAGCAGGTCGACTCCATCTCGGAGGCGAGGGAGGCCATCGAGGAAGCCCACGTCACCGACGCCGGCGCCTGGCGGATGCGCGGCAAGGCAGTCCACCGCGTCCTCAAGACCCGCGTCCAGCCCCGGCAGGCCCAGTACCTGAAGGAGGAACTGCTGTCGCTCGGCGGCGAGTGCGCGGTGTCGGGGCTCAACAACCAGGACCAGGAGAACCTCGACGTCGTGCTGATGGCCACGATGGCCCAGTACAGGCGCCTCTGCGACAAACTCGACGGCCAGCCCTACGGCCTGTCCACGCTGGCCAGAGAACTCCGGGCCGCGCTGGACATCCAGCAACCCGATAGTTCCCGTGGCTACCCGTGGGAGGACGGCACCGCCGTGATGGGCATCCTCAACGTCACGCCGGACTCGTTCCACGACGGCGGCGAGTACGACGCCGTGGAGGACGCCGTCGCCCGGGCCGAGGAGATGGTCGCGAACGGCGTTGACATCATCGACGTCGGCGGCGAGTCCACCCGCCCAGGCGCCGACGTCGTCCCCGTCGAGGAGGAGGTCGACCGCGTCGTTCCGGTCGTCGAGAAACTCGCCGACCTGGACGCGCTGGTCTCCATCGACACTCGGAAGGCGACCGTCGCCCGGGCGGCGCTGGATGCCGGCGCCGACATTCTCAACGACGTCTCCGGGCTGGAGGACCCGGAGATGCGCTTCCTCGCCGCAGAGTACGACGTCCCCCTCGTCGTGATGCACAGCGAGGCGGTGCCCGTGGACCCGGACAACGACGTCGAGTACGATGACGTCGTCGAGGACGTCGTCGACCAGCTGACCGAGAAGGTCCTCCTGGCCGAGAAGGCGGGTCTGGACCGCGAGCAGATCATCGTCGACCCTGGTCTCGGCTTCGGCAAGACCCAAACCGAGAGCTTCGAACTGCTGGGCCGGACGAACGAGTTCGAGACGTTCGGCTGTCCGGTGCTGATCGGCCACTCCCACAAGTCGATGTTCGGCCACGTCGGCGAGGGCGGCGGCGACGCGCCGAATGCGACGGTGGCGGCGACGGCGCTGGCCGCCGACCGCGGCGCCGACATCGTCCGTGTCCACGACGTCCACGAGAACGCGGCGGCAGTGAAGGTGGTGCAGGCGGCCGACGACCCCGAGTCGATCGGTGACTAAGTTCGCTCGACGTCGCCTTTTAACCAAGTCCCCGACCATCAAAGAACTGAACAGACGAGACGTGCTGTTCCAGTCATGCCCTTCAAAAGCATGCAGTATACACGCCGACGGTTTATCGCCGGACTCGGAGCAAGTCTCACACTTCCCCTCTCAGGGTGCTCTCAGAACGGCGATGTGACGCCACAGCACTCTCGGAACGATCTCGAAGAGGACTATGCCGGAGTAGTCGAGGCCAACGATCGCGACGAGTTCGTTCCGGAAAGAGTTACCATTGCTGCCGGTGAGAGCGTTGTCTGGTTCAACAACGGCGACCGCGAACACACGGTGACGGCCTACGAGGGCGAAATACCGGAGGACGCCGAGTTCTTCGACGCCGGCGATCATGAGTCGGAGCAAGAAGCCAGAAATGATTCCGGGACTGGCCGGTTGCGGACAGGGGACACGTACAGCCACACCTTCGAGGTGCCCGGCGAGTACGAATACTTCTGTATCCCCCACGAGAGAAGTGAGATGGTTGGGACGATCGTCGTCGAGGAATGACCCACGATGTCTTCTTTTGATGTTTTCGAGAACCGACGGCAGTAAAGGTCGTGAAGGCGGCCGACGACCCCGAGTCGATCGGTGACTAAGTTCGCCCGACGCCGCTTTTTAATCAAGTCCCCGACCATCAAAGAACTGAAGAGACGAGACGTGCTGTTCCAGTCATGCCCTTCAAATGCATGCAGTATACACGCCGACGGTTTATCGCTGGACTCGGAGCAAGTCTCACACTTCCCCTCTCAGGGTGCTACCAAAACGGCGAGGTGGCACCACAGCACTCTCAGGACGATCTCGAAGAGGAATATGCCGGAGTAGTCCAGGCCAACGATCAAAACGAGTTCGTTCCGGAAAGAGTTACCATTGCTGCCGGTGAGAGCGTAGTTTGGTTCAACAACGGCGACCGCGAACACACGGTGACGGCCTACGAGGACGAAATACCGGAGGACGCCGAGTTCTTCGACGCCGGCGATCACGAATCCGAACAAGCAGCGAGAGATGACAGTGGAACCGGTCTGCTACGCAAGGGAGACACATACAGTTACACCTTCGAGGTGCCCGGCGTGTACGAATACTTCTGTATCCCCCACGAGAGAAGTGAGATGGTTGGGATGATCGTCGTCGAGGAATAACCCGCGATGTCTTCTTTCGATGTTTACGAGAACGCGACGGCAGTGAAGGTCGTAAAGGCCGCCAACGGCCCCGAGTCGATCCGAAGCTGAGTCCGTCACTCCAGTTTCGCCTCGACCACGTAGCCCCACGTCTCCATCCCGTTGGCCTCGTAGAACTCCCGGGCCTCCTCGTTGTCCAGCACGGCCGCCAGCGCGACGTACTCGCAGTCCTGTTCGTCGGCCCACTCCTCGATCCAGGAGAGCAGGGCCGCGCCGTGGCCCTCGCCCCGGTGGGCCTCGTCGACGACGAAGTCGTGGACCCAGGCGTGGCGCCGGTGGTGGAGCACGCGCTGGACGGAGAGCCCCGCGACGGCGACGAGTTCGCGGTCGGTGTCGTCGCTCTCGTCACCGGCGTAGTAGCCATACAGCTCGTAGTCTGCTTCGTCACGCCAGGACCGGACGAAGTCTTCGTCCTCGTGGGACCAGAGTTGTCTGAGAATGGGGACCGCCTCGTCCCACTGCTCGTCGCTGGTGAGTCGCTCGACCGTTGGCATCTCGTGCGCACGGACTGCCGGGTCCGGCAAAGTGATTCCGGGAGCGCTGGCGACGGCGTCGGAGCGGCGGTCGTTTTGTGCAGGCACACCAGAGCGGTATCGGACTGTCCATCCATCGGCTTCGTCCGGCCGTCAGGGTAGTCGTCCGCCGTCGATTCTACTGATCGACGCCGTGGACGTACCCGAGCGCGAGCAACGGCGGACTGACGAATAGCGCGGATAGAACTATCCAGATCAGCGACGTGAACAGGGCGAGGATCGACCCGACCATCGCGGCGTTTGCGGCGGCCGTCGTGAATATCGCTCCCATCACGATCCCGGCGGCGAGCATTCGACGGCCGGACCGGGGCGGCCGAAGGGCGACACCGACGCCGAGGGCTCCAGCCAGGACAAAAGCGTCGAGGAGCGACGAGCCGGCGGCAATCGGATTACTTGGTGTCGGTGAGGCGACGACGAGTACGCCGTGGACGGCGGCCGTGAACGCGGCGACGACCGTTGCAGAACGAAGGGTCAGCGCGCTTCTGGACCGGGTGAATGCCGTGGCACCGAGGACGCCAAGGGCAGCCCCAGCGTAGACGTTTCCGAGCCGCTGCAACCACCTGACGACGGCGGCCTGAGCGAACGGGAGGAGTATCGACAGTGGATTCACGAGACCGATCGCGTAGTAGGTCCCGTCCCGTTCGACGACCGGCGGAACGTCAGGGCCGAGGGAAAATTCACCCGATTCATTTCCGACCGACTCGTTTCCAGTTGTCCTGTCGCTCTCGTTCCGCGTAATCGTGGCGTTACCCCGGTCGACGACTCGCTTAACCCCAGGGAAGGCCGACTCATAGGGGACTGCGAGATCGTCCATCGCCTGGTCCGTCGTGCGGGCCTCTAATCGCACCGTCACGGTCTCGTTCCGTTCGGTGCCGTTCACCAGGTAGTACTCGCCACGATAGACCGCGTAGCCGTCTTCGTGGGCGAGATACCCGAGCCGGCTATGATTCGCGGGCACCGAGACGGTCTCGCCGTCTGCGGCCCGGTCGAGGAGTTTCCGGTTGTCGGGTTCGTCGGCGGCCGCGGTCAGGTTCTCGACGGCGCTCGACCGGTGGGCCAGAACGTGGGCCTCCGACTCGGGATCGAACGCGGTCGCCTCGTACCTCAGTCCGTCGTTTGCGCCGGCTTTCACGTCGATGGCGTACGGGATTGCGGCGAAGGCGGCGCCGACTACGAGTACGAACAGGAGGGTCTTCGACGGGTGGGGGACCGAGATCATACGTTGGTTTCGGCCCTTCCATGGGCGAAAAGTGTTTCTGAATCGGATCGAACGCCGCCAGGTACCGTCGAATCCGGCCGACGCAGTACGACTAGCGGGTTCGGCTTTCGCTTGTCCGTGACCCTTCTCGCAGGATCGGAAAATCCTTCGCGCCCTCGAACGAGTCCCCACCATGGACCAGCGAGGCGTCGTTCGCGAGGGGTACGATGCCATCGCGAAGACCTACGCCGAGGAGCGCCGGGGCGACGGCCGCGAGCGGGAGATTGCCGAGAAACTCGCCGCGTCACTGCCGGACGGTTCCCGCGTCCTCGACGCCGGTTGCGGCGCGGGCCGTCCGGCGACCGAGACGCTGGCGGCGGCCCACGACGTCGTCGGCCTGGACATCTCCCGCGAACAGCTTTCTATGGCCACGGAGCGCGTTCCCGTCGCCGACCTGACGATGGGCGACCTGGCGAGCCTGCCCTTCGCCGACGACAGCTTCGACGCGCTCGTCTCGTACCACGCCATCATCCACGTCCCGAAGGAGGAGCACGCGGACGTCCTCTCGGAGTTCCAGCGCGTGCTCCGACCCGGCGGACGCCTCGTCGTGACGATGGGGACCGCGGAGTTCGAGGACGAGAACGACGACTGGCTCGACACCGGCGAGACGATGTCCTGGAGCTTCTACGGCCCCGAAAAGAACCGCGAACTGGTGACGGCTGCGGGCTTCGAGATAGAGGACGTCGAGGAAGTCGACGACGAACTCGGCGGCACCTTCGAGTTCTTCCGTGCGCGAGCGTGAGACAGTTTTCGTGTGAATCGAGAGATGGAGTCCAGTCCGTCGGCGCGTGCGGTCGAGCGTGCCGGAGCGACAGCGGAGGCCGCTCGTCGAATCCACGCGAGGGGCGAGCGAGGGAGCCCCGCGACCGAGTGAGTCGGCTGGGGAGGCGTGTGGCTGTCGGTGAATCCTGGTGGACTGAAAGGGCGAGGTTCGGTCGCAGGTTCTGCGCGGCCCCTATCCGAGCGAACGGAGTGAGTGAGGATATGTCGCACAGAACCTGCGAGCGGGCCGAGGGCTTTCTGGGAGTTGTCTAAACTCACTCCGGAGTCGAGAAGGTGCCGAAAGCCCTCGGGTCGGTCCGCTCCCGGGGCTCGCTGTCGTCCGAAAGGCGCGGAGCGCCTTTCGTGATGACGAGAGAGCTTCGCTCTCTCGAACCACGCACTTCGCTCACTCCGTTCGCTCCAGTGCTTACGTTGCCCGGGTTCCCGGACCGACCCTCGCCCTTTCAGTCCATCAGGAGACTCACTTCGTTCGTCTCCTGAGCCTTGCGCTCACTTCGTTCGCGCAAGACACCAGGGACCGAACGCCACAGCCTCGAACCTCCCCAGCCGATTGCGCGCCTCGCTCACTCCGTTCGCTTCGGTGCTCATCCCTCGCGCGGAAAGGTGTGCGACCGGCGCTGTCGCGCCGGCACGCACGACCGCACGCGCCCTCGGTGTACGTCCGGGGTGGATCGATAGTCGTCGATCACTCAGTCCACAGTCCCGCCCTCGCCGGAGGCGTCAGAATCAGCGTCGCCATCGTCAAGCGTCGACTCCCGAACGTCGCCAACCTCGCTCTCGCTCTCGGTCACGCGAATCCCCTTCGACGCGAGGTGGCGCATCTGCTGGCGGACGAAGTCCTCCTCCTCGGTCCCGCGGGTCGCGAGCACGTACAGTAACGCGTCACCCACTGGACGCATCGTCCGGCCGGCTCGTTGTGCACCCTGCCGACGTGAACCACCGAGCCCCGAAGCGATGATCGCGAGCTCTGCATCCGGCAGGTCGATGCCCTCGTCGCCGACACGGGACACCACGAGCGCGTCGCGCTCGCTGCGGCGGAACTCGTCGAAGAGCTTCTCGCGGCGGGCGTGGGGCATCTCGCCGCTGATGAAGGGCACCTCCAGGGCCTCGGAGATGGCTTCGCCCTGGTCGAGGTACTCGACGAAGACCAGCGCCTTGGCGGCGGGATGTTCTTCCAGCAGGAATCGGATCTCGTCTATCTTCGCGGAGTTGTCGGCCGCCGCTTGCCGCCGGCCGTGGCCGACGGCGGAGACGTACTCGTCGGCCTCCGCGTCGTCGCCCCAGGGGACGAGCCGGATGTTGACCTCGGGCTCCTGGACGAAGCCGGCCTCGAACAGCGCCGACCAGTCCGTCCCGATTGGCGGGCCGACGAGGGTGAAAATCTCCTCCTCGTCGTCGGACTCGCGGGTGGGCGTCGCGGTGAGGCCGAGTCGGTGTTTCCCCTGCAGGTCGGCGCTGCGGCGGTAGACGTCGGCGGGGACGTGGTGGACCTCGTCGTAGACGATGAGTCCCCACCGGCGCTCGTCGAAGAGCTTGCGGTGGCGGTCCATCCCTGCGGTGCGGTAGGTGGCAATGGTGACCGGTCGAATCTCCTTGGTCCCGCCGTGGTACTCGCCGATGTGGGACTCCTCCAGGTCGGTGTGCAAAATGAGTTCGTCGTGCCACTGGCTGGCGAGTTCGCGCGAGGGAACGAGGATGAGGGTCTCTCCCCCCACCGCTTCCATCGCGCCCATGGCGGCGACGGTCTTGCCGCTGCCGGGCGGGCCGACGAAGACGCCCGAGCCCTGTTCGACGAAGCGCTGGACCCAGTCGGCCTGGTAGTCCCGCAGGTTCAGCCGGAGTTCCAGGTCCAGGTCCTCGCCCTCGTCCAGGTCGCGCTCGTCCCGGACGGGGTAGCCAGCGTCGTACAGCGTGCGCTTGACCTGGGCCGTCTTCTCCTCGTTGACCCAGCTCTCGGAATCGGAGATAGGCGCTCGCAGCGTCTCGTCGTCGAGTTTCTGGCGGGCGACGTTGCCCATCAGGTCGTCGCTCTCGGCGGCCAGCACAGTGTAGCCGTCCTCATGGGTGTAGAGGCGGAACTTCCGGGCCCGTTCCCACTGGCTCGTCACCCACTCCTCCAGGTGGGGCGAGCGCTCGCCGAAGACGTCCCGCATCGTCGCGACGAGGTCGTCCAGCGAGTCGTAAGGCGCCTGCCAGATGTCCTCTTCGCGCATCTCGTAGATTGCCCCACCGGATCGATTCGTGTCGACGAGGTGGGCGAACTGGGAGAGCTGTGCGCGCGTGAACTGGTCGGCGTGCTGGACGACGACTTCGCGGCGGTCGGGGAAGAGCACGACGCGCTCGCGGTCGGTGACGGCGTCGAGGTCCGTCGGGTACCAGACGGCGTCGGCGCTGGTGACGTCCTGCTGGGCCACCTCGTCGAGCTCGGCGAGCCGTTCGAGTTCCTCGCGGGCCCGCTCGGTCGTCAGGTCGGTCTTCCGCGAGAGCTCCGCGGCGGTGAGGTGGGGCCGGCCGACGCTCTCGATGGCGTCGTACAGGTCCGACAGCGAGAGTTCGGCGTCTGTCACTGCCGCGGGCTATCCGTCGGAGGGGTAAACGCCTTGCGCCACCGTCCCGCTGAACGGGGACTACTCGGAATCCGGTGGGACCACCGCGACGTCGCGAGCCGCCGGGTCCGGACCGCGTTCGGCCAGGGGAAGTTCGACGGTGATGGTGGTACCGTCCGGCCCGGTCTCGGTGAGCGCGACGGTCCCGCCGTAGCGATCCGCCAGGGTGCGGACGATGAAGAGTCCGAGCCCGTGAGTGGTGCTCTTGGTAGTGTCGCGCTCGAAGAGGGTTTCGAGTTGTTCGGCCGGGATCCCCGGGCCGTCGTCGGCGATGCGGACGACTGCGCTGTCCTCCGTCTTCTCCCCCGTCACGTGGACCTCAGGGGAGTCGCCGTCGTTGTGTTCGACCGCGTTCGAGAGCAGGTTCGAGAACAGACGGGGCAAGAGGTCGTCGGCCATCACGGTGAGGTCGTCTGCAACCGACAGCTCGGTCCGGACGCCCTCGTACCCGTCGTGGAGGCTCGCGACCTCCGCCTCCAGCGTGCTCGCGAGGTCGATGGCCTCGTACTGGGGGTCACGGTCTGTCGCCTCGAGCAGTACGCGCACGTCGCGAATGACCCTCGTGAGGTCCTCGCTCTGGCGGGTGATCGTTTCGAGGTGGGATCGGGCTTCGTCGTCGGGGTCGTACTCCTCCAGCAGGAGCGCGGAGCGTCCGCTGATCACGTTCGACGTGTTGAGCACCTCGTGTCTGAGGAGACTGTTGAGGTAGTCGAACCACTCGCGGCGGGATTCGGCGTAATCGGCGCGGACGGTGGCTCGTTCCGCCGTCCGCTCGCGCTCGATGGCCCGGGCCTCGATGACACCGACGAGCAGCCCGACGCCGCCGCCGATGGACATCGCCCACCGCAGCCAGCCCACGAGGTACCACGGATCCGGCACCGGCGTGGTACTCATAATGAGGAGGTTCATCGCCGAGGAGACGGTGATGCCGGCGGCGCACCACCCGACGACGCGGACGTATCGATCGGGGGCGACGTCACTCCGTGCGAGCCAGTGGCCGCCGTAGACGAGCGCGGCCATGGAGGGAGCGCTGGTGAGTAAGCCGGTAAGATTCACCGGATTGAGTATGAGAGCGAGCCGGAGCCGTGCGAAGAGTATCCACTCGACGACGACGAGGAGAACGAGCGCGACGCCGATAGCGGAGAGACACAGGGGAGCGACGTCTTCGGCACGGAATCGACGGATTCGTGCGAGCGCACCCGACAGGTCAGGGTCTCTGTCGAGCGAGCTCACGCTCGATTCCTCGAATTCGACGCCGGTCTGACTGGTTTCATCGGGGCGTTCATACCCAGCCTCGTGCACCCCGTACCACGAGCGACGTTAAGTAACCGCGGTTGGGAATCAAAGAAGATAATTGGATTGTCGTGCGTGTGTCACCTAGAGCGGTTCCCTCGCCCATCAATCCGCCATCTGTACTTATCGCGTTCGACGTAATCGCGATCGATAACCCGATCCGTCAGCCAGCTGGAACTGCGGAACGTCCCCTCAGCCGAGCCAGCCGAACTCGTCGACGAGTGTCGCGTAACACTCCTCGTACTCGGCGCGGACGCTCTCGTGGTCGAAGGGCGCGAGCGTGTCGTCGACGGTGAGGCGCTCGAACTCGCCGGCCTCGACGATGGCCTCGGCCATCTGCTGGGTACTCGTCACCCGGAAGCTCCGCTCGCGGTGTTCGATGAGTTCGTGGGCGCTGGAGCGGGCCTGGTATTCGACGACACCGACACAGCCACACGCGAGCGCCCACAGCAACTCCGAGGCGAAGAACTCCCGGTAGGCCGTCTGGACGAAGACGTGGGCGCCCTTGTATATCTCGACGCGGCGCTCGCGGTCGCAGGCGCCGACGAACTCGACGCGGTCGTCGATTCGCAGATCCGACGCCTGGCGCTCGTAGTCCGCCCGGTTGGGGCCGTCGCCGATGATCGTCGCCGACCAGTCCTTCTCGCGGAGCTCCGCGAGACCGAGAAAGAGACTCTCCAGGTTGGCGCTGTCGTCCAGCGAGTGCGCGAAGACGACGTCCACCGTCTCCGCCGGGTCGGCCTCGCGGACGAGGTCCATGTCGATGCTCTCCGGGATGACGGTCGTCCCGTTCTCCGTCGCGCCGCGCTCGCGCGCGCTGGTCCGCACCATCTCGGAGGGAGTGATAATCTCCGCCGGCGCGCGCACCGCCAGGTCGCTCGTCCGCGAGTGCAGGGGCTCGTTGTCACCGAACCACTCGACGAGCAGGGGCGCCCGCGCGAGCGTTCCCCCGAGTCGAGCGAACAGCAGGACCGACGAGGGCGCAGACGTGGCGTGGATCACGTCCGGTTTCAGCCGGGCGAGTTCGTAGGGCAGGCGGACGCAGAACGAGGCCGTCGCGGGCTCGTCGCAAAGTGCGTGGTACGTGACGTCTTCGGGTTCGAACACGTCGCCGTCGCTCTCCCACCAGCGGGAGCAAAAGACCGTCACGTCGTGGCCCGCTTCCGCGAGCTGGTGTGCGAGCCGGTCCAGCCGTCGATTTCCCTCCGTGTCTCGCAGGTGGACCGTCTCCATCGCGACGAACGCCACGCGCATACTCCCGAGATTGCTATGGGGGATGAAAAATCCCCTCGTTCGAGTGATGGGAGTTCGTCCGGTCGTTCCCCGGCGGCGACAGGACGCCACCCGTAGATCGCGTGAGCGTCCGGTCGGCACCGGCAACACGCCGAGTGAGAAGAGATTTGTTCACGGTGTATATCTCGGTAGATATGCGTCCTCGCACGCCCCTCCTCCGCCCAGACAGCTACTTCGCACGGCGAACGCCCGACCCCGTTCGAGGCCTGATCCTGGCCGTCGTCGTCACGCTCGGTTCCCTGGTAGCCATCTGGCTGCTCGGCGCGGTTTTCATGGACAGGATAGACGGGACCGTCGCGGTCGACAACCCGAACCGGCCGCCAGAGGGGTTCTGCGACGACGGTACGGACGGTGCGTTCGAGGAGATGGACGCGTCGGCCTTCGATTGCGACGCGCCGGCACAGGTCGACCGGGACATCGACACGATACTCGGCGACGCGATGGGTCAGTTCTACGGCGCGATGCTGGTGGGGCTTCCCATCGTGTTGTTGCTGGCGGGTGCGCTGCTCCACGTCGGTACCGCTCTCTTCGACACCGACGGCGGATTCGCCGAGACGCTGACCGTGGCGGCCTGGGGATTCACACCGACGCTCCTCGTGATGCCGGTGTCCCTGGCCGTGCTGTGGGTGATGATGGACCCGGTCACGGTCACCGCCGCAAGCGACCCTGCGGCCTTCCGGGACCCGATCATGGAGAGCCTGGACCGTTGGCGGCCCGTCGCGCTCGCACTCAACGCGGTCGGATCGCTCTGGGGCGCCGCCGTCTGGACGTTCGGCCTCGAATCCGCCAGGTCGGTCTCGCGGTCCGAGGCCGCGGCCGTCGCCGGAACCGTGACGCTGCTCTTCTTCGTCTTCGGCGCGCTCTGAGGAGCGCGCCAAACCGTTATTACTCTCATCGCGCTATATGGCCCACGCATGGACGACGAGATAGGGGACGTGGTCGTGGTCGGCGGTGGAGACATCGGGTTACTGACTGCGCTCTCGATACAGAAACTGAACCCCGAGATGGACGTGACCGTCGTCGACGACCTCCAGCGGGACGCGCCGGCGGTGGGAAAGAGCACGTTCAAGAAGATACAGGACATCCTCCACGGAACGCTCGACATCGACGAGCGGCGGTTCATCGGCGAGGTCCGCCCCGTCTGGAAAGGAGCACTGTTCTTCCGGAACTGGTGTGACCGACCGGCGTTCCACTACCCCTTCGATCCGGAGGACAAGTACCCCGACCCGAAGAATCCGAACGCGGTCGAGCACTACTACCACCAGTACGCGGACCTGTACGACAGCCCGGACCACCTGACGAAGGGTGAAGCCATCGTCGAGCAGGAGAAATCGCCGTGGTTCTTCGGGTCCGACGGGAACCTCGACCGGTACGAGAAGGTGGCCTACCACCTCAACACGAAGCGCTTCGCGTCGTTCCTGCGGGAGGTCTGTCGCGAACGAGGCATATCGATCGTCGACGACGCGATCACCGGCGTCGAGACGACCGGCGCACACATCGACGGTGTGCTGAGCGAGGAGGCGCGATACGAGGGTGACCTGTACGTGGACGCGACGGGATTCGGGCGCGTGCTCCGTCGCGAACAGGACGCCGAGTTCAGGGACTTCGGATTCCCGCTCGACTCGGCGTACACCGTTCGGATCGACAGGGACCTCTCGGAAGTCCTGCCGGCGACGGCCGTCGACTCGGGCGAGCACGGCTGGTTCTGGCAGATCGACACCTACGACGACCGCGACCTGGGTTACGTCTACAGCTCCGAGCACGTGGACGACGAGACGGCGCTCGAGGAGTTCCTCGACCACATCCCGGACGTCGCCCCCGACAGCGCCGGCGGTGACCCGGACGTCGCCAGAGACGACGTGGCGAAGTACGAGTTCAGTTCCGGCTACTACGACCGCGCCTGGATCGAGAACTGCGTCGCGATCGGCAACTCCCAGGGCTTCGTCGAACCGCTGCAATCGACCGGGCTGACCGGGAACGCCACTGCGGCCGAGAAACTCGCGACGATGCTGTCGATACGCGGCGGGATCGCCGACGACCGGTTCCGGGAGGAGTACAACACGTGGGTACGATGGGTCTGGGAGTCCATCTACGACTTCATCGCGATCCACTACCGGTACGCGACCGGGGAGACTGCGTTCTGGCGCGACGTCGCCACCAGGGAGTACAGCCCGCGCGTCGACGCGATCGTCGAGCAGTTCGACCGGAACGGGCTGACCAGGGAAGTCGTTCCGCTCTCCGAGGACGACGACCTGCTGAAACTGTCCATCTTCTCCCTCCCGGACTTCTACACGATGATGCGGAACCTCGGCGCCGAGTCCGTCTTCTACGAGACCAACGAGTTCGACGTGAGCGACGAGGTCGTCCGGAAACACGACGAGTACTACGAGCAGATAGACGCCGAGGTCGAGGAGCACCTCACGACCAGGGAGCTGTACGAGGGCCTCCTCCAGTTTTGAACTCGCGGGGCGCGCTCGCGACGCGCCCAACCGTTATACTCGCTGCCGACCTCGACACCACCGTGTACGACCTCGAACGATACCTCAACGTTCGGAGCGCTTACGGCGCCACGTTCGGCCCGGACGGACGACTCTCCTTCCGGATGGACACGACGGGCGTCCCGCAGGTCTGGACGCTCGACGAGTCCGGCGTCTGGCCCGAACAGCGGACGTTCTACGACGAACCGGTCTCCTTCGCTTCCTACTCGCCCGAACGCCCGGAACTGATCTTCGGGATGGACGAGGGCGGCAACGAGCGGCTGCAGTTCTACCGACTGGACGACGACGGGCAGATGCACTCGCTCACCGCACGACCCGACGCAAAACACAGATGGGGCGGCTGGAGCCACGACGGCCAGCGCTTCGCCTTCGCCGCCAACCGCCGGGACGAGTCGGTGTTCGACGTGTACGTCCAGGACCGGGACGCTGTGGGTGCCGATGCCGAGTTGATTCTGGAAGGCGACGGCTGGCTCTCGGTGGGCGGCTGGTCGCCAGACGACGACAAACTACTGGTCACCGAGGCCTACTCGAACTTCGACCAGGACGTCTACGTCCTCGACGTCGAGTCGGGCGACCTCGACCATCTCACGCCTCACGAGGGCGACATCCGGTACCAGAGCGCGGAGTGGGCGCCAGACGGCGACGGGTTCTACCTCGTCACCGACCGCGATAGCGACACGCTGAATCTCGCGTATCTGGGACTCGACGGAACGCTGGAGACCGTCGCCGAAGGCGAAGGGTGGAACGTAGACGGCGTCTCCGTCGACCAGGAGTCGAATCAGATCGCCTACTCCCGGAACGTCGAGGGGTACAACGAACTCACCGTCGGCGAGATAACGGGCCCGACAACCATCGACCGCTTCCCCGAACCGGACCTCCCCGGCGGCATCGCCGGCGGCGTCTCGTGGGGGCCGGACGGCGAGCGATTCGCCGTCACCGTCACCGGTAGAACGGTCAACACCAACGTCTTCGTCGTCGAGACGGCCACTGGCGAAGCCGAGCGCTGGACCTACGCAGCGACCGCTGGCATCCCGGAGTCCACCTTCGTCGCGCCCGAGGGGGTCCAATTCGAGAGCTTCGACGGCCGTGAGATTCCGGCGTTCTTCTCGCTGCCCGACGGCGCCGCGACCGACGGCAACGCCGCCAACGACGCGACGGGGGCCGTCGGAGGGGGAACCGACGAGACGCCCGTCATCGTCGACATCCACGGCGGCCCGGAGAGCCAGCGCCGCCCTTCATTCTCCGGACTCACCCAGTACTTCCTCTCGCAGGGGTACGCCGTCTTCGAGCCGAACGTCCGCGGGTCGACGGGCTACGGGACCGAGTATACCCGGCTCGACGACGTGGAAAACCGAATGGACAGCGTGAGAGACATCGAAGCGGGCGTCGAGTGGCTTCACGACCACCCGGCGGTCGACCCCGACCGAATCGTGGCGATGGGCGGTTCCTACGGCGGGTTCATGGTGCTCGCGGCGCTGACCGAGTACCCCGATCTGTGGGCGGCGGGCGTCGACGTCGTGGGTATCGCCAACTTCGTCACGTTCCTGGAAAACACGGGCGACTGGCGCCGGTCGCTCCGGGAGGCCGAGTACGGGTCGCTCGAGGACGACCGCGAGTTCCTCGAATCCATCTCGCCAATCCACAGCGCGGACCAGATCGACGCGCCGCTGTTCGTCCTCCACGGCGCGAACGACCCGCGCGTTCCCGTGGGCGAGGCCGAACAGATCGTCGAGGAAGTCCGCGAGCAGGGCGTCCCCGTCGAGAAACTGATCTTCGACGACGAGGGTCACGGGATCAGCAAGCGGGAGAATCGTATCGAGGCCTACACCAGCGTCGTCGAATTTCTATCCAGACACGTCTAGCACGAAATCGACAGACTGCGAACCTTTTTCTCGTGTTGAGACGACGAGATGGATTTATCCTTATCCGGCAGCGAGTATCCGGCATGGGATGTGATGGGACGATGCAGGACCGGGTCGGTGCCGGTATCGAGCGACTGGAGGAACGCTTCGGCTCGTTTCCCGTCAACCAGACGACGCTGACGGTCCCAGAGCCCGACTACGAGACGGCGCGCGAGCGCGCCGACGCGGGCGCCATCGACGTCTACGTGAGAGTGTACGACGACGAGGGCGACGCGCTGCACCTCGGCGACGACCGGGACTGTCCAGTGCCGCGGTGCGTGGCCAGGTCAGACGAATCCCTCGCCATCGCCGTCGCGAGGACAGTTCGACGGGAGTCCGGCGTCGAGGTGAGTCTCGACGAGGTAGCGCGGGCGACCATCGCCGGCGTCAACAACGAGGCCGATTCCGACGCGCCGACCGTCTACCGATTGATAGCACTCCTCGACGCGACGTACGTGCGCGGTACCGTGGAGAACGCGGCGTGGACGTCCGAGACGCCCGCGATTCCGGAGTACGTCTAGTTCTTAGCGGGTGGCTAGTCCTTCGCTGCTGGCTAGATAACGCCCGTCACCGTCGCCGCCTCGATAGCGGCCGGTTCGTTGACGCCGTCGCCGAGGATGGTGTAGCGGTCGCGAATCTGGTGAGCCGTCGTCAGCGCCTCGATGACGGTGTCCTCGGCGATGCCCAGGTCGTCGGCCGTGGTCGGCGCGCCGATGGCCTCGAGAGCGTCGTGGACGTCGTGCCACTGGCCCTTCGCGCCCGTGTGCAGGTACTCGGTCATTATCGCACCGACGCCGACCTGGTGACCGTGGAGCGCCGGCTCGGGCGCGATGCGGTCGAGCTGGTGGGAGAAGAGGTGTTCCGCGCCCGACGCGGGTCGCGAGGAGTCTGCGATGGACATCGCGACGCCCGAGGAGACGAGCGCCTTGACGACGATCCAGGCCGACTCTTCGAGGCCCTGCTTGATCGACCCGGCGTTCTCGACGAGCATCTCCGCGGTCATCTGCGAGAGCGTCCCCGCGTACTCGTGGTACTCGACGTTCTTCAGGCGGTTAGCGAGCTGCCAGTCGCGGACGGCCGTGAAGTTCGAGATGATGTCGGCACAGCCCGCCGTCGTCAGCTCCCAGGGCGCGTCGGCGATGATCTCCGTGTCGGCGACGACGGCCAGCGGCGGCTCGCTCGCCACGCTGTGGCGCGTGTCGCCCTCCGGCACCGACCCGCGACCCGAGACGATGCCGTCGTGACTCGCCGCCGTCGGCACGGAGACGAACCCCAGGTCCAGGTCTTCGGCGGCCATCTTTGCGATGTCGATGGCCTTGCCGCCGCCGACGCCCAGCAGGAACCCGGCGTCGACCTCCTCGGCCGTCTCGATGACGCGCTCGACGGCGCCGAAGCTCGCCGTCTCGACGATGACCTCGGCCGGGTCCTGGCCACGCTCCTCGAACTGCGCGAAGACGCGCTCGCCCGCCACCTCGTGGGGCGTCGGACTGGAGACCACCAGCGGGCGCCCCGAGAGGTGGACGTCCTCGACGGCGTCGACAGTCTGCCCGATGACGCCGTGGCCCACCACGACGTTCCGCGGCAGCCGGATCCACGTCGCTTTGTCGAACATACTCCTCTCTTACCGGGGATAGGTGAAAACCTACTGGTGTCCAGGGCCCGGGAGAGCGTAAATGCCGGACCGCTCTCGGCACGTAGTCCCCCACGATCGTTCATGCCGATTCAGCCCACCAAACGATCGCCCGCGGTCGGTAAAAGCTTCATAACAAACCACTCTCGGTGTGACTGATCGGTCATGGGATGCATCAACTGTGACACCGACGGAACCGCGTACACCCTTCGAGCGCACGTCGAGGAGACCGAGTCGAACGTCGACCTGGCCTTCTGCTCGACTGACTGCCTCGAAGAGTGGGTGTAGTCGGTCAGGAGCGATTCTCGGACGCCGTGTTCGGTCACGCGTAGCCTGGGGCCTGCTGGGCAGCCCCTGCTGAGCGAGCGAAGCGTCGAGTGATTCAGATTTTCCGACCCGTCTTCACTAAACGGTTGCTAACGGTCGGCGACGTATCGACCAGAGGGTGGCAAAGCCGTCGCCGTGACCACGATCTCGAACACATCGAACGTCCTCGGGCCGATCGAACGAGCCCACGATTGGGCACGTGCAGAAACAGTCGAAAGCGAACGAACGGAGCTGTCCGGTCCCTCATAGTGGTGGTTGTAACTATTTTCAAGGGGCAGACACTACCAGTGGTGAATCGGAGCTGAACCGGCCGGTTGCGAAGAGACACCGGTAAAGAATTACAACCACCACTATCAGTCGTCGCTCTGGGCGGCGAAGTCGGCGTCGTTGCCGTCGGCGGTCGGCGTCGCGGCCTCGGGCAGTTCGTTGCGCACGTCGTGGCGGTCGCCCTCGGCGATGATCTCCGCGTAGGCGTCGGGGAGGACGCGGACGAAGTCCGAGACGGCCTCGTCCCAGTCGTCGAGGAGTTCGTTCGCGCGGTCCGAGTCGGTGTAGGCCGCGTGGTTCTCGACCAGTCGGGTGATCATGGCCTCGTCCTTCGGTTCGAGCGTCGTCGAGAGCGACGCCATCCCGGTGTTGGCCTTCGGTTCGAGTTCGTCGTCGGGGTCGTAGACGTAGGCGACACCGCCGGACATGCCGGCCGCGAAGTTCTTGCCCGTTCCCCCGAGAACGACGACGGCGCCGCCGGTCATGTACTCGCAGCCGTGGTCGCCGACGCCCTCGACGACGCCTTTGACGCCGGAGTTGCGGACGCCGAAACGCTCGCCGGCCATCCCGTTGACGTACAGTTCGCCGTCGGTCGCGCCGTAGAGCGCGACGTTACCGACGAGGATGTTCTCGGCGGCGTCGTAGCCGGCGGCCTCGGGCGTCCGGACGATCAGTTTCCCGCCGGAGAGACCCTTGCCGACGTAGTCGTTGGCGGTGCCGACGAGGTTCATCGTGACGCCGCTCTGGAGGAAGGCACCGAAGGACTGGCCCGCGGAGCCGTCGAAGTCGACCTGGATGGTGTCGTCCGGGAGTCCGGGGACGCCGTGGGCCCGGGTGATGCGATTCGACAGCGTCGCGCCGACGGCGCGGTCAGCGTTGTCCACGTCCGTCGCGATAGTGACCGGCTCACCGCGTTCGAGCGCGGGTTCGGCCGCGTCGACGAGGTCCCAGTCGAGTTGCTCGTCGACGTCGTGGTTCTGCTCGCGGGTCTTGTAGGCGTCGTCGTCGCCCGCGGGTTCGGCCAGCAATCCGGAGAGGTCGAGCTTCTTCGCCTTGGGGTTCTCGACGTCGTCGCGCTGGCGGAGGACGTCGACCTGGCCGACCATCTCGTCGACGGTGGCGAAGCCGAGTTCGGCCATTATCTCCCGGAGTTCCTCGGCGACGAACGTCATGTAGTTGATGACGTGCTGGGGCTCACCGGGGAAGCGCTCGCGGAGCGTCTCGTTCTGGGTGGCGATGCCGACCGGGCAGGTGTTCTCGTGGCACTGGCGGGCCATCACGCAGCCGGAGGTGACCATCGACGCGGTCCCGAAGGTGTACCCCTCGGCGCCCAGCAGCGTCGCGACGGCGACGTCGCGGCCGGTCTTCATCCCGCCGTCGGTGGTGACCTTGATGCGCGAGCGCAGGCCCGTCGCGCGGAGCATCTGGTTGGCCTCGGAGAGTCCGAGCTCCCACGGGAGGCCGACGTTCTTGATGGACGTCTTGGGCGAGGCGCCGGTGCCGCCGGAGTGGCCCGAGATGTGGACCACGTCGGCGTTGGCCTTGGCGACGCCGGCGGCGATGGTGCCGATACCGTCCTCGGCGACCAGCTTGACGTTGATGTCGGCCTCCGGGTTGCCGGCCTTCAGGTCGTGGATGAGTTGCTTGAGGTCCTCGATGGAGTAGATGTCGTGCTGGGGCGGCGGGGAGATGAGGCCGACGCCCGGGGTCGAGTGGCGGACGTGGGCGATCATCTCGTTGACCTTCTTGCCCGGTAAGTGGCCACCCTCGCCGGGCTTGGAGCCCTGGGCCATCTTGATCTGGAGTTCGTCAGCCGACGTGAGGTAGCCAGAGGTGACCCCGAAGCGGCCGGAGGCGACCTGCTTGGTCGAGCACTCCTTCTCGGTGCCGAACCGCTCCGGCGGTTCGCCGCCCTCGCCGGTGTTCGAGGTGGCGCCCAGCCGGTTCATCGCGATGGCGTTGTTCTCGTGCATCTCCGGCGAGAGACTCCCGAGGCTCATCGCGGCCGTCTCGAACCGTTTCACGATGTCCTCGACTGGTTCGACCTCCTCGATGGAAATCGACTCCCGGGACCCGTCGTCGAATTCCAGCAGCCCGCGCAGCGTCTGGAGGTTCTGCTGCTGGTCGTTGATCTGCTCGGCGAACTCCTGGTACTGCTCGTAGTCGCCGGTGCGGACCGCCTGCTGGAGCGCGCCGACGGTGCTCGGGTTCCACTGGTGGTGGATGCCGTTCGAGCGGAACTCGTACTCGCCCTGGCGCTCCATCTCCGGGTCATCGTCGCTCCAGGCGACCTCGTGACGATGGAGCAAGTCCTCCTCGACGTCCTCGACGTCGATGCCGCCGGTGCGGCAGGTGGTGCCCTCGAAGTACTCGGCGACGAAGTCCGAGTCGAGACCGACGGCCTCGAAGATCTGGGCGCCCTGGTACGATTCGACCGTCGAGATGCCCATGCGGGCCATCGTCTTCAGCAGACCGTCCTCGACGGCCTTGACGTACGACCGGATCGCCCTGTCGGTGTCGGCGCCGTCCGGCCCGGCGACCAGGTCCTCGATGGTCTGGTAAGCCAGGTAGGGGTTGACCGCGCCGGCGCCGTAGCCGACAAGCGTCGCGACGTGGTGGGTGGCGCGCGGGTCACCGGACTCGACGACGAGACCGACGTGGTTGCGCAGACCGTTGCGGACGAGGTGGTGGTGGACGCCGCCCACGGCGAGCAGGCTCGGGATGGGAACCCGGTCCGGACCGGCAGCCCGGTCCGAGAGGACGACGACGTCGTGTTCGGTCGCGGCGTCGGTCGCCTCCTCGCGGACGGACTCGACGGCCGCTTCGAGGTCGGTCTCGCTCTCGTCGTAGGTGATGTCGACGACGGCCGTCGAGAGGCCGTTGGCGTCCAGTTCCTTGATCGCGGTCGTCTCCTCGTCGGTGAGAATCGGCGAGTCGAGCACGAGCTGTCGGGCGTGTTCGGGCGACTCGTCCAGGATGTTGCGCTGGTAGCCGAGTCGCGACTCCAGCGAGGTGACGAGTTCCTCGCGGATGTTGTCCAGCGGCGGGTTCGTCACCTGGGCGAAGAGCTGTTTGAAGTAGGTGAACAGCGGTCGGTTGAACTGCGAGAGGACGGACAGCGGCGTGTCGTCGCCCATCGAGCCGACGGGGTCCTTGCCCTTGTGGGCCATCGGTTCGATGAGGTGGTCGACCTCGTCGTACGTGTAGCCGTAGGCGGCCTGGTGGCTCCGGAGGTCGTCGACTGCTGCGCGTGGAAGCGGGTCAGCCCGGTCGGTGAGGTCGTCGAGGTGAACTTGCTCTTCGGCGACCCACTCGCCGTACTTCTCGTCGGTAATGTCCTCGAACACTTCCTCGTCGGGGATGACGCGGCCCTGTGCGGGGTCAGCGAGGAAACACTGGCCTGGCTGGAGTCGCCCGCGTTCGGCGATCTCCTCCGGGCTGTGGTCGAGCGCGCCGGCCTCTGAGGCCATCACGAGCGTGTTGTCCGCGAGCACGTCGTAGCGGCACGGGCGCAGGCCGTTTCGGTCGAGTACGGCTCCGATGCGTTCCCCGTCGGTCGCCGCGACGAGCGCGGGGCCGTCCCACGGCTCGACGAGCGAGGCGTGGTAGTCGTAGAAGTCACGACGGTCGCCCTGGACGTCGTTCAACTCGCCGCGCCAGGCCTCCGGGACGAGCATCCGGAGCGCGTGGGGGAGGTCCCGACCGCCCTGGAGCAGGAGTTCGAGGGCGTTGTCGACGCTGGCGGTGTCGGACTGCTCGGGGTCGTCGATGATCGGCTTGATCTTCTCTATCTCTGCTCGCGGTTCGTCACCGCTCGCTCGTTCGTCGGCGCTTCGCGCCGACCGGTCCCCGAAGGCCTCGCTCGCGATGTCCGTCTCGCGTGCGCGCATCCAGTTGATGTTGCCCTGGATGGTGTTGAACTCGCCGTTGTGGATGATGTTCCGGTACGGATGGGCGAGGTGCCAGGCACCGAGCGTGTTCGTCGAGAAACGCGCGTGGACGAGTGCGAACGTCGATTCCATGCGCTCGTCGGTCAGGTCGGGGAAGTACGTCGGTAGCTGCTCGGCAGTGAGAAGCCCCTTGTAGACGATGGTTTCGCGGTCGAGCGAGCAGACGTAGAAGCGCTCGTGACCGGGCGGCTGTTCCGCCTCGACGGTGTTCTCAAGCACGCGCCGGGCGACGTACAGGCGTCGGTCGAACGCCTCGCCGGTCAGCCCGTCGGTCGAGCGGACGAACACCTGCATCACGGACGGTTCGGATTCCAGTGCGGTCGCGCCGAGTTCCTCGTTGTTCGTGGGGACGGTTCGCCAGGCGACGACGTCGAGGCCCTCGTCGGCGAACGCGGACTCGACGACGCCCACAAGTTCTGCGGCGGCGTCCTGGTCCTGCGGGAGGAAGAGGGTGCCGACGGCGTACTCGCCGGGTTCGCCCAGGTCCTCGTCGACCTCCTCGACGAAGAACTCGTGGGGCAACTGGAGCATGATCCCGGCGCCGTCGCCGGTGTTCTCCTCGGCACCGGTGGTGCCGCGGTGCTCCAGGTTCGCGAGCAGTTCGAGCCCGTCCTGTACGACCCAGTGTTCGGAGCCGCCGTCGAGGTCCATGACGACCCCGACGCCACAGTTCGACCGTTCGTCGGTGGGGTCCGCGAGCCCTGCGGCGCCCGTGGCCTCACCAGTAGCGTCTTCTCCAGTCATCTACCCGTACGTTGATTCCATCGATAAAGAGCGTACTCCTGAAGGTATTAGGGTTGTACTATCACATTTAAGGCCATATATATCTATCACGGTAAATCACCACGATCGGACCGGCGATCGCAGTCGACGGGGAGCAGCCAGCCACGGGAGAAGAAAGAACGGGAACCAACTTCAACCTGATGTCGACAAATAGTCGTAACTGAGTATTGGAATTGTTCGAACGTCAAAGTATCTGGAGAGTTATCTGCGCAGGCCGGCAGGGAGACGGCCGGCTAGGGCCAGACGCCGCCTTCCCCGGCCGACTGGACGACGCGCTGGAGCGCAACGACGTAGGCCGCGTTGCGGAACGTCGGCAGGTCGTGGTCCTCGTAGGCGTCTACGAGGTTCCAGAACTGCTCGACGATGATCGATTCGAGTTCGTCGTTGACGCGCTCCTCCTCCCAGTAGAAACGCTGTCGGTTCTGGACCCACTCGAAGTAGGAGACGGTGACGCCCCCGGCGTTGGCCAGGATGTCGGGCACGACGATGACGTCCTTGTCGGCGAGCACGTCGTCGCCCTTCGGCGTGATCGGGCCGTTGGCTGCCTCTGAGATGACGTCCGCCTCGACGCCCTGGGCGATATCCTCGGTGATGGCGTTCTCGAGGGCCGCCGGAATCAGCAGGTCGACGTCGAGCTGGAGCAGCTCGTCGTTGGTGATCTCCTCGTCGGCGCCCTCGAAGCCGACGACGCTCCCGGTCTCGCGCTTGTGGTCCTTCGCGGCGACGGCGTCGAAGCCGTCCTCGTTGTAGACGCCGCCACTGGAGTCGGAGACGGCGACGACCGTCCCGCCCATCTCCTCGATGAGCTTCGCGGAGATCCAGCCGGCGTTTCCGTAGCCCTGGACTGCGACGGTGGCGCCCTCGACGTCCTTGTCGAGGTAGTCGAATGCCTCGCGCGCGGCGATGACCGTGGAACGGCCGGTCGCCTCGACGCGGCCCTCGCTCCCGCCGGAGGCCAGGTCCTTGCCCGTGATGACGCCAGGCTCGGTGGTGTTTTCCAGCGTCTCGTAGGTGTCCTTGATCCAGTTCATCTCGCGCTGACCGGTGTTGACGTCCGGCGCGGGGACGTCCCGGTCCTCGCCGATGAGGGGCGTGAGTTCCTTCGCGAACGACCTGGTGATCCGCTCCAGTTCTGCCTCGGAGTACTCGTCGGGGTCGATGATGATGCCGCCCTTGCCGCCGCCCAGCGGGATGCCGACCGTCGCACACTTGTACACCATCCAGCCCGAGAGGGCCTTTACCTCGTCGCGGGACACCTGCGGGTGGTAGCGGATGCCACCCTTGTACGGCCCGCGGTCGCCGTTGAACTGCGAGCGGAACGCGCGGAAGACCTCGATGTCGCCGTCGTCCATCTCGACGGAGAGGTTCGTCTCGAGGATGCGCTCCGGGTTCTTGATGCGAGTGAGCATGCCCTCGTCGATGTCGAGGTACGCCGCAGCGTCGTCGACCTGTTCCTGTAAGCTCTCGAACGGATTGACGTCGTCTGCCATAACTGGACGTTTGTATAATGGAGTTAAAAGTGAATCGGAATTCGTTCGCCGAATGGCTGACAAACCATGAGGAACGGGGCAGTTTTGTTTTAGTTCTTAAGTCCATTTAGACTAATAAGGTCACCTATTATACGATTAAGGAACAATCTATCGTGATAGATCGGCAGTTTCGTGATATCGTCGGGGCCAGGGCGGTGAGGAAAGCTCCCACAGTCTGCCGTTCGTCCGACTGAAGTCTGACGGTGATTTATACGGGATGGCGGGACACGATTCCCTGGGGGCGCCGGAAATGTCACACGCTCCCTCCCCAACTCGTCCGACTGGACGGTTCAGGCGGTCGGTTCTCTGAAGGCACGTCCGCGAACAGCAGCGGTTATCCCTACGCCGTGGGCTTCGAACGGCCCCGCTCCCGGAAGAACGAATCGCGGAGAAAACAGGTCGCGACGTGGGAACTAGTAGCTCTTCGCGAAGTACGCCGACCTTTTACTTCGTCGGGTGTCCTCGCTCACTTCGTTCACTGCGGGCACCGCTCCTCGCAAAACGTCGGGGAAAACCGCCGAGGGCTCGCTCCGCTCGCCTCGGTGAAACCGCGCTCACTCCGTTTGCGCGGTATGCTAGTAGCTCTTCGCGAAGTAGGCCGTCTCTTCGGCCTCCTCGCCACAGATGGCACAGTCGTCGTGGATCGGTTCCTCGTCGCGGTCGAGGGGAACCATCACGATTTCGGCGGCGATGGCGTCCTTGATGGGCTCTTCACAGGCCTCGTCACCGCACCAGCCGCACTGGACGTAGCCGCCGTGCTGGCCGAGGGTGCCGAGAATCTCCTCGCGGGACTCGGCCTCGCGGATTTCCCCTTCCAGGGTCTCCTCGGCGCTGGCGTAGAGCTTGGCGAAGACGGCGTCGAGTTGCTCCTCGACCGTCGCGGGCAGGTCCTCGCGGCTCTCGGTGACCGACTCGCCGTCGGGCCGGTGGGAGAAGGTGACCTCCCCGTCTTCCATCTCGTTGGGACCGACCTCGATGCGGAGGGGGACGCCCTTGAGCTCCCAGTCGTTGTACTTGAAGCCGGGATTGCGGTGGTCGCGGTCGTCGAGGTGGACGCGGACGCCCGCCTCGTCGAGTTCCGCGGCGATGTCGGCGGAGTACTCCAGGATCTCCTCCTGGGTGTCCTCGGAGTAGATGGGGACGACGACGACCTGCTCGGGTGCGAGCGCGGGCGGGAGCACGAGACCCTGGTCGTCGGAGTGCGTCATGATGAGCGCGCCCATCGCGCGCCAGGAGAGCCCCCACGAGGTGGTGTGGGCCGTCTGCATCTCCTCGTCCTCGTCGACGAACTCGATGTCGAACGCCTCCGCGAACGACGTGCCGAGGTAGTGGGAGGTGCCGCCCTGGACGGACTTCCCGTCGGGCATCAGCGCCTCCACGGTGCTCGTCGTGTGCGCGCCGGGGAACTTGTCGTGTTCGGGCTTGCGGCCCTTCATGACGGGCATCGCCATCACCTCCTCGTAGAGGCGCTCGTACTGGTCGAGGCGCGTCATCGTCTCGTCCCAGGCGCTCTCCTCGTCGGCGTGGGCGGTGTGGCCCTCCTGCCAGAGGAACTCCTTCGTCCGGAAGAACGGCTTGGTCTCCGTGGCCTCCCAGCGCACGACCGAACACCACTGGTTCAGCCGCAGGGGCAGGTCGCGGTGCGAGCGCGTCCACTGGGCCAGGAACGGCGCGATGATGGACTCGCTGGTGGGCCTGACCGCCAGTCGCTCCTCAAGTTCCTCGTTGCCGCCGTGGGTGACCCACGCGACCTCGGGATCGAACCCCTCGACGATGTCCTTCTCCTTCTCCAGGTAGCTCTCGGGGATGAACAGCGGGAAGTAGGCGTTCTGGACACCAGTCTCCTTGAACCAGCCGTCGAGGTTCTCCTGCAGCCGTTCCCACACCGCGTACCCGCGCGGACGCGTGACGATGAAGCCGCCCATGGGTGCGTAGTCCGCCATCTCTCCCTTCTGGACGACCTCCGCGTACCAGTCACCCGTCTGGTGGGACTTCGAACTCGTGATTCCCAGGTCCTGCTCGTCGGTCATACCTGGTATTGATTCGTGGGGGGAATAAACGCGCTGTGTTTCGCACGCCTGGGAAGAGTCACAGCCCACCGGGATCCGAAAGAAGATACCGACGATAGCAACTTGAAAGCCCCTGGCCTCTCGACTCGGGGGCCTTGCTGCGCTCCTCGTCGTTCGCTCGCTCACTCCTGCGGTGCTTGCTGCGTCCGCCTTCGTCGAGAGACCAGCCCCTTTCATTCCCACCCCGCGTGGGTAGGGTCACCAGCCGAACCCTTAAGTCAGATGACGGGACCACCAGGGAATGCCCGGGCCGGTGCCCCGCCTATCCATCATCTTCCACCGGGACCGGCCCGGGCGCTGTTTTCGGGGTCAGGGGGAGGGGGGAGGAGACTTCGCAGACAGGGAGGACTCCGGGGGTGGGGTCAAGCGCCGATGGTCGCCAGCGAAGCGATCGAGTCAGCGATGCGTCGGTCCAGGTCGGTACCGAAAAAGTCCGGGGCCGGGTCGACGTCGACGGCGTAGAACGCCTCCCGCGTCGCGACGAAGTCGACGGCCACGGTCCGGGCCCCGAACCGGTCGAGCAACTCGCGGACGCGGGTGGCCAGTTCGACGTCGACGTCGGCTTCCTCGGCGGCGGGCCGGTAGCCGTCCAGTTCCGACCGGACGACCATCGCGTGGACGTGGGTCTCGACGCCGTCGTCGACCGCGTAGTACCGGTAGGTCACCGGTTCGGTCCGGACGCGCTCGACGAGGACGTCCGCCCGCGCAGCCGTCGGCTGGTCCCAGCGAAACCGGGCTCGTTCGACGGCGTCGCCGTCGGTTTCGGACGGTCCGGTCGACGGCACTTGACAGCCCAGCCGGTCGAGTGCGTGCAGGGCGAGGAGCCGGCAGGAGAGCATCGTCGTCGGTGCGTACCCGTTCCAGGTCTCCAGGCCGGCCCGGTCAGCTTCGCCGAGTACAGCGAACGACCAGGGGCTGAGCACGGTGTTAGCGAGCGCGTCGAGGTCGTCGAGCGCCTGCCCCCCGAGCGGCTCGCCTGGTGCAAAGAACTCGACGCCGAACCCGCGTGCTGCGAGACGTTCGGCCGCCCGCCCGAATACGGGATGGTCGGCCTCGCAGACGATCCCGATGGTGTCCATATCCGCCCCACGGAGGGGGAAAGGAAAAGAGTGGGGACGGCACTGTCACGTGCTTCACTATCACTCGCTTTCGAGTGCGAAGGGGCTGGGACGCTCGCGCCAGGACCACCCGGGCAAGCGCGTCTGGAAACCGGCGGCCAGTGCGGCGTCCAGGTCGTCGAGTCCCGCCCCGTCACCCGGATCCTCCGGGTCCTCGGGGTCATCGAGGTCGCCGTGGGTTCGGACGTCGGCGTAGTGAAACGTCGCCTCGGCCAGCAGTCGCAGGGGCTGGTCGCCGGCTATCGTCGCGGCGAGTTCCCGACCGATCAGTTCGTCGACGACGAACCCCGGGTAGTCGCCCACGACGTCGAGGTCGCGGAGGATAGCGATCATGGCGGCGACGTTGACCGCGCGGTCGCCGTCGGCGAAGACGGCGTCGACCGCGTCGTCGACCTGGTCCACGGTGACGGTGTCGACGTCGACGTCGAAGTGGTCACCCAGGCCCGCGCGCGTCTCGTTTATCAGCTCGGTGACGACGGGCGTTCGCTCCGCGACCCAGTTCTGCTGGTCGCGGACTGTCTCTCGCGTCACGTGCATAGCGACGATTCGTCTCCACTGGGCAATTGTCTACCGACTGCCAGCCGGTCGGCCATCGGAAACTCTGTATTGCGAAGGCTTTTATATTGGCAGGAGATACGCTGAACCATAGGCCGGTTTTCCGGGCGTTCGACGGTCCGGAGACGTTACCGAGAGCCGATTACAGAGTTTCAATGATGTTCCTAGACCGTGTCGAACCTGGGTCACGCTGGTCGTCGGGTCCAGCCGCCCCGGGAACCGCCACAATCGCGTCTGAGTCATGAGTACGGTAGACAAGCAGCTAGAGACGGTCCGCGCAACGATCGCCGACGAGGTTCCGAACCGAATCTCCATCTCCGACGTGAAATACGAAGGGCCCGAACTCGTCATCTACACCCGGGATCCCAGGGAGTTCGCCAGCGACGGGGACCTGATCCGTCGGCTCGCGAGCAAACTCCGCAAGCGGATCACCGTCCGTCCCGACCCCGAGGTGCTCTCACCGGCCGACCAGGCCCGCGAAGAGATTTCGGACGTCATCCCCGAGGAGGCAGGCGTCACGGATCTGGACTTCCACGCCGACACTGGCGAGGTCGTCATCGAGGCCCAGAAGCCCGGGATAGTCATCGGTCGCCACGGCGCGACCCTCCGGGAGATAACACAGAAAGTCGGCTGGACGCCGGAAGTCGTCCGGACGCCGCCCATCGAGTCCTCGACGGCCCAGAACGTCCGCAACTTCCTCAAGCAGGAGCGCGAGGACCGCCGGGACATCCTCGAACGCGTCGGCCGCCAGATCCACCGCGAACCCATGTCCGACGACGAGTGGGTCCGGATCACGACGCTGGGCTGTTGTCGCGAGGTGGGCCGCGCCGCGTTCATCCTCTCGACGCCGGATACACGGATCCTCGTCGACTGCGGCGACAAGCCCGGTGCCGAGGACGAGATGCCCTACCTCCACATCCCCGAAGGGCTCGGGTCGGGCGCAACGTCCATCGACGCGGTCGTGCTCACCCACGCGCACCTCGACCACTCCGCGTTCGTCCCGCTGCTGTTCGAGCACGGCTACGACGGCCCCATCTACTGTACCGAACCGACGCGGGACCTGATGGGACTGCTCACGCTTGACTACATCGACGCCGCCTCGAAGGAAGGTCGCACCCAGCCCTACGACTCCGAGATGGTCCGCGAGGCGATCAAGCACACCGTCCCCATCGAGTACGGCGACGTCACGGACATCGCGCCGGACGTCAAGCTGACGCTACACAACGCCGGGCACATCCTCGGCTCCGCCGTGTCGCACTTCCACATCGGCGATGGCCTCTACAACGTCGCCTTCTCCGGTGACATCCACTACGACGACACGCGGCTGTTCGACGGCGCGGTCAACGACTTCCCGCGCGTCGAGACGCTCGTCCTCGAATCGACCTACGGCGGGCGCAACGACTACCAGACCGACCAGGGCGACTCCGAACGCGACCTCAAGCGCGTCATCAACGAGACCTACGAGCGGGACGGCACGGTGCTCGTCCCCGCCTTCGCCGTCGGTCGCTCCCAGGAGATAATGCTCGTCCTAGAGGAGGCGATGCGTAACGGCGACATCCCGGAGATGCCCGTCCACCTCGACGGCATGATCTGGGAGGCCACCGCCATCCACACGACCTACCCCGAGTACCTCCGCGACGACCTCCGGGACCGCATCTTCGACGAGGACGAGAACCCGTTCCTCGCCGACCAGTTCAACCACATCGACGACGGCGAGGACGAACGCCAGGCCGTCGCCGACGGCGAGCCCTGTATCGTTCTCTCCACGTCGGGGATGGTCACCGGCGGGCCGATCACGTCCTGGCTCGAACACCTCGGCCCCGACCCGGACTCGTCGATGGTCTTCGTCGACTACCAGGCCCAGGGAACGACCGGACGCCGGATTCAGAACGGCCAGAACGAGATTCCGGTCGGCGACGGCACCGGTCGGACGAACACCGTCTCGATGGAGATGAACGTCGAGACCGTCGACGGGTTCTCCGGCCACGCCGACCGCCAGGGCCTGGAGAACTTCGTCCGGACGATGAACCCCCGCCCCGAGAAAGTGCTCTGCATCCACGGCGACGAATCCGCGACGCAGGACCTGTCTTCCGGGCTCTACCACGAGTTCAACATGCGCACCTTCGCCCCGCAGAACCTCGAGACGTTCCGATTCCTCTGAGAATCCCCGAGACCTTTGCCACGAGCCGACGAAGAGACAGTTCGTATGCCCGGGAAGTACTACGAAGAATTCAGGGTAGGCGAGACCATCGAACACCCCCGCTCGCGAACCATCTCGGAGAGCGACAACCAGCGCTTTTGCGACCTGACGATGAACCAGCAGCCGATCCATCTCGACTCGGAGTTCGCTGCCGAGACGGAGTTCGGCGAGCGCGTCGTCAACGGCCTCTACACCATGTCTCTCGCGGTCGGGATGACGATTCCCGAGACGACGGACGGGACCATCGTCGCCAACCTGGGCTACGACGACGTCGAACACCCCGCGCCCGTCTTCCACGGCGACACCATCCGTGCGGAGACGACGGTACTCGACAAGCGGGAGACCTCCGACGGCGAGCGCGGCGTCGTCACGATGGCCGTCGACGCTCGCAACCAGGACGACGAAGTCGTGTGTTCGTTCGAGCGGACGGTGCTGTCAGAGAAGCGCTCGATGGTTGAATAACCCGTCAGGGAAAGGGTCGAGAGTGTTCGGAACACTTACGTTTTCGACGGAACAGCCGTAGCCGATGCCCTCCAGACGACGACTACTAGCTGCGGCGGGGGCGATCGGTGCCGCAGGCATCGCGGGGATCACCCTGCTAGACGGCGGCGAGGTCGAAGCCGACGCCGGAGAGGACGCCGACACCGAATGGCCGCTCCCCCGATACGACGCGAGAAACACGGCCTACAGCCGCGAGGCCGTCGCACCGCGCGAGGGGTACACCGAAGCCTGGCGAGCGGACCAAGGTACGGCCGGCGGACCGCCGGTGATCGCCGGCGGACGCGTCTATCTCTCGGTCGAGGGCGGGCTCGTTGCGCTGGACGCCGCCACTGGAGACGTGCGCTGGCGGTTCGAAACGGCGGGTCACGGATGGCCGTCAGTCCCCACCGTCCACGGAGAGAGCGTCTACGTTACGGAATACGAGACACGGACAGTACACGCGCTCAAGGCTGAAAGCGGGCAACGAAAATGGTCACTCGAGGAGGAACCCGTCGTCTCTCGGCCCCACGTCGTCGGTGAGGACGGCGCTGGGTTCGTCTTCGCGGGGAGCGAAAACGGCGTGGTTCACAGAATCGACCCGGCGACTGGGACGTCGACCTGGCGTGCGGATCTCTTCGGAACGATCAGTTCCCTCGCTGTCGAGCACGACGTACTCTACGTAGGTACACGGAGCGGTTCCGTAGCAACGTTCGAGTTGCCAGGGAGTCACAACGAGCGACCGGCCGAGCAGTGGCGTGAAGAACTCGGCCCGAGCGTACGATCAGTCGCTCCCTATAGCAGCAAGGTCTTCGTCCAAACGAGGAATGGCGCGCGAGTGCTATACGACTACTCCGACTCCGGCGGGGCCGTCGCTTGGACCGTGCCGAGAGAATGGTCCGCGCACGCTCCGGTCGTACTCAATGGCGAGTTCGTCTCTGCAGGCTGGGAGGGACTCACGGTTCGGAGCCGAGGGACCGGAGAGCGCCTGTGGCAACGCGGCACCGATATCGATCTCGACTCGGCCGCGCCCGTCGGCGCCGGTGACCGGGTATACGTCCCGAACAGCGAGACCGTTGAGGCCTACCGTCTCGGACCAGGACCGCTCGGGGAGGGACCCAAACGATTCACGTACCCATCACAGGGACGCCCGATCGCGGGACTCGCAGTGGCCGACGGAGCCCTGTTCGTCACCTACCAGGCCAACGAGGAACTGAACCCGTCGCTCGTCCGCCTGGATCCCGGTTGAAGACCACCGCTCACGGGAGCCAGTGATCGGCCGGAACGCACGGAGTGCGTGGAGAGAGCAATTGACCGACGTGACGCGTAGACTGTCGGACCCCCGATAATCATGAAAGTCGAGGCGTTCAACCAGGACGACGAGGTGGTCTGTTCCTTCGAGCGAACGGTGCTGTCCGAGCGAGCGGACTGACCGGGCCTACCCCTGCGGCACCGGCCGACAGAGTCTTTGCGCCGATCACCCGACTCCGGAGTAGATGGATCGCGGAGACGGGACCGAACACGGAGACGCCGTGGCTCCCAGTTCCTACGCGCTGGTCGTGCTGGGCGGCGTCAGCTACCTGCTCCTGATGGCAAACTGGTTCGCGCTCGCAGCGTTTCTCGACCCGATCAGCGACCAGCTCGGGTTCACCGGCGCGCAGGCCGGCGCGCTCGTCGGGGCGATACCGCTGACGTACGTCCCCCTCTCGTTGCTCACCGGGGTCGTCCTGGACCGCATCGGCGCGCGGACCGGCATCGCGGCCGCCCTCGCGGTCTTCGGCGTCGCCCAGCTCCTCCGGTCGTTCACCGTCGGCTTCCCGGACATGCTGGCGACGACGGTGCTGCTGGCCATCGGCGCCACGGCGATCACCTTCGGCCTGCCGAAGCTCGTCGCCGGCGTCTTCCCCCCGCGTTTGCTCGGGACGATGTCGACGGTGTACCTGCTGGGTTCGTACGCCGGCATCGCCGCCGCCTACAGCGTCGGTCGCGGCATTCTCGGACCCATGCTCGGCGGCTGGCGACCGACGTTTCGCGTCCTGGCGGTCGTCTCGCTCGCGTTCCTGGCGGTCTGGGTCCCCGTCGCCTGGTGGCACGCGCGCGAGCACGGAACGCCCTACGACCAGGGGACCGAGTCGGCGTTCTCGCTCAGGTCCGTCCGGGAAGACGTGGCCCGGGTGTTCGCCCACCGCGCGATGCGACTGCTCGTCGTCGTCGGGACGGCCTACCTCCTCCTCTCTCACGGCCTCCAGGGATGGCTGCCGACCATCCTCGAGTCACGTGGCCTCGACCCGAGCCTCGCCGCCACCGTCGCCACGCTGTTCGTCGTCGGCCAGGCCGCCGGGACGCTGGTGATCCCGCCCGCGTCGGACCGACTCGGCCGGCGACGCCCCGCGGTCGTGGGCTGTGGCGTCGCCGCCACCGCTGGCGTCGGCTGGCTCGTCGTCGCCGAGAGCGTCGTCGGTGCGGGCGCGGCCGTGCTCGTCGCCGGCGCGGCCGTCGGCGGCGTCTCGCCGCTGATCCGGGCCATCCCCACGGAGATCGAGGACGTCGGCCCGGCACTGACCGCCACTGCCGTCAGCCTGATCTTCGCCGTCGGCGAACTCGGCGGGTTCGCCGGCCCGTTCCTCGTCGGCACGCTTCGCGACGTCACGGGGTCGTTCGTCCCCGGCCTCGTCGCGCTCGCGGTCGGCGCGACGGCGATCGTACTGGCGGGAATGGGCCTCCCCGAACGCACCGAGTGACCGGAACAGGGCCAGATATTCGCCCAATTCTCACCGGCTAAGAATCGGCGGTCAGCTATAACACCGCGTACGTCCCAGCAACAGATAGAGGGGCCAGACTATGTCGATACGCCACCGGGAACTGGACGGAAAAGCGCCGAAACTGATCGGGTACGTCGAGGAAGAGTCCGACGGATCGGCGACGTACACCATCGCTCCCGACGACGTGACGGGATACGACCAGCTGAGCCAGTGGATAACTGCACCGGTGTCGGTCGTCCAGAGCCTCGAAGCGATGCGGTAACGGCCAGGGAGACCGGCGGGCGAGTCCCGATTCGGGAGTCTCGCCAGTACCGGATTTTTCACAGCGATGCCCGGACGCGGGGCCCTACGCCAGCGTGACGGCGTTGAGCGCCACCGCCGTCAGCCAGGGGACCGCCAGTCCGAGCGGGATGACCGGCCCGTGCTGTGGATGCCGCCACCGCACGAGCGCGGCGATGCCGAGTACGGCCACCTTGCCGAGGGCGAGGGTCTCGATGCCCCCCGCGGCGATCGCCCACCGGGCGACCGGATTGCCCTCCGTCAGGCCGTACTGGAGTCCGAGATGCGTCAGGTGCACGTCCGCGACCAGCGCGAAGACGACGACGAGCCAGAGGTGTCGCTCGATCTCCCCGCGGTCGACGCCGGACGCCACCACCCGTTCCGTCAGTGAGTCGGCCCAGTTCGTCACCGGGGACTCCGACGTGTTGCGTGCGTCCATTCCTGCGACGGACCACCATTCACCGTTCCCACCAGGTGCACCGTGGTCCACCGGAGACGTGGGCGCAATATATCAAAAAGCTACCTGTTATTTCCCACGTCGCCCCGGCGAACGAGAATCGATAGCACGGCCGGAGTACCGTTAAGAGCCGGTCTCCCGACGTCGAACCATGGACGAACTCTTCCCGCAACGCATCGAAACCGACCGCCTGGAACTCGAAGCGCTGACGACCGGTACTGTCGACCCGCTAACACTGTATCGGATCGCCTCGCGGCACGAACCGGCCATCGACGAGATAACCAGGTATCTCACCTGGAACCCCCACGAGACGCCGAAGGACTCCCTGGCGTTCATCGAGACGGTCACCGCGGAGCGCGAGGACGGTGACGGCGCCGCCTACCTGATCCGACCGAGAGAGGGCGAGGAGGGCGCCGGTGAAATCGCCGGCGGCGCCGCCCTCGACGTCGACTGGGAGCGCCGTCGCGGCACGCTCGGCGTGTGGTTACGCAAGCGGTTCTGGGGCCGGGGCTACTCCGGCGAGCGCGCGGCGGCGCTGTTCGAACTCGCCTTCGAGCGACTCGACCTGGACGTCGTCGGCGTCACCTGCCACGTGGACAACGAGCAATCCAGGCGCGCCATCGAGAAGTACGTCGAAGCCCACGGCGGTACCTACGAGGGACAGATCCGGAACGAACTCGTCTACGGCGACGAACCGGCCGACGTCCACCGCTACAGCGTCACCCGCGAGGAGTACGACGCGGCGACGGACGGTGACTAGCGGACGACCAGCGCCCCGTTAGATGACCGTCCCGTGTTTCTTCTCGGGCAGGTCCTTCTCGACGGTCTCGTAGAACTCGAACCGGGCCGCCAGCTGGGCCCGGAGGTCGCTCGGCGGGACGATTTCGTCGATGACGACCTCGCTGGCCATCCGGTGGACGTCGATGTCCTCGCGGTACGCCTCCCGGAGTTCCTGCGCGCGGCGTTCCCGTTCCTCGTCGTCCTCGATGTCCTCCAATTTGTTCGCGTAGACGGCGTTGATGGCCGCCTCGGGGCCCATGATAGCGATTTCGCCCGACGGCAGCCCGAGCGTCGCCTCCGGGTCGTAGGCCGGCCCGGACATGGCGTAGATGCCGGCGCCGTAGGCCTTCCGGAGGACGACGCACTGCTTCGGGACAGTCGCCGACGACGTCGCGTAGATCATCTTCTTCCCCTGTTCGAGGATGCCCTCCTTCTCGACCTGTGAGCCGGCCATGAACCCCGGCGTGTCACAGAGGTACAGCAGGGGGACGTCGTAGGCGTCGCAGGTCCAGACGAACTGGGCGGCCTTCTCCGCGGCGTCCGGGAAGATGGCGCCGGCGCGCTGGTTCGGCTGGTTGGCGACGATGCCGACCGGGCGACCGTCGATGCGGGCGAACGCCGTCAGTATCTCGCTTCCGTACTCCGGGCGGAGTTCGAGGACGGAGTCCGCGTCGACCACCCGGTCGATAACTCGCCGGACGTCGTACCCCTTGTTCGGCGCCTCGGGGATGACCGAGTCGATGCCCGCTGGCGATTTCGCTGGATCGGTCCCGTCGGTCTTCGGCGGTGACTCCCCGGCGCTGTCCGGGAGGTAGGAGATCAGCTTCGCGACCAGTTCGCGGGCGTGCTCCTCGTCCTCGGCGACCAGGTCGGCGCTCCCGGAGTGGCGGGCGTGAATCCCGGGGCCGCCGAGTTCGTCCAGGTCGATCTCTTCTCCCGTTACCATCTCGACCATCCGCGGGCTGGCGATGGCCATCGCCGACATCCCCTCCACCATCACCGTGAAATCGGCGAAGACGGGGGTGTAGGCCGCGCCGGCGATGCAGGGGCCGTAGAGGACGCAGATCTGTGGCACCCGCCCGGACAGCATGGAGTGGTTGTAGTAGTACTTCCCGATGCCCTCGCGGTTGGCGAAGAAGCCACGCTGCTGGTCGATGCGCCCGCCAGAGGAGTCCATCAGGTAGAGGACCGGCTTCCCGTTCTTGAGCGCCCGCTGTTGCATCCGGAGGAACTTCTCGACGCCCTTCTCGGCCATCGACCCGGCCTTGACGGTGAAGTCGTTGGCCATGAAGAACAGGTCCCTGCCCTCGAAGGTGGCCGCGCCTGTCAACAGACCGTCGGCGGGGAGCCGGGTGTCCGGATCGGCCTCTTCGACTGACGGGGAATCCTCGTGCCAACTATCGAAGTTGGCGAACGTCCCGTCTTCGAAGTGGACGCCGTCTTCCCGATCTTCCTCGCCCGTCCCGTCGCCTCCGAACCACAGGTCGAGGCGGTCGCGGACGAACAGCTTCCCCTGCTCGCTCAGGCGTTCCCGATACTTCTCCGGGCCACCGCGGTGGATGTCGGCGATTTCGTCGCGGAGGCGGCGCTCGCGGTCGGTCGGCCCGAGTTCCTCCCCGGTTTCGCCGGGAGCATCACTCGGTTCGGAAGCGTGCCCGTCAGCCGCTGGAGACGCGTCGACCTCGTGGACGACGGCGGGTTCCTCGGCGTCGCCGACGAACACCTCGACAGGCTCCCCGACGTGTTCCGCGACTGCGGCGGCGATGGCCGACGCCTCGTCCTCGCTCGCCCCGGCCGCGATGTGCACCTTCATACCACGTACCACGAACGGGGCTGTAACAACGTTTGTCCCCTCCGCGACCGCTCCCGGTTATCACCAGTTGTAATCGCGCCGGGTTATTGATGCTACGGGGTGGGAAACAGCGGGGTAGTGAATTCCTCGTCCCCCGCGACGGCGCCGTCTGCCTTGCCCAGCGAGCGGTGGCGAGCGCGACTCGCGGTCATGGCCGTCGCCGCGGTGCTGGTACTCTCGCTACTACTGGCGAGTCCGGTTGTCGCCCAGGAGTCGGACGACAGTCCGCCGACGCTGGCCGGCGGAGAGCGGGTCAACGCCACGACGATGCAGGTCACCGTCGCGGACGATACGGACGTCGACGAGGGCTCTATCGACGTCGAGGACTTCTCGCTCAGCGACGGCGACCTCGCGTCGATCAACGTCAGCGAGAGCGGATCGAACGCGACGGTGAAACTCTTCCTCGAGTCCGGGATCAACACCGACACAGTAACCGTCCAGAGTCCTGCCGACGGCGACGTCACCGACGCCGCCGGGAACGCGCTCGCGGACGACTCGGTCACCGTCACCGGCATGGACAGCCGACTCCCCTTCCTCCGGGAGTTCAGGCTCAAACGGGTCAACGAGTCGGCCGCGAAGATCGTCGCCCGGTCGAACGAACCCCTGACGGGACTCGCCGTCGAGATCCGCGGCCCGACGGCGGCGAATCTGAGCAGGGCCGACTTCCGCGCCGTCGACGACAACGTCTTCGGCGTCCCCCACGCGCGGACCGTCCACTTTCCCGAAGACGGTGTCTACACCGTCGAGGTGACCTCGCTCGAGGACGAATCAGGTCTCTTCGTCAACCTCACCACGGCAGAGACGTTCGTCCGGGACGCCACGGTCCCGACCGCGGACATAGACGGTCCCAACCATTTCGAAGCCGGCGATCGCGCCCGCTTCGACGGGTCGGCGAGCACGGACAACGTCGGCGTCACTGGCTACGAGTGGACTGTCGACGGCGAGAGTGCCGGCAACGGAAGCAATTTCGAGTACGCTTTCGACGAACCCGGGACCCACCAGGTCGGACTGACCGTCGCCGACGAGGGCGGGAACGCGAATACGGCGAACTGGTCAGTCACGGTTCACGACGCTCCGAGCAAGCGCGGCGTCGGCGTCACGACGACGAACGACAGCGCCCACCGCGTCGTCGTGAGTTCGAATCGAACGGACGAACGCGTCCGGATCACCGACGAGTACGGCCGTCTCGCCGGCGACGACGACGTGACGGTGCGCTCGCTCCGCGTCACGCTCCCGACCGACGAGACGCTCCGCCTCAACGTCTCTGGCAACGCCACGGCGACCGGGTTCGAGTCCGCGACGGGACGCGAGGCGCTCACGTCCGTCGCCATCGAGCACGACAACCAGAGCGTCGCGGACCCGACGTTCCGGTTCTCCGTTTCAGCATCGCGGCTCTCCCGGGCCGGCATCTCCTACTCGGACGTCGCGCTGTACCGCGACGACGGGAACTGGACCGAACTCCCTACCGACGTCGTCCGGGCGACGAAGTCGACGGTCGTCTACGAGGCCGAGTCCCCCGGGCTGTCGACGTTCGTCGTCGGCGCGTCGGGTGCCCAACGCGACTGGGAGGCCAGCGACGGAGCGGCGGCGAACAGCGACGGGGGTGACGGAGGCGACGTTCGCGTCGCCGACGCACGCCTCGTCCGCGACGCCGTCCCCCTCGGGGAGTACGTCGTCGTCGAAGTGACGCTCGCGAACGACGGGACAGAGCAGGGCTCGTTCCTCGCGGGACTGTCGGTGGGTTCCCAGGTCGTCGACACGCGGCAAGTGACGGTCGACGCGGGCGAGACGAGGTCGGTCTCCTTCGCCACGCGCGCTGTCAGCGACGGGACCGTCAGCGTGAACGGCACCGTCGCTGGCGACCTTCGAGTGGTCACGCGGGACGAGACGCCCACCGAAGAAAGCGGGGGCGGCCTGCTCTCGAACGACGGAAACGGTGCCGGCGAGGAAGCCAACGGGAGCGAGAACGATTCCACCGGTGGGTTCGACGTCCCGATACCGAACCCGCTGGCCCTCTGGCCAGACGGGCTGGTCGGGACGATTCTGACCGGCGTTATCGGTCTCGTCGTCGGCACCTACGGCGTGCTCAAGGCGCTCGCTATCTACCTGGGGTACTGACCGGAAAATACTGTGCTGGAACGGGGGAGAGAGTCAGTCGAGCACCGCTTCGAGCCGGTCGACGAGGGCGATATTCCCGACGTAGAGCGGCGTCCGTTCGTGGAGTCCGTCGGGTTCGACGTCCAGCAGCGACTCCTCGCCGTTCGAGGAGCGACCGCCGGCCGTCTCGACGACGTAGCCCATCGGCTGGCCCTCGAACTGGAGGCGCAGTTTGCCCTCGGGGGCGTCGCGGAGCGCGGGGTACGCGAAGATGCCGCCGTAGGTGAGAACCTGGCTGATATCGGCGATCATCGCGCCGCCGTAGCGGAGTTTGAGTTCCTCGCGGACCTCGTCGGCGTACTCGGTGAACGCGACGGTCCAGTTGGGTTCGCCGCCGCCGAAGCCGTACACTGTCGGGTCGTCGGGGATGGTGACGTCGTGGTCGACGACGCGGGACTCGCCGTCGTGGAGGAGGTACTCCGTGACGCTTCCGTCGCGGGCGACGACCATGCTCGTGACCGGGCCGTAGATGACGTAGCCCGCAGCGACCAGATCTCGACCGACCGTCGGCGGCTGGGTCTCGTAGACGCCGAAGATCGTGCCCATGCCGCTGTTAGGCTTGAGGTTCGACGAACCGTCGAGCGGATCCATGGCGACGTGGAGGTCGCCCTCGTCGGTGGCCACGTCGTCGGGCCCGTCCGTGACGACGTCCTCGCGCTCTTCGCTGGCGTAGCTCGCGACGCCGTCGATGGCCAACAGGCGGTCCTCGAACAGTTCGTCGGCGCGGACGTCGGCGGCCAGTTGCTGGTCGCCGGTCGCGTTCGAATCCGCCGTGTACTGGCGGTACTCGGCGATGGCCGTCCGGACGTCGGGCGCCGTCTCCGCGATGGTCTCGACGACGGCGTCGACGGTCGAATCCGTCCGGTCGCCGGAGACGTCGAGCGAGCCGCTCATCGAATTGCAGCGTCGACGGTGTCGTCCTTATAGATGACGCGTTCGAGCGAGTCGAGCAGGCTCTCGGGGTCCTGGCGCTGCCAGACGTTGCGCCCGACGGCGAGACCAGCGCCGCCGGCGTCCATCACTGCGCGGACGCTCTCCAGGAACGCCTCGTCCGAAACTTTGGATCCGCCGCTCATGATGACCTTGGACTTGCCGGCCATCTGAACCGCCTGCTCCATCCCCTGGCGGGAGCCGGGGTACTTGACCTTCGTCACGTCGGCGCCCAGTTCGAGTCCGAGGCGAGCGGCGTAGGCGATAGTGCTCTCCTTGGTGTCGTTCTTGAGACCCTGACCGCGCGGGTAGGACCACAGTACGACGGGCATGTCGTAGTCGCGGGCAGCCTCCTGGGCCTCGCGGAACTCCTCGACCATCTCCGTCTCCTTGTTGGAGCCGGGGTACACCGTGAAGCCGATGGCGTCGGCCTCGAGCTGGGTGGCCGCGTACTCGACGGAACAGGTGACCGACGAGTCCGGCTCGCCCATCCACATGTTGGACGTGCCGTTGAGCTTCGCCAGCAGCGTCACGTCGTCCTCGTAGGAGGGGTAGTACGCCTCCGCGGGTCCCTTCTGGACTGCGAGTGCGGTGACCGCGTCGTGTGTGGCCGTCCGGAAGATGGACTCCGGGTCGGCGCTCTCCGGGCGCTCCTCGAAGTCGACCGGGCCGTGTTCTATGCCGTGGTCGTACGCGAGAATCAGCACTTTGCCGTCCCGAGCCAGTGGGGTGTCGTCGATGGGCCGCATCAGGTGTCGGTTCTCGGCGACCGACCAAGTATTTTGTTACTGACATTTACTACGAAGCGAGTCAATACGCGTCAGGCGAGGCAGGAATTGCCAATATCCCCGGACGGAGCGGGTCTCGTGGTAGCAATTCACGCGGCCGATCTGCGTGCTCGTTCGACGGCACCTCTATACGACAGGCGAACGACCATTCGCGCATGAGTGAAGTCGACAGCATCCGGACCGTCGGCGTCGTCGGCGCGGGAACGATGGGCGCCGGCATCGCACAGGTCGCCGCGACGGCCGGATACGACGTGACGATGGTCGACGTCGAATCGAACCCGGTCGACGCCGGCTTCAACCGGATCCACGACAGCCTGGACCGACTGGTCGGCAGGGAGGAACTGACGCGCGAGGAGGCCGACGCCGCCCGGGACCGGATCGACGGGTCGACGGAGACCGAGGACCTGGGCGACGCCGACCTGGCCATCGAGGCCGTCGTCGAGTCGATGGACGTCAAGCGGGACGTGTTCGACGACCTCGACGACGTCTGTGGCCCGGACGCGATTCTGGCGACCAACACCAGCACCCTCTCGATAACGAGCATCGCCGAGGCCACCGTCCGCCCCGAACAGGTCGTCGGCCTCCACTTCATGAACCCCGTCCCGGTCATGCCCGGCGTGGAAGTCGTCGACGGCGAGAAGACCAGCGAGGAGACGCTCCGAACGGCCCACGAGTTCACGGAGTCCCTCGACAAGGAGACATGGGAGTCCGACGACAAGCCCGGCTTCGTGGTGAATCGAGTGCTGATGCCCTGGATCAACGAGGGCATCCGCGCCTTCGACGAGGGCGTCGCGACGAAGGACGACGTCGACCGCGGGCTCAAACTCGGAACGAACGTCCCGATGGGGCCGCTGGAACTCGCCGACCACGTCGGCCTCGACGTCTGCCTCCACGCCTCCGAGACGCTCCACGAGGAACTGGGCGACCGGTACAAGCCCGCCTATCTCCTGAAGCGGAAGGTCGAGGCCGGCGACCTCGGCAAGAAGACTGGGAAGGGGTTCTACGAGTACGACTAGAAGAGATTTCTCGGGGATGCGCTACCGCCGACGTCGTAACTCCTGACCACAGCCAGAAAGCCCCCGGTCTCTCCGGTCGGGCGACTCGCTGCGCGCCTCACTCACTCCGTTCGTTCAGTGCTTACGTCGTCGTCCTTCCCGGAGAGACCGGCCCCATTCAGTCCCACCCCTTTCTCCGGACTTCCCAGCCGAACCGGGTGGTATGAAAGGGGCGGCCGTCTCACCGAACCCCGGCGAAGTAAGCACGCGAACGGAGTGAGCGCGCGTGGTTCGAGAGAGCGGAGCTCTCTCGTCATCTGCTCACGGGCGCGAAGCGCCCGTTCGCATGGTTCGTGGGACTCTTCGAGTCCCACGCTCATCACGAAAATCTTCGATTTTCGGACGACAACGAGCCGCGGGAGGTGAGACGGGCGGGGCTTTCTGGTTGTAGTTGTGGCCGATTCCGTCGTTCTCGGAGCCACCATCCATAGATCGTAGGCGAACAATCAAGGCCCGTCCCGCGAGACCTGCTAGCATGGATTTCGCGCCGACGCAGGAACAGCGACAGATCCGGGAGATGGTCACGGAGTTCGTCGACGAGGAGGTCGTCCCCAGAGCGGCCGAAATCGACGAGACCGACGAGTTCCCACGGGACCTCGTCGACCAGATGGCCGACCTCGGGCTGATGGGGATGCCGATTTCCGAGGAGTACGGCGGTGCGGGGCTGGACTACCACTCCTACGCCATGGCGCTCGAAGAGATATCGCGGGGGAGCGGCGGCCTCGGCACCATCGTCGCCGCGCACATCTCCCTGGCCTGTAACATGATCTACGAGTTCGGCGACGAGGAACAGAAAGAGGAGTACCTCGTCCCGCTAGCCGACGGCGAGGAGGTCGGTGCGTTCGCCCTCTCCGAGGCGGGCGCGGGGAGCGACGTACCGGCGATGGAGACCACCGCTGAGCCCGTCGGTGGCGACGGCGGTAACGGCGACCCCGACGAATACATCGTGAACGGCGGCAAACTCTGGATATCCAACGGCTCCGTCGCGGACACAGTCGTCCTCTTCGCCAAGACCGACCCCGAGGCGGGGAACAAGGGGATTTCGTCCTTCCTCGTGCGGCCAGACGAGGACGACGGCTTCCACGTCGAGGGGACCGAACACAAGCTCGGCGACAAGGGGTGTCCGACGGCGGAGTTGCGATTCGACGACATGCGACTCCCGGCGGACCGCCGCCTCGGCGAGGAGGGACGGGGGTTCGTCCACGCGCTCAAGACGCTCAACGGCGGGCGGATCACCATCGCCGCGCGCGGCGTCGGCATCGCTCAGGCTGCCCTCGACGCGGCGCTGGAGTACGCCCAGGAGCGCGAGCAGTTCGACCAGCCTATCAGCGATTTCCAGGCCATCCAGCACAAACTCGCCGACATGGACACCAAACTCCAGGCCGCGCGCATGCTGATGCACAGGGCGGCGGACCTGAAGATGCGCGACGAAGACTTCGTGAAGGAGGCCGCCCAGGCCAAACTCTACGCCTCGGAGATCTCCCGCGAGGTCGCCAACGAGGGCATCCAGATCCACGGCGGCTACGGCTACACCAAGGACTTCCCCGCCGAGCGGTTCTACCGTGACGCGAAGCTCAACGAGATCTACGAGGGGACGAGCGAAGTCCTGCGGAACACCATCGCCGACCAGTTGCTGGAGTGACGGCCACGTCCTCATCGTGCCCACCGGCGAGAACGGGCCGGGACCGTATCTAGGTGAGCAGTTCCGAGATCGTGATGTTCCGGTATCGGATCCAGTATATCGTCAGTCCGGTCCCGATCATCCCGGACGAGATGGCCCACGGAACGTCGGTGAGCACGAACGCGAGCGCGACGACGACGGTCAGCAACCAGAACAGCATCGTCACGCCGTCGCCGCCCAGCTGGAGAAGCCGATCGAGTGGAGTTACGATTCGCATGGGTCGGCTGGTGCGTCCCCTCTTAAAAACCTCCGGTCAGGGCAACCAGAGCAACGCGTCAACGGTCGCCCTGACCAGCCAGAACCGCGTTCCGTCGGCGACGTACCGACTCGCGCTGAGCGTCGCCAGGAGCGCCCCGACGCCAGCGCCGAGGAGGAGCGCGATTATCAGCAATCGACCCGGTGCGAACATCTCGCCGACGCTCCACACGACGATGGCCAGACCGATAGCGAACGGCGCTGCGTCCGTGATTCCGTAGATAGCTGCCCGTCTCCGTCCCATGGCCGTCCGTCACGGAGGCCCGTGAAAAGTCATTCGTCGGTCGGTGGCCCTACTCGTCCAGGTGCTCGCCCATCCACTCGTAGTGTTCGCGCACGCGGCGTTCGCCCGCGTCCGTGAGCGCGTACACGTCCGCGATGCCGTCCTCGTGTTTCTCGACGAATCCCGAATCGACGAGCGCGGAGAGCGCGCCGTAGAAGCTCTTCGGGTCGATGCGTGTGTCGTAGTGGCGTTCGAGGCGGGTTTTGAGCTTCTGTCCCGCGAGTTCGCCCTCGTCGGCGAGGAAGACGCACACGTCCCGCCGCCGCCCGCTCTGGAGCCACCTGGTCATGGACGAGCGAAGGCAGCAGAGCCAGTAGTTCCTTGCGCTTCCCGTCGGCCGGCGCCGACCTCAGCAGTCGCCACGCCAGACGACGGTACTCGTGCGCCGGTCCGGGCCATCCAGCACAGACTCCTCGTCGACGCGTTCGAGCGTGACGGCGCGAACCTGCTCGTCACCGCTGGCGGACCAGCGACGACAGACGTCTCGCCCCAGCGCTGCCACTAACTGGTCGTCGTCTCCCCTGTCGACGTTCGAGGTGAACTTCCGCCAGCGTCCGCGCGGATACCTGTCGCGACCGTCCAGTGGCCCGCCCCAGCGGGCCGCCGAGACGTGACCGGACACGTTGCGTCCCGAGTCGAACGTCGCGTGCGCGACGTACCAGCTCTCCGACTCCGGCGGATTCCCGAACATGTTCCAGGACCGGTCCTCCACGGCCTCGGGTGTACTCGCCGGGGCGTCGACGAGTCCGACGGCGACAGCGTTGAGGAGGAGCATCGACGCCAGCAATCCAGCCAGAAACACTGAGCGCGCTGCTCGCGCCCGCTGTCCGACGGGGAGTTCCACACGACGGGGGTCGACCGAGGGGAGGCCAGTCCGGAGGCGCGTCCACACCGGTTCGGTGGCCGCCTCGACGCGGTCCCATACCGACGGGGGAAGGAAGGGGAGTAACGCAGTGAGGGAGACGAGCGGGAAGATACCCAGGTCCATCGTCAGAAACATGCCGACGTGTCCCGACGCGAACAGCGTTGTTAGCAGGAGTCGGGCCCGGCCGGTGACGACGAGGAGCAGCGGCGAGATGCAGAGCAGTGCGAACCAGCCCAGCGCGGCGAGTTCGAGCAGTGTCGGGTACTGCGCGACGACGGAGGCGAGGCCGACGGTGAACTGGTCCAGTTCGAACACGTACCGGATGGCCTCTCCCCGGGTCCAGGCGTCCGTCCGGAGTTTGAACGCGACGTTGGCGAAGTACACCAGCACCACCTGCACCAGCAACGCCGCAGTCGCGACGGTCGCTATCCACCCACCTCCATCGTCGTCGGTGTCGGCACTGGCCACGGTGTTGGCGTCGATCGCCCACCGGGCACCGAGCGGGAGGAAGAGTCCCCAGAACAGCAGCCTGCGGAACAGCACGTCGCCGGCGTTGAGGACCATCGGATTGCGGGCGTGCATGGAGACGAGGAAAACGAGAGAGGCGAGCGTGGCGAGACGAGTCCGGTAGCCGACTAGAACGGCCGTCGCGAACGCCGCGGCAACCAGGAACAGGACGGCCTGCACCCAGACCTCACCGGAGATGGTGTGGATGGACACCGAGCCCATGGTGGGGTACTGGCGGGCCAGGGCCGTCCGCGTGAACACGCCGACGTCGCTGTAGAAGGTCGTGAGGTCGCGCGCTCGCAGGACGAGGTCGAGTAACAGCAGCGTCCCGAGGGAGATGCGCAACGCGGCGAGGGCTCTGGGGTCGACGCCGAACCGGCGTTCGAGCCCGTCGCGAACCCGGGCGAGCGTCGACGAACCGGCAGTCGTTCGTTCGGTCACGGAAAGGTTCTCGGATGATATCTGCCCACGTCGGGTGAAAAGTCTTCTACTCCTGCGTCGGGTCCTCGGCCGCGGACCGACAGCTTTCACTCCCCCGACGTCGAACTCCCACGCAATGACCGACGCGGAGGCGAATGCGAACGGCGTGACGGCCCGCTACTACGAGACCGACACCGAGCGCGTCCTGGCGTTCGAGGGGGACGGCGACGGCGCGACGGGCACCGCCGCCATCGCGCAGAACCGCGAGGGGTACGCGATGCTCAAGGTGCGACCGACGGCCGACGGCGACGAACTCGAACGCTACTACGGCTTCGACATGGCGCTGGACCACGCCGGCGAACTCCTCGGGGTCGACCCGACGGCGCTGCCCGTCCCGGACGCCGCCAGCGACATGGGAATGTAGGAGGCTCCGGCGACGGGAATCGGGCGCGTAGATTCGGCTTACCGCTACTTCCGTTCGCTTTCGGTCGAACCTCCCGAGCGCGAGAACCGGCCCATCGGACTTGGCCACGCATAACAAAACCGGATGCGCCGGACGTGTGACTATGGAATCAGCGCACCGGTCGGCGATCAGCGTCGTCTTCGTCCTCCTCCTCGCGGGGGCGATGACGGCCGTCGCGGTCGCGCCGGAACCCCAGGCACAGACCGCCCAGGCCGGGAACGCGACCGACTCGACGACGACGATCTCCGTCTCGGCCGCCGGCGACGTCCAGGCCGAACCCGACGTCGCGGTCCTCCACCTCGAATCGGCCGCGACCGCCGAGGAGCCCCAGACCGCCACCGACCGCCTCGCCGCAAACACGTCGCGACTGCGGAACGCACTCCTCGACGCTGGCGTCTCCGAGGACCAGATCCGGACGACCGACTACAACCTCTACGACGCCTCCGATCGCGGTGGGCCCGAGCAGACGCCCAACCAGACCCGATACGTCGCCCAGCAGGGGATCGCCGTCGACGTGACGAACACCAGCCGCGTCGGCGAACTCGTGGACGTCGCCGTCGCCAGCGGCGCGACCGGCGTCCGCAACGTCGAGTTCACGCTCTCCGAGGAGTCCCAGGCCGACCTCCGGAACCAGGCCCTCGAAGAAGCGATGGGGAGCGCCCGAACCCAGGCCGAGACCCTCGCCGCGACCGAAGACCTCCAGCTAACCAGCGTCAGCTCGATTTCGACGAGTTCCGAGGGGCCCCAGCCGTTCGCCTCGCAGGACGTGGCCCCGCTCGAAGCCTCGGGCACCCAGATAGACAGCGGTCCAGTCACCGTCCGGGCGACTGTCCAGGTGACGTACAACGCGACCAGCTAAGGAGCGATTTCCGTTTCAGATGAGCACGTAGGGAACGAGGAACAGCAGCACGAACAGGACGAGCAAGATCAGTCCGTAGCCGGCGGCCGTCGCGACGGCCGTCAGCCACGATGGGTGGTCGAACTGCTCAGTGACACTGGGCATACTCGTAGTTACCCGTGATAGGCCTTAGTTGTGGGTCTCCAGAAGAGAGCGTACAGGTTGGGTAAGCATACTGCGCCGAACGGAGTGAGGCGCAGTTTCCCCGGAAGCGCCGAAGGCGCTTCCGTCTTTTTCCCCGACGTTTTTCGAGGAGTGGTTCGATCGCGGCGAAGCCGCGACTCGAACCCGACGACGAAAAAGGTCGTTAGGCGAAGGTCTTCGAGACGTCCTCGTCCTCGTCCTCTTCGGCCTCGATCTTCTCCCAGGCGTTCCGGAAGTCGTCCATCTGGACCTCGGTGCGGTCGTCGCGGATAGCGAACATCCCGGCCTCGGTGGTGATGGCCTTGACGTCGGCGCCGGAGACCTCGCCGGCCTCGTCGGCGAGGACCTCGAAGTCGACGTCGTCGGCGACGTTCATGTTGCGCGTGTGGATCTTGAAGATCTGGACGCGGCCCTCGTAGTCGGGCTTGGGGACCTCGATGAGGCGGTCGAAGCGGCCGGGCCGGAGGATGGCCCGGTCGAGCATGTCGAAGCGGTTGGTGGCGGCGATGATCCTGATTTCACCGCGCTCGTCGAAGCCGTCCATCTCCGAGAGCAGTTGCATCATCGTCCGCTGGACCTCTGCGTCGCCAGAGGTCTTGGAGTCGGTCCGCTTGGCGGCGATGGCGTCGATCTCGTCGATGAAGATGACGGCGGGCTCGTGCTGGCGGGCGAGTTCGAAGAGGTCGCGGACGAGCTTCGAGCCCTCGCCGATGAACTTGTGGACGAGTTCGGAGCCGGCCATCTTGATGAACGTCGCGTCCGTCTCGTTCGCGACGGCCTTGGCGAGCATCGTCTTGCCGGTGCCCGGCGGGCCGTGGAGGAGGACGCCCGACGGCGGGTCGATGCCGACGTCCTCGAACATCTCGGGGTGTTCCAGCGGCATTTCGACGGTCTCGCGGACCTCGTCCATCTGCTCCTCGATGCCACCGATGTCGGCGTAGGTGACCTCGGGACTCTGGTCGACCTGCATGACCCGGGCGCGCACGTCCGTCTCGTCGTCGAGAGACTTCACGATAGAGAGGGAGTTGTTGACGGCGACGCGGCTGTCCGGTTCGAGCTCCGAGCGGAGTTCGTCGGTGACCTCGGTCAGGGCCTCCTGGTTGTTGCCGTGTTGCTTGATGACGACGCCGTCGTCGGTCATCTCCTGGACGGTGGCGACGAACAGCGGCGACTGCTTGAGCTTCTTGTTCTCGTGGGTGAGCCGCTCGAGCTTCTGCTGGTACTTGTTGTTCTCCGCGTTCGCGTCGAGGAGCTTGTCGCGCATCTCCTCGTTTTGCCCCTCCAGCACCTCGAGACGTTCCTGGAGTGACTCGATTTTCTCTTGCTGCGACGTGTCGTCCTCGTACGGCATATCCACGTCGTCGACGGTGTCAGTCATTACCCCTCGCTAGCGGGTCAGCCATTATGAGGTTTCGGGTCGGGTCATCGGCCGACAGTTGCGCTATCGCCGGTTCGAAGGGCCGACGAGGAACGAGCCAGCGCGCGAGAATATTACCGCAACATTCCCAACAGTCATAAATTCGAACGGGAAATATTATTAGGCTGTATCCGGTACGGGAGAGTACCATGAGTGCACCCGAGGCGACGACCGCCGACGCGGAGCCCGCCGAGGCCGACTGGAGCGCCGTCCAAGAGTTACCTCCCAGCGCGAAACTCGTCGCGAAAGTACTGGAGTACGACGGTACGCTCACCCAGAGCCAGCTCGCCGACGAGACGCTCCTCCCGCCGCGGACCGTCCGCTACGCGCTGAACCGGCTCGAAGACGTCGGCGTCGTCGATTCGCGGTTCTCCTTCGCAGACGCACGCAAGCGCATCTACACGCTCACGATCGAGTGACCGCGCAAACCATCGAGTGACCAGCCCGCCGCCACGAGAATCCGCCGACCCGCATCCGTCGACGAACCTTTTTCAGTGATCACGCGCCAACTCGCTTCATGTCCGACGACGCCGTCCGACGAGCACTCGCGAACCTGGCGCACTCGGTCGATTCTGAGTCCGAGACGGTCGATGTCTCGGGCTCGGACGAGCAGCCGGGAACGTACCGCGAAACGATCGAGCGAGCGAACGCCGCCGTCGACGACCTGGACGCGGCGGCGGAGTTCGTCGAAGAAAACGGCGTCGAGGAACTCGAACGCGCCGTCGAGCGAGCGGAACAGTCCGTGAGCGCGTGCGCCGAGGACGGTCAGCGCGCCCTCGCCGCGTTTCGCGAGTTCAGGGAGGCCGCCGATGGCACCGGCGCGAGCGAAACGAACTGGGATAGCAGCGACGACCACGAGGTGGCCGACGCCGACCACTTCCACCCCGGTCACGGAACCTCTTTAGGAAGTGGTGACTTAGGCCCGAGCGAATGACGAGGGTGATACACACCGGCGACACCCACCTCGGGTACCAGCAGTACCACGTCCCCGAACGCCGGCGGGACTTTCTGGCGGCGTTCCGGCAGGTGGTCGACGACGCCGTCGCCGACGACGTCGACGCGGTGGTCCACGCCGGGGACCTCTTCCACGATCGACGCCCGACGCTGTCGGACATCATGGGCACGCTCGACGTGCTGCGGAACCTCGACGACGCGAACATTCCGTTTCTCGCCGTCGTGGGCAACCACGAGGCAAAGCGCGACGCCCAGTGGCTCGACCTCTTCGAGTCGCTCGGCCTCGCCACGCGACTTGGCGACGACCCGGTGATACTCGGCGACACCGCCTTCTACGGGCTAGACTTCGTCCCGCGGTCGAAACGTGACGACCTCGCGTACTCGTTCGAGGACCACGACGCCGACTTCGCGGCGCTCGTGACCCACGGGCTGTTCCAGCCGTTCGAACACGGCAACTGGGACGCCACCGAGATCCTCGACGGCGCGAGCATCGACTTCGACGCGATGTTGCTGGGGGACGACCACGTCCCCGACACGGCCCAGGTCGCGGACACCTGGCTCACTTACTGCGGGTCGACCGAGCGCGCGAGCGCGGACGAACGCGAGGACCGGGGGTACAATATCGTCACCTTAGACGACGACGTCCAGATCAGTCGCCGCGGACTGGACACGCGCGAGTTCGTCTTCTGCGAGGTCGACCTGGCCGAAGACGAGGGCGTCTCCCGCGTCCGGGAGGCCGTCGGTCAGTACGACCTGACCGACGCCGTCGTCATCGTCCACGTCGACGGCGACGGCGAACCAGTCACCCCCGCCAGCGTCGAGGAGTTCGCCCTGGAGGAAGGGGCCCTCGTCGCCCGTGTCACAGACCACCGGGAACTGGCCGACGACCGCGAGGTCGAGGTGAACTTCGCCGACCCCGACGACGCCGTCCGCGAGCGCGTGCGCGAACTGGGCCTCAGCGAGGCCGCCCGGGACATAGACGAGACCATCCGGGCCTCGAAAGTCGCCGACTCGAACGTCGCCGACGAGGTCGAATCACACGTCCGGGAGCTCGTCGACGACGAGGACCTGTCGGTGTTCGACGCGGCGCCAGCGCCTGCGGGTGAAGAAGTCGAATCCGGCGACGAGGAAGCAGGGGCCGTCGCCGAGGGCGGAGACGCCACGGAAACCGACGCCGGGGTGGACGGGTCGACCGCGGCCGAACAGGTGGCGACCGCCGCGGAGGCAGATGGCGGTACCGAAAGCGACGGGAGTTCGCCAGCCGACGAAGCGGCCGACGATTCAGAGTCGACCAACGAGACGCGACCGGAACCCGACGCCGGGGACGGCCAGTCTTCGATGGAGGAGTACCTGTGATCCGGAATCCCGTGACCCGCTGTCCGACGGGAGGTGAGGCCTGATGCGCTTCACGCGCGTCCGGGTGGAGAACTTCAAGTGCTACGCCGACGCCGACCTCCGCCTCGACCGCGGCGTCACGGTCATCCACGGACTCAACGGGAGCGGCAAGTCGTCGCTGCTGGAGGCCTGTTTCTTCGCGCTCTACGGGTCCAAGGCGCTGGACGAGACGCTCGAAGCCGTCGTCTCCATCGGTGCCGAAGACGCGGAGGTCGAACTGTGGTTCACCCACGCTGGCGGGGACTACCACGTCGAACGGCGGGTTCGCGTCCGGGACGAGCGCGCCGTCACGGCGAAGGCCGTTCTCGAGACGCCAGAGGGAACCTACGAGGGTGCGCGCGCCGTCCGCCAGCGGGTCACCGACCTGCTCCGGATGGACCACGAGGCGTTCGTCAACTGCGCCTACGTCCGCCAGGGCGAGGTCAACAAGCTGATCAACGCCTCGCCCGGCGAGCGCCAGGACATGCTCGACGACCTCCTCCAGCTCGGGAAACTCGAGGAGTACCGCGAGCGCGCCAGCGACGCTCGCGTCGGCGTGAAACGAGTCCGAGACGGAAAGCGAGACGTCCTCGAAAATCTCGATCAACAGATCGAGGCCAAGGAGGACAAAGAGCTCCACGAGCGACTGAACGAACTCGGCGGCCAGGTCAACGAGGTCACCGCGGAGAGAGAGCGCATCGAGGAACAGCGCGAACAGGCTGTCCAGACTCGCGACGACGCCGCGTCAGTTCTGGAAGAGTACGAGGAGAAGCGGGAGGAACTGGACGAACTCGAAGCAGAGATAGCGGAACTCCTGGACACTATCGCCGAGACCGAACAGGAACGCGACGAACTGAACGAGCGGATCCGCGACCGCCGGGAGACGCTCTCCGAGAAGCGCGACGAACTGGACGACGCCGTCGCCGAGAGCGACGTCGAGGCGGCCGACCCCGAAACGGTCGAGACGAAAATCGACGAACTCGAGGCGACCGACGACGACCTCCAGGAGCGGATCAAGGAACAGAGCGTCGAGGCCCAGGAACACAACAGCACGGCCGAGTCGCTGGGCGAACAGGCCCAGGACCTCGAATCGCGCGCCGACGCGAAGCGCGAGGAGGCCGCAGACACCGAGACCGAACTGGCCGAGGCACGCGAGGAGATCGAGAAGAAACGGGCGCAACTCGACTCCCTCGACGAGAAGGTCGAGACGTTATCGGCCGAGTTCGACGACGCGCCCCCCGACAGGGAGTCGGTCGGCGAGCACCGCGAGGCGGTGGCGAGCGAACTCGACGAAGCGCGCCAGACCGTCACGGAGCTGGAGACGACGCTCGAGAACGAACGCGAGGCGCTCGAAGAGGCGGAACGACTCCGGGACCAGGGGAAGTGTCCCGAGTGCGGCCAGGACGTCGATGGCTCGCCCCACGTCGAGACGATCGACGAGGACAGAGAGCGTATCGCGGAACTGGAGGCGGAACTCGAATCTGCCGCCGAGGAGCGCGACGAACTGGAAGCGAAGCTCGAACGCGCCGAGGCTCTCGCCGAGACCGCCACGAAGCTCGACCAGCTGGAGACGAACCGCGAGACGGTCGAGACGCTCGTCGAGGAGAAGGAATCCGGCCTGGGCGACGACGAGGAGGCCATCGAACGGCTCCGCGAGGAGGCCGAGGAACTGGAGTCGACGGCCGAGGAGAAGCGTGCGGCCGCCGCCGAGGCCGAGGAGTCGGCCGAAGCGTGCCGGAGCGTCGTCGCCGAGTGCAACCAGGAACGCCAGGAGGTACGGGAGCGTATCGATCGGCTGGAACGGGTTTCGACACTGCTCGACGAGGTCGAGACCCTGGAGGAGGCGCTCGAACGGCTGCGCGAACAGCACGACCAGAAGGGCGAGATCAACGACGAGCGCCGGGAGCGGCTGGCCGACAAGCGCGAGCGGAAGCAAGACCTGGCCGAGCAGTTCGACGACGAGAAGGTCGAGCAGGCCCGGAGTGAACGCGACCGGGCGACCGAGTACGTCGAGAAGGCCGACGCGAGACTGGAGGAACTGGGGGAGCGCCGGTCGGAGCTACAGAGCCAGGTCGGCGCCGTCGAGAACGAAATCGAGGAACTGGAAGGGCTGCGGGAACGGCGCGAGGAGCTCTCGGAAACACTGGAACGGCTCGAATCGCTGTACGAGGAGGCCGACGACCTCCAGGAGATGTACGGCACGTTGCGGGCGGAGCTCCGCCAGCGTAACGTCGAGACCCTCGAACGGATGGTCAACGAGACCTTCGACCTGGTCTACCAGAACGACTCCTACGCCCGCATCGAACTGGACGGCGAGTACCAGCTGACCGTCTACCAGAAGGACGGCGAGGCGCTCGACCCCGAACAGCTCTCCGGCGGCGAGCGCGCGCTGTTCAACCTGAGCCTGCGCTGTGCGATCTACCGGCTGCTCGCGGAAGGGATCGATGGCGCGGCCCCGATGCCGCCGCTCATCCTCGACGAGCCGACGGTGTTCCTCGATTCGGGCCACGTCACGCAGTTACTCGACATGATCGAGTACATGCGCGACGACGTCGGCGTCGAACAGATCGTCGTCGTGAGCCACGACGAGGAACTCGTCGGCGCGGCGGACGACCTGGTGCGGGTGGCAAAAGACTCGACGACCAACCGGTCCTCGGTCGAACACGTGGAGACCGGCGTCGTCGCCGAACTGGCCGACTAGGGTCGAGACGGCCTGTCAAACGGGTCGATTAGTCCCGCAGTCGTGCGAGCGCGTCGTGGCCCTCGTCGGTGATCCGGTAGCCGCGACGGCCGGCGACGTCGGTCTCTTCGACGAGCCCGGCGGCGCGAAACTCCGCCAGAAGTCCGTGGAGGTCGCTCTCGCAGAGGTCGTACGCGTCGAGGAGGACGTGGACGTCGAGCGGCCCACGGTCGTCGACTTCGACGAGGAGGCCGAGGGCGCGGCGGTCCGGAACGGCAGTGACGAGACGGCGGGCGGCCTCGGGAAAGGCATTCGCAGCCGTCTCCAGGGGCGACTCGCCGTCGACCGGTTCGAGTTCGTCGTTCGGGACGTGGCGCTCCTCGCCCGTTTCGGGGTCGCGGACGCGGCTCGACTCCGAGGACTCCTTCAGGAGGAGATAGCGGGCGCCGTCGGCGTCCCGGACCGTTCGCATAACGCGACGTATCCGTTCGCGAGGGTTAGCCGTTGCGTTCCGGCGCTTCGTCGTCCGTCGCACGGAACCGACGGTAGCGAAAAACCCCATACGCGAACGTGAGGGCGCCGCCCGCGGTTACCTGCAGGCCGAGTTCCAGCGCGCCGCGAAAGTAGATCAGCATCGGGCCGAGCGCGAGCGCCGCGATGGCGACGTTGAACACGAGGACGAGGCGCCAGAACAGGTTCCGTATCTCCGGGTCCACCTCGCCGGCGCCCGTGGGCGACGGCGGATCCGGGCCGGGGAGGTCCTCGTCAGCTGGTTCGGAGAGCAGCGACGCGTCGTGGTCGGGGCCGCCGTACTCATCGGCGTACTGCTGGGCGAGGTTTCGGTCGTCGCGCTCGTCGTCCGGCTGGCTCACGAGTCGTCGTTAGCGGGCGGCCGCAAAAGGCGTTCGCCTACGCCCGGTCGCTCAGGCGAACGGCGGCGTCGGTCTGGAGCCACGCAAGCGGATTCTGGGCGTCGTAGAATACTGTCCCCTCGTCGGTCTGGTACGTCTCCGTGGACTGGATCGCATCGGGCAACTGTGGTTCCGACGTCAGTTCTATCGCGTCGTCCGTTTCTCCACTGGGTGCGTGGTTCGACATTTGGGCGTCGGAATGTGGTATGGCATGGCATGTCATATACTTTCCGGCACCAGTAGTTCAGACGACACGAGCGGCCCACGTAGCCGGCCCGCCGGATCTGACGGTCTCTGGATGGGCAGTACGCGGCGATTTCGGTCAGTCGCCGCGGTCCCCCGTCTCGTTGAACCACTCCCGCATCGTCTCGTTCCAGTCGTGCTCGTCAGATTCGCCCCACTGGCTCGCGTTCTTCTCCGGCCAGTCGTGGGCGGTCTCGTTCCACTCGCTGGCGTTCTTCCCGTGCCAGGTGTGCTCGCCGTCGTCGTTCTCCTTCCAGCCGTGCCTGTTCCCGTGGTTCCCCTTTCCGTGCCCGTTTCCGTTCTTCCCCTTCCAGCCAGGGCCCTTCCCCCTCTCGTCGTCCCGGCCTGGTCCGCACTCCACGTCGTCGTCCGACTCTTCGTCGTCCGGGGAGAGTTCGACCGTCACCGTCTCCGTCTCGTCGTCGACTGTCACGGTCGTCTCGCCAGTCAGTCCGCCCTTCCGGGCCCTGACCACGTAGTCGCCTTTGAACCCGCGCGTCTCGTAGACGCCGTCGTGGTCGGTCCAGCCACGTTCGTGGGTCCACCACTCGTCGAACACCAGATTCCTGTAGACTTCGCCGTTCTCACGCAGCGTCCAGTCGGAGTCGAAGTAGGCGCCGGTCGGCCGCCAGTGGTCCTCCTCCCAGAAGCCCCAGGACATGACGCCCTCGACGGCCTCCTTGCTGAACGCCATCGTGAGGAAGTCACGCGTGTAGTCGGCCTGGACCGCGACGTCCTGGGCGTTGCGGCGACTGAAGATTTCGATGTCGAACTCGGTGATGAGGAGCGGCAGATCGAAGTCCGCGAACGCGTCGAAGCCCTCTTCCATGCTCCGGTCCCCGGTGATGGGGAGCATCTGGTTCCACTGCTGCTGGTGGTGGCCCATGAATCCGATCCCGTCGATCGGATAGTCGTTGTCGACCAGGTGCTCGACGTAGTCGAGGTACTGGCTCCGCTGCCACGCACCGCCGATGGCGCCCATCTCGTTGGTGTACAGTTCGTCGTCCGTGGCCTCGTTCGCGGCCTGCCACCAGCGGTCGACCGCCTCCCAGCCGAGCCCCTCCGTATCGCGGAAGTTGCTCTGCCAGATGGGGTGGTTGTGCATGTCCCACTCGGCGACGCCGTCCTCGAACTCGTTCGCGTGATTCGTGATCTTCTCGGTGATCAGCTCCGCTATCTCGTCGGTCGACAGTTCGTCAGCGTTCTCGATGTACATGCCACCGCCGCCGTCGGTGGTGTACTCCTCCCACAGGAGGTAGTGGCCGCGGGTCGGGACGTCACGCTCGTCGAGCCAGTCGAGCGTCGACCGGATGTCGTCCTGGGACATGTCCCAGCCTCCCTCCCAGGCCGGGTACTTCAGCCCGTTCTCGACGACGGCCTTGTTGAAGTACTCGAGGAAGGTTTCCCGGTACGTCTCGTCGTCCTCGCCGTCGCCGGTGATGTGGTTGACGGAGACGGCGCTGCCGAAGTCGAACTCGTGTTCCTGCATCTCGACCTCGACACCGGCGCGGTTCATCGACTGGCCGCCGGGCCCGAGGACCTCGACCTCGACGTCGGTTTTCCGATGCTCCTCGATGCGCTCGTGAGCCTCCTCGCGCCACTCGGCGTCGGGCGACCGGCCCTCGTAGTCGTAGGGCGGCAGCGTCCCCAGGTCGACGTCGTCGTCGCTGTAGTCGATCAGCGCCATCCCGCCGAAGTCGATGGTCTGCTCGCCGTAGCCCGTCCAGAACTCGAGGAACGGGACGTGGTCCGACCCGTCGGGTTGCGCGCCCACCTCGATGGGGAAGAAGTAGCGCAGCCACTCGCCCGTCGGGTCGATCTCCGCACCCCGCTGGACGAAACTGTCGCTGTGGGCCGTGTTCCCGTCCGAGTCGGTGTACTCGTACTTGAACGACGCCTTCGCCTGGGCGTGCTCGGAGTCGCTCCGGACGTACGCGACGGCCAGGAGGAGGTCACCCTCGCTGAACGAACCGTCCTCGATGAGCCCCTTGTACGATACCTCGTAGGGCTGACCTGGGAATCCGGAGATCTCCAGGCGTTCCGCGGTCGTAATCGGGACGGCGTCGGTGTCGACCGAGATCGTCGACTCCTCGCCGTCGCCTTCGAGCGAAAAGGCTTCGAGTGCCGCTTCCTCTGTCGTGCCGTAGACGTACTCTCCTGCCGGAAGCGTCCTGTTCCCCCCGCGACCCGTGAGGTCGTCTCGGAGCGACTGGTGGTAGTCGCCGAGCGAGTCCGACGACTCCTGCGCCGTGGCCACCGAACTACCGACCGCCGTGACCCCCAGCGCTCCGACCGATTTCAGGAACGTTCGCCGCCTGCTCTCGAACCCTGTCTGTTCGTCTGGCATGAATATCCATTCAGCTCAGTGTGGTGGCCATTACTTAATCTGCCATAATCGTTCAAATAATAGCAAAGCGTCTGCTAGTTACGTCCTAACCACGGCGGCCTGGACACAGTGTTTGGCCGCCACAGCGGCCTTAGCAACCTTTTAACATCGTTCATTGGCGAGATATGGTTTCGTCAGCGGACGGCCGGCGACACGCAGGACAGACGCTAGTTCGGCCCAGCGACCGACGCACATTCAGTCACTGTCCCCGACGACGTTCGAGCGACCGGACCGCCGTAGTTTTTACCGGGCGTCGCAAAGGTCGTCTCAACATGACCGACGAGGGCCAGCAAGGCCTCGATGCGTTCGCCACGAACGACGGGGACGGCGGAGAGCGGGACGCGACGGCGGAGGCCGAAGCCATCGCCGGCAACGGCGGGTCGACGGCCGACGTCGTCGACGCGAGCGAGCACCTGTTCCCCGACGTCGACGGCCACGAGGAGTTCGTCGTGACCCAGGTCGACTACACCATCGAAGGGAACGGTGACGACGAGTACCCCGTCGTCCACGTCTTCGGCCGGACGAGTGAGAACGATGCGGTCCACGCCCGGGTCTACGACTTCAGACCGTACTTCTACGCCCCGGTCGACTCCGTCTCCGACGACCGACTCCGCCAGTACGACCGGATCACCGGCTGGGAAGAGTTCGACGAAGAAGGCGAACCGTACGAGTCCATCCGCGGGGAACGGCTGGTGAAGATATTCGGCCAGACGCCCCGCGACGTCGGCCAGATCCGCGACGAGTTCGACCACTACGAGGCGGACATCCTCTTCCCCAACCGGCTCCTCATCGACAAGGCCATCACGGGCGGCGTCCGCGTGCCCGCCCGCGAGGAAGACGACGGTTCCTTACGCGTTCACCACGCCGAGATCGAACCCGCGGCGGTCCAGGCGGACCCACGGGTCAACACGTTCGACATCGAGGTCGACGACCGCCACGGCTTCCCCGAAGACGGCGAGGAGACCATCATCTGCCTCACCAGCCACGACTCCTACGACGACGAGTACGTCGTCTGGCTCTACGAGGACCCGGACAACGTGGCCGGGCCGGAAGCGCTCGAACGGTACGAGCCGATAAGTGGTGATTTCGACGCCGACGTCCGCATCTTCGAGCGGGAGGAGGCGATGCTCGAAGCGTTCCTCGACTACGTCGACGAGACCGACCCGGACATCCTCACCGGGTGGAACTTCGACGACTTCGACGCGCCATACTTCCTCGATCGGCTGGAGGAACTCCAGGACTACAACCACGACTACGACCTGAACTCGGATCGACTCTCCCGCATCGACGAGGTGTGGCGCTCGAACTGGCAGGGCCCGAACGTGAAGGGGCGCGTCGTCTTCGACCTGCTGTACGCCTACCAGCGCACGCAGTTCAGCGAACTCGACTCCTACCGGCTGGACGCCGTCGGCGAAGTGGAACTTGGCGTCGGGAAGGAGCGGTACAAGGGCGACATCGGCGACCTCTGGGAAGAGGATCCCGAGCGCCTGCTGGAGTACAACCTCCGCGACGTCGAACTCTGTGTGGAACTGGACCGCGAGCAGGGGATCATCCCCTTCTGGGACGAGGTTCGCCAGTTCGTCGGCTGTAAGATCGAGGACGCGACGACGCCCGGCGACGCGGTGGACATGTACGTCCTCCACAAGCTCCACGGGAACTACGCGCTCCCCTCGAAGGGCCAGCAGGAGGGCGAGGAGTACGAGGGCGGCGCCGTCTTCGAACCGATCACGGGCGTCCGCGAGAACGTCACCGTGCTCGACCTGAAGTCGCTGTACCCGATGTGTATGGTGACGACGAACGCGAGCCCGGAGACCAAAGTCACTCCCGCCGAGTACGACAGCGAGGAAGCGTTCCAGGAGCACACCTACCGAGCGCCCAACGGCACCCACTTCCGCAAGGAACCGGACGGCGTCATCCGGTCGATGGTCGACGAGTTGCTGAGCGAGCGCGAGGAGAAGAAGTCGCTGCGCAACGACCACGACCCCGATTCGGACGCCTACGGCCGGTACGACCGCCAGCAGGCCGCCGTGAAGGTCATCATGAACTCGTTGTACGGCGTACTGGGGTGGGATCGGTTCCGCCTCTACGACAAGGAGATGGGCGCCGCCGTCACGGCGACGGGCCGCGACGTCATCCAGTTCACCGAGCAGGCCGCCAACGACATCGGCTACGACGTGGCCTACGGTGACAGCGTAACCGGCGGCCGCCCGATAGTGGTTCGAGATCCAGACGGCATCGTCCAGATCCGTCCGATCGAGGAACTGTTCGAACGTGCGATGCCAGAGTCGGAACGGGAAATCGTAATTGCCGTGGACGGCGGGACGGCAGCGAGCGCGTCGCCCGGTAAGGACCGGCGACAACTCGACGGGTGGGAAGCGCTATCACTCGCTGACGACGGCGAATCCGAGTGGCAACCGATCGATCAGGTGATCCGCCACGAAACTGACAAGCCGGTAGTGAAACTCCAGCACAAGTTGGGGGAATCGACGACGACGCGAGATCATTCGTTCGTCGTTGAGGAGGATGGCGAGTACGTCGAATCGAAACCTGACAAGGTGGACGAACCACTACGGATACCAGGCGTTCCGGACGTGGAAACCGTCGAAACAATAGACGTCTACGATGTTCTCGACGGGTACACCCGATCTTACAAGGACGGACGGAGCGTCGGTTCGGAGAACGCGGAAACCAAGGTCAATCGAGTACATGCCGATGACGAGTTCGTCTGGTTCGGCCACGGGCATCACGGCAATCTAGAATCGACGATCAAAGTACAGCGATTCATAAATATCGACTCCGAAGACGGTGAGGCGCTGCTTCGACTGCTCGCTGCGTACGTGACCGAAGGAAGCTCCTCAACTGCCGAGACCTCGGAAAACAAGTTTGGAGCGAGTATCTCCGAGTCACGCCGCGAGTGGCTCGCCGGGCTAAAAGAGGATTATGACCGTCTCTTCGAGAATTGCACGACTTGCATCATTTCCTCGGACAGCAAGGACGAACGTACTGTAAAGTACGCTACCCAGGACGTAGAAACGTCGATCACCTACGACGACCAGACCAAGAAACTCCAGATGATGAACGAACTCTCGGCGGTCTTCTTTCGGGAGTTCGCCGGCCAGGGCTCTCGGGGAAAGCGCATCCCCGGATTCGTGTTTAATCTCCCCGAAGAGAAACAGCAACTGTTCCTCGATGTCCTCGTCGAAGGTGACGGGTCCAGAGAGTTCCCTCGCTACAACGACGCGTACTGTGAACGTAACTTCGACTTCGAGACGACGAGCAGGGAACTCGCCGCTGGCCTCTCGATGTTACTCACGCAACGTGAGGAAAAGCACTCCCTCAAGTACCGCGACGAGAAGGAGAGCTATACGATCCGTACCTGCGATTACTATCGTACGGGCCGCGACCCGGTTGTCACGGACGTCGAACACGACGGGTACGTGTACGACCTCAGCGTCGCTGAGAACGAGAACTTCGTCGATGCCGTCGGCGGGGTCGTCCTCCACAACACCGACAGCGTCATGCTCTCGCTCGGCAACGACGTCTCCGTCGAGGAGGCCATCGAGCAGTCCTTCGAGATAGAGGACCACATCAACGGGGCCTACGACGAGTTCGCCCGCGAGGAGCTGAACGCCGAGAACCACCGCTTCCAGATCGAGTTCGAGAAGCTCTACCGGCGGTTTTTCCAGGCGGGCAAGAAGAAACGCTACGCCGGCCACATCGTCTGGAAGGAGGGCAAGGACGTCGACGACATCGACATCACCGGCTTCGAGTACCAGCGCTCGGACATCTCGCCGATCACCAAGCGCGTCCAGAAGGAGGTCATCGACATGATCGTCCACGGCGAGGACCGCGAGGCCATCAAGGACTACGTCCACGAGGTCATCGAGGACTACCAGGCCGGCAACGTCGACCTGGACGACGTGGGCATCCCGGGCGGCATCGGCAAACGCCTGGACAACTACGACACCGACACGGCCCAGGTTCGGGGCGCCAAGTACGCGAATCTCATGCTCGGTACCAACTTCCAGCGGGGCTCCAAACCCAAGCGCGTCTACCTCGACCGGGTCCACGACGACTTCTTCCAGCGGATCGAAGACGAGATTCCGGCCGGCGCCGAGGACCTGTTCAACGAGTTCCGCCGCGACCAGGACGTCATCTGCTACGAGTTCGCCGACCAGGTGCCTGACGAGTTCGAGGTCGACTGGGAGAAGATGCTCGACAAGACGCTCAAGGGCCCCATCGCCCGGATCCTCGAAGCGCTCGACATCTCCTGGAACGAAGTGAAGTCCGGCCAGGAACAGACCGGCCTCGGACAGTTCACCTGACTCAAAAGGTTCCCCTCCCGGTGGTGGGACGGAACTTCTGAGAGCAATGTAGTGAATGAGCCCTGGCTGGGGATAGCGTTCGGTCGAAGCGTCACTCGTGGCCCCCGCGTTTATTTGGGAGTACGTGGAGAAACTGGTAGATGAGTGGGACGGAACTGTACATCGAGACGTGGGTGGACGCAGACGTGGAGGACCTGTGGGGGGCGACGCAGGAACCGGACCAGCACGAGCGGTGGGACCTCCGGTTCACCGACATCGATTACCTGCCGCGGCCCGACGAGAGCGAACCACAGCAGTTCGACTACGAGACGAGAATCGGCTTCGGCATCGGCGTCTCCGGTGGTGGCGAGTCGACGGGCGAACGGGCAGATGGAGGGGAGCGAACCTCCGCACTCCGGTTCTGGTCCGACGACCCGAAGTCGCTGATCAGCGAGGGGAACGGGTACTGGAAGTACCTCCCCGAGGACGGCGGCGTCCGGTTCCTCACCGCCTACAACTACGACACGCGTTTCGGCCGTCCCGGCAACGTTTTCGACCGATACGTCTTCCGACCGCTGATGGTCTGGGCGACAGCGTGGAGCTTCGACCGGCTCCGTCTGTGGCTCGAATCAGACGTCTCGCCCGAGGCGTCGATGCGGCAGGCGGTCGTCCACGCCGTGGCACGGCTCTCGCTCGCCGCGGTCTGGGTGTACCAGGGGCTGGTTCCGAAGCTACTCGGACCCCATCCCGTCGAGCGGGAGCTCTCCGCTGCGTTGCTACCGACAGGGCTTCCCGTCGACGGGACGATTCTGGCTCTCGGCGCGGCGGAGGTGGGGTTCGGCCTGTTGCTCCTCGTGGCGTGGCACCGACGGGGGGTGTTTCCCGCGTCTGCGCTGCTCACCGTCGCACTCGTGGGCGGCGGCCTCGTCGCGAACCCGGGCCTGCTCGCCCATCCCCTCTCGTCGGTTCCGCTGGGCGTCGCGATGCTCGCGCTCGCGGCCATCGGCTACGCCGCCGGCGAGGAACTTCCGAGTGCCCGTCGCTGTATCAGCGACCGCACGGAGAGTGAACTATCGTGAGATCCATCTACCAGCGCGCGCTCGGCGACGAGTTCGACGACCTCCACCCGAAGATGCAGCGACGGTTCGGGTTCACGAGCGAGGACGGCGTGGCGGCCATCGGCCACGGGACGATGGAGTACGTCCGCAACGGCGGACTGTACACCCTCCCGTTCCTCGCCGTCGGGGCGACGATGCACACCATGTTTCCGGAGGAGAACACTGCAGTCCCGTTCACCATCCGGAACTACGCGTACGAGGACGCCTACGGACGGGAGACGGTCACCTGGCTCCGGACGTTCCAGTTGCCCAGAGAGCGCCACTTCGACGCGGCGATGATCTACAGCGAGGAGCGCGACCGTATCGTCGACTACCTGGGGAAGCGCCACCACCTCGCGGTCGACGTCGACGTGGGCGTCAGCGACGAGAGCGGAGTCGAACTCACGACCGGCGCCCAGCGCCTGTACGCGTTCGGGGCGGGAATCGACTTCCCGCTCGTCCTCTCGGCGACGGCCAACGTCCACGAGTGGTACGACGAGGCGGCCGATAGCTATCGGATCGCCGTCCGCGTGACGAACCCGGTCGTCGGCCTCGTCTTCGAGTACTCGGGGTCGTTCGACGTCGAGTGGATCGACTGCGAGACGGCGCCCGACGACGTCCGACCGGTCTCCCCCACGCACGGCGAGTAACGGGAACGAGAGGAACAGCAACGAGGGGGAACGAGGGGAGCGAGCGGTCGAAGTCGGTCGTCCTCAGATCGATTCGTCGAACGTCATCCCGTAGTGGTCGAGCGCGAGCACGGCCGAGGCCAGGTTCCACCTGATACGCTGGGCCTCGGTCGGGTGTCGCCCGTCCTCTGTGGTTCGGCGGGTCGGCTCACACAGCAGGCAGTCGCCGTCGTACTGGCCCCCGACCTTGTGGCTGAAGAAGGTACCCCAGCCGCTCTGCAGGTTCCCGATGATGTAGTCGTAGTGGTCCGGCCAGTCGGTGACGAACTCCTCGTTGAGGGTATCGACCACCGCGTCCGCGACGTCACGCGCTCGACCGGGCGTCGGGTAGAGCGCCTGTCCGAAGCCGTCGTCGATGCCTGATTTGTAGATCCCCTGTGAGCTGTGGAGGTCGAAGGCGATGTCAGGCTGGTAGGACTCGAACCGGTCCCAGATGACGCTCGCGATCTCGATGGTCGGCTCGCGGCCGACGCGCCAGTGGTCGTTGAGGCTCCCCTCGTCGCCGCTGTAGACGCCGGCCTCGATAGCGGTCTGGTCGGCGCGCGGAACGACGACGAGCGTCCCGGCCTCGGGCGTCATCTCGACGAGCAACTCGGCGGCCTTCCAGCCGGCTGGCTCGATGCCGTGCTGGCCCGCGACGACGAACGCCGTCGGCCCGTCCCTCGCCGCGTCGATTTCGTGCAGCGGCGTCGCCCACTTGGTGTCCGGCATGAGCATCTCGGTCGACCGGTCCACGTCGTTCGAGTCGTTCCGCTCGGTGACCAGCTGTGGGTTCCGCCGTCGGCGTCGATACCGGCGGTAGGCCGCGAGGGATCGTTCGATCCGCTCGACGCTCTCCTCGAGCGTGGCGTCCGTCATCGGCCCCCTCCGGCATCGGGTCGGTCGGTCGGTGCCTGCATCGTCTTCCTCACGAGCGCGCCGAGGACACCTCGAGGTCGAAGAAGTAGTAGTAGTAGTCGACCGGGCCGTCCGTCGCCGACGGGCTGTACCCGCCCCGGAACGTGACGCCGTTCCGGGAGTCGTCCTCGAACTGGCCGTATCCCTCCACGCGTCGGAGTTCGACCGCGTCGTCCGAGGGTCTGTAGAGGGTGGCCGGCGCGTTCGGGTTGTCCGGCGCTTCACGGGGCAAGAGGCGCGTCAACAGGTACTGACCGGGCTCGTCGAGGAGGAAGTCGAGGTAGATGGTCTGACGCCCACCCGTCGCCTGGACGGTCATCGCCTCCACCTGTGCGCCGAGCCCGTCCGCCTCCGGGTCGTACTCGTACAGCGCCGGGCTGAACCGGCCGGCGGAGTCTGCGTCGATGGTACACTCGCCGAGGTAGGCAGGTCGGTCCGTCTCGATGAGTAACCCGAACTCGTTGGTGAGGTGGTAGTCGCCGGAGGGTAGCACGGGGCCCGCACGCCAGGTATTCGCCGTGCCGCTAACGACCTCCAGGCGAGTGAGTGCGTCGTCCAGACGCGCCGCGACGTCGTCGTCGACTTCGCCGACAGCCGCCTGAAGTCGTCCGTCGGCGACGGAGAGGTTCCGGCCGACGAGCGATTCCAGGCGCTGGCCGTCCGCGACCCTTCCCTGGATCGCGCCGACTTCGCCGAGGTCGTAGCCGTTGCAGTCGAGATTCCCGTCGAGTGTTCGCGAACTGGTGGCTCCCGACGTGACGAGACCCGTCCCGAGCAGGCCGCCGGTGGCGAGGAGACCACCGAGTCCGAGCGCGGCGCGGCGCGACACACCGCCGGACGACCTCCCCCGACCACCGGACAGCCCCTCTGTCACCGACTCCCCCCTGTCCGTATCGGTCCTGTCTGGCACTATCTTTGGATGACCCGGACATTATTTAATAGTTTCTTACGCTGTATTATCGGGCCGAATCGTCCACGCCCGTTCACAGCGAAACTGTCGGGACCATCACCTGGTCGAGAGACTGGTCTGCGCGCGCGAGAACAGTGATTCCACCGAAATCAGAGCTACCACAGAGAGACAAGTGGTACCAGTGAAATAGTGCCCGTTCGACAGATAGTATAAATCTAGAAACCGGGGCTCTATCGAAATCTGGTGTGCGTTTCCACAAACGGGCTCGAACGACGTGGTGTAGAATTTTTCGTCGGGAGAAATTGTGTTTTCGATTCGGAAAAGTGGGCCGGGAAAACTCGAAACTATTATCAGCGTCTCTCTCTAGGTTTCGGGTGACCTAAGCATCTACTATGGCAGTACTCGAAATCAACAATCTACACGCGGAAGTCGCTGAAGAGGACGGTGAGACCATCCTTCGCGGCGTCGACCTCGAAGTCGAGTCCGGAGAGATCCACGCGCTGATGGGTCCCAACGGCTCGGGCAAGTCGACGACGGCGAAGATCATCGCGGGCCACCCGGCCTACGACGTGACCGACGGCGAGGTCCTCATCCACCTCGAGGACGACGAGTTCGGCGACGACTTCGACATCCCCGAGGACAAGCGCACCTGGAACCTGCTCGACCTGGAGCCCAACGAACGCGCCGCGCTCGGCGTCTTCCTCGGCTTCCAGTACCCCGCAGAGATCGAGGGCGTCACGATGGTGAACTTCCTCCGGACGGCGCTCAACGCCAAGCTCGAAGAGCGCGACGAGCTTTTCGAGGACGACGACGAGGCCGAAGCCGACGAGGAAGAGGAGGACGTCGGCTACGACACCTCCCCGATGGAAGGTGACGTCGACGAAGGCGAGGTCGGCGTCGCCGAGTTCCAGCAGCTTCTCAAGGAGAAGATGGAACAGCTCGACATGGACGAGAAGTTCGCCAACCGCTACCTCAACGCGGGCTTCTCCGGCGGTGAGAAGAAGCAGAACGAGGTCCTCCAGGCCGCTATCCTCGAGCCCTCGGTCGCAGTCCTCGACGAGATCGACTCCGGGCTGGACATCGACCGCCTGCAGGACGTCTCCGACGGTATCAACGCGCTGCGTGACGAGCAGGGCACCGGCGTCCTCCAGATCACCCACTACCAGCGCATCCTCGACTACGTCGAACCGGACCACGTCCACGTGATGATCGACGGCGAAATCGCCAAATCCGGCGACGCCAGCCTCGCCGAGGAACTCGAAGACAAGGGGTACGACTGGGTCCGCGAAGAAGTGTACGAAGCCGCGTGACGCCGATCCACCAGTCCGGGCACAAGTCCCTTAACCGCACACACCCAAGCCGCAGACAACAACCATGAGCTCAGATCAAGACCAACTCAAAGAAACGGACACCGAGGCCCGCTTCGAGTTCAAGAAGGAGGAGAAGTCCGCCTTCGAGACCGACAAAGGCCTCACCGAGGAGACCGTCCGCCTCATCTCCGAGGACAAGGACGAGCCCGAGTGGATGCTCGAGCGACGTCTCCGCGCACTCGCACAGTTCCAGGAAATGCCGATGCCGACCGACTGGCCCGGCCAGCCGGACCTCTCGGAGGTCGACCTCAACGAGATCGTCCCCTACATCCGGCCCGACATCGAGACCCGCGGCGGGGCCGAGAACTGGGAGGACCTCCCCGAAGAGATCCAGGACACCTTCGACAAGCTGGGCATCCCGGAGGCCGAGAAGAACGCCCTCTCGGGCGTCGGCGCCCAGTACGAGTCCGAGATCGTCTACCAGAACATGCAGGAGCGCTGGGAGGAGAAGGGCGTCATCTTCATGGACATGGACAAGGCCGTCCAGGAGCACCCCGACCTCGTCAAGGAGCACTTCATGACGAAGTGCGTCCCCCCGAGCGACAACAAGTTCGCGGCGCTCCACGGCGCCATCTGGTCCGGCGGCTCGTTCGTCTACGTCCCCGAGGACACCACGGTCGACATGCCGGTCCAGGCGTACTTCCGCATGAACTCCGAGGGGATGGGCCAGTTCGAACACACGCTCATCGTCGCCGAGGAGAACTCCGAGGTCCACTACATCGAGGGCTGTTCCGCGCCGAAGTACTCCGCGTTCAACCTCCACAGCGGTTGCGTGGAAGTGTTCGTCCGCGACAACGCCCACGTCCAGTACTCGACCGTGCAGAACTGGTCGAAGAACACGTACAACCTCAACACCAAGCGCGCCATCGTCGAGGAAGAGGGCACGATGGAGTGGGTATCGGGCTCCATGGGCTCGAAGGCCACCATGCTCTACCCCGCGACGATCCTCAAGGGCCCCGGCGCGACGGACAACCACATCACCATCGCGTTCGCCGGCGAGGGTCAGAACATCGACACCGGCGCGAAGGTGTACCACAACGCGCCCGACACGAAGTCGACCATCGAGTCCAAGTCCATCAGCAAGGACGGCGGCCGCACGAACTACCGCGGCCTGGTCCACATCTCCGACGGCGCCGAGAACTCCTCGACGTCCGTCGAATGTGACGCGCTGATGTTCGACAACGAGTCCACCTCGGACACGATGCCGTACATGGAGATCCAGGAGAACAAGGTCGACGTCGCCCACGAGGCGACCGTCGGCAAGATCGGCGACGAGGACGTCTTCTACCTCCAGTCCCGCGGCCTGGACGACGACGACGCCAAGCAGATGATCGTCGCCGGCTTCATCGAGCCCATCACGGAGGAACTGCCCATCGAGTACGCCGTCGAACTCAACCGCCTCATCGAACTCGAGATGGAGGGAAGCCTCGGGTAACTCCCCGGATCTACCATGAGCACGCAGCTAACAGCCAACCTCACGGAGGAGCAGGTACGACAGATTTCCGAGGAGCTTGACGAGCCCGACTGGCTGCTCGAGACCCGCCTCGACGCCCTCGCGGCGCTCGAGGACCTCGACATGCCGAAGGTCATCCGGACGCCCGGTCGCGACTGGACGAACCTTGACGCGCTCGACTACGAGACGCTCGTCGACCCCCTCGAGTGGGAACAGGAGAAGGACCGCGTGGACGCCGAGGGCGTCGACGTGCTCTCCTGGGCCGACGCGCTCGAGGAGCACGGCGACCTCGTCGAGGAGCACTTCGGCAGCGTCGTCGACCCGCAGCGGGACTACCTCACAGCGCTCTCGACGGCGCTGTTCGCCGCCGGGACCGTGGTCTACGTCCCCGAGGGCGTCGCCGCCGAGGACGTCAAGATCCGGACGACGATGAACAGCCGGTCGCTGTTCAACTACACCCTCGTCGTCGCCGAGGAGTCCTCCTCGGTCACCATCCTGGAGCGCCAGCGCACCGGGACGAACGTCGACGGCGAGCAGTACTACTCCGGCGTCGTCGAGGCCGTCGCCGGCGAGAACGCCCACGTCCAGTACGGCACGCTCCAGAACCTGGCCGAGGACAGCTACAACTTCCAGGTCAAGCGCGGCCACGCAGACACGTACGCCAGCATCGACTGGATCGAGGGCAACATCGGCTCCCGACTGACGAAGACGAACGTCGAGACGCGACTGCTCGGTGACTCCTCGGAGTCGAAGATCGTCGGCGCCTTCTTCGGCCACGAGGACCAGCACTTCGATCTGGCCTCCCGCGTCTGGCACGAGGCCGAGCACACGACGGCCGACCTCGTGACGCGTGGTGTCCTCGACGACGCCGCCCGCTCGGTGTACGAAGGCGTCCAGGACGTCGGCCGCGAGGCCTGGGACACGAACTCCTACCAGCGCGAGAACACGCTGATGCTCTCCGAGGATAGCGAGGCCGACGCGTCCCCGAAGCTGATCATCAACAACCACGACACCGAAGCGAGCCACTCCGCGACGGTCGGACAGGTCGACGAGGAGGACCTGTTCTACATGACCTCGCGCGGCGTGCACCCCGAACTCGCCCGGAACATGCTCGTCGAGGGCTTCTTCGTCCCCGTCCTCGAAGAGGTCGCCGTCGACGAACTCCGCGAGGATCTGGACGACCTCATCGTCGAGCGTCTGGTCGAGTAACCAATCGCTCCTCGACTCATGTTTTCTCGGGCGCTCGCTGTCCGGCTACTTGCTGCACGCCACCGACCAGCAGGGCAGATGGGGCTCCCCGACGCGGGTGCGAACGATCTACTTCTCGCTCTCATTCTCGTCGTCACTGCGCTGGTGATGCTCGTCTTCTGGGCTGTCGTCTTCTGGGTCCTCTTTCGGATAACTCGATTTCTCTGGGGCCTGATCGCGGAACGCGTTAGATACGACCGGCGAGGGCTGGAGTGACAGCCGCGCGGAGGGAATCGCTTAAGTCGCCACCTCCCCGAAAACTCACCATGACAGTACCGGCCGACGAACGTCCCGGAAGGTGGTTCGCGTGAGCCTCCAGCGACCCATCGGCTCCGACCATCAACTGGCCCGACTCCTGCAGATCGGCGTCGTGCTGGAGGAGGTCGTCGAGGCTCGCGCCGACAAACACGCACAGGTGACGGCGGCGGACCTGGACGACGAGGTCGTCGACCTGTTCGAGCACGCCGCCGAGGAGTCCGCGGAGCACCGCGACCGACTCGAGGCGCTCATCGACGACATGGACGCCGACACGGTGCCCTTCGAGGAGATAAAGCGCCTCGTCGAAGCCCAGTACGAGGCCGACGACGACTTCGACGGCGTCCTCTACGACCAGCTCTGCAACGAGGAGACCGCCTACAAGTTCTACGACGACCTCATCGGTGCCATCGCGGCGTCGAACACGGAGTTCAGCATCGACCGCAACAGGCTCGTCGACACCCTCCAGTCGATCCGCGACGAGGAGGCCGACGGCGTCGAGGAAGTGACGCGACTGATGGAGGCGCGAGAATAGAATGAACACCGATAGACGCTACGCGACTATCGAGCACACTCTCGGAGCACGGAGGCTCCTCGCATGAACACCGAAAGACTCGCTCCGCTCGACTTTCGAGCTCACGCTCACCCGGAGGGATTCGCATGAATACAGCTGATCAGTATCTCAAAGCGATCTACCTCGTCCAGGAGCAGGAAGACGGTCCCGCCTCGACCGGCGACGTCGCCGACCTGCTGGAGGTGAGCCCCGCCAGCGCCAACGAGATGATCGGCAAGCTCGAGTCCCAGGAGTTGCTCGACCACGAGAAGTACAAGGGCGTCGACCTCACCGACGAGGGGATCCGACGGGCCCGGCTCTCGCTCCAGAACTACTGCATCATCCAGCGATTCCTCGTCGAGGTGCTCGAAGTCGAGGAGTTCCGCGAGGAGGCCAAACAGCTGGAGGGCGTCATCGACGAGACCGTCGCCGATCGACTGGACACCATCATCGACCGCGAACCCCAGTGCCCGGACTGCTTCAACGCCGAGGAAGACGTCTGTGGCCTGCTGGAACCCGAACTCGAAGCGTCCGACTGAACGGCTGGTCTTTTCGCCGTCGGCAGTGGTCAGGCGCTTTCGTCGACCAGTGCTCTCGCCTCGTCTGTGTGCCAGACCACGGAGAAGTCAGCAGGGCTCGGCAGCGCACACGCCATCCAGCCGATGACGACCATCGACCCGAAGAGCGTGCCCGTCACCTGTCCACTCGTCACCGCCCACGCGTACGCGCCGACGGGGACCAGCATCGCGAATGGAGCCATCGACGCGCCACGCAGTCGCCAGTTGGAGCAGTCATCCGGGATCGATTCCATCTCGACCGACGCCCACGACCCGGAGACGAGCGTCTGGAAACCGCCCTGTTCGCCACGGACCCGCCGGAGTACGAGCGAACATCGCACGCCTCCGGACCGCAAGACGAGCACGTGGAGCAGTTCGTGGACGAGTACGCCACCAATGACCGAGAGGAGAATTCCGAGTCCAGCGAGAACTGCCGTCGCGATCATTGGTACTCGTTTCCGAAGGTATGTTATAGGTCTTCCGTCCCGGTAACGCCGCCTTACTGCGATTTAGGAAGAATATGATGGGGTCACGAGCGACACCGCCTCTCCCATCAGGAGGCGTTTCGACGGTCTGTTCCGGTAGAAGGTAACGCTATTAAGGAATCAAGGGGAACCAACAGAGTGCAGTCCCGTGGTGTAGTGGCCAATCATATGGGCCTTTGGAGCCTATGACGGCGGTTCGAATCCGCCCGGGACTATGACCTAAACAGTTCGAATCCTTTCTCCCAGCAAATTTTGTAGGTATTTGGTTGGCATCTCAAGAATTCCCAACTTCGTAAGTAGGAAGCGGGAGACGCCTATTTCTTGAAAAATAATCGCTCTATGATCTCCTTGAGAAAGATAGCGACGGCAATGAGCACTGAGATGCCAAGCCTGAGACCGGATAGAAGCAACCCAAGGGTATATCGTCCGTAGTGGTAGTCTGAATGCCAGAGGTCGCTGAGTACACCCACAGTGAATTTTGCGAGTGTGGCAACCCCGTCGAACAAGATTGTGTAGAGGATACTGTAGATTGCCGACCCTGCCCGATACAGAAAGATATAGACGATGGACTCACCCGTTGAGGTGTAGTGTCGAGTGAAGGGTCGGCTCATTTGATTACCATTCCATGGGTCCCGGCACCAACCGATGAAGTTCGAGCCCCGCCGCATGACCAGATCGATTACTGATCACAACCATCCCAGCATATACAGGATTGGAACACCCGGGGAACATGTAAACCTGTGCGGGACACCCCTTTTGAAGGTGTGGTACGGCTAGAAACGTTTAACAGACCAGATGCTGCACCCGTCAGGTAAGTATCCTGAATGGAACGCATCGATCCTGGAGCAGTCTTCAATAATGACGATACGAATCAGGCTGACTTCGAAATCGCGTTCACTGCGCTCGTAGTAACATCAGTTCTCGCTGTTCCAACACCGGACTCCGGGTATGCGATTTTGAAAGCGCTCGTAATCCTCCTCGGGTTTTTCACTCTGGTTCGAAAGATGGCTGTCGCAAACAATCATCAACCCCCTGATCGAGTTCTGCAAGGCACGTTCCCCTTCATCATGGCAATAACATCGATTTCTCTAGCGTATCTTTTGCTAAAGGGAGGTACGGCCTTTGTGTCCCTGACCGGTCTTCCAATTTCACCAGTACTGGTCGCCGCACCGCTAGTGCCCGTATTTGTCATTGTCGTGTTTGTACTGCATGAGAAGGTATTCGGTGATGCAAATCTCTATCTCGCTGTTCTCTGCCACAATGCGGCGGTGAGGGTTGACGAGAAGAAATTCTTAGGTCTTGAAGATACGATCCATGATAGATTCTTAGATGTCGGCAGTGAATTTGTAGAGTATTCGAGTAGTGAGTCTATCCCGGCTGAATTGGCTTGGTTGGAACATCGAGTGGAAGTAGGGGCTTCACCACCTTTCGGGCCGATAGTAGCCATTGCTACCATTTGTTATGGAGCAGTATGGGCTGTTTTAGCATGGGTATTCGGTTCTGGAGGACTGAATATCCTCTTCCTCGTCCTTATTTTCTTGATGAATTATCCAGTACAGTTCTGGTATTCACGGTTCGGCTTAGCGAAGTTCATGACTGAGAGAAGCGGGTGGATCGATTACTTGATCGTTTTACTGGCGCTTGTAGTGGCGAACTTCACCATCTTACCAAGGTACGCATAGGAGGGTAAGCGAGGTCGGTATCAGAGCTCCTGGTTTCACGAGCAACGATGAAAAGGCCTAAGATGGCGAGTAAAACTACCAGACTCGACGGTGCTCTGGAACATACCTATCAAAAATATAACCTACAACTTGTGATAGACTATGCGCAGTACCATTACCACAAATATGTCGAAAATACCGTGAGTTCTGCGGTTGTTTCCCCATCAAAGTATATAAGTCACCGCCGAAATTTTAAATTATGGCGTCAAGACCAACACCAACGCCAGATCCACGAGTAGCCGGAGACCTCGGTGCGAGTTCCCTCCAGACTGCAATTGTCAACGCTATCGTCCTCCCGACACTCCAGTTGATAATCTGGAAGATGTTCACTGTAATGCCAACAGCCACCAGTCAACCAGTGAATGTCAGAGGAATCGTGATGCTCTACATGGGAGTGCTCGCAGTGTTCCCATTGGTAATTACGATCTCCTCCTTGATCGGTTCGTACCTTCAAGCGGGAAAGGCTGGTTTGGGGCTGAACTTCGCAATGACGGTAGCAGCATCATTCCTGTTCGGAGCCCCAGTACTAGCAGTGACGCTGATTGTGGGACTGGTCATTGTCGGGACGGTGTACTTCACACTGAAGGCTATCTTTGGCGAGAATAAGAGGAATCGCCGACCGCCGATATAAATTCAGTTTAGGAGCTCTTCGAGTTCCTCTTCTCGTTCGTCAGTCAGAGGCTCGCGGTCTGTTCGGATCGTTTACGCTGGGCATGATAGCCAGTCACTCTGGGGATAGAATTAATACCTTCACGATGGGGATCCGCCCGAGACTATATTCTCCAAAGCGCACACCAGGAAGAGATGTCACTGACGTGGATTCGTTCCCGGCCGCAAGTACCGCCGGCGGGGGAAGCTATTTGGTACCTCTTCTCATGGTACCGAGTGGATCGACATGCAACCGTGCCAAAACTGTCAGGCGGTCATCGACGAGTACATTCTGGACAAACAACTCGAACCCCTGCGCGAACTCACGGTCGACGACTTCAACCTCTGTGCGGACTGCGTGACGATCGTTTCCGACGCGTGCGTGGAGTGTAGCGGCGCGGTCTACGTCCCCCGTTCCGAAACCGGTGTCCCGGACTACTGCCCGGCCTGTCGGTCGGACCGGATCGAACAGACGGGTCAGGACCCCGGGTGGCACTGCGAATCGGTTCACGGTTGACCGGCGAGCGGTCGGTTCGGTCGCTTTTCAGAACCGTATCGCGGACGCTCGTCGACGAGACGCCCTCGACAGCCGAAGCCAGGCAAAGCCTCTATCAACCAACGCTCCGAGGAACCACTAACGTGGAAACGCAGCATCGCGTCGTCGTGGACGACTCCCGCGAGCTAGCACAGGTAGACGACGACTCTGTCGAACTCGTCGTCACGTCGCCGCCGTATCCGATGATCGAGATGTGGGACGACCTCTTCGCGGAGCTCGATCCGACCGTCGCGGACCACCTCGCCGTGGGCGACGGGCAGGCTGCGTTCGAGGCGATGCACGCGCAACTGGAGCGCGTGTGGACCGAAGTCGGGCGCGTCCTCGTCGACGGCGGCGTCGCCTGCGTCAACGTCGGCGACGCGACCCGCAAGGTCGACGACAGCTTTCGCGTCTTCCAGAACCACTCGCGGATCGTCGACGCCTTCGAGGGACTCGGGTTCGAGCCGCTGCCGGAGATTCTCTGGCGCAAGCCCGTCAACTCGGCGGCGAAGTTCATGGGCAGCGGGATGTTGCCGCCCAACGCCTACGTCACGCTGGAACACGAGTACGTCCTCGTCTTCAGGAACGGCAAGGCCCACCGGAACTTCGAGCCCGGGTCGGATCGGCGCTACGGCGCGGCGTACTTCTGGGAGGAGCGCAACCAGTGGTTCAGCGACGTCTGGGAGGACGTCACGGGGGAACACCAGGCGCTGGATCACGACGAGTTGCGGAGCCGGTCCGCCGCGTACCCCTTCGAGATTCCGTACCGGCTGATCAACATGTACAGCGTCTACGGCGACACCGTCCTCGATCCCTTCTGGGGGACGGGGACGACGACGCTCGCCGCCATGACCGCCGGCCGGAACTCGGTCGGTTACGAGATAGACGGCGAGTTCACGGGCGTCTTCGACGACCGGACCGAGGCGATCCCCGAGTTCTCCCGCGACGTTGTCGAGCAGCGACTGGGCGACCACCGCGCGTTCGTCGACGACAAACGCGCGGCGGGCGACGAGTTCGACTACGAAGCGGACAATTACGACTTCCCTGTCACGACAAAGCAGGAGAAGCGGATCCGGCTGTACGCCGTCGACGCCGTCGAATCGACCGGGGACGGGTACCGGGCGATTCACGATCCGATCGACGGCGAGCGTGCCGGTCCGGACGCGGGGGCAGAGACAGAGATGGAGCCAGAATCGGCGACCTCCCCCTCCGACCCGTAAGACGGCGGTACTGGCGGCGGAGAGACGTCGGGGAAGGGATCACGAGGCGAACGGTCCACCGCGAGAGTCGGTGACGGCGGTCGTACGTGCGGGCGGATGCGACCAGTTCGCCAGATTTCGATCGGTGTGGCTGGCAGTTGTTCACCCTGTCGTAACGCTAAAGAGTCGAACGCACGTTTTTCCCTGTAAGATGAATAACGACATCCGTTCTGGGAGGTGGTTCTGTGGGCGTTGAGATCCAGGAGTCGCCAGTTTCGGACGACGAATTCGACGCGATGCAGACGTTCGTGCGCGACTACCTGACGGCCAGCGTGGAGAACGAGGACGAAGGCGGCCGGATGCGGTGGTACCCCTGGCACTCCGCGGAGTACCGGTTCAATCACATCCTGAACGTCGTCGACCTCGCCGGAGAGATCGCTCACGAAGAAGGGGCGAACGCCGACGTGACGCGCGTCGCCGGCCTCTTCCACGACGTGGCGAAACTCGAAGTGGACCAGGACGTCCACGCCGACGCTGGCGCGGACATCGCCCGCGAGTACCTCACGGCCCACGGCGACTACCCCGACTCGTTCGTCGACCAGGTGTGCACGGCCATCCGCGACCACTCCTACCAGGGTGACGTGACCGACCTGCCGATGGAGACCCAGTGTCTCATCGAGGCGGACATTCTCGACAAGGTCGGCGCCAACGGGACGGCGCTGATGCTGTTGCGGATGGGCTACGAGGCCCGCTCGCACATGGACGCCGCCGAGATGGTCGGCCGCGTCGTCGAGCGGGGCCGCGACGCTCGCGACCGGATCGAGAGCGAGACCGCCGAGGCCGTCCTCCAGCGCCGACTCAAGCGCGCCCGCTGGTTCCAGGAGTGGCTCGAGGGCGAAGTGGCCGAGATGGACGGCGAGGAGGCCGTCGTCGACATGGCCTCCGGCATGGGCGGCGACTAGAGCCGCGACGCCGCTTCCGCGAGGAAGAGCAGGCCCGACCCGGCCAGCACCGCCGCCGAGAGCCACGCGACCACCGGCGCGACCGAATCCACACGGCGCCGGGCCGAGACGAGTGCCGCCGGAAAGCCCAGAATCCAGGCCACGACGCCGGCGAACAGGCCGACGATTATCGCCGGCTCGCCGGTCTGGACGACGGCGCGTCCGGCGAGCGACTGGCCGACGACGGGCAGGGCCGCCAGCACGTCGAGCTGGCCCGGTTCGAGCAAGCCGACGCCGACGGTCAGCCAGAAGACGATCTGGAACGGGTTCGTGAGCGCGAGGACGAACGCCTTGCGGAACCCCTTGCCTTCTTCGAGTTCCTCGTCGACGAACGAGCGGGCGCTCGCGACGGCGCCGTAGGCGAAGTAGATCATCAGCAGGCCACCGGCGACGAACAGCGCGGTCCTGACGTCCGGCGAGCGCTGGACGAACGCGACCAGGCCGACCAGCGCCAGCAGGAAGAAACAGACGTCCGCGACCATCGCTCCCAGTCCGGCGCGGAAGCCCGCGCCCCAGCCACGGAGCACGCTCTCCGTCGCGATGACGGCGTTCATCGGCCCCGGTGGCGCCGCCAGCGCGAGCCCAAAGACCATCCCACCGACCAGCGTCGCGGCCAGGGACATCGCCGGAGAGTTCGTTATCGCCGGTGAAAGGGGTAACGGGACCGTGCTGAGAACTCGTGACGCGCCGTGGACAGACCGGCATCAGGCGAGTGGACTGCCGCGACGTGCGGCCAGGTCAGCCAGTGGTAACGTTCGCGATAGCAGTCGCTCGGTGGGTCGAGAACGGCGTAGAGAGAAAAGAGACCGGGTCTAGAGCTTGCCGGCCTTCTGCAGCTTCATCAGGTCCTCGGTGTCGAGGGTTTCGCCTTCCTTGAACTTCTGGTAGATCTCCTCGGCCTCCTCCTTGGCGGCCTCCTGCTTCTCCTCGCGGGCGGAGCGCTCGGCCTTCTCCTCTTTCTTGTCCAGTTCGCGGAGGCGCTTCTGGACGCGGACGAAGTCCTCGTGGTGCTGGTCGGCGGCCTCCTGGGCGTCCACGAACTTCTCGTGCATCTCGTCGGCGTCGTCGCGGATGTCGTCGGCCTCGCGATAGGCCTCGATCATCTCGTTGTGGTGCTTCTGGGCCTCGTCGGCGAGTTCCGTCACCTTCTGGTGGTGGGTCGAGGCTTCGGAGCGGACCTCCTCTGCCTCCTCCTTGAGGCCGTCGAGGTCGCCCGTCTGGTCGAGTTTCTCCTTCTTCTCGGCGAGTTGCTCGCGTTTCTCCTCGATCTTCTCGATGAGTTCGCGCTCGTCGTCGCTACTGAGCACCTCGGTCTGCTGTTTGAACTCCAGGTCTTCGATTTCGGACTCGAGCTTGTCGACGGACTTTCCCTCGTCGAGCTCGAGGTCGTTCTTCATCTTGTCGACCTTGTCGAAGAGCTTGTTGGCCTCCGCGTTGAGCTCGTTGCGCTGTTCCTTGTGCTCCTGGACCTGCTCGTTGAGCTCGTCGCGCTGCTCGCGGTGTTCCTGGGCCTCGTTGACCTTCTCACGGGTCTTCGCGTTGAGGTCGTCCCGGCTGGACGCCCGCTCGGATGCCAGCTGGTTCAGGTCGTTCCGTCGGTCGCGGAGCTGGCCGGCGAGCTTGATGAGCTCGCCCTTGGATTTGTTTTCGAGATCTTCGTCTGTGACTTCTACGTTTTTGGATTCGTCTATCGATTCTGCCATTGTTGTTAATCCTCGATTCCATGACCGCCACGGCGCTGGGCAGTCGTATTCCTCTCAGTGGGCTGACGCCGATAACAAGGGTTCCCTGTCATACTGGGCGGAATGCGATACTGCCCGAACGCCGGAGACGTTCTGGTACCTGTACGTACTGGTCGATTTCCTTTAAACATTGCGGTACAACGAACACCGTGGTGACCGCTCACACCCGCGAGAAACCGCGTGCCACGGGTTCACACGTCGTCGGGAGACGTTAAATACGGTACTCGTTGTGCGCCACGGCGTCGTCGGTGGCCACGGCGATAGTGACGGCGTCGCCCTCGGAAAGGGAGAGCGTCGTCACGTCGACGCGACCGTAGGCGCCCACTTTCAGTTCCTCCTGCTCTCGCTCGCCGTCGACGTCCCACTCGACCGTGACGGTCGCCGGCGAGGGGCGGTCGTGAATGACCACGACGTCGCTCTCGCCCGGCGTCGGGTCCGAGAGGACGCCCTGGACGGGCTGGTAGGCCGCAGCGAGTCGGTCGAAGGCGGTCTTCTCGCTGCCGTCCCGGGCGAGCACGCCCATCCCGGCGTCACCGACGTCGCGGAGCGCGTAGGCGGCCAGGACGTTCGTCCCGCGCAATCGCAGCCGTTCGGCGACGGTGCCGAGGACGTCCGCCTGGTAGTCCTGGGACTCGTCGACGCCGCTGCCGACGCGCGCCGCGTGTCGGTCGGCGTCGAAGTCCGTCTCGTCGGCGGGGTCGTCGGCCGCGAGCGCGCCGGCGCCGAACTCCGCGACGACGTCCCCCAGGTCGAAGCGGTCACAGAGCCAGTCGACGTCGCCGGCCTCGCCGAAGGTCCAGCCGGGATAGATCGTCGCAGCGTCCGGGCCGATGCCGGCCGGACCGACGACGGGGAACGTCGGCACTTCTGAGACGACCTCGGCGACGGAGTCTGCCGGTTCCCTGTCGTAGCTCGCGCGCCACGCGCGCCAGCGATAGCGGAGGCGGTCGACGGCGCCAGTTCCGAGTCCGTCGCCGAGGTCCGGCATCGGCTCGTCGTGGACGGAGACGGCGGCCAGGCTGGGTCGGTTCCGTCGGGCCCGGAGGAGGCGCTCGGCCAGGTCCTGCCCGCGCTCGACGTCGAACTCGCCGGGCCCGGTCAGCGGGAGGTCCTGCCAGACGAGCAGCCCCTGTTCGTCGCAGGCCTCGTACACCTCGGGGGAGAGGACGTGCGCGTGGGCCCGGACGAGATTCGCGTTCGCCCGGGCAGCGCGTTCGACGTCGGCCGCGGTGGCGTCGGTCAGGTTGACGCCGCGGGCCGCGACGCGCTCGCCGTTGACGAGGAGGCCGTCCTCGTCGTAGTCGACGCTCCGGAGCCCCGTGACGGTGGTCCGCTCAGAGTCGGCCAGCTTCGCGCGCAACGTATAGCGGGGCTGGTCACCCAGGTCGTGGGGCCACCAGAGCGAGCCGTCGCGGACCTCCACCTCGTGGGAGACTGTCGTTCGCCCGGGGGCCGTCTCGACGGCCGCGCGGTTCATCATCCCGCCGCCACGGACGTCGCCCTCCGGCCGTATCGACAGGGTCATCCGGTCGTCGAGAGGCTGGTCGGTGACGACGGTCGCTTCGACGGCGACCGTGGGTTCCCCCTCGCCGATGCGAGGGGCGACGCTCAGCGATTCGACGTAGGGGTCGGGGTGGGTCTCGATGGTCGCACCCCACCAGATACCCGGGACCGACGCGTTTTGGGGAACGCGGTCGGTGTCGTATATCCCGCCGAACCGGTCCTCGGGGGCCCGGCACTCGACGACCAGTTCGTTCTCGTCCTCGACGGGCAGGGAGACACGGAGCGGGTCGAAGTACGCGTCGTGTTCGGCCAGCTCGTCACCGTTGAGCCAGACGCGGGCGTGTGCGAAAACTCCCTCCAGGACGAGGACGGCGTGCTCGTCGTCGGCCTCCCGGGGGTCTGCGAACTCGGTTCGATAGGCGACGGCGTCGTCACCGGCAAACTTGACCGGTCGTCCGGGGACGTCGACGTCCTGCCACGTCGTCGCCGACGGGACGCCGGACCCGGATTCGACTGCCGCACCTCGCCACTCCAGCGACATGTACGTTGCGCTGTTCTCCGCGGGCATGTACTTTACCCCCTGTACTCGCCGTAGTAGTTCGTTCGCTGACGTTAGAAGGGTCTCTCGACCCAGTCGGGAGAACGCCAGCGCGTGTCGGCGGCCCGGACGTCAGTCACAGCCCCGGGGGTCGTCACCGTCTGGGCCAACGTCCGGGCCCTCGACCGAGTCCCGATCCTCGCCCGTCCCGCCGAACGGGGCGGTGACGTGGTCGCTCACGTCGTCGATGTACTCGGCGGCCGTGTCCGCGTAGCGGTCGATAAACCGGAACGAGACGACGTAGCTGACGGCGGCGACGGCGACGGCGAGGATGACGTTGCCCACCACCAGTCGGAGGACGACAGCCGGCGCGGCGGACAGCGACGCGTCGGTCATCGTGACTCCCTCGACCGGACCGAGCAGGAACATCCCCAGTCCGAGACTGAGCCCGTAGACGCCCCACTTGACCACCGGGTTGAAGACGACGGCGGAGGCGACGAGCGCGAGTTTGCTCATGCTATCGAAGACGGCCGCGAGGACGAGGAAGACGAGAAAGCCGACGCCGAGCGTCGGCAGCATCGTGATGAACACGCCGAGCCCGAAGCTCCGGGCGATCTCCTCGGTCGAGTGGTCTCCGGAGAACGAGCGGCGAAGCATGCGCTTCGCACGACCGAGATTCCCGGTGACGCGCCCGCGAACTCTCTGGAACACTTGCGCACTTGTTGCACTATGGTGGTTGTAACTGTTACGGCTAGTGTTCGCATACCACCCACGGTGACTCCGTTTCGCAACCGGCGGTCGCCTCGGGTTCGGCGCTGTGGTCGCTCGTCGGGTTCACCCCCGCGCCGGCCCACACTTTCACTTCCACTCCGGGGGAGGCGGACCTTCATATCCGTTCCCCGTGGAGTCGGATGTATGATAGAGGAACTCCGGAACGAGACCACGGCGACGTGTGACGGGGAGAACTGCGAGCGGCGCCTCGCCGACGAACCGACGCTCACGTTCCGGACCGAGGGTGGCGAGCGGCGTGCCTACGAGTGCCGCTGTGGCGCCGTCACGGTCACGGTCGCACGCGATTCCGAGTCGACTCGCTGAAGTGGGCCGACGGGAAAGCGGGGGTATGAACGACGGGCGGGAGACGACCGAAGTGGTCCACGGGCACGGACACGAGAACGTGAGCGCCGAACACTCGAGCACGCTGGAACTCACGAGCGACGACTTTCTGACACCGGCGGGCGACTGCATCCTCGCCATCGAAGCCGACCGCGTCCCCGCGGACTTCGACGACGCGTTCGTCGAGGCGTGCCGGGACGCCGACGCGACGATAACGCTGACCATCGAAGCCAGCGGGAAGTCCGAGACCGTCACCGGCAGCGGTCACCCCAACCTGACCTTCGACGGCGACCGGAGCTTCGTCTGCCGGACCAGCGACTACGTCGACGACCGGACGGTGATGGTCGAGGCCGACGGGGCGGCCGCGGACCTCGACCGGGACCTGGTTGCGGCCCTCGCGGACGGCGCGGACGTGACTGCGACATTCTCCGTCGAGTAACGGCAGAGAGCCGGAATCGAGTACGCATTCGCGACGCGCCTGCACTGGCACCCAGAAAAGTACGAGCGCCCAGGAGAGACCCTCAGTTCCGGGGGTGCGATCGCGTGGGTGACCGCTCGACGGCGAAGTCGCTCGCGTGGTCATCGACGAACGTCCGGAAGTCGATCGGGTCGCGGCCCAGTACAGTCCGAACGTCGTCGGCCACTCGTCCCGCGAGGCCGAACCTGGCCGTCGTGTAGATGCCGCTCATCACCAGGGTCTTGCCGAGCGACGTCCCGCGCCGGTAGGTCTCCCAGGCGAATCTCGGCAGCGACGGGTTCGCGTACGTCACGGGCCGGTCGAGGACGTCGCTGAACACCGCTGCGACCTCGACGTACGTCAGTGCCTCCGGACCAGTCACGTCGTAGGCCCGCCCGCCGTGATCGGGTTCGGTCAGCGCTGCGGCGGCCACGTCGGCGACGTCGCGCGCGTCGACGAAACTGGTCGTTCCGTCGCCGGCCGGGACGAATAACACGCCGTCGCGCACCTCCTCGCGATGCTCTTCGAGGAAGTTCTGCATGAAGAACGACGCCCGGACGAACGTCCACTCGAGGCCCGTCCCCTCGACGTGGCGCTCGATCCGTCGGTGGGGCAGCAACGGGTTCTTCTCGGCGCCGAGGACGGAGAGAACGACGACGTGGTCCACGCCGACCCGCTCCGCGGCGTCCACGAAGTCGGTGATGGCGCCCACCCGGGAGAGTTGCGGCGGTCGCACGAGGAACAGCCGGTCGACGGCATCGAGCGCGTCGCCCCACGTCTCCGGTTTCTCGAAGTCGAACGAGACTGCCGAGTCAGCGTCGAGCGACTCTCGGGCGCGCGCCGCGTCGCGAGCGGCCGCGCGAACGGGGTCGTCCGCGGCAGCGAGCGCGGCGACGACGCGCGACCCGACGGTGCCCGTCGCGCCGGTGACGAGAACGGTCATGCCCACGAGTTGGGCTTCGACGGTGAATAAGGCGCCGGCCGAACCGGTCTCCGGGTCGGGAGGTGTTATTGGCGACGCGCCGCTACGGGCAGATATGACCGACGACCCGGAGCCAGCGGAGAACATCAGCGGCGGCGCGTCTGGCGGCGGCGTCGCGGCGGCGTTCGACCCGGCCGAGGCCGACACCCGCGCAGAAGAAGTCGTCGACCGTCTCGGCGAGATGTACTGGACGAAGACCTACGGCGGGCGGGACGCCTTCGAGTGTCTGGTACGAACGATCCTCAGCCAGAACACCTCCGACGTGGCGAGTCAGCCGGCCCACGACGCGCTGATGGACCAGTATGCGCCAGACGGCGAGGGCGACGTGGACGACGACGACGACCTCGATCCCGATCTCGCCGTCGCGCTCGCCGAGGCCGAACAGAGCCACCTGGCCGAGACCATCTCGTCGGCAGGGCTGTACAACCAGAAGTCGGCCCGGATCGTCGAAATCGCCGAACGCGTCGTCGAGGAGTACGGCTCCGCGGCGGGGTTCGACGAGTTCGTCCGCGAGGGCGACCCAGACGAAGTCCGGGACACCCTGCTGGAGATGAACGGCGTCGGCCCGAAGACGGCCGACTGCGTCCTGCTGTTCGCCGGCGGTCAGCCCGGCGTCTTCCCCGTCGACACGCACGTCCACCGCATCGCTCGCCGACTGGGCGTCGCGCCCGCCGACGCGGACCACGAGGGCGTCCGCGAAGCGCTGGAGGAGGCGGTTCCCGGCGAGAAATGTGGCTTCGGTCACACCGCCATGATCCAGTTCGGGCGCGAGTACTGCACCGCGAGAAAGCCGGCGTGTCTCGACGGCCCGGACGCCTGTCCTATCGAGGATCTCTGCGACCAGGTCGGCGTCTATCCCGTGGACGGCGACGTGGTGGATCCGAGCGAGGTGTCGGAGGCGGACTGATAGTGACGGTTGTAACTTTTTTCCGGCGTTCGACGGCATCGGCCACGTCGAACGCCGACGGACTCGCTCTGCTCGTCCGTCGAGCCCGCGCTCACTCCATTCGTCTATCGAGCCCGGCCTCACGCAGTTCGGCCGGACGCCGGAAAGGGCTTACAACCACCACTATGAGCCAGCGACCACGTCCGGTTGGCGTCGAATTCTTCTCCTGATCGGAGCCGGATGGGGCGTTACATCTATACTGTATCGTAACGTCAGTTATCGTAACGATGGAGACTGTCACCACTCGCATCCCCGAGGACGACGAGAACGCGCTCTCGGAACTCGAAGCAGAGATGAGTGCGGACCGGTCGGAGGTCCTCCGCCGGCTCATCAGGCAGGGCCTGGAAGAGTGGCGAAGGGAACGGGCTCTCGACCTCCTCGGTGACCACGCTGTAACGCTCCGGAAAGCGGCGGAGATAGCGGACCTGAGCTACGTCGAGATGCTGACTCTCGCCTCCGAGGAGGGGCTGGACGTCGGGTACACGGCCGAGGATCTCGATCGCGACCTGGATCGAATCTGATGGTCGTCGTCGATTCCTCCGCGCTGATCCCGCTGTCGCGGGTCGGCCGGCTCGATCTGATCGGAGCGGCCTTCGACGACGTTCGGACGACCGATGGCGTTCGGGACGAACTCCTCACCGGTGGGAAGCCGGGGACTGCCGCCCTCAAAGCGTTTCTCGACGACGCGGACGTGGTCGAACCACATCCCAGCGCGGAGGAGGTAGCGTCACTAGAGGGGATCGCGGTCACCGACGCGTCCGTTATCCTGCACGCCGAGGCCGGAGAAAGGGTACTCCAGGCGAACGACAAGGGGCTGATAACGGTCGGTCGAAGCCACGACGTCGAATGCTGGTGGGTGACGACGCTGCTCCTGAAATGCACGAAGGAAGAAACGCTGAGCGCGGACGAAGCGAGCGACCTCCTGTACGACCTCGTCGACGAAGGAATGAATCTCAGCCCGCAGGTCTACACCAAGATACAGAAGAAACTGGACGAAGTCTGAAAGTGCGGAATTGCCGAGCAGTGGGCGCAGTCTTATAGTGGTGGTTGTAACGTATTACCGGCGTTAGATGGCGCCGGTCCCGTCGAACGCCGGCAAGGGTTTACAACCACCACTATCAGGCGTCGGCCTGCCCGGCCGCGTCGATGCGCTCGAACTGCTCGTCGGTGAGTTCGACGTCGACGGCGCCGAGGTTCTCGTCCAGCTGGTCGACGGTCCGCGCACCGATGATCGGCACGCAGGTGAATCGCTCGTGGTCCATCAGCCAGCGCAACGAGACCTGGGCGGGCGTCGCGTCGGCCTCGTCGGCGACCGCACGGACCTCGTCGAGGACGTCCCAGGCGCGTTCCGAGAGGTACCAGTCCTCGAAGTGCTCGTCCAGGTCGGCTCGGGAGCCGTCCGGTGCCTCCACTTCGCCGTCGCCGACGCGCTCGTACTTGCCCGTGAGGAAGCCGCCGTGAAGCGGCGAGTACGGGCAGACCGCCAGGTCCTGGTCGGCGCAGACGTCCAGATAGTTCGCGACGGGGTCGCGGTGGGTCGCCGAGTACTGGGGCTGGGTGACGGTGAATGCCTCGTAGTTATTCACGTCAGCTTGCCAGAGGCCCTTCGCCAGCTTCCAGGCGTCACACGTCGAGATGCCGACGTAGTGGACCTTCCCCTCACTGACCAGGTCGTCGACGGTGCGCAGGGTGCGCTCGATGGGCGTCTCGTCGTCGAAGCGGTGCAGGTAGAGGATGTCGAGGTAGTCGGTGTCCAGCTTTTCGAGCGACCCCTCCACCTCGGCGCGGACGTTCTTCCGGGAGAGGTTCTCCTGGAAGCGCGAGACGTCGGACCAGTAGCACTTCGAAGCGACGACGAAGTCCTCGCGGTCCCGGTCGGCGAGCCACTCGCCGATCCATTTCTCGCTCCGGCCCTCGCCGTAGCCGTTCGCCGTGTCGATAAAGTTCCCGCCGCGGTCTGCAAAGGCGTCGAGCAGTTCGTGAGCGCCCTCGCGGTCAGTCTCCATTACCCCGCTGTCCTCGTGTTCCTTGCCGAAGCGCCAGGTGCCGAAGCAGATCGGTGAGACCTCCAGTCCCGTGGTACCGAGCCGTTTGTACTCCATGTGTTGTACTCAGTTCGGCTCCGCTTAGTAGTACTGGCTCCATACACTGCTCTCTGTCACTGGACAGCCCGTACGCGTCGGTCGCGTCGACCTAACGGTCCGTCGATCAGCAGTCTGGCGTCTATCCGGCAATCGGAGTTACGTGCGTTCGGTCCCAACGGGGGCTATGGTCCGCAGGAGCGTCCTCATCTCGCCGGGCGACCAGCCAGACAAACTCCGGAAGGCGGCGACGAGCGGCGCGGACGCGGTGGTGTTCGACCTGGAAGACGGCGTCGCCCCCGACCGGAAGGACGTCGCACGCGAGGCCGTTCGGGACGCCGTCGCCGATCTCGACGTCGATTGCGAACTCGCCGTCAGAGTCAATCCCATCGACCACGGCGCCACCCACGACCTCGACGTCGTCCTCGAGCGCGCGGCGCCAGACAGCGTGATGCTCCCAAAGACGTCGGGTCCGGACGAGGTCCGGATGTTGTTCCGAAAGCTCCGGAACCGCAACGCGCCGCTGCCCATCGTCGCGCTCGTCGAGTCCGCCGAGGGCGTCCTGGGCGCGACCGACATCGCGACGGCCGCACCCACGTCAGCGCTGGTCTTCGGCGCCGAAGACCTCGCAGGCAACATCGGCGCGACGCGGTCTGCCCAGGGCTCTGAACTATCCTACGCCCGCCAGCACGTGGTCCTGGCCGGGCGGGCCGCGGGCGTCGACCTGATCGACACGCACTACACAAAATACGAGGACGAAGCGGGGCTCCGGGACGACGCCCGCCGGGGCTGCCACCTGGGATACGACGGGAAGCTCGCCATCCACCCGGCACAGGTCGACGTGATCCACGACGCGTTCAGGCCGGACCCGGAACGGGTCGAGTGGGCCCGGACGATCATGACGGCGAAGCGGGACGCCGACGCCGAGGACCGGGGCGTCTTCGTCGTCGAGGGAGAGATGATCGACGCGCCGCAGATCAACCAGGCCGAACGGATTCTCGAACGCGCCGGCGAGCTGAAGCGCCGCTGACCCGTCAGCGGAACGTCGTCCCCCGGCCGCCAGGGGCCGACTGACCGGTACCCCGGTCGTTTTGCTTCTCCAGACCCAACCAGCGGACATGCCCGTGTACGAGCGGTCCACGCACGTCGACGCGCCGCTCGAAGACGTCTGGGAGTTTCACTCCAGCGGTGACGGCCTCGAGGCGTTGACCCCCGACTGGATGAACCTCCGCATCGAGGAGGCGACCGGTCCCGACGGTCAGCTGGACCCCGACGTTCTGGAGGAAGGGGCCACTATCGTCTCCTCGATCCGGCCGTTCGGCGTCGGCCCGCGCCAGCGGTGGACCTCGGTGATCGTCGACCGACGGGAGCGCGAGGGACACGCGCTCTTCCGCGACGGGATGGTCGACGGCCCATTCGCGTTCTGGGATCACACGCACCGTTTCACGGCCGAGGGCGACGGGACGCTGGTCCACGACCGCGTCGAGTACGAACTCCTCGGCGGTCCGGTCGGTCGGGTCGTCGACCCCTTCGCTGTCGTCGGCTTCGAACCGATGTTCCGATACCGGCACCGTCGGACACGGGAACTCCTCGGCTAGGTACCACATCTTTTTCTCGGAGTGGGCCCCACTCCATCGTATGACAGATGTCCTGATCGTCGGCGGCGGCCCCGCCGGCCTGAGCGCAGCGCTGTTCACCGCGAAGAACGACCTCGACACCGTCGTCTTCGACACGGACGAGACCTGGATGCACAAGGCGCACCTGTTCAACTACCTCGGCATCGAGAGCGAGGACGGAACGCAGTTCGTGGATGACGCCCGCGCGCAGGTCGAAGATTTCGGCGCGGAACTCCGCGAAGAACAGGTCACCGGCGTCGAGGAGACCGGCGGCGGCTTCACCGTCTCCACCGAGGACGACGAGCACGAGGCTCCCTACGTCGTGCTGGCGACCGGCGCCAAGCGCGACCTCGCGGAGAGCCTGGGCTGTGCGTTCACCGACGAAGACGTCGTCGACGTCGGCGTGGCGATGGAGACGAGCGTCGAGGACGCCTACGCGACCGGCGCGATGGTCCGTGCCGAGGAGTGGCAGGCGGTCATCTCCGCCGGCGACGGGGCGGCCGCGGCGCTGAACATCCTCTCGAAGGAGAAAGGCGAGCACTACCACGACTTCGACGTCCCCGCCGACGCCGAGTAACCCTCGCCGAGGATCGCCCTCACGCCGTCGCTATCTTCTCGATTTCGCCCCGCAGCGCCGCGGCGTCGAAGTCGTGGTCCGGGCGGATGTTGACGAAATCGAGGAACTCCTCGGCCGAGAGCAGCGCCGCCGAGTCGTAGTGACTGGCCGCCGCGGGCACGGCGACGCGCGCGCCGACCAGCGGTTCGAGGGCCCCGAGCGCGCAGGCCAGGTCGTACGAGCGGGCGTCCTCGATGGCCTCGTCCCGGACGTTCGTCGCGTCGATGAAGTAGAGGTCGCCGCCGGAGACGAGCACGTTCTCGCCGCGGAAGTCGCCGTGGGCTAGCCCGGCGTCGTGCATCCGGTGGAGGAAGTCGAACACCGTCGGCGCGTGCTCGGCGACGACGTCGGGGTCGAGTTCCTCCAGCGTCTCGAACTCGGGCAGGTACTCGAGCACCAGAACGCCCACGCCGTCGTACTCGAAGGCCTCGACCGGTTCGGGCGCGTTGACGCCGATTTCGCGCATCTTCCGCGTCGCTTCGAGTTCGTGTTCGGCCATCTCGTAGGGCGTCCCGAAGTGCTCGAAAAAGCCCTCCCGCCCGGAGGAAAAGGCCCCCAGGTTCCGGCCGGCCGTCAACAGCGCGTGGACGACGGAGTTCTGCTCGGTGACCACCTTGACGAACCACTCGTCGTCGACCACCATCGGCGTCGACAGCCAGTTGTCCGCCTCCAGGAACTCGACGCGGACCCCGGGCTGGTCGTACCGGCGCGCGACCTCGGCCACGACCCCCTCCAGCGTCTCCCAGGGGACGCGACCGCGGAGGAATCGGCGAAACGCCATCTGCTCACAGTAACGAGCGGCCCCCTGTTAGGGGTTCGGTTCTAGGGGTTGTGGAGTCAGGGCAGGACGAGAGAGTCACTGACGCCAACAACTCGAAAGTCCCGCCCTCCTTCACGATCCACGGGGATTTCGCGTTGTTGACGGTCACGGTCGGATCGACTGCGACGATACCTGTCGAACCACCCTTCGCGTAGAATGCTATTTGTTCCCACAGCACGAATCGCGATCCATGAACTTCGACCTCCCGGACGAGCACCGGATGATCCGCGACTCCGTCCGAGAGTTCTGCGAGGCAGAGATCGCGCCGGTCGCCCAGGAGATCGAGGACGAACACCGGTTTCCCGCGGAGATATTCGACCAGCTCGCCGACCTGGATATGCTCGGGGTCCCAGTCGCGGAGGAGTGGGGCGGCCTCGGCGGCGACCAGTTGCTGTACGCGCTCGTGACGGAGGAACTCGGGAGAGTTTCCGGGAGCGTCGGCCTGTCCTACGCGGCCCACGTCTCGCTCGCGTCGAAGCCCATCGAGAACTTCGGAAGTGACGGCCAGAAAGAGCGCTGGCTCCGGCCACTGGCGACGGGGGAGTACCTCGGCGGCTGGGCCCTCACCGAACCCGGGAGCGGGAGCGACGCGAGCGACATGGAGACTACCGCTGAGCGGGAAGGGAACAAGTACGTCCTGAACGGGACCAAGCAGTTCATCACCAACGCCTCCGTCGCGGGGTCGATACTCGTGAAGGCAGTCACCGAACCCGGTGCGGGCTACGACGGCATCTCGACCTTTATCGTCGACCCGGAGCACGACGACGGCTTCGAGGTCACGTCGGAGTGGGACAAGATGGGGCTCAACGCCTCGCCGACCTGCGAAATCCAGTTCACCGACTGCCGCATTCCCGCCGATCGACTCCTCGGCGAGGAAGGCGACGGCTGGGACCAGACGAAGGCGACGCTCGACGGCGGCCGCATCTCCATCGCCGCGCTCTCCGTGGGGCTGGCACAGGGCGCCTTCGAGGCGGCGCTCGCCTACGCGAAGGAGCGTGAGCAGTTCGGCCAGCCCATCGGGAAGTTCGACGCCGTCCGGGACATGCTCGTGGCGATGGACCGGAAGATCGAGCGGGCGCGGCTGTTGACGCACAAGGCCGCGACGGCGTACGACAACGAGGAAGACGTGACCCGAATCTCCTCGTTGGCCAAGCTCGACGCCAGCGAGATCTGCCGGGAGGTCGCCGAGGACGCCGTCCAGGTGCTCGGCGGCTACGGCTACACCACCGACTTCGCTCCCCAGCGGTTTTACCGGGACGCCAAACTCATGGAGATCGGCGAGGGGACCAGCGAGATCCAGCGGATGGTTCTCGGGCGGGAACTCGGGCTCTGAGAGAACGCCGGTCCCCGCTGGCCTGTATCGGTCTACGTCGTGACGCTCTGGGAGTCGTCCGTCGGCTCACCGAGCGAAATGGATATCTCGATGTCGTCGTATTCGACGATGGGCGTCTTCGCGGTGCCGGCACCGTCGTCGTTGAGTCGCACGAGACCGAGTGATTCGAGCGTCTTCAGGTTCCGGTGGACTTCGCGGTAGTCCCGGTCGACGAGCGAGGCGGCGGCGCGAATGCTGTCCGGGCCCTCCCGCCGGATCGCTTCGAGGAGTTCGAGATTGGTCTCCCGGAGAAACTCCGCGAGGGTCGCGTAGTCATCGAAGTTGAGTACTGGCTGGTCGTCGTCCAGCGGCTCACCGCGCTCTGCAGCGCGAATACGCTGTATGGTCTCCCGTTCGAGTCGGTCCGCCTCGCCGACGGTCACTTTCAGTGTCGTCATGCTGTAATGGGCCTCTGGCTTCGTTGTCACGGCGGTAGTCGTTCTTTCTCCCGCTTGAATCGTCGGTACAGGGCTTCCATTCCGGGAAACTCGATCAGTTCGACGAACGACCGCGTGTGTTTCTCGTGACCCTTCGTTCGCTCGTGAGCGTTGTCGTATCGAAGCAGGGTCTCGCCGCCGATTTCGCCGTAGTGTAGCGAGTACTTCCACCCCGAGGGGTACGTCTCGTCGTCCGTTCGACGGATAGTGACGCTCTCAACGTGAGTGTTACCGTGAATCCGCTCGTACCGACGGACAACCGGATCGTCGCCATCCATCCTACCGTAGGCGCTTGTCCGGAAAAGCCGTTATGGTACAGATCCCATATGCCCTGCCTTCGCTTCGTCGACGTGGATGCATCGGGCCGTCTGGCACCCTCTCTCCGTAAAAACTCTCGCCCCCGGGATACCAGCCTCACTCCGTCGCCTTCAGGTTGTGAACCGGTTCCAGCCAGTCGACGACCTCGGCGGTCGGTTCGATCGCCTCGGCGATGGCCTCGGCGGGCTTGTACGCCATCGGCGCCTCGTCGCGGACCGACTCGATGACCGACTCGGAGTAGATGCCGTCCATGGCGTCGGCGAACTCGTCCATCCCGATGGCGTCGTGGGCGGCGCCGCGGCTCATCGTGCGACCGGCGCCGTGGGGCGCGGTCTGGTGATACTCGTCGTTTCCTCTCCCGCGGGCCAGCAGCGAGCCGTCGGCCATGTTGAACGGGACGACGAGGCGCTGCCCGTCGCGGGCGGGCGTCGCACCCTTGCGGATGGTCAGGTCCGCGAAGTCGACGTAGTTGTGGATGGACTGGAAGCGGTCCGTGGGGTCGACGCCGAGCGCGTCGCAGATGGCGTCGACCATCCGCTCGCGGTTCCAGCGCGCGTACTGCTGGGCGAACAGCATGTCGACGTAGTATCCATGAGCCTCGCGGCCTTCGAGCCAGTCGAGGTCGGTGTTGCGGCCGGCGGCGGCTTCGCCGTCACCGCCACCCTCGCCGTCGTCGGACTCGTCGCCGGCCTCGTCGGTCACGACGTCGCTCGGCCGGAGCTTCGATAGCGCGTCGAAGACGTCCTCGATGTCGCTCCCCTCGAAGTCGTCGCGGACCCGCTGTTTGCGGATGTGGGACTCGCCCTTGCCGCCGGTGACCCACTCGTAGAGGTCGCGGCCCTCGACCGTCGCCGGGTCGAACTCGAGGTACTCGTGGTAGTCGTCGGGAATGGCTTCCCGGATGCGCTCGACGTTTCGTCGGTCGGAGGCCGTACCCTGCCAGTACTCGGCGACGGACTTGCCGAGGTAGCGCGACCCGCTGTGGACGACCAGCCAGTAGTCGCCCGCCTCGCTGGCCCGGGCGAACTCGACGAAGTGGTTCCCGCCACCCAGGGTCCCCACGCTCTGGATGACGTGGCCCATCCCCTGGCGCTGGCTGGCCAGCACGCGCTCGCAGAGCGCCTCGAAGTACTCCCCGTCGTACCCGTCGAAGTCGAACTCGATAGGGTCGACGGGCTCGCCGAACCGTTCCTGGAAGGCCTCGTCGAATCGCTCGAAGACGCGGTTGGCCCGCTCGAACGGGAACTCGTTCACCAGGTGGGGCGCGTCGTCGTAGTCGTGCACGTCGCGGCCCATCGGGACCGCGTCGCGGACGCGCCGCTCGCGCTCGGCGTCGGCGAGCGGCAATTCCTCGCCCAGGTTCGCCGCCGCCATCCCACAGCCCACGTCGACCCCGACGATGTTCGGGACGATGCGCTCGGCCAGCGGCATGGTGAACCCGATCGGCGCGCCGGCGCCGACGTGGGTGTCCGGCATGATGCGCACCGGCTCGGTGAACGCCGGGTGGTCGATCAGCTCCTGGATCTGGGCCAGCGCAGACTCTTCGACCAGCGAGTCGTCCTCGGCCAACGAGTCGTCCGCGGACAGTGAATCGTCTTCGGCCAGCGAGTCGTCGTCGACCAGCACGCGCGCCGTCGTGTGCGCGCCCGTCAGCTCTATCGCCATAGCGTGGTGTGGCCGTACTCGACTCGCGGGCTTGTAGCTGACGGGACCGTGTGCGTGACTCTCTGGGAGGTGGTTTGCGAAGTGGTGTATGCTGTATGATTCGTACACCTGTGAGTTGAACGGGTGGTTCTTGTGGGCTGTTGCTGGAAGAAAGGAGACCGCTACCAACCAGAAAGCTCTCGGCGCGCTATCTGAAGCCAATACCGGGGCCAACAACACTCGGAAAGCCCTCGGCGAGCTCCGGTCCCGGGGCTTGCTGTCGTTCGAGAGAGCTTCGCTCTCTCGTGATGACGAAAGGCGCTGCGCGCCTTTCGAACCACGCTCCTCGCTGCGCTGCGGTGCTAGCAGCGCCCGGGTTCCCGGAGCCCGCCTCGCCCTTTCAGTCCACCAGGCACCGCAGCCCTGCCCTTCCCCTTCCACGCGAGCGAAGCGAGTGTGGGCTCGAAAGACGAGGTGTGCCGAGTCTTTCGGTGGGTCGCGCGATGAAACGCGCTCCCGGCCGGGCGGTTGCGTTGGGCCGAGCACCGCGAGGCGATGCTCGTCAGAACGTAGTTCTGACGGTGGAGTGGTCAGGAAGCGTGATTCGGCGCGGACGCGCCGAATCCGGGGAGGGTTGGTGGAGTCAACCGCGAGCGCAGGGAGGCGCCGACCGTAGGGAGGGGTCTCCGAGCGAGCGAACGGGGAGCGAAGCGACCCGTGAGCGCCTCCGTGCGCGAGCAACGCGGACCCTGGAGGACTGAAAGGGCGAGGTGCGGTCGACGAAGCACGGACCCCCAAGCACCGAACGGAGTGAGGCGCGCAGGGGGTCCGCGCGAGTCGAACGCGCCGAGGGCTTTCGAGTTCTTTGATGTCGTGGTCACAGCAGCTCTGGCAATTCGTTCAGTCCTTCACTTGTACCACCCACACACTCATCCCCAGCCGAGTTCTGCCGAGTCCGGCGTCGCCAGGTCGAAGCGCTCCGTCCGCGCCAGCCCGGCCACGAGCACCAGTGCGAAACCCACTGGGACCCAGTTGCCGGCGACGACGTTGATGACGCCCCAGAGCAGGGTGAAGCTCACCAGGTCGTCGAGCGCGAACGGGCAGGTCTCCAGGCGGCCCAGGAGCGCAGCGCGGTCGAAAGCGGCGTGGATCAGGCCCACGGCCACACTGCCGCTCAGCAGCCAGCCCAGGTAGTTCGAGACGGGGACGCCGTAGTACGGGCCGCCGTCGTAGGTCCAGAAGTCGATGGCGACCGCCGCCGGGTCGAGGACGAGGTCGACGACGAGCAGGAGGCCGACGGCGAGGGGCACCAGGACGAGCCCTCGCCTCGCTCTCGAACCCAGCAACAGCGTCGCCAGCAGGTAGGCGTTCAGCGCGAGCGGGACGAAGAAGAGCGGCAGGGCCACCGGGACGCCGCCGACCATCGGCCCGACGTCGGCGAGGTAGCGAAAGTCGCCGTAGGGGAACCCGGTCGCGAGCCCCACGGCCTCGATGGCGTAGGTGTAGGCCACGAGGACCGAGAGGACGCCGATGGCCCGGCGGTCGAGCAACGGGCCGAGCGCGGCGACGAGGGGCAGGCGCATGACGAGCGTCCCCACGAGGACGAACAGCGGGTTGTACGCCAGCAGCGGTGGCAGGAGGTCAGCCGCGCTCGCGACGAGCGTTACCGCACCGACGGCCGGGAAGACGACGGCGATGGTGAAGCGGTTCTCGCGGACGAGGCGTTCGAGGCGGACGAGCGTCGCGTCGGAAATCACGCCGTCGGCCGTCGGCGCGTCAGGCACCGACGACACCCCACAGGCCGGCAACGGTGAACACCGCGCCGACGACGGCGTTGACGCCGGGATACCACCAGTACGCCCGGTCGACGTCGACGTCGCGGAGGGCGATAATCACGACGAGGGCGGGGTAGACGAGAAGCAGCAGGCCAGCGCGCGGGTCGAGCAGGGCGAAGGCGGCCGCCGAGAGGAGCCAGCAGGCGGCGCAGTAGGCCAGCGCACGGCCGTAGCCCAGCACCGTCGACAGCGTCTCGATGCCGGCCCGCCGGTCGGGCTCGATATCAGGGATCGCTGAGTAAGTGTGCATCGCCATCGTCCAGAGCCACCCGCCGGCAAGTGCCGCGAGTGGTGGCGCAGTCCCCGTCAGGGCGGCGTAGGCCGCGGCACCGGGGAGAATGTACAGGCCGTTCGACAGCGAGTCGAGCGGCGGGCGCGTCTTCAGTCGGAAGGGCGGCGCGCTGTAGGCCGCGCCGAGGAGGAAGAAGCCGACGAGCCAGGGGCGGGCGGCGGGAGGCGACCATGCGACGAGGCCGGCACCGAGGAAGAGGGTGGTCACGACGGCGACCAGCGTCCAGACGTTCCCCCGATACCGAACCTCCTTCTCGTCTTTCTTCGGGTTCTCCCGGTCGACGTCGGCGTCGAAGACGTCGTTGACGCCGTAGAGGAAGACGTTCGCGGGGAGGAGGAAGTAGGCGACGAGCGCGAGCGAGAGCGGTGTCACCAGGTCCGCCAGTGCGTCCGCGCCGAACGACAGCCCCACGAGTACGGGCCCGGCCAGATAGAGCCAGAACCGGGGGCGGGACAGTCGGAGGAGGCGGACGAGCGTGCTCATGCAGGACGCTGGATCCGTCGATCGCCGTCGAGATCGGCGAGGACGGCGCTGGCCGCGTGTTCACCGCTGATCAGACACATCGGAACGCCGATGCCGGGACGCGTAAACCCACCGGTGAAGTAGAGGCCGTCGAGCGCCGACGAGCGGTGGTCCGGCCGGAGCGGCCCGGTCTGTCTGAGCGTGTGGGCGAGCCCCAGCGCCGACCCCTGCTCGGCGTTGTACCGGTCGGTGAACTCCGAGACGGTAAACTGCTCCTCGACGACGATGCGGTCGCGCAGGTCGACGCCGACGTTCTCGGCGAGGTCGTCGAGCAGCGCGTCACGGGCCGCCTCCCTCGCTTCCGGCCCGTCCTCCAGCCCCGGAGCGATGGGGACGAGCACGAAGAGGTTGCTGTGGCCCTCGGGCGCCACGGTCGGGTCCGTCTCCGAGGGGACACAGCAGTAGTATGCGGGGTCGTCGGGCCACGACGGGTCGTCGAATATCTTCTCGAAGTGGTCGGTCCAGTCCTCCGGGAGCACGAGCGTGTGGTGTTCCAGCGGGTCGACGTCGCCCTCGACACCGAGGTACAGCAGGAAGGCGGAGGGGGCGTACGTCCGCGAATCCCAGTAATCGTCGTCGAACTGCCGGTCCTCGGGGGCGAGCAGGTGCTTCTCCGTGTGAGCGTAGTCGGCGTCGCTCACGACCAGGTCCGCCGTCACGGGCCCCTGGCTCGTTTCGAGGGTGAAGTTCCCCCGCTCGCCCGTGATCCGTTCGACCTCGACGCCGGTCCGGTAGGTGACGCCCATCTCGTCGCCGAGGGCCGCCATCGAGTCGACGACTGTCCCCATTCCGCCGGGCGAGGCCGTCTCGCGGTTCGGCGGCGAGAAGTCGCCGACGGCTTCCGGGTAGTGGACGCCGAGTTCGAAGTCCACGTGGCTCATCAGGTTGTACAGCGCGGGGGTGTTCGTCGGCGACCCGCCCAGGAACACCAGCGAGTACTGGACGAGCTGCTGGAGCTTCGGGTGGTCGAAGTAGTCCGAGACGTGGTCCTGCATCGACCCGAGCAGGCCCAGCCCGCGGGCGTTCCGGAGCACGTCCCAGTCCAGGTAGTCACGGAACGACCCCCGGTCGGTGTAGACGAACTGCTCCATGCCCACCTCGTAGGTTTCGGCGGCCTGTTCGAGGTAGCTATCGAGCGCGGCGCCGGCCCCCGGTTCATACGACTCGAAGAGGCGGCGCATAGCGGCGCGGTCCGGCGTGACGTCGACCTGGTCGACGTCGTCGCGCGCGTGCCGGCCGTTCGATTGGCCGACAGCGGCCCGCTGGTCGCCGTCCTTGAAGAACACCCGGTAGTGGGGGTCGAGGCGTGTCAGTTCGTAGAACTCGGTGTGCTCGCGGTCGAAGTGGCCGAAGAAGCGCTCGAAGACGTCGGGCATCATGTACCACGAGGGCCCCATGTCGAATCGGAACCCGTCGCGTTCGAGGACGCTCGCCCGGCCACCCAGCGACTCGTTCTTCTCGACGACGGTGACGTCGAGGCCGGCGTCGGCGAGGTAGCACGCCGTGGAGAGGCCGCCGAAGCCGGCGCCGACCACGACGACCTCGGCGTCGGAACCGGCCGCCATCAGTCGCTCCTCCAGGGGACGACCGAGCCGACGGCGCCGAGGCCCTGGGGTGTTCGGTCCCTGATCGCCGAGGAGAGCCGGCCGCGTCGTCCCGCACTGGTCGCCTGAACCTCCTGCGGGACGTCTTCCGTCTCCGGAACGGGACTGACGTGGTAGAACACCGTCTCGGGGTCGTCGAAACGTTTCCAGGCGGCCCAGGTCCGGGCGAGGACGACCAGCCGCCGGGCCGTCGAGAGCGACGGTCGGCCGGTCAGGACGTCGAAGTTTCGCGCCCTGATGAGCCGGTGGTGCTCGGCGTACAGCGTCGCCGACAGCAGGACCGCGAACTGGCAGTCCGGGGGGAGCATCCGGATGCCCGCGACGCCCTCGCGATAGAGCCGTTCTGTCCGGCGGAGTTCCGTCCGGACGGCCCTGCGCATCGCCGGTGAGGGATCGAGCGCGCGCACGTCGTCCGTACTCACGCCGTGCTCGCGCAGCGTCGCCTTCGGGAGGTAGACGCGGTCGTAGTCCCGAACGTCCTCCCTGACGTCGCGGACGAAGTTCGTCAGCTGGAACGCCTCCGCGAGGGCACGGGCGTGGGGTCGCGCCTCGTCGGCCTGCGGCGGATCCATCACCGCGAGCATCATATTGGCAACCGCCACCGACGAGCCCCGGAGGTACGCCTCCAGGTCCTCGTACGTCTCGTAGTCCGCCCCCTCGACGTCCCGTAGCATGGCGTCGACGAACTCGTCGATTTCAGCGGGAGGAACACCGTGTTCGTCGGCGATACGGTGGAACGCGGTCACCACGGCATCGTCGCTATCGGTCCGTCCGTGGGCAGCCTCGCGCATCCGTTCGAGTTCCCGGCGCTGCTCGGCCGGCGGCCCCGGGTCGGGGTCATCGACGACGTCGTCGGCGACGCGGAAGAACGCGTAGAGGACGTACGTCGCGTGACGGACGCGCCGCGGGAGCACGCGCGTCGCCAGGTGGAACGTCGCACCGGTCCGCCGCTGGATAGCTTTACTCTCGGCGACAGGTTCGGCCGGCGTCGTCGAGGCTCCGCCGTCGCGGAACCCTTCGGATGGCTGACTCATTACCTATAGTTGTGCTGTCAGTACCATAAGCCGGATGCCGGACTAGTAGGGTACTACCGCTCGAAGAACTCCGCGAGGAGCTTTCGCTGGGCGACCCGGAGGTGCTGGTGGAACGTCGACCGCGTGAGGTCCATCGACGCGGCGAGTTCGTCGCCGGTCGCCCGCCGTGGCCGGTCGAAGAAGCCGCCGACGAAGGCCGTCTGGAGGGCCGCGAGCTGTCGGTCGGTCAGCGCCGTCTCGACGCGCGTGAAGAACTCCTGTTTGGTCTCGGGCGGCCGTTCACGGTGGGCAGTCGACCGCAGCTCCGTGTCGGGGTACTCCTCGCGGACGCGCTCGACGAGTGAGCGCAGGTCCGCCCCCGCGGGGAGGGTAAACTCGACCGACGCCTCCCCCTCCTCGGCGACGATGGATCGCGTCTCCGCGCCGAAGGCGGCGAGTCGACCAACGAGCGGGTCCCGGCCGAGTTCGAACTCCAGCAGGTGTTGCTCCCCGTCCTCGATGACCGTCGACACCGCGACGACGTCCTGACAGTCCGCGGCGGCCTCGAGGATGGCCTCGACCGGCGCGCCGGTGGCCGTGAAGTACAGCGACGGCACGTCGGCATCCGCCACTGCCCCCTCGTAGGTCAGCCGACAGTCCACCTGCTCGGAGATCCTGACGAAGAAGAGGTCGTCGTCGCGCACCGATAGCTCGACGTCGACGACGTCGTCCGCGACGAGGATGCGCCGGGTCTCGACCGCGGACAGCGCGGCGGCGATGGCTCGCCCGAGCGCCGTCAGGACCGTCGCCTCACGCTCGTCGACGCGGAGCCCGGCAGGGGCGACGAGCGTGATGACGCCGTACTCGGAGTCGCCGTGACGCAACGGAACGGCTATCTGCTGGCCGTCGTCACCGGCTCCGCCGTTGCCATCCGAGAGCCCGTGGAGGCCCTGAATCGTCCCTTCTCGGCACGCGACCGCCGCGGGATGGTCGGTATCGACGCGGACGCCCCCTTCGGGAAGCGCCGGGTGGTCGCCCGTCGTACTCGACGCCGAGAGTAACTCGCCCGCGGCGTCGACGGTTCCGATCCAGGCCGCCTCGTAGGGACCGGCGTCGACCAGTCCCTCGCACACTGCGCGCTCCAGGTCGCTCCGGGACGTCGGTGCGATGATGGCCGTCGTCACGGCGTCGAGGAGTCGTTCGACCCGCCGGAAGACGACGTCCAGGCGCTCGCGTTCGTCCTCGAGCGCCATCTCCGCGGCCTTCCGGCGCGTGACGTCGTTCTGGAAGCCGACGAAATTCACCGGCTCGCCGTCCTCGCCCTCGATGGGCGCGATGGTCACCTCGTTCCAGAACTCCTCGCCGTCCCTGCGGTAGTTGCGCAGTTCGACGGTGACCGACTCGCCCGCGTCGACGGCCTCGCGGAGCGTCCGCACCGGTTCCTCGCGCGTCTCCGGCCCCTGCAGCAGGCGGCAGTTGCGACCGAGGACCTCTTCTCGGGGATAGCCCGTCACGCGCTCGAACGCCTCGTTGACGTAGATTAGCGGGTTGTCGGGCTGAGTCGCGTCAGTGATGGTGATACCGACCGGCGCCTCGTCCATCGCGCGCTCCTTGAGGGGGAACGACACCGCGGGCGCCTCGGGTTCGCTCATGGGCTAGATAGCGGAACTCACCAAATGAACGTTCGGGCGGGCCGGCGGTTGGGCGACCTCGGCGGACCGGCCCCTCTGGACCGCGGGATTCAAATCGGTGACTCGCGAACGCTCGGGCCAGCATGGACGACTCACGCCGGATCGTCGCCCTGGACGAGGTGCCCGAGGACGGGAGCCTGCTGTTCACCGCGACAGTCGCCGACGGCGACGAGCGCGTCGAGGCCATCCTGCTCCGCCTGACCGACGGCGTCGTCGCCTACGAGAACTACTGTCAGCACTGGACCGACGTGCGCCTGGACTCCGGGTCCGGTGCGGCGCTCCGAAACGACGAACTCGTCTGCGAGAAACACGGCGCGTACTTCGAGATGGACTCAGGGTACTGCAACTTCGGTCCCTGCAAGGGTGCGACGCTGGAAGTCGTCGACGTTGCGGTCGCAGACGGTGGCGTCTACCTCACCGACGACCGCTACGCGTTCGAACACCTGGGCCCCGCCGACGAGCGAACCCGCTCGTCGGGGAGCCGGATCGGCTTCTCCGGGAACTGAGCCACGCGGCGCGCCGCTCCAACGGCGCGGCTGACGGGCCGGTCCGCAACGACGTCAGTTGATCCGGTAGGCCGGTTCCGTCACGGACTCGCTCTTGCACTCCGGACAGCGACTCGGCCGGTTGACCAGGTCGTCGAAGGCGTCGAAGCCGCACTCCTCGCAGGTGGGCGGCGCGACGAGCAACTGCTCGTCGGTCGAGTCCAGCGACTTCGAGATGTGCTCGACGTGACTGAGCGCGTCGCTGGTCTGTATTTCGAACTCCCGGGCGATGGCCCCCGCCTGGAGGGCGTCGTCCCGGAGTCGGTCGGCGATGCGCTGGCGGGTCGTCCGACTTGCCTCGCGCATACCAGACCTTGGATGATGGCGGGTATATCTTTTCCGGGGGTGTGCGAACCGACGCTCGGTTCCAGTCGAAGCGACCCACAGTTATTTTTCGACCTGCCTCGATGCCCCGTGCGCAATGGTACACTGCCCTGAATGCGAGACGACACTCGACGACGCCGACGACATCGAATTCGTCGAGACCGACGCAAAGACCGGATTCATCAGAGCCTCCAAGCGGTTTTACACCGCCAACTGCGCCGCCTGCGGCCGAACGCTCGGCAGCGGCGTCGCCGGCGCCAAATCGAACGCGGGGGCAGCGTAACGATGGTACACTGTCCCCACTGCGAGTCTGAACTGACCGAGGCCGACGACGTCGAGTTCCTCGACATGGACTCGACGACCGGTTTCTTCACGGCCTCGAAGCGGTTCTACCTCGTCGGCTGCGGCGACTGCGGCGCCGCTATCGGCAGCGGCGTCGCCGGTGCGATGTAGGTCCCGTCAGCCATCAAACCGGTAGTGGCCCGCGTACTGATCGTCGAGGAGGACAGCGTGACGACCGCCGTCGACGGGAATCGCCGCGCCAGTGACGAAGGTTGATTCGTCGCTGGCGAGGTACGCGGCGAGCCCCGCGACGTCTGCAGGGGTTCCGGCACGCCCGGCAGGATCGATCTCACGTTCCTGTTCGAGTTCGGTAGACGCTGGATCGCGCTCTTCGACGTTGATCATCCCAGGCTCGATAGCGTTGACTCGAACGTCGAGCGGGCCAAGTTCGACGGCGAGCGATCGGGTCAGTCCGTTGACGCCGGCTTTCGCCACGTTGTACGGGAAAAAGCCCGGTGCGCTCCCCCAGGCGTTGGCCGACGAGATGTTCACGATGCTCGCCCCAGGTGGGAGGTACTTCAGGGCGTGCTTGACGGTGAGCCACTGGCTCCGGAGACACAGGTCGAACGTGTACGTCCACTCGTCGATCGTCACGTCTTCGGGTGGTCCCATCTGGGCTTCGCCGACGTTGTTGACGATCACGTCGATGCGTCCAAACGCCTCCACGGCACCCTCAACGAGGCGCTCGATCGCAGCGGGCTCGCCGAGGTCCGCCTCCACGTAGATCGAATCGGTCGGGAGGCCGTCTGCGACCGATTCCCCGTCGTACTCGCCGTCGTCGTTGACGACGAGCGAGGCACCTTCGCGCGCGAACCGTTCCGCTATGCCGCGACCGATTCCGTGGGTGGACCCCGTGACGAGGGCGACCTTCCCGTCGAGGCGTGACCCACACGCTGGATACTCCATGTTTGCCCGTGTCAACGTGGGTCTATTACGCTATCCCCGTCTATTGAGCGTACTCGTCGGCCGGGAGCGCGTTTCATCGCGCGACCCACCGAAAGACTCGGCACACCTCGTCTTTCGAGCCCACACTCGCTTCGCTCGCGTGGAAGGGGAAGGGCAGGGCTGTGGTGCTGTGTTGGTCCTGGTGGACTGAAAGGGCGAGGCGAGGTGGACGAAGCACGGACCCACAAGCACCACAGCGAACGCAGTGAGCGAGGAGCGCAGCGCGGTCCGCGCGAGTCCAGCGCGCCGAGGGCTTTCGAGTTGTTTGCGGTATCGGTTGTTAAGACGACGAGCGAGTATGAAACCGCCCAAAAACAGAAACCAACTCCTCCTAGCCGAAGTTCTCGATCTTGGCGCCTTCCGAATCCCCACCGGCGGCGTCGATGGCCGACGTCCCGTCGTCGATGAAGTCGGCGAAGCCGTAGACGAAGAGCTGGCTGTCGGCGCCGTAGTCGTCGAGGACGTCTGCGACGGCGGGGGACAGGTCCTCGCCCGCGGCCAGCAGCGTGACAGTGGCGCCCTGTTCCCGAATGTCGGCGAGACGCTCTTCGTGGATGGGGGCGTCGTCCTGGTAGACGACGGCGGCGCGGTTCCCGTCCGAGAGGGCGCGCTCGGCGATGCCGACGGCGGGGCCGACGCCGGGGCCGCCAGCGAGAATCACGGCGGGGTCTTCGCCCTCGTAGTAGTCGTTCCCGAAGGGGCCGGAGACGGTGACGACGTCGCCGGCCGAGAGGTCGGCCAGGACCGGGGCGAGGGTTCCGTCGGGGTAGATGCCGACGGTTATCTCGAAGGTGTCGCCGACGTCGGGCGAGGAGATGGTGTAGAACCGGGAGACGAGCACCTCGTCGCCGCGTTCGAGTTCGTCGGCCGTCTCGACGTCGAGTTCGCCCTCGGCGGCGAGGCGCTCGATGGCCTCGAACTCCAGCTTGTCGGCCAGGTCGAACGTCAGCTTGACGAACTGTCCCGGCTGGGCGTCGAACTCCGTCGGCGATTCCAGATCGATGGCGACCGCGTCGGGACCGACGTCACGGACGGCCCGGACGGCAGTCTTCGTTGGATCCATAGGCTCGCTTGGGCGATTACCGGCAAGCCGGTTTCGGTCCGTGAGCGGGCCGAACAGATCACTCGGAATCGAGTACACTATTCGCAACCGGAAAAGAGGCAAAACCCACAGCCTTCGGGTCTCCAGGCGTTTACAGAAGGTTTTTCCATAGGCAACGGATACCCACGCGCTAGAATGCCCGACGACCTCAACTGGGCCATCGGCGGCGAAGCCGGCGATGGAATCGACTCTACCGGGAAGATCTTCGCCCAGGCACTCTCGCGGGCCGGTCGGCACGTCTTCACGTCCAAGGACTTCGCGTCGCGTATCCGCGGTGGGTACACGGCATACAAGATCCGGACGTCGCTCGACCGCGTCCAGAGTGTCGTGGACCGCCTCGACCTGCTCATCGCGCTCACCGAACGCACGATCGACGAGAACCTCGACGAACTGCACGAGGGCTCCGTCATCATCTACGACGGCGAGCGCACGACGATGCAGAACGTCGAGGTGCCCGACGAGATGATCGGCCTCGAAGTTCCGCTCAAGCGCCTCGCGGAGGAGGCCGGCGGGGCCATCATGGCCAACGTCGTCGCACTCGGTGCGGCCTGCGAAGTATCGCAGTTCCCCATCGAGAACCTCGACGAGTCCCTGGAGAAGCGCTTCGGCGACAAGGGGGAGGCCATCGTCGAGAACAACATGCAGGCCGCGCGCAAGGGCCAGGAGTACGTCCAGGAGGAGTACGACCACGACTTCGGCTACGAACTCCAGACGTCCGACGAGGACTACGTCCTCATCAACGGCGACCAGGCCATCGGGATGGGCGCCATCGCCGCCGGCTGCCGGTTCTACGCCGGTTACCCCATCACCCCCGCGACGGAAGTGATGGAGTACATGACCGGCCGCGTCGACCAGTTCGGCGGGAAAGTCGTCCAGGCGGAGGACGAACTCGCCGCCATCAACATGGCGCTGGGTGCGGCCCGCGCCGGAGCGCGCGCGATGACCGCGACGTCCGGTCCGGGGATCGACCTGATGACCGAGACGTTCGGTCTGGTCGCGACCACCGAGACGCCGCTGGTCATCTGTGACGTGATGCGTTCCGGTCCCTCGACCGGGATGCCGACAAAGCAGGAACAGGGCGACCTCAACATGACGCTGTACGGCGGCCACGGCGAGATTCCGCGGTTCGTCGTCGCGCCGACGACTATCTCGGAGTGTTTCTGGAAGACCGTCGAGGCGTTCAACCTCGCCGAGAAGTACCAGACGCCGGTCTACCTCGTCTCCGACCTCGCGATGGCGGTGACCGAGCAGACGTTCAAGCCAGAGGCCTTCGACATGGACGAGGTCGAGATCGAGCGCGGCAACGTCGTCGACGAGGAGGACATCGACGGCTGGATGAACGAGAAGGACCAGTTCCAGCCCCACTTCCCCGCGGCCGACGGCATCTCGCCGCGGACGTTCCCCGGAACCTCCGGCGGCGCGCACATGACGACGGGTCTCGAACACGACGCCCTCGGTCGCCGGACCGAGGACACCGAGGTCCGCAAAGAACAGGTCGAGAAACGCGAGCAGAAGGTCGAGACCGCCATCGAGCGCGAAGACTGGGACTACCGCGAGTTCGGCAACCCCGACGCCGACACGCTGGTCATCTCCTGGGGTTCGAACGAGGGCGCGATGCGCGAAGGGATGGAGTTCCTCGAAGACGAGGACATCGAGGTCCGCTTCATCTCCGTCCCCTACATCTTCCCGCGCCCGGACCTCACCGAGGAGGTCAAGCAAGCCGACCAGACCATCGTCGTCGAGTGTAACGCGACGGGGCAGTTCGCCGACGTCATCGAACACGACGTGCTCGAACGCGTCGACCGCGTCAACAAGTACGACGGCGTCCGCTTCGACGCCGACGAACTCGCCGCGGAGATCAAGGCCGCGATGGCCGACGAAGCCGAGGTGAAAGCATGAGCTCAGACGTCCGATTTACCGACTTCAAGTCCGACAAGCAACCGACGTGGTGTCCCGGCTGCGGCGACTTCGGGACGATGAACGGCATGATGAAGGCGCTGGCCGAGACCGGCAACGACCCCGACAACACGTTCGTGGTCGCCGGCATCGGCTGTTCCGGCAAGATCGGGACCTACATGCACAGCTACGCGCTGCACGGGGTCCACGGTCGCGCCCTGCCCGTCGGCGTCGGCGTGAAGATGGCCAACCCGAACCTGGAAGTGATGGTCGCCGGCGGCGACGGCGACGGCTTCTCCATCGGCGCGGGCCACTTCATCCACGCCGTCCGCCGTAACGTCGACATGAGCTACGTCGTCATGGACAACCGCATCTACGGCCTCACCAAGGGCCAGGCTTCGCCGACCTCGCGCGAGGACTTCGAGACGTCCACGTCGCCCGAGGGTCCGCAGATGGCCCCGGTCAACCCCAAGGCGCTCGCGATGGCCGCTGGCGCGACGTTCGTCGCCCAGTCCTTCTCCTCGGACTCCCAGCGCCACGCCGAGCTGGTCCAGGAGGCCATCGAGCACGACGGCTTCGGCTTCGTCAACGTCTACTCGCCGTGTGTCACGTTCAACGACGTCGACACGTACGACTACTTCCGCGACTCGCTGGTCGACCTCGACGAGACCGACCACGACCGCCACGACTCGGACGCGGCGATGGACAAGATCCGCGAGACCGAGACGGAGTACATGGGCGTCCTCTACCAGGACGAGGACAGCGTCCCCTACGAGCAGCGCCAGGGCATCGAGGGCAGCATGGCCGAAATCCCCGACGGCGCCCCCGAGGGCGCGATGGACCTCGTTCGCGAGTTCTACTGAGTTACGCGACGTCGAAGTTTTCGAAGACCGTTTCGAAGCCGTCACCGCGCGGAGCCGCTGCCATCGGCCCGACCCTGAGCGTCTCCGTCTCCGTGAGGTAGGCCTGACGGATCATCGTGAACTCCCGGCCGTCGCGGGAGAAGAACACCTCGACCGCGGGGCCGGTCCGTTCGACGCGGATCCAGACCGACTCCGGGTCGTCGTCGAGGGGAACGACCGACCAGTCGGAGAACGCCCGGGTGACGACGGCACTCGCTTGCTGGGCGCCGTCGACGTACTCGACCCCGCACTTCAGCCAGCGTTCGTCACTGTCGCGGATCATCAACCCTGCCTGGTCGTACTGGGACCCGTAGTCGCCAGCGAATTCGACGGTCGCGGTGAAGTCGCCGTCGACCGCTCGATGGTAGAAGTGCGCGTCGTCCGCGACGTAGTCGTGCAGCGTCACGCGCCAGCAGTCCGTCTCCGGGCCGGCCTGGACCACGAGGCGGTCGCCCTCCTCGCGCCAGCTCGGCGGTTCGTTGTACCACTCCATGCGAATCGATACGCGCGCGCCCTGGTAAAACTGCAGCACGTCTAGCGAAGGAGAGAGCGACAGCCGCGAATCCGTCGAGCCCCTTCGCTACGGACTTCCGGGCAGTACCTCGGGTTCGCCGGACCGATAGATGTACTCGACGGCGATACCGGTCAGGGGCGAGTCCGCCCGCGTCGCGTAGGTCTTGGCCAGGTCGAGGTACTGCTCGGTGACGTCGACGACGCGCCGGTAGCCCGCGTCCTCGTCCGGCGCGAGGAGGTACTCCGCGGTGACGGGCGTCAGTTGCCCGTTCCGGCGGTCGTCGACGTAGTCGTCGACGTCGTCGAGCCACACCTGGGCGCCGATGATGGCGAGCACGATTGCCTTCGCGAAGTCGTCGTTGACGTCCAGACCGGCCAGCCGATAGAGACCGATCATGCCGTCGTAGAGGACACCGACGCGGGCGTACTGTGTCTTGAGATACGGCAGGTTGCGTTCGCTCTCGTCGAACAGCTCGATGGGCTCCTCGAAGTCGGCGAACTTGTACTGCTCGCGGACGTCGCGCAGCGCCGACTGGTCGCCGTCCTCGGCCGCGCTCATCATCTCGCGGAACTGGTCGTCCCGGTCCTGGTGCGCTTCCGAGTAGTCGACGGCCCGCGTGTAGGTCTCCTCGACGACCGGGGGAAGCCCCTCCAGCTTGGCGTCCAGGTCGGCCTGGAGCGCCGCCTGGGCGACCTCGGCGACGCGCCGGGGGTCGGCCTCGAAGTCGACCGAGAAGTCCTCGAACTCGTCGTCGTTGATGGCGTCGCGCATGTCGCCGTCGACCAGCGCCTCGATGGAGAGGGAGGTCATCTGCTCGGCACGGACGACCATCTCGCGTGGCGAGAGTTGCTGTGAGGGGCCCTCCTCGAGGGCCGTCTCGTCGACTTCGGGGACGCCGATGGCTATCTCGTCAGTGACGGGATCGGAGGCCGCTCGCTGCCTGGCAGAGCGGTAGACGTACCCGAGGGTTAGCTGGGCCGGGAGAACCAGCTTGGTGTCGTAGTCGAACGCCACCGAGGGACGGTCGAACTCCTCGGCGAGGGCGTCCTCGACGAGTCCGAACACGTCGTCGACCATCCGCTCGGTGCGCTCGTCGATCTCGCGCTTGAGCGAGAGGCTGCCGTAGTCGAACACGCCTGCGTCGGCGTAGTACCCAAGCACCGCGCGAAGCGCCGTCGGCAACGTCGCGCTGTCAGCGAGCCAGCCAGCGCCTGTCTTCATGACCATGATGTATCCCCGCGGGCCCCGGTCCCCGCGCTTTCCCGGTGCTGTGTCCGGTGTGGCCTTTACGCTTTCGAGAACAGCGTCGCCGTCGCGGTGCACAACCCGGCCACTGGACCGCATTCACCTGGCAAATTCAGCAAGACTATTAGTGGGTACGCATGACCTGATGCTATGAGCGATCGCTTTGACGTGGTTATAGCCGGGGCCGGGCCGGCCGGCGCCCAGTGTGCCCGCGATTTGGCGGCGAGGAACTACGACGTCCTCGTGCTCGAAACCGAGCCCGAAGACCAGTTCCCGCGTCAGAGCAACAAGTCCACAGCCGGCACCTTCCCGTCGATGATGGCGTCGTTCGGCATCCCCGACGACGTCGTGATGCACTACACCGACAAGGTCGTTCTCGAATCGCCCAGCGAACACTACGTGCGCGACCAGGCGGGCGCCGTCCTGGAGTTCGCCGACTTCAAGCGCTTCCTCGTCCGCGACGGTCGCGAGCGAGGGGCAGAGTACCGGTTCGACTCCCGCGTCTCGGCACCCATCATGGACGGCGGCGAGATCGTCGGCGTCAGGTACGACGGCTCCGAAGAGGTGTACGCGGACGTCGTCGTCGACGCGACGGGCCCGGCCGCGCCGCTGGCCAAGAAACTCGACGTCACCGGCCTCGAACGCGAACACCAGGCCATCGGCATCGAGTACGAGTTCGAGGGCGTCGCCGTGAACCACTCCGAGTTCGCCGACCTTCGCGACTCGATGATGCTCCGCCTGGACCACGACCTGGCGCCGGGCGGCTACTCGTGGATTTTCCACACCGGAGCCGACACCGCGAAAGTCGGCCTCTGTTACATCCAGAACGACTCCCACGACGCCTACGCGAAAGAGGGGATGGGCATCGACGACTACCTCGACTACTGGATCGACCGCGACCCGCGCTTCGACGACGCCGAGCGAATCGAGGGCAAGCAACACCGCGGGTCGGCCCACATCCAGCCCCCGGAGGGGATGAGCACGGACAACTTCATGGCCATCGGCGACACCGTCCCGACGATCGATCCGCTGTGGGGCGAGGGGATCCACTCCGGCATGAAGTCGGCACGGGCGGCGGCAATCACCGCAGACGCCTGTCTCACGCCCGAGGAGCCCGACACCTCCGCCGCGGCGCTGTCGACCTACGACGAGCTGTGGCACCGCGACGTCGCCCCGCAGATGCGCCCCCGACTGCTCATGACCCAGCTCCTCTATCTCGCCCCCAACGAGCGCTACGACCGCCTGATGGCCGACCTGCGCGCCACGGACGAGGACACCCTGGAGCAGGTGAACAACGGTAACCGGCTCGCGATGCGGAATCTCATGCACCTCTCGGACCTCCCGCTGCTCGCCCAGTTCGCCCGGGATAGACTCGGTATCTGAGCGGCGGTGTCGCCGGTCCGCCAGCGCTCGGTCCCTCGATAGCGTCCCCGTGCGTCGGGCGAGGTCAGCAGCTTTTTCTCCGCCTGGCCTGAGTTTCGAATCATGAACGACGGGGAGCCGCTCGTCGGCGTCGTCGGCGACGCGACGGCGGACCTGGAGGCGGCCGTCACGTCGGCGGGCGCCCGCTCGCGCGTGGGCGACGTCGAATCCGTGCTGGCCGCGTCGCCGGCTCTCGCCGTCGCCGTCGGTGACGCCGCCTTCGCGCGACTCGCTCGGTCCGCCCCCACGCTACCGGTCCTGCCGGTCGACGTCGACGTGGGATTCCGGTCCGTCGCGACCGAGTCCGCCGCGGCAGCGATCGATACAGTCCTCGCCGGTGACGCCGAGACGCAGTCGTATCCCGTCCTTCGCGTCGAGTACGACGGCGAGCGGGTCGCCAGCGCCGTCGCCGACGTGTCGCTGCTGACGGCGGAAGTCGCCCACATCTCGGAGTACGCAGTGGCCAGCGGGGACAGCCACGTCGGCCAGTTCCGCGCGGACGGAGTCGTCGTCGCGACGCCCGCCGGCTCGACCGGCTACGCCCACCGGCTCGGCTGTCCGCTCGTCGCCCCGGGAACGAGCGTCGGACCCGTCGCCCCCATCGCCCCCTTCGCCACCAACCCCGACCACTGGGTCCTCCCCCTCGAGGACCTCCGGCTCACGGTCGAACGCGACGAGACACCGGTGACGCTGGTCGCCGACGACCGCGAGGTAGCCACCGTCGCCGCTGGCGAGCCGGTCACCGTCACGCCCGACGGGTCCGTCGACGTCGCCCTGACGCCGGCGAGCGACCCGGAATTCTAGCCGACGGACCACAGCCCACCGGCAAAACTGTCACTCTTCGACAGATTTGCCGGATTCTACCCGCTGGAAATTGGAAAGACACTAATGGACGGTGGACACAGTGCAAGATATGCAGACGGAGCCGTTCGTGAACCTGTTCGGGCCGCTGGACGCCGCGCTCCAGGGCCAGATCGAGATCGTGATACTGGCACTCGTCCTGGTCAACATGGTGACCCGGTTCCTCGCCCAGCGGCGATACGTCGACCAGTACGAGGACGACGGCGCCGACGCCATCACCCGATGGGTCCCCCACGAGGTGACGAACCTCGTGCTCGTGCTCGCCTCGTTTTACTTCCTCACCGTCCACCACCACGGCGGCCTCGTCACCTCCGTGCTCGTGGTCGGGATGGTCATCACCGACTTCTTCGAGTTCGAGTCGCGCAAGGTCGAAGCCCGACGCGATCTCCCGCTCGACCGACCCAAGGCGGCCATCGGTGCCTGGGTCCTCGCGCTGTTGTACGTGGTCTTCCAGGTCGCCTTCACCGGCTCCATCGACTCGCTCGTGTAGCGCCCGTCGGTTCTCTCTGGATTTCCCGCTTCGCTGTGCCGAACGCTCTTGTCGATTCCGCCGTTTCTCCGCTGTCGCCGGTCTGGCAAACCCGTGAGTGACTGGTTCGACGCTCCCAGTCGTTCGAGAGCGGGAGTGTCTGTAACGATTCTAGTTGGTGGCGCTAGAGGAACGACAACAGACAGAAAGACCTCGAAAGCCCTCGGCGGGCTCGCGGCCGCTCAGCGGGATACCCTCACGTCCGTTCGGGTAGTGCCCGCTGAGCGACTGCCTTGCAGCGCGAGCCCGCCTCGCCCTTTCAGTCCTCCAGGACAACGTAGCTCGCGCCATGAAGGCGCTCACGGGTCGCTTCGCTCCCCGTTCGCTCGTTCGGAGACCCCTCCCTACGGTCGGCGCCTCCCTGCGCTCGCGATTGACTCCGCCAACCTTCCCCGGTCGCTCGCCGTCCGGCGAGCGACACGCTTCCTGACCGCCCCGCAACCGCCCGGCCAGGAGCGCGTTTCATCGCGCGACCCACCGAAAGACTCGGCACACCTCGTCTTTCGAGCCCACACTCGCTTCGCTCGCGTGGAAGGGGAAGGGCAGGGCTGCGGTGCTGGCCTGGGGTCCTGCCGAGCGTAGCGAGGCAGGGCTCGTCAGAGCTTGCTCTGACGGTGGACTGAAAGGGCGAGGTGCGCCTGGCGGCGGAGCCGCCAGGTTTGAGAAGGCCGGCTGCGCCGGCCTTCCGCTCCGGGAACCCCGGCCCCGCAAGCGACCGCGAGAGCGAAGCTCTCGCGTAGTCCTCAGCTCCGCTGAGGGCACCGCAGGCGAGGCCGAGGAGCGCAGTGGTGTTCGCGCGATTCTCGTGAGCGGAGCGAACGAGAGCTCGGAAGACGAACGGAGTGAGTCTTCCGGTGGTTCAGCCCGCCGAGGGCTTTCGAGGTGTTGTCGTCTCTCTTCCTTCCAGCGCCCGTTCACACAGATCCGTCTGATCGTTACACTCGCAATCTCCCGATAGCAATCGAATCGAAGCCGTCTGGCGGTTTCGGACGATACGTACGGACGTCCCAGAGCGGGGAACCCGGCCGCGAAAACAGATTACTGCGTGCGTTCGGCGTACGAATCGCGCGCGCGCTCGAACGCGGGGATGAGGATCCAGAACGTCAGCGCACCGAGGATGGCGAACCAGAAGAGGACGGGTTCGAGCGTGAGCGCAATCTGGTCGTACACCGTGGCGGCCTCGGGTGGCGCGCCGGTGAGCTGTGTCCCTTCGAACGACGGCGTCCGGTACCAGCCGGCCAGCGTCATCCATCCGAGTCCGGCGGTGACGAGGATACCGAAGCCTTTCGCGAATTCGTCAGCCATTATCTGAGGGTTCGTCGGCGTCGTCTTTAGACTTTCCCATTTCCGCAGTGCGGAAACGCGTCGAGAAGGCGTAGGTCCCCGCGCCGACGACGATGAGCGCGATGCCGGCGATGGCGACCACCGGATCTATCTCGGATGTCGGCAGCGTCGCCCGGTCGGTCGCCTGGTCGATGAGGAGGAAGCCGCCGACGACGGCGGCGACGGCGAACAGCGTCGAGAAGACGGTCACCGTCTTGTACACCCGGAGGGGCACGACGACGTCGCGCGTCCGCGCGTCCGGCTCGTCGACGCCCTCCGACCGGTCGTCAGTCATTACGGACGGGAACGGGCGGCACGTACTTTACTGCGGCGAGTTCGTGCCGACGGGGACTGGCCCACTCACCACGTCGCTCGCGGGCTTGCGCGACACGACGCTGTCGCTTGTCGGCGTGAGAGACGCTGGAAAACGAACACGGACGGAAAAGACTCGCAGCGCGGAACCGCTATTTCGGCGGTCGCAAGCGGTAGTACCGACGGTTGAGGTTGAACATGTACCCCTCGCGCATCGTCCGCAACACCGCGTAGGTGATGAACGCGCCGACGAAGGGCAACAGGAAGGTCAGGTCCTGCAGGAGCTTCGAGTCCATCGGGAGCAGGTTCTTGACCGACAGCGCGGCGATGGTGATCGAGAAGATCACGCCGGACATGCCGACGGCGGCCCAGAACGGCTGCTCGACGGGTCGCCGGGCGCTCCCCTTGTTCAGGAAGGGAACGATGGCGATGAAGCCGACGATGACGACGTTGGCCAGGACGCCGTAGGTCCGGTCGGCCAGCAGCTTCGTGTCCCCGAGGATGGCCAGTTCGGGGTTGAGGAAGCCCAGCTTCAACAGACCGAACGACCAGTAGAGGTACCAGTCGGGCAGGATGACCGCCGGGGTGCTGGAGGCGTTGGCCGGCGGACCGATGTGGGGCGGGAGCGCGGCCGAGAGGAAGATGATGATGCCGACGAAGAAGCTCGTCAGCGCGAGGTTGCGGATCATCTCGTGGGGCCAGGCCGGGAAGCCCAGGACGTCGCGCTCGACGTAGTCGGACTGCTGGCGCAGGTCCTGGTCCTCGCGGCGGGCCCGCTCGAAGTATTCGTACGTCAGCCTGGAGAGCCCCTGGGTGCGCTGCTTGCGCTCGGACCAGGTCGGGGTCTCGTCGTCCGGTGGGACGATGCCTGTACCGCCGCTACCGTCCGTGCGAACGTCGTCGGAAGTGGTGTCGTCTGTCATTGTACTAGTGTGGTTCCGCGATGCCCTGCATCCAGACGATGCCGATGTGCACCGCGATGAGTGCGGTCGTGACGAACGGGAGGAAGAACACGTGCAGGATGTACATCCGCTGGAGCGTCGACTGGCTCAGCGTGAAGCCCCCGAACATCAGCTGTGCGACCCACTCACCGATGAGCGGAATCGACAGCGACATCTCGACGCCGATCTGGCCGGCCCAGAACGCCAGCTGGTCCCAGGGGAGCAGGTAGCCCGTGTATCCGAACACCATCGTCAGCGAGATGAGGACGATGCCGATGATCCAGTTGAGCTCGCGGGGTTCCTTGTACGCGCCCGTGAAGTAGACCCGCAGCATGTGGAGGAAGACCGCCGCGACCATGAACTGGGCCGCCCACCGGTGGAGCGACCGGAGGAAGAACCCGAAGTTCAGCTGCGTCATGATGAAGGTGATCTGCTCGTAGGCGATGGTGGGCTGGCCGTTGGCGTTGGCGGCCGCGGGCGCGTAGTAGAAGCCCAGCAGGGCGCCCGACACCGCCGCGACGATGTAGGCGATGGTCGAGAACGACCCGAGCGCGTACAGCGGATACCAGTACCAGAACTTGTTGTCCAGGTTGTACTGCTCCGTGTGGCTCTTGGGCATCTGGAGGTTGACCTTGTAGTACATGTCCTCCAGGATCTCGAGGTAGTCGACGACGCGCAGGCGCTTGTCGAGCCAGATAAGCGTCGTCAGATAGATCTGTTCGATCGCGGTCAGGTCCCGCGATTCCATCCAGCTTCCGTGTTCGTGTTCGTCTTTGCGTTCGAGACTCATTGTATCACTCGTCCGGTCGCGGCAGGGCCACGAAGTCCTTCTGCACGGGGCTGAACGGGTCGTACACCGACTGGTGGCACTGGCAGTACACCCGGTTCTCGGCGTCGAACCGGGCGCTGTCTCCGTAGGCCTTGAAGCCCGGGACACAGCAGAAGTGGGTACACTTGTTCAGCCAGACCATGAAGTCCTGGGACGTCGCGCCCTCGAGGAAGGTCCTGACGCTCTCGTCGAGGTCGCTGTAGGGACCCTCGCCGTTGACCATCTGGGTCACGCGCTTGCTCCGGAGGACCTGGACTGGGATGGTCTGTGCGTCCGGTCCCTCCGAGCGCCAGCTCGCGGTCGCGGGTTTGCCGACGCCGGCACTCCCGATGTCGTTGTTCCAGGACTCGTAGTCGTCGAACATGTCGACGGTGAGGGGTTCGCCGCCCTCGACGTCGCTCATCCAGTCGTAGGTGCCGGGCGTGGCGCGGAAGAAGTTGTCCTCGTCCGCCTCGGGATTTAACCCCGCGTACGACTGGATCCCGCAGTACTGGAACCAGGACCAGGTGTACGGGACGCCGCTCCCGTTGAACCCGCCGCCGCCCTCGTCGATTTCCTCGACGGTCTGTGGCGTCTGGCCCCGTAGCTCGCCAGCGTCGGTAATCTCGATGGGAATGATCGGCATCCCGCGCGGCGCCGGGCCCGCGGTGTTCTCGATACCGAAGAAGTTCGTTCGGCCACCGCCGGCCCCGAGAGGCCCGGTGGTCGCGTCGAGCGCTGCGGCACCGCCCGCACCGACGCTCGAGAGCGCTGCGCTGCCCACGACGCCTTTGACGAAACGGCGGCGTCCAGATTCGGCCGGATATTTGTCTTCGTCCAGTGGCATGATCTATTTCTTGTAGTAGGGGTAGACCGCGCGTTTGACGCTCTCCCACGGGTCCTCGTCGGCGATGGGCGTCCCCTCGACGTCACCCTCTCGGACGTAGAGGTCCTCCCACTTTCGGCGGCGTTTCTTGACGATCATCACGTCGGGGAGGAACTCTTTGCGGTAGAGCACCATGATGAACGCCAGGTCGATGAAGATGACCGCGAGGACGCCCCCGAGGAACATGTTCCCCAGCGGGGCGTTCGTCCCTGCCCACTGGGCGATGATGCCGTAGGTGAACAGCCCGACGAACACGACCTCGACGACCGTCAGGAGGACGATCGCGAGCGCGGCAGCCGTGCTCTCGCGGGGCTGTTCGTAGCGGTGGATGTCACCGTAGGTGGAGCCACTCGAGGACATCAGTCGTTCCCTCCCTTGGTGTTGGCCGATTCACCGTACTTGAGCGTGAAGAAGGTGAACACGAGCGTGGCGAGGATGGCGAGCACCGTCGAGATGCCGACGAAGTGCGCCTGGAAGGGGACGCCCATGTGTTCGGGGTTGACTGGCGTGCCCCCGTCACCGCTCGTGTCGACGGTGGGGTAGTCGCTGCCGACGACGACGGCGCCTTTCATCCCCTGGCCTTCGTGGGGTTCACAGACGTACTGGTAGATGCCGTCTTCCTCGATGGCGACCTCGTAGTTGACACCGGCCTCGCCGACGGGGTCGCCCGAGTCGATGGTGCCGTCGTTGCCGACGGCGTTGTGCGCGCCGCCTTCGCCGGTCCACTCGAACACCAGCGTGGCGCCGGCGTCGACGTGGACGGCTGGCGGGTCGAACGCGAACGCGCCGCCGTTACCCTCCGCACCGACGGTGATGGTGACCTCGCTCTGGCCCCTGGCGTCGACAGTTTCGCCGCCGTAGTTGTCGACGTTGCTGAACCAGGTGCCGTAGTCCGGCGGTCCGGCACTGCCGCCGCCACCGCCACCGTCGCCACCGCTGGTTTCGTTGCCACCGCCGGTCTCGTTCCCGCCGCTGGTTTCGTTGCCACCGCCGGTCTCGTTCCCGCCGCTGGTTTCGTTGCCACCGCCGGTCTCGTTCCCGCCACCACCCGGCGTGCCGGTGGCGGTCTCGGTCTCCTGGGCGGCAGCAGGGCCGGCGGCGCTGAGGGCCGCTGCGCCACCGGTGGCGCCCCCAGCACTCAGTAGAAATTCCCGCCTGTTCATGTACGTCCGAATTTCAGTCCCCGGTTTGTATAAACCCACCGAATACCGCCGGCAGGAACCGTCACGACCGTTCGGAACGGGTCTCTCCGGCGTCGTCCGCCGCCGCCTCCTCGCCGGGCGCCGGCGGCAGGAACTCGGGCCGTTCCCCGTCTTCGAGGCCGACCCCCCGGAGTCGGTCGCGGAACTCCTCGGCGCGGAACGTGTCCGAGAGCCGCGCGTTGGCCACGACCACGAAGAGAACGACCCCGATAGCGAGGAAGCCGAGTCCAGCGATGATCAACAGCAGGGCATTCGTTCCCCGCGTGCCGAACGAGAACACGCCGCCACCCAGTAGCACGACGCCCGCGAGGATCTGGATGCCGGCGATGACCTGGAGCATGTTGTTGCCGAGTTCGCTTCCGCCCTCGGGGACCTCGTCCGGGCGCGGGAGGACGGGACCGTCCGGCGCTTCGGGGGCGTCGTAGGACTCCATGGAACAGAGTGCAACCGTCGGCTTGACGTCGCGGAGGACGGTCCCCTCGCCCTCGACGCTCCCGTCGGGGTAGATCATCGCGTACGAGTTCTCGGAGTACGCCAGCAACCGGGGCGGGTCCTCGTAGCGCTCGACGCGCGCGAACACCTCGCGGTTCCGGACCCGCGTCTTCAGGTCCGCCTCGACGCGGTCGATGAGTTCCGCGCCGGTGATCCACGTCTCGGGGTCGAACGCCGCCTGCCACTCGTCGATGGACATCTCTGCCATCTCCGCCGGCCCGAAGTTCTCGAAGTCGTACTTCTCGTCGACGGCGTCGCGTAGCTCCTGGACCGACTCGCTTTCGCCCTCCCCACGGTCCGAGTACTGTTCGTCCTCGGCGTCGCTCATTGTGCGAAACTGTGGCCCGTAGCCGCATAAACGCCGCGACGTTGCAACGCTGGCGGCGCTGCAGGGCGGAAGCGAACTGCAGATCCCTGTCGAAACCGACGGAAGGCGACGGGACCTGGCACGTCCCTTTTCAACCCACGTATCCTACGCGGGACAATGAGCGTCATCGGGGAGTTCTCGATCCCGTCGTCGTCGTTCGCGCTCGACGAGGCGCTGACAGAGCACCCGTCGGTCGTCGTCGAGGCCGAACGGATGGCGACCCACAGCACGATGCAGGTGATGCCGTTCCTGTGGGGGTCCGGCTGCGACGCCGACGAGTTCCGGGACGCGCTTCGAGCGGATCCGTCGATCGAATCGGCCGACGTCTCGGAGGACACCGGCGACAGCGTGCTGTACGTGGTCGTCTGGGAACAGGCGTTCCGAGACCTGATCGACGCGGTGGTCGACCACCACGGTGCGATGGTCGAAGCGACCGGGGCGGACGGCACCTGGCACCTCACGCTCCGGTTCGCCGAGGAGCACCACGTCGGGGAGTTCCAGGACCACTTCCGCGAAGCGGGTCGCAACTTCGAGGTCGTACGGCTCTATCAGCCGACGGCGCCCAGACAGCGCGAGTACGACCTGACTCCCGAACAGCGCGACGCGCTGGTCACCGCCTTCAGCGGCGGCTACTTCGACGTGCCGCGTCGGTCCTCGACGAGCGACATCGCCGCGGCGCTCGGGATCTCGGCGAACGCCGTCTCTGCTCGTATCCGGCGTGGGACGGCGAGTCTCGTCGACAGCACCCTCGTTATCGACGGCGGAGGTGACCGGGACGACGAAGACGAGAGGTGACGGCCGCTCGTCTCACTGGGGGCTACTTAAGGAGTGGGACAGCTGAGACAGGTTTCTCAAACGGATCGGTGCCCACCGTCTAATCGATGACTACCTCCCAGACGACGACTCTCCGTGCGGATTTTCCCGCCGACACCGTCGCGGTCCTGGCCGACGATCGCCGCCGCTGCCTTCTCCGATGTCTCCTCGCGGCCGACGGGCCTGTCGGTAGCGCCGACCTGGCCCGGGACGTGGTCGCCCGGGAACGGAACGCTGACGCTCGGGACGTATCAGCCGACGCCGTCGAACAGTGTTACGTCAGGCTCCACCACATTCACCTCCCGAAGCTCGCAGACGCGGGCTACCTCCGCTACGACGAGGACCGGACGACGGTCGCGACCACGACGGAGACCGACTCCCTCGTCCCCCTGCTCGACCTGGCGGCCGAGCTGACCGACTAGGCCGACTGCCCGGCGAGCGACGGACTTCGGCATCCTTTAGCGAACGACCTGCATAGCCGGGGCCATGCAGGGCCTCTCGCCGGCCGCGATATCGACGGTCGTGCTCGTCGCCGTCACGCTGAGCCTGCCCTGCTTCCTCTACGGCGCCTACTACATCATCGAGACGGAGCCGGTCACCTGGGGAGTGCTGATGCACCACCTCAAGTTCGTCGTCACCGGCCTCGTCCTGACGACCGTCCCGCTCCTGTTCTGGATGGCGCCGCGGCTCCCCGACCAGTTCGGTGGCCTCTCGGCGCTGCACGCCGTTCTCGGCCTCCAGGCCTACGCCCTGCTCGCGTTCGGCTTCACGGGCATCGTCCGTATCTTCCGGGCGAAGATCGAACACGACCTCTACGAGGAGTACGACGAGGACGTCCTGCTCGACGAGATCGGCGGGCCGACGATGAGCCACTGGCGCTCCCGCGTCCGCATCGGCGTCTTCGGCTACGTCATCTTCTGGATACTCGCGTACGTGGTCGGCCTCGCCCGGTTCGTGATCCGGTACGTCTACTGACCGTCACGGCACCCGTCGGCTCCCTCGACGACATCGAACGTCGCCGTCTCGCCGGCGACGCGTACCTCGAACGTACCCGGTTCGACGACGCGCTCCCCCTCGGGCTGGCGGACGCCGAAGTCGCTCACGTCGACACCGAGCGTGACCTCTGCCCCCTGTCCTGCGTCCAGTTCCACCCGGGCGAAGTCACCGAGCTCACGCACTGGCGTCACGCGCGAGCTCTGCACGTCGGAGACGTAGCAGTCGACGGCGGTCGCGCCCGGTCGTTCGCCCGCGTTTCGGACCGTCACCGTGGCCTCGACGGTTTCCTCGGGCGTCGCGGTCTGGGCGGACAGCGAGAGGTTCTCGACGGTGAACTCGGTGTAGCTCAGGCCGTGGCCGAAGGGAAAGAGCGGGTCGTAGGAGGCGGGGTGTTCGTGCGGGCCGACGACGTCGGTGTCCCGATAGCGGTTGAACCGCGTCGGCAGGTGCCCCGCCGAGCGCGGCATCGAGATGGGGAGCGTTCCCGACGGATTGTGCTCGCCGAACAGCGTCTCCGCGACGGCCGTCCCGCCCTCGCTGCCGGGATAGTAGGCCATCAGGAGCGCCGGTGCGGCGTCGGCCACGTCCGCGACGGCCAGCGGCCGACCGGTCACCAGCACGACCGCGGTGGGCGTGGCGCTGTCGACGACCGTCTCGACGAGTTCGCGCTGGGCGTCGGGCAGCGCGAGTTGCGAGCGCGTCGGGAACTCGCCGGTCTCGCCGCTCTTCTCCGCGAGGGCGAACTCGTGGATGTACTGGCTCTCGCCCACCGCCACCACGGCGACGTCCGCGTCATCGGCTTTCCGGGCGACGGCGTCGAGGTCCCGGGACTCCGTCATCGTCGCGCCCTGTTCGAAGGTGACCGTCGTCTCGCTGCTGGTCACCGCCTCGACTCCGTCGCGGACGGAGACGCCGTCCTCGTTGTCGCCGCGACTCCACCCGCCGAACTGGTGGTCCAGGTCGTCGGCGTTCGGGCCGGCGACGAACACCTCCGAAACGGTCGGGTCGAACGGGAGGATCTCTCCCTCGTTCTGGAGCAGCGTCATCGACTCCCTGGCCGCGTCGAGTGCCACTTCGCGGTGATCGTCGGTCCGCAGGGTCTCTTTCGCTCGCTCCAGGTCGACGTAGGGGTCCTCGAACAGCCCGCTTTCGAACTTGGCTTCCAGGACGGGCGCGACGCTCTCGTCGAGTCGCTCCTCGTCGATTTCGCCCGACTCGACCAGGCCCACGAGCGCGTCCGCGTACGTCCCAGCAGCGGGCTGGTCGAGGAAGGCGTCCATCCCCGCGTCGACGGACGCCAGGGTGCTCTCGCGGAGCGACCCGGTCACCCGGTGGTCGTCGTGGAGCATCCGGACGCCGTGGTGGTCGGAGACGACGAACCCGTCGAAGTCGAGATCGTCGAGCAGGTCGCCCAGATACTTTCGGGTTCCGTGGACTGGGAACCCGTCGACGGCCGCGTAACTGGGCATCACCGCTTCGGTACCGCCGCCGGCCTCGATGGCCTCCGCGTGGGCGCGCAAGTTCATCCGGCGGAAGGTGCTCTCGGAGAGTTCGTTGACCGCGCCGTCCTCGCCCCGGACCGGCTCGCCGTAGGCCGGGAAGTGCTTGACCGTGGCGAGGACGGTCTCGTCGCCCGCGATGCCGTCGCCCTGGTAGCCGCGGACCTTCGCCGCGCCCATCGCCCCGCAGAGGCGCGGGCTCTCCCCGAACGTCTCGAAGACCCGGCCCCACCGCGGTTCGCGCCCGACGTCGCAGATGGGGTCGTAGTTCTGGTGGGCGCCCGTCACGGCGAGTTCCGTTGCCGTGACCGACGCCATCTCTTCGAGTAGTGCGGGATCCCGCGTCGCCGCCATTCCGAGGTTGTGGGGCGCGACGGCAGCCCCCTTCGCGTAGGCGTTGCCGTGGACGGCGTTGGAGATGAGCAACAGTGGGATTCCCAGTCGCGTCTCCCCGACGGCGTACTCCTGGATGGCGTTGGCCACCTCGACCATCGCCTCGGGCGTGTCCGGGGCGTCTTCCCGCCCGAACGGCGATGCCTGCCCGAGGTGGTGCCGGTCGACGTTCTTGGTGACCGTCTCGACCACCTCGTCGACCGACCCGGTCGCTGGTTCGACCAGTAGCTGGCCGACTTTCTCTTCGACGGTCATCCGGCCGAGCAGATCGGCGACGCGCGTCTCGACGCCCTCGGTGGGGTCCCGGTAGGGGACAGTTGGCATGACGCACGCCTCGAAGGGGACCGACAAAAGTCTCTGGCCCGTCGGTATCGCCGTTTCGGAAACTGACCGCCGCGGACTATCCGCGCTCGCCGGCCCTCGTGGCGTGGTGGCGTCCGTGGACGTACCCGACCCACACCAGCACCGCGGGGAGGACGACGAACGTGAGGAAATCGAAGGCCACGAAGTAGATGACTGCGGTCTCGCCGACCGACCCCGCGTGCGGGAGCCACGCCGGGAACTGGCCGCCGCCGTCGACGACCCGCTCGATGACCGTCCCCACCGCGTACTCGCCGGCGACGATGGCCGCGACCAGGCCCGCGAGGACGCCGAGCGGGCGCAAACGGACGCGGCCGCCCAGGCTCGTGACGTCGAGGCGCATGGTCCAACGCGGGGCGCGAACTGGCAAAAACCTGTCCGTTAGTTCCTTCCTCACCACGCCTCGCCGCTGGCGAGGTCGACGTCGCTGTCGGTCTTCGCCGAGGGACAGATGTCGGCCAGGACGCAGTCCTCACAGGAGGGATTCCGGGCCGTACAGACCGCGCGCCCGTGGTCGATGAGGAGGTGTGTGAACTGCTGCCACTCGTCCTCGGGGACGACGGGCATCAGGTCTTCCTCGATCTTCGGTGGCGTCTCCTCCTCCGTGATACCCAGCCTGCGAGAGAGGCGCTGGACGTGGGTGTCGACGACGATGCCCTCGACGATGTCGTGGCCGTGCTGGAGGACGACGTTGGCGGTCTTGCGGCCGACGCCGGGCAGGTCGGTGAGGCCCGACATCGAGTCGGGCACCTCGCCGTCGTACTCCTCGACCATGATCTCGCCGGCCTCCTTCAGGTAGCCCGCCTTGTTGTTGTGGAAGGTGATGCCGTAGATGTCCTCGGCCAGTTGCTCCTCGTCGGCGTCCGCGTAGTCGGCGGCGGACTGATATTTCTCGAAGAGGTCTTTCGTCTTCTCGTTGACTCGCTCGTCGGTACACTGCGCGGAGAGGACGACGGCGACGAGCAGTTCCAGCCTGTTCGAGTACCGCAGCGAGATGGCGGAATCGGGGTACTCCTCGTGGAGGCGCTCGACGACCGCCTCGGCCTGTGCCTCGCGTGACTCCAGCGGCGTTCCCATGGCGTGGCGTTGCGAGTGGGAGGGCTTGAGCGATTCGACTCCGCGTCAGCCCGAGGCGACTGCCGACCTGATCTCGTCGAGTGGCAGACCGTCCTCGGGATCCCGCGCCGAGTCGTTCGCGGCCCACGCGTATCGGACGAAACAGTCCTCGCCGACGACGAACAGCGCCGGTCGCACCCGAACGGCTCGTTCGTCGAGGGGTTCGAGGATCCCGTACCGCTCGGCGAAGAAGCCGTCCTGGTCGAGCAGCAGGGAGAACGGGACGTCGACCTGTTCGACCAGTCGGTCGTGACTCGCGCGCGGACCGACGCCGACGGCGAGGACGGAGAGGCTATCCGTGACCGCCTCCCAGTCGACTGACGCAAGCTCGCGGAGCAGCTCCGCCGACTCCGCTGTGTCCGTGACCGGATAGAACGCGAGGACGACCGGTCCCTCACGGGCCGCCGCCGAGAGCCGATACGTCTCGCTCCCCCCGGTCGTCGGTCGCGGCAAGTCGAAGTCGAGCGCTGGGTCGCCGGCGTCGAGCATACCTGGTGGTTCCGCCAGGGGCGGCTTAAGCGTGGTCCAGTTCCGACGTTGTCACTGGGTCGCACGCCGGGGAAATCCTGAAAGCGGCCGCGCGCGACGCTCCGTGCATGTCTGGACCCACGTTCCTCCGTGGCGAGACGATCACGCTCCGGGTCGTCGACGAGGACGACCTGCCGTTCGCCCAGCGCGTCGTCAACCACCCCGAGGTCCGCCGCGGCGTCGGCGCGTTCGCCCCGAAGACCGCCGAGGACGAACGCGAGTGGTACGAGCGCCAGGACGATGACGGACCCTCGTTCGTTCTCGCTGTCGACGACGACCCGGTCGGCATCGCCGGCCTCCACCTCGACCCCTACCCCTGGGGCTACGCCGAGGTGGGCTACATGATCCACCCGGACCACTGGGGCAACGGGTACGCCACCGACGCCGTCCGGTGCCTGGTTCGGTACGCCTTCGACGAACGCCGCCTGCACAAGGTCGGGGCCGACGTCTACGCCCCCAACGAAGCCTCCCAGCGCGTCCTGGAGAAAGTCGGCTTCGAACGCGAGGGCGTCCGGCGCGACCACGCCTTCGTCGACGGCGAGCACGTCGACCTCTACGAGTACGGCCTGCTCGAAGCCGAGTGGCGCGAGTAGCTGTCAGCGAGCGAGGGTTTACGGACGCCGAGGGCGAACGTGTCGTATGACCTACCAGACGACTGTCGGCTGGTCCCTGTTCACGTCCGGACTCGTGACGCTGCTGCTGAAGGTGCTCCCCTACGACTCGCTGTACTGGGGCATCCTGTTGCTGGTGGTGGGTATCGTGGTGCTCGTCCGACGACAGCTCTGATCAAATCCATTGGTTCTGGACTGTCCGGGCGGTGTGGGATTCTCAACGAAGTGAAAACGTTCGATACAGATCAAGAACTGAGCGATCAGTTGTTCCGGGGTTCCAACAGAGAGCATGAAAACAAGCACTTTGAAAGCCCTCGGCGCGCTCGCCTCGCGCGGACCACGCTGCGCGCGCTCGTTCCTCGCGTGCTTGCGGATCCGTGCTTCGGCCAGCGCACCTCGCCCTTTCATTCCACCAGGCCCTGCATCGATCGCGCGATGAAACGCGCGAGCGATTGAGTCCGCCACTCCTCCCCGGATTCGCGCCGTCCGGCGCGAATCACGCGTCCTGACCGCTCTGCAACCGCTCGGCCGGGAGCGAGTGGCCGAGCAACAGCGAGGCCCTCGTGACCAGGGGAAGGGCAGGGCTGCGGAACCTGGAGGACTGAAAGGGCGAGGCGCGGTCGTCGGCTCCCCGGCGACGTAAGCACCGCAGCGTCAGCGAGGAGCGCAACGAGCCGCGGAGCTACGAGCGCGCCGAGGGCTTTCTGAGTGTTAGCGGTCTTGTTTCTTCCATCGAGATCTCGACGAACCAACTGGTCACTTCACACACGTACCGAAGAATCCAGGGACGAATACGGAGAACGAGTTCCGGTCAGTCCTGTTCCATCCCGTCACACACATCTCACCCGTAGTGCAGTTCCTCAACGCGCTCGTCGAACAGGCGCTGGAGGAGTTTCGTCATCGGCCCACTACCGATTTCGATGCCATCCACACTCGCGATCGGGCGGATCTCCCACGTCGAGTTCGTGAGGAACGCCTCGTCCGCGTTCCGGACCGCGTCGACGGAGTAGCGACCGGTCTCGACCGGAAAGTCCTCGGCGTCGGCGAGATCCATCACGACCGAGCGAGTGACGCCGGGCAACAGGTCCAGGTCCGCGGCGGGCGTCCGGAGGCCGTTCTCCGTGACGAAGAAGAGGTTGCTCGTCGCGCCCTCGACGACGTTTCCGTCCACGTCGCGCATCAGGCACTCGTCGGCGCTGTGGTCGGCCGTCGCCGCCCGGCGGAGTTCCAGGCGGCCCAGGATCCCGTTGAGGTAGTTGTGGGTCTTGGCGTCCGTCGGGAGCGCCGCGTCGGGAATCCGGCGAGTTCGAACAGTCTGCACCGTGGCGAAGTCGTCCCAGACACGATCGCCGTCGGTGCCGCCCCGGGGGAGTTCCTTGACGATGACCACGACCGTAGGGTCGACCTCGACGGCGGGGGTCAGCTTCCCGGGCTGGACGCCTCTCGTCACCGAGACCTTGACGTACGCGTCCGTCAGGCCGTTGGCGTCGAGCGTCTCGGCGACGCGCTCGCGCAAATCGTCCGGTACTGCGTCGCCGAAACCGAGCGTCTCGGCGGTCCGCTGGAGGCGCTCGCGGTGAGCGTCCCACGCGAAGCACTCGTCGCCGTAGGCCCGCAGCGTCTCGAAGGCGGCGTCGCCGTACTGAAAGCCGCGGTCCGCAACGCTGACGGTCGCATCTTCTGCCGGGACCAGGTCGCCGTTCACGTGGTATTGCATCTGAGGACGAAGTTCTCGACGAGTTGTTTGCCGTGTTCGGTCAGGATGCTCTCGGGATGGAACTGGACACCGACGTGGGGACGGTCCTCGTGGCGGACGGCCATGACGACGCCCGCCTCACCGTCAGACTCGTCCTCGGTGTGAGCCGTCAGCTCCAGCGAGTCGGGCAGGTCGTCCCGCTCGACGGCGAGCGAGTGGTACCGACCGACTTCGAGCGGGTCGGGCAAGTCGGCAAAGACGCCCTCGCCGTCGTGGGTCATCGCCGAGGACTTGCCGTGGACGACGGCCTCGGCGTGGCCCACCGGCGCGCCGTTGGCGGCACACAGCGCCTGGTGGCCCAGGCAGACGCCCAGCGTCGGATAGTCGAGGTCGGCGAATATCGGCATCGAGACGCCCGCCTCCTCGGGCGTGCCGGGGCCCGGCGAGACGACGATGCCGTCCGGGTCCAACTTCCGGATCTCGTCGACGTCGACGGCGTCGTTCCGCCGGACGACGACGTCGTCGGCGTCTCCGCCCAGGCGCAGGACGACTTCACCCACGTACTGGACGAGGTTGTAGGCGAAGGAGTCGTAGTTGTCGATCACGAGGACGGTGGGCGAGAGGTCCTCGGCTGCTGATGCTGATCCGGCGGTTTCAGCGGTCATTCCGACCCCTCCACTGCCAGTTCGGTCCGGTCGTCGAGCGCCGCGTCGACGGCGTTGATCAGCGCCCGGCCCTTGTCCAGCGTCTCCTCGTACTCGCGCTCGGGGACCGAGTCGTGGACGATGCCCGCGCCGACCCGGAGGTAGTACCGGCTTCGGTAGCGGACGAGCGTCCGGATGAGGATGTTCAGCGTCGCGCGGCCGTCGAAGCCGAAGATGCCGATAGAGCCCGTGTAGGGGCCACGCCGGGTGGCCTCCAGTTCGTCGATGATCTCCATCGTTCGGGGTTTGGGCGCGCCGGTGATCGTGCCGCCGGGAAAAACAGCCGCAACGGCGTCGGTGAGGTCCCGGTCGTCACGCAGGCGACCTTCGACCTTCGAGACGAGGTGCATCACCTCGGAGTAGCGGTCGACGCGGCGATACTCCGGGACGTCGACGGAGCCGAACTCGCTGACCTTCCCGAGGTCGTTGCGCTCCAGGTCGACGAGCATGGCGTGTTCGGCGCGCTCCTTCTCGTCGCCGAGCAGGTCGGCCTCCAGGTCGTCGTCGGCGTCGGGGGACTCCCCTCGCGGGCGCGTCCCTGCGATGGGCTCAGTGAGGAGGCGGTCGCCGTCGCGTTCGAGCAGGAGTTCCGGACTGGCGCTCACCAGGTCGACGCCGGGGAACTCCACGAGCGCGGAGTAGGGCGCCGGGTTGACCTCCCGGAGCGCGTCGAAGGCGTCGACAGGATGGACCGCCGCAGGCGCGACGAGGCGCTGGGAGACGTTGGCCTGGAAGGTATCGCCCTCGCGGACGTACTCCTTGACGCGACGGACGCGCTCGGCGTAGGCCTCACGCGTGCAGTCGCTCTCGAAGGTCGCGCGGTCGGTCTGGACCGGCGGCTCCCCGACCAGTGGGTCGCCGTTGACGGCCCGCCTCGCCAGATCGAGAGCGTGCTGGCGGCCGAAGGCGTAGGCGACGCCCGGGCTCTCGAACTCGTCGAGGCGCGGACAGGCGGTCACCCGGAGCGTCGTCCCGCCCTCGCCCTCGTCGTCAGCGTCGCCCTCGCCGTCCGCGGCGTCTCCGTCTGCGGCGTCTCCATCGGCGTCGTCCCCCGCGTCGTCTCCGTCCGCGTCGTTCCTGGGTTCCTCCCACGCGGCGATGCGGTCGTACGCAGCGACCTGGAGGCGAGGCAACGCGCGGTCGGTGACGGCCGACTCCGGGAGGTCCTCCAGTTCACGCACGACGTCGTAGGAGAGCCATCCGATGGCGCCGCAGGGGTACGGGACGTCGCAATCGCCCCGGACGAGTCGCTCCTCGTCGAGGAACGACTCGAGTGCGGCGAGCGCGGAGCCGTCGTCCGGCCCCACCTCTTCGAACCGGGCCGGCGTCGTCGCGAAGTACCCCCACCCGGACTGGCCGCCGGTGGTCCCGAGATAGACGCCGCAGGCCTCGTCGCCGTCGCGCGCCCGCCGGTAGGCGAGAAACGGGTCGTCGACCGCGACGCGGACCTCGACGGGGACCCGGGCAGTCGCCGGGGCGTCGGCCGCGAGGCCGAGAAACGCGTCCCGGTCGGTCGTGACGGTCGGCATTGGAGAGAGAAAGAAGCGGTCCGACTAATTCCCTTACGATACCGTCAGTATTCCGCGGCGGCGTCGATCCAGCCCTCGATGCGGGCGGCGGAGATGTCGGTGGCCGATTCGAGTTCGTCGGGGTCCGCCGCGGCGAGGTCGGCGACGGTCTCGACGCCGGCGTCGGACAGTCGCTGACCGTACGCCGGACCGATGCCGCTGATCTCGGTGACCGGGTCGTCCGGGACGTCGGCTGCGCCAGCCTCGGTCCCGTCGTCCTCGGCAGACCCCTCGTCGAGGTCCTCGGTGGATCCCGCGTCCTCGCTCTCGGCAGACGTGTCACCGTCGCTTTCGTCGGACGCCTCCTCGTCGTCCGCGGCAGGCACCTCCTCCTCCTCGGCGTCTTCGATCGGGGCGTCGTCCGTCGCGTCCTCAGTCGCCGCGTCGGTGGCTCCTTCGCCGACGTCCTCGATCTCGGTCTGGACGGTCTCGTCGTCGACCGCTTCGACCGGCGAGTCGCCGGCGTCGGGTTCGGCTTCTTCGATCGGCGTCTCCTCCTGGCTCGATTCCCCAGTCCCGACCCCCACGTCGGATTCCTCCCGCCCGGAGGTCCGGGACGCCGCCGTTTCGGTCCCCTTGACGGCGTCCTCGGACTCCGAAGACGGCTCGCGCTCCACGGTGACGTCGACGTCCCGCGGCGCGGCCGTCCCGGAGTCGGGAGAGTCCGCGCCGTCGAGACCGAGCGCGGATTTCAGCTTCTGTATCAGACCCATGGTGTGGTCTATTAATTGCCGGCACTTAATCCCTTCCGAGATTTCGCCAGGGAGCGGTCGGCGAGGCGGCGACTCCGCGAATCCCCCGGGATTGAATTCGGCTCCGGGCCCCCCGGCGGCGCATCTCCCGGTCGGCGGAATCGCTCGACGGAACGGCCGCTTCGGCGGGGTAGATCGGCGCCTACGTCTCGTGAAGTCGGTCGCGGAGCGCGTCGTTCATCTGGTCGACCGGTGCCCGCTCACCGGTCCAGCGTTCGAACGCCTCGACGCCCTGGAACAGGAGCATCCACGCGCCGTCGACCGTCGTGGCACCGGCGGCCGCGGCCTCGCGAAGCAAGCGCGTCTCGATCGGCGAGTACACCGCGTCGAGCACGGCCAGGTCGCCGTGAAGCGCCTCGGCCGGCACCGGCGACCGGTCCTCGTCCATCCCGACGCTGGTACAGTTGACGAGCACGTCGGCCTCCGCGAGGAGGTCGTCGAGGTCGTCCAGCCCGTGGCCCGAGGCGTCGGGGACGTCCGCCGCCAGGTCGTGGGCCGTCTCGACGGTTCGATTGGCGATTTCGACGGTCATGCCCTCGTCTGCCAGCCCGAACGCGACGGCCCGGCCCGCGCCGCCCGCGCCGACGACGACGGCCGTTCCCTCGATGGCGACGTCGTGCTCGCGGAGCGCCCGGACGGCGCCCACGGCGTCGGTGTTGTACCCCGTCGGTGTCCCCTCACCGAAGTCGATGGTGTTGACCGCGCCGATGCGTTCGGCCAGCGGGTCGGGGTCGACCGCCTCGAGGACGTCCCGCTTGAACGGGATGGTGACGTTGAGACCGGCGACGCCGAGCGCGTCGGCGCCCTCGACCGCCGCGACGGCGTCGTCCGCGTCCGGTTCGAACGTGACGTACCGGGCGTCGAGGCCGACCTCGCGATAGCCCGCCTCGTGCATCGGCGGCGACAGCGAGTGACCGACCGGGTTCCCGACGAGACCGTAGACCTGCATACCCGATTGCGTGGGGCGCGGAACATAAATCGCACCGGCTCGCGGTGGGCCCGGACGCGCCCGGTACCCCCGGATGCGCCCGGTACCCCCGGATGCGCCCGGTACCCCCGGACGCGCCCGGCACCGGACAGATCCGTTCGCGTCCGGTTCCGGACAGATCCGGACGTGCCAGGTTCCCGGCCGGTGCTCGGTATTTCGCAACAGTTTCAAACCGAACCGCATTCAGTGGGAGTAGTGAGTCGTCTCCGCCATCCACTGGTCGCGGTCGGGGCAGCGTTCCTGCTGACAGCCCCGTGGATTGTTGCCTTCGCCAGCGGGTATCCGCTCTCGACGCTGGCCACCGTCGGTCTCAGTGGCCTCGGCGTCGTCGGCGCGTCGTTCCTGCTGGCCTGGGCGGCCGAAACCGCCGAGAAGGACGTGCCGACGGCCTTCGCCATCGCCGTGCTGGCCGTCCTCGCCGTCGCCCCGGAGTACGCCGTCGACGCCCTGTACGCCTGGAACGCGGGCGCCTACGCCGGCACGCCCCGGGGCGCCGAAGCGGCCAACCTCGCCATCGCGAACATGACCGGTGCCAACCGGATCCTCATCGGCCTCGGCTGGTCCGGCATCGCCCTGTTCACCGTCTACCGCGCGATGCACACCGGCGACCCCGCCGTCCGGAACCGACCGGGCTGGCTCTCGGACTCGGTCCAGCTCGACCGCGACATCGGCCTCGAAATCGTCTTCCTCTTCCTCGCGACGGTCTGGGCGTTCCTCGTCCCCTTCGGCGGGGGCATCGACATGCTCGACACCGTCGTCCTCGTCGGCCTCTACGCCGCGTACATCGTTATCATCCTCCGCGGCGAAGTCGAGCCCCCGGAGGAACACGGCGGCGTCCCAGCGTACTTCCAGGGGTGGGCCCGACCGTGGCGGCCGCTGGTCGTCCTCGCGCTGTTCGCCTTCTCCGGTGCGCTGATCTTCACCGCCGTCGAGCCGTTCGCTCACGGCCTCGAAGAACTGGGCCTGGAGTACGGCGTCCCCGCGTTCTTCATGATCCAGTGGATCGCGCCGCTGGCCAGTGAAACGCCCGAACTCATCGTCGTCGCGGTGCTCGTGAACAAGGCGCGCTCGACGGCCGGCTTCAACGCGCTCATCTCCTCGAAGCTCAACCAGTGGACGCTGCTGATCGGGACGCTGGCCGTCGTCTACAGCATCGCCCTGGGCCAGATCGGAACACTCCAGTTCGACATCAAGCAGTCGGTCGAAATCTGGGTGACCGCCGCCCAGTCGCTGTTCGCCATCGCGCTGCTGATCAACTTCGAGATATCCGTCCGGGAGTCGCTCGTACTCCTCGCCCTCTTCCTCTCACAGGTGATCATCGAGTTCCTCATCCTCCGAGTTCTCACCGTCCCCAACCCCGAGGAACTGAGTCTCCTCTTCCTCGACGCCTACATCGTGCTCTACGTCCTGCTCGCGGTCGGTCTCTTCGTGGTACGCCGTGGTGCAGTCATGGAAATCTTCGGTATCGCAGCGAACACTGTTCGCTCGGCCATCTGGCGTGAGCCGTCGACGGAGCACGCCGACTGATGCTCGCCATCGTCGTCTCCCGGGCCGACAGCGCGTCCGAGCACGTCGGCGAGCACCTGCTCGACCTCGTTGACTGGGAGAAGTCAGTCGACGAGTCCCGACCGGACGCCGACGGCGGCGGGACGGTGTACCACCTCGACGACGCCGAACTGCGGACGTTCGAGACGCTCCACCTCGAGACGACCCGCGTCGCCGACGTCTTCGACGACCCCGACCTGCTCGTCTTCGCCTCGCGCCACGCCGGCGAGACGGACGAACTGCTGACCGCCCACCACACTGGCAACTTCGGCGAAGCGGAGTTCGGCGGGACTGACGGCTCGCTCGCCCGCGCCTGTCCGAACGCGCACCGGCACGTCGTCGAGGCGCTGGCCGAGCACGCGCCCGGAGAGTACGAGGTCGGGATGGAGTGCACGCACCACGGCCCGAGCGACGTCGGCGCCCCCTCGATGTTCGTCGAGGTCGGCAGCGACGAGGCCCAGTGGGCCGACCCAGCGGCCGCCCGCGCCGTCGCCAGCGCCATCCTGGACCTGCGAGGCGTCGCTCCCGACGCGCCCCGGGAGAACAGGTCCCGTCGACAGCTCGTGGGCTTCGGCGGCGGCCACTACGCTCCCCGGTTCGACCGCGTCGTCCGCGAGACGGACTGGGCCGTCGGCCACGTCGCGGCCGACTGGTGTCTCGACGCGATGGGCGACCCCGAAGCTAACGAGGACGTCGTCCGGCAGGCGTTCGAGGAGAGCGACGCCGACTACGCCCTGCTGGAGGCCGACCGTCCGGCCCTTCGCGAGACCATCGCGGCCCTTGGCTATCGCGTCGTCAGCGAGACCTGGGTCCGGGAGACGACCGGCGTGCCGCTCGGCCTCGTCGAACGCGCGGAAGAGGCCATCACGACCGTAGACGAGGGACTGCGGTTCGGTGAGGTCGCGGGCGCCGTCGACGACGCGGCCGACGACGACGCGGCGGCCCCCGTCGACTTCGACGTCGTGTCCATCTCGGCGGACCTCCTCACGGAAGCGTGCGGCATCGACGCCGAGGGCGTGCTGGACGCCGTCTCCGAGGACGCAGTCGCCTTCGGCACGGAGCAAAACGGAACGCGCGTCGTGGGCCCCGTCGCGGTCCGGAACGCGAGCGACAGGGACCGGATACTCGACGGAATCGCCGACGTACTCCGGGCGAAGTACGACGAGGTCACGCGGAGCGACGACGAACTGATCGCCAGACGGCAGGCGCTCGATCCGGAACGGGCGCGGATGATCGGCGTCCCCGAGGGGCCGAAGTTCGGTCGACTTTCCAGCGGCGAACCGGTCGAGGTCGACGGCCGAACTATCAAACCCGAAGACGTCAGTAGAGAACGGAAACGGCGCTTTAATTGCTAGTTACCGGCACTGAAACGATACGTTACCGTCACCGCCCAGTCTGGCGAATCAGTCCGACGGGCGTCAGACGGAGGGGGAAAGCTAATAACGACGGGTCTGTTATCAGCGTTCAAATTATGGACAGCATAATCGACGACGCCATCGAGGAGGCCGAAGACGAACGGGAGGAACCCACGTCGGGCGGGGATCGGGACGCGGCCAACACCCCCGAGACGACCGACGACATGAACACGTCGGGGACGATGACGGACGACGAACTCTCGAGCGTCGTCAAGGACCTGGAGACGAAGATCACCGTCGTCGGCTGCGGGGGCGCCGGCGGGAACACCGTCACCCGGATGATGGAAGAGGGCATCCACGGGGCGAAGCTCGTGGCCGCCAACACCGACGCCCAGCACCTCGCCGACGAGGTCATGGCCGACACGAAGATCCTCATCGGCCGCAAGCGCACCGGCGGCCGTGGCGCGGGTTCGGTCCCCAAGATCGGCGAGGAGGCCGCCCAGGAGAACATCGAAGACATCCAGCAGTCCATCTCCGGCTCCGACATGGTGTTCGTCACCGCCGGCCTCGGTGGCGGAACCGGCACCGGCTCGGCCCCTGTCGTCGCCCAGGCCGCCCAGGAAGCGGGCGCCCTGACTATCTCTATCGTCACGATTCCCTTCACCGCGGAAGGCGAGCGGCGTCGTGCGAACGCCGACGCCGGCCTCGAACGCCTCCGCTCTGTCTCCGACACCGTGATCGTCGTCCCGAACGACCGCCTCCTCGACTACGCGCCGTCGATGCCGCTGCAGGACGCGTTCAAGATCTGCGACCGCGTACTGATGCGCTCGGTCAAGGGAATGACCGAACTCATCACCAAGCCCGGCCTCGTCAACGTCGACTTCGCCGACGTTCGCACCATCATGGAGAACGGTGGCGTCGCGATGATCGGCCTCGGCGAGTCCGACAGCGAGAACAAGGCCCAGGACTCGATCCGTTCGGCCCTTCGCTCGCCCCTGCTCGACGTCGAGTTCGACGGCGCGAACAGTGCGCTCGTCAACGTCGTCGGTGGTCCTGACATGTCCATCGAAGAGGCCGAAGGCGTCGTCGAGGAGATCTACGACCGCATCGACCCCGACGCGCGTATCATCTGGGGCGCCAGCGTCAACGAGGACTTCGAGGGGAAGATGGAGACGATGATCGTCGTCACCGGCGTCGAGTCCCCGCAGATCTACGGGAAGTCCGAAGCCGAACGCGAGAAGGCCGCAAAGCAGGTGGGCGAAGACATCGACTACGTCGAATAACGCGACGACCGACGCTACTCCCCTTCTGCGATTCTCTCTCTATTCGCCCGGTCGACAGACGTTTCTCCCGCGTCCCCTTAGAATCATGACACGATGACTCGCGATCGCGACGGTTTCGATCCGGAGGCACCGGCACAGAGCGAGATCGGTCGCGAGATGGTCGACCAGAGCACGGGGCTGGGGTCGGTGGTCGCGCACATGTACCGCGGCGAACTCGACCGGGAGGTCAACTGGCGCACGCGTCTGGACTCGACGACGAACTGGGCGGTGACTATCATCGCGGGTATCCTGGCGTACGCCTTCTCCAGCGAGGACGTCGCCCACGCCATCATCCTGGTCGGGGTCGTCATCGGCGTCGTCTTCCTCGTCATCGAGGCGCGCCGGTTCCAGCGCTACGACGTGTTCCGGTCCCGTGTGCGCTCGATGCAGGAGAACCTGTTCGCGAACGCGCTGGACCCCTCCGAGGGCGTCGAACAGCGCGACTGGCGCCGGCAGCTGAGCGAGGACTACCGGCGACCGACGGTGAAGCTCACGCTCCGGCAGGCGCTGGCCCACCGCCTCCGCCGGGTGTACCTGCCGCTGCTGTGTGGCATGCTGCTCGTGTGGCTGATCCGGCTGACCGGCGCCGACGGGTCGATGATCGAAGCGGCCCGCGTCTCGGGAGTGCCGGGATGGGCGGTGTTCGCCGCCGTCGGTCTCCTCTACGTCACCCTCTTCGCCATCGCGTTCTGGCCGGGCCAGACCGACATCGCGGAGACGAGCGACGAGGCGGACCGGGGCGACCTCGACCAGACTGGCTGAGCGTCGTCGAGTCCGGGCCCATTCGTGCTCCCCTGGCCAACGCTTTTCCGTCCCGGTGTCGATTTGTCGACAGACAGATGGGTCTCTTCGAAAAACTCGGCCGAGAAGTCGAGGAGTTCAAACAGAACGCGAAACAGGCCGCCGAAGAAGAGGCGGACTATCGCTGTCGGGACTGCGACGCCCGGTTCCACGTCGACCACGAGGAGTGCCCGGAGTGCGGGTCGGACGACGTCGAGTCGACGACGGCGGAGTGAATCGGGGTCGCCGACTGGTAGGGACCGAAACATCGCGCCATCGCAATATAGAAAAGCAAGGGGTTGCAACCCACCGCCATGGACGTACCCTATGACCTTACCTCGTACGTGCGCGTGCTCAAGCTCGCGAGCACGCCCTCGTGGGAGGAGTTCTCCCAGGTCGCGCTCATCGCGGGCGCGGGAGTCGTGCTCGTCGGCCTGATCGGCTTCGCCATCTTCGTGATAATGAACTTCGTACCGGGCGCGGTCCCGACGTGATAGCATGGGTATCTACGCAGTCAAAACCACGGCCAGTCAGGAACGCACCGTCGCGGACATGATCGTCAACCGCGAGGAGCCGTCGATCCACGCGGCCCTCGCGCCGGACTCGCTGACCAGCTACGTCATGGTCGAGGCCGACGACGAGAGCGTCTTCGAGCGCATCCTCGACGAGATCCCCCACGCCAACGGCGTCGTGCCGGGCCAGTCCTCGATGACGGAAGTCGAGCACTTCCTCTCGCCCAAGCCCGACGTCGAGGGCATCGCCGAGGGGGACATCGTCGAACTCATCGCCGGGCCGTTCAAGGGAGAGAAGGCCCAGGTCCAGCGCATCGACGAAGGCAAGGACCAGGTCACGGTCGAACTGTACGAAGCGACGGTCCCGATTCCCGTCACCGTGCGCGGGGACCAGATCCGCGTGCTCGACTCGGAAGAGCGGTAGCATACCGCGAGCGGAGCGAGCGGCTTTTTTCGCCCACGTTTTTCGAGGAGTGGTACCCGTAGCGAACGGAGTGAGCGAGGATACCCGACGAAGAAAAAGGTGGAGGTGCGAGGACCAGGTCACGGTCGAACTGTACGAAGCGACGGTCCCGATTCCCGTCACCGTGCGCGGGGACCAGATCCGCGTGCTCGACTCCGAAGAGCGGTAGAACGGTCGCCCCTCGCAAGAGCGCTTCTGCTGTCAGCAGACCAGTCCGTTAGCGACCCAGACCGGTCATTGCGCCCGCCCGAGCCCGCGGTGGGCCTCGTGCCACTGCTCCAGTTCCTCCGAGAGATAGCTCTCGCCGCTGGACTCGTCGAAGTCGGCGTCGACGTCCAGGGCCCGTTCGTTCTCGTCGACGATGGTGGCGTCGCCGGCGCGACGCTCCGCCGTCGGGTCGTCGGCGACGAGGTACTCCTCCTCGACTTCGACGGTGGTGACGTCAGCGGTCGCCTCGTCCAGGTAGACGTTGAAGTACCGGTCGATGGTGTGGACCCGTCCGGTCTCGTCCGTGAACGTGTGAGCGGCGTAGAACGACAGGTCGTAGGGGTCGTCGTCGAGGACGTTGCGCCGCTGGAACTCGCTGTCCCGGTGCTCGACGTTCGGTTCTTCGTGCTCGTCCGCGTCCATGTGGTCGCGGGCGAACGACGAGATCCACGTCCACCCGTGTTCCTCGCCGAGGCGTTCGAGGTGCTCACCGAGGGATTCGTCGTCGACGTCGTGTCGGTTCTCCTCGCGGAGGACGACGCGCTCCTCGTCCTCGTCGACCTCGCCGCGGTAGAGGGAAGATTCGTGGGGTGCGTAGATGAGCGGACCGCCCTCGTCGGTCTGGCCGACGTAGCCGAACCAGTCGGACTCCTCGTCGGCCATCCCCGTCCGGTACTCCTCGACGATCTGACTTCGGGTGTCGTCGCCCCGTTCAGTCGGGGACTGGTCGATCTCCCAGTCGGTGTACTCACCGCGGCCCTCGACCGGCCAGTTGTCGAAGCGCACGTCAGACTCGGAGTCTGGGTCTCGGTGTGACATTGTCGTCTCGGGTCCGTCTAGTGGCCTCGGACCCATTGTTAGCCGGCCGTGATACGCGCGTCGGGTCACCGCCGCGGAGAAAGCCGAGCATACCGGCCCCCCAGCCATCCTTCGCGTGCAGCCCCCGGAGTTCACGACGCGGTCCGACACCGCCCGAGCGAGTCAGCTTATATTCCACGTGATTAGCAATGATAAATCAGGCTAGATGGTACGCCAGCAGAATGTATTTTTCTCATATACATATACAGAGAAAGTTAAAGAGTAACGGGCGCTATTGCCTGTTTGCGATGCCTTGCAGGCATGCCAGTTCGGAGCGGCATGGCTCCGGACCACACGACAGTCAGAGGGGGATAGAGAGGAGAGAATTCGTGAAGTCGGCGCTCGCCATCGGGGGCGCGAGCGCGCTGTCTGCGGTGACGGGGTTCACCGAGTTCACGGGGACGGCGAGCGCACAACGGAGCGCCAGCGTGGCCGACCGGGACAATCGTCAGCACGCCTGGACGGCGTACCTCGACACGGACGCCCGGGGTCTGGCGGCGCCACCGAGACATCACGTGCTGCTGTTCATGAACTACCAGGAAAGCGGCGAGCCGTCGGCGACCGACCGACTGGAGATGGAGACTGCACTCCGCCAGCTCGAAGAGGCCTTCGAGTGGAGCAACGATGGGTTACTGTTTACGACGAACTACTCGCCGGAGTACTTCGGGCGGTTCAACGACGACGTCCCGCCGGGGGTGGACCTGCGACCCCACCAGGACGTCATCGACGCCATCACCGTCGGCGACGAGGACCCGACCGCCGAACCGTTCGAGATACTGCTCGACCTGGCCAGCGACAACGTCGCTAACCTGCTGGCCGCCGAGGAAGCGCTCTGGGGGGAGCGCGACGAACTCAACGGCGTCACGATCGATGCGACCTTCGAAGGGATTTTCGAGCGACCGACGGAGTTCCCGGCCCGGCGGACCGGGTTCGTGGGCGGCGGCCTGCCCAGGGAGGAGTTCGGCGACGAGAACATCTCGGAGGAGGCGCCGCTGTCGATGGGGTTCCAGTCGGTCTTCGAGGACAACATTCCGTCGGAAGACGACGTGTCGATGGTCCACGACCAGCGTCTGGGCGCGGACAGCCCGATGCCACCGGGCGTGTTCGCCCAGGGGAGCATCCAGCACGTCTCGAACCTCAGCATCGATCTCGACTCGTGGTACGAACAACCCCACGAGGAACGGGTCGAGAGGATGTACAGCCCGCATCACAGTCCCGACGACGTCGGAGAGACCGGAAACGAACTCGGTCGGACCAGCGGCGTCGACGGCCTCCCGATGCGGGACGTGAACGCGGACGACGACGTCGCGCGGCGCGCCCAGGCCGACGCCGAAGAACAGGGCGTCGTCGGTCACGAACAGAAACTCGCCCGCGCACGCTTCGACCTCTCCAGGCGCGATACGGACGGCGAGTCGGACGGCGGTCACGACACGACGATCCTGCGACGCGACTTCAACACGGCCGATATCGGGAAGTCGGGACTGCACTTCCTGGCACTGATGCGGTTCAACGGCTACATGGTGTACGTCCGACAGGCGATGAACGGCGTCGAGTTCTCCGCCGACGTATCGATCCCGAACGACGGCGACGCCGCGATAAACCACGACGCCGTCGACATCGACGTCGAGAACGACGGATTCCTGGCGTTCATCACGGCCCTGCGGCGCGGGAACTACCTCGTCCCGCCGCTGACGCTCCGGTCGCTGCCGCCGGCGAACGCCACCGAGGCGACGCTGGAAGTCCAGTCTGTGGACGACGACGCGTCGGCCGGCACGATCGACACGACAGCGGAGACGATCGACGTTACGGTCACCGCCGACGGGGAGGCGTCGCTCGACCCCGCGGCGGCCAGACGGATCCGGTTCGGACCGATCGAGGCGGTCAACCGGGGCGGCGGCGCCGCGCCGGATTCGGTCGGCGACGGAGACGACTCCGGAGATCAGGAAGGTACCGAGGAGCAGTCGCCGGATGGGGATGGCACCGACGGACAGGACGGTACTGACGGACGGGACGGCACCGATGGACAGGACGGTACTGACGGACAAGGCGGCACCGACGGACAGGACGGTACTGACGGACGGGACGGCACCGATGGACAGGACGGTACTGACGGACAAGGCGGCACCGACGGACAGGACGGCACCGACGGACAGGACGGCACCGACGGACAGGACGGGGGCGGGCACGGCGGCGACGGCGGCGACGACCACTACCCACCGTGGACCTGGTGGAAGGACGGACACGACGAGATGGGGAGCCAGGCGAGCGTGTTCGGAACACACGGATGGGACGACGATGACGACGGCGGCTGGTCGTGGTGGTGGGAAGACGACGACGGCAACGGCGGCGACGGTGGCGATGGCAGCGGTGGCGGCGACAGCGGCGACGACGACGACGAGGTCGGCTGGATCTGGTGGTGGGACGACGGTCGAGAGGACCGCGACGACGGTGACGGCGATGGATACGGCGATACGACCGAGACCGAGCCGGAAACCGCGACTGCGACCCAGACGGCGACCGGGGGCGACGGCGCGACGGAAACGGACCAGTCGACCGAGACGGCGACGGCCGGCGAGACCGCGACGGACAGCGGAACGGCGACGGACAGCGAGACGGCGACGGACAGCGAGACGGCGACCGAGACGCCCACGGAAACCGCGACCGAGACGGAAACTGGGACGACGACCGAGACGCCGTCCGACGGGAGCGGGGCGGTGTCGCTCCGGTTCGACGTCGACGCTGCGGGGTTCGGGGCCGACACCGAGACGGCGAAGCTGCTGTGGATAGACGAGGACGGCCTGCCCGTCGAAGCCACGACGAGCGTGACGGTCGGGACCGACGGCCAGGGAGCCTAACCAGAGTTAGCAACCGAATAGCGTGTGTATTGAAAAACGGACGGACGAGCGAGTCGGAATCGCGTCGAGAGGAGCGCCGGGAACGCCGCTCAGATCGAGCCGTCGCCGCCTTCGAGTCGGTCGATGACCTCGCGGATGTCCGCCGCGGCCTCGATGCGTTCCTTGACCTTCTCGCGGCGGCGGACCTCCGAGGCGTCGGCGTCGTAGGCGCGGACGTACTCGGCCCTGCTGTGTTCGTCGAAGGCGTGCCGGATGGCGAAGAAGCCATCGGGGAGCACGGCACCACAGACCTCGCACTCGATGCGGTCGTGTTTCGTCGACTGGTGAACGATGAGGTCCTCGACCCGGTCGAACACTTCGCCGTCGGCTTCGATGGCGCACTCCCAGCGTGGCATTGTGGAAACGCATGCGACCGGAGGTTAAAAACGTTCATCCCCGCCGCTCGCAGTTCACCGGACGGACCGGGTTAGGGTCCGTGCTCGGACTTGTGTTCCTTGTAGAGGATTCCGGTGAACAGCGAGAAGGGGACGAGTCCCAGGATGGCGAGCGCGAGGCCGGCCTGCAGGAGGAGGGGCGGACCGGTGTGGATGATCAGATACGCGGCGACCAGCGCGCCCGTGGCGATGAAGGAGACGACGCTCAGGATCGCCAGTCCGAAACTCCACTTCCGGTACCGCCAGGGGAGGTTCTCCGACTTGCGCAGCATCTGGATCAGGACGGCGATGGGTGGCACGGCCAGCGCCACCATCTGGAACAGCGCCGTCGCGACGTCGACGCTCACGAGTCACCCCCGTCGTCGCCGTCGAGGGAGCGTGGACCGACCACCACGTTCGAGTCGGTCTCCGCCCGGCCGCCGGTCTCTGCATCGGTCCGGTCCTCGGTCGCACCGTCGGCCCGGTTGCCAGCCTCGCGCTCGACGATGACGCCGCCTTCGCCGACGGCGACGTCCGTCTCGCCGAGCGCGATGCCGTGCAGGGTCGCCTCGACGCCCGTCTCGACGCCGGTCCAGCCTTCGCGAGGTCTGCGTTCGTAGGCGTGGCCGCCGTCGCCGACGACGGCGAGGCGCCCTTCACACCGGTCGATCCCGCGGAGGACGACCGTGCCGACGGCGACCGGCGTCCAGTTCCCGCAGGTCGCGTCGTAGCGATAGACGATGCCGCCCCCGCCCGTGACGAGCACGCTTCCGTCGGGACCGACGTCGACGTCGGTGAAGTTGATCTGGGCGTTCTCGATGCCGACGGTCGCCCACTCGCCGTCCCGTCGCTCGAAGACGTTTCCGCTCGTGTCGACGGCGTACGTGACGTCCTCGCGGACGGTCAGCGCGGGGATGGTGGACCCGCTTCCCGGCTTGACCGGGTCGCCGAATTCGGGGCAGCCGTCATCGTCGACCGTGGCCTCGAGCACCTCGCCCGAGCCGTTCGCGAGGAAGAGGCGTTCGTCGCCGCGCTCGCCGGCGATACCGATCGCTTCCCAGGTGCTCGTCATCTCCATGGGCGCCGAGTAGTCGTACTTGCGGCCGGTGGTCGTGTCGTACATCCCGATGGCGCCGCTGGCGCCCGCGAACCAGATCCGCTCGCCGTCGTCGGTGACGTCGACGCCAGTCAGCGTGTTGCGCTTGACCGCCGGACCGCCCGGGATGGCGACAGTCCACTCGCCCCCGGCCCCGCGGCTGGCGACGGTCCCGCTGTCGCCGACGGCGTAGACGCCGTTCGCCGTCCGGGTGACGTCGTACATCGTCTTCTCGACGTCGGTGTCGACGACGCGCCAGGTTCCGTCAGCCGTCTCCGCGTCGCCGTCGTCGCCCGAGCCAGAGGGCGTCGGTCTGTCGCCGTCGGACGGCGGTGCTCTGGAATCGGCCGACGGCGGTGTTCGCGAGCTGTTCGACGAGCCGTGGTCGACCGACTCGCGGTCGGTCGGGGAGTCGTCGTCTCGGCCGGTCGACGCCGCGTCGGGGTCGTCTCGTCCGGTCGACGCCGCGTAGGGGTCGTCGCTCGCTGCGGATCCGGACGCGGAACTCGGCGTCCCGGTATCGGCGCCTTCCGTCCGGCGTTTCGCTTCGTTCGTGAGGCTATCGATCGTCGTCTGTAGTGAGTCAAATGGTTTCATGAGGTCGTTATAGTCCGGAGAGCCCGGCGTAGAGGAGTCGTGAGAGCGCCCAGGTGGCGAAGCCGACGGCGAAGCTCGCAGGCCACGAGGCGCGTCCGAACCGCCGTACGACGGCGCTCCAGGCGAGCGGTGCGAGGAGGACGCCGACGACGGGAAGCCAGCCGAGCAGTCCGTCGATCAGCCCGGCGACCAGGACGCCGACGAGCGCCGTCGCAGCGGCGACCGGGTACTCGACTGCCGGCTCCCCGGGCAGGAGCTGTAATCCCGTGTAAATCGCCGGGCCGAACAGCAGGAACGCAGCGACGAATCCGGCGACGACGTGGATGAGGAACACGACCCGTTCACCGGGTGTGCTCGTCCCGCGCGACGCCCTCGACGCGGTCGGCCTCGTCGCTGGTCCGGAGCACCACGTCGTCGGCGGACTCGCTCAGTCGGTCGTTCGGTCCATCCGGTCGTTCGCTCGGATCATCCAGCGGTTCGGCCGGAACTCGTTTTTCGTCGGTTCGGTCCACAGCTGGCCCGCGCCGGTCCCCGCGAACCGGCGTGGTCGTCTGCGGATCGGTCTGTGCGCGCTCGGTCGGTCGGTTCCAGGAGTTTCTCGTCATACTGTCGGTTCAGAAGTACCGTCCCGTCTCCGGGGACGTCCGCGATCGACTGCTGGCGTCGCTCTCGACGCTGTCGTCGACCTAGGGCTCCGTCTCGAACTCCGAACAGGGGTCGGCATCCGATTCCCCGTCAGTGGCCTCCGAGAGGCAGGCCATCGCCCACGAACAGTACGCACAGACGAGCGACCGTCCCCTGTCCGTCACTCGGTATCCCTTGGTCCGCCCGTCGATGGGATAGCTCGAGATCAGGTCGTTGCCCTTCAGTTCGCTGAGGTTCTGGTAGACCCGACTCTCGTTGACCTCCTTCCCCCAGACGGTCTCCAGGGCCGTGTGGACCGCCTGACCACACGGGTACGAGTTCCCGGCGCTGGCCACGGTGAGGAGGAGGTCCCGCTGGAAGCCAGTCACGTCGAGGATCGCTCGCAGGTCGTCGGGACACTTGGTTGGTTGTATGCCGATACGTGCTTTCTCGCCCGTTTCGTCGTTCATGCGTCGATACTGGCGGGGAATCCCGCCACTGTCGCGCCCGGGAATCGAACCCGGCGGCGGCCTGAATACCTGACGCGACCGGGACGGCGACCGCGGTCCGCTGGGCCACGACGTCGTGCCGTCAGCGTTCGCGCCGTCGGTCCCACGGCGCCGCGTCCCCGCGACGGCCGTCCGGTTCCGCGTCGGGGGAATCCAGCGCCGTCCACTCGGGAGTCGCACCGACGCCGCGGTGACCGGGACCGACGTCGGCGGCCTCGACCCGGTCGCCCCGCCACAACGCGCTGCCTACGTTCCATAGCCAGACCACCTGTCCGATCCCGAGGACGTACGCGCCGACCGTCGCGACCGTCTGAAGCGGGACGAACGCCTCGGGGTACGTCGCCATCCGGCGGGGGAGTCCGAGCTGGCCCACGAGCAACATCGGGACGAACGCTAGCAATGTTCCGCCCAGCGTGAGCCAGAAGTGGACGCGGCCGAGCCGGACGTCGTACAGCCGCCCCGTCACCAGCGGGAACCAGTAGTAGGTCGCCGCGAAGAGGGCCGAGACGATCATCCCGACCAGGACGAGGTGGAAGTGACCGACGACGTAGTAGGTGCCGTGGAGCACCTGGTCGACGGGCGCGGCGGCGAGGAACACGCCCGTCACGCCGCCGAGGACGAACGTCCCGACCGCCCCGAGACAGAACAGCATCGGGACGGTGAGCCGGACCCGGCCGTTCCAGAGCGTCGCGATCCAGTTGAACGTCTTGACCGCGCTCGGAACGGCGATGGCCAGCGAGACGGCCATGAACGAGGCCCGAAGCCTGGGATCGATCCCAGTCGCGAACATGTGGTGACCCCAGACGCCGAAGCTCAGGACGCCGATGGCCAGCGTCGAGTAGACCACGTAGCGGAAGCCGAACAGCTTTCGGCCGGCGAAGCGCGGCAACAGCAGGCTCACGATGCCCATCGCGGGCAGGACGAGGATGTACACCTCCGGGTGGCCGAAGAACCAGAAGAGGTGCTGCCACAGCAGCGGCCCGCCGCCCTCGACGGCGAAGTAGGTCGTCCCCACGTTCCGGTCGAGCAAGAGCATCACCACGGTGCTCCCGAGGACGGGGAAGGCGAACAGCACCAGCCCGGCGGTCGTCAGCATCGACCACGTGAAGATGTCCAGCCGGTGCCATGGCGTCCCGTCGCCGCGCTCGGCGACGATGGTCACCACCAGATTGATCGCGCCGGCCACCGTCGACACGCCGCTCAGGTGGAGCCCGATCAGCGCGAAGTCGAGGCCGACGCCCGCCTGTTCCGAACTCATCGGCGGATACATCGTCCACCCCGTCGCCGGCGGCGCTAGCCACGAGATACCGGCCAGCTGGCCGATGGTGCCCGCACGCACGAGGAGCAAGGCCGGCGGCAACAGCCAGAAGGCCAGGGCGTTGACCCGCGGGAACGACATGTCGTCGGCGCCGATCAGCAGCGGAACGACGACGTTCGCCAGGCCGAACGCCAGCGGCGTGGCGAAGAAGAACAGCATCGTCAGCCCGTGGGTCGTGAAGAAGGCGTCGTAGGTCTGTGCCCCCCAGACACCAGTCCCCGGCGTGACGAGTTCCGTCCGGACCGCCATGGCGTCGAGGCCGCCCCACGCGCCCGCCACCGCGGCGAGCGCGATGTACAGTCGCCCGATGTCGCGGTGATCGACGGTGGTCAGCCACCTGCGAATACCGGTCGGTTTCGTGGGCGTCTGGGTGTTCGTCATGGATCTGAGGTGGTGTCACGGCGTTCGTCATCGGTCTGCGGAAGCGTCGGCGTCGACGGCACGGACGCGTTCCCAGCCACCGACGGCGCCGATGGCCGTGGCGGCCCCGAACGCGAGGACCGGGTTGACGGCGTAGAGCACGCCGCCCAGCAGCGGGGCCGTCGCCACGAGGAGTTCCCGCCTGTCTGGGGCAGAGTCATCGCGGGCGGACTCGGCACGGGCAGGGAGCGTCTCGCCCGATTTGGGAAGCACTTCGGCGCGTTCCCGGGCGACCCGGCCGAGCGACCGCGACCCGTAAACGGCGAAGAGGGCGCCGAACACCAGTGGACTGGCGGGCGCGGTGACGACCAGGAGCGGGAAGGCGGCGGCGACGACGCTGGCGTACGTAGTCGCCGCCCGGACCCCGACGGCGTCGACGACGCGCGGGCCCACGCGGGCGACGGCGGCCCCCGTGACCAGCTCGGCCGCGAGGAAGAGGCCGAACGTCGCCGCCGGCGCGAGTCGGCGGCCGAGGACGACGACGGACAGGTCGGGGAGCGAGGTGACGGCGACGACGACGAACAGCGAGACGGTCGTCAGGCCGAACCGGCCGACGACGTCGCCGAGGGAGGCTCGCCGTCGTGGGCGGGCTGGCGCCGAACGAAGTGAGGGGCCAGCTTCGGAGCGAACGGTGAGCGAAGCGAGCCGTGAGCCGCGGGCGGGCGACCCGCCAGGTGGCGAGACGTCCAGGCCGCCGGCCGCCCAGAGCACCGCGACGGTCAGCCCGAGCGCGGCGGCGAGCGCCAGCGAGACGCGATAGCCGGCCTGGAACGAGCGGGCCAGCGCGAATATCGCGACGGACGGAGCCAGCGCGGCCAGCGCCCAGCCCGCCCGGTCCGGCGTCGCGGTGCCGTCCCCGTCGTCGAGGGACCACTGCCCGACGGGGCCGTCCGGGCCGGCGTGGGCCCAGGCGGCGACGCCGACGCCACCGGCCGCGACCAGCAGCCAGGCGGTCACCGCGGAGCCGGCGACGAGTTCCGGGATGAGCGCCCACAGCGAGAGGCCGACGGCCGCCGCCGCGGCGCCGGCGATGACCCGCCAGCGGGCCGGCGCGTTCCGGCCGCGACCGAACCAGCGAGCGGCGAGCCAGAACGTCCCGAACGCCCCGATGGCCGGGGCGCCGACGCCCGTCGCCTGGAGGTATTCCGGGACGTAGCGGAGGAGGACCCACACCGCCGCCTCGAAGCCAGTGGTGGACGCCAGCACGGCGACGAAGTGCGACGCATCCGGCGTCCGTGGCTCGTCGCCGTCATCCCGTGGGTTCCGGGCAGGTACTGTCGGACTGGCGTCGTCACCGCGACCGGGTTCGGGGAGCGGCCCTGCCGTCTCCAGGTTCTCGACGTCGGTGTGGCGGTCGGATCCGTCCGTCATCGCCACGACCGCACGCGGAACCAGGCCCGGCGGATGGCGCTCGCGCCGGCGCGGACCAGCGACCACGCGGTCGCGGCGAGGCGCTGGATTCCGGTCCCGACCGCGACCACCGCTCGCCAGACGGCCCGGGCGACTCGCGAGACTCCGAGCACGACCAGCCAGGCGTAGTACTCCGCCCGCCGGCGAGTGGTCTCCCGGTCGGATTCGGGTTCGTGCGCCGATCCGTCACCGCCCGGGTCGCCAGTCGGGAGGAAACTGGTGGGAACGCGGTCGAGCAGCCGGTCGAATCCCGCTGCCGTTCGCCGGTGGGCCGTCGCGAGCGACGCGTGGAGCGAGGCGAGGCGGTCGCGGAGCCAGTAGAGGGCGCCGGCGACGAATAGGAAGCCCAGCGAGAGCCCGACCCACGCGAGCAGGAGGACGTAGCGCACCTCGCCGACCCAGGCGCGCAGTTTCGCCGCGACGGCGTCGCGGCCGTAGGTCGCCACGACCTGCCCCGCGAATATAGGCGTGAACACGAGGTTGAGGACGGTCGTGTACTCGTTCGAGATGGTCCCGCCGACGACGCCCTGGGAGGGCACGATGCCGGCCCAGGTCATCAGGTAGTGGACGACGACGCCGGCGACGACGGCCGCGAGGAACAGCGAGACGAACAGCGTCGCGGCCATCCGGGTCCCGTAGTACCGCCGGTAGAGATTGACGAGTGGGGGGATGATGAGGTCGGCGTAGATGAACGCCAGCACGCCGCCGAAGGGGAGCCCGTTGCGCCACAGCACCAGCGCGAAGGGGACGTTCCCGACGGAGCACATGAACGTCAGTACGCCGATGAGGACCGCGATGATCGAGTTGAGGAGGACGCCCTCGAAGGTACCCTGGGTGCCGAACAGCGCCGTCCACCAGGTCTCCGGGACGGCGGCGCCGACGACGCCGGCGATAACGAAGCCGAGGACGAGGTCCCGGCCGATCATCTCCCAGTCCTTCATGGTCGCGCTGGCCGCGCTCGTCCAGCCGGCCCGGGAGAAGAGGGCGCCGCCGTCTCCCGTCGAGCGATACACCTGCAGGCAGCCCGAGCAACAGAAGTACTCGGTGCGGCCGTCGACGTCCTCGACGACGACGTCCTCGGCGTCGGGCTCGACGGTCATGTCGCAGGTGGCACAGACCGACTCGTCGTGCGTGCGGACGTGCTCGCGGGCGGCCTCGACCCACGACTCGGGGATGACGTGGCGGAAGAGCAGCACCATGACGGCCACGGCGACGACGCCGCCGAGGTACTCGCCGACGACGAACTGCCAGCCGAGCAGCACCCACAGCACGAGACCGAGTTCGACGACGAGGTCGGTGCTGGCGAACATGAACGCGCCGAGGGAGGCCGCCCCCGAGGCGCCCTTCTTGAACAGCGTCTTCGTCGTACCGACCGCCGAGTACGAGCAACTGGAGGAGGCGACGCCGAAGGCCGCACCGATCGACGCCTCGCGCCAGCCGTCGCCGCCCAGCAGGCCGGTCAACTGTTCCTCGCTGACGAACACCTCGACGGCGCCGGAGATGGTCAGTCCGAGCACCAGCGCCCACCAGGTGTCCCACGTCATTTCCGCGACGAGTTCGACTGCGCGTACCAGAGTGTCGATGTACATTTATCTCGTAGTTGACTGCGGGTTTGGTGGCCGCCGTAGGCGGCCGAAAACGTGCGACGGAGAGGGGGTCAACCTGACCGTCACGGGAGAACGTCCGTCTGTCTCGCTACTGTTCGACGTCGAATCCGATGTCGTCGATGGCCTCCTGGACGGCGCTCACCGCGCTGGGCGAGCCCTCGACGCGAACGCAACCCTTCGTCGCGTTCGCCGTCACGCCGTCGACGGAGTAGAGCTTCGCGACTTCGTCTTCGACGAGCTGTTCGCAGTTGATGCACGTCATGCCGTCGACTTCGAGTATGAACTCCGACATCAACCGGTGTAGGGGCGGGAGCGGAATAAATAGGCAAAACTTGCCAGTTCGCTGGACGGTCCCTGCCGCTCACCCGAACCGCTCGAGTATCGTCCCGTCGTTGCCGACCGCGACGTCGGAGTGGGAGGCGTTCCCCAGGGCACAGCCCTGGAGCGTCTTCGTCGTGGGCGTCGACTCGGTCTGCCAGTTGTTCTCCTGGATGGCGTGGGCGCTCCCGTTGTTCCCGACGGCCAGGCCACGGTGGCGATCTCTGTCGATGCCGTGGAGTGGGTGTTCGCCCGCGCGCAACTGGAGCCAGTTGTAGCCGTTGTAGACGTAGATGGAGCCGTCGTCGGCGGCGACGTCAACGAGGTCGCCGTCGACTGCGGCCACGTCCCGGAGCGAGGCGTCGACGCCGCGGATGCCCGCGGCCGTCCAGCCGTCCTCGGACTTCTCTTCGTGTCGGTAGACGCCGCCGCCGGTGTCGGTGACGTAGACGACGCCGCTGGCCGTGTCGACGGCCGCGGCGCTCTCGCCACCGGTGGGCTTTGTCACCTCGGCCCAGTTCATCCGCTGGCCGCTCCAGCGACCGGGGAGCAGTTCACCGGAGCCGTTGACCAGGTAGACGAGTTCGGAACCGCTTCGGCCGTCGACGGCCACGTCCGCCCAGCTACTCGTCTTCTGCCTGGGCGCGGTGAAGTCGGTCATCTCGCCCGCGACGACGTCGTAGCGGCCGAGCGCGCCGCTTGAGCCGCAGACCCAGAGCTTCTTCCCGTCGTCGGTGACGTCCATTCCGGAGAGCCCGTTGTTCGAGCCGTCGGGTCCGTTCTGGACGACCGTCTTCCACTCGTCGCCGCGCCGGGTGAGGACGAGGCCGCTCTCCCCGACGGCGTAGGGGCCGTCGGTCGTCATCGCGGCGTCGGTGAGTCCCTTTCGCGTGGGCGTCTCGACGACGTTCCAGCCGTATCTGGTCTCGTCGTCGGAGCCGCAGCCAGCCAGGCCGACCGCGGCGGCCGCGGCACTGGCGGCGAGGAACTGCCGGCGCGACACCCGGGAGGACCCCTGCGTCATAGGAACGGGAAGGGGACCGGCAGGAGGATCAGGACGCCGGCGACCGCGGCGAGGACGCCGACGGCCCGGGATATCTCTCGACCGCAGACGGGGAACCGTTCGGTGACGAGGATGCCGGTCAGTCCGAGCATCCAGAAGTGGTTCATCGACCCGACGAGCACCATGAGTGCGAACAGGTGCCACGTGGCCAGGACGCAGTTCCGGCCGTGCCGGAGGCCCAGTCCCGCTGCCGTCCGGAGGGCCGGACTGTCGACCGAGACCCTGTCACAGCAGTCGTCCAGGGCCGCGCCCTTGAACCCGGAGAGCTGGTACCAGCCGACGAACACGAGCGTCGACCCGTACACCAGCTCCGGGGCGTTCACGACCAGCGCGTGGACGTCCACGATAGCGTCCACTGCGAGCGGGACGGCCCCAGTGGCCGTCCACACCAGCCCGTATGTCGCGAAGAACGTCACCAGCGCCGCCGCACGCGACGGCCAGTCGCCCTCCATCGCGCTCGTGTACCGGCGAGCGAACGGGAGCATCGCCGGGTACATCATCGCCGCCATCATCACGCCCCACATCAGCAGGTACGTACCGATGGCACCGCCGTGGAGCGCGGCGCGCTCCATCGCGCCCGGGGCGGACATGGGGAGATCCGCGGGCATGGGCATGGGCACCCAGCCCGCGAGCAAGGCGACCCACAGAGAGAGCGTGACGGCGAGGACCCCCAGCGTAACCGGGGGTATCTGTACACTGTCCAGTCGTCGTTCCAGTCGGTCGAGTGACCGAGAGTGATCGAGTTGCATGGATTCGAAGCGGCGGGGAAAGCGAGCCGTCGGTCGTCGGTCGGCGAGCGGTCAATCGTCCCGGTGCCGAGCGTAAGCGGGCGTCTCCCGCAGCGGCGTGAAGGGACCGGGCGCAGCGGTGCGTGCCGTGATCGTCGCGATTTTCACGACGAAGGAGAGCAACACGGCGAAGGGGAGCACCACGGAAGCGAGGGCGAAGCTGACGGAGAGGTCCAGCAGGAGCGGCCAGCCGGCGAAGGGCTGTCCCTGGGCGAAGCCCATCACGACCACGATGGACACGAAGAACGCGCCGATGCCGGTGTAGCCGATCCACCGGGAGAGCCGGGAGAGCTCCTGCTGGATGTACATCGCCTTGTAGTACTGCCGGAGCAGGTCCAGCGTCGTCGAGAGGTCCTGCAGGTCCTGCAGCAGTTCGCAGGCGTGGTCTGACAGTTCGTCCGCGTAGGACGACTCGATGCGGCGCGCGTCCTGGACGTTCTGCGGGTAGTTGTCGCCCATCATGGGCACCAGCAGGTCGCCGAGCCGCTGCCGGTCGCCGTCGAACCGCTTTTCGACGTGGCCGGCCTGGGTCTGGAGGATCGCGACGTACTCGTCGACGGCCGTCTGCATGGCCGTCGACCCGTCGTCGACGGCCCGCTGGAGCCCCTCGGCGCGGTTTCGGAGCAGCGAGATGACCGCCCCGAGGAACGGCGCCGGCTTGGTCGAGACGATCTCCGTCTCGACGCCCATCGACGCGACCTGTCGCTGGAACCCGCGCGCGCTGTCCATCTGCTCCTGTATCTCCGAGATCGACCCGACGACCCGGGAGACCGTCAGCTGGTTGACGGACACCACGATTGGGACTAACGAGAACAACCCGGAGATGAACGCGCTGAACATGGTGGTCACGAAGCCGCCCTCTGCGACGCCGACGAAACCAGTCGCCGACAGCAGGAACGTGCCGACGAAGGCGAACGCAGTCAGGCCGCCGGCGATGACCCAGCGATTGCCGTCGAGCAGGAACCAGCGGCGCACCGACGCCTGGAGGCCGTCGTCCGCGAGCGTCGCGCCGGCGATGGCGACGCCGACGGCGACGAACCGGCCGGTAACGAACAGGAGGCGAGCCACGAGGAACAGTACCGTGCCGGTCGAGGCCATCGCGTCGACGAGGACCCGCTGGAAGCCGGCCGCCGACGTCTCGTCCGCGTCCTCGTCTGGGCGTGTGTCGTCGCTCATAGCAGCGGAATGGCCTCGGTCAGACCGCTGTTGGTCACTCGCGCGAGCAGGATGACGAGCGCGACGATGGCACAGCCCAGCGTCGAGATCCGGACGAGCATCGTCCCGCGGGCCCGCCGGACGTCGGCCATACTCTCGGGGTGATACCCGAGGTACCAGAGGCTGATAATCGCCGCCAGCGTCATCGAGAACACGTTCATGAGGACGACGGCGACGCCGCCGACGACCGCGGAGAGACTCACCCACGCGACGCCGACGCCGACGACGCCGATGGGCGGCATCACTGCGGCGGCGATCATCACGCCGACGAGGTCGATGGTCCCGCTCGTCGAGAGGCTCAGCGCGCCGGCGAAGCCCGCGCCCAGCGCCACGACGACGAGCAGGAAGTTCGGGGCGGTGTGGCTGCTCACCTGTAGCAGGTGACTGACGTTGAACCCCGCATCGACCAGGTCGGTGAACTTCACGATGGTGGCGAAGCCGATGGCGCTCGCCAGCGCCACCGCACCGCCCTGGATCTGATATCGAACGCTGCGGCGGTACAGGTTCGGCTCGTCGAGCACCGTCGCGACGCTCGTCGCCATCAGCGGCCCGATCAGCGGGGCGATGACCATCGATCCGACGAGCACCGACAGGGAGTTCAACAGGACTCCCGCCGTCGCGACGACGGCGCTGATGGCGGTCATCAGCAGGTAGATCGTCCGGTCGGGGACCATGTCGGTCGCCGTCGATATCAGTTCGCTCCGGGAGATACCCTGGTAGCCGAGGCCCCGGACCTCGTCGTAAGGGTCGTCGGAGTCGCCGAAGCGGTCGGAGACGACCGCCTCGGGGTCCATGACGATGGTGTACAGCTCGTCGTCGATGTCGAGTTCCTCCAGTCTCGTCTGGATGTGTTCGACGGTCTGTGTCGGGAGGGGGAACGAGATGGTCGCCATCTCGGAGTCCCCGCCGCTCTCGTCGGTGAGGACGTACTCCAGTTCGTTGGCATCGAGGACCCCCACGACCTCCTCCCGGGCGGCCCGGGTGAGCGTGAGGACCTCGACGACGCGCAAGTCCTGTCGTGCCATCCCTCGTTACTCACACCCGTAACGGGGCAGTTGCTGGACGTCGGACGGACGAACCAGGCGACTCCGATCCATCAGAACTGGAGTACCTCGTCGGGCTGGGCAGCGGATCCGTCGAAGGCCGCCGTGTACAGCGACGCGACGGTCTCTCGGATCCGCGTCATCTGGTCGTCGGTCGTGCCGTCACAGTTCGTGCCGCACTCGGCGTGGACGACGCCGTCGTGGTCGTCGTCGAACTTCAGCCGACCGTGACAGCCCGGACAGCGGAGGCCCGCGTGGGCGTGCATCCACTGGACGTCGTAGCCGAGTTCGTCGAACCGGTGCTGGAGGGCGTACCAGACGTACCGGTCGGCCGCCTGCTCGCCAGTCGCGGCGCGTTTGAGCCGCGAGATGGCGAGCGCCGCCCGCCTGTACAGTTCCGCGTCGAATTCGCAGTGACGGCGGTGCGTCCTGCGAAAGTACGTGACGAGCGCCTGCCGCGTGGAACGGACCGCTCCGTTGGTTAGCTCACCGACCCGTCTATCGTCGTCGTCGCCGTCGCCGGAGAGCACCGACCGCCAGGCACGTCCGTCCTCGTCGTAGTGAGTTGGCTCGGAGAGCGGTGCGCCACTCCTGTGGCAGAATGCGTAGTATCCAATCATGGGCTGAGACAACCGCAGCTATTCGGGCCGGGATGTCATCCGCGCACGGGGGCGCGTCGTCCGGGCCGAACGCTACCAGATGTAGAACTGATAGCGATAAAAATCCTACAAACGCTCCAATTATTTAATATCTTCCCGGCGCAAACCCCGTGACGTGACCGCCCCTCTCTATTCTCCGAGAGAGACAGAATTGTTACCATTATAGTTCTCTCGACTGATAACATTCTGTGGTGGCGGCCCGTCGGCGCATAGAAATCCATAACACCGGGCTGGCAGTAGGTGTGGGCGTGACTGACGAGGGGTTCGCGGTCGACATGCACGTGAAGGTCCTGGACGAGGCCGTCGTCCGGCGCGCCAAGGCGCGTGGCCTGAACGCGCTCGTCTACGCGCCGCACTTCACGCGGCTACCCGACGTCCGGGAGCGCGCCGAGCGCTTCTCCGACGACGAGTTGACGGTGGTCCCGGCCCGGGAGCTGTTCACCGGTAGCTGGCAACAGCGGCGTCACGTCCTCGCGCTCGGCCTCGACGACCCCGTTCCGGACTTTCTCACGCTCGAGGGGACGATGGCGGAACTCGACCGGCAGGACGCCGCGGTGCTGGTCCCCCACCCGGAGTTTCTCACGGTGAGCCTCACCGAGGACCAGATCCGCCGGTACGAGGACCGCATCCACGGCCTCGAGGTGTACAACCCCAAGCATCTGCCCCACCACAACGAACGCGCACGAGAGCTGGCGCGGTCGATCGGCCTCCCGACGTTCACGTCGTCGTACGCCCACCTCCGGGGGACGGTCGGCGAAGCGTGGGTCAGTTTCGACCGGCCGCTGACCGACGAGACGTCGTTCGTCGACGCCCTGCGTGGCGGCGAGCCACGGCGTATCTTCCACCGGAACGGCCCGCTCCACGCGCTCCGCTGCGGGCTGGAGTTTTGCCACCTCGGCTACGAGAACACCTGGTCGAAGTTCGACCGGATCATGCTCCAGGGAACCGCGGCCACCCACCCGGACCACGTCGCCTACGGCGGCCGGTTCGACGACGTGAAGGTGTACTGAACGGCCCCGATTCTCGCGCTGGCGAACGGTGTTCTCACCGGTCCTCAACCGCATCCAGCAGATCCGACAGCGCCTGCTCGGCGACCTGTTGCTTGACCGTCTGCCTGTCGCCGTCGAACTCGTAGCGCTCGACGGTCGTTTCGGAGTCTCCCGACCCCCACGGCGCCGCGTACGCCACGCCGATGTAGGCCGTTCCGACGGGCGTCTCCTCGCTGCCACCCGTCGGCCCTGCGACACCCGTCGTCGCGACGCCCCACGTCGTATCCGCGGTGTCCCGTACCGCCCGCGCCATCTCTCTGGCCACTGGTTCGCTCACCGCGCCGTGGCCGTCGAGGGCTTCCCGGGACACCGCGAGCACGTCTCGTTTGGCGTCGTAGGAGTAGGTCACCACCGACCGGTCGAAGTAGTCGCTCGACCCAGCCACGTCGGTCAGCAGCGACCCGATGAGGCCGCCCGTACACGATTCTGCGACGGCGACCGTCTCTCCCCGCTCCCGCAGCACCTCACCCACGCGCTCCTCGGCCGGCGCTTCTGACTCGCTCATACCCGAAGGCTGGACTGGCAGCGCCAAAAGTCCGGCCCAACGGTGTCCGGTTTCGGTCCGGCCGCCGTCGAGGGGGGTCACTCCCAACCCGACCGCCGACGAACCACCGGATACGGTGGACCATCGCTCGCGAAAGTCGTTTTTGGAATTGATAACAACCGATTCGGCCGCTGTACCGCCATCTCAGTCAACTTCTACCCGGCGCTAGATATCGCCGACGTCGCCGTTTAAACGAAGGTGAACGATATCCGGTCTTTTCCCGCGAGGACGCCATGGATTCGAAAGTGAGTCCCGACGAACGCGCTGAAATCACCACCGTCGTGCCGATCCAGGACGTGCTCCCGAGCGTGGCGGTCGCGGAAGCGGTCGCCGACGCCGAAGAGATGGAGCCGGGCGACCTCCCGCCCCTCTACGACGCTGTCGAACCCGACGCACTCGACCGGATCTTCCGTGACGAGCGCGTCGGCACCGTCGGGTTCGAGTACTGCGGCTACACTGTCGCGATTCAGGACAACGACGTCGTCGTCTTCAGTCGATAGCTCTGCCCGGGCGGGCTTCTATGAGCGAATAGGCCCGGTACTCATTTAGTCCCGGTAAAGCGACATTCCCCTATTGAATGCCGCTATTGCTAAAACCTCCAAAATATCGAGGCCCAACTCGTTTATAAGCAACCACCCAATAAGAAGCCAGAACATTTGTTCAGGACCGAACCCACTCAGAACGGGGTAAATTGCACCCGCCCATATCTGCTCGATACAGTTTAAGAGGAAGGTCAGCCAGAATATAGTGAAGAACCGGACGCAAAGCCAACGAATGAGGAGGTCGGCCTTAAATCGGTTAAATACTCCCGAATATTCGGAAGTTTCACTGTTGTCACTGGGCGAGGACCTTGGGGTCTCGTCCGTTCCACGGACCCAGGAAGGGATCCGTTTCACGTCTTCGCACAGTTTTCCTAGTCATCGGCTGACCAGGTTGATTGTCCGTCCTATTCAACTGACGAGCCGGATATTTATCCGAGGTAGTCAGTTACACATATATTTGTGACACCAGTTTGCAACTTAGGTCAATTAGGTCAAGTATTGACCAATATTAATGTCACATCCTCGTGGGGCATACATCGATTCGGGTCCACGGACGGACGAGACCCGTGACTGATCAATGGAACGCCGTCAATTTATATAAATGCATCGCCAGAAATTGCTGAAACCGAGCTGACTACATTAAAACTATTAAAACTGAAACTATTAACATTGAGCCGACATCGTCCGCTAAACATGCTGACCCTAGATTGAAACGATACCTACCGGGAAGAGGTTATTTAGGCAATCGAGATATACAGGAGATGGAGGATTTTGAAATTCTATGAAGATAGATTATGAGACGCCGCAGTTCTACCGCGTCATCCAGTACGCGCGGCGCACCGACCGGGACGTCGTCGACATGGTGTCGGGGAGTCCCGACTGGGACCCGCCAGCGGGCCTGCGGGAGGGACTCCGCGAGTACGCCGACCTGGGCGCCGACGAGTTCCAGTACACCGCGAGCGTCGGACTGCCGGAGTTACGGACCGAGATCGCCGAGCGACGCGGCGTCGACCGCGACCGCATCGTCCTCACCAACGGCGCTGGCGAGGCGAACCACCTCGCGATGGTCGGCGGCCTCGAACGCTTCTCCGGCGACGAGATACTGCTAGCCGACCCGGTCTACCCCTACTACGCCGGCCGTGCGAACTTCGTCGGCGCCGACGTCGACTTCGTCCCGGTCGACGACGACGGCCACCTGAACCCCGAGCGGGTGCGCGAGGCCGCGAGCGACGACACCGCAGTGATCGTCGTCAACTCGCCCAACAACCCCACCGGCGCGGTGTACGACGCCGAGGCGATGGCCGAGTTCGTCGCCATCGCCGAGGAGAACGACGCGCTGCTGGTCAGCGACGAGGTGTACGACCACTTCGACTACACCGGCCGGTTCGCCTCGGCGTTGCAGTTCGACTCGCCCAACGTCGTCGCGACGAACGCCTTCTCGAAGTCGATGGCCATCACGGGCTTCCGGGTGGGCTACGCCGTCTTCCCGCCAGAGGACGGCCCGACGGGCGAGTTGCTCGACCGCGCTCGCACCCGGCACATGATCGTCAACGTGACCGGATCGCGGCCGGCCCAGTACGCCGTGTACAGGGCGCTGGAGACGACCGGGCCGGACTACTATGCGGAAAACAGGGACCGACTCCAGGGTCGACTCGACACGTTCTGTGCGGCACTCGATGCGGTCGGCGCCGAGTACGACCGCCCGGAGGGCGGGTTCTACGTGATGGCACGCTTCGATGGGTTCCCGGGCTCCTTCGAGAACGTCTTCGAACTGATCGACCAGGCCGGCGTCGCCGGGATGCCCGGGGAGGCCTTCGGCGAGTCGCGCCGGGAGTGGATCCGCTTTGCCCTCGTGACGCCGACGGTGGACGAGGCCGCCGAGCGACTCGTCGAGTACTTCGAGTGAGCGGGGCGCTCGGCCGGCCCGAGGCCGGAATCGCCCCGCCAGTGCGGGCGCGTCGACGGGCGAGAAATACGAGGAATAGCGCCGGTCTCAGTGCGCGACGCCGCCGGTGTCCCCGCTGACTGACGCGACCGCCCGGTGGACGTCCCTGCCCATCAGTACCATCGAGACGCCAGTCGCGATCAGGTTGACGCCGACGTACAGCCCGACGACCCAGGCGGCCGTCGACGGGAAGCCGACGACCAGCAGACCGCCGAGGACCAGCGAGAGGAGTCCGCTGGCCAGGAGGAGCGTCCACCTCGGCTGTCCTCGCAGCTGTAGTCCGACTGCCACCTCGACGAGCCCCGAGACGAGGAAGTACGCGATGAGCAACAGCGTCAGCGTCGTCAGACCGAGCACCGGGTTCGCCAGCAGCGAGATGCCGGCGAAGACGTAGACGACGGCGAGCAGGACCTGCCCGGCGAACCCGGTCCAGCCGCGCGCCCGAAAGGCGTGTGCGACGTGGACGACGCCACCGACGACGAGCAACCCGCCGAGGACGAGCGAGATGGACACACCCGCTACGAACGGGAACAGTACCGCCAGCAATCCGAGGAGTACCATCAGTACCCCGCCGACTTCGAGGGAGCGCCAGCTGGTCTCCAGTCCGGGCGTCGATTCACCGTCGGTTCGCGGTCGATAAGTCGATGACTCTGCCATACGTATCGCTACGCAGTCTATCGTTTTTGTTATAGGCGCCTTGCGATTCAGTATGGCGAGCACGGCGACGGACCCACAGACGCCGGCGCCCGGCTAACCGCGACCATCTGCAAATCCACGTGAGCCTACCGCCTCGTTCGGCGACGACGTCTCGGTCAACCCCCGGTCTGCCCGCTACGCGCCGCCTGTGGGACTTCGATCGGGAGTCTAACGCGAGGCAACCCGGGAATAGGCGGCGGTAAACAATGTGCGCGTCCGGTGTACCGGGGGACAGACGGTCGACCCGAGATGTCGATGCCAGATCTCTCAGAGACGGTGGTAGAGCGCGTGGACTCCGTCGAGTACGACGAATCTGAAATCGACAGAGAAGCGCGGCGACTCGACGAGAGACCGATCCGCGAACGGATGCGACTCCCGCGACGGACGCGCCGCCGGATCGCGGTGTTGCTGGCGGTCTATCTGGTCGCCCTCGCCGTGGGCGTCGTCGGCCTCAGCGGGCGTGGAAACGTCGTTCAGACCGCTCCGTCGCTGTTCGTCCCGGTCGTCCTCCTCGCCGGGTTCGTCTTCGAGACGCTCGACTCCGCCTCCGGAATGGGGTTCGGAACGTCCCTGGCACCGCTCCTGTTCTCGTTGGGCTATGCGCCCCTGGAAGTGGTCCCGGTGCTGTTCGTTACGGAAACCGCGACCGGACTGCTCGCCGGCGTTCTCCACCACGAGTTCGAGAACGTGACGTTCTCGGCGAGGCGACCGGTGACGGAGGCCACCAGGGCGGTGTTCGTGCTGGTCGGGTTCGGCACCGCCGGAACCCTCCTCGCCATCGGGCTGGCGTACCTCGTCGTCGCGTTGCCGGCACGGGCCATCGAGATCTACGTCGCCGTGCTCGTCATCGCCATGGGCGTTTTCGGCCTCCTGCGACAGTTCCTGCCCAGGGAGATGACCTACCGGCCGCGACGACTCGCCGGATTCGCGCTCCTGGCGGGCCTGAACAAGGGTATCTCCGGGGGCGGATACGGCCCCGTCGCGACGCTCGGACAGATCTACGCCGGCGTCTACGAGAAGACCGCAACTGCGATCACGTCCCTGTCGGAAGGAATCGTCTCGCTGGTCGGCGCGCTCGCGTACGTGGGCCTGTTCGCCGCCGGCTTTCCGATCAGCTACGGGCTCTTCCCGTCGCTGTTCACCGGCGCCTTCTTCGCCGCCATCGCTGCGCCCTATCTCGTCCGCGTCCTCCCCGGTCGCCTGCTGGAGTACCTGATCCCCCTCTACGCGTTCTCGATCGGTGCCTACGCGCTCCTCCAGATTGTTTAGCCGACCGACCACGATAGCTATCGTCCGTCGCCCTCGTCCCCTTCCTCGACGGGGATGGTCTGGCTCTGTGGCTCGTGCCGGTCACCACTCCGGTGGGGCCCGCCGCCGCGGCCGTCGCCGACGTCGACCGGGAGCTTCTCGCGGAGTTCGTCGGCGAAGGACACGACGCGTCGGCGGACGGTCCGGGCCTGATCTTCGAACTTCTCGACGTTCCTGTCGACGCGGACGACCCGGTCCCGGGGTATCTGGCTCATCAGGTCGTTGCCGTCGTCGTCGGTGCCGGACTTGAGCATCCAGTGGTCGCGCGCGTAGACGACCATCTCGTTGTCGACAGTCTCCTCGACTATCTCGCCATCCTGGTCCTCGTACACGATCGTCGCCTTGCCGAGTTCGAGTTCTTCCATCGTTCAATTTCGCTAAGGTGTCTGGACGTTTAGCCTCTGTGCCGACGGCCCCCCGACGACGGCGGGATCCGACCCCGCGTCGATGGCGTCGAGGCGGTCGTTCTCCACGACGTCTCGCAGGTACTCGCCCTCCTCGACCACGTGCTGGTGAACGGTAGCGAGTTCGTCCTGGACCCGCGCCGAGTGCGCCGAAACCGGGCCAGACCGGAGGAACAGCTTCTGGACGAAGTGGCTCCCACGGCCGGAGTCTCGGAATTCCAGGCGTACCGTCGGGAGGAATAGCCGCCACACCGGATGCGTCAGGCGGAACTCGATCAGGCGGTCGGGCACGACGGCCGCGTATTCCGCGTCGAAGGAGTGGTGGTCGCCGCCGACGACTTCCTCGAAGTGCGCGACCGTCCCGGTCTCGATGCGGTCGCCGCTGACGTACCGGAAATCACGGTGGGCCTCGGGGTGCCAGGCGCGGTAGCGCCGGTCGTTCATGCGCTCGAAGAAGGCGAACACGTCGGCCCGCGGTGCGTCTATCTGGGTGCCGGCGACGATGGTTTGCATACTGAGCATTCGTTCAGCCAGGTGATAAGTATTCTCTGGCCCGCCAGGGTACCGACGGGACGCCACAGCCGGAAGCTATTCGGTCCGCCTGGGACCACGAGGTGGTATGACCGAAGCCCTCCAGCAAACCGTCCGACGGTGTACTGCCCTGCTCCTGGTCGTCCTCGGCGTCATCGCGGTCGAACTCGCTTCGATCGAGTATTCTCACGGCGGGGGCGTCGTCGGCGGCGCAGCCATCGTCGGTGGCACCATCTACCTGGCCCTGAACGCGCTCGACGTGATCGCAGAGATGGACGATCCGGGCCGGAACGACGCACCAGATCGCGACGGTCGCGGTGCGAGCGACGGCGAGCAGGCTGACGACTCCGTTTGAGGATTCACGCGAACCCGACGTCGAGCTCGCGCGTCCGCTCCAGCAACTCGTCGTCGTAGAACTCGGCCGTCTGCTGGGGGTGGGCGTCGTCGATGGCCCGGGCGTTCTCGACGGTGTTGGCGAAGTTCTTGAACGTCGCCTCGTCGACCATCTGGCCGTCCAGCACGACGGCGCCCGTCCCCTCCGCCTTCGCCTCGTTGAACCGCTCTATCTTCGACACGTCGCGTTCGAGTTCCTCGCTCGTCGGCATGTGGATCCGGTTGGCCTGGACCGTCTGCTTGGGGTGGAGCGACCACGAGCCGTCGATGCCGATCTTCGCCTCGTGGGTCACCTGGTCGGCGTAGCCCGGCGCGTTGAAGTACGTGACGCCGGCGCGCTCGTGGAAGAGTCGGTCGAACGGGCCGCCGACGCAGACCAGGTCGCTGGCGCTGGCCTCGTTCGAGAGGTGTTCGAGCATCGCATCCCAGCGCGGGCGCTCGCCGTCGAGCGCCCGGCCGCCCAGTTCCGCGGTGTAGTCCACAGGCCCGAATATCAGGCCAGTCAGTCGGCCGTCCTCGCCGAGCATGGCGATCTCTCGGAGGTCCGACCAGGCACGGGCTGTCTCGACGATGATCGAGAGCCCGATACTCCCGTCGTCGTGGCCGAACTCGCGCTCGGCCTCCGCGACGGCCGACAGCGCCCGCTCGACGTCCGCGAGGCGGCCGACCTTCGGCACGACGACGCCGTCGATGTGGTCGCCTGCCTCGTCGACGAGGGTCCGGATCTGGTCGCTCCCGCGTTCCCGGAATCCCGAGTCGGCGTAGCTCCACTCGACGCGGGGCCAGATCTCGCCGCCGAAGTCGGACGCGTGCTCGGGCACGAACTCGACGACGTTCTCGACGGCCTCGGCCTTCATGTTCGGCGCGGTGCCGTCCTCGATGTCGGGGACGAGCCAGTCGGGCGACTGGAACCCCTCGGCGGTCAGGCCGGATTTGAGATACTTCGCGCTGTCCTCCTTCGGGACGGCGGCCGGTGCGGTCTGGAACGTGCGGCAGAGTCGTGTCATGGGTGGTATGTCGTTTGGTTTGCCGTTGGTGTGTCGTTGGTGTGTCGTTCGTGTGTTGCTGGTGTGGCTCGTCGTTCGGTCGTCGGTCACTCCGTCGGCGCACACCGGACGAGCGCCGTCCGCTCGCCGGAGTAGACGGGCGTGTGCTCCTGGTTGAAGGCGACGTGCTGGAACGTGACGGCGCCCGCGTCGGCGTCGGCCACCGGTCTGTCGGCGTCGAGCACGCGCGTGAAGCCGTAGATGGTGTCCCCCAGCGTGACGAAGTCGTGGAAGCGCTCGTTCTCGAAGCGCCGCTCGCGGTAGGTCGCTTCGTCGGAGCGCGCGTGAGCAAGCGCGACGGACCGGGTCACGTCGCCGTAGGCGACGATGTCGCCCGAGGGCGAGTCGGCCATCTCGTCGCGGTTGTGGTGCTGGCGGGCGGTGTTCAGCGTCGCGAGCGGGAGGCCCGCGACCAGCGTATCGTCCATCGTCCGCCCGCGCTCGTGGCGGTAGGCGACGGCGGTTCCCTTCGATTCCGCCCGATCCAGCGCGGCCCGGAAGTCCTCCAGGTAGCCGCCCTCCGGCGTGACGAAGGTCTCGGGGATGTTCGGGACGTCGGAGGCGGTGTACGTCTCGCTCCGCTCGGTGGAACCGCCGTCGGTCGCCGCCGGATTCCGGCGAGGGATCATGTTCGTCCGCTCGTAGCTGACGAGCACGTCACCGGTGTCGGCGTCGTATCCCTCCGTCTGCCAGGTGACGATGCCGTAGTCGGGCCGCGAGGACGACGTTCGCGTGTCCACGACCGTCGACAGGACGTGGACCTCGGTGCCGGGGTACACCGTCTCGTGGAAGTGAACGTTCGTCCGGCCGAGGAAGTAGCCGCCCTTCTCCGAGAGGTCCTCGACGGAGGGACCCATCACGCAGGCGAGCAGGTAGTCCGGGTGGATCGGCGGTTCCTCGAACCCGCGCTCCTGTGCGACGTCGGTCCGCCAGTAGGCCGGGTCGTGGTTGAGCGTCTGGCTCATCCACTGCTCGTTGCCGGCCCGCGCGAGTCGGATGCCGGGGCCGTGTTCGATCTCGTCGCCTTCCTCGAAGAACTCGAAGAAGTGGCCCTTCTCGCGCGTCTCGGCGCGGTCGAGGGCCGCCGCGAACGTCTCCGCATCGGTCCACTCGTACTCGTCGTCGTCAGTCATCGGCGGTCACCTCCGTGGTCGCGCCGGCTGCTCGGCGAGCGATGGTCCGCCTCATTTCGTTGGTGACGACCATGAACCCCTCGTCGAAGCCCATCCCGGGTTTGGCCAGGACCTGGGCGGCGTTCGTCGCTAGCGCGGCGTGGGCACAGGCCCGCGCCGACGTCACCGTCTCGTTGCAGGTTCCCCCGAGGTAGGCCCGGGTGTCGGTCCCCTCACAGTAGAGGACCGCCTCCGCCGAGCGCTGGATGCCGCCGAGGTCCGGCGTCTTGACCTGGACGACGTCGGCGGCGCCCGTGTCGACGAACGCCTGCACGTCGTCGAGCGTGTTGCACCACTCGTCGGCGACCAGGTCGACGTCGACCCCTGCGCTGGCCAGCCCTTCGCGAAGTTCGACCATCGCGTCGATCTGTTCGGCCCGCCCCTCGGCGTCCATCGGCCCCTCGACCTGGAGGGGGTACGGAGCGGCCGCCTCGTGCAACTCCTCGAAGTACGAGACCACTTCCTCGCGGTCGTACGGCGGCCCGAACACCTCGCCGAGGATGCCGTAGACGTCGACGTGGAAGCGCGGGTCGTACGCTTCGCCCCGCTCGGTCGCCCGCTCGGAGAGCCACGCGAGGTACTCGATCAGCTTCTCCCCGTCCTCGCCGACCTTCTCGACGGAGTTGAACAGGCCGTGGGGGAGGACCGGCACCCCCTTGACGATCATCTTCTCGGCGTTCGCGTAGCGCTCGTCGCCGGACTGGCCGAACACCGGAATCGGTTCGGCGGCCGGGACGGTCCCGTACTCCTCGGCGAGCACGTCCGTCGGCGTCCGGTGAGTGGCCTGCGCGGCGGCGTTCAGCAGCGCCTGCGAGACGCCGTAGCGGACCGCGGTGTGGAGGCGGTCGCCGTCGGTCCTCGCGGGCTCCAGGGATTCGAGGGCGGTGGCGTTCTGGCCGAACGCCGTCGCGTCCCGGCCGACGAGTTCGTCGGCGACTGGTCCTTCGACGACGGGCGCGTACTCCGCGGCGCGGAACAGCGGGTCGCGGCCGCCGGCACCGGAGTACTGCACCGCGGCGCAGTCGCCTCTGGCGACCGTTCCATCTGCGAGTTCCAGTTCGACGATGAGCGACTCGCCCGCCTCCCGGACGCGCTCGAAGCCGGGCGTCACGGGGTCGCCCTCGTAGTCGAAGCCGTCCTGGGTCGCCCCCTGCTTGATCGCCCGCTGGTCGTCGAAGAAGAACCCGGAGACGCCAGGCGTCGCCCTGACCGCCTCAATCCGCATCGCCGACACCTCCGGCGAGATCGGAATCGCCAGTCGGACGCCCGATGAGCTTTCCGTCGCTGATGGCGTCGACGTCGTCGGCGACCATCCGGAACGACTCCTCGCGGCCCTCCGTGCGAGCGCGTTCGCCGAGTCGCGAGGCGTGGATCTGCTTGATCTCGTCCGGGAGCGCCAGGTCGCCGAACTCGAAGATGCGGACGCGGCCGTCGTCGTCCCTGGCGGGAAGGACCGCACCCTTCGCGGCGTCGCTCGGCGCGAACGGCACGTCGAGCTCGCCGGAGTCGAAGGCGTTGATCACGCCCTGGACGACGTCGCCGTCGCCCGCCTCGAACACTGCGTCCATCAGCGCGTGCGTCGTGCGCTCGATGAGGGCCTGTTCGTCGTCGATACCGCCGAGGTCGATGTCCTGTTCGATCATCATATCGATCAGCTGTCTGGTGGTGCGCAGGCCGGAGGCGTTGGCCTCCTTCGTCGGGACGCCCTGGAACTCCTGGGGGGACTTGGTGATGACCTTGTCCGGCTTCGCGACCGCGGCGGTCGCGCCGCCGAGGCCGATGACGCCGCTGGCGCGGGCCTCGTCCGGCGGGAACCCGCCCATCCACTCGTGGAAGACGGTGGTGACTGTGACCTCCTCAGGCAGGTAGTCCTCACCCAGGGAGCGCAGCGCCCGCAGCGCGGCGACGTCCTGGACGAGGTTGCCGACCTGGCCGTACCCCAGCGTGAGCGAGCGGACGCCCTGCGTGGCCGCGAGCAGTCCCTCGATCAGCATCACCGTGATAGCGATCGAGGGCGGGACGAGCGTCCCGGTCAGCGGGCCGAACGGCTCGCGGTTGATAGTGACCCCGCGTTCGGTGTAGGCGCCACAGAGCCGGTCGACGAACTGCCAGTGTTCGATGGTCTCCGCCAGGCTGTGCTCCTTGGTGTAGGGGATGTTGTACGAGATCGGCCCGCCCTCGAAACTCTGGAAGCCGCCGGCGAGCGTCACCATCGCCAGCAGTCGCGCGTCGGGAGTGCCGTGGCGGACCTCGATGGGGGCGTCGAGCGCCCGGACGAGCCGCCGGCAGTCCTCGACGCCGTGGTTGACCGCGGGAAAACCGTTGAGTTCGTTGTCCGGGCTGTTGCGCGAGGCGGCCAGCCCCTCCTCGGCCTTCTCGTACTCGTTGTCGCGCGTGTACGAGTCGATGGTCGTCGGCAGCAGGTCGGCGTCGCCCTCGTCCTGGAGATACCGTAGTAACTCGATCTGTTCTTCCAGGCAGGGGACGCCGGCCCTGGGCTGGAGGAGCGGCGCGTCGGCCGACTCCAGCACGGTGGCGAACTCCTTCGAGCGCGGGAGCGACTCGTGGAAGGCGATGGCCTCCTCGAAGTCGACTTCGCGGCCGGTGCGCCAGTTGTCGCGCAACTCGTTCGCGATGCGCTGTAGCTCGTCGGAGGCGAGCCTCGTGTCGGTGAGCATGGTCAGCTATCGACCCTGACCGCTTCGGGCTCGGTCGTCGTCAGCTGGAGGTCCCGCTGGAGTGAGGCGATAGCCTCCTCCGGGTCGGTCTCCGCGTCGAAGACCCGGTCGAACCCCATCTCGCGGAACCGCTCGCGCGTCGACTCGAAGTCGTCCTGGCCGACGGCGAGGTTGCCGCCGACGTAGGTGAGGACGTCGAGTCCAGCCTCGTCGAGGCGTTCGTGGAACCCCTCGCAGTCCTGGCGCGCGTGCCCGTACAGCGAAGAAACGAGTACAGCCCCCGCGTCCTCGGCTTTCGCCGCTTCGACGAATTCCTCCTGCGAGCTCTGGACGCCGAGATTCTCGACTTCGAATCCGGCGGCCGACAGCGCCTGTTCGAGGATCGTGATTCCGACGACGTGCGCGTCGGATCCTATCACGCCGAGGATGACCGTTTCGGGCATGTACTACCTGGTGGTGGGGCACCCACAATAAACGTAATGATTTTTCATGATAATACACCTTAAGGAGATTATAATGATTTATCACCAAGATTGATGTGCCACCAGTCACAGACCGAGACCATGGGAGCCCTATCGGACCTTCGGGTGCTCGACCTGACCCAGGTCCTCGCCGGCCCGTACTGCACGATGTTGCTCGCGGACATGGGCGCGGACGTGGTAAAGATCGAACGCCCCGGCGGCGACCTCATCCGGCCGAACCCGCCGTTCGCCGAGAGCAGCGACGAGCCGTATGGGGGGTATTTCCAGAGCGTCAACCGCGGCAAGCGGTCGCTGGAACTCGACCTCGGTGCGGCCGACGACCGCGAGGCGTTCCTCTCGCTGGTCGAGGAGGCCGACGTCGTCGTCGAGAACTATCGCGCGGGCACGATGGAGAAATTCGACTGCGCCTACGAGACCCTGCGCGAACGCAACCCGGAACTCGTCTACGCCTCGATCCGGGGCTTCGGCGACCCGCGGACCGGCGAGACCGAACGGCAGGGCCAGCCGTCGTTCGACCTCATCGCGCAAGCGCTCGGCGGCGTCATGGAGATTACCGGCCAGGAGGACGGCCCGCCGACGAAGGTCGGCCCCGGTATCGGCGACCTGTTCACGGCCGCGCTGTCTGCGGTCGGGATCCTGGCGGCCATCCACCACCGCGACCGCACCGGCGAGGGCCAGTACGTCGACACGGCGATGTACGACGCCATGATCTCGATGACCGAGCGCGCCATCTACCAGTACTCCTACACCGGCGACGCGCCCACGCGCCAGGGCAACTCGCACCCGACGCTGTTTCCCTACGACGCCTTCGAGTGCGCGGACGGGTACGTCGTGATCGCCGCGTTCTCAGACGGCCACTGGCGCGGCCTCTGCGAGGCGATGGACCGGGCGGACCTCGCCGCGGACTACCCGGACGCAACGTCACGGATGGCGAACCGGGAGTCGCTTCGGAGTGCCATCGCCGACTGGACGAAGGACCTGGCGACAGAGGACGTCGTCGACGCGCTCGAAGGCCAGGTCCCCGCCGCACCGGTCCAGAACACCGCCGACATCTTCGAGGACTCTCACGTCCAGGGTCGGGACATGCTGGTGGACGTCGAACAACCCGGCGCCGGCCGGGACGTGACGATTTCGGGCTCGCCGATCAAGATGAGCGAGACCGAGCCCTCGCCCGGCGGCCGCGCACCGCTGCTCGACGAGCATCGAGCGGAGATTCTCGGCGACGACGCGTCCGAGGCCGAGGGGCGGCGGACCGCTGAGAGCGACGACTGAGAACTATCGACGACCGAGTGCGCTACCCTTCTTGCTCGACGAGGTCGTCGAGCGCCTCGCTGACGAACTCGCTCCGGGTCGCGATGCCCTGTGCCCGGCACGACTCGTCCATCCGGTCGAGCACTCCCTCCGAGAACCGGACGGTTATCTCCTCGCGGTCCGGCGTCGATCCGGTGGCTGTCATGGACCGTCGTTGGCCCGTCGCGCCCAAAAGGCTACCGCCATGGCGTCTGACGCCCGTCTTCCGTGTCTGATTTTCTCGATGGGTAGTCGGGTGGAATCGGAGTGGACGGAGGAATTGATCAGTCTCCGTGAAGACGTCGAAAGCCCTCGGCTCGCACTCTGCAGTCAGAATCGGGACCGGCAACAAAGGAAAGCCCTCGGCCCGCTGAACTCGCGCGGACCCACTGCGCTCCTCGTTGCACTGCGGTGCTTATGGGTCCGTGCTTCCTTCACCGCGCCTCGCCCTTTCATTCCTCCAGGGACAGCCGTAGCTCGCGCGGCCTTCGGCACGCGCTCGCGATTGACTCCGCCACCCCTCCCCGGTCGCGCCGCGTCCGCGTCGCGACACGCGTCCTGACCGCTCCGCAACCACCCGGCCGGGAGCGCGTTTTATCGCGCGACCAGGGGAAGGGCAGGGCTGCGGTGCTGTGCCTGGAGGAATGAAAGGGCGAACGGCGCTCGAACCCTCCCGGGCGACGCAAGCACCTGCTGGAGCGCAGCGAGCCCCGGAGCGGTCGAGCGCCGGGAGGGCTTTCGACGTCCTGTTCTCAGTTCTTGCTCACCAGAAAGCACACCAACCAACTCCTAGCCAAAATTCCGGAGGTTCAAATCCGGTGACGATCAACCCCTGTTCAATGAGTGACGGCGCGGCCCAGGAGGGAGACGCCGAGGGGGACCCAGCGGCCGAGGGGGAGGCCACCTGGCGCGAGTACTTCGCGTTCGAAGAGCCGTACGCGAACCAGGCCGACGCCGTCGAGCAGGCGATCCGGGCGGGCAAGTCGAAGGGGTACCTCGCGATGGAGGGGCCCTGCGGGACCGGGAAGACGATGGCCGCGCTGACTGCGGCGACGTCGCTCGTCCGCGACACCGACCTGTACGAACGGGTCGTCGTCGTGACGCCGGTCAAACAACAGCTCCAGCAGTTCGTCGAGGACCTTCGGGCGATGAACGCGCACATGGACGAGCCGATGGACGGCATCTCGCTCGTGGGGAAGCCGGATCTGTGTCCCTACGGCCGGGAGGGGCTCTTCCCCGACGACGCGAGCACGCACGACCGGTGTGAGGACCTGCGAGAGGACACCGCCAGACTCGTCGAGGCCGACAGCAACGCGACGGAATCGGCGGCAGCCAGCGCCGCCATCGAGGCCGAAATCGACGACGACCAGTGGTGGGACCCCGAGATCGCCAGCGACCTGGCGAAGGCCGCGCGGCCGGAAGCGCAGGCCCAGCAGTCCTTCGGCGACGACAGCCTGGCGACGGCGAACGCGACCTCACCCTATCGCAAGTCACAGCCGAGCGCGCCCGAGGAACTGGCCGAGAGCGACGACCCGCCGCTGTACTGCCCGTTCGAGGCCGACTGGTACGCCCGGAACAAGGGGTCGCCGATAGACTTCTCGGCGGGCCGCCAGCGCGTCGTGACCATCGACGATTACCTCCCCGCGTCCGTCGAGCGCGGCACCTGCCCCCACCGCGTGATGAACGTCATGCTGGAGGAGGCCGACGTCGTCGTCGGGAACTACAACCACCTCTTCGACCCGAAGACGCGACCCCTCCTCGCCTCGATCCTCGACGACCAGACGTTCGTGATCGTGGACGAGGCTCACCGCCTCGAAGAGCGAGTGCGCGACCTGCTCTCGGATCGGGTGGGCAAACAGACGCTCGTGCGGGCGCGCAACGACTGCAACCACCTGATCCAGCGCGCCCAGCAGACCCAGGACCACAAACAGCAGGTCGAGGAAGTCCTCTCGGTCCGGGAGGTCCCCCTCGACGCCGTCAAGGACGCCCGCGAATTCTACGACGACCTGATCGACTGGCTCGACATGCGCGTCCGGGAGTACCTCGACGGCGAGGCCGAGGGCTGGCGCGCGGACCCCTCCACGCTTCCGGAACGAGAACAGGAGATCCCGCTTCGGGACCCCGAAGAGCCGGGCCAGGACGACCTGACGGCGTGGGCCGAGGAGATGGGGTACGAGGGGAGCCTCTGGCGGACGCTCTCGAAGGTCGGCGCCGCCGTCGAGGACGTCCTCGACGAACTCGGCGAGACCCGCCAGCCGGTCTGCGCCGCCGTCGGCGCCATCATGGGCCACTGGTGGGAACGCGACCACGCCAGCTTCCTCCGGGAGATCGAACTCGAACACGCGCCTGCCGACGAGCGCCACGTCGACGCCGACTACGAGCAGATGTACACGCCGGGCCTGCTGCTGTACAACTGCATGCCCGCCCGCGCGCTCCGGGACATCTTCGACGAGTTAGGTGGGGGCGTGCTGATGAGCGCGACGCTGGAACCGCTGGACGTCTTCGCCCACGTCTCCGGACTCACCTTCCTCGAAGAGGGCGGTAAGGACCGGGACTCGCGTCCGGTCTACGATCGCACCTACGGGCTGACATTCCCCGAGGAGAACCGAGCCTCGTGGCTCGTCGACTGCCGCCCCTTCACCGCGCGCAACCGCGGCGACCCCGAGGACATGCGCCCGCTCGGCGAGAGCTGGAACCCGACGCGCGACGAGTACGCCCACGCGCTGCGGGCGCTGGCCCGCTCGCCGGGCAACGTGATGATCTCGATGCCGAACTACCGGGAGGCCCGCTGGGCCGGCGCGTATCTGGAAGACGCCGTCACCAAGCCCGTCCTCGTCGACGAGTCTTCCAGCAACGAGGAGACCGACCGCCGCAAGCAGCAGTTCTTCCGCGGCGGCGACAAGGTGCTCGTGACGAGTACCAGGGGCACCCTCACCGAGGGCGTCGACTACGACGGCGCGAAACTGTCGACCTGTGCCGTCGTCGGCGTCCCGCTCGTCAACATCGGCTCGCCCCGCGTCCGCGCCGTCCAGCGCGCCTACGGCGACGTCTTCGGCGAGGACGACGCCTTCGAGTACGCGCTGACGGTACCCGCCGTCCGCCGGGCCCGCCAGGCCATCGGCCGGGTCATCAGGGGCACCGACGAGGTGGGCGTCCGGGCGTTCGTCGGCCGCCGGTACTGCCCCGGTGCGCGCCACTCAGTCTATCCCTTCCTCCCCGAGGAAGAACGCGAGGAGTTCACCCGGATGACCCCCGAGTTCCTCGCCGAACAGATCGACCGATTCTGGGACGGGCGCTGAATTCCTCCTTCGTCGAACCCCAGAATCGGCCCGGAGTTCTACGTGTATTCGGCCGACGGCTATACGTAGCTGACTGGTATGTATCATGACTCATCCGGCGAACAAAAAGCCTATACGTAATTGAGTAAGTGTCTCTGTGAATGCCGCACTGTCAGAACTGTGAGTCGTTCGTCACCGAGCAGTACGTTCGGGTGTTCACGCCCGAAGGACACGACGGGCCCCGGGTCTGCCCGTATTGCGAGGACAAGCTCCGCGACGGCAACGACGTCCGCGAAGCGCGTTCGTCGCGTCAGTGACGGCGCTGGTCCCCGCCTCCTGATTTTTTGGCTGTCGGTGTTGTGTTGATGGTGTTAGTGTCTCCGAGTGCGGACTGGCGAGACTGTCCGTGAGTGGCTGAACTACTGTGTTGTTCACTCGGTGCTGGAGCAACAACTGTACTGACCGACGACAAAGGAAAGCCCCGGCTGGCTCCGGTCCCGCGGCTCGCTGCGCGCTCACTCCGTTCGCGTGCTTGCTTCGCCGGGGTTCCCGGAGCCAGCCGCCCCTTTCAGTCCCGCCCATTTCTCCTGACGAACCAGCCGAAGTGGGTGGACTGAAAGGGGCCGACCGCTCGGTGAGCGAGATCGTTCGAAAGGCGCGCAGCGCCTTTCGTGATGACGAGAGAGCGAAGCTCTCTCGAACCAACCCGCAAGCACGGCCGAAGGCCGCGCGCAGCGCGGTTCGCAGCCACCGAGCGGGAGGGGGCTTTCGGGCTGTTGTTTAGAGTTCCAGTTGCCGTCTCAGCCCGAACTGATCAACACAGTAGTTGAACTCCGTAGAGAGCGCATCGGAGGGGAGAGAGGCCGAATCGGACGCACATCCTCCTGCTAGAACAGTCCCAAAGCGGGTCGTTTTTCGTGGTCGCCACCCAACGTCCAGACCATGGAAGACACCGGGGAGGCCGTCGAGACGAGGGACCTGCTCGACGAGCGCGAGGACGAAAGCGGGATCTCTCGCAAGCAGGCGCTGCTGTTCGTCTCACCGTTCCTCTTCATCGGCCTCGCCGACCTCGTGCTCTTGCTCTTCTGGGGACTGGACCCGCTCTGGGGCTTCATGATCCTCCCGCCGATCCTCTTCATGAGCGTGCTGACGTGGATCGCGTTCCGGACCGGTTTCGCCAGCGACCGGACCGACTTCTAGATGACCGCGGCGCCCGATAACCCGATTTCTCCCACCCACAGCTACAGGAACAGTATCGCAAAAGCGGCCGGAACGGCCTAGAAGAGGTCGTCGACGGCCGACTGGGCCGCCAGCGCGGCGTCCTCGGCGACCTGGTCTTCGTCGGCCCGCGCGTCGGGCGCGTGGACGTAGACGTCCACTTCCAGCACGCCGTCGTCGAACGTGACGGTCACGTCGTAGTCGTCAAGGTCGCTCTTCGAGTACCGCGAGAGGACAAGGCCCTCGGCGGCGCTCGACGCGGTCTCGACGACCTGTTCGTCGGTGGGACCGTCGGCCGGGGCGTCCCCGCCGTCGGTCGAACTCTCCGTCGTCTCACCGTCGGTCGGCATTTTACGCGCCGCCAGCGCCCGGGCCCGGTGCGCCGCCGGGGCCGCCACCGCCGCCGAGCATCTGCTGGAGCTCGCTCTGGAGGTCCTCGAACTGCTCGCGGACGCGGTCCTCCTGCTTCTGGAGCGTCTCGGTGCGGACTTGCAGGCTGTCGACCTTCTCCTCGAGGTCTTCCTGAGCCTCGGCGTAGTCGGTCTTGACGAGCAGCTCACCGACCTCGCGGTACATGGTGGCGTCCTCGTCGATGTCGTCGAGTTCGTTCAGTGCGGTCTCGGACTCCTGCAGCGACGTCTCGGCCTGCTGCTTCTGGGCGGCGACCTGCTGTGCCGTCTCCTGAAGGTCCTGCAGTTCCTCGAGTTTCTCCTGTGCTTCCGGCGGCAGATTACCCTGCATGGTCGGAGGGTTGAGTCCCTCACTGAAAAACCATTGCTTTGTCACCCATACTCGGCCCGGGGGTGGAAGACGAGCGCCAGCGGGAGACGGAGAGGACGGACAGGGGGCGGGACGGGATGCGGGGACGGACAGGGGGCGGGACCGGCGCGGAGACTGACGGCGGGGCGGAGTGCGGGACGCTACCGGTCGGTGACGGCCTCGGCGTGTTCGGCCCACTTCTCCAGCGTCGGGTTCCCCCAGTAGCAGACCGACTCGCTGCGGGCGTCGAAGTCCAGAACGCCGGCTTCGTCCATTCGGGGTAGGTGGTCGTGGACGAGGGACGCCCGGATTGCTTGTTCGCGCGTTTCGGAGGCTTCGATCTCGTCGTCGCTGACGCGCCGCGCGACTGCGGCGGCAAGCGTATCGACGTGGGCGGAGTTCGACCCGGTCGTCACGAAGTATCGACAGACAGTCCGGCGTCGCCAGTCGGCCAGCAACCCGAATACGTCGTCGACCATCGGCGCGGTGAGACCACGATCACACGGGGTCATGCCGCGCCAGTCCTCGCTTTCCGGGCCAGACGGGGACTGTTCGGTCATTGGTTCGCGTCTGAACTATACCCGCGTGGTAACTATCAAGAATACGCCTAGCCACCTAGGTTTTACTCGCCAAAGAGTGCATCCAGGATGTTGCGCTCGGCGCGCCGGAGGTGCTGGTGGAGCGTCGGCGAGGCGATGCCGAGGGACTCGGCCAGTTCCTCAGCGGTCGTATCACGGGGCCAGGCGTAGTAGCCCGCCAGGTAGGCCGCCTGGAGGACTTCCTGCTGGCGGTCGGTGAGAGACTCCGTCACGCCGATTCCCTCCCGGCCGTCGAGCCTGGAGCGATCACCCTCGGTCTTGGTGACGAGCGTCGCGCCCGGGTTCGAGCGGCGGACGGCCTCGTGGATTGCCCTGACGTCGGCGTCGCTGGGCGCTTCGACGACGATTCGAGTGGATGCAGGGGTGATCACGGCGGCCTCCAGCCGGGCCCCGACTTCCGAGAGTGCCGAGCGTAGCGACCAGGGCGTCCGGAGTTCGACCACGCCCGCCTCGGACCCTTCGGCCCGGATGACGCGGGCGCCGGTGACGTCGTCGCTCTCGACCGCAGCGTCCGCGACCGCCTCGACCGAGGCCCCGTCGACGGCGAGATACTGGAGCACGTCCTCGCCGAGGTCGACCGAGCCGACGATCTCCAGCTGACAGTCACAGGCCTGTGCCAGCCAGACGAGGCGCGCCTCGTCACTGTCGGCCCGGAACTCCAGTTCGACGGTGACGTCCTCCTCAAGCAGTCGCCTGTTCTGGACGGCCGTCATCGCGAACCCGATGGTGTCACCGAGCAGGTGGAACCGGTCGGTCAGCGCGTCGCCGAAGGCCTCCGGTCGGTCGCCGTAGACGGCGAGGACGCCGTGGACGGTTTCGCCGTGAATCAGCGGGATCGTCGCCAGCGAGTAGAGGTCGTGGGACAGCGCCAGCGAACGCCAGACGTCCTCCCGGTCGCCCTCGCGGAGGTCCGCGGCTAGCCTGACGTCGCCCGTCCGGACGGCACGCATTGCCGGGCCGCCCGTCGCCCCTTCCACGGACGTCGACGCCAGCAGGTCGTGGAGGTACTGTCTGGGCTCGCCCACGACGGTGCCCGGAACGATGCGGTCACTGGCACCCTCGCGGTTGCCGACCCACGCCAGGGTCACGCCGTCGACTTCGATGAGGCACTCACACACCGCCCGTTCGAGTTCGTCGCGCGAGGCGACCTGGCCCAGTTCGCGGACGACGTCCTGCACCAGCGCGTCGGCGCGGTTGATGCGGGCCAGTTCGTCGCGTCGGGCCGCGAGTTCGCGTTCGCGCTTTCGACGTTCGGTGACGTCGCGCGCGACGCAGACGAACCCGTCGAAGTCGGTCTCGTCGCCGGCCAGGACGGTGTAGTTGACCGACACCGGGACCGGGTCGCCGTGACAGTCGAGGAACGTCCGGTCCCCCGCGCCGCCGGTGTCCTCGGAGCTGACCACGTTCTTGATGTCCCGCTGGGCCGCGTGCAGTTCGCCCTCCGCGAATATCTCCGCGGCGTGTTTCCCGATCAGGTCCTCGGGGTCGTAGCCGAGCATCGACGCGAACGCCTCGTTGGTAAACACGACGACGCCGTCGGCGTCGAAGACGTAGAGCCCGTCGCGGGCCTGCTCGACGAGGAGCTCGTACAGCCCCGAGCGAGTCTCGCGCTCGACCCTGTCGGTCACGTCCTCGAACACGTCCAGCCGGCGCTCGCCCGGGATCCGGTGGCTGGCGTATCGATAGTAGCGCAGCACGGGACCCTCGCCGGCCGAGTCCGCGCTGGCCGAGCCCGCGTCGTCTGTCTCGACGGTCACCAGCGACGCGCCGGGGTCCGGGACGCCCCCGAACACCGCGGCGAGCCGGTCGTCGAAGTCCCCGTCCGGAACGTCCGCCGCAGCGACCGGAAACGTCGTCTCGAAGGGCCGGCTGGCCCAGGCGAGGTCGCCGTCGTCGACGACGAAACACGCGATGTCCTCGTCGGCGTCCCCCAGCCGGGCGAGCGTCCGCGCGAGCGGTTCGTCGTCCCCGTCCGGTCCCGCCCCGGCGAACTGTCGGGCCTTGTCGACGAGCATCGCCAGGATCCGCTCGTCGGTCCCCTTCTCCAGGACCATCGTCGCCGCCGCGACGACCGGGTCGGTGTCCGCGTCCCGACCGGCCCTCGTGAAGGAGACGATGGGGCACGACGCCGCCTCGACCAGTGCTTTTCGGTCGGCGACCGGGAGGTCGCCGCCGACGACGAGACAGCCCCATCCGGCGGACCGGAGCGTGTCGACCGCCGCCCCGGCATCCGTCGTCCCGACGAGCTCGACGTCTGAGTACTCCCGTTCGACGTACGTGGCGACCGTCGCCATCGTCTCCTCGTCGGCGTCGACGTAGAGGAGTCTCGTCGCCGCCTCGCCCTGCACCACCCGGTAGTCCGCCTCGAGCTCACTCACCATACGTCGGCGTCCTCGCCGTGGTCGTCCCCCACGATCTGTTCATCTACGTGACACCCGGAGTTACAACAGTATAATAGTTCGCCGCCACACCCCCCGTCGACCCGGCCCCAGAACGAGTGCGTCGACGGGCCCGCTCGACTGCAACTACCGCAGATCGGCCACACCGGCCCGCTCGGCCACGCCCACCAGCGTCGACCAGGTGTTGACGCCCGCCCGAAGCGCGACGAGGTCGGCCGCCGCGACTCGCACGCTCACGACGGCGCCGTCCCGGTCGAGCGTCGCCGTCGTGCGGTCGCCGTCGATGTCGCCGATTTCCGGCCGGACGCTCCGCTCGACCCGGCGCGCCCGCTCGCCGTCGTCGTATTCGAAGGAGAGAACAGCTTCGTGGTCCACGCTACCCCGTCCCGACGGCTATTTGACGTCGACTTCCTTGACGTCGCGCGAGCGCTCCTTCAGCAGCACGCGGTGGCCGCAGTACGGACAGCGGACGCCGCCGTACTCGTCGAGCGTCACGTCGCGCTTGCAGCGGGAACACTTGTAGCTCATTATTCCTCGTCGTCGGCGAGTGCCGCGCGGATGGACCGGCGAACGGTCTTTCCGCCGGGGGTCTGCGGTCGGTAGGTGCCGCCGGTGTACTTGTAGCCGCAGTAGCCGCACTCCCAGATACCCGTGCCCTGGCGGTCGACGCGGTCCTTCCCGCACTCGGGGCACGCGTGGTCGTCGTTCATGTCGGACTCGATGTCGGCGACCCGGCGGCGGGCGACGCGCCCGTAGCGGGCCCCGAAGCGACCGGCGCTGCCGGTCCGTCCCTTGTTACTGGCCATAGTATCGTGGTATCGGCACAGCGGCCAAATAAACCTGTTGAGTTGCGGCTAGGAGCAGCGGGATGGCACGGCAGTGAGAACGAGACGGCGACGGTAGACAACAACTCGAAAGCCCCGGCGGGCTCGACTCGGGAGCCTCGCTGTCGTCCGAAAATCGGAGATTTTCGTGATGACGAGAGAGCTCCGCTCTCTCGAACCACGCGCCTCGCTACGCTCGCTGCTTACTTCGGCTGCCGTCGTCGAGCCCGCCGCCCCTTTCATTCCCACCCCGTGATTGGTCGGGTCATCGCCACCTCACTCCTGAAGCTCAGTCTCCTGCAGGGCGTCGTTGAGGTCGGCGCGGACGCGCTCGCCGAGTTCGCGGTCCCCGGCGGTGGTGACGATGCGGTTCTCCTGGACGGAGGAGCCGTCGCGGATGAGCAGGCGGACGTTGCCGTGCTGGTCGGCCCGGGTCGCCTTGGCCCGGACGCCGGTTCGGGACCCGGAGCCGCCGGCGTCGATGGGGCCGGGGATGACCTTCTTCACGTGCGGGTGGGCGGCGACGGTTTCGAGGGCGCGCTTGCCCGCACGGCCGCCGACGAGCGTCGAGTGCGAGCCGCCGAGCTTCTCGGAGAGCGAGGCCTCGACCACCTCCAGGGCCGGTTCACCGCGGCGTTCGACGACGTGCTCGACCGGGTTCTCGGCCTCGACGCGGTAGAAAGGGTAGTGAAGCTGCGAGCGGACCGCCGCGACGACGTCGCGGTCCCCGGTGACGTACACCTCCTCCGGGCGCTTGCGGCGGACCTCGTCGGCGATCAGTCCCGCGAAGTTCCGGAGTTCGACGACGTTCGCCTCGCCGTCGTCGGCGTCCTCCGGCGTCGTCGTTATCGTCCGGGCACCGACGACGTCCTCGTCGAGGAGGGCAGTGACGGTCGCCCGATCCCTCTCGAGTTCCAGTACGACGGTGTCGGCGTTGGCCGTCCGGCAGACCAGGCAGTAGTCGCCCGGTCGGTCCAGCGACGAGGCGCACTGCCGACACTCCATTGTCGGAGCGTCACTTCCGGACGTGGATAAACGGGGCGATTCCGGGGAGACGTCGCGTCAGTCGGCAGTCAGGTCCAGGTGGAAGCCGTGGGTCAGGCTCCCGAGACCCTCCGCGCTCCGTCCCACTGTGGCCGGAACTCCTCGTACACCTCGTCGGCGAACTCGGGGTCCTTCAGGTCGATCATCGCGAACGTCGACCCGCCCATCGGGTGGGGCACCTCGATACAGACCTCGACGTCGTCGATGATCTCGAACGTCGACGTTATCTCGTCGCTGGCCCGGTAGTTGAACCGGTCGTAGTTCTGGAGGCGACGCTGGTAGTCGCGTCCGCGCTCGGTCGGGATGTGCTCGTAGAACGCCGGCGGGAGCAACATGAACACCTCGACGTCGCGTTCGAGGGCGCGTTCGATCTCGTCGACGATGCGGTCGGCGGCCTCGGTGACGTCGAACTGCTGGGAGGGGACCGAACCGACCACGACGATGCGGTCGTCCGCGGCCGCCAGGCGCTCGACGAGCAGATCGACGGTCTCTCCCGGACCGACGGCGGCCGTCCAGAACGGCTCGTCGACCGGTTCGGCGGACTCCATCTGGTCGGCGAGTTCGTCGACGATAGTCTCGTACTGACTGGCCTTCTCCTCGAGCTGGCGTTTGCGGTCCTCCAGCAGCCTGTCGAGGGCGGTCTCCGGTTCGACGGCGACGAACTTCTTGGGCCGGCTGGCGGCCTGGCTCCGGACGAGGTTCAGCGTCTCCAGGCTGTTGAGCACGTCGTAGATGCGCCCCATCGGGACGTCGCTCGCGCGAGACAACTCCTTGGCCGTTGTCGGACCGGTGTCGAGCAGCGATCGGAACGCGCGGGCTTCGTACTCCGAGAGGCCGAGGTCGCGCAGGTTGGGCATACCAGTCGTTCTCGGTCCGCATCCAAAAACGCACCGCCGGTTTGACCGGGTTGTCAGTTGCCGGCCTGTCGGAGGGACCTGCCTACTCGCCGGTCAAGAGCGCTTCGAGTTCGGCCGGCGACTCGGCCGTGCCGGTCACCTCGCCGTCGACGCGCTGCTCGGCCACGTCGTCCAGATCGGATACGCCGGGGACGACGACGGACTCGTGGTCCGCCAGTCGCAGGGCCGCGCGGTGGAGGTCGCTGCCCGCCGGTGCGCCGACGCGGACGCTCGCCGGTTCGAGCAGTCGGGACGCGACGCTGGCGTACGCCGCCACCTCGACGCCCATCCGGTCGGCCGCGCCGGCGAAGGCGGCGACGGCCCTCTCGGCGGCTTCCCGGTACTCGTCGTCGCCCGTGAGTTCGGCCAGGTCCACCAGTGCGTCGGCGAGTTCGACGGTGGCGTCGAGAGGATACTGGGGCTCGGAGAGCAGGCCCGCGCCCGTCACCGGCCCGTCGCGGAACGCGCCGCTCTCGGCCTGCAGTTCGTCCAAAGTCCAGTCCGCGACGGCGGTGGCGGGGCCGCCCTCGCCCAGCACCTGCCAGGACGACGTCAGCCCCTGGAGCACGCGGGCCTGGTCGAGTAACAGGCCGCGCTCGCCGACGTCGCCCGCGTCCGGGTCGGCGTAGTGGATAACGGCGCCGTCGTCGTCGACCAGCTGTTCGACGACGTGGTCGCGGGCGCGCTCGGCGTATCGCTGTGCGCGCTCGTCGTCGGTGTAGGCGGCGTAGGTACACAGCGCGTCGACGGCGACGCCGTTGCGGTCGGCGAAGACGGTGGCGTCGACGTGGGGCGCGTCCGATTCCTCCCGCTCGGTGGCCTGGAGCTGCGCGTACGAACTGTCGCCAGCCTGACTGCCCGCGAAGGCGCCCCGCGTTGCTCGCGGGTCGCTCTGCTCCCCGCTCGCATTTTCCGAGGCGCTACGCGCCTCGCCATCCCAGAGTGTCGTCGTCAGGTACTCCACCGTCCCCTCGGCCGTCTCCCGATAGGCCTCCTCGCCGGTGTAGCGATAGGCGTGGGCGAACGCCCGGAGGATGGCGGCGTTCTCGTCGAGCAGTTTCTCGCTGCGGGCCTCCGACCAGTCGCGGTTGGTGGCGAAACGGTAGAAACCACCGTCGTACGTGTCCCGGAGGTGGGTCCGGATGGCCTCCAGCGTGCGGGTGGCCTGGTCGCGGGCGCGAACGAGCGCGAACTCGACGGTTCGGGCCATCGGGAACTTCACGTCGCTGCCCCAGCCGCCGAACTCCTCGTCGTACGCGCCCAGCAGCTGCTCGACCATGTGCTCCTCGATGCGGGGAGTGACCTCGCCCGCGGGCGGGACGCCGGCCCCGACCGAGCGGGGGACCGACCCGGCGGCCTCTCCCTTCGCGTCCCACGTCTCGCGCACGCCGTCGAGGATGTCCCGGAAGCCGTCCGGACCGAGGTAGGTCGCGCCGGAGAGCACCGTCCCTTCGGGCGTGAGGAACACCGTCGACGGGAACCCGCCCATGTTGTAGCGCTCGCGGACGCGCGGGTGCCGGTCGGCGTCGACCCGGACCGGGACGAAGCCGTCGTTGACGTTGGCGGCGATGCGCGGTTCGCCGTAGGTTCGCCGGTCCATCTCGCGACACTCCGAACTCCACGGCACCGTCAGCGCGAGCAACAGCGGCTTGCCGGCCTCGGCGGCGTCCTCGAACGCCGCGGGGCCCCACTCGCGCCACTCGACCTTCGTGTCCGCAGCGAACTCGTCCATACTCGCGCTACGTGAGAGGACGGAAAGTACCTTGCACTCTGGGGCGACGGGGCGCCCGAGATGGCCAGCCGTGGATATCGCATAAACGGCCCTCACCAGCGCGGGGGAACGGACTTGTGACGGGCGCGTCAACCGTCGAACGATGGCAACCAGCCACGGCGACGGCGAGGCCGAGCGACGGGTGGAGCGGCCGCCCGGGGAGACGCCGCCGGGTCCGGACGGACTCCCGCTGGCGGGCAACACCTTCCAGTTCGTCCGCGACCCCTTCGCGTTCTACGAGCGCTGCCGGGAGGAGTTCGACAGCGACGTCGTCCACTACCGCATCGCGGGCACGAACGGCTACATGCTCACCCATCCCGACGACGTCCAGACCGTCCTCGTCGAGCGCGACCGGGAGTTCGTCAAGGGGACCGTCGTCGAGCAGTCCATCGGCGCCATCGCACCGACGGGACTCATCTCGACCAGCGGCGACGAGTGGCAGCGGGACCGGAACCTCATCCAGCCCGCGTTCTACCGCGAGCGCATCGAGACCCACGCACCGATGATGGGCGAGTACGCCAGCGGGTTCGCGGATAGCCTGCCCTCGGGTGAGCCTGTCCGCATCGACGACCGCCTGAAGGGACTGACGCTCGACGTCCTGGCCAAGACGCTGCTCGACGTGGACGTCCGGGACAAGCAGACCGCCATCGGGCACGCCAGCGAGACTATCGCCGAGCGCTTCGACACCTCGGGGTTCTCGGCGTACCTCCCGCTCTGGGTCCCCACGCCCGCAAACCTGCGCTGCAAGCGCGCCGTCCAGGAGTTCTTCGACGCGGTGGACGAGATCATCGCTGAGAGACAGGCCGAGGACGCGGAGCGCGACGACCTGCTCTCCCTGCTCCTGGAACGGGAGTACCCGGACGGGACGACGATGGAGTCCCAGCGCGTCCGCGAGCAACTGATGACCTTTCTGTTCGCCGGCCACGAGACGACGGCGCTGACGCTGACCTATGCGATTTTCTTGCTCGCGACGAACCCGGAGAAACAGGTCCGCGTCCACGAGGAACTGGACGCGCTGGGTAGCGGGACGCCGACGGCTGCGGACCTGTCCGACCTGCCCTACCTGGAGCGCGTCATCCAGGAGGCCCTGCGGCTCTACCCGCCCGCGTTCGTCATCTTTCGCGAGCCCACGACCGACGTCGAACTCGGCGGGTACACCATCCCCGCCGGGTCGACGCTGTCGCTCCCCCAGTGGAACGTCCACCGCGACGAGCGGTGGTACGACGACCCCGATACCTTCCGGCCCGAGCGCTGGACGGAGTCGATGGAGGAGGCCCTGCCCGAGTACGCCTACTACCCCTTTGGGGGCGGCCCCCGCCACTGCATCGGGATGCGCTTCGCCACGATGGAAGCCCGGTTGATCCTGGCGACGCTATGCCAGCGCTTCCAGTTCGACCCCGTGACGGAACCGCCGCTCGACCTCTCGATGCAGATTACGTTGCAGCCGAGCGACGGTATCGACGTGATTCCTCGCGCGAGGTGACGTGAGAAGGGGAGGGAGTGCAACGAGGACTGTGATCACGTCCAGCAACAACTCGAAAGCCCCCTCCCGCTCGGGTCGGGGGACTTGCTGCGCGCCTCGCTTCGCTCGGTGCTTGCTGCGTCCGCCTTCCCCGAGCGGTCGGCCCCTTTCGATCCCACCCATCTGGAAAACTCATCAGTCCACAGTAACTCGGCCGGACGAACGAACACTGGGTGGGACTGAAAGGGGCGATAGGCTCCGCGAAGGCGGGCGACGCAAGCACCGAACGGAGTGAGGCGCGCAGCGAGCCCCCCGAGTGGAGCCTATCGGGGCTTTCGGGTTGTTGAAACCTCGACAGCGCTGTCAGTTCACGGATCTCCACTGTTTATTCTAGCGATGGGCACACCTAGCACGAAAACGGTTTGAGGCGCCACCGTCAAGACGAGGTATGCTGCGCGTCATCGCGGTGTTGCTGTTGATACCGCTGCTCGACGTCGTCCTGCTGGCAGTGGTGGGCCAGCAGTTCCTGGGCTGGCCGGTGACTATCCTCATCGTCGTCCTGACCGGGCTGCTGGGAATGTTGCTCGTCCGCGCCGAGGGTCGGCACACCCTCAGCGAGATACAGCGCAAGCTGGCCAGCGGGGAGATCCCGACCGACGAAGTCATCGACGGCGGGTTGCTCATCGCCGCGGGCGCGTTCTTCCTCACGCCCGGACTGGTGACGGACGCCCTCGCGCTGTTGCTGGCCATCCCGTTCACGCGCTGGCCCGTCCGCGTCGCCGCGAAGAAGTGGGTCATCACGCCCTACATCGACGCCAAGTCCGGCGGGTTCGCGACGGGGAACGTCTACATCGGCGGGTTCCCCGGCGACGACGACACCGACCGCGTGGGCTTCGGCGGGATGGGCCGACCGGGCCCGGACGGCGCCGGCGGCGCTGGCGGCGGCGAGAACAGCGGGTTCGACCACGACAACGCCACCGACATCGACTTCGAGGAGAAAGGTGACGAGTGAGCGGTCGGGTGGTACTGTGCCGCATTCGAGGCCGGAGTAGTAACGCTTAACAGTAGCCCTCGGATACATTCTGATGCGCTCAGCGGGCCAATAGCTCAATCAGGTTGAGCGCTCGGCTGATAACCGGGAGGTTCGCGGTTCAAATCCGCGTTGGCCCATTTTTGCTACCGAACAGCGAACGAACGTGAGCCGTGAGTGTAGCAAAAATACAACCGAGCGGATTTGAACCCTGGAAGTCGCAGTCCCGGAACGGCCGAGCGCAGCGAGGCCGCACGCCCGGAACGTCTTCCTCTGGTTCACAATCCGCGTTGGCCCACTATTCTGCGACGTGTTCGCGAACAGAGTGAACGAACGCTTGGAACGGCTCTGCCGTTCCAGTGAACGGACGTGAGGAGCGAATCGTGTAGCCGAGCGGATTTGAACCCTGGAAGTCGCAGCGACCGAACGGAGTGAGGTCGATCGTCTTCCTCTGGTTCACAATCCGCGTTGGCCCATCCCACTTCCGAACGGTCCTCGACCGTTCGACTGGGTCGCGCAACTCCCCAGCCAATTCATCTCGGTGTGACACTGATTCTGGAGCGGTAGGTCTGGTTTGGTCGTCTCGGGACGGGACTGTGAACAGGCCGCCCGCGAGGGCGTCCTCGAAGTCGATTTGTCCGAACATTTGCGGTAGTGTGACTGCCTGTCGGGCTGTTACCAGTCCTTCAGCAGCTACTCACCGCGTTCCGAGTGGGCCGGTTTAAGACAGGTAGGAAAGAAAAGGCTGAAGTAGTGATATTTATGTCGAAAGGATGGGTGTTGAAAACGTGCAACCACAGATTTCAAGCATTTTTGACTCCTATAATTTATACGCAAAGGCATTCCCAGGGACAGTGTTCCTGTTGCTGTTTGCATCGTTACTCCCCGAGGGCAGTATCTCCTTCATTTCGGGAGAGTCGCCTGCACTACTTGCTGCAACACTGCTAATAGCAGTAGTACTAGGTTTTGTAATAGGCCAAGCTGTTCATTCGTTTGCTGTAATCGTTGAGAATCTGTTCTATTCTACACTTAGGAGCTACTCTCGGCTTATTACATTCTCTGGCTATATATTAAAAGAGATCAAAAGTGGGAGAAAATCAACAGAGAATGGAAGGGGAAAGTCAACTCTTGAGAAATTAGACATAATTCGAATTATTCTCACCGCCGCGTTTGGTATTGGTTATCCACTCGTCACGGGGAGGTACGAGCTTTACATCCCTATCGTCGGGGGCTTTTTGATAGGAGTTCTGAGCATAATTGTTGAACCAAAAGGGAGGCTCCAAGATTGGATAAAGGGGGTTCTGACACCTCACCGGCAATTATACGACCAAAAAATGGCCTCGGACACTGAATTGTCGAAAGTTCTTCTCGAAGAAGTTACTGAAAGAATGGATTGGATAGATCAAACAGATTCTGATATGGTATATATGAGCATCGTGAGCTATCTAGAGTTCAGCCGAATTGGACGGTCACGCAAATTCCATGCCACATTTTCCTTTTGTCGGAGTATGTGGGTTATTCTTCTATCATTTTCACTTCCATATGTTGTAGTCTCTTTAGACCCAGATCCGCCTGCATGGGTCCCGGGCATTATTGCAGAGATTCTATTTGTAACCGATAATTACACCCCAATCGTTTATTCACAAATTGGGATGGATACGGGGATGCTAGTTTTCGGCACGGGAATGCTATTCATGGGACTGATCTTTATGAATGGCGAAAATCAGTATAAGAGGCTCTACCTTGACTATCTCGTCTATGACTATCTAAACGCGTCTTCTGGCGACATTGAGGGCACGTGACCTTAGCAACAGCTTGTGGACAATTGTCCTTGGTCCCTACCACTTGCGCGTCGAGAAAACCACTCGCTCCGATATGCACACAAGCCCGTTCAGTCCGTGTGCATATTGAGTGGGCTCCGATGGCCTCAGTCCGGAGACTGGCAAGCGATGGGCAATGGCTACGGAGTAGTAGTTAAAGAAAAAGCGTTCAGTTACCCGAGCAGACCCTGTTTTACGGCCCCGTGTGTACGAGCGGCGGGTATGCGAATCCGAACCGACGGGAAGCACGCTCGACGCGAAGACACGATCGACCAGGCCGCGGAGTTCTGGAGCTGCAACAAAACCACGGCGCTCGTGAAGTCCGCCGAGTTCACCGGCTGACTCCCGCTGGTCGTCACCCGAGCCCTGCGCTCGCTACGCTCGCGCAGGACGCCCTCCGAATCGACCAGCGGATCCGGAAGGTGCTGGCGCGGGATGATTTGACCAGCACGCAGAAGCGCGAGATCGCGGAGACGCTGACCGTTCCGAGTTACTACGAGATAGATGTCACTCAGTCGTTAGACGTCGAAAAAGGAAGTGCGTTAGCAATTACGCGTCTGGGCCTTCCCAGGTCGCGAGGGTCGAAGACTGGTCTCCACTCTCAGCGGTGTAGACGATTCTTACAGTGGCTCCGGAGAGGTCGAGATCGCTTTGATCGAAGTCCTCCGAATTCAGGTCGTAGGTAGATCCTGCTTGTACATCGTCGTACGTGGTAGAGTTGTAGAGTTCCCCACCATTGTTGGAACCGTCATTCCCGAATGTTGCATCGTTAGAACCACCATCATCTGTGGCACCGCTGACAGTAGCGTTGAGCCTCTCAGCGTCTATCGTGTCACCGCCATCGTGTGTAATTGTGAGTAAGTCGTCGCTACCAGAGGCGTCGTAGTCGAAACTGAAACTCGCCTGTGGCGTTGTATTCGAAGCCTGGTCACCGAGGCCGAGGACGAACGACGCGATGACGGCCGCGAGGATCACAGTGATCGCGACCATAAGGATCACGCCAATCACCGGCGATACAGCGTTGTCGTCGTTGAGGACTGATTTGATATCCATCCTTAGAGTTTTAGGCGTTTGGTGCTTCCCACGTTGCGAGCGTCGAACTGCTGTCTCCCGACTCGCCCGTGTAGATGATGCGCACGGTGTCAGAATTTCCGACGCCGACGTCAACGCTGGTTCCTGCGGAGATCTCGCCAATACCGGGAGAGTCAGAGGCTGCGTTATAGGTATTCGTTGTAGCGCTCCCGTCAGTCAGGTTTACTCTGTCCCCGTCGATAGTATCGCCCCCATCATGGGTGACTGTGAGAAGACCATCTGAGCCGAGAGCATCACCACCGAATTGGCCAGTTGTTGAGTCCCCGCTTGCGTTGTAGTCGAACGAGAAGCTGGCCTGCGGAGTTGTCTGCTGTGCCTGGTCACCGAGACCAAGCACGAATGATGCGATCACAGCCGCGAGAATTACGGTGATCGCGACCATAAGGATCACGCCGATCACCGGCGATACAGCGTCGTCGTCGCTGAGGATTGATTTGATATCCATTTTTTGAGATTTAGGCGTTAGGGGCTTCGTACGTTGCGAGCGTGGAACTACTGTCTCCCGACTGGCCCGTGAAGATTACTCGGATTGTGTCAGAATTGTCGATTCCAACCTTCGCGCTGCTTCCTGCCGAAAGCTCATCAATATCGGGTGAGGTGCTTCCACCGAGGGCGAATGTATCTGTGGTATCGGTCCCGTCCGTGAGATTCACTCTTGCCCCATCTATTGTGTCTCCACCATCGTGCGTGATTGTGAGGAGTCCGTCTGAACCAAGCGCGCCACTAGTACTACTAAAGTCACCATTAGAAATCGTCGCGCTCTGGTCATAGTCGAACGAGAAGCTGGCCTGCGGAGTTGTCTGCTGTGCCTGGTCACCGAGACCGAGCACGAACGATGCGATAACGGCCGCGAGGATCACGGTGATCGCGACCATGAGGATGACGCCGATGACCGGTGAAACGGCATCGTCGTCTTGCATGAGGTGTTTGATCTGCATGTGCGGGTTGAACCCTGATAGAGTGGACATTAAACCCTCAGTACCGTTCGCTAATTCTGCATTAATCAAGTGCTACTTGACGGGTACTGAAGGGGTGCGTGTGGAGGCTATGGGAACACCCCGGGCCGGATCAGTTCTATCCCCCGCATTCAGCGGTTAGAACCCCGCGAGACCAGCTTTATCACGCCGCATTACTACCTATTTTAGCAGCTCAAGGCCCGCTTGAAGGGGCGTACGTGTCGGCTCAGGTGTACGATGACGTTCTCCGAGCAACAGCTAATCTTTGTCTCGACAGTAGCTAAAAGAGGTCAAGGTCAGACCGAATTTTGGCCCGCTATTCATCGACCAAAATCTACCTCCCTGGCGAAACAGCCGGTCCGAAATCCCCGCCGCTGTTTAAGTTACCTCGATACCAGAACCCACCCATGAAGGAAACCATCGAGGTCTACACGGGCGAGTCGGTGACCATCGAACACCTCGACGCGCTCCCGGGCGGCGGCGCGCGGTTCGAACTCACCACGGAGGACGGTCGGAAGTGGCACGTCGACGTCACGCGCGACGGCGCGACGGAGATCGTTACCAGCTGGCGCGACGGCGTCCTCGCCGACCTCGACGAACCGGAGTGGCTGGGCGACGTGGCCTCGCGACTCGCGCGCGGCTAACCCGACCGCGACCCGCGACCAACCCGACGCGACCCGGCCCGGCCCTCACCGCCCACTCATTCCCCGTCGGGAAGCACGCGCCGGCCGGTGAGGTACACCGGCTCCGACGCGTCCTCGACGGGTGAATCGGGGTCCCAGGCCAGGTAGTGCCGGTAGTCGCGCCGGACCGGCGCCTCGTAGACAAGCTGGAGCGACACCGCCTCGCCGGGGTCGAGGCCGCCGTACCACGCCAGCTCCCGGACCTGGGGCTCCGAGTCGGGCTGGTCGAGCGCGCCGAACGACACACCACCGGGGAACTCGTGGAGGTGGGCGTACGACGCCCCGTCGACGCGGAGTTCGAATATCGAGTCCGGGAACGCCTCGGCCCGCGAGTCGCTCCGGTTCGCGACGGTGAACTCCCACGCGACGAACCAGCCGCTGTCGGACGACACGGTCTGGTGCTCGCCGTCGCCGTCTTCGTATCGAAGCTCTTCCAGCGCGAACCATCGGTCGGCGGTCACGCCGACGCCGTTCTCCGAGACTGCCTCGCCGTCGACGACGCGCTCGGCGGGGACGTCGCCGGGCCGCGGCGTGGATTCCTGTGGCGTCGATTCCTGTGGGATGGCCGTTGCGGTGGGCGTCCGTTCGGTCGTCTCGGTCGACGGCCGAACAGTGGGTGGGTCGTCGTGGACCTGTTCGCGGTCGAGAGAACAGCCCGCAAGAGCCGCAGACCCGAGAGAGGCGAGAGCGGCGAGGACGGATCGTCGTCGCATACTCCGGCGTTCGTCGCCTCCGAGAAGAGCTTTTCTTCGTGACTTCGGTTCGAATGGTTTTGGTGCCCGGACAAAACGAGACGAGCGATACCGATCGAGTTCTCACGAGCGATGGTATCGAGCCGAGCGCGTCGTGACGGTACAGATTTCGTGACTTCTACGAGAACTCTCAGTAAGCTCGCAAAGAGTCGGAATCGAGACCGCCAACACCCAGAAAGCCCTCGGCGCGCTCCGGTCCCGGGGCTTGCTGCGCTCCTCGCTCCGCTGCGGTGCTTACTGCGCCCGGGTTCCCGGAGCCCGCCTCGCCCTTTCATTCCTCCAGGGCCCCCACCGCAGCCCTGCCCTTCCCCTAGTCGCGCGATGAAACGCGCTCCTGGCCGGGCGGTAGCGGAGCGGGCAGGATGCGTGTCGCGACGCGGACGCGGCGCGACCGGGGAGGGGTGGCGGAGGCAATCGCGAGCGCCTCTGGGCGCGAGCTATGCGGTACCTGGTGGACTGAAAGGGCGAGCGGCTCTCGTCCCTCCCGGGCGACGCAAGCACCTACTGGAGCGCAGCGAGCCCCGGAGCGGTCGAGAGCCGCGAGGGCTTTCTGGGTGTTGGCGGTCTCGATTCGGACGCCAGAGAGCCCGCCGAGGGCTTTCGACGTGGTAGTGCTGTCAGTAGTGACCGCATGCACTTCCAGGATAGTCGTCGCACTCACCCACGCGATACCCGACGAACACACCCAAAATCACAGTCCCCTTCAGGCGACAGACCAAACCATCTCACGTGACACGGGGCCACGCCAACGCGGGCTGGAAACGGATCTTCGACACCGATGGGCTCACCTTCGGGACCGGCTTCCCACTCACCGGAATCAACGAATCCCAGCCGCCTGTCGACGAGGAGATGGAACTGGCGGCTCACGCCGAGTCGGTCGGCTTCGACGCGCTGTGGGCCCGGGACGTCCCGCTCTACTGGCCGCGGTTCGGCGACGCGGGCCAGACGTTCGACACGTGGCCGTGGCTGAGCCACGCCGCGGCCCACACCGAGGAGATCGCACTGGGGACCGCCAGCGTCGTCCTGCCGCTGCGCCATCCTCTCCACGTCGCCAAGTCCGCCGCCACGGTCGACCGGCTCTCCGACGGCCGGTTAGTAATGGGCGTCGCGACGGGCGACCGCGACCCGGAGTTCCCGGCCTTCGACGTCGACCCCGACGAGCGCGGCGACCTGTTCCGCGAGAGCGTCGACGTCATGCGGACGGTCTGGCGAGAGGACTTCCCCGAGATAGAGTCGGCGTGGGGCACGCTCGACGGCGAGATGGATATGGTTCCGAAGCCGACGACCGAGACGATCCCGCTCCTCCCGACAGGTCACGCCCGCCAGGAGGTCGAGTGGATCGCCGAGCACGGCGACGGCTGGTTCTTCTACCACCTTCCGATGGAGACCCTCGAGAGCTACCTCGCCGACTGGCGGGAGGCGGCCGGTGACAAGCCCTACGCGATGGCGGTGCAGACAGAACTCGCGGACGACCCGACCGCCGGACCCGAACCGATCCACCTGGGCTACCGCGCCGGCACCGAGTGGTTCGCCGAGTACTTCCGCGACCTGGCGGAGCTGGGCGTCGACCACGTGCTCGTCTCGCCGGGCGGCGACGACCCCGCGGCGAACCTCACGCGATTCGCCGAGGAGGTCGTCGAACCGGTGCGGTGAGACGCGGTCCCGTCACTCCAGTACGACCGCGTGGCCCGTCTCGTCCTCGTGGACGCGCTTTCCGTGTTCGGCCATGTCCCGTTTCGGGAACACCTGTTCCCACTCACAGTCCCGGCAGACGGCGACGTGCTCGTTCATACCGGCAGATTCGTCGGGGCACAGACTAGTGGTTTTCGCTCGGACGCCGTCCGCGCAAAGGTGTACAACCTTTATCTGTTGTCTGCATGACTCGTCAGACCATGATCGTCGTCCACGCGGCTCTCCAGGTCGACCCGGACCGGCGCGAAGCAGCCCTCGACGCGGTCGAGGAGCTCGTCGGACAAACGCGAGAGGAAGCGGGAGTGATCGAGTACGTGGCCACGACGGAGGTGGCCAACCCCAACGTGGTCCGATTCGTCGAACAGTACGAGGACGAGGCAGCGCTGGAGGCCCACAACGAGTCCGAGCACTACCGGGAGTTCGAAGCGCAGCTACCGGAGCTACTCGACAGCGATCAGGACCTCCTCGACGCCATCGACGTCACGCAGTTCGCCGTCGAGGAGGCCGTCGATCCGAACGCGGACGTCGAGGTCGACGTGGACCGGCAGTAGCGCCGTCGTCTTCCGGATAGGACTGCGCACCGTCCGTAGAGCATCGGACCCGTGAAGACCCCCCTAAAACGCGACGTCCCACTCGTGACCGCACTCGGGGCATTGCAGGGTGGCGCCGACGACGAACCGGTCGTCGCTCACGCCGACGGTCGCGTCCTCGCAGTCGGGGCACGCGTGGCCGCGTCGGTTCGAACCCTGGGCTCCGCGAGGTTCGACCGTCACGGTGCCCGTGCTGGTGACGGAGACGACGTCGTCGCCGTAGCGGAACGTCGTCGTCCACTCGGCGGTTCCCCTGTGGTCGAGCGCATGGGTGTACAGCGCCTCCAGCGCGTCCGGATTGACGAAGTCGTAGAGCGGGGGCGGCGTCACAGTGCTGGCTTCGTCCCGGGTCGAATCGCGACCGACCAGGTCCTCGCCCGCGGCGGCGTGGACGGCGTCGAGAACCGACTGGACGACCGACTCGCGGGGCCCGATGCGCGCGTCGACGGCAGACTGGGAGGTCTCGTGCTCGGCCATATCAATCATAAAACATCACGTCTGAGTAGACGCCGCACAGGAGAGAACGTTGGCCTTCAGTATGTCGGGGATTGAAAAGCGGGCGAGCTATCGGTCGACGTCCGGTTCTCGTTCGTGGGCGATGGTGGCCTCGACGAGGTTGCGGTAGCCTCGCTTGAGGCGCGCGCTGAACGCCGACCGGGAGATGTCCAGGTCGGCAGCCATCGATTCGAGGTCGGTCTCCGTGGGTTGATCGTAGTATCCGCGGTCGTACGCTGTCTCGAGCGCTTCGCGCTGCTCGGGCGTGAGGTTGTACCGGCCGGTCGTCGCGTCGTCGTCGAGTTCGTACATCCTGACGAGTTCGGCGTCGACGTCGATCTGGGTGAGCGAGCGCTGGAACGTCGAGAGGTCCTCGGTGTGTTCGGCCCGCAGTTCGAACAGCCAGCCCTCGGCCGACCCGACCCCCTTCCGCAACGTCAGCCCCGAGGCCCCCATCGTGTCGAGAATCCCACCCACGTCGCGAGTCCACCAGGCGCGAAACAGACCGCCGTCGTCGACCTCGTCGACGAGTTTGACCTCGGAAAGGGGGTCTGCCTCGCGGACCAGCTCGGCGACGTCGGCGACGTCGGCACCCCACACCCAGAAGTACGGGAGGAACGCCTCGTCCGTCGGCACCACCCGGTCGAGTTCGACCGTCGCGTCGGGATAGTCCTCGAAGACGCCCGCGAGGGTGAACTCCACGTGGTCGACGCTGAATTCGGTGATGACGGCCATATCTCACCTTCGGTTCGGACTCACTTACCTGATCGCACGGGGAGAACCCGACGCCGTCAGCGCGTCGAGCAGGTAGATGGCCAGCCCCTTGTCCAGCGGGTCGTTGGCGTTGCCGCAGTGGGGCGACTGGACGCAGGCGGGACAGCCGTCCGCACAGCCACAGGAACGGAGCATGTCCAGCGTCGTCGCCATCAGGTCGTCCACGCCGCGGTAGCCGCTCTTCGCGAGGCCGACGCCGCCGGGGTAGCCGTCGTAGATGAAGATTGTCGGCTCCTCGGTGTGGGGGTGCAGCGGCGTCGACAGCCCGCCGATATCCCGGCGGTCACAGAGGTATTCGAAGGGGAACATGGAGATCATCGCGTGCTCGGCGGCGTGGATGCCGCCCGGGAAGTCGCCGGGTTCGTCGGGGAGTTCGGCGACCGGGGCTGGGCCGTCCGGCTGGGCGGACGGCGTTCCCTCGTCACCGGATGGCGAGTGCCCGCCGCTGTCACCGCCGTCCGCGACCGACTCGCCGCCGACGCCCGCGCCCAGCATCGCCCGCTCGACGTCGCCGGGGACGGTGAAATAGAGGGCTTTGGTCTCCAGGCTGGTCTCGGGCAGGTCCAGCGAGCGCTCGCCGATCTTCTCGCCGCTCCGGCCGTCCCGGCGCTCGTAGCCCGTTATCTGCTTGCGCATGGTCACCTCGGCGAAGCGGACGGGGACGTCCGGCCGGGCGTCGAGAGACTGCTCGCCAAGGTCTGTCTCGACGGTGATCTCCTTGTCGTGGAGGACTTTGGTGTAGTAGTCGGCCCACGTGCGGTCGAGTTCGGCCACGCCCCGGTCCAGGTCGAGGTCGGTCACCTCGTAGGTCCGGCCCTGGTGGTGGTAGATGGCGCCCGGGTGGGCGTCCCGCAACGCGTCGCCGAACGGCAACGTGGCGACGATATCGCCTTTGTGCAACAGCCGGATCTCCTGGGAGTCGATGGTCCGCAGGCTCATCTCGTGGTGGGGGCTACCGTCGACCGCGGAGAGCCACCGGACGCCGGCGTCGGTGGTCCGCCGGTCCAGATCCCCCGCCGCCTCCAGGTCGCTCACGACGTCGGGGAACGTCCCGCCGAAGTGGCGGTCGTCGTCGGGACTGAGCCAGTTCTCCCGGGAGGCACACAGCACGTGGTCGGGCATCAGCTGGTCGTTCTCGGGATTCGTGACGGCCTGCTCCGGCGGGTGGTCGAACAGGACCTCGGGATTGCGCATGACGTACTGGTCGAGCTGGTCCTCGCCGCCGAGCAGGACGACGAGTGCGGGGTCGGTTCCGCGGCCCGCCCGGCCGGCCTGCTGGAACGTCTGCATCCGCGTGCCGGGATACCCGTCGAGAATCACGGCGTCCAGCCCGCCCACGTCGACGCCCAGCTCCAGCGCGTTGGTGCTCCAGACACCGCGTAGCTCGCCGGACTGCAGTTCGGCCTCCAGGTCGCGACGGCGCTCGTCGGTGAGCGCCGCCTGGTAGGCGCCAACCGAGCGAGAGAGGTCGTGCTCCCCCCTATCCTGCAACTCGTCGGCGCACTGGCTGGCGTACCGCTCGGCGGTCTGGCGCGACCGAGTGAACACCACGGTCTGGAGGCCACGCTCCACGAGGTCGACGAAGAGGTTCTTGGCTTCGACGTGACTCGACCGGCGGCGGCCGCTGTCGCCCCACCCTCCTCCGCCTCCGCCTGCGCTCCCGTCCCCGTCCCCGGATGCCAGCCCGCCCCCGCCGTACTCCGGCGGGTTCCACAGCAGCCAGTGTCTCGGCCCGCTAGCGCTCGAATCGTGGTCGACCAGGGCGAACGAATCGTCGGGCTGGCCCGTCACCGTGGCGGCGTGCTCGACGGGGTTCCCGATGGTCGCCGAACAGCAGACCCACTCCGGGTTTCCGTCCGCTTCCACAGGCCCGTCGTCGGCGAACCGCTCGACCATCCGGCTCAACCGCCGCATCACGAGCGAGACGTGGCTCCCGAACACGCCGCGGTACTCGTGCACCTCGTCGATGACCACCGTCTCCAGGCGCTCGAAGAACCACTTCCACAGCCGATGGGCGTGCGGGAGAATCCCGTAGTGGAGCATGTCCGGCGTCGTCAGCAGGACGGTGGGCTGGCACTCCCGGATGGCCTCCTTCTCGGACTTGGACTGCCGGCCGGTGTACTGGTCGACCTGCACGCCGGAGGCGAAGCCCAGCCCCTGGGCCAGCTCGGAGAGCGTGTCGGTCTGGTCGTTGATCAGCGCGACCTGCGGCGCGATGTAGAGCGTGGTCGCCCGGCGGTCCATCCCGCGCTCGAACGCCGGGACGGTGTATGCGAGGCTCTTCCCGCTTGCCGTCTCCGTCGCGAGGACGACGTTCTCTCCCCCGCGGACCGCGTCGACGGCCTCCGCCTGGTGGTCGTAGAGGCGCTCGATGCCCTCCGACTCCAGGGTGCTCGCCAGTCGCGAGTCCAGGGCGACGTCGTCGAAGTCGGCGCCGCGGCCGGGCACGGTTCGTTCGTCCCGGATCTGGCCCTCGTAGTACGGTCTGTCCCGGAGCCACGCGATCGTCTCGTCCACGCACGCGGTACTACGTGGAGCCGTATTCCTCTTGCTCTTCGATGGGCGGGTGTGTTTACTGAATGAGTGGTTTGAGTCGTCTGCTTTGTCAGGGTCAGGAACAGCAAGATGTAGGAAGCCCTTGGCCGCTCTCACGAGTCGGAATCGTCACCGCCAACTCCCAGAAATCCCTCGGCGCGCTCTCACGAGTCGGAATCGAGACCGCCAACAATCAGAAAGCCCTCGGCGCGCTCTCACGAGTCGGAATCGAGACCGCCAACTCCCAGAAATCCCTCGGCGCGCTCTCACGAGTCGGAATCGAGACCGCCAACAATCAGAAAGCCCTCGGCGCGCTCTCACGAGTCGGAATCGAGACCGCCAACAATCAGAAAGCCCTCGGCGCGCTCTCAAGAGTCGGAATCGTCACCGCCAACTCCCAGAAAGCCCTCGGCGCGCTCTCACGAGTCGGAATCGAGACCGCCAACAATCAGAAAGCCCTCGGCGCGCTCTCAAGAGTCGGAATCGTCACCGCCAACTCCCAGAAAGCCCTCGGCGCGCTCCGGTCCCGCGGCCCACCTGCGCTCCTCACTGCGTTGCGGTGCTTGGTGGGCCGGGGTTCCCGGAGCCCGCCTCGCCCTTTCAGTCCACCAGGTCAGCACAGCACCGCAGCCCTGCCCTCCCCCTGGTCGCGAGGGCCTCGTTTTCACTCGGCCACTCGCTCCCGGCCGAGCGGGTGCGGAGCGGTCAGGAAGCGTGTCGCGACGCGGACGCGGCGCGACCGGGGAGGGGTAGTGGTTCTAATCGCGAGCGCGTGGCGAAGCCCGCGCGAGGGAGGCTAGGCCTGGAGGAATGAAAGGGCGAGGCGGGCTCGCGCCGAAGGGCAGTCGCTCAGTGGGCCCTACCCGAACGGACGTGAGGGTATCCCGCTGAGCGACCGCGAAGCGCGCCGAGGGCTTTCGAGGTGGTGGTATCCGTGATCACGTCATTGGTTCGACCCCTACCAAACGATACTAAGACACACGAGACCCATCCTCCAGCGATCCGAACCGACTTCCGGGAACGGGCCGACACCCCCAGATAATGGACAAGCAGGACCTCCGAGAGCGGGTCTGGGACGAACTGGAGGAGAGCGGCCAGGCACGGTTTCCGTTCCCGCCCCACGGCCGCATCCCCAACTTCGTGGGCGCGAAAGCGGCCGCCGACCGCCTCGCGGAACTCAAGGACTGGCAAGCCGCCGACGCGATCAAGGCCAACCCCGACGCGCCACAGTTACCGGTCCGCCGCCGGGCGCTCCACGAAGGAAAGACCGTCTACATGGCGGTCCCCAGACTCCGAGACGAGAAGTGCTTCGTCGAACTCGACCCCGAACGGATCGACGACCTCGACGCCGCGCCGACGGTCTCCTCGATGGACGAGTATGGGCAACAGGTCGGACCCGAAGCGGTCGAGTCAGTCGACTTCGTCGTCTCGGGGAGCGTCGCGGTCCGGGAGGACGGCGCCCGCATCGGCAAGGGCGAGGGGTACAGCGACCTGGAGTACGCCGTCCTGCGGGAACTCGGACTGGTCGACGACGAGACGCCCGTGGCGACGACGGTCCACGAGATGCAGATGAGCGATTCGGACTGGCCCGTCGACGACCACGACGTGCCGATGGACTACCTCGTGACGCCCGAGCGGACTATCGAGACCGAGACGCCGTTCGACCGGCCGACTGGCGTCGACTGGGACGAACTCGACGACGAACGGATCGAGGAGATGCCGGTGCTGGCTGCCCGTCGGCCCAGCTGACCCGTCACGTCTCTCCGATACGAGCGGCACGGCGCCGTCGACGCCCAGTCGACGCCCAGTCGACGCCTTACACGGCGTCGTCCAGCTGTGCCACGCAGTCCCGGAGCAGGCCGTCGATGGTCTCGGGCGTCGTCGGGTGGTACGCCCGGTCCGGAATCTCCCGGGCGTCCAGCCCCATCTCGACGACCACCTGCATCGTCTTGGCCATCACGTCGGCGTGGTAGTGCAGGCCCTGCCAGCCCAGGACGGTGCCGTCCTCGGCGTCGACGACGAGTTTCGCCAGTCCCTCGGGGACGGCCTTGGCCTTGAACACGCCGTCGTCGCTGGCCTGGCGCGTCGCGACGACGACGTCGTGGCCGGCGTCGCGGGCGGTCTCCTCGGAGTGACCGACGCGGGCGTAGGGGGAGACGCCCAGGCCGGTGAAGACGACGTGGTGGTGGACGTTGTGGTACTCACGAACGTCGCGCCCGTCACGATGGCGCAAGATGTTCTCGGCCGCGGTGAACCCCTGTTCCTTGGCGACGTGGAGGATGGGTTCTTTCCCGTTGACGTCGCCGACGACGAAGACGCGCTCGTCGTCGCGGGCCTGCATCGTCTCCGCGACCCAGTCGACGCCGGGTTCGATGGCCGTTCGCTCGAAGCCCAGGCGGTCGACGCTGGGGCGGCGGCCGGTGAAACAGAACAGCTGGTCGGCCTCGTAGGTCTCCTCGCTCCCGTCCGCGCGCTCGACGGTGAGTCGGACGCCGCCGTCGGCGGTCGGTTCGAGTTCGCGTTCGTAGACGCTGGTCGGGACGTCGATGGGGAAATGCTCCTCGTAGATATCCAGCAGCGCGTCGCCGAACTCGGCGTCGGCCTCGTCGAGGGGGCGGTCGTCGTGTTCGATCACCGTGATATCCATCCCGCCGGCCTCGGCGAGGTACGGCACCAGCTCCATGCCGACGTAGCCGAAGCCCATCACGATACCCGAATCTGGGAACGCGGTCGCGTCGAGCACGTCGGCGCTGGTCATGTACTCTACTTCTTCGATCCCTGGCAGGTCGGGGACGTTCACGACCGAACCGGTCGCGACGACGACGTAGTCGGCCTCGATTTCGCGGTCCCCCACGGCGAGGGTCCGGTCGTCGACGAATCTGGCCGTCTCGTGGACGAACTCGACGTCCTCGCGCTCGGCCAGCTCCTCGATCCCTCGTCGGCGGTGGGCCGCCCAGCCGAGCGTGTGGTCGTCCTTGCCCTCGACGACCGCCTCCAGGTCCATCTCGGGGAGGTCACCGACCAGTCGGTCGTCGTGGCGGGCCTGGAACCGATGCTCGGCCGCGGAGAGGACCTCCTTCGAGGGCATGCAACCGTCGAGGATGCAGAGGCCACCGCCGGGGTCGCCGTCGTCGACGAGGGTGAGTTCGATCCCGGGTTCGTCGACCAGTTCCTCGGCGACGGCGGATCCGGCGCTACCGTAGGCGCCGACGATGACGACGTGGGTCATATCGTGATGTACCGTCTGGGTCACCCATAAAGGGTCGAGTGCGAATGCGCGAGGGAGTCACGACCGCGTCCGTTCCGATGGTTCGTCGCGGTCGATTTTGTTCGCGACGCCCGGGAGGAACAGCGAGCGGACGCTGACGTCGTCGTTGACGATCGCGTCCCACACCACGAGCGTCGCCGGGAGGACCAGCATCGACGCGAAGAACGCGTACGCGATGGACATGCCGGTGATGACGCCGAACTGGCCGATGGCGGGGAACACCGCCAGGGCCAGGACGCCGATGCCGAAGACGGTCGTGAGCATGCTGCCGAGCAGTGCCCCGCCCGTCCCGCGAACCGTCAGGTCCAGCGCCGTGACCAGGTCGTGGCGCTCGCGTTCGTCGGCGAACCGGTGAGTGACGTGGACGGAGTAGTCGACGCCGAGGCCAATGGTGATCGCCAGGATAGTCGCGGTGATCGCGTTGAGCGCGATGCCGAAGTAGCGCATCGACCCCGCGACCAGGGCGACCGTGACCAGCACCGGGACCATGTTGGCCACGCCGAGCAGCGGCGACCCCTCGACGACCCAGTAGATGAACACGAGGAACAGCGTCGCGCCCACCAGCGCGAGGGCGAGGCTCACCAGCGCTGACTCGAGGATCACGTCGGAGACGGCCTTGAACACGACCGTCTGTCCCGTCGCCGTCGCGGTCATCCGGAAGTCGTCGGCGACCTGCCGGGTGTCCGCCGTCACCTCGTCCTGTTCGGCATCGGCCTCGACGGTGTAAACGACGCGCGTGCTCCGGCGGTCCTCGGTGAGGTAGTTTCGCGCCTGGTCGCCGGCAGACGACGCGAACAGGTAGTCGTAGACCTCCCGCAGGTTGTCGTCGGGCACGCCGTTGTCGTTGCGGTCGTTTCGGTCGACCAGGCGGCGGAACTCGGGGTCGCGCTCGGCGTGGTCCTGGATCACCGTGACGATGGACGTGCTCTCTGCGCGCCCGTCCTGGCGGACGAAACTCTCGGGCGGGTCCTCGCCCGCGCGATAGATCTCTTCGAGGGCGTCGTCACGCTGCAGGTGCCCCTCGACGTACACCGTCGACTGGCTGCCCTGGGTCGACTCGAACTTGTCCTCGAGGAAGTTCAGCTGCTCGGTGACGGTGTAGTCGCTGGGTTTGAACGGCTCTGGAAGCTGCTGGAGGTAGTCGGGGGTCTCCTCGGGCGGGAGGAAGTCCTCCTGGGTGAAACTGGTGTCGACGTCGCTGGCGTAGACGCCCACGCCCGCACTGGAGACCAGCACGAGCACGAGGAACACCGCCGGCGCATTGGTGGCGATGACGACGCCGCTCCGGAGCACGGACCCGAGCCTGGACTCCTCGGAGCCCAGCGGCGTCCTGCTGAACGTCGGGATCGGATACCTGACCCGGAGCCGGTCGAGTTCGACCTTCGCGGCCGGCAGGAAGACGCCGAACGTGAAGAAGGTGAAGACGATCCCGATCGACGCGACGAGCCCGAAGTCCTGGATCGGTGCGAGGTCGCTGGCGAAGTTCGAGAGGAAGCCGATCACCGTCGTCCCGGTGACGATGAAGAAGGCCACTAGCAACTGGTCGGTCGTCGTCCGCATCGCCGGCCCCGGTGGGATCCCCTGGACCTGCTCCTCGCGGTAGCGGTTGACGGCGTGGATACCGAAGTCGATACCGACCGCGAGCAACAGCGGCGGCACCGCGATCAGCATCTGGCTAAAGGCGATGCCGGCCAGGCCCATGAAGCCGAACGTCCAGATGATCGTGATCAACAGGGCCAGTAGCCCGAGCGCCAGGTCCGCCAGGTCACGGTACGCGATGGTGAGAAACAGGAAGATAAAGAGGACGGCCGCAGGGACCACGATCAGCAGCGAGTCGACGATGACGTTCGAGAACTCCTCGGCGATCATCCCGGACCCGAACACCATGATCGTCCCCTGACCGGCCGAACTCACCGTGAAGTCGGCCTGTTTCTGGATAGACGTCAGCGGGCTCGACCCGCCCTGACCCGACCCCTCGGAGATACCGGCCGGTATCTCGTGGACGACGAGGCCGATGGTCGCCGACGCCGACGCCGACTTCCGGTTGAAGTCGCTGCTCACGAGCCCCGAGAACTGGGGACTCCGCTCGTCGGCACTGCGCACGGCCTGGTCTATCTCGGTCGGCGTCGCTTCCTCGACGGCGTCTATCTGGGCCGACGTTGTCGTCGCCTCCGGGTCCAGCTGGGTTGCGACGATAGTCGCGGCGCTACTCGTCGAGGTGACGCGCAACTCGTCGTGGTCCTCGACGCGCTCCTGGGCGCGCAACATCCGCAACATGGAGTCCTTCGAGAGGACGTTCGTCCCCTCCTGGATCAGCTGCGTGTTGCCGGTGTCGGCCGAGAAACTGGGCGAGAACTCCCGATTGATGTCCGTCAGCGCCTCCTCGGCGGGCAGCCCGGTCGTGAACTGCGATGTTCCGGCCGCCATGGAGATGTTCCCCAGGCCGACGGCGAACACGCTGGTCAGGAGGAGAAAGACGAGGATCACCGTCCGTGAGTCCTCGACGATGCGGTCGTCCGCCCATTCGATGTAGCGCTGGTAGTCCATCTATCGGAACCGCATGAAGGCTCCGACGGCGACGATGACGAGCAGGACGGCGCCGCCGATGAGCGCCAGCGGGGACCCGCCGCCGTCGGGCGTGGTCACCTGCACCGGCACCCGGTACGTATCGGAGGTCACCGTGTCGCCGTCGGGTTCGTCGTACTGGAAGTCCATCGACAGCGGGTACTCCTTCTCAAGCGCGCCACCGCCCGCGCTGATGCCGAAGACGAGCGTCTCGGACTCGCCCGGCTCCAGCGACTGGACGTACTCCTCGTCGTCGTCGGCCGAGATGGGCGAGTCGGCGAACAGCGCGGCGGAGATGTCGGTCAACTCCTCGCCGGCGGTGTTCGTCAGCTCCAGTTCGATCGTGGAACTGCCCCCTGCCGAGACGTTCGCGTTGACGATGTCGACCTCGAACTCGTCGCTCGCGTCGGCGACCTCCTGTCGCACGGTGAGCGGGTCGGTGGTTCGGTCGTCGCCCTGGTCGTTCTCGAACTCGGCGACGAGCGAGAACTGGCGCGGGCCGCTCCGGGCGGCGTCGCTTACCTCGACGTCGAACTCGAACTCGGCGGACTCGCCGGCTTCGAGGGCACCGATGGCGTACTCCGTCTCGGTCGGGTTGACGTTCTGTTGCTCGCTCGCCCACGTCAGGACGACGTCGTCGGCGTCACTCGGCCCGGTGTTGGTCAGGACGCCGGACAGTTCCCCGTCGTCACCGACCGCGAGCGTCGATTCGACCTGGCCGACGGCGAAGGTCTGTTCGGGTTCGGGCGTAACGGTCAGTCGCGTCCCGCTCGTCGTGTACTGCTGGCCGTCGCCGTCCTTGTAGTCGGCCGTGAGCGTCAGCGGGTACGACGACGTGTCTGCGTCGGCGCTCGCCGCGACGCTGTAGTTGAGCGTGCGCTGCTCGCCGGGTTCCATCCGCCCTGCCGAGCGGGTCCCCTCCTGTGCGCCGCTGAAGGTAAGATCCGCACTCGACGACGCCAGCGAGAGCTGGGTCTCGCGCGCGGTCATCGATCCGTCGTTCTCGACGGTAACCGAGACGGTGCCCGACGAGCCGACGCCGACGTCGGAGGAGACGTTGACGACGTCGAAGCGCGCGCGGTCCTCGACGGTGACCGGGATGCGGAAGGTGTGCTGTTCGTCGCTCTCGGTTCGGGTGCCGCCCTCGGAGACGTAGTCGTAGTAGCTGTAAGACACCCGGACCGGGATGCGGTAGGTGTCTGACTTGGCGTCCTCGGGCACGACGACGGTGAACTGGATGGGGCTGGAGACGCCCTCGGGGATGGTCCCGACCGCCTGGCGGCCCGTCTTGACGTCGAAGGGCGCGTCGCCGGAGTTGACGTTGACCGTGACTCCGCGTGCCGTCGTCACCTCGCCGTTCAGCGACGGGTTACTGTTGGAACTGGATTCGAGTTCCCCGTCGTTGAGGAGCGTGACCGACAGCGTCGTCCGTTCACCGGGGACGACGTGGTTGTCGCCGATGTGGGCGGTCAGGTCCGGACTCCCCCTGACGTCGGCCAGGGCGAAGCCGGGGACGGAGAGCAATACGACGATCGCGATCGCGATCTGGAGGCGTCGTTTCATTGGATAGTCACTCGGTAGGTGGGTCGCCGGTCGCTGGACCGGACCGGCGTCGGTTTCGGCACGCCGCGGAACGGCCGGGTTCGGTGGGCGGAAGAGATAGCTCGCGAGTCACCGGCTGTCTGGAGACCCGTCCGTCTTTCCATACTCGAACGAACGTTCGGTCGCTTATCAAACTATCGACTCTGACCGGTGCCGTTCGGGCCGAAAGACCCTTTTGCCCCGACCGAATATTCGTTCGGTATGGACGAGGACCTCCCCTTCGTGGGCGAACCGGTAGACTCACGGGAGGCGATCATGCGCGCGACGTACCTCGCCTTGCGCGAATACGGGTACGCCGGCCTCTCGATCCAGCGGATCGCCGATGAGGCCGATCTGAGTAAATCCACGTTTTATCACCACTACGACGGCAAAGACGACCTGCTCACTGCTTTCGTGGATTTCACGCTGGAGGAATTTATACGGATCTTCTCGCTCGAATCCGGCGACGACCCGGTCGAGAACCTCCGTACCTTCGTCGAACTGCTCGTCGGCCTGGACCCCAACGTCGGCGACCACCCACCCGAGGAGGTCCTCCAGATCGTGGGAACATACGTCGAACTGCGAGCACAGGCAGTCCGCGACGACACGATCCTCGAGAAGTTCACCGAGGCGGACGAGATCTTCGCCGACCAGCTCTCGGAGATCGTTCGCGCCGGGATCGAACAGGGCGAGTTCGAACCCGTCGATCCGGAGGCTGCCGCCACGTTCATCGCCACCGTTCTGGCCGGCAACATCTTTCGACGAACGACGGGGGACGCCCACGACCACGAAGCGGTCGCCGACGAGGTCAACGCCTATATCGAATCGCGCCTGTTGGCCTGACGGACCGGCGTGCACGATGGCACCGGGAGGCGGCCCCGAGACGCGTCGGCCGGGTGAGGTACAGTTATACCGCGGGCCATCCAGAGGCCAGATACGATGAAACAAAGGGGTCACGACAGCGAACGCGAACGGATGCCGTGGGGGCGTCAGCTCGCGGTCGCCTGGGGGGTCGGCGCCGTCGCCAGCGCGCTGGTCGCCACCACGACCGGGGACGGCCTCGCCGTGGCGGCGTCGCTCCTCTTTCTCGGTGACGTGCGTGAAAAGCGAGGGCTCACGTGGCTCGTCGGCTGGCTGGTCGGCGGGTCGCTACTGGGCGCCGGGGTCGGCTACGCTGCGACCTTCCTGATCGCCGGATTCCCGCTCGCGGCCCAGGGCGCCATCGGGCTAGGCATCGCGCTCGGCGGTGGCATCGGCGTCGTCTCGAACCTCCTGGCCGCCGAGGCCCGGGGTGAGGACGTCGACCAGTCGGAGTCGATGACCGTCGACATGGAGACGGACGACTCGCCCTCGCCCCGGCCCGCCGACCTGTTCGACGACCACCCGGATCCGGTGCTGTACGTCGCCGACCGGGGCCACGGACCGGTCGTCCTCGCGGCCAACGACGCCTTCGCCGAGACGTTCGACGTGCCGGCCGACGCCCTCAGCGAGACGCCGCTCGACGAGTCACTGATGGCCGAGGAAGAGGACGATCCGGCGGTCGAAGCCGTCGTCGACGCCGTCGCCGGCGGTGACCCGGTCGAGGAGTCGCTGGCCTGCCGGACGCCGTCGGGGCCAGAACGGTTCCGGGTGCGGACCGCCAGCGGCGGCGCCGACGGCTACGTCATCTACACACGGATCGAGCGAGAGGAATAACGGCAGTCAGTCGCCGCGGTGACGGTCGTCAGTTGCCGGGGTGGCGACCGATTTCCTTGAACGCGGCGTCGATGTCGTCGAACGACGCGAGCGCTTCGTCCATCTCGCCCCTGATGCGGCTGGCCCGCTGTTCGAGGGCCGCCACCTTCTCGTTGGCCTCGAGGCTCTCGACCCGCTTCTCGCCCTGCAACAGCGCGAGCTTCGAGGTGGCCTTCAGGTAGTCGGAGAGGCGCTCGTCGTAGCGACGGGCCGTCAGCTGCTGGTCGATGGCGGCGACGAGGTCGGTCTTCTGGACGGGCTTGCAGAGGTAGTCGTCGAACGGCATATCGATGATGTCGAAGTCCGGGTCGACCGCGGTCAACATGATCACCCGGCACTCGACGTCGCACGCGCGGATCTCCTCGAGGACGTCGTCGCCCGAGATCTCCGGCATGTGACGGTCGAGCAACACCACGTCGACGTCGTCGTCGAGCGACTCCATGGCTGCCCCGCCGCTGTAGGCCGTCCGCGTCTCGAACTCGTCTGACAGTCGCAGCGCGTAGACGTCGGCGACGTCCCGTTCGTCGTCGACGACCAGCACGCTCGCGTCGGCGGATGACTCCGGCACAATGAGTTGTTTCACGGCCGACAGCTAATAAGTGTGTTTGCTCCCGCGCCGGCCTGGCCACCGACGACCGAGCGCGCGGGCGCGGAACGGAAGTTTATTGATTCCGCCATCGTGAGATTCGGACAAGGATGCTCGCGTTACCGCTGCAAGTCGTCGACAGCTTCCTGTTTAACTACAACATCGGTGACGTTCTCCTGCTCGTCGCCGTACTTGGTGCCATCGGGATCCTCGTCCAGCGTTCGAACAAGCTGTTCGGGCTCCACCTGCTCACGTTCGGGCTCCTGTTCGTCGTCCTGCCCGGCAACATGCTCGAGCCGAAAGGCGGGAGCCTCCTCCAGAGCGTGGCGATGTACAAGTTCGTCGGCCTGGCGCTGCTCGTCATGGCGCCCGTCATCTTCGCCATCGGCCGTCGTTAGGCCAGTTTCCCGAGCGCACCGAAGAAGTCCCGTGGCGGCCCGGCGATCCGCACCGGGACGTCCGCCCGCGTGAGCGTCACCAGTTCCGGCGGGTCGACCCGCTGTCGCGCGCGCCCGTCGCTGACGACGACCCCGGATTCTGCGCCCTCGATTCGTACCGTCACCTCGCTGTCGGCACCGACGACGAGCGGCGGCATCGACTCCTCGCCGGCCATCTCGGAGACGACCAGTCCGTCGACGCCAGGGTGGACGAGCGGCCCGTCCTCGCTGAGGTTGTACGCCGTCGACCCGGTCGGCGTCGCCACGAGCACGCCGTCGGCGTGGCCGCTGGTGTACAGTGACCCGTCGACGCGCACTTCGAACTCCGCACCGCCGCCGTGTCCCCGGCGCGGGCCGTGGACGACGACCTCGTTGATGGCGGGCGATAGCGACCAGTCCGCGCCGCTGGCGGCGATGCGCGCCATGTCAGTCGTCCGCGGCCCGCCGTTCTCCCGGCAGTGGCGGACCTCCTCGAGGACGGCGTCGATGGCCTCGCTGGGCGAGACAGCGTTCAGGAACCCGACTTCGCCGAGGTTGACACCGACGATGGGCGTCGACCCCGCGCCGCGGGCGGCGTACAGGAACGTGCCGTCGCCGCCGATACTCACTACCAGGTCGCACGACGCCATCTCGTCGACGTCGACGCCGGTCGCCGGTCCCTCCGTCGCGGACCACTCGCCGTCGCCCTCCGATAGCGCGGCGGCGGTCGTCTCGTCGAACACGACGGTCGCGTCCGCCGAACGGAGTCGCACGCCGAGGCGCCCGGCGAGAGACGTGGCCCGGCGGTTGTCTCGCTGGGCGACGATGCCGACCTTCATTGCCTCGGGCTTTCGGCGGGGTCCACATAAACCCGTCCACGGGCGGCCGCGAGCCGCGACGGAATTATCAGGAACGCGAACGCGGCGGGTAAGGTTAATCTGTCCCGACGCGAGTTACCTCCCAACGGCTCGCTGGCGGGGCCCGGATCACAGATGAGTGAGGAGTCCTCCGACGACGACTGGTTCGAACGCGCCGTCAGCGGCGACGACGGAGACGTCGACGAGAGCGAGTCGACGGACGACTCGACGAACGGCGGGACGACGAGCGACGCGGGGACGCGTGACGGAACGACGGCGGCCGGGCCGTCGGATCGCGATCTCGACGACGCGGCGGAGGACGCCTTCGCGGCGGCACAGGCCCGCATCGAGAGCGAGGTGGACCAGCCGTCGGACGCGACCGACGACGACCCGTTCGACGACGGCGGGGCTGGCGGATTCGACGCGACCAACGGTGCCGGCGGCGTCGACCTCGGAGCCCAGGACGGCGGCGGATCGCTGTTCGAAGACGACTTCGAGTCCGCGTTCGAATCGGCCGGCGGACCGGGCGAGGCGGAGTTCGACGACGAGGACTTCGAGTCCGAGATTCCGCGCATCGACATCGGCATCGCCGGCCTCGACGCGATGATCCAGGGCGGCGTCCCGGCGCGCCACCTGATCGTCGCCATCGGCTCCGCCGGGACCGGGAAGACGACCTTCGGCCTCCAGTTCCTCCATCACGGCCTCGAACAGGGGGAGAACGCCATCTTCGTCACGCTCGAACAGAGCCACGACGCCATCATGGCCACCGCCGACGAGTGGGGCTGGGAGTTCGAGACCTACGAGGACGACGGCCAGCTCGCCGTCGTCGGCCTCGACCCGGTGGAGATGGCCAACAGCCTCGACAACATCCGCGGCGAACTCCCGGACCTCATCGAAGAGTTCGACGCCGACCGCCTCGTGCTCGACTCCGTCTCGCTGCTGGAGATGATGTACGACGACCAGGCCCGCCGCCGGACCGAAGTGTTCGACTTCACGCGCGCACTCAAGCGCGCCGGCGTCACGACCATGCTCACCTCCGAAGCCAGCGAGACCAACCCCTACGCCTCCCGCCACGGCATCATCGAGTACCTCACCGACGCCGTCTTCGTCCTCAAGTACGTCCGCTCGGAGAACCAGGAGACCAGACTCGCCGTCGAGATACAGAAAATCCGGAACGCCAACCACTCCCGCGAGACCAAACCCTACGAGATAACGGCTGACGGCATCTCGGTCTACCAGCAGGCGAGTATCTTCTAAGCGACCTTTTTCTTCGTCGGGTTTCCTCGGCTGCCTCCGGCAGCCTGCGGGAACCTCTCCTCGAAAAACGTCGTCCACGCGAGCGGAGCGAGTGTGGGCTCGGGAGAGCTCTGCTCTCCCGGTGGTGAAAAAGGCCGGTCGCTCACTCCGTTCGCGACCGGGGAAACCGCTCGCCTCCGGCGAGCGGTATGCTTGGATCCCACCCCGTCGAGGCACTATCGTGACCGCCACGTCAAGGCTGAATCGACCAGGGATACACTGCTACCCGCCATAGTTGACAAACATTATGTAGGTAGCTCGCGGGCACCCGATCGTATGCCTGCACCCCTGGAGACCCCCGCGATGCGCTACGGCATGGGCATCGGCAGCGCAGTGATACTCACGATTATCGCGTTCACCGTCCTCGAGGGGACGATGCGATGGCTCGTGCTCGGCATCGCCGTGCTCGAGGTTCTGGTCGTCCCGCAGATCATGAAGATGGCGGCGGCGCAGGGCACCGCCTGAGGACCGCGTATCCCTCATAGTGGTCGTTGTAAACCCTTACCGGCGTTCGACGTGGACGGTACCGGCGAACGCCGGTAAAAAGTTACAACGACCACTATCAGACGACCATCCGATTCTCGACGACGATACCGATGCCCGGCCGGACGGAGAAACCGATCCTGTTGCCCACCTGCGTACCCATCCCGGCGAAGCGCTTCACCTCGATGTTCCGTCGCTGGTGGCGCCCCACCTGCATCACCGAGAGTTCGAGGTAGACGTCGGCGATGGAGCGGAACGGGCCGAGCGAATCCCGGGAGAGGTTCGACGAGTCGACGGTCAGGACCACGGTCCGGCCCGAGGCGGTGAGGCGGCGGAAGAAGGAGATGATTTCGAGGGCGGCCTGGCGGTGTTCGCCGTCGGCGACGAGCGACTCGAACGTGGGGTCGTTGCGCAGGATGGCGTCGAAGGTGTCGACGAGGACGACGTCGGCGTCCCACATCGCGGTCGCGCCCATGAGTCGTTCGAGGAGGTTCAGTCGCTTGCCGTCGCTCGTCGTGCCGCCGACGGCGCCGTGGAGGAAGAGCAGGCGGTTCTGGAGGAGTAGCGAGGTGACGTCGTAGCCCAGCGAGTCCATCTGGGCGACGAACTTGCCCGTCGTCAGTTCTGTCGAGAGGTAGGTGACGTCGTGGGACTCCGAGCAAAGCCCGTAGGCGAAGCGCTGGGCGAGGACGGACTTGCCGGCGCCGTACTCTCCTTCGACGAGGACGATGCTCCCCCGGGGAAGGCCGCCGCCGAAGGCGTGGTTCAGCCGGTCGTGGTGAGCCATGCCCAGCGAGTAGAGCCGGCCGGCGACGCTCTCCATCGGGCCGGTCGGGAACGAAGAGGAGGACGAGGACGAACGCATGCAGTAGAACCTTGTCCCATCCAGTGGAGACGGCACGATAAAACCCGCCCCCGCCCTGTCCAATCGCCCCGGTCAGATCCGTCGCGCTTTTGGCCGCGAGCACCAAGGATAGGACAAGCAGCGGTCGCAGTCTCCGATCCACCATGGCCCGTTACCACATCGAAACGTACGGCTGCACCTCGAACAGGGGTGAGTCCCGACAGATCGAGCAGGCGCTCCGCGACGGCGGCCACCACCCGGCCGACGGCCCAGAGTCGGCGGACGTCGCCATCCTCAACACCTGCACGGTCGTCGAGAAGACGGAGCGCAACATGCTCCGACGGGCCGAAGAACTCGACGAAGAGACCCCCGCAGACCTCGTCATCACAGGCTGCATGGCGCTGGCCCAGGGCGAGGAGTTCCGAAACGCGGACCTCGACGCCGACGTGCTCCACTGGGACGACGTCCCCCAGCACGTCCTCAACGGGGAGTGCCCGACGGTCACGCCGGACACGGAACCCGTCCTCGACGGCGTCGTCGGCATCCTCCCCATCGCCCGCGGGTGCATGAGCGACTGTTCCTACTGCATCACCAAGCAGGCGACTGGCCGGATCGAGTCCCCACCGGTCGAGGAGAACCTGGAGAAGGCCCGCGCGCTGGTTCACGCCGGCGCGAAGGAGATCAGGATTACGGGCCAGGACACCGGCGTCTACGGCTGGGACCGCAACCAGGGCGAGAGCCTCCTCCCGGAGCTACTGGAGCGGATCTGCACCGAAATCGACGGCGAGTTCCGGGTCCGGATCGGAATGGCGAATCCCAAGGGCATCCACGGCGTCCGCGAGGAACTGGCCGACCTGTTCGCGACCCACGACGAACTGTACAGCTTCCTGCACGCGCCAGTCCAGTCGGGCTCCGACGACGTGCTCGCCGACATGCGACGCCAGCACGAGGTAGAGGAGTACGTCGAAGTCGTGGAGACCTTCGACGAGTACCTCGACTACTGGACCCTCTCGACGGACTTCATCGTCGGCTTCCCGACCGAGGACGACCGCGACTTCCAGCAGACGATGGCGCTCCTGCGCGAGACGCGCCCGGAGAAGATCAACGTCACCCGTTTCTCGAAGCGGCCCGGCACCGACGCCGCCGACATGAAGGGGCTCGGCGGGACGGTCAAGAAGGAGCGCTCGAAGGCGATGTCCGAACTGAAGATGGACGTCGTCGCCGAGGCCTACGAGGCGATGGTCGAGAGCGACGAGACCCGCGAGGTCCTCCTGGTCGAGGACGGCACCGACGAGTCGCTCGTGGGCTACGACGGGGCCTACCGGCAGGTCGTGATCGCCGACGCCGAAGAACGCGGGCTGGAACTGGGCGAATTCGTCGACTGCGAGATAACGAGCCACAACACGGTGTACGCCTTCGGCGAACCAGTCAACTGAGCGCGGACGCAACTCGGCCAGTCCATAACCGAACCCCGCTCAGTTGGCCGGGTTCACGTACAGGCCGTAGCGATAGAGCCGCTCGTCGTACCACAGCAACTGTCCGTTCCTGCCGACGTCGACGTCGCCCAGCCCCAGGCGTTCGAGCAATCCCTCGAACGAGGGGGTCAACGGCGTCGTCTCACTCGTCTCGCCGGTTTCGACGACGTCGTCGAGCGCCTGCCTGACCCCTGGATCCAGGTCCGGGCCCTCGACCTCGGCGTCGATCCTGGTGGCGAGGACGACGTCGCTGAAAGTTTGCGAGTCCTCGGCGACGGCGACGGCGAACGATTCGACCACGCGCTCGGTGATCCGTTCGGTGGCGAGCGAGACACGGTAGGCCGAGTTTTCCCCTGGATCCACCGCCACCGTCGCGTCGTCGATCTCGTCGGTGACCGCGCTGTCCAGTTCGGCCGGCCGGCGGAGCACGTACGCGCCGTCCCAGAGCAAATCAGTCGAGTGACCAGCGGCGTCCGTCGCGTGGTACTCGTGGAGGTTTTCGACGATACGGCGGCTCACCGTCGAGAGGGAATCGAGGGGAACCGTCTCGGCCGAGACGGAGTCCAATTCGAGCCGGTCGGCGCGAACGAGCGTCCGTTCCATCCGCTCGCGGCCGGTGACGACGGCCGCCGTCTGGTAGTACCGGCCCCCATCCTCGACGTAGGCGCCGGTCGGGAGCGGTTCGTAGCCGTACGTCGTGTGCCGGCCGTCCGGGAGTATCGTGTCGAGGGCGTCCCGCGCCGCGGTGTCGAACAGCGACTCCTCGTCCGGGTCGTACAGCGCGTAGTCGGCCAGCGACTGGTCGACGGAGTCCACCGTGAGGGTGTACTCGTAGTGGTTCGTGGACAGGAGGGGACACCCGGCGAGTGCGGCCAGGCCGGCCGTTCCCACCGTCTGGAGGGCGGTTCGACGGTCGATGGGCATGGCGGCAGTGCTCGTGGCACTCTGTTTATAGTATCGGTTGCCATCGACGCCGGGCCCGGATAGCCATGTGGTGACGAGATCGGCAATTCTAATAGCAGAATATCTATAAATCTTGTAAATGCTAAAAGTTCAATCATATCTGGCAATCCGGGTCGAACGAACAGCCGTGCAGGTTCTATCTGAGGCATTCATCGTCCAAAAACACCGTTTAAGGAACCAGGGACAAGTATTGACCCTCGAAGGCGGCCCGGTAGATCGGCGTGATTCCAGCGATCGGTAAACCGACTGGATCGAGATAACTCGACGACCGATTAGACACGTTCCTGCCCTCTAGAAGCAACCTTCGAGCTGCAGCCCAGTCCTGACCCGAAGAAACGACGTGAACCAGCGCAGCATCCCGTCGCTGACGATCCCACGTTGTATCAGAAATGTATGTATTAGTAGAATTTTATGTGATTCGATCCGTGTTCGATCGGTTTCCGGCAGTCGGCGGGGACGTATCCGGACCGCTGAACGGCCGTCCCAGGAACACTTATGGGGGAGAGCGTGCAGGTACGTGGATATGGAACGGGCACTTGTCGTCGTGGACGACAGCGACGCGAATCGCGAACTGCTCGCAGAGGCGGGGCAACTCGCCCGAGGTGTCGATGCCGAACTGGTCCTGTTCTCCTGGGTCACTCCCGGAGAGTACGACGAGGACGCGGAGACGATGGAGGCCCTCGAGACGGCCGAGCACGCCTCCTACAGCGGCACCGACGCGCTGGACGTCGCGCGGAACTTCGCGCGGACGCTGGCCGACGACGTCTTCGGGGACGACGCGCCCGCATTCGACGTCACCGCCTCGGTCGCCGACGACGGCGAACTGGCCGACGAGATACTCGACGCGGCGAGTCGCGAGGACTGCGACCACGTGTTCGTCGTCGGCCGCCGGCGCTCGCCGACGGGGAAGGTCATCTTCGGTGACGTGGCCCAGCGGATCATCCTCAACTTCGACGGCCCGGTCACGGTGGTCATGGGGTGAGGCGCACGGAAGAACGCACGGAGAGAAGAGGCCTCGAACGCGTCACTCGCACTCGCAACCGCCCGCGTCGAACAGGTCGGTCACCGGATACTGGTTCTGGCAGTCGTTGCAGGTGACGCGGACGTCGACGTAGACGTGGTGGTCGCCGAGCGACAGCAGGTTCGCGTTCAGCAGGGCGCCGATCGTCGTCTCCGTCACCGCCTGGAGGCGGTTCCGCAGTTGCTGGACCGTCGTCCGGGCGCTCTCGACGGTCGTGCCGTCGCCAGAGGACGGCGCCTCGGCGTCGCGGTACTTCGTGAGGTAGGTGTGGACGGCCTGGTGGGAGACGAAGTCGCGCTCGAGCCGGTCGACGTCGACGCCGGCCCGTTCGAGCCGGTGTTCGGCCTGGATACGGGTCCCGCTGGTCACCTCGTCGCCGGTGAGCAGTTCGTAGAGGTTCTCGGCCTCGCCGTCGAGAGGGTCCTGGTCGGCCGCTCTGAGCGCCGCCCGGAGGACGCGCCGGTTGAAGTGGTCCGCGAGATCCCGGAGGCTGTAGCGCTCGCTCCCCTCGCCGGTCCAGTACGCTTCCAGTTCCGTGCCCAGCCCGTCCAGTTCCCGCTCTGCGAGAACGCGCCCGACCTTGCTCCGCCGGCTCTCGGGCGTCGTCGGGCCGTCCCCGCCCGCGCCGTCCTCGTCTACGTGGCCCTCGTCAGTCATTCCTGTCGGGTCTTGGGGAATGGGAGCCAAATCTGTTGTGGTGAGCGCGGCGGCGTTCGTGTCTCCGGATCGGTGCAGACGGACGCGGGTGGATAGTGGCGATCCGTCCCGCGACGCGTCCGCGACGCCGCCGCGCGTACTCATAGCAGTGAGTAGCAGTGGTTCGTGGCTGTTCGATTCCACCAGTCCCGTGTGTTACCCCGGGACAGACGTTATTTGGATCCCATCCTATATAAAATTACGACAGCCACGGGCCGAATCGCTCGTCGGGACGCTCCTCGTCCGTGAGCCGGAGAGCGCCGCCACAGACAGAACGTCGTTTGGCCAGGCAGAACCATTATATTCGTTCGGTAAGTTGCGAAGGTATGGCACAGACGAACCATCCGGTCCGGACCGTGGACCGGACGCTGGAGATCCTCGAGATCATCCGCGAACTCGACGGGGCTGGGGTCTCCGAGATCGCCGACAGGGTGCAGGTGGGGAAGAGCGCGGTGCACAATCACCTCAACACGCTCGCCCAGCGCGAGTACGTCGTCAAGGAGGGTGACGAGTACCACATCGGCCTGGCCTTTCTCGGCCTCGGCGCCTACGCCCGCAATCGAAACGAGATATACGACACCGCCCGGCCGGCGGTCGACAAACTCGCCGAGGAGACCGGCGAGCTCGTGAACCTGCTCGTCGAGAAACAGGGGCGGGGCATCTTCCTCTACAAGGCCGAGGGCGACCAGGCCGTCCAGCTGGGCACCTACGCAGGCCAGCGAGTCCACCTCCACTCGACCGGGCTCGGCAAGGCCATCCTCGCGTTCCGCCCGCGCGAGGAGGTCGAGGCGATCCTCGACGAGCACGGGATGCCCGCGGCGACGGACAAGACGATCACCGACCGCGAGACGTTCTTCGAAGAGCTCGACGAGATACGCGAGCAGCGCTACGCCGTCGACCGCGAGGAGGGACTCCCCGGCCTGCGCTGTATCGCGGTGCCCATCACCGACGGCCACGACCGGGCGCTGGCCGCCATCAGCGTCTCCTGTCCGAGTCAGCGGGTCGACGACGAGCGGTTCTTCGAGGAACTTCCCAACGAAGTTCTCAGTGCGGCCAACGTCGTCGAACTGGAACACAACCACTCCTGACCGGCGCGCGGTTGCCCCTGATCTCACCGCCGCCCGAATCCGATCTTAGTTCTCGTCATCACTCGCCGTCAGGTCGCCCGCCGAGATGACGTCGTCGATGCGCAGGACCAGCGTCGCGGCGTCGACCGCGGTGGACAGCGCGCAGGATTTCACCCGATAGGGCTCCATGACGCCGGCCCGGTAGGCGTCGACGACCTCGCCAGTGTCGGCGTCGAGGCCGGCGGCCCAGTCGCCGTCGTCGTGGCGCGTCCGCAGTGCGACGAGCGCGTCGACGACGTCGTGACCGGCGTTCTCCGCGAGCGTCCGGGGCAGGGTCTCCAGCGAATCGGCGAACGCCTCGAGCGCGAGTTGCTCGCGCCCCGCCACGTCCGGCGCGCGCTCGCGCACGGCGCGTGCGAGTTCTATCTCCGGGGCGCCCGCACCTGGCACGATGACGCCGTCCTCGACGGCCGCGACCGTCACACCGACGCTGTCCTCGACGGCGCGTTCGACCTCGTCGAGAGCGTGCTCGGTCCCGCCGCGCAGCAGGATGGTCCCGACCGTCTCGCCCGGGAGGTCGTCGAACACCATCGTCCGCTCGGCCGGCGCGTCCTGCTTGTGCGTCAGCTCCCGGAACGTCTCCTGCTCGACGCTGCCGGCGAAGCCGAGGTGGTCCGCGGTCAGCACGTCGAGGTCGCCGACGGGCGTGGCGCCGGTCGCCAGTGCGACCTGCCGGCAGTCGTCGTCGTCGACCTCGTAGAACGCCGTCACGTCCGCTCTGGCCAGTCGTTCCCGTGCCCGGGACTCGACGTTCCCAGTCGCGAGGACCACGTCCGCACCGGCGTCGAGAATTCGGTCGACGGCGGCGTCGAGTTCGGCGTGTTCCCGGTCGACGAACGACTGGTACTCGCCGAAGTCGGTGACGGTGGCCCCGCCGTCGTTGGACAGTTCCGCGGTCTCGACGGCGCCGTCGTAGACGAGCACGTCCGCGTCGGACTGCGAGCGGGGCATTCCCCGGTGACACGGATTGTAGTCGAACAGCAGTCCGGGGACGAACTGAGAGTCAGTGAGCGAGCGCGTCGGGAACGCTCGCAGCACGAGCGAGTCGTCGTTCACCCGGCCGTTCTCCGCCAGCGCCGCGCGCACCGCCTGCACGACGACCGAGGCGAGCTGGTCCCTGGCCTGCTCTGCGCCCTTGCCCGTCATCGCCGTCGCGGCGATGCGTTCGAGCACGGAGACGTCGTCCGACCCGATGCCCCGGGCCATCTCGTCCAGCGTCTCGCCCGCGACGTCGGCCGCCATCCAGTACCCCGTGGCGACGGTCGACGGGTGGACGCCGTCGTCGACCAGGTCCAGGGCCTCCTGCAGGAGCGCCCCGGCCAGCACGACGGCGGAGGTCGTTCCGTCGCCCACCTCGGCCTCCTGGGTCGTCGCGACCTGGATGAGTGACCGGGCGACCGGGTGGGAGACGTCCATCTCCGAAAGCAGGGTGACGCCGTCGTTGGTCACGACGACGTCGCCCGAGCCGTCGACGAGCAGCTTGTCCATCCCGCGGGGGCCGAGCGTGGTCCGCACCGCGTCGGTGACGCCCTCGGCGGCGGCCACGTTCAGCGCCAGCGCCTGCTCGCCGGCGCTGCGCTGGGTTTCCTCGGACGTGACGCTCGTCGGGCCTGACTGCGTCTGCCGTGTCATGTGTACCCTGATGACTCGGTAGCAAAGATAAGCGTTGCCCTCCCGCGGTCATCGCGAGCGGGCGGCGGCGTTCGGTTCGGTGCGACGGTCGCAGGAGATTCGGACTTAGTCGCCGACGCCGAGTTCCGCCGTCCCGGAACCCTCGGCGTCCTCGAGTTCCGGACTCGACCAGTACTCGTGGTTGTCGAGGGCCCGGAAACAGGCCGCCTTGGTTTCCTCCGCGTCGTACAGTTCCGGTGCCCCCTCGGCGCAGGCCTCCCGGGCCTTCGTACAGCGCGGGTGGAACGCACAGCCCGACGGCGGGTCCTGCGGGTCGGGAACGTCGATCTGACGCACGGGCGGTTTCTCCTTGATCCGTTCCATCGCGACGTCCGGGTCCATCGAGGGCGTCGACCACCGGAGTACCTCCGTGTAGGGATGGCTCGGGTTCTGGATCACCTCGTCCGGACCGCCGATCTCGACGATGTTGCCGAGGTACATGATGGCGATCCGGCCGCCGGCCCGCTTGGCCAGGTAGCGGGCGTTCGCCAGGTCGTGCGAGATGAAGACGTAGGAGGTGTCGAACGTCTCCTGCAGGTCGAGGATGAGGTCCATCATCTCGACGCGCAGGGAGACGTCCAGCGCGCTGATCGCCTCGTCGGCCAGGATGACGTCCGGGTTCATCAACAGCGCGCGCCCGAGCGTGATGCGCTGTTTCTCGCCGCCCGAGAGCTGGTGGGGGTACCGGTCGGCGTAGTCCTCCGCCGGCGTCATGTCCACGTACTCCAGGTAGCGGTAGATCGTCTCTTCGCGTTCCTGCGGGCCGAGTTCCGTCCGGTACTTCTTCAGCGGGTCGGACAGGATGGCCCGCACCCGACGCGAGGCGTTGAGCGCGTTCGCCGGGTCCTGGTGGATGATCTGCATCGCCCGGCGGATCTCCCGGAACTCGATGTCGGCCCCTCTGGGGTGGTCCTTGGCCTCCCAGATGTCCTGGCCGCGGTACTTCACGGAGCCACCGGTCGGCCGTTCGAGCCCGACAGCGGACTTCCCGAGCGTCGTCTTCCCACACCCGGACTCGCCGACCAGCACGACGATGTCGTTCTCCTCGAGTTCGAGGTTCACCCCGTCGACGGCCTTCACGCGCTTGTCGCTGAGGTAGCGCTCGATGCCGGTCCCCGTATCGTAGTGGACCTCGACGTCCGAAAGCGAGAGGAGGGGCTCGTCGGCGTGCTCGGCTTCCTCGTCGTGCTGTTCCCCGTCGGTCGCGTCGTCGGTGCTCATCTGTCGTCCTCCGTGGATTCGTCTTCCAGCGTGTAGTCGATCTTCTCGCGCGCCTGGTCGGTGTAGAAACACGCCGCCTGGAGGTCGTCCTCGACGGCGGCCAGGTCCGGGTCCTCGATCTCACAGCGGTCGTCGGCGACGGGACAGCGCGGGTGGAACGAACAGCCGGTCGGGATGTTGACCGGGTCCGGCCGCGCCCCCTCGATCGGTTCCATCTCGTCGACGTCCGAGTTGATGCTCGGCACCGACCGCAACAGCGAACGGGTGTACGGATGGGCGGCGTTCTTCATGAGGTCCCGCGTCGCGCCGACCTCTACGAACTCGAAGGCGTACATCACGGCGATGCGGTCCGCGAGGCCCCCGACCAGCGGCAGGTCGTGCGTGATGAACACGATAGTGAGGTCGAACTCGTCGCGGAGGTTGCGCAGCATCGAGATGATAGAGCGCTGCATCAACAGGTCGAGCGCGGCGGTGGGCTCGTCCATCACGAGCACCTCGGGTTCCAGCACCAGCGCCAGTGCGATCAGCGTCCGCTGTTTGATCCCGCCGGAGAGTTCGTGGGGGTAGGACGTCATCACGCGGTCGAAGTCGATGTACAGCGCGTCGAAGAGCTTCCGGACGTGGTCCATCCGCTCCTCGAGTACCGCGTTGTGGGCCTGGATGGTCTCGTGGAAGTGGGCCTTGATCTTCATCGTGGGGTTGAACGAGTTCATCGCCCCCTGGAACACCATCGAGACCTTCTCCCACCGGAACGCCTGCAGTTCGTCCGAGTCCAGGTCCAGCACGTCCACGGAGTCGTCGAGTCCCTGGTCGAACGAGCCGATGGTCTGGCTCTCCCCGGCCGCCTCGTCCGGGTAGTAGGTGACGTCACCGGCGAGCACGCCGGGGTCCTCGACGGCGTCGAGCAGCGCCGAGGCGAACATCGACTTGCCCGACCCGGACTCGCCGACGACGGCGAGAATCTCGTTGCGCCGGACGTCGAGGTCGACGTCGTTGAGCACCCACGCCTGCCCGCGGGCCATGTCGAAGGACACCCGCGCGTCGCGGACCGACATGACGATATCTTCCGGTTCGTCCTCGTCTGCGTCGGGCGTGCCGGTCGTTCCCGGCTGGTCTATCGCCATCTCACATCACCCCCGTCCCGTCTTCGTCGGCACCGTGTTCCGTGTTCCGGGCCCGGAGTCGCGGGTTGAACACCCGGTCGAGGCCCTGCGAGAACAGGATCAGTGAAAAGCCCATCCCCGCCAGCGCGACGAGGGGGACGACCAGCCAGTAGAGGTGACTCGGCGTCGAGATGGCGTTCCCCTGGCTGTAGGCGAACTGCATCATGATGCCCCAGTTGGTCGTGCTGAAGGGCAGGATGCCCAGGAAGTACAGCGCGACCGAGTCCCTGATGATCCGCACCGCGGACCCCGACCCGCGGATGAGGATGTAGGGGGCGAGTTTCGGCATGAGTTCCTGGCCGATGATAGTCGGCGTCGACAGCCCCATCGAGCGTGAGGCCTCGACGTAGTCCTCCGTCCGTAACGAGAGGACCTGCGAGCGTAACTCCCTGGCGAGCCGGGGCCAGACGGAGATGGAGAGGATGGCGCCGACGATGAAGGGGTCCCGCGGCGTGAAGATGGCCGACAGGACGATGATGAGCGGGAGCCCCGGGATCACGAAGAAGATGTCCGTGATGGTCATCAGCACGGTGTCGATGACGCCGCCCTTGTAGCCGGCGATCATGCCGAAGAGGATGGCGACACCGACGGCGAAGACGAGGCCGGCCAGCGCCATCTTCAACATTGCGGGCGTCGAGTGAATGAGCTGTTTGAAGATGCCGCGACCGAGGTTGTCGGTGCCGAACGGAATCGTCCAGTCCTGGAACGGCTGGAGGTAGCGCGGCCCCTCGTTCAGCGTCGGCGCTGGCACGATGATGACGCCGACCGTGCCCATCAGGAGGTAGATCAGGATGCCGATGCCGCCGATGCGGGTCCGCCAGTCGTTCCAGGCGATCCGGAAGGGTGTTCGCACGTAGGAGTCGAACCCCCTGCCGAAGCGTTCCTTCGGCGAGGACCGACTGCGCCGCTCGTCCTCACCGGTTCCGAAGATGCTCTCCTGCGTGACGCCGCCGTCCGTTTCGAGGTCGTCTCGTGACATGTTAGAAGGTATCCCTCGTTGCGCCGGTTTCCGCACGCGGGTCGATGAGGCCGTACGTGAGGTCGGCGAGCAGGATGCCGAGCACCGTCACGGTGCCGAAGAAGAGGAACGACCCCATGATCAGCGGGTAGTCCTGGTTGACCACGGACTCGAACAGGAACCACCCGGCGCCCTGGTACTGGAAGATGTACTCCGTGATGACGTTCGACGCGAACAGCGCGCCGATTCCCACGACCAGTCCCGTGTACAGCGGCAGTATCGCGTTCCGGGTCAGGTATCGGGTGAGGATGCGGTTGCTACTCACCCCCCGTAGGCGCGCCGACCGGAGGTAGTCGGAGCCGACGATGCGGACGGTGTTAGCCCGCATCCCGAGCGAACCCGCGCCGAACCCGAGGAGGAACGTGGACAGGATCGGTAACGCCCCGTGATGGAGGATACCCAGCATGAACTGGACGTTGAATCCCGGCGCGACTGCCCGCGGCGCCCGACCGCCGGTCGGGAACAGTCCCCACTGGAACGCCAGCAGCGAGAGCATGACGATCGCGCCGACGTAGTACGGAATGGCGTTCACCGAGAGGACCAGCACCGTCAGCCCGGAGTCGAGCTTCGAGCCCTCGTGCCAGGCCATCAGCACGCCGACGAGGATACTCGCTGTGAACCCGAGCATGATGCCGTAGACGCTGAGGAAGATGGACCACGGCATCGCCCGGAAGAGGATGTCGAACACCGGGTCCTGGTAGAGGATCGAGGTCCCGAAGTCCCCGCGCAAGACGATCCCGCTGACGTAGTTGAAGAATCCGACGATGATCGGTTCGTCCGGGTTGATCCCCGTCATCTGCTCGGCCATCCTCGCGACCTGTTCGGTGTCTACCTCCCCCCTGCGTTGCTGTTGGGCGATGAGGTTGGCCATGATCGCCTTCAGCGGACTCCCCGGGATGAGGCGATACAGGGCGTAGGTCAGGAACAGTCCCGACAACAAGGTAAACACTGACTGCGCTATGCGTCTGACATAGTATCGCATGTATGTTGACGCAACCCAGCACCCCTTATATCTTCCGTCAACAATGATGAGCAATCGCGGGACGGACCGTCCGCTGGGCGGACGAATGGATCGGTCCCCACCACCCTCGCGTCCGTGCAGTGACGGTCGGGTCGTCACCGTCGCGTTCGACGACAGCGAGTTCGGCCCCGGCGACCGCTCCCCCTGATCGGTTCGCCCGGTCTACAGCGCCGTCGTGGCCACTTCGTAGACCACGTACAGCACGTAGGCCGCCGTCGGGACGGCAGCGACCCGGTAGGCCTCGTCGGTCTCGATGTCACGGACGCCGCGGACGGCGTAGGCGGCGATGTACCCCGCCCACACCGCGAAGGCGATGCCGACGACGGCGGCGGCGACCACGGCGATTTCGCCCGCCACCACGTCCCACACGAAGGCAGCACGATCCTCCGGAACCCGTGGGACTTCCGAGGTCGCCACGTCCCCGGCCGAGACGGAGAACGCGGCGTACGCTACCGCGACCGAGTGGATCAGGTTCGCGAACGCCAGCGGCACCAGCGCCCACGCCGTCCACTTCAGGAGCACGTAGTACTCGCCGACCGCGGAGTATAGCCAGCCGACGATATACAGTGCCGTGGTCAGGCCGATCCACAGGAGGACGGCGCCGACCAGCGGCGCGGCGACCTCGCCCCACATCGCGAAGGCGACGTCCTGGCCCAGCGGGATTTCGAGCTGTGCGAACAGCTCCTCGACCTGGAGGAGCGCGTAGACGTTCCCGACGAAGCCGACGGCGCCGACGACCAGGACCAGCAGTATCTCGACCCGGAGCCCGCGGGTGCCGACGTACTCGTCGTAGAACGTCCCGGGGTCGGTCAGCAGCGTCCGGTACATCCCGAGCGTCCGACTCAGGTACGATCGCGGGTTTCGAACCGCCTGTGAGATAGCCATTGGTATCTATGTGGTCAGGCCGGTGCCTCGACGGTCGGTACCGGAATCTCTTCGAGGACGTCCTCGATGATGTCGTTGCGGTCGACGTCCTGGACCTGTGACTCGGCGGTCAGGACCATGCGGTGGGCCATCGTCGCCCGCGAGACGGTCTTGACGTCGTCCGGCGTCACGTAGTTACGCCCCTCGACGACCGCCTGGGCGCGTACGGCCTCGTAGAGACGCTGGGTCCCGCGGGGGCTCATACCGACCTGGACGCGGTGGTCCTCTCGGGTCGCCCGAGAGATGGCCGCGATGTACTCGAGCATGTCCTCCGTGACGGTGACGGTCTCGGGGACCTCCTGGAGCGCCGTGACGCGGTCGTGGTCCAGCACCTGCTCGACCGTCGGCGTCGGCGCCGAGCGGTCGTTCCGGCGGCGCAGGAGTTCGACCTCGCCGTCGTTGTCGGGGTAGCCGATGCTGGACTTGATGTTGAATCGGTCGACCTGCGCCTCGGGGAGGGGGAAGGTCCCCTCCTGCTCGACGGGGTTCTGCGTCGCGATGACGAAGAACGGCTCGGGCAGCTGGCGCGTGTCACCCTCGGTGGTGACCTGGCCCTCACCCATCGCCTCGAGCAGGGCGGCCTGGGTCTTCGGCGGCGCGCGGTTGATCTCGTCGGCCAGGATCACGTTTGCGAAGATGGGGCCCTCGTTGAACTCGAACTCGCCTTTCTGTTCGTTGTAGATGTACGTCCCAGTGACGTCGTTGGGGAGCAGGTCCGGCGTGAACTGGATACGGGAGAACGAGAGCCCGAGCGCCTCGGCGAAACTGTTCGCGGTCAGCGTCTTCCCCGTCCCGGGGACGTCCTCGAGGAGGACGTGGCCCTGGGAGAGCAGCCCCACCAGGACCGTCTCGAGGAACTCCTCCTCGATGATAACCGACGATCGTATCTCGTCGACTACCAGGTCAATCTCTTCACTTGCCGCTTGGATCGATAACTCTGACGCCATAGTATGGATGGGCAGACAGGTCACCTTAATTGTGACGGTGTGTCGCACCTCACGATACCACGGACCGCGCGGCGTCGTCGCCACTCCGCGACCCGGGAACGACCGCGCGACGCGTCGAGAACGAATGTTCGGGGCGAAACCGGTCAGGACCTGATGCCCCAGATCAGGAGCAACCCGCCGAACAGCAGGAACGCGAGCGCGCCGTAGGACAGTCCGTCGACGGCGACCGCGTACACGCCGTAGGCGACGCCGACGATGAGAATGCCGACCACGACGCTCGCCGCGGCGTGGACGACCTCTCCCCTGACCGTGTCGGTCTGGTCCGAGAGCTGCGAGCCGACGCTGAAGGCGTTCTGCCCGTAGTCGAACGACAGCACCGTCGCCAGCGCGCCCAGCACCAGCAGCGGCAGCGAGTTGCCGAACACGCCGCTCAGGACGACGCCGACGAAGACGATGCCCGTCCCGATAGCGGCCGCGCGCTCGGACTCGAACGCGAACAGGCCCGCGACGACGCCGACCAGGCCGAATGCGCTGACCGCCATCGCCAGCAGCGACGTGGCGCTGGCGACGACTGCCAGCACCGCCGCGACGACCGCCAGGACACTGCTCACCGTCGCCGGAGAGTGCGTTACCTCGACTGCCGTCACCGGTTCGTCGCCCTGTTCCGACCCCGCCATACTGCCGTTGACTCGTTCTGAACTCATCATGCCCACCTCGCTTTCGCTCGGTCGATCTGCAGTCGCAGTTTGTCGTCCGGATTCCAGTCGATGACGCGGATGCCGCGCTGCCTGAGGTTGCGGACGCGCGCCGTCCGTTCGGCCCGGGTGAGCCGTTGGCCCACCGTCTGGTCGTTCGTCACGTCGGGACTCAGCACCGTCACCAGGTGTCCCTTCGAGTCCAGCCGACTGGCGACCTCCATCGCGTAGTCGTCGGCCAGCGGCGTGAACAGGAATATCTGGGAGTTGCTGGACAGCCGCCGGAGGACGTGCGTCATCGGGTCGATGTACCCGCCCTCGGTGTCCTGGCGGTCCGGCGGCCGCGGCGACAGCGCCGGGTGCTGGGCGAACAGCATCCGGGCCCGCTCGCGGTGTTCGCTGCCCGCGCCAGCGTCGTACCAGCACGGGACGGTGTCGAACGCCGCGATGCCGACGAGGTTGCCCTGGTCGAACAGCGCGCCGAACACGTCGCTGGCGGCGTGGACGGCGCTGTCGACGGCGTGGGGTTTGCCCGGCTCGGAGGCGACGTAGGCGCGCTGTCGCGTGTCGAACAGCAGCGTCACCGTCGCCGCCCGCTCCTGGCGGAAGTCGATGGTCGCCAGGTCACCAGTTCGGGCGACCTGCTTCCAGTTGATCCGGTTCATCGGGTCGCCGGGCAGGTAGTCCCGGACGGAGTGGAACTCCAGGCCCGAGCCGCCCTTCTGGGTGTTCACGTCGCCGGAGTACTGGGTCGTCTGTGCCCGTACCGGCACGTCGTTCGTGACTTTGAGCGACGGCACGCAGGTCAGTTCCGTCTCGGGCGTCAGCAGCGACGTCCGCTCGGCCCCGCCGCTGAAGTCCCGCGAGACGCAGACCACCGGCCACCTGTACTCGCCGCGTTCGACTCGCACGACGTAGGAGAAGGTCGCGCTCGACCCGGGGCGCAACGCGGTGTGGAGCCGCGGGACGCCGTCGGTGACGACGAAGGCGTCCGGGACGGCGTCGACCATCCGCAGGTCGGGCAGTATCGAGTCACCCTCGTTGCGGACGGTGACGGTCACCGCTACCTCGTCACCGGGCTGTGGGTCCTCGGCCTCGAGTTCGCGCTCGACGGCGAGCGACTCGACGCGTGGTACCGCCGAGACGCGACCGTAGATGGTGTAGGCGATGCCGACCGTCCCCGCCATCATCAGCGCCGGGGAGAAGGTGACGACGCCGACACCGACGGCGAACAGCCCGAAGGCGGTGACACCGAGCCACCGGTTGGTGTGGTGGAGCGAGACGTCCTCCAGCGGCCCGTTCGTGTCGAAGTCCGGGATCGAGGAGTCCGCCTCGTTCCAGTTCGTCTCGACGCCCGCTTCGGCGTCGTCGTCACCGGACCGGCCGAAGATCCGCTCGAACCGGCTCGGCGGTTCCTCGGTCTCGATGGGGTCGACCTCGATCTCGCCGTAGTCGAGCAGCGCCTCGACGGCCGCGCGGAACTCGGTCTCGAAGCCGCCGTCGTCGCCGTCCTGGACGAGTCCCGTGAATCCGGCCTCGTCGGCCTCGGTCCGCTGGCCCTGGAAGAACGCGGCGGCGTCGGGGTCGTCGGTCCAGTCGCCGGACTCGAGGACCGCCCTGGCCTCCGCGACCGAGCAGTCCTCGCGGTCCTGGACGATGGCGACCCCGAGGCGATCCATGCGCTCTTCGAGGTGTTCGCTGTTCTCCGCGACGCCCTGACGGAGTTCGGTCATCTCGTACAGCATCCGGTCGACCTCGTCGCCGGGGCGCTGGTTGTCCGCCGGTCGCTCGGGGTCGGGCATCACCGTCTCGGTGATTTCGCCCTGGAGTCGGCCCCGGACCGTCAGCGCCGCGGCCAGGAGCGCGGCGACGCCGGCGGCGAAGATGACCTCTGCGCCGAACGGGAACGGGTCCGGGACGGCGATAAGCGCGACGCCGACGACGACGAACAGCAGGCCGATTCCGACGATCAGCCGCTTCAGTATCTCGTCGACGTTCATCGTTCACCTCCCTCGTCCGCGCCGGCGTCGTCGCCCGTCCCGTAGGCCGCCTCGATGGAGCGGAAGACCTCGATGGCTCGCTCCTCGCGGGACTCGGGGTCGCGCTTGCCGTAGCGGACCTCCTCGAACAGCTGCGTGAGCTGTCCGACGTCGTCCTCGTCGAGACCGGCCTCGACGGCCGCCTCGGCGAACTCGCCCGGCGTGGAGCTCTCGGGTTTCGACACCCGGAGCAACGCGGTCATGTCGCGCCACGCGGCGTACACCTCGTTGTCCACGTCGGCGTTGCGCTCCTCCAGTCGGTCGGCCGCGGCGGCCGCGGCGGCCGCCAGGTCGCCGACGTCCGGCTTGCCGAGTTCCTCCTCGTCGTCCTCCTCGACCATCGCGGCCGTCTGGTCGCTCGATGCGCGGTAGAGCACCACGGCCGTCGCGACCAGCGCGAGGGCGAACACGCCACCGACGACCATCGGCGAGACGTCCGTCGAGACGACGCCCTGCCCGGCCGCGTCGCCGATGCCCTCCACGACGCCCGACTGGCCGTTCTGGCCGTCGAGGGCCGCCGTACAGTCGGTCGTGAGGAAGTACGCCGTCAGCGCCACCGGCGCGATCGCGTACATTCCGAGGAACGACGCACCCAGCGAGTAGCGACGCTTGATCCCGTACAGCACGAGGCCGAAGAAGCCGAAGTAGCCGAGTCCGCCGTACCACTTCGAGAGCGGTTCCACGCAGGTCGAGGTCTGTGCGATGAACCCGTCCGAGCCTCCGCCCTCCCCCATGTCGATACTGCCGTTGGTCTCCGACGTCGAGTCGTTCAGGCCACCGGCCTGGCCACCCGATTGGCCGATTTCGAGCCCGCCCGACGCGGTGCCGGTCCCGAAATCGACGGTAGTCTGGATGGTCGCCGCCCCCATCGCGATGGCCACGATGCTCACCACCCCGATAGCAACGACTCGCGCCGTGTCACGTGACACGTAGTCCATACACCGATGTGTTGACACCCGGTTATATGTTTGTTCGGATTGTTTTCATCCAGTTGGCAGTCGATCACCGGAACGATCGGCGCTGGTCGAACTCGGGTGACCCTGTCCGGGGGAAAAGTATTTTCCCCAACGGTGTGAGCTACCCTCATACACCCGGGGATCAAAGGTTATGAAACGACGACAATTCCTCACGACGACGACAGTGGCGGCATCGACGATCGCGGTGGCCGGCTGTGGCGGCGGGAGCGGCTCCAGCGAACCACAGGGCGAGGTCACCGCGGAGGTGACGCTGACCGAGGGCGAGGCCTTCGACCCGCTTCGGGTCCACGTCGCCGAGGGTGAGGCCGTCAGGTGGATCAACGAGACCGGTGAACAGCGGACCGTCCGGGCGAACACCGAAGTCGACGGCTCGAACGAGTGGGAACTGGACCTGGCCATCGCGGCCGGAGAGTCGGGCGCCCACACGTTCCAGAGCTCCGGCGTGTACTCCTACCACGACGCCCAGGACACGCACTTCCTGATGTGTGGCGCCGTCGCCGTCGGTGACACGAGCGAGGACGACGTCGGATCGCTCCCCTGCGAATAAGCCGCGACCGTACCACTTCTCGCGGTCCCGCACTCCGTCGAGCAGCCGTCCGGCAGGCCGACGGAGCGTTTATACACCCCGCTACACAACGAAGCCGCCAATGAGAGACGGCCGCGGACGCGACGGATCCGGTTCGGGGACGACGACGCGACGGCAGGTCCTGGCGAGCGCCGGCGCGCTCACCCTGAGCGGCCTCGCGGGTTGCTCGTCCGACCCGGACGACGTCAAACACGCCACGGACGTGTTCGGTCACGCCTTTCCATACGCCACCGAGAGCGTCCAGCTCAACCCGTGGCTGTCGGGCTCGTACCCCTGGCACTTCTACACGATGCTGTTCGAGGTCCAGTCCGTCCAGCGGCCCGGCGGCGAGCGTCGACTGGGCGACGTCGTCGAGGACGTCGCCATCGACGGGACGACCGCGACGGTGACCTACAGCGACGAATTCTCCTGGTGGAACGGGAAGCCCGTGACGGCGCGCGACCAGTGGGTGTACGAGCGGATCCAGTCGGCCGTGAGCGACGAGGACCGGCCGGCCGTGACGCTGCGCGACGAGCACACCCTCGTCTACGAGTTCGACCGCGCACTCGCCGAACCCCTGGTCCTGTCCCACGTCGTCGGCGGCGCCGTCAACACGCCGGCGTGGCTGTTCGAACAGTGGGTGGACCGCCTGGACGCTGCGTCGACCTCGGCGGCCAGCGAGGACGTCGTCTCGGAACTCCACGAGTGGCGCGTCTCGCTCGAGGACGCGGCGGAGAAGGGGGTCGGGTGCGGGCCCTACGAGCTCGTGGAGGCGTCGATGAACCGACTGATGCTCGAACGCTTCGAGGACCATCCCCGGGCCGACGACATCGCGGTTCCGACGCTGTGGTTCCCCGTCGTCCAGTCGGTGTCCCTCGACAAGTTCGTCCAGCAGGGGACGCTCGACGGCGGCAGTGGCCTGCTGACGGGGCTGAAGGGGTCGCCCGCGGACAACGTCGACCAGATCGCCCGGTACCCGACGACCGGCGGGACGAAACTCGCCCTCGACTGGCGGAACGCCCACCTCGGTCGGCTGGCGGTCCGGCGCGCGTTGCTCGCGGCCCTCCCGCTCGACGACGTCGTCGACGTGGGCGGGTTCGGCGAGGCGACGACGCGACAGACGGGCATGGCGACGCCAGCCGAACGGCGCTGGCTCGACGAGGACGTGCTGGCCGACCTCCGCGAGTACCCCGTCGAGTCCGACACCGAGCGCGCGGCGGAGTACATGCGCTCGGCGGGGTACACGCGCGACGACGGTGACTGGTACGACCCCGACGGCGAGTCGGTCTGGTTCCGCCTCCGCACGCCCATGTGGCCGGACTGGAAGGCCAGCGCCGAACTCGTCGACCAGGCGCTGACCGAGTTCGGGTTCGACGTCGACTTCTCGCAGATCCCCGCTCCGCGGCTGGTCACCGACGTCGACACGCACAACTTCGACGTGTTGCTGTGGCCCAGCGACGGGAGCCCCCACACGCTCTACGACGTCACGGCGACTGGGACGACCGCACTCGGCTACGGCGTCACCGACCCGACGACGGAGACGTCGGCCCACGGCAAGCCCGTCGAGGTCACGATTCCGGCGGCCGGTGGAGACGACGAGCGGAGGGTGAACCTCGTCGACCAGTGGCGCCGACTCGGGAGCCAGTCCGACCGGGAGACGACGGCCGACGCGGTGGCCGCGTTCGCCCGGTGGTGGAACCACACCCTGCCCGATATCCACGTCGCGACGAGCGTCAGCGGGACGTGGGGGAACACGCGCGACTTCGAGTGGGTCGGTGACGACGACGCCTACCGGACCGCGGGCCCGGAGAACCAGTCGGCGTTCTACGCGCTGAAGCACGGGCTCGTCCGGCCGGGAGACAGCTAAAAAGCACGGCAGTCCGGGACGCCCCCGGAATCGACGGCGCGTATCGCAGTGGTAGTGACAGCCTGTCTGGTCCGTTCGATTCGACGAAAGTTCCGATCCGAGCCGCTGGAGTCGGACCGACGTCAGCGGTCCATCTCGGAGTCGTAACTGGCTTGGGCGATACCGCCCAGCGTGACGGTGTCCGTGATGTTGAAGCTCCGCTCCCAGTCCAGGGCGTCGTCGTCCTCCCCGGGCCAGTCGAAGTCGCGGACGTTCGCCCACTCGCCGTAGGTGTACTGGTGGAACGCGAACTTCGGCACGTAGTAGTTGTAGTACCGGGCACACGTCCGGAAGCGCTCCTGGAGCTCTTCTTCCGAATCGGCGGGCTTCCGGATGTTCTCGACCACTTCGGCCATGTTCACCTCCTCGTAGTCGGTGACGCCCTCGAGGTCGGGCTGCTGCCCGGCCTGGTCGGGGGCCTCGATCGAGCCCACCTTGGTCGGCAGATGGGCCTGCACGACTTCGCCCTTGATGGTGAACTCGTCGTCGGGGTCGACGGCACGGCGGTCCGACCCGGTAGCGTTGGGGTCGCCGCCGAGCAGCGACGCGTTGTCCCACCACGCGGCCTGGGACTTGTAGTAGCCGAAGCGGGTCGGCTGGTTGTACCAGTGGATCGAGGTGTCGAAGTTCGGCTCTTCGTTGTTGAACGTGTCCAGGTTGTTCGACCACGTCCCCCAGTCCTGCTGGGTGAACGTCGCGTCCACGCCGAAGTTGCGGAGTTGCTGCCGGATGGTCTGGCCGGCACCGATCCAGTCCTCGATGTTCGAGGTGATGAGGACGTCGAGCTTGAAGTCGTTGCCGTCGGGGTCGACCCAGATGTTGCCGTTCTTCGTGTAGCCCGCCCGCTCCATGTACTCGTTGGCGGTCTCGACGTCGGCCTCCTTCGGCCAGGAGTGGAGGCTGTTCAGGAACTCCTCGGAGAACGTCGACTCGGAGTGGGCGTCGAGCATTCCGGTGTCGTGTTCGAGCGGGACGGAGCGCTGGTCGCCCCAGCCGTTCGCGCCCACGACGTTCCAGTCGATGGCCGTGACGAGCGCCCGTCGGACCCACAGCCGTCCGAGGTGCGGGTTGTTCCAGTTGAACCACCACGAGTCGCCGCCGTTCGGGCGCAGGTAGGTGGTGACGTTGTCGACGTGGTCCGGGAGGCTCTCCGGATTCCAGGTGTTGTTGGGCGTGATGGACCCGGCGTGGACGTCGATGGCGCCGTTGTTCGCCAGCGTCTGCTCACGGTCCTCGTTACCGAACTGGAGCTGGAGTTTGGGGATGTTGATGTGCTCGCGGTGGGGATGTGGCGACTCGGCGTCCTCGTCGCGGAGCCGAAGGATGGCGCGGTCGGAGCCGATGTCGTCGGTCGAGCGGAGTTCGTACGGGCCCGTCCCCCAGCCGTTCTCGGCCAGCCGTTCGAGCGAGACGCGGTCGCCGCGGACGTTGCTGATGACCTCGTTGTACCGCTCCTGGGTCCCGGCGGCGTCGAACTCCCGTAGCTTCGGGTCGCTCCACTCCTGCGGGAGCGGCGGGTCGCCGTCGGTCGCCGCCGCCTCGTCGGCGAGCAGCGGTTCGTTCGCCGGGTCGTCGTCCGCGCCCTCGACCTCGGCTCTGGCGTGCCAGAAGTGGTAGCGCCACTGGCTCTCGGCCTCGGCACGGTGGATCTGGCCCTCCTGGAACTTGTTGCCCTCGACGAAGTAGCGCACCTTGTCGTACTTGTACCGGGTCTCGGCGTCGTTGGGCTCGCCGTTCCAGAACGTGGAGCGCTCGTCGTGGGTGTTCCACAGGTCGTAGGGCGGTTCGACCTCCCAGTCCTTGATCCAGGTGACGAGGCTGATCTCGTCTTTCCCCTGGACCCACGGCGCGTCGAACGTCGCGTCGTCGCCGTGGAGGCGCTTCGACGTATCGTGGGAGTTCGACATGCCGTGCAGTTCGGACATGAACAGGTCGCCAGTGGTGTTGTCCTGTGGCGTGTGGGGATTCCAGTCGAAGGTGTCCGGCGTGTTCAACACGAACACGCGGACGGTGTCGGTCATCCGGTTGCTCGGATCGGGCGTCGAGTCCCCGTCCGTGGTCGTCGACTCGTCAGTGTCCGATTCGCTCGTGGCGGGTTCCGTCTCGGTTCCCTCGGACCCCGACTCCGGACAGCCGGCCAGTGCTGCCGCACTCGATCCAGCTACCAGTTGCGCGTACCGTCGTCGCGACAACTTCTCGCGGTTATTGTCAGTTTCCCGCATGCTACCTACGTTCAGCCAATATTATATAAAAGTACCCGATTCTTTCACGATCTTTGACGGCGGTACTAGTACCGACGACCCAAACTTTGAAATAATCTCCCGTGGCAGCACTCACCGATGAAGCGATCACTCGAACGGGCGAACGCGGAGGCCACGGGCGCGAAACGATATCTGCTCGCCGCGTATTACTTCCTGGCGAACAACATGTCCATCGTGGCCGTGCTCGTCGGCATCGCCATGATGGCGTTCGGCGCCACAGTCCTCTCGGGTCGCCCCGGCTTCCTGTTCGGGGCCGACGGACCGCTGAACGTGCTCGCCCACGGCGTCTTCGCGGGGATGTTCGGCGTCTGGGGCGCGACGGTCGTCCTCCTCGGCGTCCTCGCGTACGGTGCCCTCTGGCTCAACCAGTTCGTCGCACGGATCCAGACCGATTCGTCGGCCGAGTCCGACGCCGACACCGAGCCCGAATCCGACCTCGACGCCGAACTCAACTCCTTCTAGTCCCGCCGGGCACAGGTCCGGAGGACGACGCCACTTCCGAGGGCGAACGCAGCGCTCCCGGCCACGTTCATCGTGACTACCACGTACAGCGCCGAGTCACTGTCGGCGACGAACAGGTAGGGGACCTGTATCAGCAGGAACACCACCGCGAACGCGAAGAGGACCACGAAGTAGTGCTGCCGGTCGCACAGTTCCGCCACCAGCCGCTCGCGCGACTCGTTCCCGCTGCGGGCCTCCTGATTCATGTCAGTTGGTCACCCGGGGGAGCGTAAAAAGATACCGAGGCCGGCTACCCCACTCCGGACGGGCCAGGCGATCGCTTCGGTGGTCCGTGGCAGCGACAAAAAACGGAATCCGGTATCCGACCGACTACGCTTCGTCGTCGTCGTCGCGCGTCAGCTTGTAGCCCGCGAGCGCACCGGCGCCCGCCACTGCTGAGCCCACGCCCAGACCGGGGCCGACGGCCGACGTCGACTCCGTCTCGGTGTCGGCGTCGGCGTCCGACCCGCTCTCCGCTGTCGCCGTCGACTGCTCGGCGTCGAGCGACAGTTCGACCGTCGTCCCGCCGTCCGAGAGCGTCGCCGTCGTCGACGCATCCGCACCCTCGTAGCTTGCGGTGACCTCGTACTCGCCTTTGAACGCCCAGGAGGAGTACACGCCCTGGTCGTTCGTCTCGCCGCTGTTCTCGGTCCACCACTCGTCGAAGACCAGGTTCATGAACTGCTCACCGTGGGGTCGGAGCCCCCAGTTCGAGTCGAAGAGGGCACCGGTCGGCCGCCAGTGGTCGCCGGCCCAGAAGCCCCAGTTCACGAGGCCCTCGACGGCCTCGTGGCTGAAGCAGGCGATCAGGAAGTCGCTGAGGTAGTCCGCCTGCCAGTCGACCTGTCGCTGGTCGTCGCGACTGTCGATCTGGATGTCGAACTCCGTGATGAGGATCGGCAGATCCAGCTCCCCGAACTGGTCGAACGTCGAGAGCATCTCCTTGGGCGGGGTCACGTTGCCGTTGGAGAACTGGACGTGGCCCATGAAGCCGACGCCGTCGACGGGCGCGCCCTCGTCGACCAGGCGCTGGACGAACTCGAGGTGCTGGTCGCGGAGGAAGTCACCCGCGACGTTGCCCATCTCGTTGGTGTAGAGGCCGGCGTCCGTCGCCTCGGCGGCGGTCGACCACCACTCGAGGGCCGCGTCCCAGCCGAGACGGTCACGGATGTTGCTCTGCCACATCGGGTGGTTGTGCATGTCCCAGTCTGTGACCTGCCCCTCGAACTCGGCGGTGTGGCTCTCGATCTTGGAGAGGATCTCGTCCTGCAACTCGCTGTCCGAGAGGCCCTCGCTGACGTCCATCCCGCCACCGTTGGCGCCGCCGTACTCCTCCCATACCAGGTAGTGCCCGCGCGTCGGAATCTCCTTGTCGTTCAGCCACTGGACGGTCTGTCTGGTGGCCTCCTTGTCGATATCCCAGTCGCCGCCCCAGGCCGGCCACTTCATCCCGTTCTCGACGACGGCCTTGTTGAAGTTCTCCAGGAACCGAGCGCGGTACACGTCGTCGTCGTCGCCGTCACCGGTGATGTGCTCGACGGAGACGGCGCTGCCGAAGTCGAACTCGTGGTCCTGCATCGCGACGTCGACGCTCGCCCCGGGGAGCGGGTTCCCGTCGGCGTCGACGACGGAGACGTCCAGCGACGCCTTCCGGAGTTCCTCGATGCGCGCGTACGCGTCTTCGCGCCACGTGGCACCCTCGGACCGACCGTCGTAGTCGAAGATGGGGTGCGAGTGCTGGCCGACGGGAAGGTCGCCGACGGCGACGTCCGTGGCGCTGTAGTCGATGAGCGCGAGCCCACCGAAATCGAGGTTCTGTTGCGTGAAGCCGGTCCAGAACTCCATGTACGGCTCGTGGTTCGACCCCTCGGGCTTCTCGCCGACCTCGATGGGGAAGTAGTATCGTTCCCAGGACCCGGTCGGCTCGATCAACGCCCCTTCCGCGACGAAGTTCTCGTCCCCGTAGGCCGTCTCGCCGCCGGAGTTCTCGTAGCGGTACTTGAACCCGGCCTGTATCTGAGCGTCGCTGGTCTCGCTCCGGACGTGAGCCACGCCCAGGAGCACGTCGCCGGCCTCGAACTGGCCGTCGGGGATGATCCCCTGGTAGGAGTACGTCCAGTTGTTCTCCGGGTCCTCGTTGATCTCGACGCGTTCGGCCTGCGTGAAGGGAACGTTCACGTCGTCCACGGTGAACGTCGACGAGCTGCTCCCCCCTGGGCCGACGTTGTCGAAGGTCTCGATGGTCACCTGCTCGTCCGGTTCGTAGACGAACTCACCCTCGGGGAGGCCCCGGAACTGGGTGAGGATCTGTCGAAGCGTCTGATAGTAGTCGTCGATCGAGGCGTCTTCCTGTGCAGCGCCCACCCTGGCCGCTCCCGGCAGGGCGCCGAGTGCGCCCAGCGCCGCGAGCGAACCGATGAACGTCCGTCGGTCGCTGCCGATGTCCGCGCGTTCGTTTGTCATCTGTGGTTCACCCGTTCTTTCTATTATTACGCCAAATATGTACTGGATAATTGCAGCATAGCTACGGCGAAAATTGCACGATCGAGAGTCGTGTTGGCGAATATCGAAGGCGGATGTCGGCGGCCGTCTCGCGGCGGATCCGAGTGGGGCTTCAGGTCCTGCCTTCCCGCGCGTCAGGTCGACCTCCCGCGGGTCAGGCCCGGGGGTACGTCTCGGCCTCGGCGAGCACGTCCGACTCCCCGAGGTCCCAGTCCGCCAGGTAGTCGGCCTCGGCGGCGACGAGTTCGCCGAACAGATCACGCGACTCGTCTGGCGTCAGCGTCTGGACCTGGGAGTCGATCGAGAAGCCTTCGAACGCCCTGTCGACGTCCCCCTCCCGTGCGGCCTCGATGATCGTCTCGATGGTGTCGACGTGGCCCTGGATCAGACTCCGGACAGGTCGCGGGAAGCCGCCGGCGGCGACTGGCTTGACCTGGCCCGCGCGGACGACGGCGTTCGTCTCGACGACCGGACCCTGCTCGATATCCGAGATCTGGCCGGTGTTGGGCAGGTTGACGTTCGTGACGTACGGGCCGTCGCCGGTGAGCCCCTCCAGGATGTCGAGGAACTCCTCGCCGGAGGGTTCGAGTTCGAACTCCTTCTCGCCCTCCAGCCAGGCCTCGACGTCCGTGGTCTGGTCGGACTCGGCCGGCGTCCAGTGTTTCGCCCGGTAGTCGGCACCGGTGCGCTTGACGCCCCAGTGGTTGAGCGTCTCCTGGCCGCCCTGGATGAACGAGGTGGCGTACTCGACGAGGTGACGGTCGCCCGCCGCGGGCAGAACGCCGAACCGGCGGAACAGCTCCCAGGTGACCTGCCAGTTGTCGGTGAAGACGCTCTCGTCTGCCAGGTCTTCCCAGGTGAACCGTCTGTTTCCGCGTTCGCCGTCTTTCAGTTCCTCGAGCAGCGGCCAGAGGTCGACGCCCTTGCAGCGGGCCTCGTCGACCCACGTGAAGTGGTTGATCCCCTTGACGTTCACGTCGACGTCGGCGCGCTCGGCGTCCATCCCGAGTTCCTCCTCGGCGAGCATAGCGAGGTGCCAGCGCGTCCCGAGCACCTCGTGGCAGAGCCCGAGCGCGTTGATGTCGGGGTACTCGTCGTACAACGCGCGCGTGACGAAGTGAACTGGGTTGGTGTAGTTGAACACCCAGGCGTCGGGGCAGTGCTCGCGGATCGCAGCTGCGAAGCGCCGGTACACCGGGATGGTCCGCATCGCCCGGAAGATGCCGCCTGGACCGATCGTCGCCGACACGGCCCCGTAGATGCCGTACTCCCTGGGAATGGACAGGTCGTGAACGAACGTCTCCCGCGGGTCGTACTGGGTCGAGAGGATCACGACGTCGGCGCCGGCGAGCGCCGTCTCCAGCGAGCCGACCGCCTCGTAACTCCAGTCGGCGGTGGCGTCGTCGTCCGCCTGAACCCAGTTCCCGAACTCTGCGTTGAGCCGGGCGCTCTCTTCGTTCGTGTCGTACAGCCGAACGTGTCCGTCGAACTCGGAGAGCGCCAGGTCGCGGATCAGGTTGGGGGCCCACTGCCGGCTCCCGCCCCCGACGTACGCGATCGTGAGGTCGTCACCGTCCAGACCGCCGTCTGCGTCGAAAGACTCGATTGTCACGTCCGTTCGATGGCGACCGGGAGAGTAAATAACTGTGGTCACCGTCACAGACGGCCCGGTCGACGCGCGCACCGCCGGTCGGTGGCCACGACCTGGCGACCCACACCTCCGATATTCCACCTACGAGAACGAATTCGAGGACAAGTAGAACAGTACCGGATCCTACTAGACCCCCGTTCTGTTTCGCAGAACGACCGCTACCACACACTCCAAATTTCTCTGCCGAGATTCGGCGATAGCTGCGACAGAAAATCCCGCCACGAGCGCGTATAACCCGGTAATTGTGAATGCCCCCCAGATATCACAGATTGATTATCACGATCTATCCATCTGAAAGATGAGCCGACAGTCAGGGGCAGCGGGATAACGGGCCTAAGGGCGTTATTGTGGTCGCGACGCAGCCGCCGGCCAGTGATCGACGGCTGAGGGCCTGAATCACCGTTCTAGCGCCGTCGAGATCTCCTCGAGACACCTCCCTCGCAGTATCGTTCCGCTTCGCTGAACATGTCATGCGATGAAATACCACATCACGCCCATGGATAGAGAATCAGATTCTGTATCGTAGAACAGCGATCGTCAGGAAAGACGAGGTCGGACGGTGGGCGACGGATCGCTCTCCCGCCGTTCCGCGACGACTCGTCTCCGGTCCGAGCGCGACGGTAGTAGCCGTATCAGCGCACTATTTGAGGGAGGACCCTAAAGGACCGTGCATGAATCTGGAAATCCCGACGCGATTCGCCGACCGAGACTGGGAGCGAGCCGTCGACGGCGGACCGTTGCGGTTCGCCGTCGTCGGCCTCGGCTGGTTCGGCCGGGACGTCGCCCTCCCGGCCATCGAAGATTCGGACTACTGTGAAGCGACGGCGGTCGTCAGCGGATCCGCCGAAAAGGCCTCGTCGGTGGCCGAGGAACGCGGACTCGACGCCGCGCTCACCTACGAGGAGTACGCCGACGGGGAGCACGCCGAGGCATACGACGCCGTCTACGTCGTCACGCCGAACGCGCTCCACCTCCCGCACGTGGAGACGGCGGCGACTCTCGGCAAGGACGTCCTCTGCGAGAAGCCCCTGGAGGCGACTGCCAAGCGCGCCGAACGCGTCGTCGAAGTCTGCGAAGAGGCCGGGGTCCGCCTGATGACCGCCTACCGCATGCAGACGACGCGGTCGGTCCGGTGGGTCCGCGACCAGATCGACGCGGGCGTGATCGGTGACCCCGTCCAGTTCGCCGGCGAGTTCTCCTTCAACATGCTCGCCGGCGGCGGCGACCCGGACCAGTGGCGACTCGACCCGGACCTGGCGGGCGGCGGCGCGCTGATGGACGTCGGCGTCTACCCGCTGAACACCGCTCGGTTCGTCCTCGACGCCGACCCGGTGGCGGTCCACGCGACGGCAATCGAGAACCCGCCCGAATTCGACGGCGTCGACGAGCACGTCAGCTTCACGCTGGAGTTCCCCGACGACGTCACGGCGCAGTGTACCGCGAGTTACGGCGCGAGCGGCGCGAACCACATGACCATCGTCGGGACCGACGGACGCATCACTGTCGACCCGGTGTTCGACGTCGACGCCGACCGTCGGATCACCATCGCGCGCGACCACGGCGAGACGACGGTCGACGTGACCGAACCCCCGGAGATGGTCGAGGAGTTCGACTTCTTCGCGACGGCCGTGCTCGGCGACCGCGAGATCGGTCCCGACGGCCGCCACGGCTACTTCGACCTGCGCGTGACGGAGGCCGTCTACGAATCCAGCGACGAGGGTCGCCGCGTCGATCTGTAGCGTCCGGTCCCGAAATCGGCAGCCAACGATCCCACTTCAGTCGTTCGCGAGCGCTTCTTTGACCGCGGCGTAGGCTGGTTTCGGGTCGTTGCCGGCGTCGAACAGCAGCGGGTCGTCCGTGAGTTCGCCGAACCACGTCGGGATCCACGAGTCCGAGTCCCGGACGCCCCAGACGACGACGGTGTCACAGCCGGTCTCCTGACAGACCTCGACGATGTCGCGGTAGAACTCGGCCTGCAACTCGCGGCGCGCGGCCTCGTCGCCGGGGTCGTCCTCGGGGAGGTAGGCGACGTCCATCTCCGTTATCTCGACGTCGAGCCCCAGGTCCTGGAACCGGCGGATGTTCTCGGCGACGGATTCGGGGTCGGGCTTCTCGTGGAGGGCGTGCATCTGGAGGCCGACGCCGTCGATGGGGACGCCCCGGTCCAGCAACCGCTCCAGGAGGTCGTAGATGGCGTCGGACTTCTCGTTGACCCCGTCGGCGCCGTAGTCGTTGTAGAACAAGTCGGCGTCGGTGACCTCGCTCGCCCACCGGAACGCCTTGTCCAGGTACTCCTCGCCCATCGCTTCGTACCACACCGTCTCGCGCATCGAGCCGTCGTCGGCGACGGCCTCGTTGACGACGTCCCAGGTGTCGACCTTGTCCCGGTACCGGCCCGCGACGGTGTGGACGTGGTCCCGCAGGAACGCCTCGAGCTGGTCGTCCGTGTAGTCCCACTCCTGGAACCACTCGGGTGTCTGATTGTGCCAGACGAGCGTGTGCGCCCTGACCCGCATGTCGTTGGCCCGACCGAAGTCGACGACTGCGTCGGCGTCGTGGAAGTCGTAGGTGTGTCGCGACGGCCGCAGCGGCCCCATCTTCAGCGCGTTCTCGGCGGTGATGGTGTTGAACTCCCGCCGGAGTGTCTTCTTGTAGCCGGGGTCGCTCCGAAGCGGCGCGGCGCTCACCGCCGCACCGACGTCGAATCCGCGTTCCGTGCCGACCGTTCTGAGGGTGTCGTTCTCTGGCATAGAGTTACTCTCGCCGGTAGTTGGATAAAATTAGTGGTGCCGGCGCGAGTGGACGGTATTCCCAGTATCCATTACTCGCGAGGTCTTCTCCAGACGACATTTACAATCTTAGTATTGTAATGGGACTCGGCGTCCGTCAACTGACTGCGCGGTGCGGCCCGTTGGTCCCGGTGATGGGGAAAGGGAGACGACATCACTGAAAATTATTCACTGGATAATTAGGTATCTCGACTAGTCACAGAAGTCAGTAACACCGACTGTCGTGATTAGATCGCTGTGCGTCGGCGCCCCCTCGACGAGCCGGGCGTCACAGGACCAGGGACGGCGATAGCGGACGGATGACGTTCGATCCGTCAGCGGTCGATCCGAACGATAGCGGATCCGCTCGAGCCCGTACAGTCGTAGGAGACCGACTCCGGAGAGTCTGACCGGAGAACGCCCAGACTGTTCGCAGGATAGCGATTGCAACCGTATCCAGTCTGCTGTGAAACTGGTCGAGGGATGGGCAGTCTCCGGGGTGGCCCCGCTCTCGCCGTCAGGGTCCCTGGCGAGGGCGGAGTGACGACACTCGTCGACAACTGAAGAGCGCTCGCGCGCCGTGGTTCGGAGAGTCACCGAGGTAATGTATCGTGTCCCGCGGGAGCGGTACCGGCATCCTATCTATACAATTCCGTATATGTATCTGGAACTGGTACGTTTCGCCGTTCTCGACCGCGTGAGTGCCCCGACGCTGAAACGCAATCGGTGACTGGCCGACGACGTCACACCGACTACCAGTGTTCGAGACGGGGCGGGCCGCCTCGACGTCGACGGTTGGCGTGCGGACCGACGTCCGACACACCAGTGAGAAAACACAACAGTTTTTCGCGTTCTCCTCGATTTTCGGGTAGATGGTCGGTTCCGACAGGGTCAGACTGGTCTTCGCCGTCGTCTCCGTTGTCTTCGCGGCGACGCTCCTGGTGAGTTACGCGGCGCCCCAGGTCACCGGCGACGAGCTCCGCGACGAATCGAGCCTCGAACGCGCCTTCGAAACCGGGGACCGCGACCCGATCGTCGAACCCCGCGAGAACATCACCGTCATCGCGACGGACTCGACGGCGTTCGTCACCGACGAGGGGTCCGGTCCCCGCGAGCGCGCGGAACTGGTCGCCCTCGCCCCCGACGGGAGTATCTACTACCACAACAACTCACACACGCGTTACTGGGACGTCGACCCCGTCGCTGGAACCGACGCGACCGTGGAGTACGTCTACGCCGACCACCTCGACGCCGACGAGTGCGACGCAGAGACGGTCTGTACGCGCAACGGCGTCGAGCGCGTCAACCTCACCACCGGCGACGTGACCGACGTCTACAGCCGGATCACGCCCGGAAAGCACTCGACCCGGTGGCACGACGTCGACCGGATCGACGAGCACCGACTCCTCGTCGCCGACATCGACCGCGACCGCGCCTACGTCGTCAACACGACGAGCCAGCTCGTCGAGTGGGAGTGGGACGCCCAGGCCGACTTCGACACCGACAGCGGCGGCCCCTACCCCGAGGACTGGACGCACCTGAACGACGTCGAACTCGTCGAAATCGACGGCCGCGACGTCGTCATGATCAGCCTGCGCAACCAGGACCAGGTCGTCTTCGTCGACGTGGAACGGGGGCTCATGGACGAGTGGACCCTCGGGAGCGAGGACGACTACGACACGGTATACGAACAGCACAACCCCGACTTCGTCCCCGCCGAGCGGGGCGGGCCAGCCGTCATCGTCGCCGACTCGGAGAACGGCCGCGTCGTGGAGTACCAGCGCGAAGACGGTGACTGGGAGCAGTCCTGGACCTGGGAGGACAGTCGCCTCCAGTGGCCCCGCGACGCCGACCGCTTGCCGAACGGCAACACGCTCGTCACCGACTCGAACGGGAACCGAGTGATCGAGGTCGCCCCCAACGGGAGCGTCGTCTGGAGCGTCGATATTGGCTTCCCCTACGAAGCCGAGCGGCTGGGGACCGGCGACGAGAGTGCGGGCGGCGAGAGCGCCGCCAGTCTGGACCTGACGAGCCGCGAGCCGTCCGCCGACTCCGGGACCGAGCAGGCGTCCCAGTCGGTCGTCGACCTGTTGCCGAAGCCGGTCGTCAACGGAATCATCTACCTGCTGCCGTCCTGGGTCGGTCCCCTCCAGATCGTGGCCGCGGTGGGTCTGCTCGTGGCCGTCCCGCTCTGGGCGCGCCACGAGTGGCGCCGGGCCGACCTGCAGGTCGACCTCCAGTCACCACTCGACGTCCGCCGCCGATGAGCTACCGCCTGTTCACCCGCTCGGCCGACCGGTTCCATCGACTGCAGGTCCCCCTCGACCGGCGGGACCGCCCCTGGCTCGGCGGCGCGCTGCTCGTGGGCCTGGTCGTCGCGGGCCTCTACCTCGCGCTCAACCAGTACCCCGCCTACGGGGCGGGACTGTACACGCTCACGGCCGACGAGATACGCGCGGCGGGCTACGGACTGCCGGAGACGATACCCCACTACACTACCGAGGGCGTCCCCTTCGCCTACCCGCCGCTGGCGTTCTACGCGCTCGCCGTCCTGCGGGACCTGGGGGCCGGCGCGTTCGCAGCGGCACGGTTCGTCCCGCCGCTGGTCGTCGTCCTCGCCCTCGTCCCCGCCTACCTGCTGGGCAGGGACCTGCTCGACGGCCGTCCCCGGGGGGCGGCCGCGGCGGTCCTCGTCACGGTGAACCCGCAGGTCCTGGAGTGGCACGTCAGCGCTGGCGGACTCGTCCGCGCGCCGGCGTTCCTGCTCGCGCTCTCGGGTGCGTACGCCGCCCTCCGGATCTTCCGCGACCGCGACCGGGAGTGGGTGGCAGTCGGACTCCCGCTGTTCGCGCTCGTCCTGCTGACCCATCCGACGTACGCGCTGTTCGTCGTCGTGACCTACCTCGTGTTCTGGGCGGGCTACGACCGCTCCGTGCCCGGCCTCCTGGACGGCGCCGTCGTCGGCGTCGGCGGCCTCGTCCTCACCGCCCCGTGGTGGCTGACCGTCGCCTCGCGGTTCGGGTTCGACGTGTTCACGTCCGCCGCGGGGACCCACGGCGGCGTCGGCGGCGGCCTGTTCGCGGCGCTGTCGGGCGTCTCGACGTGGTCCCTCCTCGTCCTCGCCGCTGGCGCCGTCGCCGTCCTCGGCGGCTGGCGAGTGATCGGAGTCTGGCTCCTCGCCGCCGAGTTCCTGTTCAAACAGCCCCGCTTCGCCTACACCGTGGGCGCGTTCGCGTTCGTCGGCGCGGCGGTCGTCCTCGTCGACAGGGGTAGCTCGTGGTCGCCGACAGTCAGGGAGCACCGACGGGAACTGGCGATGGTCGCGCTCGTCGTCGTCGCGACGGCCGGTGTCGGTGCCGTCGGCTACGAGTTCGACGAGCGGACGGGCGACACGACGCCGGCGTTCGTCGACGACGCGGACGTCGCTGCGATGGAGTGGGCCGGCACCGAGACGTCGCCGGATGCCACGTTCGTCGTGCTCGGCGACGCGGCAGAGTGGTTCCCGGTGGTGGCCGACCGGACCATCCTCCTCGGCCCGTGGGGGATGGAGTGGCGCGAGCCGGCCACCTACGAGCGCCACCTCGGCACGTACGTGAACGCGTCGACGTGCCAGTCGGCCGGCTGCGTGGAACGGTGGACCGCCAGCGTCGAACAGGAGCCGGACTACCTCTACGTCCCGAAGGGCCACTACACCGTCCGCGGCTTCGACCAGGCGAACTTCGGCACGCTCGACCGGTCGCTCGCCCATCGCGAGCGGTACGAGCCGGTGTTCGAGAACGAGGGCGTCGTCGTCTTCCGGGTCCGCGACGTCGGCGACGGTGGCGGTGGTGTGGGTGGCAGTAGTGCTACCGGGAACGGCGACGGCTAGATGGAGTGGACTCGCGAGGCGACGGCGACGGCCCCCGTGGCCAGGACGAGTCCGGCGACCACGTCGGTCGCCCAGTGGATGCCGAGGTACATCGTCGCGAGCGCGACGAGCACGGCGAGAACCGATGCCACCGGCAACCAGCGCGGATAGATATCGCGCGTCCGGACGGCCAGCAACGCGACGGTCGCAGACAGCGAGGTGTGCAGCGAGGGGAAGACGTTCGTGTTCGTGTTGATCTCGCTCGTAAGCAGCTGGAACCGCGGCAACGCGTCGTACAGCAACGACTGGACCATGTCGGGCATGTAGTTCCGGGGGCCGTAGGCGATAAAGAGTACGTAACAGACCAGGCCGACGCCGTAGTTGACGACGTAGGCCGTCGCAGTCGCGCGGAGGTATCGCTGGTCCTCCAGAGCCAGATACGCCACCAGCGGGAAGGTGACGAGGAAGGCGTACCCGTAGACGTAGACGTAGCCAAGCACCGTGGTGACGGCGGGCGTCCCGAGCGACTGGAACCAGGCGACGAACTCGCCCTCGACGGCGTAGATGGCCGCCGTGACGTTGACGCCGACGAGCCAGGACAGCTCCAGGCCGACGTCACGGACGACGGCGTTGATCGCGAGGACCACCGCGAGCGCGACGATCGGTCCGAGGGCGCCGCGAACGCGGCCGCGCAGCGTCCACCGGAGCCGCCGGAGTCGCTCCGGACCGACGACGGCTGCGGCGGTCGTCACCAGCAACAGGCTCACTGCGGTCACCACCTCCACGACGACGGCCAGCAGCCCCATCTCAGACCCCCAGCAGTCGGCCCTGCTCGTCGTACTGGTAGCCGGCCTCACGGAACGCCGCCCGGGCCTGGGCGTCGTCGACTTCCCCCGCGGCCCCGATGAACGGAGTGATCGGGTCTCGGCCGCGCCAGGTCAGGTCGTCGGTGACCCAGTCGGTGCGTGCCAGTGGCGAGATGGCGGGGGCGGCGAACGTCGAGAAGACGGACTGCACCAGGTGGCGTCTGTCGACGAGCTGTGCGATGAGCTGTCGAAAGCGGGGGTTCGCGTACGGCGCCCGGCGGGTGTTGAACCCCAGGAAGTAAAACGACTGCGAGCGGTCGACGAGCAGGTCCAGCTCGTCGGCCTGCCCGATGCGTCGCAGGACGCCGGGACCGAGCCCGGCGAGCGTCAGGTCCGCGTCCCCGGAGTCGACCAGGTCGACGGCGGAGGAGTCCGACCCGACGTGTTTCATCACGAGTTCCTCGAAGGCGGCGCCGTCGGCCACCGCGTCGGGTAACGCCGGCGTGTCCGCCGTCTCGAGGAAGTGGTCCGCGAACCGCTTCAGGACGAGCCGGTCGTTGCGCGTCGCGCTGACGAACGCGAGTGGCCCGCTCCCGACCGGCGGGACGTTGGCGGTGACGAGCGCCTCTGTCGTCCCGCCACCCAGGTCGAGGCCGCCGACCCTGGGCTCGCCAGTCCGCTCCGTCCACACGTGGCGGGGGAGGATCGGCACAGTCAGCGCGCGTTCCGCGACCGAGTCCGTCTCCTCGCCGAACGTGAGTCTGACCGTTCGCCGGTCGGGCGCGGTGACCGATTCGGCCAGCGTCGACCGGCCGCGAAAGCGCATGGTCGGCGCCGCCTGGTTTCGCTCGCCGCTTGCGGTGTCGCGGAGGAATCTGTACGAGAAGACGACGTCGTCGGCGGTCAGCGCCTCGCCGTCGTGGAAGGAGAGGTCGGGCCTGAGCGTCGCTTCGAGGACGCCGTCTTCGACCCACGTCGTCGACTCGGCGAGCCAGGGGTAGCGCTCGCCCCGGTAGCGCCGGACCAGCGGGTCGTAGATCAGGTCGGTGACGGTCCCGACCCGGCCGACCGAGGCCAGCAGCGGGTTGAGGGTACTGGTGACGCGCTCGTCGGTCGTCGTCACGCGGAGCGCGTCGGCGCCGTCGTCGGCGCGGTGCAACTGGAGCATGCCCAGCGCCTCGTCGCTCTTGGTCGTCCCGAATCGCGAGTACCGGTCGTCCCGGGCGGCGCGGATGACGTCCGGGAAGGCCAGCACCGTGAAGGGGTTCTCGCGGGCGACGGTCGACTGGAGGTCGGCGACCGCCTGGCGCCGTTCGTCACCGTCGGTGGTTCGCTGGCGCGCCAGCAGGTCGTCGACCGAGAGGTTAGCGTAGCCGAAGGGGTTCTGCCAGCCCGGCTCCGTGGCGAACTGGGAGTGCAACAGCGAGTACAGCGAGTCGGCGTCGAGAGTCGAGTCCGGATAGCGGCCGACGAACAGGTCGTACTCGTGGTTGACCAGCACCTGCCGGAGCAGTTCCTCGCTCGCCATCGGGAGGACGTTGGCGTTGATCCCCGCGGCGCGAAGCCACTCGGATAGCTGGCGAGCGATCAACAGGGCGTAGGGGTCGTCGTCCGCGGGGACGGTCTTGATCGTCACGGTCACCGGGTCCGGGCGCTCGCGGCCCATCACCGTGCGCAGACGGCTGACGCAACCGCTCGTGGCGGCCATACTGCCAGCGACACCTGCCAGTACGGCTCGCCGGGTCGCTGTCGTGGAGGGGCGGTCGACCGGCGGAGTCATCGACCTGAATATTTACGTCGATGCCATAACAGTCCTCCGTTGTCGAACGAGTGTCAGATGACGTCCAGTGCGGCCGCCAGTACCGCGGCCGACCAGAGACAGAATCCCGCGGTGAGCAACGTGCGCGACCGGCCCGGTTCTCGCGTCCCGCCAGCGATAGCGCCGAGGCCGACAGCCAGCGCCAGGCGGTGCCAGGCGTACCGCGCCATCACCGTCGCCGTGACGTCCATGGCCACGGCGTCCAGCGTGATGCCGGCGAGGAACCCCATCACCGCGAGGGCGACGGCCCGCTCGGTCGGAACGTCCTCGCTCAGCCGGTAGACGCCGACGGGGAGCCCGGCGACGAGGACGACGTACAGCGGTGCAGCGATCAGTTTCGGCGGGAGCCACGGGAGCGCCTGTTCCAGCCCGATTCCGGCGCCCCGGACGACGAGAGGGACGGCCAGCGCGAAGCCGAACAGCGCGACCGAGCGGCGTCGGGTCGGCGTCGCCAGTCCGGCTTCGTCGGCCACCGCGGTGACTCGCCGGCGGACCGCGGGCACCGAGACCGCGAGCAGCACCGAGGCGACGTGGACCACGGAGATCCCGTCGGACATCGGACCCCGTTCGGTCGCGTAGGCCCGCTCGACGTCCGAGACGAGGGGCTGGTCGGCGAAGTCCTCCTCCAGTTGCCGGCTAGTGCCCCAGACGTCGGTGACGCCGTGGCGCATGCGGAACCAGTCCCAGTACTCGCTGTGTGCCTGGATGGCGCTCCACTCGCTGTCGCCCCCGGGCGCGTACACTCTGACGTGCGAGCGAGTCCCGAGGTAGGTGCCGGCGTGCAACTGGTAGCGCTGGGGGAGCCACCGGCCCCGTCCGTCGCGCTCGACGTAGGTGTAGCGCATCGCGCCGTGGGCCGAGTGCCAGTCGAACCCGACCCGTTCCTCGGTCAGTTCGATGCTGAAGTTCGCCGTCTCCTCGGACTCGTTGAGTTCGGTCCAGGTCGCGTTCGAGCGCCGTTCGAGCCGATAGCGAACGACCTCGGGGTCGTCGTAGACGATGAGGTTGATGGCCAGCGTCCGCGAAGCGAAGTCCGCGTGCCGGCTGGTGTAGGGCCAGAGGCGGTCGTCGCCCGTCTCCATGTCGACGAGGCGGACGTCGTTCGGTCCGGGCCCGACCCGCGGGTCGCTGTTCAGTTCCGCGGCGACGACGACTGCCGTCGTAACGAGGACGACCAGCACGGCGACGGCGAGAGCCCGGCGGTACCGCATCTACCGGACCGTGGGCGCGGACGTGGAAATATCTTGCACTCCCCCGGGCCGACGGCGAACGCGGGCGCCGGGTGCCGGTCCGAACGATCGCTCGCCCGCTCGTCGTTTCCGGGGTAGCGGGCCGATTCGACCCCCAGGACACAGGCGCCCCGACCACGAAAATCCGGGGACGGCGGACGTACGAACCGCTAAGTATCTCGACTCCCTAGCGCGACCCATGTCACCACCTGGACGGGAGATCGAGTACTCCGAGTCCGACGTCATCCAGGTCTTCAAGGACCGCTCCGACTACGCCGAACCGCTGACGGCGTCGGAGGTCGCCGAGTTGCTGGGCTGTTCGCGCCGGACCGCGCTCAACAAACTCCACGACCTGCAGGAGAGCACCGACGTCACGAGCAAGAAGGTAGGCGGGCGCAGTCGCGTCTGGTGGATCCCGGTCCGGATGGACTGACGGATTCTATTCGGATCGGTAGGTGGAATTGTTCGTCTATCGGGACTGCGCTCTCGGTCAGTACAGGCTAAAGAGCGACCGAACGAGACCAGAATTTCGATTACGATTTAGGTTTGACACCAATATTAATTTATAGGTGAAATGTACCGATCATATGGCTGCTAATGATTCAGTCTGGCTTGACATCCTCGCTGCTCTTAGAGGGATCGCATTACTACTCTTTGCCCTCCAATTGACTGTAATTGGTGTCTTCGCAGGTGATGGTTCATTCTTTTTACTCCTCGCGGGATTTTTTATTGGTGTGATTGCAACTCTGTCGATATACTGATCTGGAAGCGCCCTCTATCGTGTAATCCTCAGTGCTCAGTTTGCATCCCTAACCGACAGTCGGTTCGTCGACGGACAGCCCGAAACCGGCCCCCTCAGATCTCGACTCGCGACCGGAACTCCGGCACCCCAACGGCGTCCGGGTCGAACCGGAACAGCGCACCCGCGCCGTCGCCCTCCTCGTCCCTCGAATTCTCCGTCAGCGCCGTCGTCACGTAGGCCTCGGAGAGGTCCGGACCGGCGAACGTCACCGAGGACACCTTCCGCGCCGGGAACTCGATGCGGGCGACTTCGGCGCCCGTCGGGTCGTGGCGGACGAGACAGCCCCCGTCCCAGCGGGCGGACCAGAGGTACCCCTCGGCGTCGACGGCCATCCCGTCAGGAATCGCCTCGCCCTCGTCCACCTCGACGACCGTCTCGGGATTCGAGATGGCGCCCGTCGCCTGGTCGTAGTCGTAGCGGTCGATGCGTCCGTTGCCGGAGTCGGTGAAGTAGAACCGTCGCCGGTCGAGGGTGAACCCCATCCCGTTGGGGAGGCCGACCTCGTCGAGCACCGTCGTCACCGATCCGTCGGTGTCCAGGCGGTAGAGTCGCCCGGGCCGGTCGTCGGTCGGCATCGTCCCGCAGAACACCCGGCCGCGCGGGTCCGCGACGACGTCGTTGAACCGGGAGTCGGCCTCGCCGTCGATGCCCTCGACGACGGTGGTCGTCCCCGCTCCCTCGACCCAGCGCTCGATGCGGCCGCCGTCCTCGAACAGCAAGAGCGAGCCGTCGTCCTGGATGGTGAACCCGCCGACGACGTCCCGTTCGAAGCACTGTTCGTGCTCGTCGGTATCGGGGTCGTACCGGAACAGGTCGCCGTTCGGGATGTCGACCCAGTAGAGCCGTCCCTCGTCGGGGTGCCACAGCGGTCCTTCGCCGGTGTGTGAGTGGTAGTCCGCGACGCGCTCGTACCGTGTCATGGACGGACACACGACCGAGTGGCCCTTAAGTCCACCAGAACGGCCGCGGGCGGGAGTTCCGGCCACCACGGCTGGCGGCCCGACCCCGACGCTTATTCCGGCCTCGCCCGTCTGGTCAGCATGGTCAGATTCGGCTACTTCGCCTCGCTGGAGGAGTTCTCGCCGGCCGCCTGCCTCGACCAGGTCGAACTCGCCGAGGCCGCGGGCTTCGACAGCGTCTGGGTGAACGACCACTTCCACCCCTGGTTCGACCACCTCGCAGACGGCTCTTCGGCCCACGGCGGCAACTGCTGGACGTGGCTCCCCGCCGCGCTGGACCGGACGGAGGACATCGACGTCGGGACCGGCGTGACGGCGGTCATCAACCGCTACCACCCCGCCAACGTCGCCCACCGGCTGGCCACGCTGGCGGAACTGTACCCCGACCGGGTCTTCCTCGGCATCGGCACCGGCGAGTCGCTCAACGAGGTGCCGCTGGGTAACCCGCTGCCCGACTACGGCGAGCGCGCCCGCCGCACCGCCGAGGCCATCCGGATGATCCGCCGGCTGTTCGCGGAGGAGTTCGTCGACCACGAGGGGCAGTTCTGGACCCTCGACGGCGCGAACCTCTACACCGGCCCGGACGAGGCCCCACCGATTCACGTCGCCGCGAGCGGGCCCACCTCCGCACGGATGGCCGGCGACCTCGGCGACGGGCTGGTCACGGTGTACGAGCCGCCCGAGCGCGTCCGCGAGGAGCTGTTCCCCGCGGCGGAAGCGGGCGTCGAGAAATCGGCGCGCAACGAATCACTCGACGACGTCCACCGGACCGTCCACGTCCACTGCGCCTACGACGAGGACGAGCAGGCCGCCCTGGAGGAGATCCGTCCCTGGGGACTCACGCTGCTCGACGACGTCTGGTCGTCGGATTCGGCGGACCCCCGCGAACTCCAGGCGATGGGCGCGGACGTCTCCGACGAACGACTGCGGGAGGCGTTCGTCGTCACGTCCGACCCGCAGGACCTGGTCGACGTCACGCAGACCTACGTGGACGTCGGCTTCGACGAGGTCGTCTTCCAGAGCTCCAGTCCCGACCAGGCCGCCTTCTGCGACGTGATGGCCGAGGACGTGCTACCAGCGTTCGAGTGAGCGGGCTACGGATTCCGTCGTTCGAGTGAGCGGGTTGCGATTCGAGTCCGGGCGCGTCAGGCCATCCGGTACCGGACGCGCACGCTGGCCGAGACGGTTACGTCGCCGGGTTCGACGCCGGTCGACGCGCCGCCGGCCGTCTCCGTGGCCGTGGCAGCGGCGTCGTAGGCGAACTCCCGGTGGAACGGGGTCACTTGCCCCTGGGACGCGTCGACGACCGTGGTCTCGGCGATGGACGTGCCGACCTCGTCGGCGATGGCCTCGGCCTCCGAGCGGGCCCCCTGGATGGCCTTCCGGAGGGCCTCCTCGCGCAACTCGGTCCGGCGCTCCTCGGAGAGCGTGAACGTCACCCGTCCGACCCGGTCCGCGCCCCCGTCGACTGCGGCGTCGATGACCGCGCCGACCTCGTCGATGGCCTCGACCTCGACGGAGAACGAGTGGTTTCCCTGGTAGTAGACGTACTCGTCGGCCTTCTCGGAGTCGGGTCGGACGCCTTCTTCCTCCATCCGGCGGCGGTCGACGCGGTCGCTGATGTAGAAGTTGCTCGTCGTCACGGCGTCCTCGTCGAGCCCGAAATCGAGCAGCGCCGTCCGCAGTTCCTCGGCACGGGTCGCGAGTTCGTTTCGCACGGCCCCGGCCGACTCGCCGCTGGCTTCCACGCCCACGTCGAGGAGCGCGAGGTCTGGTTCGCCCTGGACCTGGCCGGCGTTGCTGACGACGATGCTCCGGTTACTCCGTTCCTCGACGGTTGGCGACGACTGCTGTGCAGCGGCGCTCCCGTCGCCCTCGCCGATGCCGAGACAGCCGGACAGCGCGGTCGCAGCGATACCTCCGGACGCGACGATCAGTTCTCGTCGGTTCATACCCGGTCGTTCACCGGGACGGTCAGTTAAGGTTCCCTACGCTCAAAATCCGGTTTGAACGTTCAGGCATCAGAACGTGTAGCTCGCGATTTCGCCCGACCCGCAGTCGGGACACCGCGCGGTATCGGTGTCGACGGTCGTCCCGCACTGTCTGCATTCGCCGTACTCGGTGGCACTGGTCCGCCGGTCCAGTGCTCGCTGCAGGCGTTCGATCATATCCCCGGCTTCGACCCAGACGAGTATATACGCCAGCCAACCGGAGCGGAAGTGAAACGCGACGCCGGTCGCCAGTCGTGGGGAAGGCGTCTCTCGCCCCGACGTAGCACCGCTACCACGGAATCTGCGGGCTCGCTACGCGGTCGGTTTCCAGCCGAAAACGGGGTGGTGGCGTCTGACGGGCGTCAGACGCCGGCTGGCCGGACGTCAACGAACGACCGGCGCTACGAGAATCAGTGGTAGAACTTACTCCAGCGAGTCGAGCAGCCCGCGCATGTAGCCGATGGCCCACAGCCGACCCTTGGTGTGGTAGCCGGGGTTCGAGTTGTCCTCGCCGGCCATCGTCGGGACGTGGTCGGGCCGCATCGGGACGTCGTCGTCGACGGCGCTGACGTAGGCTTCCATCGCGGCGTGCATGTCGGTCGGTCCGTCGTCGTGCCACGTCTCGACGAAGCGGTCTGCGTCGCCGTCGACGTCGCGGAAGTGGACGAAGTTGATCTTCTCGCCGAAGTGGCGGATAGCTTCGGGGATGTCCGCGCCCATCGCAGCGAAGTTGCCCTGGCAGAAGGTGACGCCGTTGTACTCGCTGTCGTAGACGTCGAGGATGCGGTCGTAGTTCTCGACGCTGGTGACGACGCGGGGGACGCCGCGCAGTTCCTCGCGCGGCGGGTCGTCGGGGTGGAGGCCGAGTTTGACGCCCGCGTCCTCGGCGACGGGGACGACCTCCTCGAGGAAGTACGCCAGCGCCTCGAAGATGTCCTCGTGGCTCTTTGCCGCAGCCTCGACGGCGGGCCCGCCCTGCATCTTGGCGTCGTCGTACCCCGTCGCGAGGGAGCCGCCCCGGAGCTCGTTGTGGGCCTCGGTGCGCGCCCAGCGGACGCCGGCCATCCAGTCGTAGCAGACGACCGGGATGCCCAGGTCACCGCAGTGCCGGAGGAACTGCTTGAACACCTCGATGTCCTCGTCGCGGCCATCGAGTCCGAGGCGGATCCGGTCCGAGATGGGGACGCTCCCCTCCAGGACGGAGAAACGCAGGTCGGCACCCTCCAGGTAGTTTTGCAGCCCGCGGAGTTCGTCGTACGTCCACTGGGTCTTGTCGTCGCCGATCTCCAGGGGGTGGATGACGGCGTCGGTGACGCCCATCTGTTTGGCGAGTTCCCATCGCTCGTCGGGATACGGCGGCAGAACGAGTGCAGGTCGTACCATGCGAACTCGTGGGTACAGACGGGCAAATAGGCTTTCGCTGTGCGGTGGCGGCCACTGGTGCTGTGACAGCTATCGACGGCTGGATCAGTCGAAGCCCCACTCCTCGGCGCGAGCCTCGGCCTCCCGACGGGCCTGCTCGCGGATCGCCTCGATCTTCTCCTCGTCGTCGAGGAACGCCTCGACGGCGCTGCGGTCCTCCGGCGCCCGGCTCTCTGCGCCATCGTTGTCGCCATCCGACGCGTCGCCGCTACCGGTTCCAGCGTCGACACGGGCGTCCGGGGCGGCGCGGCGCGTGCTCGCGGCCAGGGCGGGGTCGCCGGCCAGTCGCTCGGCGGGCATCCCCGGCGGCACGCGGAACGCCGCGGCGTCGTCGAGCGCGTCGAAGGCGTCGTCCGGGAGTTCGTACAGTTCGACGTGGTAGGGCCCGGGCATGGCCAGGTCGCCCAGCGCCGCCGGGCCGCCCCGCTCGGTGCCGGTGGCGTAGGTCAGGTCCGGGACGCCGTCGCGGAAGGTGACGACGCCGCGCCCCTCGCCTTCGAGCAGGAGCGTCTCCTGCGGTTCGAGGACGGCGTAGCCGGTGAGGTTCCGGTCCAGCGCCTCCGCGAGCGGGTACCGCGGGTCGCTCACGACGCGGGACTTCAGGAGCCGACCGTCGGGGAGGTTCATGGCGGGTCCGGGATGACGGCGCTGCGGAAGCGGTCGGCCACGGCCTCCGAGCCCCCGTCGCGGACGTCGATGGCAGCCGCGGCGTCCTCGAACGCCGCCGCCGCGTCCGAGTCTGGGGCGTGGGCCAGCAGCGGTCTGCCCGCCCGCCGGGCCTCGCGGGCCGCCTCGCTGGCCGGCACCGTCGCCAGCGTCGGCCCGTCGAAGTACCGCTCGGACTTCTCCGCGATCCGACCGATGGCGTCGTCGTCCCGCACCTTGTTGAACACCAGTCCCGCCACGCCGGTGCCGTAGGAACTCGCGTACTCCTGGACCTTGATCCCGTCCGACAGCGACGGAATCGTGGGCTGGAGCACGACGACGACGCGGTCGGCCAGCACGACCGGTAGTATCGCCGACCGACTCGACAGGGCCGCCGCCGAATCGAGCAGGATGACGTCGGTGTCGGCGGCGAGTTCCGCGACCACCTCGCGCAACCGCGCCGGGTCGGCGTCGCGGAAGCCGTCCAGACTCGTACCGCACGGGACGACGGTCATCCCGAACCGCTCGTAACAGGACTCCTCGACGGTCGCATCTCCGGACAGCACGTCGTGCAGCGTCGTCTCCGCCTCCGAGAGCCCGGCGTGAAAGAGCAGGTTCGCCATCCCCGTGTCGGCGTCGACGACGGTCACGTCGTGGGACTCGGCCAGCGCCATCCCGAGCGCGAGCGTACTCGTGGTCTTCCCCGTCCCGCCTTTCCCGCTCGCCACCGCGAACGCCTCGACCATTATCTTACGGTGTCGTCCCGTTCTGATTAAAAGGTGTGGATCGCTGGGAAAGTGGGTCGCCAGGTGTCGACAGAACTACCGCTAACGACCAGAAAGCCCTCGGCGCGCTCTCATGAGTCGGAATCGAGACGCCAACACCCAGAAAGCCCTCGGCGCGCTCCGGTCCCGCGGGCCCCCTGCGCTCCTCACTCCGTTGCGGTGCTTGCGGGCCCGGGGTTCCCGGACCGCACCTCGCCCTTTCAGTCCACCAGGACCGTACAGCACCGCAGCCCTGCCCTTCCCCTGGTCGCGAGGGCCTCGCTTTCGCTCGGCCACTCACTCCCGGCCGGGCGGTTGCGGCGCGGTCAGGATGCGTGATTCGCGGCGGACGCCGCGAATCCGGGGAGGTTTGGTGGCCACAATCGCGAGCGCTTCCGTGGCGCGAGCGATGCTGATCCTGGCGGAATGAAAGGGCGAGGCGGGGTCGACGAAGCACGGGCCCGCAAGCACCGCAGCCGAAGGCGAGGAGCGCAGGGGGTCCGCGCGAGTCGAGCGCGCCGAGGGCTTTCCTCTGTTTGCAGTCGCTCTCGTCGTAACGAGCACTACCCAAGAATCGGCGACAGATCGACGTACTCCGCTATAAGCGAGGCGGCGCGCTCGTAGGGATCAGCCGCCACAGAATCCCCGTCGGGCCGCTCCCGCCCCACGGACTCGAACACGCCCTCGACGAACGCGTCCAGCGCGACCTCGTTCTCGAAGAGACCGTGGAGGTAGGTGCCGAGGACGCGGTCGGTCGCCGCGCCCTCGTCGGCGAACGGCCGTTTCACGTCGCCGACGATCTCCGTCTCGCCGGCGTGGATCTCGTAGCCGGAAACCTCGCCGTCGGCCCCGGCTAGTGGATCGACGCCCGATAGTTCCCGGGTGACCGCCTCCAGCGTCTTCTCGGGGTCGAACCGGGTCGTAATCGGCAACAGACCGACGCCCTCGACGCGACTTTCCCCACCAGTACCCTCGAGCGAAGCATTCGTAATCTCCTCACCCAGCATCTGGTAGCCGCCGCAGAGGCCGACGACGGGGCCGTCGAACGTGCGGAGTTCCTCGTGCATATGCGCGTCCCGGAGCGCCAGCAGGTCGTCGACGGTGTTTTTGGTCCCCGGGATGACGACGGCGTCCGCGTCGGCCAGCGAGCCGTCGAGGGGGACGTATGCCACGCGGACACCGGGTTCCGCGGCGAGGGGCTCCAGGTCGGTGGCGTTGGAGATGCGAGGCAGGCGCGGGACGGCAACGGTGACGCTCCGGGCCGCGGCCACCCCGTCGTCCTCCCCGCGAATCGACCGCTCCTCAACTGCGGGAAGGGCGACGCTGTCCTCCTCGGGTAACCCAGGGTCGTCGTAGGGCAACACGCCGAGCACTGGCACGCCGGTGCGGTCTTCGAACTGCTCGATGCCGGGATCGAGGATAGAGCGGTCGCCGCGGAACTTCGTTATCACGCAGCCCGCCACCTGCTCGCGGCAGTCCTCGGGCATCAGTTCGAGCGTACCCACGAGAGAAGCGAACGCGCCGCCGCGTTCGATGTCGGCGACGAGGAGGATATTGGCATCTGCGAATCGAGCCGTCTCCACGTTCGCCAGGTCTCGGTCGTGGAGGTTGATCTCCGCGATTGAACCAGCGCCCTCGGCGACCACGACGTCGTGCTCGCTGGCGAGACGGGCGTGGGCAGCGCTGGCCGCCGACAGGGCGTCGTCCCAGTGGTCGTCGTAGTAGGTCCCTGCCTCGAAGTGGCCGACGGCCCGGCCGTCGACGATCAGCTGGGACTCCCCGTCCCCGCGGGGCTTGAGCAGGACGGGGTTGTGGTCCGTCGTCGCCGGGATTCGGGCGGCGCGGGCCTGGACGTACTGCGAGACGCCGATTTCGCCCCAGGGATCGTCGTCTGCCGCGGTCCCGGTTCCGTCCGTGGCACCGTCCGAATCGTCCTCGTTGGCGCGCGGCACGACGCGGGCGTTGTTGGACATGTTCTGGGCCTTGAACGGCGCGACCGAGCGCCCCTCGTTCACCAGGTGCCGGCAGAGCCCCGCCGCGACGGTGCTCTTGCCGACGTGGCTCGCCGTGCCGGCGACGAGGACGGTCCGGGTCATCACTCACACCTGTGACGTGTGGGGCCACGTGTCTTTCGCCACTGCTCTCACGCCGAGAGTCAAACACATTCAGTTTATCACACCTTTCTAAACCACATTCAACTGATCGCCCTCGGCGTGATTAAACTGTATCCAATTTACCCACAACAGTTAAACCAAAATAGATTGAACATCGGGCAATGACCAGGCGTCGATGCGTGATCGTCGGGGACGTCGTCGACTCGCGCGCGGTGGAGGACAGGGAGGCGCTCCACGACAGCCTCGAATCGGGCATCGAGCGGGCGAACGACGCCGTCGGCGACCGGCTCGTCGCCCCCTTCACGACGCTGAAAGGCGTCGACGAGGTCGGGGGCGTCCTCACGGATCCCGGCCGGGCCTACCACGCGGTACGGGAACTGACCGACGCGGTCCACCCGACGGGAATCCGGTTCGCCGTCGTCTGGGGGGACGTCGACGTGGGCACCGACGCCGACGACGTCGCCAGGATGGACGGCCCGGCGTTCCACGAGGCCGACGACCTCCTCGGCGAGGTCGAACGGGCCGACCGGTACGTCGGCCTGTCCGTCGACGGGACCGACGAGTGGCTCGTCGACCTGCTGACCAACCAGGTCGACCTCGTCTGTATGTGGAAGGCCGGGTGGACCGCCCGGCAGATGGAGGTCGCGAAGGAGTACCGCGACCTCGGGGAGATGGCGGCGGTGGCAGACCGGCTCGACGTCTCCGTCCAGTCGGTCTCACAGACGCTCGCGAGGGCCGACGCCGTGACGATTATGGGGATGGAGCGGGACCTCCAGACAGCCATGGCCGAACTGTGGGGTGACCTGGCGTGATCGGGGACGGGTATCGGAGTGCACTCCGACGGGGCGCGTCGGTCGGTATCGCGGCGGCGTCGGTGGCCGTCCTGCTGTGGGCGACGCCGGCACCGGCCGTCTTCGCCCGCGACGCGACGGCCATCTTGACGCTCGCCGCGGGCTACGGCCTGCTCGTGGCGACCAGCGGCTACGTCGTCGCCGGGTCGCTCCGCTTCGCGGGCGCCGACGTCGGCGAGGAGGAGGCCGACACCGGCCGCGCGGTCGGGAAAGTCGAGAACGTCCTCATCCTCACGCTGACGCTCCTGGGCGCGTACACGGCGCTGGGGCTGGTCTTCACCGCGAAGTCCATCGTCCGCTACCAGGACATCTCCAGCGGCAACACGACCTACTACCTCACCGGGAGCGTCGCCAACGTCACCTACTCGCTCGTCTACGGCGTCGCGCTGGCCCGCGTGCTCGCCGTGGCGAGCTGAACGGGACCGGTTCGGGTCCGCTGGCCGGACCGCGTGACTCCCGGCCACCTTTCCCGCCGGCGCTCCTGCGACCAGTCGTGACCGACGACGCCGACGACCTGGCGGCGCTCCACGACCACCTCGCCGCGACCGCCGAACTGCCCGTCGAGCGGTCGGCGAGTCGGTGGCTCGGGGAGGCCGAAGCGCTCGCCGCTGACCTGCGCGAGAGCGACCTTTCCGAGGACGTGGTCGCCGACCGTCTCGCGACGATCGAGGAACTACTGAGTGCAGTCGACGAAACGGGCGACGAGCGAGCCGACGAACACGTCGCGGCCGCGCGGGAGCGACTCGCGGACGCACGTTCTCGCTTCGACTAGTACTCGGTCCCCTTCCGGGCGGGGTGGCCGTTCTCCAGCGGGTGTTTCTCCTTGCGGACGTTCGAGACGAGGTCGGCGTGGTCGAGCAGGTACTCGGGGCGCTCGTGCCCGCCGGTGAGGACGAGTTCCAGGTCCTCTGGCTTCGACTCGACCAGGGCCACGACGTCTGCGGGGTCGAGGAGGTCCCGGTTCGCGGCGTAGACGATTTCGTCGATTATCAGCATGTGGACGCCCTCGTCCGGAGCCCCGTCGGGGTCCAGCGGCGACGTCAGGTCCGCATCGGCCGAGCCCTCGACGATCTCCTGGGCGCGGGCGAGCGCCCCCTCGGCGCGGGCCGCGTGCTCGTCGTCGTCGGAGCCGTCCATGAAGCCGTGCCAGCCGAAGTGGCCGGCGTTCTCGTAGGAGAACCCCGGCAGCGCGGCGATGGCGTTGTACTCGCCGCGGACGTTCTCGACGGAGGCGGTGCCGCCCTTCATGAACTGGAGCAGGTGGACGCGGTAGCCGTGGCCGGCCGCGCGCATCCCCATGCCAAGCGAGGCGGTGGTCTTGCCCTTGCCGTCGCCCCACCACACCTGAACGAGGCCGAACTCCTCGGGCGCGCTGGGTTCGATGGCGTGGTCGGTCGGCGATTCGTCGGTAGCGGCGTCGGTCGTGTTGTCGGTCATGATAGGTCGGTGTCGGTCGGTGCCCGGACAACGAGTATCGAGAGGTCCGAGAACACAGTGTCGTCCGGGCCGTCGCCGCCAGCACCTGTTGCCAGGTCGGCCAGCGTCGTCTCGGCTCGCGATTCACTGTCGTGCGTGAGGCGCTCGAAGACGAGCGCGGTCGACTCGCCGGGCGCGCCGCGGTCGAGCAGGAACGCCGCGACGTCCTCGGGCATCCAGTCGTAAGGGCGGGGGATGACGATTAGGTGTCGGTCGCCGGCGTTTGCGGCCAGGCGGTCCAGCGCCCCGGTCACGTCGCCGCGGACGTGGAGCGTCTGGAAGGTGGTGTCCTCCATCGGCGTCCGCGCCCGGCTGGCGGCGACCTGGATGGACGAGATACCAGGAACGACGCGGACGGGCGCGTCGACCGCTCGTTCGACCTTGCCGAGGAACTGGTAGCCCGAGACGTTCGGGTCGCCCATCAACAGGGCGACGCCGCGCTCGCCCTCTGCCACGCGGTCGGCGAAGGCCGAGAGCGTCTCGCCCTCGTCGGCGTAGCCGCAGGTGAGACAGTCGGTGTCGGCGCCGTCGATGGCCCCGCGAGCGAAGTCGACGACCGTCTCGAACCCGACGACGACGTCGGCCGCGGCGAGGAGGGCGCGGGCGCGCCCGGTGAGGAAGGCGGGCGCTCCGGGACCGACGCCGACGGCGTGGACGACCGGCTCCGCGGTCGACTCCGCTTCCCGAGACGCGAACGTCGCCGGATCCGTCGACCCCGAGTCTGCCGCCTCCGGGTCGGTCACGTCACCCCTCCGCAAGCGGCTGGTGCTGGTCGCATGGAGTGAAAACTCAGTTGGGGTAGACAAATATTTATTGGGTGCCGATGGAGTGCCTAGCAGAATGCGATACGCACCACTTTTCGGAGCCCTGTTGCTCGTGCTGGCAGCGACGGCCCCGGCGACTGCGGCGACCGCACCGGCAGCCCCGGCGGCCCCGGCGACCGCGCCGGCGGCGGACGTCGCGGCACAGGAATCGGACTGCACGTTCCCGGTCGAGCTGACCGACCAGTCGGGAACGAACGTGACCGTCGAGGAAGAGCCCTCGCGCGTCGTGACGCTGAACCCCAGCGCGGCCCAGACGATGTGGGAGATCGGCGCCAGGGACAAGGTCGTCGGCGTGACGAAACACGCCATGAACCTGGAGGGCGCCGAGGCGAAGACCAACATCTCGGCGGGCGGCCAGACCATCAGTAACGAGAAGGTCGTCGGCCTGGAGCCGGACCTCGTGCTCGCGCCGAACACCATCGACAACGAGACGGTCCAGTCGCTCCGCGACGCGGGCCTCACCGTCTACCACTTCGGCGAGGCCGGGTCGATCGCGGGCATCCAGGAGAAGACCCGTATCATCGGTGAACTCACCGGCGAGTGCGAGGCCGCCGAGGAGACCGTCGACTGGATGGACGCCGAGCTCGCGACGGTCGACGCGGCCGTCGAGGGCCAGGACCGTCCTGGGATGATCTACACCTTCTTCGGCTGGACCGCCGGCGACGGGACGTTCATCGGAAACGTCATCCAGCGCGCCGGCGCGAGGAACGTCGCCGCCGAGGCCGGCATCGAAGGCTACCAGGAGGTCAACGACGAGGTGCTCGTCGACCAGGACCCCGACTGGATACTGCTGAACAGCGACGACGACCAGGTGCCGAAGACGGCGGCCTACAATGGGACGACCGCCGTCCAGGAGGACCAGGTCGTCGTCGTCAACTACAACCAGCTGAACCGACCCGCGCCACGGGTGATTTACCCGCTCGTCGAGATGACGAAGGCGATGCATCCGGAGGCGTACGCCGAGGCGAACCAGACGGCGTCCGAAACGGCGACGGAGACCGGACAGACAGAAGGTGACACCGGGACCGAGTCTCCGACCGCGACGACCGCGCCCCCGACCGGGTCGCCCGGTACCGACACCGACGACGGCGCCGGCACCGGTGCGAGCGGTCCTGGCTTCACCGCCGTCGGCGCGCTGGTCGCGCTCGTCTCCCTCTCGCTGGTCGCCGCCCGCCGCGAGGCCTGACGATGGCCGACCAGTCGACCGACCCCACGGTCGTCTCGACGTCGCCGTCGGGCACGGAGATACTCTGCGCCCTCGGCGTCGAGCCCGCGGTCGTCTCCGGGTCGTGTGACCATCCGCCGTCGATCGCCGACCGGCCGCGCCTGGACCGCTCCCGCGTCGACGGCGAAACCAGTTCGGAGCGCGACGGCCAGGCCACCTCCTCGCACGAGGTGTACGACATCGACGAGGAGCTGCTCCGCGAGGTCGAACCCGACCTGATCCTCACCCAGTCGGTCTGTGGCGTCTGCGCCGTCGACGAGGGCCGCGTCCGCGAGATCCTCGCCGACGAACCGACCGACCCGGAGGTACTGGGGATGCGGGCCAGCGACCTCTCCAGTGTCCTCGACACCATCGAGACCGTCGGCGCGGCCGTGGGCCGGGAGGAGCGGGCCGCGAGGCTGATCGGTCAGCTGGAAGACTGCTTCGCGACCGTCGAGTCGATCATCGACGAAGGGGTCGCCGCCGACTCCGGCGACCGGCCGAGCGTCGCCGTCTTCGAGTGGCTCGATCCGCTCCACCTGGCGGCGAACTGGGTCCCCGAGGTCGTCGCACACGCAGGCGGCGACTACCCGCTCGCGGACCCTGGCGACCGCTCGGTGAAGGTCGACTGGGACGACGTCCGCGAGGCCGCCCCCGACGTGATCGTCGTCGCGCCGTGTAGCTACACGCTGGACGATTCCTTCGCCGCTATCGAGGAACTCACCGACCGCCCGGGCTGGGACGACCTTCCCGCCGTCCGGAACGACCGGGTGTACGTGCTGGACGGCAAAGCACTCAACCGCTGGACGCCGCGGCTCGCCGGCGAGTGCCAGCGCATCGCGACCGTGCTCCATCCGGAGCTGTTCGAGGGCGAGCCGCTGGCGGAACGGCTCCACGACTGACCATCTGCGATGAGATTGGCGTCCGTCGGATTGAAATGCCAGACAAGAGCGATATTCGACATGAGTTTGCTCGTACAAATCGCCGCCATCGGCACCGTCCTCATCGGACTCGCGTACGTCGCCGTTCCGCGAAGGGTGTACAGCACGGGGTTCGACTTCCTGCGAGGGGAGTCGTCGGAGCCGACGTGGGGCGGTCTCTGGCTACACCGGATTCTGGGTTGCGGACTGATCTGGACCGGCCTCTCGCATCTCCCGTAGTCATCGGCGCACTCCCCGCGATGGGGCACGAGTGCCAGCCACAGTCCGGAGCCAGCGACAGCGACCGTACCGACCGAGTTCAGTCCGGGTCGGCCGGGTTCCAGACGTCAGTCTTCCGGTCCGTTACCACGCCGTACTCCGCCTCGGCGACCGACTCCGGCGGCTCCGCTTCCGCGTACCGTGACGAGAAACTCGCCCGAATCGCATCCCGGACGCAGGCCCGCGCGCGACCCCCCACTTCGGTCGCACTCCCGGCGAACTCGGCTCGCTCACCCTCGGGGACGCACCCGACTGCGATGGCGTCGCTCGTCGTTCCCGGAACGCCGACCAGGTCCGAGAGCGTCGCCCCTTTGGCCTCGACGCAGGTGGCGAGCAGTTCCGCCAGCGTGCCGTTAGCGAGCGACCGCTCCGTCCCGACGACGACGTTGACGGTTCCCGGGCGCCAGTCCTGCGGGCCGTCGGCAGCGCTCCCCTCCGCCGTGGATTCGGACGTTTGAGGGTCCATCGGCAGCGCCGCGGGATTCGAGACGCCGGCCGTCGCCAGCGCCGTCACCGGGCCGGCGCTCGCACACCGGGCGTGGGCCATCGAGACGCCGGTGAGCAGCGCGGGCCCCAGATCCTCGAAGCCCACGGCGCGGAGTCGTTCGTCACGAAACGCGGCCAGGTCGGTCCGGTCGAACCCGTCGGGGACGGTGACGTTGTACACCGCGTCGGCGTCGCGGTAGCCGCCGTCCCAGCCGGTGACCAGCCAGCGGGCGCCGTCGCGCAGGCACCGGCAGACGCCGTCGCGGACCGTCGGGTCAAACACCGACGGCCTCCAGCAAGCGGTCGTTCTCGTCGGGGCGCCGAACGGCGACGCGGACGTGCGAGTCCAGCCCGCGGAAGGTCCGGGCGTCCCGGACGGCGATGGAGTCGTCGGCGACGCGCTCCAGCACGGCGTCGACCGCCGCCGAAGAGCTACAGTCGAACAGCAGGAAGGGGGCGTCGGACGGAAAGACGGCGAACTCGTGTTCGAGGCGCCCGCGCATGCGCGCACGCTCCCGCTCGACTCGTGCTCGCGTGTCCTCGACGAACGCGTCCTGGCGCATGCAGTACGCCCCCGTGGCGGCGGCGGGCGTGCCCAGCGACCAGGGCATCCGGGCCGTTTCGAGCCGGGCGCGGTGGTCACCCGTCGCCACCGCAAAGCCGGCGCGCAGTCCCGGCAGGCCGAACAGTTTGGTCAGCGAGCGCGCGACGACCACCCCGTCGGCGCCGGCGAGCGAGGGCCGGTCCGTGAATCCGAGGAACGCCTCGTCGACGAGGAGCGTGGTCCCCGCGGCGCGGCACCGGTCGGCGAAGCGGTCGAGCGCGTCGGCGTCGACACCTTCCCCTGTCGGATTGTTCGGATTGCAGAGGATAGCCATCGCGTGGTCGTCGACGGCGGCGTCGAGCAATTCGTCGTGATCCACGAAAGTCGGCTCGGCGCCCTGCAAGCGGACCTCGCGGGCGTACTCGCCGAAGCTGGGGAACGGAACGAGGACCGAATCGCCAGGGCTCACTGCCGTCTGGATGGCCAGCCGAATCGCGGCGAGGCCGCCGGCCGTCGGCACGACCGCGTCCGGGTCGCAGTCGACGTAGGACGCCGCCGCACGGCGAAACTCCGGGTAGGCGTCGTCCGGGTAGCTGCGAGCGGTGTCGAACGACTCCCGGAAGACGGCCTCGGCGCCGTCGGGGACCCGCGGGTTGACGTTGGCGCTGAAATCGAGAACGTCGGGGTCGTCGGAACTCCCGTGGGGAACGCGGCCGTCAGCGTCGATGGCGTCCTCGGCCCCCGAGCGGAGCGCGTCGACTGCCTCCGGGTGCATGTCCGCCCGTCCGTCGCACCGGCGGATAATACTTTCGCGGGCGCAGAACCGGGGACGGACGGGGAACAGGCTGTGACGGGACTGGGAACGGACCGGCTCATAGTGGTGGTTGTACCTTGTTACCGGCGTTCGCCGGCACCGGCCAGTCCAAGGGGGGCCAGGCTTACAACCACCACTATCAGGCCCGCGCCGAGATAGCCGAGACGGCGTCGTCGCGGGCGGTGACGGCGGTGAGTCGGCCGAGCTCGCGGTCGATCTCCGCCGACGGGTCGACCGCCAGCGAGACCGTCCGGCCGTCCGCCGTACTGATCCGGACGTTACGGGCACGTTCCCGGCGTATCTCGATACCGTCGAACTCGTCGGCGTGGCGGCGCGCGTACTCGACGAGTCCGATGCCGGCGAGCATCGGGAGGAAGCTCAGCAGCAGCAGTGGATTCACCGTCAGTGCGACGGTGCCAGCGAAGCACACGACGGTGAGGAGCGCACTCACCGAGAGCAGGACGCGGCGGCCGTCGGCCCGGGCCGGCAGGGCTCGCTCGACGCGGCGGAGCGCTGCCATGCCGTCGAAGTCGGCGGCGGTCCGCTCGTCGAGGGCCTCCAGCGTCACCAGTTCGGTGACCTGGTCGTTCCAGCGGAAGAGGGCAGTCGCGACGAGCGCGCCGACGGTCGCGAGCGCGAGGACGGGGACGGCGGGGTTCGAGGAGAACGCCGCCAGCGCGACGAATCCGAGAACCGAGAGTCCTGCACCGGCCCCGGCCACCAGGCGATAGTCGTTACCGCGGCAGGTGAACGTCGACTCGGGACGGCTCCGAATCGCACAGATGGCGCCGTAACCCACGTCGAGGAAGGTCCCGTCGTCGGCGAGGCAGACCAACCGGCGGTCGGTCACGCCGACGGACACCTCCTTCGGCGCGCTCTCGTCCGAGAGCGTCGCCGCGTAGACGCCCTGTAACGGTTCCTCTGCGAGAAGGCAGTCCCGAAGGCGATCGGTCGTCTGTGACATCAGTACCGAGGGGTACACCGCTTCGTGACATTGTAAGGAACCGCTTAGGTCACTGATGCGGTGACTGTCGACCGGCCGCGAAGCGGGCCGGCGAGCGGTGTAAGCCGGCCCTACGACGGCGGCCATGGCCCGAGCGGTTCCGGGCCTCACGCCAGCCGCCGGGCGAGGGCCAGGTCCGCGGGACGGTTGACGTTGACCGCCAACCCCTCGTCGTCGCGGACGAGAACCGCCTCGGGTTCCCCGCCGACGACGTTGAGGCCAGACGGCGCCACCTCGCGGCCCTCGTGTGCGAACGACGAGTCGACGCTCACCCCGAGGTCGCGTTTGCGCGCGACGGGAACCGCGACCGTCAGCGAGCCCGCGTCCCAGCGGTCCAGGACGGCCGTCACCGACTCCGAATCCAGCAACGGGAGGTCCGCAGCGACGGTGAGGACCGGCTCGTCGACCCGCGAATCGGTGAGGGCCGCCCGGAGGTCGGCGACGTACCCCTCGCCACCAGTCTCGATGACGGGGGCATCGACGTGGGCCGCCGTCGCGGGCGCGTTCGGCGAGGTGACTGCGTAGACGTCGTCGACGGGACTGCCAGCCAGCGCGGCGACGACGCGGTCGACCATCGAGACGCCGTCGACCTCCACGAGAGGTTTCTCGACGTCACCGTCCAGCCGGGAGCCCAGGCCGCCGCACATCACCAGAGCGTCCACGCGACCACCCCCGCGTGTAGCGCGACGACGCGAGCGAGTTCGTTCGTCGCGCCGAAGACGTCGCCGCCGACGCCGCCCAGCCGGCGGTCAGCCCACCGGTGGACGAGCACCGAGACGGCGAGGGCCGCCGAGAAGCAGGCGACGCCGACCACTACCGACCCGCTCGCGAGGAGCGCCGGGAGCGCGACGAATGCGATCAACGGCCGGTCGCCGCTGGCGGCGCGGTCGACGAATCGCGATCCGAACCCCTCGTGGCTCGCCTCGCCGGTGACGACCTGGAGTGCCACGGCGAGTTTCGCACCGACCTCCGCGGTCACGACGACGCCGACGGCGACCCGGACCGGCAGTTCGGCGAGTCCCAGGCCGGCGAGCGCCAGCCCGAGGAGGCCGGTCCCCAGCGCGAGCACCGCGCCGACGCCGACGGTCGTGTCTCGCATCACGTCCCGCCGTTCGGCGGGGTCGCCGTGGACGACCGCCGCGTCGCCCAGGTCGGCGAGGCCGTCCGCGTGGTTGACGCCCGTACTCAGCACGACCCACGCGAGAAACAGGACGGCCGTCGTCGTCGCCGGGAGGCCGAGGACGAACGGGAGCGCGAGTAGCGCTCCGACGACGTAGCCCGCCAGAGGAAAGGCGACCGGCCTGCGCTGGAACGCTTCGAGCGCGGCCTCGTCGCGGCCGACGGGGAGCCGGCTGAGGAACCCGAGCGCACCCCGGACGGCGGTCAGGACCACGCGATCCCCTCCGTCAGTGCGAGCGTCCCGGCGGCGAGCAGGTAGGCCAGCACGCCGGCGACCCCCACGGTCCGGACCGCCGACTGCGCCGCCGCAGTCGTCGGCAGCGGCGCGTCCGGATTGAGCACGTACGCGTCGGGCTTTTCGAGTCGGACGCCGGCCGTCGCAGCCAGGACGCCCATCGGCCACCCGGAGTTCGGCGAGGGAACCCCGTCGAGCCACGCGCGTGCTGCCGGAAGGGCGTCCGGTCGTCCGCTTGCGACGGCGAGGAGAACGGCGCTCGCGCGGGCGGGCAGCCACATCACGGCGTCGTCGAGGCGGGCCGACGCCCAGCCGACGGGCTTCGACCGGTAGCCCAGCATCGAGTCGAGGGTGTTCACGGCTTTCACCCACGTGGCCGCGCCGGCCGCGAGTCCGAGCTGTGCGGCCGGGTCGAGCGCGCCGGTCACCGCGGCGACGACGGTGAACGCGCCGAGCGGCGCGACCAGTCCGTCGGCGAGGTTCTCCGCCGCGCTCTCGACGGCCGCGCTGCGGACCTGGCCGGCCGAGAGGTCGGCGGCGTCCCGTCCCGCGAGAGACCGGAGCCGTTCACGCGCACGCGGGAGGTCAGCGTCCGTCGTCGTCACGACTCCCCTGGCCTCGGTCAGGAGCATTCGCAGACTCGTCGTGACGAAGAGCGCGACACCGGTGACCAGGATCCCCAGCCACGAGTGAGCGAGGACCGCCAGGACGACCACAGTTCCGACGAGCGCCGCGGCGACCAGCGGCAAGAGGGCCGCCGCGGTCAGTCCGACGGCCCGGGGGCGCGACCACTGGCGATCGAACGGGGTGACGAGGCGGCCCAGCCAGGCCACGGGGTGGAGCCGTTGCGGTGGTTCGCCGAGCGTCGCTTCGAGCACGCCCGCGACGACGACGGCGACGGGCGTCAGCACGGCGATCCCTCCGCTTCGAGCCAGGCCGGGAACGCGGTGAGCGGGACGTCCCCGACGAGCACCGACGTCGCGCCGGCCCGCCCAGCGCCGCCGTCGGTTCGGGCGTCGTCGCCCACGTGGACGAGCGCGTCGAGCGGGCACTCCAGCGCCGTCGCGGTCGCCTCGAATATCTTGTGGTGGGGCTTGCGCCAGCCGGAGTCGACGCTCGTCACGACGGCATCGACGGCGAGGTCGGCCCGGTCGAGCGTCCGCTCGACGAGTCCCGGCACGCTGCAGTTCGAGCAGACGGCGACGGGGCCGTAATCGCGTCCGGTAGAGAGTGCCTCGCGAGCGCCGTCGCGAACCGAGACGTCGCAGTCGAAGGCCACCAGTGTCGCGTCGTGAGCCGTCGCCACCGATATCTCGACGCCGCGGCTGGCCAGCGCGAGGCGAACGTGCTCGTCGAGGGGCGCCTCCGCGCCGCGGTCGTACTCGCGGTGAGACGAGCGGTAGGCTGCCTCCCAGTCGTCCGGGACGGCGACGTCCCGCTCGCGGAGCTCGGCCGCGACCGCGACCCACGGCTCGGTGGGCCGGTCTGCAGTTACGAGCGTCCCGAAGCAGTCGAACGATACTGCCACACACCTGTGATTACTGCAATCGCACTTGAACAGTCCGGTCAGGTCGAGCGGGACAGGTCAGGTGATCGACGCGATGTCGTCGACCGGCAGCACCGAGTAATCGACAGACAGCGTGTCCTTCGTCGCGCGAACGCGACCGACGAACGACGAGATGTCCTCCAGCTGCCCTTCGAGGACGAACAGCTCCATGCAGTAGCGGTCGCCGACGTGGCTGTGGAAGTTCGACGCGACCAGGTCCTCGTGGTCGTGGCGAAGGTGCATCATCTTCTCCTCGACGGCGGTGGTCTCGTAGTCGAAGAGGACGGTGACGATGGCCATCAGCTCGCGGTCCTCGAGGCGCTTGTCCTCGAACTCGCTCATCAGATTGCGCACGGCCTCGCGGACGATCTCAGACCGGCCCGTATAGCCGTGGTCCTCCGCGAACTCGTCGATCCTGTGCTCCAGTTCGTCCGGCATCGAGATGCTGACGACGCCCATGTATTAACGAAGACGGCATCGAGTAATAAAAATTCACATTCTCGAGACGCGACGAGCGTCCACTCGCCGTCGCATCAGCCAGCACGTTCGGGGCGATCGCGCTACTCGTCTTCAGCGATGATCGCATCGAAAGCACTATTTCGAGATATTCCAGCAAATTTTCCGGAGAGAACCACAGATATGGCTCAAAACAGGATTAAGAGTGTAAATTTTACGGTTCTGAAAAGGTCGCATCGGGCTTTGCGATGGCGATTTGATATAGCAGCATGTGGTTTTGTCACCATCTTTTCCATTCATGGTTACTGTTCCAGAGTATGGCGCTGTCGCTACCCGAAACGGCGAAAGAACGCTAATTACGGATTCAAAAGTTCTAAATACAGAGTGGTGTCGGAAGTGTATATAATTACCAGCGGTGGTGCACGTCGTCGAAGACGTACTTCTCGTAGACGTCGCGGACGGCACCGTGGGTCTGGTGACTGAGCGGGTCGGCCTCGCTGGCGGCGACGTTGTCGCGGATGTGTTCCGGCGACGTCGACCCCGGGATGACCGTCGACACCGCGTCGAAGTCGAGGATCCAGCGCAGGGCGGCCTGGGCCGTCGTCAGGTCCCCGGGAAGGTGGGTTTCGAGTTCGTCGACGGCGTCGAGGCCGCGCTCGAAGGGGAGCCCGGCGAAGGTCTCGCCGCGGTCGAAAGCCTCGCCCTCGCGATTGAAATTCCGGTGGTCGTTCTCCGGGAACTCGTCGTCCCGGGAGAGCTTCCCGGTGAGGAGCCCGGAGGCCAGTGGCACGCGGACGATGACGCCGACGTCGCGACGCTCGGCCTCTTCGAAGAACAGTTCGGCCGGGCGCTGGCGGAACATGTTGAAGATGATCTGCACCGTCTCGACACCGGGGTACTCGATGGCCTTCAGCGCCTGTTCGACCTTCTCGACGCTGACGCCGTAGTGAGCGATCTTGCCTTCCTCCTTCAGCCGGTCGAGCGCCTCGAACGTCTCGGGCTGGTAGTACGCGTCGTTGGGCGGGCAGTGGAGCTGGACGAGTTCCAGCGTGTCCTGACCGAGGTACTCCCGCGAGCGATCGACGAACTCGGAGAGGTGCTCGTAGTCGTAGTTCTCGGCGGTGTGCTCTTCGAGCCGACGGCCGGCCTTGGTCGCGACGACGACGTCGTCGCGTGCCTCGCGCTCGTCGAGGACGTTCGCGATGTGCTTCTCGCTCCGGCCGTCGCCGTAGACGTCCGCGGTGTCGATGAAGTCGATGCCGGCGTCGAGCGCGGTGCGGACGACGTCGCGACCGTCTTCGTCGCTCACGTCGCCCCAGCTTCCGCCGATGTTCCAGGTTCCCAGGCCGACCTCAGTGACGTTCCAGCCAGTCGTACCGAGTTCGCGTCGCTGCATGTAGCGGGACTATGCACCGATCACACTTGGATATGTGCAAAACAGGCTGTCGCACGAGACGATCGAAACGGACCGATGACAGGAACGGAGATTCCGGACTGCCGCTGTCGTCGGTTCGGTGGGTCACGGACCCACTCGGACAGGACGTGCCGTTTCGTGGACGCCGGGAGTCACTCGCCGAGCCACTCGGCCCGGCGGACGTCGAACCCGCCACAGGACGGACACGAGTGGTACTGGACCTCGAAGGTCGCCTCACACCCCATGCAGATGTACGGACGGCCATCGAGGTTCCCGAAGCGCGATCCGTCGTTCGCTCCGGTGAAGACTCCCATTGCGACCACACCCGAGGTACCACCCAGGTAGTTAAAAAGCGAGCCTATCGTTCACGTGATTTTCGGCGGTAGCTGTCCAGTTACTGTCACCTGAATGGAACGGACCCACAGTTCGTCGTGCACGCGCCCATCGCTCCCCAGTGGTAGTAGTTCGGGGACACCACTGAAACTCGACGTCGGCGTCAGGGAACTGACGTCAGAGTGAATCACTCCCCGTCGCACGGCTCCTGTCCGTCGAGAGTACCCCTACAATTTGATATGATCAACGCGCGCACGCGCGAGTTTGTCTAATGGAGGAATGAATAAGGAGAAGCGTATCTCCACTCCCCGGTAGAGAGGCGTGACTACCGTGCCGAACTCGGCAGCAGTCATCCCACGGTCCGAGTCGCGCTCCTCGACGAGCAGTTCTCGGACTCCGCGACGTCCCCGACGGCGCGTGGGGCTCTCACTGTACCGCCACGAGTCGGGGCGCCGAACCGGTACCCCGACAACATTCATTGAGTCGTCGGTCGAAGGAGGAGACGTGCTCGTACTCCCGACGACGATTCTCCTGACCCGGGACCGTCACGACACGGCGCCGGACGACGTCACCGCACCCGTCGAGACCGTTCGTCGACCGGACGCGAGGGGGCGGCCGAGACGCACCCGTGCGAACCCGCACGTAGCATGAGCGGAGAGCCAGACCAGAATGCGACGCGGTACTACTTCGTCAGCGACCTCCACATCGGGGGCGACGAGACGCTCCAGGAGGTCGAGTTCATGGACGAATTCCTCGCGTTCCTCCGCGAGCTACCCGAGCGCGACGAGGACGCGGAGCTCATAATCAACGGCGACCTGTTCGGGCTCTGGGAGTTCACCGAACTGGAGGGGATGGAGAAGTTCGACGCGCTGCTCGAACTGTATCCCGAACTGTTCGAGCAACTCCGGGCGACCGGCGAGCAGGTCCCGACCACCGTCATCCCGGGGAATCACGACTACGAACTCGCGTGTCACCCCGAGTACGTCGAGCGGCTGGCGGAGTACAACGTCTCCCTCGAACAGGAGATCGTCATCACTCGCGAAGTCGCGGACCGCGTCGTCTGGATCGAACACGGCCAACAGCGCGACCCGAACAACAGGAGTCCCGACTTCGGAAACCCCTACGCGAATCCACCGGGCTACCACGTGAACCGCCACGTCACGAGCAAAGCGGGACGGCTCTCGAAGCGAGGGCGGTTCAACTGGCTGAAGGACATCCAGTCGGTGACGCCGATGACGCGGATTCCCGACTGGATGATCTCCCAGTATTTCTACCGGGAGATGAGCCCCCTGCTTCGCTACACCGCGGTGCCGTTCCTCCTGCTGTTCCAGGTGAGTCTACTCTACCTCCTGGCCGTGGCGCTCGACGTCCTCGGCGTCTGGTCGCTGCCGGCGGAGGCGGTGTCGTTCGTGCTCACCAGGTTGAGTATCGTCGGTACGCTCATCGACCTCGTCCTCGTCGTGAACGTCGTCGTCATCGCCATTCTCGCCTTCCTCGCGATTCCGGCCTTCTTCCTCGCGCGAGACGTCCGAAAGACGCTCACCCGGTTCGGACTGGTCGGCGGAGACGACCCGGAAGACGTCAGCGACAGGTACGTCGACGTGGCCCGGGCGGTGTTCGACGAACACCCCGAGGTCGCGGTGTTCCTCTACGGACACACCCACCGCGCCTCCGTCACGGAGGTCGCCGACCGCGTCGTCGTAAACACGGGGACGTGGCTGCGACGACTCCACCGGCGATCGGTCGTGCTCGGGTTGCTTCCGGACGTGTTCTACCCCTCGTACCGCCTGAACTACGTGTGCATCTCGGAGGCGGACGGCGACGTCGTCGTCGAGTACGAGACCGTCCAGAAACCGAACCCAGACGACCTGAGTCTCCTGGAACGACTGCTCACGCCACTGGCGACGCCCCAGGAATCGATTCCGCCGCGGACTATCGTCGACGGCGGCGACGGGCCGTGGCGACCCGAGTCGGAGCGCCCCACCGACGACCGGATCGGCAGCGACGTAGACGTCGACGGAACTCGGGACGCCGGACGTGGTCGGTGACGCTGCCGTTCGGCCCCGGCCCGGAGGGAGATATCCCTGGCTTCCCGCACGGCTCACTCGACGCGAACATTGACCAGACGTGCCTGCCCGGTCGCTTTGTTCGCTGTGGGGGCGACGATTGGCACATTCGATTCGTCCTGGCTGTGATTACCCACGCGGCGCTCGTGAGGAGCGCCACGAGAAGTATCGGTGGCTCTGTTGAGAAGTATCCGTACGTGGCTGGAGTCCCCCAGGAGTTTCGTGCCCGCGTCTGCAGGATCAGATCGATGAACGCCGGCCGATCCGATCTCAAAGCAGTTCTTTACGTCGACGGGAACAAACGGGACGAAACCACTGTCTCCGAGGCGGGGGAGCTGTTCACGCGAGTGGAAACGCAGGTCCTCGCGCCGTGGACTGCCGAGAAGGAGATCTCCGTCGAGTTCGAGCCTGCCGAGAAATCGGCCGGCGATTGACTGATCGATACTGAACACATCGAATGGACGGGCTTGCGATCTTTCGAACGGAGCAGAAACGACGACTGCCTTCCCGTCGCCAGTCGCGTTTCGTCGCTGGACAGCGGAGACTGCAGCCGCGGCGCGTGCAATTTCCGCGACGAAATCGACTCGGGCGTTAGCTGGTTAGCCGGCACTGGCTTCCTCTGGTCGCGGTCGGCCCAAATTCAGTCCGCACTCCCCGATTTAAACGAAAGAAGCGGTTTCGCTACGCCTGTTGACTGCGACTGCCGAGCACGAAATCGGGTCGGTACACCCTCTCGAAGCCGACAGCTCGCTACGCTCGCGAATCGGCTTCGAAGAAATCCGCCCTCCCCGATTTGAACAGATGCCAGACGTTCCTGCTCGGTCGCTGCGCTCCCTGCGCGGGGCTGCGACTGGCGTGTTCAAATCGGCTCGGGCAATATTTTTCACTGTTCACTGTCGTTCGCAGGAGAAATCCGCCCTCCCCGATTTGAACGGGGGACAAGTCGATCTACAGTCGACTGCTCTACCAGTCTGAGCTAAGGGCGGGCGTACTCAATGGTAGCGCCGTTGCCGGACTTAACGGTTATCATTCCGTGTGACAGGGAGGTCGGGGAGGAAAGTTGATATAGTCCGCCGGTGACCCATACGACGAACCGAATGGCACCGATTTCGACCGTCTCAGAGGATGTTTGCAGACGTCGAGTGGTGCTCCGAACGATGCGTGTAAACGGGTCCTGTGATCTCCTCGATCGTCTAGTTACGGCTCGAAACACCCGTTATTCGCGTTTACACACCTTCCGCGAGAGGGAGCGCCAGACGGAACGCGGGAGTTCAAGCCCGGCTTTCGCCCCCTCGTTGGCGGGGTCGAACGGCCGCGACGGCAGAAGGGGTTTGCTCGGCCGAGAGGCCTGTAAACGCCATTTAGGCACCGTTTAGAGTCGTAAACGTGCCAATGTCATACACCGTCGTAACCTTTATTATGCCATAGTTTGTTGTGAGGTACGCGTAAGACGGTCGTCTTACACAGTGCGAATCAGCGCGGACGGCGTTGCCGTCTGGGGGTTTCGCTGTGTGACACACTGTCCGGCGTGTAAACGCCATCCGTCTTACCGGGGAACGAATAACAATGGAGCGTGTGACACTACGGATTCCGAAGCAGCAGATAGAAGAGGTCGAACGAATGGTCGAGACGGGGGAATACCCCAACCGCAGCGAGGCTATCCGCTCCGCTGTGCGTGAGATGCTCTCCGAACAGGAACCATCTCAGGAACGGCCATCAGAGAAACGCAAGCGGCGCACCTGGGCGAGGGCCTAACGATGCAGGACATCGTCAAGGAAGCGCTCGAGCGTGACGAAGCGGAGCAGCAGAAGATGGACGACGAGAGCGTCGACGGGTTCGGCGATCCGCGGATCGTCATCGTCGGCTGTGGTGGTGCCGGCAACAACACCGTCAACCGTCTGTACAACATCGGCGTCGAGGGCGCCGACACCGTCGCCATCAACACGGACAAGCAGCACCTCAAGATGATCGAGGCCGACACGAAGATCCTGGTCGGCAAGTCCCTGACCAACGGCCTCGGCGCTGGCGGCGACCCCAACATGGGCGAGCGCGCCACCGAGATGGCCCAGGGGACGGTCAAGGAAGTCCTCGGCGACGCCGACCTCGTCTTCGTGACTGCAGGCATGGGCGGCGGTACGGGCACCGGCGCGGCGCCGGTCGTCTCCAAGATCGCCAAGGAACAGGGCGCCATCGTCGTGGGCATGGTCTCGACGCCGTTCAACGTCGAGCGTGCCCGGACAGTCAAGGCCGAGGAGGGTCTCGAACGGCTCCGCAACGAGGCCGACTCCATCATCGTCCTGGACAACAACCGACTGCTGGACTACGTCCCCAACCTGCCCATCGGCAAGGCGTTCTCGGTGATGGACCAGATCATCGCCGAGACCGTCAAGGGTATCTCGGAGACGATTACCCAGCCGTCCCTGATCAACCTGGACTACGCCGACATGACCTCGATCATGAACCAGGGCGGCGTCGCCGTCATGCTTGTCGGCGAGACCCAGGACAAGAACAAGACCGAGGAAGTGGTGAAGGACGCGATGAACCACCCGCTGCTCGACGTCGACTACCGCGGCGCCAGCGGTGGCCTCGTCCACATCACCGGCGGTCCCGACCTCACGCTGAAAGAGGCCGAGGGCATCGCCCAGAACATCACCGAACGCCTGGAGGCCAGCGCCAACGTCATCTGGGGCGCCCGCATCCAGGAGGAGTACAAGGGCAAGGTCCGCGTCATGGCCATCATGACCGGCGTCCAGTCGGCGCAGGTGCTCGGCCCGAGCACGCAGAAGCAGGCCGACAAGTCCCGGCAGGCCATCGAGGGCGTCGACGACGACGACATGTCCTTCGACGCCAGCCAGAACGTCGAGTCCTCCCAGGAGTTCGGCCACACCGACGGCGGCCAGGATTCCCACGAGAAGAACAACGGTCTCGACGTCGTCCGGACGAACCAGTAACTCCCGGCACTCCACGCCAGGAGTTCTCGAACACGGTTATCTCGCTTTTCTCACGACGCTCGACCGGTGAGCGAGAGCTACATCGTGCGGCGATAATGTGAAATTTACCCGCCTTATCTAGTTCGTAATAAACCGATAGCACGCTGTTCGGTCAGTCGACAGCCCTATGAGCAGAAGATTACCACAGGTGGCCGTGCTACTGGTCGCGCTCGCGGTGGGCGCGGCCGGTACCGCAGTCCTCGCTACTGGGCCGGCGTCGGCCCAGGCGACCTCCATCGATTCGTGTACAGTCATCGACGAACCGGGCCACTACGTCCTGACGCAGGACGTCGATCAGCCCGACGAGACCGAGAGCGCGTGTATCGAGATCCGATCGAGCGACGTCGTCCTCGACGGCGACGGCCACGGCATCACCGGGAACAGCTACGGGACGGTCGTCGGAACGAACGGATCGGCCGCTGTCGAGAACGTCAGCGTCGTCGACCTCACCGTCCGCCAGGGCGCAACGAACGTCCGGTTCGAGAACGTCACCGACGGCCGGGTCGTCGACGTGACGAGCGAGGAGCCGGAATCCGCCGGTTCCGGCGTCGCCGTCGTCGAGTCGGAACGGGTCGAGATTCGGGACGGCGACCTGGGGGCGAACATGGGAAGCCCCGCAGTGCGGCTCCGCGACGTCACCGACGTCGCCGTCGAAAACAACGCGGTGACTGGTGGATACGTCACCGGAATCGACGCCGAACGGACGAACCGGTCCCGGATAGCCGAGAACGCGTTCGACGTCGACAGCACCCCGGTCGACCTCTCGAGCGGGGCCGGCAACGTCGTCGCGAACAACACGTTCGAACAGCGGCCCGAGGTCGCTATCGCAGTCGGCGGACAGAATAGTACGGTGACCGGCAACGCCATCGGAATCGCGAGGAACGGGATCAGCGTCTCGGGATCCGGCCACACCGTCGCGGACAACGACGCGACGCGGATCTCCGGGTGGGCCGCGTCAGCGGAAGGGCGTAACCACAGGTTCGTGAACAACAGGTTCGGTGGTGGTGACGGTATCGAGCGAAGCGGCGGCGCGCTGGAACTCGCCGGCGGTGGGCACCTGGTAGCCTCGAACGATCTCCAGGGCGTCCACGGTGTGTACCTCCAGAATGCGACCGGTCCCACGACGATTCGCCACAACGACGTCGACGCCATCTATGGCGTTCGGGTCGACGAGACGGAACTCTGTCTGCCCCGGCGGAGCGGTGGCGCGGTCGTCGACGTTCGGGCGAACAACTTCACCGCCGACGACGGGGACGGTCAGTACTACGGTGTCCTGAACGAAGACGAGCAGGTCCTTACCGCGACGAACAACTACTGGGGCGCCGAGACCGGGCCGTCGAGTCCGGCCGGTGAGAACGTGAGTGACCCGATAACGGGGACGGCCGCCGACGGTGACGGCGCGCCCGTCTCCAGCGGCGTCCACTTCGACCCGTGGCTCGGTCAGGAGCCGGCGAACCAGTCCGGGGCCTGACCGGCCGGAGAGCACTTCGAGGCCTCCTTTCGCTTGCACCCCGTGAACGGCAGTTCTGGACCGGAGGACGGCTTCTTCGAGTACGACCGTGGTCGTACAGAGCGTCCGTTATTGTGTTATTAGTAAATGTATCTACTCGAGTCGTCCCGCTCGTACCAGTATGAGCCTATCGACGAAACCGGTCGCGGTACTGGTCGCATTCGCGGTGTGCGTATCCGGTACCGCGGTCCTCGCTACTGGGCCGGCGTCGGCCCAGACCTCCTCGATCGATTCGTGTACAGTCATCGACCAACCCGGCTACTACGTCCTGACGGAGGACATCGATCTACCGAACCAGGGACACGTCGTCGGACTCGACGAGCGGGCCTGTATCGATATCCGGGCGAACGACGTCATCCTCGACGGCGACGGCCACGTGGTCGATAGCGGCAGGTTCACGAAGGCCGTCGGAACGGGTAACTCGATGCCGGTTCGAAACGTCACCGTGACCGACCTCGAGGGGACGGATAACGTCGTCAACGTCCGATTCGAGAACGTGACCGACGGACGAATTACGAACGTCACGAGCCTGGACCCGAACAGCTACGGTGAGGGCGTCCAGGTCGTTCAGTCCAAACGGGTCGAAATCCGCGAGAGCGAACTGCACAATACGTACCACGCGGGCTACGCGGCGGTGCGGATCAGTGATACGACGAATGCCACTGTGAGCAACAACACGTTCTCGGCGACGTCCCTCGGAGTCGAAGCGGAGCGACTGTCCGACTCAGTCGTGAAACGGAACTCGTTCGACGTCAAGCAGTTCGGCTCCGCGATCTCGGTCGAGAGCGGGTCCGGGAACCTCCTCGCGGAGAACGTCGTCGCAGGACGGCCGAATCACGGGATCCTGCTGAACGGGCACGAGAATACGGTCGCGGAGAACACCATCAGACGCGCCGACGACACCGGCATCGACGTCGATGGATCCGGACACACCGTCTCGAACAACGACGTCAGCCGCGCCGCGGAGTGGGGCGCGCTCGTCGAGGGAAGTAATCACACGATAGTGAAAAACGAGTTCAGCCGCGGCGGGGACGGCTCCGACTACGGTGGAGCGCTGCGACTCGCCGGTGACGACCACGTGGTCGCCTCGAACGACCTCGGCGGCGTCCACGGCGTGTTCGTCCGACGGGCGACCGGACAGACGACGATCCGTCACAACGATATCGACGCCACCTACGGCGTCCGTATCGCCAACGAGGACCGCTGTCGGCCCCGGTGGACCCGCGCGGCGTTCGTCGACGTCCGCGCGAATAACTTCACGGTCAGCGACGGTGACCGGCAGGCCTACGCCGTCGTGAACGAAGACGAGCAGGTCGTCACCGCGACCAACAACTACTGGGGCGCCGAGAACGGGCCATCAAGTCCGGCCGGTGAGAACGTGACCGACCCGATAACGGGCACGGCCGCCGACGGTGACGGCGCACCTGTCTCCAGCGGCGTCCACTTCGACCCGTGGCTCCCGCAGGAACCGACGAACGGGACCGCAGGCTGACTGCTCTCGGATCGCTTTTCGGCTACACCGCTTCCAGCGCGTCGAGCAGCCCACACTTCCGGCACAGGTCGCGGGCCGTCGGCGCGCCGCAGCGTTCGCACTCGCCGAAGTCTGGCGTGCCCTCGTCGTCGGGATCCTGGGCGCTGGAGGCCAGCGAGGCGAGTTCCTCGTAGCCGGCCATGATCGAGTGGCGCGTGCCGGGGTGGTTCTCTTCGAGTTTCAGCATCAGCTGCTGTATCTCGCCGCGGTAGGCCTCCTCGGCGTGGGGACACTCGGTGATGTGGGCCGGCAGGTCGCGGAAGCGGGCGTAGAGCGCGACTTCCTTCTCGGGAACGTCGCGCAGGGGCTTGGCCCGCGGGACGTGGTGGTCCTGGTCTTCGCGGGCGTGGTCCGTGGCGGCGCCGCCGTCCGTGGCTCGGTCGCCAGACTGGTTCCCATCGAACGGGCCAAGTGACGCCTCGAAGTGTTTGGCCATCTGGCCGACGTCGCCCTCCAGGAAGTTCATCAGCGCCGTCTCGGCCTCGTCGTCGAGGTTGTGGCCAGTGAGCAGTTTGTCGGCGCCCAGCTCCTCGGCGTACCGGGAGAGGATATCCCGCCGAAAGACGCCGCAGTACGCACAGGCGGCCATGTTCTCCGGGTCGTCCTCGACGACGTCGTCCATCCGGACGTCGAACTCGTCCTCGTAGTGGACGACCTCGTGGCGGATTCCCAGGTCCTCGGTGAGTTCCACGCAGGCCTCCAGGCTCTCGTCGCGGTACCCCTCGATCCCCTCGTGGATCGACAGCGCGACGAGTTCGATCCGCGGGTCCTCGGCGAACGTTTCGTGGAGGATCTGCGTGAGGACGACGCTGTCCTTCCCGCCCGAGAGCCCGATGACCCAGGTGTCGGGGTCCTCGGGCGTCGCGTCGTCCGGAACGAGGCCGTCCTCGCGAACCCGGCGGCGGACCCGCTTGTCGACGGCCTGGCAGAGGTGACCCTCGCAGAGGTGGAGGCCGCTGTATTCGGCGTGGACCGCCGCCGAGTCGCCGCACTTGTCGCACTCCATTGGCGTGTGGTTGTGAACGCGCGAGGGTGAGGGTTTCGTTCTGGACGTGACGGAGCTGTGTTCGTGAACGTCAGAGTGGACGCCAAGACACAGAAAGCCCTCGCGCGTTTGCGGTCCCGGGGCTTGCTGCGCGCCTCACTCCGTTCGGTGCTTGCTGCGCCCGGGTTCCCGCAAACGCGTTCGCCCTTTCATTCCTCCAGGGACAGCGTTGCTCGCGCGGCCTCACTTCGTTCGGCACACGCTCGCGATTATGGCCACCAACCCTCCCCGGATTCGCGCCGTCCGGCGCGAATCACGCTTCCTTCCACATCGCACCGCGGAGTCAATCGAGCGCGTCCGACCCGTCGGCGAGCACGTCGAGCAACGTCTCCAGATGGTCCTCTCGTGAGGCCGACGAGAACAGTTCGTGGCCGCCGTCGTAGAGGACGATGTGGTCCGAATTCGCGCGGTCGCCGATAGCGCGCGTCGAGACGACGCGGTCCGACAGCGAGCAGAAGACGACGGCGTCGTCGTCGATAGCGGGGAGTCGGTCGTGGGCCTCGCGCGTCGCCCGGAGGAAGCGGGGCGAGACGCGACTCGGCGTCTCCCGCAGCTGCCGCTCGGTGGCGTACTCCCCGAGGAGGTGCGGCCCCGCCATACCGCTGGGAAGGACCTTCGCGTCGGCGGGAATCTTCGCGAGTAGCGACGGGAGCGGGCCGCTCGTCGCCGGAGGATATCCCCACCAGGGACTGAGGTAGGTCCGCGTCGTCACGCCGGAGACGCGGGCGTGGGCGGCCGTCAATCCGCCGGCGCTGTGGCCCAGCAGGGCGAACTCGTCGAGGTCGGCGGCGTAGCGCTCGACGGGGGCGACCCACTCGTGCCTGACGTTCCTGACGTGGACCGGGAGGGTGGCGGTGTGGACGCGCCAGCCGTCCGCGACGAGACGGTCGATCAGCCAGCGGACGGGTTCGTGGTCCGGTCGATTCCCCCAGCCGAGGACGAACAGGCAGTCACGTTCGGCCGCACCGTCGCTGGTGTCAGCTTCGCCGTCGACGACCGCGCCTCCACCAGCGTCGGCCGCGGCGTCCGCCGACCCGAACACGTCGAACTCCATGGACGAGCATCTGCCGCGAGCGGGAAAAAACGGGCGCCGATTCCGGAGAACTACGTCGCGTCCTCGTCCGGCCGCCACTCGACCCAGTCGCCGTGCTGTTCGAAGGCGGCCAGGAGGTCGGTCCTGACCTCGCCGTCCTCGGCACGGGTCCACTCCAGACGGATGCCGTCCTGATCGCCGAACACCGTCTCACCGGCGAGCCAGTGGAGCGGGCGCCGCGCGGCGAACTCGCGGACGGTCTCGTCGAGTTGCTCGCGGACGGCCTCTGGGACCTGGTACAGCACCAGCGTGTCGAAGACGCAGACCGGCACGTCGTCGGGGACGTCGGCGAGGACGGCCGGGAGGTCCTCCAGGAGGTCGCCCGTGACGAGGTTCGGTGGGTCCCGCTGGGCAGTCTCGATGGCCCCCTCCAGCGTCCGACGACGCTCGTCGTGTTCGGGCCAGACGAGCGCCCGTAGCCAGTCCGCATCGTCCGGGTCAGTCACGTCCATCGGGTTCAGGTCGATACCGACGCGGGAGTGGACGGCCGGCGGGTCGTCGGGGAGCGGTGGGTCCTCGTCTCCGCGGACCGTCGTCCGCACGGTCGCGGGGGCGTCGACCGGCCCGGCGGTGCGGTCACCGAACTCGTAGCGGTAGCGGTCGAACAGGAGGTTCAGCCCGGCGCTGGGGCCGAGTTCGACGAGCGCGAGCGGGCCGTCGACCTGCCGGGCGACGTGAGAGATCGCGGGATACAGCGCCGCGGCACGACGGACCGAGTTCGTCTGGGTTCGCCGGGTCGCGAGCAGCGGGCGGAGGTCGTCCTCGTACGTCTCGCAGAAGTCGCGAAGTCGGTCGCTGAGCGCGTCGTCCGGAGCACGTGGGGTTTCGGTCACGCTCGGGTAGTAATCGGCCAGCGGGTGGTCTGCGCCGCGCAAGAGGAGAAACTGCACCGCGGCGAGGAAGACGTTGGCCGTCGAGCGGTCCTCGGGGACTGCCGCGGCGAGTTCGAGGAGGTCGGGGTCGTCGGCGACGATGCGACCGATGCGTTCGTACAGCGGCGAGGAGTCGGCGGCCCACCCGGCCAGGTCGGTAAACGCCTCGGCCACCCCTTCCTGCGCCGGCACGTCGTCCACCCCCTCGTGAGCGTCCACGTCGTCCACCATGCCCGCCGCTTCTGCCAGCGTGGCAGTAAGTGTTAGGCTCCCGTGCTGTGGAGTCCGACGATGCCGACGACGATGAACCCGAGGAAGAACAGTCGGGCGGGACTGGCTGGCTCGTCGAGCACCGTCAGGCCGTAGATGGCCGTCGACGTGGCGCCGATGCCAGTCCAGACGGCGTATGCGGTGCCGATGGGCAGGTCACGGACGGCCCGGGCCAGCAGGACCATGCTGATGGCGAGTGCGACGACAGTGATTGCAGTGGGCACCGGCCTCGTGAACCCGTCGGAGTACTCCAGGCCGATGGCCCACACCGCCTCGAACAGTCCGGCGACGAACAGCAGGAGCCAGGACATCGACGAACTGTGGGAGCGGAGTGCCGGTAGTGCTTGCGTTTCGAGCGCGTACAGCGGGCGTTGCGAGTCCCGGGCTCACTCGAACTCGGTCTCGCGCTCGGTCCCTCGTCCTCGTTCGCGGTCACGCTGCCGGTCCTCGACGTTCTCCAGGGTGTCGGTTTCGAGGAGTCGCTCGACCTTCCGCTCGAACTGGTCGTCGGTGAGTTCGCCGTTCGCGTAGCGCTCCCGCAGCCGTGCCAGCGCCTCGTCGTCCCCGTCCGCGTCGGTGCGAGCGGCCCTTGCGTCGGCCGATTCGTCGGTCGACTCGCCAGTCGTCGATCCGCTGGCGACGTCCTCGCCGACCCACTCCTCGACGTCGTCTTCGTCGCCGAACAGGATGGCAGTGAGGGGGATCAGCACGATGTATCCGAACAGCATGAACGGGAGCCACCACTCGAACCCCAGGAAGAGCGCGGCCAGCCAGATACCGGTCACGAGCATCGAGACGATGCCCGTCGCGTTCTCGCGGGCCCGCTGGGCCGGACTGGCGTCCTCCATACGTCCGGGTACCGCCAGCCGTCGCTTAATGGTTGCGTCGGTGTCGAGCGGTCCGAGGCCGTCCGGGCCGACTGGAAACCGTTTTCCTTCGCACTCGCCAAGAGAGTCCCAATGAACGAGTTCGGTCGAGAGCAAGCCATCGACCGCGTCGCGGAGATCGTCTCGACCGTCGCGAGTGAACCGATGCCGGTCCCGGTCCGCGAGGTCTGGGTGTACGGCGACGTCGCGCTCGGGCTGGACCCCGTCGAACGGCTGGACGTCTACCTCACCAAGGACATCCTGATGCGCGACGCACCCGACCGCGCCGAGGAGTTCGAGGCGGAACTCGGCGTCCAGGGCGTCGGCAAGACGGTCCGGGCCGCGTGGGCCGACGAGTACCCCGAGCACGTCCGGGCCAATTCGAACGGCCACGCCGCGCCCGAACAGTGTCTGGCGGCCCAGCTGCTCGACGACGACGAACCGGTCCACCTGGAGGTGTGCAACGCCTCCTTCGAGGACAACGTGCGACAGCGGCTGAAGGGCGCCCAGGCCCGCGAGAACTACGAACAGATCCTGGATCCCAGAGGTGTCTGCCTGTGGGTCGACGACGATTCCGGCGGCCAGCGCAGCGACGAGGCGTTCCGCAAACTCAGGGAGGGCGAACTCGTCTTCCCGACGCTGTCGGGCGCCCTGGAGATGCTCGGGATGGAGGCGGACGAGGCCAGCGCCGCCGCCGACGTCGTCGAGGCCTATCGCGAACGCCAGGACGGCGCGACGGTCCGCGGCGACGTGGTCTGAGCGGTGTGACAGCCCCTGTCGCCGGTGACAGCGACAGTCTATTTCTATCCGGCGGGTGAACCCCGACCGATGGCCGAAACCCTCCACGTCGCCGTTCGCACGCTGCACGTCCTCGGGATGGTCGTCCTGCTCGGCGGCGCGGGCATGGTGTGGTACGTGGCTCGTCGCGATGGTCGTGGCGGTGGCAGTGACACGGCGTCGTCGCTCGCCAGCGGCTACGAGTGGGCGTTCTGGGGCGCGCTGGGCGTGATGGTGGTCACCGGCGTCGGCAACCTCGGCGCGCTCGGGGCGCCCGGTCCCGAGACCCGCTGGGGAACCATTCTGCTGGTGAAGCTCGTCGTCGTCGCCGTGTTCGTGCTCGGGTCGCTCGTCCGTACAGTCGCGATCGCCCGGATAGACGCCGAGGAAGGACGTCCAGGCCCTGCGAGCGTTCCGTTCTACCGGCGGGCCTACGGTGCGACGACCGCCGCCCTCCTCGTTCTAGTCGTCCTCGCGGAGGTGCTCGCTCATGGCTGAGGCCGACCGGCGACTCCTGGTCTGGACGCTGGCGTCGTTCCACGTCGCCGGGCTCACGGTCGGATTCGTCCTCCCGGCGTACGCCTCCGGCGGCCTGAGCGACGTCCTCCCGGAGTTCGGGACTGTGCTGGGGTTCCTCGGCTACGCGTACCTCTGGGTGCTCTCCTTCCTGGCGACGCGCTGGGTGCTCACCGACGAGGTGTTCGAAGCGACGCTCGTCGGGGCAGTACGGCCCGTGATTCTTAGGGGGAGCGCCGGCGGTGGGCTGGTCGGCCTGGGAACCTTCCTCGGACCGGTAGTCCTCCTGACGATCCAGGACCTGCTCTCTGGCCCCAGCAATCCGGCGGGTATCGCGCTCATCGTCGCGATCGGTTCGGGTATCGCCACCGTCGTCGGCGTGGCCTTCGGCCTGGTGTTCACGCTGCTCGACCTGGCTGCGGTCCGGATCGCGGGCCTGGTCGTCCCCGACAGGGACGGGCCCAATCCGATGGCTACCGAAGCGGCGGTCGGGTCGGCGACGGAGCAGACAGAGTCAGCAGAGTCGACGCCCGACTCCGAACCGGTCGGCGAGGGAGAGTAGCCCACGCTGACCGGCAGCGTCAGACGCGACCGACAGTGACGAAGAAGGGCACCGTCTCGGTGCGCTCGTACGCTTCGTTCTGCATCTGCTCGACGACGTCACGTCCGAGCGAGCGCCACTGCCGGCGGAGTTCGTCGTAGTCGGCTTCGCTGGCGTCGCCGGCGAGAATCTCCGCCCGGTCGTCGGCGATGGCCTCACCCGTCGCCTTCCGGCGGGCCGCCTCGATAGCGCTCTCGGAGTACGGTGGGCCCGTCCGCCGCACCTGGTCGTAGCGCCGGGTCGAGACCACGTCGAGGCCCGCGTCGTCGAACAGGTCGGCGGCGCTGGCGCCGAGCGCAACGTCCGTGTCCACGCCGTCGAGGTAGCGTTCGCGGGCCCGCCGGGCCAGTGCCGGTTCGTCGTCGACGGTGGACTCGATCGTGACGGCGCTGTTGTCGGGCTCGACCACGGCGACGGCGTCGGCGGCGACGCGGGCGAACTCCCGGACCGCGACGGCGGGGTCCGGGAGGTTGATCAGCAGCGCCTGGCAGACTACCAGGTCGACGGCGTCCTCACGGAACGGCAGGCGCGTCGCGTCGCCGCGGACCACCGGCGGGTCGACGGCCTGGAGGAGCGTCGGGTCCGCGTCGAGGCCGACGACCCTGGCGGGACACTCCTCCCTGAGGACACGCGTGAGGACGCCCGTTCCGCAGCCGACGTCGAGGACCGACTCGCGCTCGGCGAGGTCGAGGTCCACGAGTGCCTCCCGGGACCCCTCCCACATCCCCTGGCGCGTCGTTTCCAGGTAGTCGGCGCTGAACTGTCGCACACCCGTGATTGCGCACGGACCGGAAAAAACGGGTCGATTATCTGGTGGGTGAGTTCGTGTGAGAGCGAGAGCAAGAAACTCGGACAAGACTTCGAAAGCCCTCGGCGGGCTCTCTGGAGTCGGAATTGATACAGCAAACACCTCGAAAGCCCTCGGCGCGCTCGACTCGTGCGAACCCGCTGTGCGCGCTCGTTCCTCGCGTGCTTGCGGGTTCGGACTTCGCCGACCGCACCTCGCCCTTTCATTCCGCCAGGTTCAGCATCGCTCGCGCGATGAAATGCGCTCGCGATTGGCGCCACCAGCCCTCCCCGAACCCGCCGCGTCCGCGGCGGGTCACGCTTCCTCCCGCAACCGCTCGGCCGGGAGGCCGTCTCGTCGGCCGACCAGGGGAAGGGCAGGGCTGCGGTGCTGTCCTCGGAGTCTTGCGCGAACGGAGTGAGCGCAAGGCTCAGGAGAGCTTGCTCTCCTGGAGGAATGAAAGGGCGAGGTACGCTCCGGGAACCCCGGCCCCGTAAGCACCGAACGCAGTGAGGAGCGCAGCGGGGCCGCGGGACCGGAGCGTGCCGAGGGCTTTCGAGTTGCTGATTGCTATCTCAAAGTAGCAGCCAGCGACCCATATCCAAACAAAAGCCGTCACTCCTAGTCATCGGAGGCCCACTCGTAGGGGCCGGGCGGCAACCGCAGTTCGTCCAAGGCGGGGAGGTGTTTGACGTTGTACACCACCTGCAGGTCGTCAGTGATGGGCTCGCCGACACACGAAAGCCGGATCCCTCGGTCGGTCATTTCGGAGGGGAGGACGTGGCTCACGGGCAGGGAGAGGTCGCCATCGACGACGATGACGGCGCAGTTAGCGCAGGCGCCGCCGCGACAGGAGAACGGCCAGGTGAAGCCGTGTTCCTCGGCGGCTTCGAGCAGCGTGTCCCGCTCCTCGACCCGGAACTCGCCGTAGTCCTCGCTGTCGAGGTTCGCGGCGGCGGCCTTCTCGAAGAGGTCCTCGTCGGTCAGCTCCCACCCGTTGTCGGCCAGCACCTCGTAGTCGAGGTACTCGACGAGAGGGTCCTGGTCTTCCGGCTCGGTCTCCTCCTCGACCTCGGGTTCGGGCCAGGATTTGGGGAGGGTCTCGCCGGCCTTGATCGCTTCGTAGGCCGCCCGCACGCGCTGGAACTCCGCCTTGGATCCGCCGTGGTCCGGGTGGGCCTCCTTCACCCGGCGGCGGTAGGCCTGCTTGACCGCCTCGTCGTCGGCGCCGGGGTCGAGGTGGAGGACGTCGAACGGGGAATCCACTGGGTTACCCTAACCGAATCAAGGCGAAAAATCTTCTGACGCGGCTGGTGCCGAGCGAGCGGCGAACGCAGTGAGCCGCGTGCGAGGGACCAGCTCTTGGCGAGCGGCGACCAGCGGGAGCCGTGAGCCGCCTCGTCGTGTTACTCCGCTCCAGCTAATTCTCTGGCTCGCTCGATGTTCCACGCGAAGCTCTTGCCGTCCTCGGTGGGCGTCTCCAGCACGAACGGGACGTCTTCGAGCGCCTCGTGGGTGAGGATAGTCTGCATCCCCTCGACGCCGATCTCGCCCTCGCCAATGTGGGCGTGCTCGTCCTTGTTCGTCCCGCACTCGTGCTTGGAGTCGTTGAGGTGGATGCACGCCAGCTTGTCCAGGCCGACGACCTCGTCGAACTCCGCGACGGTCTCGTTGACGCCCTCGACGGTCGAGAGGTCGTAGCCCGCGGCGAATGCGTGGGCCGTGTCGACGCAGATCTCCAGGTCCTGCGAGGACCGGTCCAGCACCTCCGCGAGGTGTTCGAACTCGCCGCCGAGCTTGGTGCCGCTGCCGGCGTCTGACTCGACGAGGACGGTGACGCCGTCGGGGATGTCGAGTTCGTCCAGGGCGCTGGCGGCGTTGTCGAGGCCGCCGTCGACGCCGGCGCCGGTGTGGGCACCGAGATGGACGTTGACGTATTCGACGTCGAGCTTGTCCGCGGCGTCGACCTCCTTCTGCATCGAGTCGATGGACTTCGCGCGGAGGTCGTCCTTCGGGGTGCAGAGGTTGACGAGATAGGAGGAGTGGATGACCCACGGCCCGACGCCGTGCTCGTCGGTCAGGTCACGGAACTGCTCGGCCTCGTCGTCGTCGATGTTCGGGTCCTGCCAGACCTGCGGGGAGTGGCTGAAAATCTGCCCGCAGTTCCCGCCGTACTCGACCTGTTCGTCGACCGCGTTGTACGCGCCGCCCGCGATGGAGGTGTGTGCGCCGACTTGCATACCATCAGGCTACGCGAGCGCGACTATAGGGGCTTCGAAGCGAAGCGGTGCGGAGAGACGGCAGCGAAAGAAACAGACCGGAACGCCGGCCTACAGTCGCGAATCGTTCGTGGCGAACTCGCGCCAGTGGTGTAACGCCCAGAAGACGACGCCCGTGCACACCATGCCTGCAGCGGCGAAGTAGAAGATGAGATTCGACATCACGACCTCCTCGGGGGAATTGTACGTGTACATCACGCCCTCGGTGGCGAGGCCGACGAGGACGAACGCCAGCACGGCGATGCCGCTGGTCGAGACGAGCACCATCATGCCGTCGCGGTTCGGCGAGTCGAGTCGCAGGATGGCCACGACGAAGACGATGCCCATCACCAGCGAGTACGCCGGCAAGCGCGTGATCACGTTGAGATCTGCCCCACTGATCAGCCCCACGAGGCCGAGGAACGCCGCCGTCAGCGTCAGCGAGAGGATGATGACCCCCAGCGCCATCGGCGTCAGCACCCGCTGCCACAGGAACCCCACTGTTCGTTCTCGAACGCTCATAGTAGCTGGTGAGTACAGGCCGATAAAAGGTTACTGGGAAATCGGATTCGAGTGACGCGTTGGTGATGGGAGCGGGTATCGTGACACTGTCGCCAGTGTGACGGCTGAAGGTCGGTCGTGAAGAATCGGCGACGTCTGAACGGGTACCGACGCCACCGTCAACGGAAGCGCTGTTTCAGTTCACGCCAACTGACGCAAAATTACCCGCACACGAACAGGTCCCACAGTCTCGCGTCGTACGTATCACACCTATATCTATCATCCCAGGCGAATGCGTCTGACGAACGAGCGAGGGACAGGAAGCATTTATCCCCCCAGCACATAGCCGTGTTCAGTACATGTCGAGCGCGGACCGGACGATGATACTGACGGAGGAACACAAGCCCATGCCCATCGCGGACGTGGTGACGGGGCGAGGGTTCATCACCGGTAAGTCCGGCTCCGGGAAGTCCAACACGGCGAGCGTGCTCTGCGAGGAGTTGCTCGACGAGGGCGTCCCGCTGATGATAGTCGACACCGACGGGGAGTACTACGGCCTCAAGGAGGAGTACGAGATGCTCCACGTCGGCGGCGACGAGCGCTGTGACCTCCGTATCGGTCCGCAACACGCCGAGAAGATCGCCGACATCACGCTGGGGAGCAACGTCCCCATCATCCTCGACGTCTCCGGATTCATCGAAGAGTCCGACTCCAAGCGCCTGGTCCACGACGTGGTCCGGGAGCTGTTCATCAAGGAGAAGAAGGCGAAGGTGCCCTACCTCCTGCTCATCGAGGAGGCCCACGAGTTCATCCCCGAATCGGGGGGACTCGACGAGGTCGGCGAGATGCTCGTCCGCGTCGCCAAGCGAGGGCGGAAGCGCGGCCTGGGCGTCTGCGCGATGTCCCAGCGCCCCGCCTCGGTCTCGAAGGACTTCATCACCCAGTGTGACTGGCTGGTCTGGCACCGCCTCACCTGGAAGAACGACACCCAGGTCGTCTCCTCCATCATGGGCTCCCAGACCGCCGACGAGGTCCAGAGCCTCGAACCCGGTGAAGCGATCATCATGGCCGACTGGGAGGACGACAAGATCCGGGTGAAGTTCCGCCGCAAGCGCACGCTGGACGCCGGCGCGACGCCGGATCTGGACGGCATCGACGACCCGCAGACCCAGTCGGTCCGGTCGGACATCGTCGACGAACTCGAGGACGCCGGCGCGAGCCTCACCGAGAAGGGCGAACAGAAGGACTGGGACGCCGAGGACGAGGCCGCCGCGACCTCGAGCGCCGTCGACGCCGTCGCCGAGGACCCCGGGCGTGCGGACCCGGAGCCCGCCGACACGGCGCCTCGCGAGCCCAGCGGCGAAGGGGCGGCCGCCGGGGAACCCGCCGCCGACGCGGCGGCCAGGGACTCCCAGCAGGCTTCCAAATCGACCGGCGGATCCCAGGAACCGTCGACCGACCCCTCGGAACTCGACGAACTGGACGAACCCGACCCGGACGAAGTTGCGCCGAGCGAATCGCAGTCGCAGTCCAGCACCCAGTCGCAGTCCGACGAACCCGCAGCGGAGACGACTGAAGACGCCCTCGAACGGGCTGCCCGGAACGTCTCCGCCGGCGACGTCAGTGCGTCTGCCGGCAACGCGAGCGGGAGGTCGCGGGCGAGCAAGGGGACCGCGTCGGCCAAGTCCGACGGCGGCGTCAATCGCCGCGCACGCCGGCCCAGCCCTGATCCCGACCCGGCCGACGACCCCGTCTGGGAGGTCGCCGAGTTCGTCGCCTACCTCATCGGGTCGCTGGGCGCCGCAACGGTCAATCTCGGCCTCACCGTCGAGCGGGCAATCGGCTCGGTGCTCGGTACGAACACCGGAACGGCGAGTTCGACCAGCCAGCCCGCCAGCGACCGCCGCCCGCTCGTCGGCATCATCGTCGCGGTGATGTTGCTGACCATCGGCCTCGTCGTCGGCGTCGGCGTCGCGATGCTTCTCTGATTCGCCGAATTTTAGGTCGGGTCCGTTCCGTCCCGCGTCCAGGCGGTTGTCTCGTGTTTTCGCTCGGCCAGGTCGCGAGCGCGGGCCAGTTCGTCGTCGGTCCACGCCCCTTCGTCGGCGTCGGCCCACTCGGCCAGCGTCGCGGTCAGTGCCTCGACCACCCCATCACGATCGACGTCGACGTACTCGTCAATGCCGGCGACGCGGTCGGCGAAGGCGGCCGGATCAGGCGTGGGCGCGTTACCGTCGCTGCCGTCTGCGTCGGGATAGCCCGTGAAACACGCGCAGTGACGCTCGGGGTTGGTCGAGAACGTGAGCGAGCCGTGCTGGACGACGGCGTCGCGCTGGCGGTACTGGGCGTTGCCAGAGACCTTCCGGCCGTCCGGGCCGACGACGTCGTGGGCCGGATGGAGCGCCCGCAGATAGCAGGCGGGCTCGTAGACCGCGGAGCGCTCCTCGTCGGCGAAGCCAGCGTCGACGCCCAGCCGCTCGAACGCCGAGAGAACGGGTTCGCAGAGCAGCTCGTAGCACTCCATCAGATCGCCGGGCACCTCGTCGGCCGGGACGACGATGGAGTAGGAGACGTCGCCCCACGAGTCGTGGTAGATGGCGCCGCCGCCGGTCGGCCGCCGGGTGACAGTGATCCCCTCCCGCTCGCAGAAGTCCCAGTCGATAGTCTCGGGGTCCTGATTGTACCCCAACGAGAGCGTGCTGGGCTCCCATCGGTATACGCGGAGGGTACGCGGACCGCCGGCAGCCGCCGTCTCCGCCGCTATCTCGTCCAGCGCCATGTTGAGGGGGCCCTCGCGGGACTCCTCGGCGATGATCCGCCACTCCTCGTCGGCGAGATCCGTCATCGTGGGTGGGTTGGCGGGAGCGGTGGAAATGGGTTACGGGGGACCGCAAGTGAGGAATTTCGACCTCCCCGTGTCACGTCAGAAGACATATAGGGCGGTCGAGAACACACGTGGGCAATGAAACCGGTCGCCGGCCGCGCGCTGCTCGTCGTCGCGTTCTTTCTGGTGGCGGTCGCCGGCCCGGCGATGGCGAGTAGCGGGCCCGACAACGTCTGTGGCGCCTGCGGGGACGCCTTCGAAGACGCCGCCAGCGAACAGGGAGTGCCAGCCAGCGTGACCCACAGCACGGCGACGGTGTACGTCCACGAGAACGGGTCCGCGACGTGGGTCGTGACCAATCGCGTCGACCAGTCCGCTGCCGACCAGTTCACCGAGTCACCCGCCGCGCTCCACCGCGTCGCCCGGGCGGCTGCGACGGAGGGGTACGAACCCCCCGTCGGAACGAGAGTACCGAGAACGTCTGTCACCGCCTCCGTCGACGACAGGAACGTCACGGTCCGGTTCCGAGAGCGCGACGCCAGCGAATCACGACTCGGTCTCACCGTCGCGGGCACGCTCCACAAAGGCGGGGTCAGGGGCGGCTGGCTTCTCAACGCCGACCGGTTCACCGTCGTCGGCCCGCCGGGGACGGAGCTGGTCAACGAACCGAACGAGACCATTCACGCCGACACTGCCGACGCACCGGGCGTTCCGGACGTGGACGGCCGGCGAGTCACCTGGACCGGGCCGGCGACGGACTGGGGTTCGTTCATCTTTCAGAACGTCTACCTCGTGTACGGACCGCCCGACACCAGCGAGTACCACGCCGGTGGCGCAGTCGCGCTCGCCACCGCGCCCCTCTGGCTGGAGAACGTCAAGTTGTACGTCCTCCCACCGACGGCCATCTACGGCGTCCTGTTGCTCGGTGGCGTCGCGGTGGTCCGGAGAGCCGGATCCGGTGATTCCGGGCGACTTGGCGGCGTCGTTGCCGGGCTCGGCCTCGTCGGTATCCTCGCGGCCGTGCTGGCACAGCGTGTTCACGAGCCAGCGTGGTACGGCGGCTTGGCGACAATTTATCTCGTGACCGCCCTCGTCGACCGGCGACGGCCCGACCGCCTGGAGTCGGTACGCGATGCACTCGAAGTGGGCGTCGTCGCCGCGCTCGGAGCCGGGGTCGTCGCCACGGCCATCGAGCCCACCGCCTGGGCGCACGGCAGTTCCGCCCGGACCGTGCTCGAACAGACCGCATACCACCTCCCCGTGGCGGTCGCGCCGGCGTTCGGGCTCGCGGTCGCTGGACCGCGCTCGACCCGGACCGCTTGGACGATCGTCTCCGGATTCATTGGCGCCGTGTTCGCGTTCTTCCTGGCCGCAGTCGTCCGGGTTCCCGTCGCGACTCGGCCGTTCGGGCCCCTGATCCTGCTGATGGGCGCCGGCGCCGTCGTCTCCGTCCTCGCGGCCATCCCGCTCGCGGTTCTGGCAGTTCGGGTCCGTTCCGGACGAGAGTAGCGGCTGTCCGGATCCCCCAGCCCGCTCGCGAACGCGGCCGATGGTCAGGAGAGCCGGTCGGAGACGACGTCGGCCATCACCGACGCCTCGGCCCGGCGGAGATGCTCCGCCGCTGTCCCGGGGGCACACCCCAGCACCTCCGCCACGTCAGCCACGCTCCCGCTACGTGGTTCCTCGTAGTAGCCACAGTCGACGGCGGCTTCGACGGCCTCGTACTGGCGGTCGGTGAGGTCGCCGCCAGTGGCGAAGTAGCGGGCGTCGTACTCGCCGATGGAACGGACGTCGACGTCGAACGCGGAGGGAAGTTGGTCGAGGGCGCGCTGGACCGTCTCGCCGGGGCCGATGACGGTGGCACGCATCGTGCCGTCGGCGCGGAACTCGACCGGCATCATCAGGACGAGGCCCTGCTGGCTGAACGCCTCGACAAGGCGGTCGTCGGCGTCGGTGTGCTCGCCGCGAACGTAGAGGTAGAACGACTCGTCGTCACGGTGGGAGATCTCGTACTCGATGACCTCCTCGGTCCCCTGCAGGGCGGCCTCGTAGGGTTCGATCGGCGACCCGGTGACGTGGAACAGCGCAGTCTGGATGCCGAACCCCGTGTCGGCGTCGCCGCCGAACTGGCTGTAGCTCACCTCTAGCAGGCGCGACACCTCGTACCCGTCGTGTGCGACGACGAACTGGTGCATGGGGTGGCGGACCTCGGGGTCCTGGTCCAGAGCCAGGCGGACGTACTTCATGCGGGACTGCTGACAGCCACCTCGTATAAATCCACCCCACTGCTGAGGCAGAAACGCGAGGGGCGTTCCGGCCCGAGTTTCGGACGATGGAAGCCACGCAGCAACAGGGTACGAGGACGGAGGAGGCCGGTTTCGACGACTTGCCGGACAGCCTTCCGGACGATGCCGTAGTAGGATACGAGGGGCACGTCAACGCGCCGGCGGTGGTGGTCCGGGCCGACGCCGTCCAGGACGTCCTCACGGCGCTCAAGAATGAGGCAGGCTACGACCACTGCGCCTGCGTCACGGCCCAGGAGTACGGCGACCGGTTCGAGGCCATCTACCACCTCAGGACGTACGACGACCCGACCGACGAGGTGTCGGTGGTCGTCCCGTCGCCGAAGGACGATCCGGGCAACGAGTCGGCGGCGCCGGTGTACGAGACCGCCGACTGGCACGAGCGAGAGGCCTACGACCTGTTCGGCCTGACGTTCAAGGACCACCCCGACCTCCGACGGATCCTCCTGCCGGAGACGTGGCAGGGTCACCCGCTGACCGACGATTACGACCAGGACCAGCCACAGATCGTCACCTACCGTGAGCACGAACGGATCATGGAAGATCGGCAGGTGGGGCCCGACACGATGCTACTGAACATGGGGCCACACCACCCCTCGACCCACGGCGTACTCCACCTCCTCGTCGAGTTGGACGGCGAGGTGGTCGCCGACGTCGAACCAGACATCGGCTACATCCACCGCTGCGAGGAGCAGATGTGCCAGCAGGGTACCTATCGCCACCAGATCATGCCCTACCCCGACCGGTGGGACTGGGGCGGTGCGGGGCTGTGCAACGAGTGGGCCTACGCTCGCGCCGCCGAGCGACTGGCCGACATCGAGGTGCCCGAATACGCCCAGGTGCTCCGGACGATGTCGGCGGAGCTGTCCCGGATGCTGTCGCACTTCCTGGCGCTGGGCGCGTACGCGCTCGACGTCGTCGGCGAGTTCAACGCGACGTGGATGTACGCCTTCCGGGACCGGGAGCTGATACAGGATATCCTGGAGGACCTGACCGGCCAGCGCCTGATGTTCAACTACTTCCGCCTGGGCGGAGTCGCCTGGGACGTCCCCGAACCGCGCGCGGCGTTCTTCGAGAAGATTCGCGAGTTCGTCGACGGCCTCCCCGAGAAAGTCGTCGAGTACCACGACCTGCTCTCGAACAACGAGATTCTGCAGGAACGAACGATGGACACCGGACTGTTGCCGCCGGAACGCGCGAAGGAGTTCGGTTGCACGGGGCCCGTCGCCCGCGGGTCGGGCGTCGACTACGACCTCCGCCGGGACGACCCGTACGGCTACTACGACGAACTGGAGTGGGACGTCGTCACCGAAGACGGCTGTGACAACCTCGCGCGGCTGCTCGTCCGGATGGGGGAGGTCGAGCAGTCCGCCCGCATCGTCGAGCAGTGCGTCGACCTCCTCGAATCGTGGCCCGAGGACGAGCGCACGCTCCAGTCGAACGTCCCCAGAACGCTCCGACCCGAGAAGGACCGGGAGGTGTACAGCGCCGTCGAGGGGGCGAAGGGCGAACTCGGCATCTACATCCGCTCTGACGGCACTGACACGCCCGCCCGCTTCAAGATCCGCGGGCCGTCGTTCTCGAACCTCCAGGCGCTTCCCGTGATGGGCCGTGGCGAGTTCGTCGCCGACCTGGTGGCCACTATCGGCAGCCTCGACACAATCATGGGTGAAGTCGACAGGTAGTCACCACGCCGTCTTCCCGTGGTCCCCAAAATAGTATTGCTGAGAACTTCGTAGTTATTCGCATGCAACAGGTCGCGCTCGACGTCCCCGGCGTCCGCTCACGGGACGCGGAACGGGCGGTGACGTCGGCGCTCATCAACCTCCCGGGCGTCCAGTGGGTGGCGACGTCCTCGCCCACCGGCGTCGTCGGCATCCGGTTCGACCCCGCGGCGACGGAGTTGAAAGAGCTGCTCGAAGCCGTCGAAGCGGCCGGCTACCCGTCGACGTTCTGAACGTGACCGATTCGAGGTGATTGCTCGGTAGAGTTGTGAAGTGAGTGGGTGGTTCGTCGTGATCTCGATGGAAGAAATGCTACCGCCACCAGCCAGAAAGCCCTCGGCGCGCTCTCTGAAATCGGTACCGGCACTGCCAACAACCAGAAACCCCTCGGCGGGCTCCGGTCCCGCGGACCTACTGCGCTCCTCGCTTCGCTGCGGTGCTTGTAGGCCCGGGGTTCCCAGAGCCCGCCTCGCCCTTTCAGCCCTCCGAGGACTGCACAACACCGCAGCCCTGCCCTTCCCCTGGTCGCACGCCCCTCGCGTCTGCTCGGGGACGCGCTCCCGGCCGGGCGGTTGCGTTGAGCAGAACGTAGTGAGGCGATGCTCCTCAGAACTTCGTTCTGACGGTGGAGTAATAAGGAAGCGTATCGCGCCGCCAGGCGCGACCGGGGAGGTTTGGCGGTATTAATCGCGAGCGCGTTTCATCGCGCGAGCGATGCAGTTCCTGGCGGACTGAAAGGGCGAGGCACGGTCGCGCCAAAGGGCAGTCGCTCAGCGGGCACTACCCGAACGGACGTGAGGGTATCCCGCTGAGCGGCCGCGAAGCGTGCCGAGGGCTTTCGAGTAGTTTGAATTCATGCTCACGGCACTCACGCCGACACCCACCAATCGATACGTAGCTCACCTGTACCGACCATCCATCAGATCAGGCAGCGAAATCGAGAGACGACCAACAAGAACGATCCGTCGAGAGTGAGGGTTTAGTGGCCAGGCGCCCAACCGGTGGTAATGACCGACACAGAGGTCGCAACAGTCGCGGGCGGCTGTTTCTGGTGTACCGAGGCCGTGTTCAAGCAACTCGCGGGCGTCGAGCGGGTCACCTCGGGGTATGCCGGCGGGCACGTCGAGGATCCGAGCTACGAGGCCGTCTGTCGCGGTGAGACGGGTCACGCCGAGTGCGTGCAGGTCGAGTACGACCCGGACGTGCTCTCCTACGAGGACGTGCTGACGGTGTTCTTCTCGACGCACGACCCCACGACGAAGGACCGAGAGGGCCCGGACGTGGGGAGTCAGTACCGTTCGGCCGTCTTCTACCACGACGAGGCCCAGCGCGAGGCCGTCGAGGCCTTCGTCGACGACATCCAGTCGGGGTACGACGACGACATCGTCACCGAGATCGCGCCGCTGGAGACGTTCTACGAGGCCGAGGAGTACCACCAGGACTACTTCGAGAAGAACCCGAACGACGCCTACTGTTCCGTCAACGCCGCCCCCAAGGTCGAGAAGGTCCGCAAGCAGTTCCAGGAGCTGATGGCGGCGTGAGCGACGAGCGCGAGGCCGGCGGCCCCGACGCCGATGACGGGACGACGGGGGTGTTCTCGTTCGAGACGACGGTCGACGTCCGCTACTCCGACGTCGACACCTACGGGCACGTCAACAACGCGACCTACGCGACCTACCTGGAGGAGGCGCGGATCGACTACCTCGACGCGGTGCTGGGCGACGAGGCCCGGTCGCTGGCCGCCGAGTCGGCCGAGGGCGACGACGTCGGCATCGTCGTCGCCAGCCTGGACATCCAGTACCGCCACTCCGTCGGCCTGGTCGAGGCCGTAACGGTGAGCGTCCGCGTCCCGCGGCTGGGTGGCTCGAGTTTCCCCATCGAGTACGAGGTCCGCTCGGACGGCGACGTCGCCGCGGAGGGGACGACGACGATGGTCGCCTACGACCGCGCGGCGGGCGCGTCGCGACCGCTTCCGGACAGCTGGCGCGAGCGAATTTCCTCGTTCGAAGGGCTCTGAGCGGACCGCCGCGACGCCTACGCTCCGCCCTCGACGACTGAGACTTCCTCGGCCGTCGCGTGCCTGATCTCGACGTCGTGTCTCGTGTGACGGGCGTGCGTCTCGGCCCAGCGGTGGACTGCGCCCTCGTCGAGGCGCTCGGCCTCCTCCGGGCAGTTACGACAACTCGCTCGCCAGGTCTCGACGCTATCGGGAAAGTGACCGGTGTGGCGGCGGTGGTCCAGTGCGAACTGCTCGAAGGCCTGGTTGCCGACGGCCTGGAGCTCGTCCGAGAGGTCCCACTCGCGGTCGCACCGCTCGCAGGAGACGGTGAGGTCGTCTGTCGCCGGCGAGCGGGCCGGTCCGCCCGGTTCCCCGGGCAGGTCACCCGTCCCGTCGTCTGGGTCTGTCACAGATGAAATTGGCGACCCGGCCCCTTGAATCACCCTCCGGCGGCAACGCGCTGTCCTTTTAGGAGTCCGGCGTCTACGGCCGGTCGATGGTCCAGAACGTCGCCAGCGAGATGGCGGACCTCGAGGCGGAGGACTTCCACCTCCTCTCGGGCGTCGAGCAGGGGATGCGCTTTTCGGAGTACGTCGACCGCGAGAAGATTCCGAAGTTCTCCCGGCTCACCGCCGAGAACGTCGACTACCGGCTGGACCGCTGCGAGGACCGGGGCTTTCTCGAACGCAAGACCATCCAGTACGAGGGATTCAAACTCACGTTCGAGGGGTACGACGCCCTGGCGCTGCACACCCTGGTCGAGCGCGGGACGATAGAGGGATTCGGCGCGCCGCTCGGCGTCGGCAAGGAGAGCGACGTCTACGAGGTGCGCTCGTACAAGCCACTCGCGCTGAAGTTCCACCGCGAGGGGTACACCAACTTCCGCGAGGTCCAGAAGGAACGCGAGTACACGTCCGACCGCGACCACGTCTCCTGGCAGTACACCGCCCGCAAGGCCGCCGAGCGGGAGTACGAGGCCCTGGAGACGCTGTACCCCGACGTCAGCGTCCCCCAGCCAATCGACCAGAACCGCCACGCCATCGTGATGGAGAAGATCGAGGGCGTCGAACTCGCGCGGACGAAACTCGAAGACGAGCAGGTCGTCCCCGTCCTCGAACTCGTCCTCGACGAGATGCAGACGGCCTACGCCGAGGGGTTCGTCCACGCCGACATGAGCGAGTACAACGTCTTCGTCTCCAGCGAGGGTGTCACCGTCTTCGACTGGCCCCAGGCCGTCCCCACCGACCACGAGAACGCCCGCGAACTACTGGAACGCGACGTGACGAACGTCGTCGGCTACTTCAGCCGCAAGTACCCCCAGTTCGTCGACGAAGTCGACGTCGCCGGCCTGGCCGCCGCCATCGCCGACGATAGCTTCGACGCGCTCGACGACCACCGTAGCTGAGGCCGCTTTTCCCCGAATTTTGCCGATCACCGAATAGCGACCGCCACGACAGGGGCGGATCTGTCACTACTTATAAACTATATAACGCTATAGGAAATCAGTACTGATCAGAACGCTACCGACTGTTCTCAAACCTGCGAACGAAGCGCTGTCGCTCCCGAAATCGGGCGATTCGGAAAATTACGGCTGGAAATTACGGCCGTGGGGGCGACCACCCCCGGGGTTTCGCGGCGATTCGGCGGTCGAAACTGGCTCTCGAAGCCCCGGTTCAGCGCTACTGACGTTCAGGACTACCGACGGAGTCGAACCCCGATGTCGTCGGGGTCAGAGACTGCCAGGCCGTCGTCGGTCGACTCGAGGGACGCTCCACCGCTGTCGAGCCGAGACCGGACCTCCTCGAACGCCTCGTCGTCCGGCACGACGAGTTCGAACCAGTCGAGCCCCCGTGTGCCGGCCGACGCCGGTTCAGACCGGCCGTTCCAGGTGTTGAGGCCGACGTGATGGTGATACTCGCCCGCGGCGACGAACAGCGCTGAATCGCCGAACCGCTGGCGAACGTCGAGTCCGAGGCAGTCCACGTAGAACTCCCGGGCGGCGGCCAGGTCCGTCACCTCCAGGTGGACGTGCCCGACGTCGGCTCCGTCCGGCGCGGCGTCGCCACCGGCGGCTGCCGCCCGCAGGTCGTCGAGATCGAGTGGCAGCGTGTCCATCCCGACGTGACCGTCGTCGGTGACTGGCCACTCCTCGCGCGGGCGGTCCCAGTATATCTCGACGCCGTTTCCCGCCGGATCGGAGAGGTACAGCGCCTCGCTCACGAGGTGGTCCGACGCCCCCGACAACTGCCACCGTTCCTGCACCCGGTCCAGTGCGTCCCCCAGGGCCCCACGCGTAGGCAGGCGGAACGCGGTGTGGAAGAGGCCCGCCTCCCCGCGGCCGCGCTCCGGAGCGTCCGGGTCGGCGCGAAGGACGACGAGCGGGTCGCCGTCCGCCCCCAGCGTGGCCCGGTCTTTCTCGCGGGACTGGACCCGGAGGCCGACCACGTCGGCGTAGAACCGGACCGCTGCGTCGAGGTCGTTCACGGTCAGTCCGACGCGGCCGACGTGGGCACTCGCCGGCATCACAGCGTCTGTGCTCTCCATGGGAGAGTACTCGAGCGCCGGAAAGAAATGATGTGGGGAGAGTCAACCGCTATCGCTCCAGGGTCGACCGGCGTCGCGTCCCGTTCAGTTGGGCACGCGGTACTTCAGGTCGATCTCGTCGATGAGTCGGTCGTTCCGGCTGAGGTTCGTCTCCAGTTCGACGTGGAGCGAGTCGAGCATCGTGTCGACGAGGTCCTGGCGCTCAGAGGCCGAGGACCACTGGTCCAGGTTCGCGGGCGTGCCGACCTCCATCGCGACCTGCTGGTTCGGGTAGATGGTCCGCATGTGGTACGGTTCGTCGTGGTTCGCACAGCGGACGGCGTACGACGAGAGGCCCTCGTAGTCGGGGTGGATGACCTCGATAACGTCGCGCTGGGGGTGACCCAGCGACTGGGCTGGCCGGTGGGGGTTGTTCCAGTGGCCGTCAGCGAGGTTCGCGGCGTCGCCCGACGGACCGAGCCACGTGATGACCATGCCGTCCTGGAAGTAGGGCACCTCGCTAGTGTTCTTCAGGACGATGTACTGGTTCCAGTAGCTGCCGCCGTTCTCGTGGATTTCGATACTCGCCTCCATCGGCGCGTTGGCGGTGAACCCGTCCCCGCCGAGCGAACTACCCGTCCGCGGGTCGACCTTGTCGGCGACCATGTCGTGGATGGGGTTGTCCGGGTTGTTGACGACGTCGTCGGGCAGGTCCGCCGAGTTCCCCCACTCGCGGGTGTCGTCGTACTCGGGCTGGTCGTGGACCCGGTCGCGGACGCGGACCTCGTCGGGCTGGTAGGACCGGGCGTCCGTCGGCCAGCGGTCCTGGATGAACTGGCCCGGGCCGTTCGTCGCCGCGGTCGGCCCAGCCGTCTCGCTCCAGACGTTATCGGGGTCGTCGTGCGTGCCGGGGTCCTCCGTCTCGTCGGGCAGCAACGCCAGCCGTGGGAGGAGCTTCACCGTGGCGTGCGCGGGGAAGTCGTTGTCCGCGAGCTGCTGGACGTACGGCAGCGCCTGGGTCCCCAGCTGGTCGAGGGTCAGCGACCCGTCCTGGACGTTGTCCTGGACGGCCGCGACGTCGTAGTTGAACTCGTCGGCCTTCTCGGAGTCCGTCCAGGTCTGCCCGGTTGAGGACGTCTCGCCGGGCAGGTAGTCCAGGAAGTCACGCGGGACGTAGTACGGGTCGTCGAAGTGCTCGTACAGTTCGGCGACCGTCGTACTGCCCGTGATGTCCGACGGGAGCGTGTCCGGCTCCGGCGGTCGGTCCGGGAACGGGACGTCCCACGTGGGCTCTCCGTCGTCGGGAGTCTCGGTCTCGTCGTCCGGCGTCTCCGTGTCCGGTGTCTCCGTGTCGGGCGTCTCCGTGTCCGGCGTGTCCGTCGGAGGCGTCGTGGTCGTCGGCGTATCCGTCGGGGGCTCCGAGCCGGACGTGAACGCGATGGTGTCGATCTCGATGGCTCCCGAGGCGCCCTGCCAGAAGTTGAACCGGACGGCCTGTGGGCTGTCGGGGTCGGCGCCGACCGCCGAGAGATCGACGGACACCGTCGACCACTCCGTCCCGATGGTGTCGTCGGTGAGGTTCGACAGGAGGTCGGAGGCGCCGCCGACGCTGAGCTGGAAGTGGCTCTCCTCGCCGCCGCTGTCCCCACGGACGACGAGGTTCAGCGTCGACGCGTCGGCCACCGACTGCTGGACGTTGCTCCCGAACCAGCCGGCGTTGTCGTATTCGAGTCGGAGCGCGCCGTCTGCTACCTCGCCGGCGCCGTCGCCGTTGGCGAAGCTGCCCGCGTCGGCCCAGTTACCGAGGTCGTTCGACCCCGGATAACTGCCGCCGTCGAAGGAGTGGACCACGAGCGAGGACTCCTGACCGAGTGCCGTCGCCGCGAACCCGAGGCTCCCGAACGCGATGCTGCTTTTGAGTATGGTTCGTCTTTTTACCATTGCACGTGACAATAACCCCTCTGGCAAAATAAATTTAACGGACTAGTAAATAAATTTTATAATCTAGTAAGCGTGCCGCTAGGCCGAGCCGGCCTGCGGCGGGCGGGCTGACAGCGGGCGAAGCGCGGGTGAGTCGACTTACTCGAAACGCACCTCGTCGACGTAGAGCGTGCTCGTCCCGTTCTCACCTCCCCAGAAATCGAATCGGAGCTCACCGGGCGACGAGCGGTCAATCCCTGCGGCTTCCATGTCGACGGCGACGTCGACGGTACTCGTCGTGATGGCCGACCCGGCGACGCTGCTGAACTGGGCGCGCGCGCCGCCGACGTCGAGGACGAAGTCGCTCCCCTCGCCGCCGCTGGCACCGCGGACGCTGAACACCAGCTGGTCGTAGTTCGAGACGTCCCGGTTGACCTGCTCGACGAACCAGCCGCCGCCGTCGTACTCCAGGACGAGTTCCCCGTCGACCACTTCGCCGTCGTCGTTCGCGAACGACCCCGCACCGTTCCAGTTACCCAGGTCGTTCTCGCCTGACCACGCCGGGTCCCCGTCGTAGTCGTTGACGAGGAGCGCGGTGCCGTCCGGCGTCTGTGGCTCCGTCGTGGTCGTCGTCGGTGGTTCGGTCGTGGTCGTCGGCGGTTCGGTCGTGGTCGTCGGCGGTTCGGTCGTGGTCGTCGGCGGTTCGGTCGTGGTCGTCGGCGGTTCGGTCGTGGTCGTCGGCGGTTCGGTCGTGGTCGTCGGCGGCGGGGTGGTCGGCTGCACTGTGGTCGTCGTCGGCGTGTCCGTCGTCGTGGTCGAACCGCCGCCGCCGCTCGGCAGGTCCGAGTTCCGGTTCTCGTAGAGGATGTCCTTGACGATGCCGCCGTGGGTGTCGTTGTTCCGGAGCAGTTCGAAATCGTCCCGGGACTCCCGGTTGAAGAACTGGGGCGTCCACCGGAAGTCGAAGATCCACGGCACCGGGTGGAGCGGGTAGTTGTCGAACAGCTCCTGGAACTGCTGGCCCTGTTCGTCGGTCGTCCCCGAGAGGTACGGCGCGCGGCCGTTCTTGTACCCCCACTCGGTCATGAACACCGGCACTTCCTCCCCGGGTTCGCCGAAGGACGCCGACAGGGGCCGCATGTTCTCCTGCCCATAGACGTGGCCGGTGTAAGCCAGGTTGTCGCCCTCGAACTCGTCGTTTGGCGCCTGGGCCGTCCACTGGCTCCAGCGTGGCGAGCCGATGAGGATCAGGTTCCGCGGCGCGTACTCGCGGATCAGATCGACCCACGGCTGGGCCGTCTCCTTCCAGGTGGTCCAGGTCTCCTGTGCGGCCTGAGAGTCCGACGTCGGGTCGGTCTCGTCGGCGTACGGCGCCGTCGGTTCGTTGTACAGTTCGTAGAGGACGTGGGATTCCTCGGCGAACTCGGGCGCGATCGTCTCCCAGAACATCCGGATCTCCTCGTCGATTTCGTCGCTGGTGTAGTGGAGCGTCTCGTCGTGCTCGCCGCGGTGGCGGTGGTAATCGACGATGGCGTAGACGCCCTGCTCGGCGCACTTCTCCACGGCCGGCCGCAGGTGATTCTCCAGGTAGCTGTCGAGCTGGCTCTGGTCGAAGCCGGGCGCCGGCGGAGCCGCGCCGGGGTCGTGCCCGCCGATGTCGACCGGCTGGCACGGCAGACGGATCACCCGCGAGTACCAGCCGTTCTCCTCTTCCGTCCCCGGCGGCGAGTTGCCGTTCGTCGCCCAGGTGATGTACTCGTCGACGCTGTAGGAGTAGTAGTTGTCCGAGTTCAGCCGTTTCAGGTCGGGGATGTTCACCCCGCGGAGGATCACCTCGTTGCCGCTGGGATCCCTGATGAGGTTCCCGTCCCGTTCGAGCCACGGCGTCGGGATACCCGCCGACGCGGAACCGCTGACGCCGAAGCCGATGCCCGCGGCGACGGCGCTGGCTCCGGCGGTCGCCTTCAGGAAGTCGCGCCGGGAGCCGCCGCTGATGGAATCTGTGAGCTCACTTCGCTCGTCTCTCCGCGGGCTGGTGTCGCTATCCGCGCTCGTTCCGTCGTCCTGTTCCCCCGTGCCGTCGGCGTCGTCCGTCGGTCGTGTCATTTGTCTGAATTCCGCGTCGTCGAGCAGTCGTTCGCCGGTTCTCGGTGTCGCCCGTCGTCTCGCCACCGCAGGCCCCTCGTGAACGAGCGGCTTGGCGGCCGTCGGTGTCCGTCGACGGCAGCCGACTGCGCCTGTAGCGTCGTCGCCGCCGACGGAGCCGTCCCGTTCAGATCACGATATCTGGACGCTCACCTCGTCGGTGCTCGTGTTGCCCTCGTTGTCGGTGGCGGTGAGGGTGACCGTGTACGTGCCAGCGGACTGGTAGCGCTCGTCGGTGTACCAGCCCCTCCCGGTCGACCCGTTGCCAAGCTCCCACTGGAGGTCGGTGATCCAGGTGCTGTTGCCGGTCTCGTCGGTGATCCAGAACTGCATCAGGTCGCCGGTCGACCCGGACGTCGCCCCGGGGTCGATGGAGGCGATCAGGTCACCGGAGGTCGGCGTCTCGGTATCCGTTTCCGTCTCGGTATCTGTCTCCGTCTCCGTCTCGGTATCTGTCTCCGTCTCCGTCTCGGTGTCAGTCTCCGTGTCCGTCTCCGTATCAGTCTCCGTGTCCGTCTCCGTATCAGTCTCCGTCTCGGTACCTGTGCCATCACCCTCGACGTCGATGGTGACCGACGTCGTGCCGGTGTCGGTGACCGAGACTGTCGTCGTCGCCGAGTCGCTGTCGGTGCTGACGGTGACCTCGTGTTCGCCGAGGAAGGCGCTCGTCGAGTAGCTTCCCGACCCGTCCGTCGTGCCGGACTCGTCGGTCCACCACTCGTCGAAGACGAGGCCGGTCCAGACGTCGTAGGCCGGCTTCTCCGACCAGTCGTCGTAGAACAGCGGCGCCTCGTTCTCCCAGTGGCGCCCGTCCCAGAAGCCCCACATGATGAACGCGTCACAGCCCGGATGGGAGAACGCGCCACGGAGGTAGTTCTCCAGCATGTCGGCGCGTTCCTGGTCGCTGTTCCAGTCGTCGCCGTTGTACGTGTCGAACTCCGTGATCTTCAGGCGGGCACCGAGGTCTGCCCACTTGTTCATCTCCTGGACGACCTGGCTGGCCGAGATGCGGCCGTCCGGGTCGTCGTTGGAGTTGTACTCGCCCTGGCGAGCGGCGACGTGGGCCTGCAGTCCGACGATGTCGATGTCCGTTGCGTTGTCGTTCAGGTGCTGGATCTGGGAGACGTACCGGTCGTCGGTGTAGCCGTAGGCGAACTGGTTGAAGTCGTTGACCGCGATGTCCAGGTCGTAGCCGTTCTGCTCGATGACGTCCGCCGCCTGGCTGTACCAGTCGGCCAGGAGGTCCGAGGTCCACGGGACGACCTCGCCGGTCCAGGGCTCCTCGGTGTCGATCTGGTCGCCATAGACGCCGAGTTGCATCTGGTAGACGTGCATCACCTCGTTGACGACTTCCCACTCGGTCAGGTCGTCGCCGTAGTGGGTGATGATCTCCTCGATGTGGTCCATCGTCCGGGTGCGGATCGTCTCGGCGTCTTCGTTGTCGATGGCCGTCTGGATGTCGGAGGGAATGGCAGCGACGTCCTCACGGCCCCAGAGGCAGACGTGCCCGCGCATGTCCAGCCCCTGGTCGAGGATCCACTGGGTCGCCTCGTCGGCCAGCTGCTGTTCGTTCTCCCAGAAGTCCCACTTGTGCCGGTTCTCCATCACCGCCGTGTTGAACAGCTCCGGGATGTACTCCCGGTAGTTGTCCCCCTCGCTGGAGCTGTTGATCAGGGTGTTGGCGTTGACGGCCGTCCCGAAGTCGAACTCGTGGGACTGCTGTTCGACCGTCACGTCGGCGCTGGAGACCGTCGACCCGTCGGCGTTCTGGACCGTGATCTCCAGGTCTCCGGTGCGGTGTTCCTGGATCCGCTCGTCGACGCTGATCGAGGTGTCGGCGGTCTCCGCCGTCGCGGGCGAGGACGCCGCGCCGCCGATGGCGCTGGCGGCCGCCGCTGCGCCGACCGCCTTCATGTAATCCCGACGGTCGATCGAGTCCAGGACGCCGTCTGCCTCCGCCGTGACTTCGGCCGCCGTCGGTTCGTCTGCGCCGTCGATATCGGTCGGCCCGTTCGCCGTTTCGATCCCCGTCTGTTCGTCCGTCGGTTCCCCGTCGTCGCGTGTATCGTCGTTCGTCATTGAATTGTCTCGAACGTCTGTCGTTTGTTCCACTATTCGAGTCGGATCTCGTCGATTTCGAGCGTACTGGCGCCGCCCTGCCAGAAGCTCAGGCGGAGGGCCAGGCTCGACGAGGACGTGTCGACCCCAGCCGAATCGAGGTCGACCGCCACGTCGGCAGTGGTCGTTCCGATCGAATCGTCGGTGACGTCGGCGAGCAGGCCGCGGGCCCCGCCCATGCTGAACACCACCTCCGATTCCTCGCCACCGCTGGCGCCGCTGACCGAGAAGACCAGCGAGGAGTACTCGCTCACGTCCCGATTGATCTGCTCCTGGAACCAGCCGCCGTTGTCGTACTCCAGAACCAGTGCGCCGTCTTCGACCTCGCCGCCACCGTTCTCGAAGGACCCGGCCCCACACCACTGACCGAGGTCGTTCCAGCCGGACGACCACGACGGACTGCCGTCGTAGTCGTTGACTACCAGCGTCCCTCCGGACGGGTCATCGGTCTCCGTCTCTGTCTCAGTGTCAGTTTCCGTTTCCGTCTCGGTCTCGGTCTCAGTTTCCGTTTCCGTCTCGGTCTCAGTTTCTGTCTCCGTCTCCGTCTCCGTTTCAGTCTCAGTCTCCGTTTCAGTCCCCGTGCCACCCTCGCCATCGCCGAACTCGATCCAGTCGAAGTTCCAGGCACCGGACTCTGCGGTTATCCGGACGAGGTGCTCGCCCTCGGGGAGGTCCAGGCTCCCGACCCGGATCTCCTCCCAGTTCGTCCAGTCGCCGGTCTGCCAGACGTCCTGGGTGGCGACGGTCTCGCTGTCCACGTCGATCCGGAGGGTGCCGCCGCCGCCCTCACCGGCCGCGGCGTTGACGTGAGTGACCAGCCCGTCGCCCGAGTCGACCTGGACGGTGTACTCCAGCCACTCGCCGGAGTCGATGTAGCCGACGTTGTAGCCGGACTCGGCCGACGTCCCGATGTCGACTGAAGCGTCGCGGTAGGAGCCGTCGGCCTGGTTCGACGAGGTGGTGTCGTAGTAGGAGATGCCCTGGCCGCCCTCGTCGAAGTCCTCGGCCTGGATGCGGCCCGGGATGGTGTGCGGACCGTTGAACGCGGACTGCTCGGCGTCGGTCGCGATGGTCTCGGCGATGACCGTCGCCGGGCCGGACTCGTTGCCGGCGTCGTCCACGGCCCTGACGGCTATCTCGTAGGTCGTCGCCGGGTCGAGGTCGGTGACCGACGCCGACGTGGTGTCGGGAAGGGCCTCCTGGTTCGGTTCGCCGTCGACGGAGAGGACGTAGTGGGAGAGGCCGGCCTCGCCCTCGTCGGTCACGGCGTCCCAGGACACCTCGACGCTGATCTCCGAGGTCCGGGTGACGGTGAGGTTCGAGGGAGTGGGCGGCGCGATGGTATCGTCGATCGTATTCTCCGGGATACTGTCGTCCTGGGTCTCCGCCAGCCAGGTCTTGATGAAGCCGCCCATCTGCTCGTCGCCGTCCTTGAGCGTCCAGGGCTCGTTCGCGCCCTCGCCCGGCGAGTCGAAGAACGTCGGCGCCCAGCTGTCGTCGAAACACCACGAGATCCACCCCATGTTCTCGTAGCCCTCGGCCCACTCGCGGAAGGGCTGGCCCCACTCCGAGTTGGTCCCCTGGTCGATGTTCCCCCCGGCGGGGTCCCAGCCGAACTCCGTGACGACGACCGGGACGTCGTTGGCGGGTTCGCCGTAGTACTGGTCGAACTCGGAGGGTGCGCCGTTGTCCGGATAGATGTGGGCCGCGTAGATCAGGTTGTCACCTTCGAAGGGGTACTCCGGTGCCATGTGCGTCAGCGACGTCCACCGGGGCGAACCGATGATTATCGGCGTCTCCGGCGCGTGCTCGCGGACGAGGTCGACCCACGGCTGGGCGGCGTCGCGCCAGGTCTGCCAGGCGCCCGCGTCGTCGCCGTACATCCCCGGCCGGGTCGGCTCGTTGAACAGCTCGTAGATGACGTGTTCGTCGTCGGCGAACTCCGGGGCGACCGCGTTCCAGAAGGTCCGCATCACGTCGTCGATGGGGTCGAGCGTGTCCTCGTTCTCGGAGTTGTACGTCTCGGTCGCCTCCTGGGTGTAGGGCCTGATGAGGTGGAAGTCGACCAGGGCGTACACGTCCCGCGAGGCCAGCAGGTCGACCGACGGCCGGACGAACTCCTCGACCAGCGTGTCGATGCCGTAGTAGTCGACGTTGTCCTGGGTGAACGGCAGGCGGACGACGTTCGGGTGCCACCCGCGAGACTCGTCGGTCGCCCACCGAAGCACCTCCTCGAAGCTCTTCGAGTGGGTCCGCCGGTAGAACGCCGGGTCGGCCGGCGCCATGCCGCGGAGCTGGACCTCGTTCCCGTTCGGGTCCCGTATCCACTTCCCGTCGGTGTGGAGCCGCGGGGTCGGAACCGCGGCCGCGGTGTCGACGCTGCCCGTCAGCGCCAGCCCACCGACGGACGCGCCGATGGTCTTCAGCGCGGTCCGCCTGGTGGTTCCCCCCTCACCCGTCTGCTCCATCGCTCGCGTCTGGTCGTCCTCTGTTCCCCCCGCCGCGTCGTGTGGTGTCTCGTCAGTTGTCATCGTTGGCAGGCCGCCGTGCCGTCGGTTGCGTCTCGATTCGAGTCGCCGCTCGTCGGTCGCGAGCGCGGCAGTTCGGTCAAGATATCTGGACGGTCACCTCGTCGGTGCTCGTGTTGCCCTCGTTGTCGGTCGCGGTCAGCGAGACGGTGTAGCTTCCCGACGAGTCGTACCGGGCATCGGCGTACCAGCCGCTGTCCGTCGAGCCGTCGCCCAGCTCCCACTGGAGGTCGGTGATCCAGGTGCCACCGTCCGTCTCGTCGGTGATCCAGAACTGCACCATCTCGCCGGTCGACGCCGACGTCGTGCTGGGACGGATAGACGCGACCAGATCGCCTGACTCCGGCGTGTCGGTGTCCGGCGTGTCCGTCTCTGGCGTATCGGTTTCCGGCGTGTCCGTCTCTGGCGTATCGGTCTCTGGTGTGTCCGTCTCCGGCGTATCCGTCTCCGGGGTGTCCGTCTCCGGCGTTTCGATACTACCGCTCCCGCTGGTGTACGTCGAGCCGTTGATGGTGACTTCGAAGGCGTTGTACGTCGTCTCGCCGACGGCGCCCTCCCAGTACTCGTTGCCGAGTTCGATGCCGGAGAGCCAGAGGTCCCCGGAGGCGCCAAATTCGGCGCTGACGTAGTCTATGATCTCGGTCATGTCGATCCGACTGCCGTCGTACCCGCCCTGGACGCGGAAGATGGGGAACGTCGCGTCCGTACCGCCGCCGTCGTAGGTGGTCCAGTGGTCGATCGTGTTGCCGTACTGGTCGGTCCAGGCGGCCTCGTTCTCCATCCCGCCGTGGTTGTGCTGGTCGTTCCAGTCCAGCAGCAACATGATCTCGTAGACGTGGGTCCCGGTCTCCTGGCCCGGCGGCTGTTCCATCAGCCACCACTCCTCTGCCCAGTTCCACTCGCCGCCGGACTGGCTGTAGTCGGCGTCGATCGCCATCTCAAGCTGGTCGACGTCGCGGCGCTGGATGGGGAACTCGGCGACGCCGGTGTCCTCGCCCCACGGGCGCGTTCCGATGAACACTTCCGGGTAGTTGGGGCCGCCGCTGGCGTTCGAGGCGTCGAAGTCGTAGCCGTAGCTCCCGTCGTCGTTCAGCCAGACGCACTGGGGCACGTTCGACATGCTCCACTGGTTGTCCATCACGCTGTACCCGCCGCCGACGTCGATCTGGCCGTACTCCGAGTCGCAGATCTCCTCGGCCGTCGCCGCCGTGGCGGAGTTGCCCAGGCCGAGTCCGAGGCCGGCGGCGCCGACCGCGGCGCTCGCCTTCAGGACGTCCCGCCGTGAGGGATTCGCCAGCGGAGCCCGGCCGTCGCCGTCGGCCGGTCGTTCGTCGGCCGGGTCGGTCAGTCGTTCGTCGATTCCTTCGTCGGTCGTGTCTCGTGTCATTGGTGTGAATCAGCTGCGTGCGTTTATCTCGCGATCCCAGCCGTCACCGTCGGGAACGTGCCGCAGAGCGGCGGTTCGTCCCACGACGGTCGAGCGTGGGATAGGTCGTCGGTTCTCGTTCGAATCACCCGCCGAGCCACGGCGTCCGGTCCGGGAGACCGGGAGCCGTCCAGGCGAGCGGTAGCTCGGTTCACGACACCGTGATCGTCACCTCGTGGGTCGTCGAACTGCCCTCGTTGTTGGTCGCGGTCAGTGCGACGGTGTAGCTCCCCGCCGAGTCGTAGGCGTGTTCGGCCCACCAGCCGGTAGCCGAAGCGCCGTCGCCGAAGTCGAACGACAGCGAGTCGATCCAGGTGCTCGAATCGGTCGTGTCGGTGACGCCGAAGGTGACGCGCTCGCCGACGCTCGCAGTGGTCGTGCTCGGGTCCATCTCGGCGATCAGGTCGCCGGTTCCGCCGCCGGTGCTACCGCCGGATCCACCGGAGCTACCGCCCGAACCGCCGCCGCTTCCGCCCGAATCGCCGCTGGAACTGCCACCGTCGCTGCCGCCAGTGGAGCCGCTGCCGCTGTCGAGCGAGAGGGAGACGTTGTTGAGGTCCCACCAGCTCTCGTCCATGGCGACGCGGACGACCTGCTGTCCGGCGTCGAGGGAGACGCCGGCGGTGGAGACGGTCTCCCAGGAATCCCAGCCACCGGTGGCGGGAACGTCCACGGTCCCGCTGACGTCCTGGCCGTTCACCTCGAGGTGGAAGGATCCACCACCGGAATCGGAGGCGACGAGCGCTTCGAGTGTGTACTCGCCCGATTGCTGGACGTCGACGGTGTACTCGACCCACTCGCCGGACTCGATGTAGCCGATGCCGTAGCCCGACCCGGCGCTGTTGGAGGTGATGTCGACTGCCTCGTCGGTCCGCATCGCACCGCCCTCGTTCTCGGCGGTGTTGTCGCTGTAAGCGACGCCGGAGCCGCCCTCGTCGTACTCCTCGGCCTGGATGGTGCCGGGAACGGCGTGGGGCGAGCCGTCGTACGGCTGCTGGGTGCCGGAGCCGCCGCCACTGTCTCCGCCAGAGTCACCGCCCGAGTCTCCACCGCCGTCACCGCCCGAATCGCCGCCGGTGCCACCAGTGCCGCCGGTCCCGCCGACGTCGACGTGTTCCAGCATCTCGTCGGCGTAGCGCCGGCCGAACTCCCGGTAGGCCTCCGTCGTGAAGTGGGCGTAATCCTGGCCCGCCAGTCCCTGGGCCGAGACGACGTGGGCGTTCGGGATCACGTCCGGAAGTTCGTTGACCTCGGTGTTGTGCGAGCCACAGCACCCGCCTTGCGAGTCGTAGAGCATCTCGCCGGCGAGGAACGGGACGTTGCCGATACCCAGATCGGAACGGAGGTTCTCGACGATACCGGCCACGTCCGACGTCCACTCCTGGTCGTTGGTGTCTGTCTCACCCTGGTGGAACAGGATGCCCCTGATCGTCCCCACCTGCTGGGCCTTCTGGGCCAGGTCCAGCAGCCACTGGTAGCCGCCGTCGAACTGCGACGGAATGTTGCGGTCGTTCCGGCCGATGGGCGCGCCCTTCTGGAAGAGCGCGATGTCGGCGCCCCCGACGGCCGCGGGGACGAGGCCGATACCCCTGTCCTCCGACATCTCCTGAATCACGGTCTTCGCAAAGTAATCCCCGGGGCCGATCCCCGCGTTACATCGATTGAGCGGTGGTTCGGCCAGGTACCACTCGCCGTACTCGCGCCCGAGGTTCGAACAGTCGAGGTCCGCGAGGACGTGTATCCGCGGATGCGTCTCCCGGTCCTGCTCCTCGATCGGACCCGCCCCCTCCATGTTCGACTGGCCGAACAGCAGGTAGATGTCGAGGTCCGACGGGTCGGTTTCGGTGGCCGCGGACGCCTGTTCGCCCAGTCCGAGCGCGAACGCGCCCGCGCCGACCGTCGCCCCCGCCTTCAGGAAGTCGCGTCGATGCTGGGTTCCCCCGGTCTCGTCTCGCTCGTTCGTTCCGCCATAGTCGGCGTCGCTACTCGGTCCCTCGCCCCATTCGTCGGTGCTGTCTGTCCGTCGTGTCATGTAATGTTCGTTCGCGTCGCCCGCCTGGTCGGCCCCGACCACCGGGGCGTCGTCGCGGGTGCGTCGAGCAATCGTGTGGCAATTCGAGTCGTATCCCGTCGATTTCGTGCGTGCTGGAACCCCACCTCGTCGTAGACGTCCGGGTTCGGCTGGCGACAGTGACTGGCCTCGTCCGAGCAGCAAGCCCGCGGGCACACGAAATCGGAATCGAGCGTCTCGCAGACAGTCAGGAAGTCGTCGGCGTGCGCCCGGTCCGCGGACGGAGCGGCGCTCCCGACGAGGGCTCCGGTGTCGACGGCCTGCAGGAACGCCCGCCTGCTCGTGGTATCGGGTTCGCCGGCGCTCCCGTCCCGCTGCTCGCCGTGCGATCTGTGTCCGCTCGTCGGTCCACTCGCGTCGGATCTCGGTCCGGTCGCGTCGTTTTCTGTCATCGTCGTCTCGTGTCTGCGTCGGCCAGCCCCGGTGGCCGTCGGGCGGCAGTTACCCCCGTAACGTGCCCGACGATAGCCGGGAGTGACGTGGTCGGTCGCGTGATTCGTTCCGGTGACCGGGGCCCGGCGTGCGCCGCCATCGAACGGCGGCGAGTCGGTCGCCCCGGAACCGGCGAACCGGCGTTCGCTACCCCGGGGCGGGCGACCGCCGGACGGGGCGGTCGGCCGCCGCGTCGGTTCGGCCACCAGCGCTCGGGTCCGACCGGTGTGGTCGGGACCGAGTCCCCCTGCCTGGGCCGAACGGCCCGCGCGTCACGTGGCGCGGCGTCGTCACTGCTATCGCGTCGGTCGTCAGGAGATCGAGACTTCCACCGAGGTCGTGCTCGAAGTCCCCTCGTTGTTCGTCGCGGTCAGGGTGACGGTGTAGCTGCCGCTGGAACTGTACCGGTTGTCCGCGTACCAGCCACTGTCCGTCGACCCGTCGCCCAGCTCCCACTGGAGGTCGGTGATCCAGGTGCTGTTGCCGGTCTCGTCGGTGATCCAGAACTGGACCAGGTCGCCGGTCGACGCCGACGTCGTGCTGGGCCGGATGGAGGCGACCAGGTCGCCGCTGTCCGGCGTGTCGGTGTCCGGCGTGTCCGTCTCCGGCGTGTCGGTGTCCGGCGTGTCGGTGTCCGGCGTGTCCGTCTCCGGCGTCGACGTCGTCGTTGTCGTCGTCGGCGGCTCCGTCGTCGTGTCGTCGTCGCTCTCGCCGGGGATGTCGTTCTCCGCGTTGGCCGCGAGGTACTCCTGCCACCACTGGCCGGGACGGTCCTGGTACGGGTGGATCTCCCAGGAACCGTCCTGGCTCGACTCGTGCTGGAAGAACGCGGGTTCCCACGTGTGGTCGAAGTTCCAGCAGATGGGGTGGACCGGATACTCGTCGAGGAAGCTCTCGAAGTCGTCGGCGTACTCGTCGGCCGTCCCTTCGAGGAAGTTGAATCCGTCCTTGCCGCCGCCTTCGGCCCAGCCGAACTCGCTGAAGAACACGGGAACCTCTTCGGCCGCCGTGCCGAAGGAGTCCGACAGCGGGCGCATGCCCTCGTGGGTGTAGACGTGGCCCGTGTAACAGATGTTGTCCCCGTCGAACTCGTTGGTCGGTGCCCAGTAGGTCAGCTGGCTCCACCGCGGGGAACCGATGGTCTTGACGCTCGCGGGCGCGTTCTCTTCGACGATGTCGACCCACGGCTGCGCTCGGTCGACCCACATGTCCCAGTACTGCTGGTTCGCGGAGTCGTCGTAGGAGGGGTTCTCCGATCCCTCTTCGCCGGTGTTCGGAAGCGAGGTCGGCGAGCCCCAGTCGCCGGCGTACGGGCCCGTCGGCTCGTTGAAGATGTCGTAGATGACGTGCTCCCGGTCGGCGTAGCGGGGCGCGACGAAGTTCCAGTACAGCTCGAGCTCCTGGTTGAGTTCGGCGGCGTACTCCTCGGTGTAGCCGTCGAGCTGGTCGGCCTGGTCCTCGCCGTGCCAGAGGACGCCCCGTTCGCCACAGAAACCGATGTCGTTCGGGAAGCTCTCGTTCCCGCACTGATAGTCACCGAGGTCTTCCTCGTGCTGTGGCTGGTGGAAGATGGGGAAGTGCCGGTGATAGTCGATCATGATATACGTGCCGTTCTCCTCGGCGGCGTCGACGAGCGGGTCGACGTACGAGGAGAAGTACGTCTCCAGATGGGACTCGTCGAACTGTCCGGGGAGGAGCGGGCCCCAGTCGTCGCCGTGGGGCATGTCCCCGACGCTACCGGAGCCGCCGTCGGCGATGTCCTGGGGCTGGGTCGGCACGCGGATGATGTGGCTGTGCCAGCCGCCGTCGTTGGACTCGTCGGTGTTGGTCGCCTTCTCGAAGATGGCCATCGAGTCCTTGCTCCGCCAGCTGCGAGTGACGCGGGCCGGGTCGGCGATGTTCACGCCGCGGAGGATGACCTGGTTCCCGCTCGGATCGACGAGCTGGTTGCCGTCGCGCTGTAGTCGCGGCGTCGGGATGCCGACCGCAGCGGCCGACCCGACGAGGTTGCTCGCCAGGCCGGCCGTGAGCGCCGTCGCCCCCGTGGCCTTGAGTACGTCGCGTCGCGAGACGCTGTCGATACGTCGTCCGTTCGATTCGCCGCCGTCGTTCGCGTTTTGCTTTGACATTGTGTTGTCGTTGGTAGTCGGTCAGTTGCGTCGCTATGCGAGTCGAATCGTGCCGATCCGGTCAGGAGATGGTGACCTCCACCGAATCGGTGCTCGTGTTGCCCTCGTTGTCGGTGGCGGTGAGAGTGACCGTGTAGGTGCCCGCGGACTGGTAGCGTTCGTCGGTGTACCAGCCCCTGCCCGTCGACCCGTTGCCCAGCTCCCACTGGAGGTCGGTGATCCAGGTGCTGTTGCCCGTCTCGTCGGTGATCCAGAACTGGACGAGGTCGCCGGTCGACGCCGACATCGTCCCCGGATCGATCGACGCGATCAGGTCGCCCGACACCGGCGTATCGGTATCTGGCGTGTCCGTCTCCGGCGTATCCGTGTCCGGCGTGTCTGTATCGGGCGTATCGGTATCTGGCGTGTCGGTGTCCGGCGTGTCCGTCTCCGGCGTATCGGTTTCCGGCGTGTCCGTCTCAGGTGTATCCGTGTCCGGGGTGGACGTCACGGTGACGTCGCCCGGAAGCCCGTCGTTGCGGTACTGCTCGAGGGCGTTCTTCACGTTGTCACCCATGCCGCCATCGCCGGTCGTGAGCTCCCACTCACAGGGCAGGTCGGCGCAGGCCTCGGGGACGGCCCCGTTGTACGGATCGCCGACCGAGTCGTTCGCGTTGTCGGCGAACGGCCGGCTGAACATCACTGGGCGCCAGACCGGGTCGGCGCACCAGGCGGTCCAGTGGATCGCCTCGCTGGATTCCATCCAGTCGAGGATAGCCTCGCCGTAGCCGGAGTCGGTCCCGCCGATGTACTCGCCGGCGTTCTCTTCCCAGCCGAACTCGGTGACGAACAGGGGTGCCTGCTCGTAGACGCCGGCGACGCCCTCGCCGTTGTTCGAGGCGTCTTCCCAGTCGTTGTTCTGACTGGAGTTGTGCCCCGGATAGATGTGGAAGGTGTAGGCGATGTCCTCGCCGTCGAACTCCTCGACGAGGGCGCCTTCCGGGCTCTGTGACCAGCTGGGCGACCCCATCAGGATCAGGTTGTCCGCGTGCGAGCGGATGGTGTCGACCCACGGCTGAGCCATCTCGAGCCAGAGCTGCCAGATGTCGGCGACCCACTGCGTCGTCGTCGGGTCCTCCCACATCCCGGGCTCGGTGGGCTCGTTGTACACCTCGTAGAGGACGTGGGACTGGTCGGCGTACCGCGGCGCGACGATGTCCCAGAACATGTCGACCTCGTCCTGGAGCTCGGTGTTGACCGGCCCGTCCTGGCCCTCGGCCCACTGGACGTCCCGGTGGCGGTGGTAGTCGATGATACAGTAGACGCCACGGTCCGCACAGTGCTGGACGACCTCGTCGAGGTGATTCGTGAGGTAGCTCTCCAGCTGAGTCTCGTCGAACGCCGGTACCGGCGGGCCGGAACCGGGCTCGTACTCACCGATGTCGACGGGCTGTACCGGGACGCGGATCGCCCGGTTGTACCAGCCGTTGCTCTCGTCGGTGAGCATGTCTATCACCTGCGTCGCGGTCATCCCGCGCGCCTGCGAGGTGACGTTGATGCGCTTCGGGTCGGCGATGTTGACCCCGCGCAGCGTGACGGTGTTGCCCTCCGGATCCTTGATCAGGTTCCCGTCTCGATGGAGCCGCGGCGTCGGAATACCAGCGGACGCGCCACCGGTGGCGAACGACCCCGCCCCGAGCGCGAGCGCGCCGGCCACGGCGCTGCTCTTGAGGAAGTCCCGCCTGAGGGTGCTCCCTCCGGGCTTCGATTGGTCGGACAGCGATGCCTCTCTATCCCCTTTCGGGGGAGTCTCTCGGTCTGTCATTGTGACCCCTTCTACACGCACCCGACGGTGCGTATTGCCATACTATATACAGGACCATATAAAATACTTTCCTATACTGATGGGTTAATTATTTTAGAATATTAAAAACGTCCTAAAAACGCTCTAACCGCCGTTCTTAGCAGTATTGTGTTTTTCACACCTAGTATAAGCAATCTGGTAATTTACTATTGTTTTCCCCACAGGTAATTATTCATATATGACTTCGAGAGTTCGAATTCCAGCCATATCGTGGACGAAAGTGGGCACACTGTCAGTTCCACCATCATTTTAACTCGCGTAAAAGTGTCTACCTGACACGCAATTCGCAGGTAACCGGCGTCGCACGTGGGCGCCGCTCGCGGTCAGGCGCGGTGCGTCGAGAACGGAAGTGGCGAGTGAGCTAACCGGATCAGGCAGGCCACTCGATCGCGTCGATGGTGATACGACGTGCCTCGACGTCCTCGATGAGCGCGCCCCATCCACCGACCGTGCACACCCGGTCCGGCGTCTGGACGACCACCGTCGCCTGTCCCGCCAGCTGAATCAGGCCGGGGGCGGTACCCGTCAGGTCCTTGCCGGGGAAGAGAACGTCCGTGATGACGCCCGAAACGACCCGTTGCTCGCCCGAGGTCGTGTCGATTCCCTCCACAGTCACGGAGATGACCGCGTCCTCCCACCAGACCGGGTAGACGTCACAGACGAACTCCTTGAGCGAGACGTACCGGACGGGATACCGGCGGCGCTGGTCGTGGGTCTCCCACACCGCCCAGAGACAGGTCTGGAAGTACCACTGGAAGATGAAGGAGATGAGTTCGTCGTTGACGACGACGCCGTAGGGGTCCGGCATCCGCTCGGTCGGGGCCAGACAGGCCACCGTCCGGTCCATCACCGCGAGGAACGGCCCGCTGATGGATCGGGCCCTGATCTCTGTCACGACGTCGGTCACCGGATGGCCGTCGAGGATGGACGACTCCCCGGCTTCCGAGTACACCGACGCGCGGACGACGACGTCGTTCGCCACGGCCGCTTCAAGCGCCCCCTCCAGGTCGGCGAGTTGCCGGTCGGTCACGGCGAGGTCGACGACCCACTCCGCGTCCCGAATCTTGGCCTCCGCGTGGTCGAGGACCGTCTGGGCGTGTTTGGTCACGTTGATCTCGTGTTCGCCGAGGGGAGAGTGCTCCCACCGGTCCTCGATCTCCGAGGCGACGTCGGAGAGGCGTGCGCTCTTGTGGTGGAGGTCCTCGATGAACTCGACTGGGTCGCACGCGCGCGCGTGCA